>CAVSOF010000025.1:0-464218 GCA_963729425.1 uncultured Alphaproteobacteria bacterium | reverse complement strand
GGCGGCGAGCTGGCACGCCACGATCCGGGCGGGGATGGAGGCCTGCAAAGCCGAGCCGCGCGACTTCGGCTGGGGCGAGGGGCTGCGGCTCGAGGAGGGCGACTGGACGGCGGCGGACGCTTCCGCTCCGGCCGAGCCGGAGGACGGGCCGCGCCCGGATTGGCTCGAGGCGCAGGTACCGGCTCCGCCCGTGGTGCCGCCGCGCATCTCGCCTTCCATGCTGCCGGGGGCGAAAACCCTGCCGGGCGACGCGGAGGCCGACGGCGAGGTGGCGCGGTTGCGGGGCAGTGCGGTGCATGCGCTGCTCGAGCATCTGCCGGGCGTCGCACTCGAAGAACGGGACGTCGTGGCGGACGCGATCCTGCGCGGCTTCGCGCAACTCGCGCCGGCCGAAACGAGATCCGCGCTCGCCGAGGCGAGCCGCACGCTCGACGCGCCCGACCTGCGCTGGCTCTTCGCCCCCGACACGCTCGCCGAGGTGGGTTTCGCGCTCCCGGCGGCTCCCGGCCGACCGGCGGTCTTCGGCACGATGGACCGGGTGGTGGTGACGCCGGACCGGGTCGTCGTCGCGGACTTCAAGTCGAACGCCGCCGTCCCCGACGAACCCGGGGACACGCCCGCGGGGCTGCTTGCGCAGATGGGGGTCTACGCCCGCGCCGCGGCCGCGATCTGGCCGGGGCGGACGATCGGAACGGCGATCGTCTGGACGCGGTCGGCCCGGCTCATGGAGCTGCCCGACGAACTCGTGACGCGGCATGCCGCGGTCATTGACGCGCTGGGCGACGGGCCATACGTCGAGGCTCCCGCATCGCCCGAGGAGTGATCGACATGGCCACCATCGCCGTCACCGACGCCACGTTCGACGAGGTCGTCCGCCAGTCCGACATCCCGGTCGTCGTCGACTTCTGGGCCGAGTGGTGCGGACCGTGCAAGCAGATCGGCCCGGCGCTCGAGGAGCTCTCGGCGGAGTTCGACGGGCGGGTCAAGATCGTGAAGGTCAACGTGGACGAGAATCCCCAGGCGCCCGCGCAGATGGGCGTCCGCGGCATCCCCGCGCTGTTCCTATTCAAGGGCGGCGAGGCGGTGGACCAGAAGATCGGCGCGGCGCCCAAGGCCGCGCTCAAGGACTGGATCGGCGCCGCCGTCTGAACCGATTCGGGGCATCGACTCGGCTCCCGACGTGGACGCTTTCCGGGTAGCCCTTTTCGGGTAGCGGCCAGGCGGCCACATTTGGCGATGCGTCTGTCCGACCGCCCCCGAGGCGGTCGGGCTCGCTCGGCTAGGTGCCGACGACCGGGTGCGCCTCGACGGATGACGATCGGCCCCTGCGTCCGCTCGATCCATGGCGACCGGTTGCGGCGATCGCGCCGAGGCCGGTGAGCAGAAGCAGTCCACCCGCGGGCAGCGGGACCGGCGCGACCGCGGGGGGCGGCGCGGCCGTGGCGCTGGCCGTGGGGAAGGCGATCCGGGTGGCGGGATCGATCGTGTCGAAGCCCAGGTCGCGGAACATGGCGATCGAGGCCGCGGTCATGGTCGCGCCGCTCCGAGGCAGGATCGGCGTCAGCACGTCGGGATGGTTCGTCGTGAGCGCGCTGCCGCCGCGACCGTCGGTGCACGCCTTGCCCGTCGCCTCCGCGACCCAGCATTCCGACCAGTGGCCGGTGCCCTCGTCGAGGAGGATGGACCCTACCGACGTCCCGTTCTGGCGATTGAAGGCATCGACCGCGGCCAAGCCGACATAGCGGTCCGAAGCGTCGACCAAGCCGTTCTGCTTCATGATCGTGCCGTAGCCGAAGATGTGCGAGAGCTCGTGGATCGCCGTCGTCAGGAACATGTCGTCGGAGAGCGGGCGCGCGGCGGAGGCGCCGAAATCGGCCGCGTCGAAATGAACGATCCCGCTCTTTGCGCGCAGGAAGCGCTTGGAGGCGCCCGTCATCGGCTCGGCGCCCTGGATCCACTCGCCCGTCCGCGGCCCGGCATAGGCGGCGACCCGGCCGGACCCGTCGATGGACGCCATCGAGGCGGTGACGGCGACGACGGCGTCGCGGCCCTGGAACCCGGTGAGGACGGTCTGCCAGAACGACGTCGCCATGCCGAGGAGGTCGACCTGCCGCGCGGAGAACGGGGTGAGTTGCGTGGTGTTGCCCGTCCACCCGTCCTGGTAGGAGCCCGACTCCCTGAGAGTCATGTCGATGCGCAGCGTGGCGGCGGTGACCGCCGAAGGTGCCAGCACGGCGAACGCCGCGATGGCGGCGAGGGAGCGGAAGGGCGACATCGTGACTCCAGACTGAGGCGGAACGACGATCCGCACCCCCTGGATTAGTCAGGCGAGGTGAACGCTTCGTTCACGCCCGACGCGGGTTCCGCCCGGAATACAAAGCATTGGAACGAAGAGGGCCCCCGGACGCATCCGTCCGGGGGCCCCGTGCTCGCCGTCCCGCGCGTCAGCCGCGGGAGAACTCCGGATAGGCCTCCATCCCGAGCTCGGACATGTCGAGCCCGGTGACCTCGGCCTCCTCGGAGACCCGGATGCCCATCGTCGCCTTGAGGATGAGCCAGACGATCAGGCTCGCGACGAAGACGAAGGCGCCGATCGACACGAAGCCGATGAACTGCGTCACGAAGTTGCTGTCCGCGCCGGCGTAGACCGGGACGACCATCGTGCCCCAGAACCCGGCGAGCAGGTGGACCGGGATGGCGCCGACCACGTCGTCGATCTTCATGCGGTCGAGCATCGGCACGGTGAACACCACGATGAGCCCGCCGACCGCGCCGATCCACAGCGCGCCGAAGAGCGACGGCTCGAGCGGCGAGGCGGTGATCGACACGAGGCCCGCGAGAGCGCCGTTGAGCACCATCGTCAGGTCGACCTTCTTGTAGAGGACCTGAGTGAGGATCAGCGCGGCCACCGCCCCGGCCGAGGCGGCCATGTTGGTGTTCGCGAAGATCCGGCCGACATCGGTGATGTCGCCCACCGTGCCCGCGGCGAGCTGCGAGCCGCCGTTGAAGCCGAACCAGCCGAGCCAGAGGATGAACGTGCCGAGCGTCGCGAGCGCGAGGTTCGAGCCCGGCATCGGGATCACGCGCCCGTCCTTGGCGTACTTGCCCAGGCGCGGGCCGAGCACGATCGCGCCCGCCAGCGCCGCGAAGCCGCCCGCCGCGTGGACCAGCGTGGAGCCGGCGAAGTCGTAGAAGCCGGTGTCGCCGTCGAAGGAGGACAGCCAGCCGCCGCCCCACTGCCACGACGCCTCGATCGGGTAGATGAAGCCCGTCAGCACCACGACGAAGATCAGGAACGGCCAGAGCTTGATGCGCTCGGCCAGCGTGCCGGAGACGATCGACGCGGTCGTGGCGCAGAACATCAGCTGGAAGAAGAAGTCCGAGGCCACCGAGGCGTAGTCGAGCGACGCGTCCGCGGCGCCGAGGCCCACGGGCTCGAGCGAGGTGATGTTGAAGAACCCGCCGACGTAGCCGTTGAAGTCGCCCGGATACATCAGGTTGAACCCGACCAGCCAGTACATGATGCCCGCGATCGAGAAGAGCGCGATGTTCTTGGTGAGCTGCGTGGTGACGTTCTTGGAGCGCACCAGCCCCGCCTCGAGCATGGCGAACCCGGCCGCCATCCAGAAGACGAGGAAGCCGCCGACCAGGAACAGCAGCGTGGTCATCAGGTAGGGGCCGATCTCGTCGAAGGAGGGCGCGACCTCGGTGGCCTCCTCGACGACGACGACCGTCTCCTGCGCGAGGGCCGCGAGGGGCGACGCGGCGAGCGCGATCCCCAGGGCCAGTGTGGTGTGGTTTCTCATTGCGTTCGGTTTCCCCTTGGCTGTCGGTCGGTCAGATCGCGTCGTCGTTCAGCTCGCCCGTGCGCACGCGCACGGCCTGGCCGACGTCGAGGACGAAGATCTTGCCGTCGCCGATCTTGTCGGTGCGGGCGGTGGCGGCGATGGTCTCGACGACCTGGTCGGCCATCGCGGTCGGCACCACGATCTCGAGCTTCACCTTCGGCACGAAGTTCACGGCGTACTCGGCGCCGCGGTAGATCTCGGTATGGCCCGACTGCGAGCCGAACCCCTTTATCTCGGTGACCATCATGCCGCGCACGCCGAGCGTGGTGAGCGCCTCGCGCACCTCCTCGAGCTTGAACGGCTTGATCGCTGCGATGATGAGTTTCACGCGTGTCCCCTCTTGCGGTCTCGTTGCGACCCGTCGGGCCGGACGCGGTCCAGATCGCGGAGCCGGGGGGTGCGGGGCAACGCGCGGGGGGACTGGAACCGACACTGCGGCGGGTCGCCTGCCGTGAAATGCGCCTGTTCCGTAGGCGATGCACAAGAATTTGGCAGAAACCGAATGCCGCGGATGCGAGACGACGCGTCGGACGGGGTGCCCTTCGCCGGGCGCGGCGCGTATCGTCTTCCGAAACCCTCCGAGGGACGAGCGGCATGGCGAAACCGGGACGACGGCTGGTGGCCGACAAGCGGCGCGCGCAGGCGGAGCCGAAGCCCGCCGCGCGTGCGAAGCGCAAGCCGCGCACGCCCAGGGCCCGCCGCGGGCTGGCGGGGTGGCTGCTCTGGCCGTTCCGCCTCGCGCTCCGCCTGGGCTGGGCGCTGGCGTGGCGAGGGGCGGTGGTCCTCGCGCTGATCGTGGGCGCGGCGACGGCCTACAACTACGCGCGCATCCCGGACATGGCGACGCTGGCGGACGGGCGCGCGCGGGGCTCGGTCACGCTGACCGACCGCGACGGCGCGACCTTCGCCTGGCGGGGCGACAACTTCGGCGGGCTGGTGACGGCGGCGGGCGTGTCGCCCAACCTCGTCAACGCGGTCGTGGCCTCCGAGGACAAGCGCTTCTACCGCCACCTCGGCGTCAGCCCGCGCGGCATCCTGGGCGCGATGCGGACCAACGTCGCGGCGGGGCGCTCGCCGCTCTCGGGCGCGGGCGGCTCGACGATCACGCAGCAGGTGGCGAAGCTTTTGTGCCTCGGCGTCGACTGGGATCCGTCGACGGGGCTGACGGAGGCCGAGTTCGAGGCCGACTGCCGCGCGGGCAGCGTCTGGCGCAAGGCCCGGGAGATCCCCTACGCCTTCGCGCTCGAGGCCAAGTTCACCAAGGCCGAGATCCTCGCGATCTACCTCAACCGCGCCTATCTCGGCGCGGGCGCGCGGGGCTTCGCGGCCGCGAGCCAGCGCTATTTCGGGAAGTCCGTCGACACGCTCACGCCGCAGGAGGCGGCGATGCTCTCGGGGCTGCTGCCCGCGCCGTCCTACTACGCGCCGACCGCGAACCTCGAGCGGGCGCAGGACCGCGCGCGCACGGTGCTGCGCCTGATGCACGAGCAGGGGATGCTGACCGACGGCGCCTTCGCGGCGGCGATGGCCGAGCCGGCGACGCTCTCGCCCGCCGCGCGCCAGGACACGGGCGGCTACTTCGCCGACTGGGTCATGTCGGACGGGCCGGACTTCCTCACCGACGAGACCACCGAGGACGTGATCGTGCGCACCACGCTCGACCAGCGCATCCAGGCCGCCGCCGAGGCCGCGCTGACGGAGGTGTTCGACACCAGGGTCGCCGCGGGCTCGGACGCGCAGGCGGCGATCGTGGTCATGTCGGCGGACGGCGCGGTGCGTGCGATGGTCGGCGGCCGCGACACCCGCGGCGGCGGGCAGTTCAACCGCGCGATCCAGGCGGTCCGGCAGACCGGCTCGTCGTTCAAGCCGTTCGTCTACGCCGCGGCGCTCGACCTCGGCTGGCGCTTCGACGACCGGATCCTCGACGCGCCGCTCACGATCGACATCCCCGGCTCGGGCCCCTGGTCGCCCGAGAACTACACGCGCGAGTTCGCGGGCGAGGTCACGCTGACCGAGAGCCTCGCGCGCTCGCTCAACACCTCGACCGTGCGGCTCTCGGAATCGGTGGGCCGCGACGTCGTGCGCAACGTCGCCACGCAGTTCGGCATCGAGAGCTCGCTCGCCGACGGCCCCGCGCTGGCGCTCGGCGCGTCCGAATCGACGCTGATCGAGATGACGGGCGCCTATGCGGGCATCCTCAACGGCGGCACGGCGGTCACGCCCTACGGGCTCACGACGCTCACGCTGCGCGGCGACGCCGCCGCGCTCCTCGACCACGAGAGCGGGCTGGGCGAGCGGGTGATCCAGGAGGACGCCGCGCGCCAGCTCGTCTACATCCTGCACCGCGGCGTCGAGGCCGGGACCGGCACGCGCGCCAAGCTCCCCGACGGTCGCCCCGCCTCGGGCAAGACCGGGACGACCTCGTCCTACCGCGACGCGTGGTTCATCGGCTTCACCGGCGATTACGTGGCGGGCGTCTGGATGGGCTACGACGACAACACGCCGCTGACCGGCGTGACCGGCGGCGGCCTGCCGGCGGAGATCTGGCGCGAGGCGATGGCGCGCATCCATGAGGGGCTGCCGGTCACGCCGCTGCCGATGATCGACCCGCTGGCGGAGGCCCGCCCGGCGCCGCAGGTCGTGCAGCGCTACCCCGAGCAGGCCCCGCTGCCGACCTATCCGCAGCAGCCGGCGCCCGAGCCCCCCGACCTGGCCGAGCGCGTGCTCATGCAGGTGCTGGGCGGCCTGTTCCGCCGCGACTGACCCCACCCCAAGGAGCCGCCGATGTCCATCGACGCGACCCTCGCCCGCCTGGGCGTGACCCTGCCCGACGCGCCCGCCCCGGCGGCGAACTACGTGCCCGCCGTGCGCGCGGGCGACCTGCTGTTCGTGTCCGGGCAGGTCTCGTCGGGGCCGGACGGCCTCATCGTGGGCCGGCTGGGCGACGGCATGTCGGTGGAGGACGGCGCGACGGCGGCGCGCGCCTGCGCGATCGCGCTGCTGGCGCAGGTCCGCGCGGCGCTCGACGGCGATTTCGGGCGGCTCGAGCGCGTCGTGAAGCTGACGGCGTTCGTGAACTGCACGCCCGATTTCGGCGACCAGCCGAAGGTCGTCAACGGCGCGTCCGACTTCCTCGTCGAGGTGCTGGGCGAGGCGGGCCGCCATTCGCGCTCGGCCGTCGGCGCGGTGCTGCCCTTCGGGGTCGCGGTCGAGATCGAGGGCATCTTCGCCGTCCGATGAGCCTGCCCGACGCCTTCCTGCGCCCGATCGCGCATCGCGGGCTGCACGGCCCCGACCGGCCCGAGAACTCGATCGAGGCGTTCCGGGCGGCGGTGGCGCGCGGCTACGCGATCGAGCTCGACGTGCAGCTCTCGGGCGACGGCGTGGCGATGGCGTTCCACGACGCGACGCTCGACCGGATGACCGACGGCGAGGGCCCCGTGGACGCGCTCGACGCGCAGGCGCTGTCGTGGCTCCCGCTGCGCGGCGGCGCGACCGGGATGCCGCGGCTGGCCGACGTCCTGGCCGCGGTCGCCGGCGCCGTGCCGGTGGTGGTCGAGATCAAGGGCCGCGACCACGCGCTCGGCCCCGACATCGGGCCGCTCGAGGACGCGACGATGGCCGCGCTCGAGGGCTACGGCGGCGACGTGGCGGTGATGGCGTTCAACCCCCATTCCGTCGCGCGCTGCGCCGAGCGCGCGCCGGACGTCCCCCGCGGCCTCGTCACGGGGCCGTTCCGCGCCGAGGACTGGCCCGACCTGCCCGCGGCGACGCGCGAGCGGCTGGCGGGCATCCCGGACCACGACCCGCTCGGCTGCGCCTTCGTGAGCCACCAGGCCGACGCGCTCGACATGCCGCGCATCGCCGAGCTGAGGGCCGCCGGCTCCTCGATCCTGTGCTGGACGATCCGCACCCCGGAGCAGGCGGCGCTGGCGCGGCGGGTGGCCGACGCCGTGACGTTCGAAGGCTACTTGCCCTGACCGCCCGCGGCCCCACCTCGGACGCATGACCGACATCGCCATCGAGATCGCCGTCCTGCCGGACCTCGGCGCCGTGGACGCCGCCGAATGGGACGCCTGCGCCTGCCCCGAGGCGGCGGATGGCGGCCCGCCCGCCGACCCCTTCACGACGCATCGCTTCCTGCGCGCGCTCGAGGTCTCGGGCAGCGTCGGCGGGCGATCGGGCTGGCAGCCGCAGCACCTCATCGCGCGCGCGGACGGCGAGGTCGTGGCCGTCGCGCCGTGCTACCTGAAGGGCCACAGCCAAGGCGAGTACATCTTCGACCACGCATTCGCGCAGGCCTGGGAGCGGGCGGGCGGCGACTACTATCCCAAGCTGCAGGTCGCGGTCCCGTTCACGCCCGCGACGGGCCGCCGCTTCCTCGCCCGCCCGGGCCACGAGGAGCTGGGCTTCGCCGCGCTCGCGCAGGCGATGACCGGGCTCGCGGACGCCAACGGGCTGTCGTCGCTGCACGTCACCTTCTGCACCGCGGCCGAGCGCGCGGCGGGCGAGGCGGCGGGGCTGATGGGCCGGTCGAGCCAGCAGTTCCACTGGCGCAACGACGGCTACGCCGACTTCGACGGTTTCCTCGGCGCGCTCAGCTCGCGCAAGCGCAAGACGATCCGGCGCGAGCGCGAGGTCGCGCGGGCCTTCGGCGGCACGATCCGCGCCTATGGGGGCGACGACATCCGCCCCGACCACTGGGACGCGTTCTGGCGGTTCTATCAGGACACGGGCGCGCGGAAATGGGGGCGGCCCTACCTCACGCGGGCGTTCTTCGAGGAGGCGCAGGCGACGCTGCGCGACGACATGCTGCTGGTGCTGGCCGAGCGCGACGGGCGCCCGGTCGCGGGCGCGCTCAACTTCCTCGGCCGCGACGCGCTCTACGGCCGCTACTGGGGCTGCACCGAGCACCATCCGATGCTGCATTTCGAGGTCTGCTACTACCAGGCCATCGACCACGCCATCGCGCGCGGCCTGAGCCTCGTGGAGGCCGGCGCGCAGGGCGAGCACAAGCTCGCGCGCGGCTACCTGCCCGTCACCTGCCACTCGCTCCACCACTTCCCGAACGAAGGGTTCCGCCGGGCGGTGGCGCAGTATCTCGAGGCCGAGGCGCGCGCGATCGCCGACGACATCGAGGTGATGACCGGCTACGGCCCGTTCCGGCGAGCGACCGTCGAGGAGCAGGAATGATCCCGCCCGGCTGGACCGAGCGCGACGGGGGCATCGAGCGAAGCTGGCGGTTCGCGGACTTCGCGCGCGCCTGGGCATTCATGTCCCGCGTCGCCGCGCTGGCGGAGGCCGCCGACCACCATCCAGACTGGTCGAACGCCTATGGCCGGGTGGACATCCGGCTCACGAGCCACGATGCGGGCGGCCTGACGGAGCGCGACCTCTCGCTGGCGCGCGCGATCGACGCGCTCGAGGAGGGCCGGACGTGAACGAGTTCCTGTCGACCGAGATCTACGCCGGCCGCGCGATCGGCGACTTCGTCTCGCTGGAGTTCCTCGTATCGATCCTGGGCAGCGTGCTCTCGGCGATCCTCGTCCTGATCGTGGGCTTCGCGATCGCGGGCTGGGTCGCGCGGCGGATCGAGCGGCTCGCGACGCGCCACGCCCGGCTCGACGACACGCTGTTCGAGTTCCTCGCCAACCTCGCGCGCTACGCGATCATCGGGCTCGCCTTCCTGATCGTGCTCAACACGTTCGGCATCCAGACGACCTCGCTGGTGGCGATCATCGGCGCGGCGGGGCTCGCCATCGGGCTGGCGCTGCAGGGCACGCTGTCGAACGTGGCGGCGGGCGTGATGCTGATCTTCTTCCGCCCGATCAAGCTCGGCGACTACGTCACGATCAACGCCGAGAGCGGGACGGTGAAGGGGATCAACCTCAACTTCACCGAGCTCGCCTCAATCGGCAACGTGCAGATCATCATCCCCAACAGCCAGGTCTGGGGCAACACGATCACCAACTACTCCGTCTACGACACGCGGCAGGCGGAGTGGATCTTCGGCGTGGGCTACGGCGCCGACCTCGCGCAGGTGGAGCGCGTGATCCGCGCGACCATCGTGGCGGACGCGCGTTTCATGGCCGACACGGAGCCCACGGTGAAGGTCGACGCGCTGAACGAGTCCTCGGTCGACTTCCTCGTGCGCGCCTGGGTCGCGCGGACCGACTTCTTCGGCTTCTGGAAGGACATGAACCGCGAGATCAAGCTCGCCCTCGACGCCGAGGGCATCGAGATCCCGTTCCCGAACCGCACCCTGCACATCACCCGCGAGGACTGAGGCGGGGCCAAGCGACGACGCGCGACGGCCGGTCGGCGCGTCTCTCCGCCGACCGTTCGCCTCCGGTCCCGCCGCCGGGTCACCCGGAGCGACGATCGCCGTCATGCCGTCGACGCGCCGAACGGGATGCGGAGGGGCCATGGCCCGATCGCACCTCCCGACGAGCGCCCCCTCCGCGCCCCGCTAGAGGGTCGCGAGCAGCGCCTCGCCGCCCGACGCCTCGCAGGTGCCGGGGCTGTCCTCGACGTGGAGCGTGCGCACCGTGCCGTCCTCGACGATCATCGCATAGCGCCGCGAGCGGCCGTGGAAGCCCGCGGGCGGGGCGTCGAAGCCCATCCCCACGGCCCGCGTGAACGCGCCGTCCGCGTCGCCCAGCATGTGCAGCCCGGCCGCCGCCGCGCCGGTCTCCTCGCCCCAGGCCCTCATCACGAACGGATCGTTGACCGCGACGCAGACGATGTCCTCCACGCCCTTCGCGGCGAAGTCGTCCTTCGTGCGCACGAAGGACGGGACGTGCGCCGTGGTGCAGACGCCGGTGAACGCGCCCGGCACGGCGAAGAGCGCGACGGTGCGCCCCTTCGTCAGCGAGGACAGCGCGACCGTCTCGGGCCCGTCCGCGCCCATCCGCAGCAGTTCGGCATCGGGCAGCCGGTCGCCCTCGGTGATGGCCATTCTCGCGTCCCCTCGTTTGATGTTCGCCCCGTGGGGATATAGGCGTCCGCCGTCGTGCGGGCCAGCGGGAGGCGCGGGATGGATCACGTCGCGGTCGTCGGCGCCGGGCAGGCGGGCGCGAGCCTGTGCGAGACGCTGCGCGCGCAGGGCTACGCGGGCCGCCTCACGCTCTGGGGCGACGAGCCGGAGCCGCCCTACCAGCGCCCGCCCCTGTCCAAGGCCTACCTGCTGGGCGAGATGCCGCGCGAGCGGCTGCACCTGCGGCCGGTGTCGTTCTGGGAGGCGCAGGGCGTCGAGCTGCGCCTGGGCACGCGGGTCGACGCGATCGACCCCGACGCCCGGACGCTGACCCATGCGGGCGGGACCGAGGGCTGGGATGCGCTCGTCCTCGCCACCGGCTCGCGTCCGCACGCGCTGCCCGAACGCTGCACCGGCGGGCTGCCGGGCGTGCACACCGTCCGCGACCTCGCCGACATCGACGCGCTCCGGGGCGACCTGCGCGAGGGCGGGCGGATGCTGGTCGTCGGCGGCGGCTACATCGGTCTCGAGGCGGCGGCGGTCGCGCGCCACCTCGGGCTCGAGGTCCTGCTGGTGGAGCTGAACGTGCGGCTGCTGTCGCGCGTCGCCTGCGCGCCGACCGCCGACTGGTTCCGCGCGCTGCACCGCGACCGGGGCGTGGACGTGCGCGAGGGGGTCGGGCTCGACGTCCTGCTGGGCGACGGGCGGATCGAGGGCGCGCGGCTGACCGACGGAAGCGAGATCGCCGTCGACGTCGTGGTCGCCGGGATCGGCGCGCGGCCCGCGACCGGGCTCGCGGAGGCCGCCGGGATCGCCTGCGAGGACGGGATCGCGGTCGACGCCCGCGGCCGGACCTCGGCGCCGGGCGTCTGGGCCGCGGGCGACTGCTCCTCGTTCCCCTGGCGCGACCGGCGCATCCGTCTCGAGAGCGTGCCGCACGCGATCCACCACGCCGAGACCGTCGCGCGCAACCTGCTCGGCGCGGCCGAGGACTACGTGGCGACGCCGTGGTTCTGGTCCGACCAGTACGACGTGAAGCTGCAGATCGCGGGGCTGAACGCGGGCTTCGACGCCATCGTCACCCGCGACGACCCCTCGGGCGGGCGCTCGCACTGGTACTACGCGGGCGCGGACCTGCTCGCGGTGGACGCGATGAACGACCCGCGCGCCTACATGGTGGCCAAGCGGCTGATCGAGGCCGGCCGCTCCCCCGACCGCGCGGCGGTGGCCGACGCCGACCGGCCGGTGAAGGCGCTGCTGTGAGCCCCGGTTGCGCATAATCGGCGGCCGCTGGCGCGGGCGGCGGCTGGCCTCCGTCGGCGCGGGCGACGCGACGGCTCGCCTGCGGCCCACGACCGACCGGGTGCGCGAGGCGATCTTCAACCTGATCGCCAACGGCGGCCATGCCGACGCGCTCGACGGCACCGCCGTGCTCGACGTCTTCGCGGGCACCGGCGCGCTCGGGCTCGAGGCGTTGAGCCGCGGCGCCGCCCGCGCGACCTTCGTGGAGACCGGGCGCCCCGCGCTGGCGATCCTGCGCGCGAACGTTGCGCTCCTGGACGCGCCCGCCCGCATCCACGCCCGCGACGCGACCCGGCCCGGACCGGGGGAGCCGCACGACCTCGTCCTCCTCGACCCGCCCTATGGCCGCGGGCTGGGTCAGGCGGCGATGGCGGCGCTCGCGGCGGGGGGGTGGTTCGCGCCCGGCGCGCTGATCGTGTGGGAGGAGGGCGCGGCGCTCGACCCGCCCGAGGGGCTGCGGCGGATCGACCGGCGGCGCTACGGCGACACCGTGGTCACGCTCCTGCGCGCCTGACCGGCTTGCGGCGCGACCCCGGCTATGGGATTCCCCGCGCCATGCCCGACACCGCCGCCACGCCCGAGGGCCTCCTCGCCTCCGTCTTCGGCTTCGACGCCTTCCGGCCCGGCCAGGCGGAGATCGTGGACGCCGTCGCCGCCGGCCGCGACGTGCTCGCGATCATGCCCACGGGCGGCGGCAAGTCGCTGTGCTTCCAGTTGCCCGCGCTGCTGCGCGACGGGCTGACGGTGGTGATCTCGCCGCTCATCGCGCTGATGCGCGACCAGGTCCGCGCGCTCACGGCCGCGGGCGTCTGCGCGGGCGCGCTGACCTCGGGCAACACCGAGGAGGAGACCGAGGAGGTCTGGCAGGCGATCGAGGACGGTCGGCTGAAGCTCCTCTACATCGCGCCCGAGCGCCTCGCCTCGACCGGCACCGAGCGGATGCTCAAGCGCGCCAACTGCACCCTCGTCGCCGTCGACGAGGCGCATTGCGTGAGCCAGTGGGGCCACGACTTCCGCCCCGACTACCTGCGCATCGGCGCGCTCCGGCGCACGCTCGGCGTGCCGCTCGCCGCCTTCACCGCCACGGCCGACGCCGAGACCCGCGCCGAGATCGCCGAGCGCCTGTTCGAGCATCCGCCGGAGGTGTTCCTCCACGGCTTCGACCGGCCCAACATCGCGCTGGCCTTCGCGCCCAAGGACCAGCCGCGCCGCCAGATCCTGTCCTTCGCCGCCGCCCGCCTGGGCCAGTCGGGGATCGTCTATTGCGGCACCCGCGCCAAGACCGAGGGGCTCGCGAAGGGCCTGCGCGACGAGGGCCATTCCGCCTGCCACTACCACGCGGGCATGGAGGCCGACGAGCGGCGCGAGGTCGAGCGGCGCTTCCAGCAGGAGGACGGGCTGATCGTGGTGGCCACGGTCGCCTTCGGCATGGGCATCGACAAACCCGACATCCGCTGGGTCGCGCATGCCGACCTGCCGAAGTCGGTCGAGTCCTACTACCAGGAGATCGGCCGCGCGGGCCGCGACGGCGCGCCCGCCGACACGCTGACGCTGTTCGGCGCCGACGACATCCGCTTCCGCCGCACGCAGATCGACGAGGGCACCGCCCCGCCCGGGATGAAGGCCGCCGACCACGGCCGGCTCAACGCGCTGCTGGGGCTCGCGGAGGCGCAGGTCTGCCGCCGCGTGACGCTGCTGCGCTACTTCGGCGAGGAGCCGGAACCCTGCGGGCATTGCGACCTCTGCGCCGCGCCGCCCGAACTCTACGACGCGACGACCGAGGTGCGCATGGCGCTCTCGGCGATGCTGCGCTGCGAGGAGCGGTTCGGGACCGGGCACCTGATCGACGTCCTGACCGGCAGCTCGACCGACAAGACGCGGCGCTTCGGGCACGAGGACCTGCCGACCTGGGGCGTGGGCGCGGCGACGCGCAAGCCGCAATGGCAGGCGATCTTCCGGCAGATGATGGGGCTCGACCTCGTGCGGCCCGATCCCGAGCGGTTCGGCGCTCTGCGCATGACCGACCCCGCCCGCCCGATCCTGCGCGGCGAGGCCGCCGTCACGCTGCGCCGCGACACCGTGGTCCGCGCGGAACGGCGTCCCGCGGTCAAGCAGCTCGTGGGCGAGGAGGACGCGGCGCTGCTGTCGGCGCTCAAGGCCAAGCGGCGCGCGCTGGCAGAGTCGCAGTCGGTCCCCGCCTACGTCGTCTTCACCGACCGCACGCTGATCGAGATGGCCGAGACCCGGCCCGCCACGCTCGACGCGATGGCCCGGATCGGCGGCGTCGGCGCGACCAAGCTCGAACGCTACGGCGCGACCTTTCTCGAGGTGATCGTGGGCGAGGCGCCCGCGCCGCCGCACCCCGCGCGCCGCAAGCTCGCCGGACGCGCGGAGGGCGCGATCTACGACCGGCTGGTGGCGATCCAGTCGGACCTCGCGCGCGGCGCAGGACGGAACCGACAAGCCGATGACCTGCTCGTCCTCGCAGCTCGCGAAGGTCGCGAGGGCGCGCCCCGACGCGGCCGAGGTCGCGCGCATCCTGGGCGACCGCCACGCGGAGCGGTTCGGCGACGCCTTCCTCGACGCGCTGCGGGAGGCCTGAGCCCGATGCTCGCCGTGATCTCCCCGGCGAAGTCGCTCGACCTCGCGCCGGTCCCGCACGCCGTCACCGAGCCGCGCTTCGCCGCGGACGCCGCGACGCTCGCGCGGGCGGCGCGGCGGCAGGGGATCGGCGGGCTGCGCGATCTCATGGGCCTCTCGGACGCGCTCGCGCGACTCAACCGCGATCGCTGGCGCGACTGGGACGCCGCCGCCGCCAAGCCCGCCGCGTTCGCCTTCGCGGGCGACACCTATCGCGGGCTCGAGGCCGCGACTCTCGACGCGGACGCGCTGCGCCGGGCGGGCAGCCACCTGCGGATCCTGTCGGGGCTCTATGGCCTGCTCGGTCCGCTCGACGGCATCCGGCCGCACCGGATGGAGATGGGCACCCGGCTCGCGACGCGCCGGGGGCGGGACCTCTACGCCTACTGGGGCGACCGGATCGCCCGCGCGCTCGAGACGGACGCGGAGGCCGTGGGCGCGGGCGCGCTGCTGAACTGCGCGAGCGTCGAGTACTTCGCCGCCGTCGCGCGGCCGGGGCTGCGGATGCGCGTGGTCACGCCGGTCTTCCTCGAGGACGGCCCGCGCGGGGCGAAGGTCGTGGGCTTCGCGGCCAAGCGGGCGCGTGGCGCGATGGCGCGGTTCGTGCTGGAGCACCGGGTCGAGGACGCGGACGACCTGCGCGGCTTCGACGCCGGCGGCTATGCCTGGCAGGCGGACCGCTCGACGCCGGAAGCGCCGGTCTTCGCGCGCCGCGCCTGACCGGTCAGGCGAACCAGTCGCGCAGCACCCGGGCGTAGACATCGCGAAGCGCCTCGATCTGCTCGACCCGCACGCGCTCGTCGACCGCGTGCATCCGGTGGCCGACCAGCCCGAACTCCACCACCGGGCAGTGGTCCTTGACGAAGCGGGCATCCGACGTGCCCCCCGAGGTCGAGAGCGCCGGAACCACGCCCGTCACCGCCTCCACCGCGCCCGCCACCAGGTCGGAGAGCGGGCCCGGCGGGGTCAGGAACGCCTCGCCCGAGACGCGCGTGTCCAGGGCCACGCCGATGCCCGTCGCCCCCACCACGCGGTCGACCTCGTCCTGCAGCCAGGCGGTCAGGCCCGCGCCGGTATGGCGGTCGTTGAACCGGATGTTGACGGTCGCGCGGCCCTCGGCGGGGATGACGTTGGAGGCGTCGTTGCCCGTCTCCATCGAGACCACGGCGAGGGTGGAGGGGTCGAAATGCTCGGTGCCGTCGTCGAGGACGTGCTCGGAGAGCCGCGCCATCGTCGCCGCCATCGCCGGCAGCGGGTTGAGCGCGAGATGCGGGTAGGCGGAATGCCCCTGCTGGCCGCGGAAGGCGAACCGTGCCGTGAGCGAGCCGCGGCGGCCGATCTTGATCGTGTCGCCCATCCGCTCCGAACAGGTCGGCTCGCCCACGAGGCAGGCCGCCATGCGCTCGCCCTGCGCGTCCATCCAGTCGAGCAGCGCGACCGTGCCGTCGGTCGACGGGCCCTCCTCGTCGCCGGTGATCGCAAGCACGATCGCGCCATCGGGCGGGCTCTCGCGGACGTGGTCGATGGCGGCGGCGGCGAAGGCCGCGACGGCGGACTTCATGTCGGTCGCCCCGCGCCCGTGGAGCCAGCCGTCCGCGATCTCGCCGCCGAACGGATCGACGGTCCAGGCGTCGCGGTCGCCCACGGGGACGACGTCGGTATGGCCGTTGAAGCCGATCGTGCGGGGATGGGCCCTGTCGCCCCAGCGCGCGTAGAGGTTCGCCACCCCGCCCCGGTCGACGCGGGTGCACGCGAAGCCCGCCTCCGACAGCACCGCACCGAGCAGGACCAGCGCGCCGCCCTCCTCGGGCGTCACCGACGGGCAGCGAACGAGGCGCGCGGTCAGCGCGACCGGGTCGACGCTCACCCGTCTCCCTCCCGGAACACCGTCGTCTGCGCGACCACCACCGAGTTCTCGGCCAGCGCGCGGTCCATCAGGGCGCGCTCGTCCCCGTCGATGTCGTGGCCCTCGGCCTCGCGCTCGGCCAGCGCGCCGTAGCCCGAGACCTCGAGCACGGCCATGCCGGCAGCCTTCAGGAGCGCCACCGTCTCGCGCACCGCCTCGTCCTCGTCCACGCCCGAGGCGTAGCACATCAGCGCCGCCCCGGATGCGCCCTCGGGCAGGCCGTCATCCGCCCGGCGACCGACCTCGACGAGCAGCGTGTAGACCTGATGGCGCGAGCGGGGACGGCGTTCGGGATCGGTCATCGGCGGCCCTCCCGCGGACGCGACGACGCCGCCCGCGCGCGGCGGGCGGCGTTGCGGCCGGTCTCGATCCGTCGCGTCAGGCGCGGCGGCCGCGGAACATCCGGACGATCCAGATCAGCGCGCAGGCGCCGATGACCGCGACGATGAGCTGGATGATCCAGCTGCCCTCGCCGACCGTGTCACCGAGGAACAGCGCGAGGACGAAGTTCGCGACGAGCGCGCCCACGATTCCCAGGACGATGTTCATCAGCAGTCCCATGTCGGAATGCATGATCTTCTCCGCGATCCACCCGGCGATGCCGCCGAGGATGATGCTCATGATCCAGCCGATACCAGCCATTGGTCGTCCCTTCGTGGTGATCCGGGCCTCGGCCCTGGTTGTGCGCCGTCCAACGTCGCCTGGAGCCATGGGGTTCCGGTCGACCGGTTGCAATCCCCCACCGCGCGACCATCTTCGCGACCATGCCGGAGCCCGACCCCCGCGCGCGCGACCGGGCGCGCGTCATGGCCGAGTACGACCGCCTGCCGCCCGCGCTCCGGGAATGGCTGGCGGGCGCGCGGATGCAGTGGTCGCCGGCCTCGGCCCGTCGCGCCTGGCGCGGCGCGCTGTGGCGGGCCCTGGGGAGGACGGCGGCCGCGAAGGCGCGGATGGACGCGATCGAAGTCGAGAGGATCGCGCGGCAGGCGGACCGGGATCGGGACAGGATCTGACGTCATGTCCTCGAACGGAACCAACCGCTTGGCCGAGTCGTTAACGATACGTTAATACTTTTCGCCACGTCGAGCGACGATGTGCTAGATCTCTTGTCGTCGCTCGGATTCGAGCGTCTGTAACGAGTATCTTCGGCCCGCCGTCCCCGTTCGGGCGGTCGGGCCGAAGGCCCCCCGGCGGCGACGTTCAGTCCCGCAGCAGCTCGTTGATCGCGGTCTTGGCCCGCGTGCCGGCATCGACCTTCTTGACGATCACCGCGCAGTAGAGGTTCGGCGCCGCCGCGCCGTTGCCCATCGTCCCGTTGCCCGGCATCGAGCCCGCGACCACGACCGAGTAGGGCGGGACCTCGCCATAGGTGATCTCGCCGGACGCCCGGTCGACGATCCGCGTCGAGCGACCGATGAAGACGCCCATGCCGAGCACCGCGCCGCGTCGGACGATGCAGCCCTCGACCACCTCCGAGCGCGCGCCCACGAAGACGTCGTCCTCGATGATCGTCGGCCCGGCCTGCATCGGCTCGAGCACGCCCCCGATCCCCACGCCGCCCGAGAGGTGCACGTTCGCGCCGATCTGCGCGCACGAGCCCACCGTGGCCCAGGCATCGACCATCGTGTTCGCGCCGACATGCGCGCCGACGTTGACGAAGGACGGCATCAGCACCGCGCCCGGCGCGACGTAGGCCGACCGCCGCACGATCGCGCCCGGAACGGCGCGGAACCCCGCCGCCTCCCAGCGCGCGGCGTTCCAGCCGTGGAACTTGCTGTCGACCTTGTCCCACCAGCCGCCGCCCTGCGGCCCGCCCTCGTGGCGCTCCATGTCGCGCAGGCGGAAGCCCAGCAGGACCGCCTTCTTGGCCCACTGGTTGACGTGCCAGACGCCGTCCTCGCGCGGCTCCGCCACGCGCAGGTCCCCCGCATCGAGCGCGTCGAGCGCGGCCTCGACGGCGTCGCGGGCCTCGCCCGTGGTGTGCGGGCTGATCGTGGCGCGCGCCTCCCAGGCGGCCTCGATCGCGGGCTCGAGATGGTCGTGCGGCATCGGGACCTCCGGGTCGGACGCGTCGGTATCGGCTGCGCCCGCCATATCGGCCGGCCCCGGGCCGGGCAATGCCGCCCGCCCGAAGGTTCCCGCAGGCATCGCCCGATGCCGCACGCCCGCCGGGTCAGGGTCGTGCCGGAAGAGGCTCCGCGTCGGGCGGTCCGCGCAGTCGCGCCTGGGCGGGGGCGTCGGCGGTGCGGACCGTAGGCGCGCCGATCCCATCGCGGCCCGGCCGCCACGTCCGGGATGCGCCCATCGCATCCGCCTGTTAGATCGCGCCGATCCGCATACCCGAGGACGATGCATGACCGACGCCCCCCGCAACCACCCGCTCCGCGAGGCCGGGGAGGACCGGCGCACCGCGCGCACCGTTCCCGATACCGAGCAGACGCGCTCGCCCGCCTACCGGCTGGCCTTCGCGGACGAGGAGTTCCTGTGCCGCGAGGAGCTTCGGCCCGTCCGGCTGCAACTCGAGCTGATGAAGCCGTCGCTGATGATGGACGAGGCGGAGGTCGTATCGACCGTGGTGATGTTCGGCGGGGCGCGCATCCCACGCCCCGAGGAGGCGTCGCGCGCGCGCACCGAGACGCTGCGGGGGCTCGCGGCGCAGTACGACGAGGCGCGGGCCTTCGCGCGGATGGTGACGGAGCGCTCGCTCGAGCGGTCGGGCGGGCGCGAGGACGTGATCGTCACGGGCGGCGGGCCCGGCGTGATGGAGGCCGGCAACCGCGGCGCGCGCGAGGCCGGCGGCCGCAGCGTCGGGCTCAACATCGTGCTGCCGCACGAGCAGGCGCCGAACGCCTACGTCACCCCCGAGCTCAGCTTCAACTTCCACTACTTCGCGATCCGCAAGATGCACTTCCTGATGCGCGCCAGCGCGATCTGCGTCTTCCCCGGCGGGTTCGGCACGCTCGACGAGCTGTTCGAGGCGCTGACGCTGATCCAGACGGGGCGGATGGAGCGGGTGCCGTTCCTGCTCTTCGGCGAGGCGTTCTGGCGCCGCATCGTCGACTGGGAGGCGCTGCGCGAGGCGGGCACGATCGGGTCCGACGACCTCGAGCTGTTCCGGTTCGTCGACACCGCCGACGAGGCGATGGCGCTGATGGACGACTGGCCGCTTCCGCGCACCCGACGGACCGAACTGCCGGGGCGCGTGGAGGGGTGAGCGGCGATCCGGACCGAAGGTCCGGCGCGCGCCCCAGTGGGGCGCTCGAGCCGCGAACGGGCGAAGCCCCGGCCCAGAGCGGACCGAGCCACCAGACCGGCGATTCCTCCGGTCGAGGAACCGAGCGCGAAATGCGCGACGCGTACGACCCGGCAACGCGGCGATGATCGATCGATGCCCCGCACCCCCCGTCAGTCCAGGAGATACTCCACGATCTCCGTGCGCTGCATCCACGGCCGGAAATTGTCGTCGGACACCATCGTCGCCCTGAGCCGCCCCGACGGGTCGCGCCGCACCGCGATCCCCTCGAGGTTGTCGTGCCGGCCGAGCGGGGTCTCGAGCTCCACGCGCTCGTCGCGGCCCACCCGGTCGAAGCTGCGGATGCGCGTGCGGAAGCCCACGCCGAGGAAGGCTCGCTCGAGCACGTAGAGCCGCCCGTCCGGCCCGATGTCGGCGCCCGTCACGAGGTAGCGGCCCCGCCGCGCGATGGCGAACGGCGTGTCCCAGTAGCCGTCGCGCCAGAGATAGACCTGGAAGACGTCGGCGTCGAAGACCGGCATCTCCGGAATCGCGTAGAGCGCGCCGCGGGTGTCGGCGGCGAGCGCCTCGAGCCCGCCGTTGCGGTTCATAAAGAAGATGTCGGGGTGGTAGCGCAGGACGTAGGGCCGCCCGTCGAGGGTCTCGTAGCGCACCACCCGGCCGCGCGCGCCCACCGCGTCGCCCTCGAACCCGACATAGGCCGTGCCGCCGATGACCGCGATGGATTCGGCGTCGGTCGAGGTCGGGTCGAGCGGCCGGCCCAGCAGATCGCGCAGCGGGCCGTGCGAGCGCGTCTCGACCCCGTCGATCGCTCCCGACCCGTCGCGCGAGAGCGTGCCCCTTGCCCAGATCCCGCGATCGGACACCGTGACGAAGCCCGGGCCCGCCGGGTCGAGCCAGAGCGCCGACCACCCGCCCGCGCCCTCGATCCCCGCGCGCCATTCGATGGCGCCGAGGAACTCGGCGGCGGGGGCGGGCGCGGCGGCGAGGGCTAGCGCGAGGAGAGGACCGAGGCGCATTGCGTCGGAAGGTCCGCGAGCTGCAGCTCCCGGCGCGGCGCGGCGGGCGGCGCGTTCGGGTCGGCGGGGCGCGGGGGCGGCGGGTCGAGGATGTCGCGCACCCATTGCCGCGCCTCCTCGCAGCCGTCGCCGGGCGGGGGCGGCGCCTGGTCGATGCAGCCGCGCGCGTCGCGCGGGCAGCTCATGCGGACGTGCATGTGGTAGTGGTGCCCGTACCAGGGACGCACCTTGCGCAGCCACGAGCGGTCGCCGGGCTCGACGCGGCACATCTCCACCTTGGCGCCCGGGAAGATGAAGATGCGCGCGGTCCGCGGGTCGAGCGCGGCGCGCTTGACGAGCTCGTGCTGCCCCCGGGTCCAGTTGGAGTTGACGTACGCCCCCTCCGCGCGGCGCATCGAAACCGCCGAGAGGCTCTCCCGCTGCTGGCGCGAGAGCGTCATGTCGACCGCCGGATAGAGCCAGATGTCGGCATCGAGCCCGATCTGGTGGCTGCGGTGCCCCGACAGCATCGGCCCGCCGCGCGGCTGGCTCAGGTCGCCGACGTAGATGCCGCCCCAGCCGATCCGGTCCATGTGCGCGCCGACGCCCTGCACGAGGTCGACGAGCTCGGGATGGCCCCAGTTGCGGTTGCGCGACAGGCGCATCGCCTGCCAGGACGGCCCCGTCTCCGGCAGCTGCACGAGCCCCGCGGCGCAACCGTTGGAATAGCCGCCGATCGGCTCGGCGCGCTGCGCGGAGCCCTCGCGGGCGGCGCCGAAATAGTCCTTGGCGAGCTGCGCCTGCGCGGGCGCGGCCAGGAGCGCGAGGCAGAGGACGAGCGGACGGATCATGCGGGCTCTCCTTCGGGGTCGACCCAGCGTAGCCCCACCAGCCCCGCGATGAACAGGGCCGCGATCGGCAGGATGCCGGCCTGCTGGCTGCCCGAGGCGAGCGTGGCGACGCCGATGAGGAACGGCGCGAGGAACGCGGTGGCCTTGCCCGCCAGCGCGTAGAGCCCGAACCCCTCGGTCTGGCGGTCCGCGGCGACCTGGCGCACCAGCATCGTGCGGCTCGACGCCTGAAGCGCGCCGCCCGCCGCCCCGATCACCGCGCCGACGACGTAGAAGGCGAGGTCCGGCGCGCCCGATCCTTCGGCCACCGCGAAGCCCAGCACCGATCCGCGCGAGATGGTGACGACCATCAGCGAGGCCGCCAGCAGCAGCGCGAGGCAGGCGACGATGACGGGCTTGGGGCCCCGCGCCGAGTCGGCCCGCCCGCCGAGCCAGGCGAAGACCGCGCCGGTGATCGCGGCGAGGATGCCGAACGTCCCGATCTGCGTCGCGCTCCAGCCCAGCACGCCCGCGGTGTAGATGCCGCCGAACGTGTAGAGCCCGTTCAGCGCGTCGCGGTAGAGCATCGACGAGCCGAGATAGGCCGCGAGGCTGCGCCGGGCGGGCAGCGCCCGGATCGTCTGCCAGAGCGCGACGAGCGCCGGTCCGATGCGGGCGGAGCCCTCGCGCACGACGATCGCCGGGCGGACCCAGGCGAAGAACGGCACCATGAAGACCACGTACCAGATCGCCGTGAACGGCCCGACGAAGCGCGTCCCCTCCCGCGTCTCCGGATCGAGCCCGAAGGCGGGCGCGAGGCCGAGAAGCGTGCGCCCGTCCGGGCCTTCCGCGAAGAACGCGAGCACGATCACGAGCGAGATCACCCCGCCGACGTAGCCCAGCGCCCAGCCCGAGCCGGAGATCCGCCCCAGCGCCGCGCGCGGCCCGAGCCCCGGCAGCATCGCGTTGGTGAAGATCGTCGCGAACTCCATCCCGACCAGACCCAGGCAGAACGACGCGAGCACCAGCCAGACCCGTTCGGTGCCGGGTGCCGCGACCCAGAGCCCCGCCGCCCCCGCGACGTAGAGCGCCGAGAACGCCACGATCCACCGCAGGTGCCGCCCCGACGCGTCCGCCATCGCGCCCAGCACGGGGGCCGACAGCGCGATCGCGAGCCCCGCCCCCGCGATCGCGAAGCCCCAGGCCGACTGCGCGGCGACGGGATCGTCCATGACCGCCGACGCGAAGTAGGGGCCGAAAACGAAGGTCAGCAGGAGCGTGGCGTAGGGCTGCGACGCGAAGTCGAACATCATCCAGCCGACCACCCGCCGGCGCGGTCCGGGCCGCAGGGTCTCGGCTGTCATGGGGAGGTCCCTTCCGGTCGCGCGCGGTCACGATGGGCCATGCTGCGGCGCGCGCGCAACGGCCATGTGACGCTAGGGCCGCCCGTCCGCGCCCTCGGGGGGCCAGGGGCGCGCCCCCTCGGCGGCGATCCAGTCCGCCACCCAGCCCGGCAGGCCGGGCGCCGCGCCCGCATGTCCCATCTCGACCGCGACCTCGCCCGAGGGCACTGCTCGCCCCCGCGCCACCACCGCGGTCCGCAGCAGCGCCTGGCTGCAGCACTCGCCGTCGACCCACATCGACTGGATCAGGTAGAAGAACCGCTCGTCCCAGCCCGCCACCCGGGTCCGCATCTCGATGCGCGCGAGGACGGTGATCCGGCGCCGGTAGCGGATGCTGGCGCCGGCGACGGCCAGCCCCCAGCGCCGGCGGCGCAGCGCGGCCAGGAGGCCGATCCGCGCGCCGAGCCCGAACCGCCCGAGGTCGTAGAGCGTCAGCACGCGCCCGTTGTTGAGCTCCCCGAACCCGTCGAGGTCCCAGGGCAGGCAGAGATGGCGCGAGACGTGGACGTCGAGGACGCCGATCGGCGCCATGCGGCGGGCGCGCATGACCTGCAGCGCGAAGCGGGCGAAGGGATACATCGCGCCCCGCTTGCGCCGACGCGGCGGCCGGGGTCAAGCCGGGGCAGTCCGGTTGCGCGGCCCCCGCCCCGCCCCTAGATCGGGGCGGTCCCGCGCCACGCCCGGAAGGCCCGCCGCCCATGCTCACGATCATCGAGATCCTGCTCCTGCTGCTCCAGGTCGCGTGGTGGTTCGCGATCGCGCACATCGTGATGTCGTGGCTCATCACCTTCGGCGTGCTCAACACCGGGCAGCCGCTCGTGGCGCAGCTCTGGAGCGGTCTGAACCAACTGCTCGAGCCGGTCTACGGCCGCATCCGGTCGGTGCTTCCGGCGACCGGCGGGCTCGACCTCGCGCCGCTCGTGTTCATCCTGGGCATCGTCATCGCGCGCATGGTGCTCACGAACGCGGCGGTCGCCACGCTGACCTGAGCGTTGCCAGCGGCCCCCGCGCGGGCCACGGTCGCGCGATGGACGACGCCCCCGACCCGATCGGCACGCACGAGGCCCTCGACGATCCGCGCAACGCCGACATCCTGATCTGGGTGGACGGCGCGCTGCGCCCGCGCGCGCAGGCCGTCGTCAGCGTCTACGACAGCGGGTTCCTGCTGGGCGACGGGATCTGGGAGGGGCTGCGCCTGCACCGCGGCGCGTGGACCTTCGCGGACGAGCATCTCGACCGGCTGTTCGAGGGCGCGCGCGCGATCGACCTCGACGTCGGCCGCACGCGCGCCGAGCTGATGGCCGCGCTGGAGGAGACGCGCGCGGCCAACGGCATGACCGACCATGCCCATGCCCGGCTGATGGTCACGCGCGGGGTCAAGCGGCTGCCGTTCCAGCATCCCCGGCTGTCGGTCTCGGGCCCCACCACCGTCATCATCATGGAGCACTCGCGCCCCTCCATCCCCCGCCCCGTCCGGCTGGCCACCGTCCCGCACCTGCGCGGCCTGCCGATGACGCAGGACCCGCGGCTCAACTCGCATTCCAAGCTCAACTGCGTGCTCGCCTGCATCGCCGCCGAGAAGGCCGGCGCCGACGAGGCGCTGATGCTCGACGTCCACGGCTTCGTGAACACCACCAACGCGTGCAACGTCTTCGTGGTGCGCCGCGGCGAGGTGCTGACCTCGACGGGCGACTACTGCATGAACGGCATCACCCGCGCCAAGGTGATCGCGCTGTGCCGCGCGGACGGCATCCCGGTGGCCGAGCGCAACTTCTCGCTCGTGGACGCCTATTCCGCCGACGAGGCGTTCCTCACCGGCACGTTCGGCGCGCAGACGCCCGTGGGCAGCATCGACGGCCGGGTGATCGGGACCGGCGCGATGGGGCCGGTGACGGAGCGGATCCGGGGGCTGTACCGGGCGCTGGTGGGGGCGTGAGCGGCGGCGCGGTTGCGCGCGGCGACGGGGCGTCTACCCTCGCCGCGCAGCCTGCGGGCGGCCGGTCGGGAGCATCGCGGTGAACCACCTCTACTACGGCGACAACCTCGACTGGCTCCGCGACCGGGACGCCTTCCCGGACGCGAGCGTGGACCTGATCTACCTCGACCCGCCGTTCAACTCGAACGCGGGCTACAACGTGCTGTTCCGCGGCCCCAAGGGCGGCGACAGCCCCGCGCAGATCGAGGCGTTCGACGACACCTGGGTCTGGAGCGACATGACCTCGGGCGCGGCGCTCCGCGAGGTCAAGGAAAGCCCCTACCAGGACGCGGCGAAGATGCTCGACGCGATGGTCGGCTTCCTCGGCCGCAACGCGATGACGGCGTATCTGTGCATGATGGGCGTGCGGCTGGTGGAGCTGCACCGGGTGCTCAAGCCGACGGGGTCGCTGTACCTGCACTGCGATCCGACGGCGAGCCATTACCTGAAGGTGCTGCTGGATGCGGTGTTTGGGGCGAAATCCTTCAGGAACGAAATTGACTGGAAGCGAACGACGACGCACAGCGATAGCAAGACTTGGAGCAACAACGCGGATTGCATCCTGTTCTATACGAAACGGGAGAAGGGGTTCGCCTGGAATACCCCCCGCGAGCCCCATTCTGCTGAGTACGTGAAATCGAAATACGGGAATGACGATAATGACGGGAAGGGGCCCTATCAACTGGATAATATGACCAGCCCGAGTCCTAGACCAAATATGATGTACGAGTGGAATGGTTATCCTTATCCTACGAAGGGATGGCGGTACAGTCGCGATACGATGGCTAGCCTCCATGCAGAAGGCCGGATATGGTATCCGGTGAATAGAGAGGGAAACTTTGACACATCGAAGCGCCCGCGACTGAAACGCTATCTTTCTGAAATGGCGGGCGGCGTCATGGGCGATATCTGGACGGATATTTCTCCACTCAACTCCCAAGCGCGAGAACGCCTCGGCTACCCCACTCAAAAACCCGTCGCCCTCCTCGAACGCATCCTCCTCGCCTCCTCCAACGAGGGCGACGTGGTGCTCGACCCGTTCTGCGGCTGCGGAACCACCGTCCACGCCGCGCAGAAGCTGGACCGGCGCTGGATCGGGATCGACGTCACGCACCTCGCCATCGGCCTGATCGAGACGCGGCTCAAGGACGCCTTCGGCGAGGCCGCGCGGTTCGAGGTCCACGGGACGCCCAAGGACGTGGGCGCGGCGCGCGACTTCTTCGACCGCGACGACCGCAGCAAGAAGGAGTTCGAGAAATGGGCCTGCGGCCTGATCGCGGCCTATCCGCAGGGCGGCGGCAAGAAGGGCGCGGACGGGGGCATCGACGGCACGTTCTGGTTCGGCCCCGACAAGCGGTTCAAGGCCGTCGTCTCAGTCAAGGGCGGCACCAACGTCGGCGTCGGCATGGTCCGCGACCTCGACAGCGCGGCCAAGCGCGAGGGCGCCGACGTGGGCATCTTCCTCACGCTGGCGGAGCCGACCCGCAACATGGTGGCGGAGGCCAGGCAGATGGGGACGTTCGAGGTCGAGGCCTTCGGCGCGGTGCCGCGCATCCAGATCGTGACGATCGGGGAGGCGCTGGAGGGCGGCCCGTCGGCGCTCGCGGTCAACCGGATGCGCGAGGCCTCCGCCTACAAGGCCGCGCCGAGGGAGACGGACCCGAAGGCGCAGGGCTCGCTCGGGCTCTGATGCGCCGCGCCGCCCGGCCCTCGGGCCGCGTCGGCCGCCGACACGGGGCGGCGGGGGAGCGGCCATGGTGAGGATCGTCGCCTGGTCCGGCCCGCGGAACCTCTCGACCGCGCTGATGTATTCCTTCGCCGCGCGCGCCGACACGGAGGTCGCCGACGAGCCGTTCTACGCGGCCTATCTCGCCGCGACCGGGCTCGACCACCCGATGCGCGACGCGGTGCTGGCCTCGCAGCCCACCGACCCGGAGGCGGTCGCCCGCGCCTGCGCCGCGCCGCCGCGCGTGCATGGCTACCAGAAGCACATGGCGCACCACATGCTGCCCGGCTTCCCGCTCGGCTGGTGCGAGGGCGCCGTCCACCTGCACCTGATCCGCCACCCCGCCCGCGTGATCGCGAGCTACGGCGCGCTGCGCGCGGACGCGACCGAGGCCGATCTGGGCTTCGGCGCGCAGGCGTCGCTCTACGACCGGCTTGGCGGGACGGTGCTCGACACGACCGACCTGCGCGCCGACCCCGAGGGGATGCTGCGCGCGACCTGCGCCGCGCTCGGCCTGCCCTGGGACGCGGCGATGCTGGCCTGGCCCGCGGGCGGGCACGCGGCCGACGGCGCCTGGGCCCCGCACTGGTACGGCGCGGTCCACCGCTCGACCGGCTTCGCCCCGCCCGAGGGCCCGCCGCCCGGGGTCGATCGCGCCGACCTGCTGCGCGCGGCGATGCCCCTCTACGCGGCGATGCGGTCCCGCGCGCTTGCCCCGACGCGGGCGCCGCGATAGCCCCCGCCCGCTAGCGTCCGAGGGAGAGCGTCATGGGCTACAGGGTCGTCGTCGTCGGCGCCACGGGCAACGTCGGGCGCGAGATGCTCAACATCCTGGCCGAGCGCGCCTTCCCGGTGGACGAGATCGCGGTGCTGGCCTCGCGCCGCTCGATGGGCACCGAGGTCAGCTTCGGCGAGCGCACGCTCAGGACCCACGACCTCGAGCAGTTCGACTTCGCGGGCTGGGACATCGCGTTCTTCGCCGTGGGCTCGGACGCCACGAAGGCCCACGCCCCGCGCGCGGCCAAGGCCGGCTGCATCGTGATCGACAACTCGTCGCTCTACCGCTACGACCCCGACGTCCCGCTCGTCGTGCCGGAGGTGAACCCGGAGGCCGTCGACGGCTACGCCAAGAAGAACATCGTCGCGAACCCGAACTGCTCGACCGCGCAGATGGTCGTGGCGCTCAAGCCGCTGCACGACCGCGCGCGCATCCGCCGCGTCGTCGTCTCGACCTACCAGGCCGTCTCGGGCACCGGCAAGGAGGCCATCGACGAGCTCTGGGACCAGACCAAGGGCATGTACGTGCCGGGCCAGGAGCGCGAGCCCAGCGTCTACACCAAGCAGATCGCGTTCAACGTGATCCCGCATTGCGACACGTTCATGGAGGACGGCTCGACCCGCGAGGAATGGAAGCTGATGGTCGAGACCAAGAAGATCCTCGACCGCTCGATCAAGGTCACCGCGACCTGCGTGCGGGTGCCCGGTCTTCGTGGGCCATTCGGAGGCGATCAACGTCGAGTTCGAGGACTTCCTCGACGAGGACGAGGCGCGCGACATCCTGCGCCGCGCCCCCGGCGTGCTCGTCGTCGACAAGCGCGAGGATGGCGGCTACGTCACGCCGGTCGAGTGCGTCGGCGACTTCGAGGTCTTCGTGAGCCGCATCCGGCAGGATTCGACGATCGACAACGGGCTGAACCTCTGGGTCGTCTCCGACAACCTGCGCAAGGGCGCGGCGCTCAACGCGGTGCAGATCGCCGAGACGCTCGACGCGCGGGTGCTGCGCAAGGGCGAGGCCGCGATGGAGGGGTGACGGCGCGCGCGCGACGCGCGACGGTGGGGCCCAGCGTCCCGCCGGAGGTTCCCATGCGATCCATCCTCGTCGTCCTCGCGCTGCTGGCCGCCCCGGCATCGGCGGAGGAGTTCGACGTCCCCGCACGCGCCGTGGCGGCGACCGCCTACCTCCAGGGGATCGCGGTCACGCGGCGGGCCACGGCCGACCTGCCCGCGGGGCGCCACGCCATCCGGCTCCCGGCGATGCCCGGCTCGACCGGCACGCCGCGGATCGCGGTGGCGGGCGCCTCGCTCGCCGCCACCGAGACCATCGCCGACGCGGTCGTCGACCCGACCGCCTTCGACACGCCCGCGCAGGCCCGCGCGCGCGCGGCGCTCGACGCCGCCACGCGGGCCGCCGACGCCGCCGCCGACGACCGCATCCGCGCCGCCGCCGCCCATCGCGCCGCCGAGGACGCGCTCGCCTTCGTCCGCTCGATCGACGGCGCGTCGCTGGGCGCGGTGGAGCCCGAGGCGATCGGCGCGATGGCCGCCGCCGTCGCGGGCAACGCGACCGCGGCCGAGATCGCGCGCGCCGACGCGAACGCGGCCCTGCGCGCGGCGCGCGCGGCCGAGGCGGAGGCGCGGCGCGCGCTCGACCAGGCCGCGCGCGATCTCGCCGCGACCGGCGCGCTCGAGGGGCCGGTGACGCTCCTGTCGCTCTCGGTGGTGGTCGAGGAGGCCGGGCCGGTCGACGTGACGGTGGAGGACTTCGCGGCGGGCGGCGGCTGGTCGATGGCCTACGACGTCGACCTCGGCGCGGACGACGCGGTGACGCTCACCCGCCGCGCCACCGTCCGGCAGGGGACCGGGCTCGCGCTCGACGCGGTGGCGCTCACGCTCTCGACCGCCGATCCCTACGCGCAGGCCGCGCCGACCGTCCCGCGACCCGACCTCGCCCGCGCGCTCGACGCCCCGCCCCCGCCGCAGGTGCCGATCCCGCTACCGCAGGCGCGCATGGAGGCCATGGCCGCCGATGCCGCGCCCGCGCTCGTGGCGCGCGCGGACACGGACGGGCCGGTCGTGACCTACGACGTCCCCGTGCCCGTGGGCCTGCCGGTATCGGGCGACCCGGTGACGCTCGCGCTCGGCCGGGTCGACCTCGCCGCGCGCGTCTTCGACCGCGCCTCGCCGCGCTTCGATGCGACCGCGTTCCGCATCGCGGCGGTCACCAACGACACGCCCGAGCCGCTGCTCGCCGGGCCGGCCACGCTGAGCCGCGAGGGCCGCGTGGTCGGCGAGACGTTCCTCGCGCTCCTGCCCGCGGGCGACGAGGCGGAGCTGTCCTTCGGCCCCGTCGAGCAGCTGCGGCTCGAGTACCGCGCGCTCGGCAACGAGACCGGCGACGCGGGGTTCCTCTCGGTCTCCGGCACGCGGCGGCAGGACCTCGTTTTCCGCGTCCGCAACCTGTCGGGCGAGGCGGCGCGGGTCGAGACGCTCTTCGCGCTGCCCTACTCCGAACAGGAGGATCTCGAGGTCCGCGTCGAGGCCGATCCGCCGCCCGACCGGCGCGACGTGGACGAGGCGCGCGGCGTCGCGGCGTGGCTCCTCGACGTGCCCGCGGACGGGACGGTGGAGGTTCGGATCGCGGTCGAGCTGCGCTGGCCCGAGGGGCAGGTGCTGGTCTGGGAGCCCTGAGCGGCGCTCAGATCGGGGCGAAGGCGTCCGCGACCGGATCGTAGCCCTCCAGCGTTCCCTCGGTGATGTCGTGCCAGAGCCCGTGGATCGCGAGGCTACCCGCCTCGAGCGCCGCGGCGACGAAGGGGAACGTCGCGAGGTTGTCGAGCGACGTCAGCACCGCCTGCTTCTCGAGCGCCTCCATCCGCGCCGCGTCGTCCGCGATGGTGCGCACCGCCTCCCAGCCGGGGCGCAGCAGGTCCATCCAGCGGCCCACGAAGCTGCCGGGATCCTCGAGCTCGGGCGCGTTGCCCGAGCACATCGCGTCGCAGCCCTGCACCCCGCCGCATTGCGAATGGCCCAGCACGATCACCTGCGACACCTTCAGCGACGTCACCGCGTACTCGATCGCCGCCGAGGTGCCGTGCCGGAGCCCGTCGGGCTCGTAGGGCGGCACGAGGTTGGCGACGTTGCGGTGGATGAAGAACTCGCCCTGCTCGGCGCCGAAGATCGAGGTGACGTGCACCCGGCTGTCGCAGCACGAGATCACCATCGCGCGCGGGCGCTGGCCCTCGGAGGCGAGGCGGCGATACCACGCGGCATTCTCCGCGAAGGTCGTGGCCTTCCAGCCGTGATAGCGCTGCACCAGCGAGCCGGGCAGCGGCCTGACGTTCCTCATCGCGTGTCCCCCGCGGTCGCGCGCGCCCTCCTTGCGCGAAATTCGACTCGCATTCGAGCGAATTATCGGCGCCGTCTCCGCGAGCGCGCCCCCCTCTCGCCGCGTTCCCCCGTCATCTCCGATCCCATGGACCGGGACGTTCCCGGCGAGTGGAGGCAAGACGATGAGCGGTACCAGTGCGGTCGATCTGACCACCCGAGACATTCCCGTGGTACGTGGCGGGCGCATCGCTCGTCTCAACCGGATCCGGCCCCGCGAAACGATCGTGTTCGATCAGGCTCGGCTGGTGGCGGTCTGCGACCGGCACGGCAGCGGCGCGGAGGCGCACATCGCCTCGGTGCTCGACGCGGTCGAGGCGTGCATCCGGCGCGCCGAGGCCGAGGCCGAGGACGTGGGCGCGCTCTCGCGCCGCTGCGCCGAGGTGGCCGAGCTCGCGGACCGGATCGGCATGGTGACGATGCGGCAGGCCGCGCATGCGCTGCGCGACTGCCTCGACGGCGACGGCCCCGCGGACCGCACGGCGCGCGGCGCCTGCCTCGACCGGCTCGTCCGGCTGGGCCAGGCGGAAGGCTGCGGCGGATGGGAGATGCGCGGCGCCGGGGCGAGCGACCCGGCCGCCTGACCCGGCGCGGCGGGCGCGCCCCGCTTGCGGCGGGGGCCTCCGCCGATAGACTGCCCGGCGCGCCCGACAGGGGCCGCCGAGGATGCCGATGACCCCACGCTTCGCCGCGCCCGACACCCGCGCGACACCGCTCCGCATCGTGCCGCGCACCGGCTTCGACACCTGGCTCGACGCGCAGGACGAACCGGTCGCCGACTGGGTCCGCGCCTCGGGCTTCACCGGCGCGGCGGGGCAGGTCCTGCGGCTCCCGGCTCCCGACCTCACGATCGGCCGCGCGCTGCTGGGCTGGGGCGACGCGAAGGACCGCGCCCGGACCCGCTTCCTCGCCGCGCGCGCCGCGACCGAGCTCGGCACCGGCACCTGGGTGCTCGAGGGCGACCTGACCGCCAACGAGACCGAAGAAGCCGCGCTCGGCTGGCTGCTGGCGGGCTACGCCTTCGACCGCTACGCCGGCCGGCCCGGCCCGAGGGCCGCGCTGCGCGCGCCGCGCGGGCTCGACGCCGCGCGGGTCGAGGCGATCGCCGCGGGCGAGATGCTGACCCGCGACCTGATCAACACGCCCGCCTCCGACATGGGGCCGGACGAGCTCGAGGCCGCCTGCCGCGCGCTGGCCGCGGCGCACGGGGCGTCGATCGCCGTCGTCGCCGGCGACGCGCTCCACGAGGCGAACCTGCCGATGATCCACGCCGTCGGGCGCGCCTCGACGCGCGCGCCGCGGCTGATCGACATGACCTGGGGCGAGGACGGCCCGACGGTGACGCTCGTGGGCAAGGGCGTGTGCTTCGACACGGGCGGGCTCAACCTCAAGGGCGGCGCCTCGATGGGGCTGATGAAGAAGGACATGGGCGGCGCGGCCACGGTTCTGGGGCTCGCGTCGATGATCATGGCGACCGGCCAGGCGCTCCGCCTGCGCGTGCTGATCCCAGCGGTCGAGAACGCGGTCGCGGGGAACGCCATGCGCCCGGGCGACGTCCTGACGGCGCGGAACGGGTTGACGGTCGAGGTCAACAACACCGACGCGGAAGGGCGGCTCGTGCTCGCGGACGCGCTGGCGCTCGCCGACGAGGCGCCGCCCGACCTGATGGTCTGCATGGCGACGCTGACGGGCGCCGCCCGGACCGCGCTCGGCCCCGACGTCGCGCCCTACTTCACCGACGACGACGCGCTCGCGATGGCGCTCAACCACGCCGCGCACCGCGTCCGCGACCCGCTCTGGCGGATGCCGCTGCACCGGCCCTACGAGACGATGATCGAGCCCGGGATCGCCGATCTCGACAACGCGCCGACCGGCGGGCATGGCGGGCGCGATCACCGCGGCGCTGTTCCTCGACCGGTTCGTGCGCGACACGCCGCGCTTCGTGCATCTCGACGTCTACGGCTGGAACCCCACCGCCGCGCCGGGGCGGCCCAAGGGCGGCGTGGGGATGGGCGCGCGCGCGATCTTCGACGCGCTGCCCGGCATCCTCGAGGCGGCGCGGGCGGGCGACGCGGCGACGTGAGCGGGCACGACCCCCGGATCACCCCGTCGAACGGGCACGCCGCCGCCCACGAGCTGCGCGGGATCGTCGAGGCCGCCCGCTACGTGAAGGGCACATTGCGCAGCGCGCAGCAGCCGCTCGTCAACCTCGCGGACGCGGCGCGGGGGCCGCGCGCGAGCCAGCTCCTCTACGGCGAGGCGTTCCGGGTGATCGACGAGCGGGACGGATTCGCCTTCGGCCAGTCGCTGCGCGACGGCTATTGCGGCTGGGTGCTCGCGGGCGCGCTCGGGCGCCACGAGGCCGCGACGCACTGGGTCGCCGCCCCGGCCACGCATCTCTACCACAAGCCGAAGCTCAAGGCGCCGCCGGACGTGGCGATCTTCTTCGGCTCGCACGTGCGCGTGACGGCGGAGGCGGACGGGTTCCGCAAGGTCTCGTCGGGGCATTTCGTACCTGCGGGACACCTCCAGCCGCTCCGGTCGCGGTTCACCGACCCGGTCGCGATCGCCGACACCTTCCTCGGCACGCCCTATCTCTGGGGCGGGTCGTCGCGGTGGGGCATCGACTGCTCGGGGCTGGTGCAGCAGGCGCTGATCGCCTGCGGCATCGACTGCCCCCGCGACAGCGACCAGCAGCGCGCCGTCGGCCGCGAACTGCACCCGAGCGAGCCGCCCGCGCGCGGGGACCTCGTGTTCTGGCCCGGCCATGTCGGGCTGATGGCCGACGCGGAGACTCTGCTGCACGCCAACGCGCACCACATGGCGGTCGCCTACGAGCCGCTCGCGCAGGCCGAGGCCCGCATCGCCGCCGCGGCGCAGGGCGACGGGACGGGCCACGGCGCGGTCGAGATGCGGCGGCGGCCGGGCGACGATCGCTGACGGATCGCTCTCGCTTGCCGTCACCGGTGCGATCGTATACAGGTGTTAATCACGCGCCGCTCGACGGCGCCTTATGTTCAAACCCAAGTTTAGGGGCCTTCCATGTTCATCCGTTCCATCATCGCGGCCATGGCCGTCGTCGTCGCACAGGCGCTTCCAGGCCATGCCGACACGATCGACTTCGCCGAGTTCGCCGGCGGCTTCCAGGATACGACGGGTCTGTCCTTCAGCAATGTCGATGTCGTGAGCTTCGGGGACGACCTGTTTCTCTTCGAGGCCGGGACGGAGACGACCGGCAGGTTCTGCGCGACCATCGGCGGCCGTTGCCAGCGAGCGCGGCCGTCGGCTTCACGGCCGGGCCGGTCTCCGACCTGGCCTTCGACGTGTCGTCGCTGGGTCTTGGGAGGAGTGTGATCGCATCGGTCTTCGCGGACTTTGACAGCGACGCCCTCGACACGCAAACGGTCATCACAAACACCCGCGTCGATTTCGGGGAACTGGGGGGCATCCTCGCGCTTACGCTGCTCTTCGTCCCCGGCGACACGGACGAGACCGGCGGCGGCGTGGCCTATGGCAACTTCGCCTTCACGCAGGACCCCGTCGCGCCCCCCGCCGTCCCGCTGCCCGCCGCGCTGCCGCTCCTGCTCGCCGGGCTCGGCGCGTTCGGGCTCGCCCGCGGGCGCCGCCGGGCCTAGTCGACCGACCGGATCAGGCGTCGCTCGAGGACGCGCAGGACCGTCGCGAGGTCCTGCCCGCGGCGCATGATCCGGCCGTCCATCCCGATCACGCAGTACATCCCCTGCCGCGCGGCCATCCGCGGGCGCTTCTCGATGCGGTACATCGGCTGCTCCGCGCTGCGGCGGAACACCGAGAACACCGCCGCCTCGCGCAGCGCGGAAATGCCGTAGTCGCGCCACTCGCCCGCGGCCACCATCCGCCCGTAGAGCGACAGGATCACGGCCAGCTCGGTGCGGTGGAAGTGGACGGCTTCCGGCGCCGTCGGGCTCTGCGCGTTCATCGCCAAGAGGTGGCGCGCATGGCGGGCGAGATCAAGCGGCCGCCGGCGCGCGTTCACCATGCCCCCGTCGCGACACGCAATGACCGCGCCCCGGGCCCGACCGCTCCATCGCCCCGCCACCGGGCCTCGCCATGACGGTATCCGTAGGGGCGAGAGCCTCCTCCATCGGCGCGGCGATACTCACGCCCCCAACACGTCGCCGCGTCGACGGACCTACGCGTAGGCCGGCATTCACCGGGATTCACGAGTTCGGGCCCCGTCCATTGCGACGGGGCCTGTTTTCGTCCGGCATCAAGCCCGCACGAGCGTCTCGTAGGCCTGCGCCACGTCCCGCGTCAGCGCGCCGACTTCGAAGGAATAGTCGCCGATCGAGCCGACCGGCGTGACCTCCGCCGCCGTACCGGTCAGCCAGCACTGCTCGAACCCCTCGAGCTCCTCGGGCATGATGTGGCGCTGATGCACCTTGATCTGCCGCTCCTCGAGGAGCCCCAGCACCGTCTGCCGGGTGATGCCGTTCAGGAAGCAGTCGGGCTCGGGCGTGTGCACCTCGCCGCCCTTCACGAAGAACACGTTGGCCCCCGTCGCCTCGGCCACGTAGCCGCGGTAGTCGAACATCAGCGCGTCCGAGCAGCCCTTCGCCTCGGCGGCGTGCTTGGACATCGTGCAGATCATGTAGAGCCCGGCGGCCTTCGCCGTATGCGGCGCGGTCTCGGGCGAGGGGCGCTTCCACTTCGCGACGTCGAGCTTGGCGCCGCGGGTCTTCGCGTCCCCGTAGTAGCTGCCCCAGGCCCAGGTCGCGACCGCCATCCGCACCGGGTTGCGCGCCGACGACACGCCCATGTCCTCCCCAGACCCGCGCCAGGCCAGCACGCGGACGTAGGCGTCCTCGAGCCCGTTGGCGCGCATCGTCTCGTACTTGGCGGCCTCGATCTCGTCGACCGTCCAGGGGATCTCCATGTCGAGCGCGCGGCCCGAGGCGAGCAGCCGCTCGGAGTGCCTGCGGCTGGCGAAGATCGTGCCGCCATAGGCGCGCTCGCCCTCGAACACCGCGCTGGCATAGTGCATCGCATGGGTCAGGACGTGGACGTTCGCGTCGCGCCAGTCGACGAGCTTCCCGTCCATCCAGATCCGCCCGTCCAGCTCCGCGTACGACCCGGCCATCGCTCTCTCCATTCCATCCCTGTCGCCATCCGGTCCGATCCGGACATTATGTTGCTCTCGCGACGGTCCGGCGCTACCGATCGGCCCTTGGAATGTCAACCTTGCTGACGTAGTTTGGTGCCGGGAGGCGGTCATGGCGAACGATCACAGCGACGCGCTTCTGTTCCTCACCGACGAGCAGCTGCGCCGCGCGATCGAGGCGATGTTCTTCGCCTATCGCGGCTTCACCGCCGATCCCGACCGGATCCTCGCCGCGCGCGCCTACGGCCGCGCGCATCACCGCGCGATCCACTTCATCCACCGCTCGCCCGGCACCACCGTCAACAACCTCCTCGCGATCCTCGGCGTGACCAAACAGTCGCTCAACCGCGTGCTGCGCACGCTCGTGGCCGACGGGCTCGTGTCGAGCCGGGTCGGCGACCGCGACCGGCGCGAGCGGCACCTGCATCTGACGGAGGCGGGCGAGGCGCTGGAGCGGGCGCTGTCGGACGCGCAGCGGACGCGGATGCGCGCCGCGTTCCGCGAGGCGGGGCCGGTGGCCGTGGCGGGCTTCCGCGAGGTGCTCGAGCACATGATGGACCCCGACCTGCGCCACCGGCTCGCCCCCCCGCGCGAGGGCCGCGCCGATGGCTGACGGGGCGGCCCCGGCGCGCGCCGGCGCGCACGTCCTGCTGGTGGACGACGACGCGCGCATCCGCGCGCTCCTGCAGAAGTTCCTGATCCGCAGCGGCTACCTCGCGACGGCCGCGCGCGACGCGGACCACGCGCGGCGCCTCCTCGCCGGGCTGCAGTTCGACGTGGCCGTGCTCGACGTGATGATGCCGGGCGACGACGGGCTCGTGCTCTGCGCCGAGATCGCCGCGAGCCACGGCATGCCGGTCCTGCTGCTGACCGCGCGCGGCGAGACCTCGGACCGGATCGCCGGGCTCGAGGCCGGGGCGGACGACTACCTGCCCGAAGCCCTTCGAGCCGCGCGAGCTGCTCCTGCGCCTGCGGGCGATCCTGCGCCGCGCGCCGAAGGTCGAGGGCGGGCCGCCGCGGATGCTTCACCTCGGCGCGCTGCGCTACGACCTCGACCGCGGCGAGATGTGGCGCGGCGAGGAGGCCGTGCGGCTGACGGCGACGGAGACGGTGCTGATGCGCTGCCTCGCCGACGCGCCCCACGAGGCGGTCTCGCGGCTCGCGCTGATCGAGCGGATCGGACGGGACGGCGAGGTGTCGGGCGAGCGCGCGGTCGACGTCCAGATCACGCGGCTGCGGCGCAAGCTCGAGGCCGACCCGAAGGAGCCGCGCTACCTGCAGACGGTGCGCGGCGAGGGCTACATGCTCGTGCCCGACTGACCGGAGAGAGCGATGACCCTCCTGCTGACCCATCCCGACGCCGACCACCACGCGACCCCGCCGGGCCATCCCGAACGGGTCGAGCGGCTGGTTGCGGTGCGCGCGGCGCTCGAGACCCTCGACCTCGCGCGCGAGGCGCCGGAGCCCGCCCCGGACGCCGCGCTGCTGCGCTGCCATCCGCAGGCCCATCTCGACCGCCTCGCCGCGGCCACGCCGGCGCGCGGCTGGACGCAGCTCGACGCGGACACGCACCTGTCGCCCGGCGGCGAGCGGGCCGCGCGCCTCGCCGTGGGCGCCGCGATCCGGGCGGTCGACGCGGTGGTGGCGGGCGAGCACCGGTCGGCCTTCGTCGCCATGCGCCCGCCCGGCCACCATGCGGAAGCCGAGGTGCCGATGGGGTTCTGCCTCTACGGGACGGTCGCCATCGCCGCGATGCACGCGCTCGACGTCCACGGCCTGTCCCGCGTCGCCGTCGTCGACTTCGACGTCCACCACGGCAACGGCACGCAGGCGCTGCTCCGGGACGAGCCGCGCGCGCTCTTCGTCTCGCTCCACCAGTCGCCGCTCTGGCCGGGCACCGGCGATCCGTCCGAGACGGGCGCGCACGGCAACGTGCTGAACGTGCCGCTGCGCCCCGGGACCGACGGGGCGGCGATGCGAGCGGCCATGGAGGCGGACGTCCTGCCGCGGCTCGACGCGTTCGCGCCCGAGCTCGTGCTGATCTCCGCGGGGTTCGACGCGCATCGCGACGACCCGCTGGCGCAGCTCGAATGGGAGGTCGCCGACTACGCCTGGATCACCGGGCGCTTTGCGACCTCGCGGACCGCCATGCCGGGGGCCGGGTGGTGTCGTGCCTCGAGGGCGGCTATGACGCGAACGCGCTGGCGGCCTCGGTCCGGGCGCATGTGGACGTGCTGCGGGGACGGGACGGATGAGCGAGAAGCCGGCGGATATCGGCAAGATGGATTTCGAGACGGCGATCGCCGAGCTCGAGCGCGTCGTGGGCCGCCTCGATTCCGGCGACGTGGCGCTCGAGGAGTCGATCCGGCTCTACGAGCGCGGCGCGGCGCTCCGCCGTCGCTGCGACGACAAGCTGCGCGAGGCCGAGGAGAAGGTCGAGCAGATCACGCTCGACGCGAAGGGCAGGCCCACCGGCACCCGGCCCGCCGACGAGGCCTGAGGCCCGTGCCGATGGCCGACCGGCTGCGCGCCGCGCAGGGCGACGTGCAGGCGGCGCTCGACGCGGCGCTGGCCCCCTTCGACGGCCCGGTGGCCGAGGCGATGCGCTACGGCGCGGGCGGCGGCAAGCGCCTGCGCGGGTTCCTCGCGCTCGAGACGGCCGCGCTCTTCGACGCGCCGCGGGCGGGGCGCGCTGCGGGCGGCGGCCGCGATCGAGGCCGTGCACGCCTATTCGCTGATCCACGACGACCTGCCCTGCATGGACGACGACGACCTGCGCCGCGGGCAGCCGACGGTCCATCGCCGATGGGACGAGGCGACCGCCGTGCTCGCGGGCGACGCGCTCCAGACGCTGGCCTTCGAGATGCTGGCCGATCCCGCCACCGACCCCGACCCGGCGATCCGCATCGCGCTGGTGTCGAGCCTCGCGCGCGACGCGGGCGCGGCCGGCATGGTCGGGGGTCAGGCGCTCGACATCGCGGCCGAGACCGCCGCCGCGACGCTGACGCTCGACGCGATCGTGGCGATGCAACGGCTCAAGACCGGCCGGCTGCTCGAATGGCCCTGCCGCGCGGGCGCGATCCTGGGCCGCGCCGACCCCGCGCCGGTGCTGGCCTACGCCGCGGCGATCGGGCTCGCGTTCCAGATCGCCGACGACCTCCTCGACGTGGAGGGCGACGCGGCGGTCACGGGCAAGGCCGTCGGCAAGGACGCGGCGGCGGGCAAGGCCACCTTCGTCTCGCTCCTGGGCGCGGACGCCGCGCGCGCGCGGGCCGCCGCCCTCGTGGACGAGGCGGAGGCGGCGCTCTCGCCCTTCGGGGACCGGGCTGCTAGCCTCGTGGAAACCGCGCGTTACGTGATCGCCCGCGACCGATGAGGCCCCGATGAGCCAGCCGTCCACCCCCCTCCTCGACCGCATCGCCGGACCCGCCGACCTGCGCGGGCTGAGCGATGCGCAACTCGCCACGCTCGCGGACGAGCTGCGTGCCGAGACGATCCACGCGGTCTCGCGGACCGGCGGGCATCTGGGCGCGGGGCTCGGCGTGGTCGAGCTGACGGTGGCGCTGCACGCGGTGTTCGACGCGCCGCGCGACAAGCTGATCTGGGACGTCTCGCACCAGTGCTACCCGCACAAGATCCTCACCGGGCGGCGGTCGCGGATGGACACCCTGCGCCAGAAGGACGGGCTCTCGGGCTTCACCAAGCGCGACGAGTCGCCCTACGACCCGTTCGGCGCGGCGCATGCCTCCACCTCGATCTCCGCCGCTCTCGGCTTCGCCATGGGCCGCGAGCTCGGCGCGCCGGGCGTGGGCGACGCGGTCGCGGTGATCGGCGACGGCGCGCTCACCGGCGGCATGGCCTACGAGGCGCTCAACCATGCGGGCCATCTGGGTCGCCGGCTGATCGTGATCCTCAACGACAACGAGATGTCGATCGCCCCGCCGGTGGGCGCGATGTCGGGCTACCTGACGCGGCTCTACGCGGGCGGGCCGTTCCAGGACTTCAAGGCGGTGGTCGAAGGCGCCGTGGGGATGCTGCCCTCCCCGATCCAGCAAGGCGCGAGGCGCGCCAAGGACGTGCTCAAGGGCATGGCCGTCGGCGGCACGCTCTTCGAGGAGCTGGGCTTCAGCTACCTGGGCCCGGTCGACGGCCACGACGTCGAGGGGCTGCTGGCCATCCTGCGGACGGTGAAGGCGCGCGCGACGGGGCCGATCCTGATCCATGCCATCACCAAGAAGGGCAAGGGCTTCCGCCCCGCCGAGAGTCCGCCCGCGACGGCGGCCACGCGACGGCCAAGTTCGACGTGGCGACCGGCGCGCAATCGAAGGCCAAGTCGAACGCGCCGACCTACACCAAGGTCTTCGCGCGCGCGCTTCTGGCCGAGGCCGAGCGCGACGACCGGATCGTCGCGATCACGGCCGCCATGCCCGACGGGACCGGGCTCGACCTCGTGGCCGAGCGCTTTCCGGCACGTTGCTTCGACGTGGGCATCGCCGAGCAGCACGGGGTGACGTTCTGCGCGGGGCTCGCGGCGGCAGGGATGAAGCCGTTCTGCGCGATCTACTCGACCTTCCTGCAGCGCGGCTACGACCAGATCGTGCACGACGTCGCGCTCCAGCGCCTTCCGGTGCGCTTCGCGATCGACCGGGCGGGGCTCGTGGGCGCCGACGGCGCGACCCATGCCGGCAGCTTCGACGTCGCCTACCTGTCGAACCTGCCGGGCATGGTGGTGATGGCCGCGGCCGACGAGGCCGAGCTCGTGCACATGGTCGCCACCGCCGCCGCCCACGACGACGGCCCGATCGCGTTCCGCTACCCGCGCGGCGAGGGGGTGGGCGTCGAGATGCCCGAGCGCGGCGTCCCGCTCGAGATCGGGCGCGGCCGCGTCGTTCACGAGGGCGAGCGGGTCGCGATCCTCTCGTTCGGCACCCGGCTCGCGGAGGTGCAGGCGGCGCGCGAGCGGCTGATGGCGCGCGGCGTGACGCCCACCGTGGTCGACGCGCGCTTCGCCAAGCCGCTCGACGCGGACCTGATCGTGCGCCTCGCGCGCGGGCACGACGCGCTGATCACCATCGAGGAGGGGGCGGTCGGCGGCTTCGGCAGCCACGTCGCGCAGCTGCTGGCCGAGGCGGGGGCCTTCGACGCCGGCCTGCGGTTCCGCTCGATGGTGCTGCCGGACGCGTTCATCGACCAGGCCGGGCCCGCGCAGATGTACGCCGAGGCGGGGCTCGCGGCCGAGGACATCGAGCGGCGCGTGCTGTCGGTGCTGGGCGTCGAGAGCATCGGCCGCCGGGCCTAGTCCCGCCGCTCCGCCGCCTCGAGCCGCGCCTCGATCGCCGTCAGCCGCTCGAGCACGGCGTCGCGGTAGGCGTCGGTCGCCGCGACCTCCTCGGCCGAATGCGCGTCCTGCATCGAGTTCACGATCAGGCCGACGAGCAGGTTCACCACCGCGAAGGTCGTCATCACGATGAACGGGACGAAGAACGCCCAGGCGTAGGGGTGGATCTCCATCACCGGCCGCACGATCCCCATCGACCACGATTCGAGCGTCATGATCTGGAACAGCGAGTAGGCCGACCGGCCGAGGTCGCCGAACCATTGCGGGAAGTCGGCGCCGAAGAGCTTCGTCGCCATCACCGCGCCGATGTAGAAGATGATCCCCATCAGGAGGAACACGCTCGCCATCCCCGGCAGCGCGGTCACGAACCCCTCCACCACCCGGCGCAGGCGCGGGAAGGCCGAAACGATCCGCAGCACGCGCAGGATGCGCAGCGCGCGCAACACGCTGAACGGGCCGGCATCGGGCACCAGCGCCACGCCGACGATGGCGACGTCGAAGAGGTTCCACCCGTCGCGCCAGAAGGCCCGGCCCTGCGCCACGATCTTGAGCGCGATCTCGGCGACGAAGAAGGCGAGGCAGGCGGTGTCGACCGCGAGCAGCACCGGGCCGAACCGGTCCATGACCGGCGGCACCGTCTCGAGCCCGAGCACGACGGCGTTCAGCAGGATCACCCCGATCACCGCGTTGCGCACGGCGGGGCGGTCGAGGAAGGCGGCGAGGCGGGCGCGCATCAGTCCCTCCACATCGGGGCGGCGACCTCGATATGCGCCGACCATCGGAACTGGTCCACCACCGTGACCGGCCCCATGCGCCATCCGGCGGCGACGAGCGTGGCGGCGTCGCGGGCGAAGGTCTCGGGGTTGCAACTGAGATGCGCGAGCCGTCGCAGGGTCGAGCGCGCGATCTCGGCCACCTGCGCGGCGGCGCCGGCGCGCGGCGGGTCGAGGATCGCGGCGTCGAAGCGCGCGAGCTCCTCCGCCGTCAGGGGCTCGCGGAACAGGTCGCGCGCCTCGGTCGTGATCGGCTTGAGGCCGGACGTCCTACGCGCCCCGCCCGCCAGCGCGTCGAGCGCCGCGCGGTCGCCCTCGACGGCGTGGACGGGCGCGCGCATGGCCGCGCGGAAGGTGAACGTGCCGGCGCCCGCGAACAGGTCCACCACCCGGCTCGCGTCGCCGATCGCCGCCGCGACGACCGTCGCCAGCGCCGCCTCGCCCTGCGGCGTGGCCTGCAGGAACGCGCCCGGCGGCGGCACGACGCGCGCCGGGCCGAGGGCGATCTCGGGCGCCGCGTGCTGCACCGCCCGCTCCCCGAGCCAGGTGATCCGCGCGAAGCCGAGACCCGCGAGCGACCCCGTGGCGGCCGCGTCGAGCGCCCGCGCACCGCTCACCGACAGGTCGAGCCCCGTCTCCGTCGCCGTGACGTGCAGGGCGATCTCGGCGCCGCGCGGCGCGCCGATGCGGGTCGCGGCCTCGAGCGCGGGCAGCGCCGCGACGATGCGCGGATCGAGCACGCGGCAGCCGGGGATCGCCTCGATCGCGTCGCCGCCGCGCAGGTGGAAGCCGACGACCGCGCCACGCTTCGTCTTGCGCCCAGACAGCGCGGCGCGCCGCCGGGTGCCGGGCGGCGAGGTGTGCAGCACCGCGATCTCCGCCTCCAGCCCCGCGCGCGCCAGCGCGGAGCGGACGCGCGCGACCTTCCACGCCGCCACCGTCGCGTCCGAGGCATGCTGCAGCGCGCAGGCCCCGCAGCGGCGGAAATGCGGGCAGGGCGGGGCGACGCGGTCGGCGCTCGGCACCACGATCGTCGGCGCGTCGATGCGGCCCGCGACCGGCTCGCCGCGCACGCGCTCGCCCGGCAGCGCGCGGGCGACGTGCAGCGCGGTGCCGTCGGGCGACGTGGCGAGCCCGTCGCCGTGGCGCCCGAGGCTCTCGATGGCGACCTCGACCGGCATGGGGCTACTCCGCCGCCACGTCCTCGGCGCCGATGAAGCCGCCCGACTGCCGGTTCCAGTAGCGCGCATAGGTGCCGTCGCGCGCGAGGAGCTGCGCGTGCGTGCCCTCCTCCACGATCCGCCCGCCCTCGAGCACGACGATCCGGTCCATCCGCGCGATGGTCGACAGCCGGTGCGCGATGGCGAGCACCGTCTTGCCCTCGATCGCGCGGTCGAGCGCGGCCTGGATCGACGCCTCCACCTCGCTGTCGAGCGCGGAGGTGGCCTCGTCGAGCACGAGGATCGGCGCGTCCTTGAGGAAGGCGCGGGCGAGCGCGATGCGCTGCCGCTGCCCGCCCGAGAGCTTGACCCCCCGCTCGCCCAGATGCGCGTCGTAGCCCGAGCGGCCGCGATGGTCGCGCAGGCCCAGCACGAAGTCGTGCGCCTCGGCGCGCCGCGCGGCCTCCACGACCTCCGCCTCGGTCGCGTCGGGGCGGCCGTAGAGGATGTTGTCGCGCGCCGAGCGATTGAACATCGCCGTCTCCTGCGTGACCATTCCGATCCGACGGCGCAGGCTCTCCTGCGTGACGTCGCGGATATCGGTCCCGCCGATGGCGATGCGGCCCCGCTCGACGTCGTAGAGCCGCAGCAGGAGCGCCACGAGCGTGGACTTGCCCGCCCCCGACGCGCCGACGATCCCGAGCTTCTCGCCCGCCGCGATGGTCAGGTCGACGTCGCGGATGCCGCCCCCGTCCTCGAAGCTCCCCCGGCCGTAGGCGAAGGTCACGCCCTCGAACGCGACCGGCCCGTCCTCGGCCAGCTCGCCCGCGCCGTCCGCGTCCGACAGCGTGTAGGGCGGGGTCAGCGTGTGGATCGCGTCCTCGACCTCGCCCACGTTGGAGTACATGCCCAGAAGCGTGAAGCTGACCCAGCCGGTCATCTGCGCGAGCCGCAGCGCGATGGCGCCCGCGACCGCGATGTCGCCCGCCGTCGTCTGCCCCAGCGTCCAGAGCCAGAGCGTCGCGCCGAGCAGCAGCACCGGCAGCGCGCCGGCGAGCGCCATCAGGCAGAGCCGGAACGACGCGGAGACCCAGCCGAAGGCCAGCGCCGTCTCGCGGTAGCGGCCCATGGCGTCGATGGCGGCCGCGTCCTCGTGGCCCGACCGGCCGAAGAGCTTGACCGTCTTGATATTGGTGATCGTGTCGACGACCTGCCCCGTGACCATCGCGCGCGACGCCGCGCGGGCCTTGGAGCGCGCCCGGATGCGCGGCATGAACGACGCGATCAGCCCCACATAGGCCAGCGACCAGACGGCGAGCGCGAGCGCCGCGACGCCCTCGATCCCGCCCAGCAGGACCACCGCGCCCACCAGCGAGGCCAGCGCGAAGAACACCGTCTGGATCGTGTCGATCGTCAGCTCGGAGACGGCGCGCGCGGCCTGCATCTCCTTCTGGCTGATGCGGCCGGCGAAGTCCTCGTCGAAGAACGTGACCGCCTGCCCCATCGAGTAGCGGTGCAGCCGCGCGAGCACGAGGTTGATGACCGACGGGCCGACGATCACCGACTGCACGAGCCCCGAGAGCCCCGCGAGCAGCGGCCGAAGCACGACGAAGAACGCCACCGCGCCCGCGACCAGCCATCCGTTCGCCGCGAAGAAGTCCGGCCCCGACGCGATCGCGGCGTCGATCACCAGCCCCAGCACGCCCGCGGCGGCGATCTCGAGCACGCCGAGCGACGCGCTGACCGCCCCGCCCGCGGCGATCACGCCGAGCGACCCGCGAAGGCACCAGCGCAGGAACGCCACCAGCGTGCGCGGCGGCGGGCCGTCGGCCTGCGCGAACGAGTCGATCAGCCCTTCGACGCGCGCCTTCATTCGGCGGCCTCGGTCGCACGGGTGGCGATGAAGCCGCCCGACTGGCGCGCCCAGAACGAGGCGTAGAGCCCGCCGCGTGCCAGCAGGTCCTCGTGCGTCCCCTCCTCGGTCACGCGGCCGTCGTCGATCACCACGATCCGGTCCATCGCGGCGATGGTCGAGAGCCGGTGCGCGATGGCGATCACCGTCTTGCCCTCCATCATGCCGTAGAGCGTGTCCTGGATCGCGGCCTCGACCTCGCTGTCGAGCGCGCTGGTGGCCTCGTCGAGCACCAGGATCGGCGCGTCCTTCAGGATCACGCGGGCGAGCGCGATCCGCTGCCGTTGCCCGCCCGAGAGCTTGACGCCCCGCTCGCCGACATGCGCGGCGTAGCCCGTCCGCCCCTCGGGATCGGCGAGCCCCTGCACGAAGTCGTGCGCCTGCGCGCGGCGCGCGGCGGCCTCGACCTGCGCGTCGGTGGCGTCGGCGCGGCCGTAGCGGATGTTGTCGGCCACCGAACGGTGCAGGAGCGAGCTGTCCTGCTGGACCATGCCGATCGCGCCGCGCAGGCTGTCCTGCGTGACGCGGGTGACGTCCTGCCCGTCGATCGCGATGGTGCCCCGCTCGGCGTCGTAGAACCGCAGCAGCAGCTTCACGAGCGTCGACTTGCCCGCCCCCGACCGGCCGATGACGCCGACCTTCTCGCCCGGCGCGATGCGGATCGTGAGCTCGCTCACGCCGCCCGCCCCGCCGCCGTAATGGTGGGTCACGCTCTCGAACGCGATCGCGCCGGGCCCGAGCCGGAGCGGCGCCGCGCCCGCCTCGTCGCGCAGGCGGATCGGCTGGGCGATGGTCTCCATCCCCTCCTCGACCACGCCGAGCGAGCGGAAGAGCGAGGTCAGCGCCCACATGATCCAGCCGGTCATCGCGTTGAGCCGGAGCACGAGAGCGGTCGCCGCCGCGACGACGCCGACCGAGGCCGACCCGCCGACCCAGAGCGCGATGCCCCAGCCCACGACGCTCACGATCAGGAGCCCGTTCAGCGCGACCAGCGCGACGTCCATGATCGTGTAGACGCGCATCTCGGCCTGGAACGTCGCGCGCGTCGCCTCGACCGCCTCGCGGGCATGGTCGAGCTCGCGCGCCTCGCTGGCGAAAAGCTTGACGGAGTGGATGTTGGAATAGGCGTCGACCACCCGCCCCGTCAGCGCCGAGCGCGCGCCTGAGGACGCCTTCGAGGCCGGGCCGACGCGGCGGATCGTCCAGCGCACGAGAAGCGCGTAGAGCGCGAGCCATGCCAGCAGCGGCAGCACCAGCCGCGGGTCCGCGCCGAAGAGCAGCACCGCCGCCCCGATCGTGTAGGCCAGCGCGAAGGCGATCGCGTCGAAGACCTGGAACACCGCCTCGCCGGCCTCCGACGGGGCCTGCATCACGCGGTTCGCCGTGCGCCCGGCGAAATCGTCCTCGAACCAGCCGACCGACTGCCGCAGGACGTGGTTGTGCGCCCGCCAGCGCATCAGCGTGGCGAAGTTCGGCAGGATCGCGTTGTTCAGGAGCAGCACGTCGAGCGCCTGCAGGATCGGCCGCGCCGTCAGGATGAACGCGGCCACGAGCGCCAGCTCGACCCCGTGCGCGGCGAGGAAGTCGCGCGGCTCCGCGCCCGTCAGCAGGTCCACCAGGCGGCCCATATAGGCGATCAGCCAGATCTCCACGCTCGCCACGATCACGGCCATCACCGCCGTGGCCGCGAAGACGCGGCGGAACGGGACCGAGTACGAGCGCAGGAACGGCCAGAGCCGCGACGGGGGCGCGTCGTCCCGCGCGAACGGCGCGTAGGGGTCCACGAGGGATTCGAAGTAGCGGAACATGGGGGCCTTCGCTTGCCCTCCGCATATAACGCCCGCGCCGCCGAAAGCCACGCGGCGGCGTCAGCCCCGCGCGGCGGCCAGCAGCGCCTCGCGCGCGGCCCGGCCCTCGGAGGCGTGCCAGGCGGCCCGCGCGCGCGCGAGGGCCACGCCGAGCGCGGGGCCCTCGAACGCGGGCATCAGGTCCGAGGCGGCGAGCGGGAAAACCTCGGACGCGCCCCGCCGGGCGAGCGCCGCTGCGGCCGGGTCCAGAGGGACGCCGTCGCGCGCCGCGCGGATCGCGAGCGCGTCCGCCGCACGCTCCGCGCCGAGGACGTCGCCCAGCGCGAACGGCCCCGCCCCGCCCTCCGCCGCACCGCGCAGCGCGTCGAGCGCCCGCGTCTCCGCGTTCGAGAGACGGAGCCCTCCCGCATCCCCGCCGAGGAGGGCGAGGCGCGCGACCCAATCGCTGCCGGGCGAGGTTCGCACCAGGGTCGTCAGAGCACCCGGCTCGCCGCCCGGCAGCACCCGGCCGAGCACGCCCGTCCGGTCCATCGCGCGCATCGCCGGCACGGGATCGGGGGCCGCGAGCAGACGGCGCATCTCGTGGCCCACGCGCTCGCCGCTGAGCCGGTCGAGCCCGTCCGCATGGGCGCCGCAGGCCGCGAGCCCGTCGGCGTCCAGCGGCTCGGACGGGTCGGCGTACCAGGCCGAGAAGCGGAAGAACCGCAGGATGCGCAGGTAGTCCTCCGCGATCCGCGCGCCCGGGTCGCCGATGAAGCGGACCCGGCCCGCGCGCAGGTCCGAAAGCCCGCCCAGCGGATCGACGACCGCGCCCGCCGCGTCGGCATAGAGCGCGTTCATCGTGAGGTCGCGGCGCGCGGCGTCGGCCGCGACGTCGTCGGTGAACGCCACCGTCGCGTGCCGCCCGTCGGTCGCCACGTCCCGGCGGAACGTCGTGACCTCGTGCGGGCGCCCCCCCGCGATCACCGTGACCGTGCCGTGAGCGAGGCCGGTGGGGACGGCCCTCAGCCCCGCCGCCTCCGCGAGCGCCATCACGCGCTCGGGCCGCGCGTCGGTGGCGAGGTCGACATCCGCCACCGGCCGTCCGAGCGCCGCGTCGCGCACGCAGCCGCCCACGGCCAGCGCCCGGTGCCCGCCCACGGCCAGCGCCGCGAACACCGCCTGCGTCGACGCGGCCTTCAGCCAGTCACCCTCGATCCGCATCGATCCGATCCGCCAGCCCCCGAAGGATCCGCGCCGTCGCCCCCCAGACGTAGCGCGGACCATAGGGCACCACATGGAACGCGCGCCACCCGCCCCGCCAGCGCCGCCGCTCGACGGCGAAGTTCGCCGGATCGAGGACGTGCGCGGCGGGGACGTCGAACACCGCCTCGACCTCGCCCGGCTCGGGCACGGCCTCGAACGGCGCGACATGCGCCACGACCGGGGTGACGGCGAAGCCGGTGACGGTCTCGTGGGCGGGGAGCGTCCCCAGGACGCGCGCCGCGTCGCGCGGCAGGCCGATCTCCTCGCCCGCCTCACGGAGCGCGGCCGCTTCCGCGCCCTCGCCCGGCTCGAGCTTGCCGCCGGGAAACGCGATCTGGCCGGGGTGGTGGCGCAGGGCCGACGACCGCTTCGTCAGGATCAGGCGCAGCCCGCCCGGCGCGTCCGCGAAGGCCACCAGCACCGCCGCGTCGCGCAGCAGCCGGCGCCCGGGCAGGATCACGTCGGGGTTCAGGTCGAAGTCGGAGGAGGGCGCACCGGGCCGGGCGAGCGCCGCCTCGACCGCGCCGATCCTCACTCCGCCGCCGCGTCGGCCTCGGGCGGGCGCGTCGCCTCGAACCCGAGCGTCGCCGGGTCGAACTCGTAATGCGCGCCGCAGAACTGGCAGTCGGCGGTCACGCGGCCGTCCTCGGTGGTCATCGTGGCGATGTCCTTGGCCGAGTAGATCGACAGCGACTGCCGCACCTTGTCGGCCGAGCACGAGCAGCCGAACCGCACCGGCTGGGGGTCGAAGACACGCGGCGCCTCCTCGTGGAAGAGCCGTACCAGCAGGTCGGTGGGCGAGAGCGTCGGCCCGATCAGCTCCATCTCCTCGGTCGTGTCGAGGAGCGCGTTGGCGCGGGTCCAGTTCTCGCCCGCATCCGCGTCGAGGATGTCGGACGCCGTCAGCAGCCCGCCCTCGCCCGACCCGCCGCCGGTCGCGAACGGCGACGCCTTGGGCATGTGCTGGAGCATCACGCCGCCCGCACGCCACGCCTCGGCCTCGCCCGGCGCCCGCGCGCGACCGTAGGCCAGCGCGAACCGGGTCGGGATCTGCTCGGACTGCGCGAAGTAGGTCTCCGCGCAGGCCGCGAGCGAGCCGCCCGCGAGCGGGGTGATGCCCTGGTAGGGCGTCATGCCCTGCCCCTGGTCGATCAGGATCGCGAAGTAGCCCTGCCCCACCAGGTCGAAGGGACGCCCGGCGGCGGCCTCGACCTCGGCCGACCGGTCCCGGTCGACGCTGGCCCAGGCGCGGATGCGCGCCGGCTCGCCGTCCTCGCCGGGCCCGTAATAGTCCGTCGCCAGGAGCCGCGCGGGCCCGTCCCCGCGCACCTGGAGCGACAGCTTCCAGCGCAGCTTGATCGCCTGGCCCACGAGCGCGGTCAGGAGCGCCATCTCCGCCAGGAGCGCCTCGATGGCGGGCGGGTAGTCGTGCTGAGCGAGCACCCCGTCGAGCACCCCGTCGAGCCGGGCCACGCGGCCGCGGATGTCGCTCGCGTCGAGCTGGAACGGCAGTACGGTGTCGTCCCAAAGACGGGCGGTGGCAGCGGGCATGGCGGCGGTCCTCGGCAGGTCCGGGTCGCGCGCCCGGTCTGGCATGTCGCGGTCGATATAGGCACGAGGGCCGGCGGGCCAACCCCGCCCGCCGGAGCCGCCATGATCCCCCGTCTCGGCCGAACCCCGCGCGCGGGCCTGCGCTACCGGCACCGCCCGGGCGCCTACGCGATCCTCGTAGGGTCGGGCGGGCGGCTCCTCCTGACGGTGCAGGCGACGGAGGCGGGCCCCGAGGTCCAGTTGCCGGGCGGCGGGATCGATCGCCGGCGAGCACGCGCTCCCCGCGCTCGCGCGCGAGATCCTCGAGGAGACCGGGCATGCCGCGCGGATCGACCGGCTCGTCGGCACGTACCGCGAATTCGCCTGGATGCCCGACCACCGGATGCATGCCGAGAAGCTCTGCCGCGTCTTCGCGGGCCGCGTCGGGCCGCGCCGGTCGGATCCGACGGAGCCGGGCCATGCGGTGCTATGGGCCCGTCCCGACGAGGCGATGGCGCGCCTCGCAGGTCATGGGAACCGGAGGATGCTGGAGACATGGATGCGGGCGGGAAGCGGAGGCTGACCGGCCGGATGGGGCGGATCGACGGGAGATCCGTCGTGGCGAGGGAATATGCCGGGTCGCGCACGGGAGGCTCGCGGGACCGATGCCGATACCGGGCCCCGCGCGTCACCGGCGTCGGTCGGGGCCGGGCATCGCGCGGTTCGGATCGTCCGAAGGGCCTCCGATCGTCCCGCTCGAGGCGCGCCGATCGGGCGAGCCGGATGTGCCGAGGACGCTTCGCCCCGGGATGGGCCGCCCTGCGGTATCCGCCGCCCGGCCTTGGGCGGGAGGCGATTGCCTCTTGACGTCGCGAGACGTGCCGACGGGATCGATCGATGCCTCCCGCCGCGCGGGAGATCGCGCGGCCGACCCGTTCGAGCCCGCGAGCCAAGGGATCAGCGGGCCGGGTCCCTCCACGCGCGCCCGCCGTCGCCCGATCGGAGGGTCGCCCCGGGGTGGAGTCGCCCGGTGGCGGCCTGCCTCCGACGCCGCCGGGAGACGTCGAACCGACGCCGAGGCCACGGGCCGTCCGTCCCGCTCCTCCAAGGGGCGGCGGTGATCGCAGCGCGCGGGCTCCCGTCCGCCGACCTTACGACGGCGTGCCGTATCATCCGCTAGGCGCCGCCGACCGGCACCTCGCCGTACCGGAACATCAGCATCGAGATGTCGTCGGCGAACTCCTCGATTCCGGCATGCTCGCGCATCGCCTCCTCGATCGTCCGCATCGCCGCCTCCGTCCCGTCCGGGGCCGCCGCGAGCAGGTCCATCAGCCCCTCCTCCTCGAGCATGTCGCCCCAGGTGTCGGCGCATTCGGTCAAGCCGTCGGAATAGGCCAGCAGCGCGTCACCGGGCGCGAGCGCTGCGTGCACCCGCTCGAACTCCGCGCCGGGCAGCAGACCGACCGGGGGCCCGCCCTGCCCCACGCGCTCCACGCTCCCGTCCGCACGCCGGATCAGCGGGTGCGGATGCCCCGCCTGGCACAGCGCGACGGCGCCGGTGAGCAGGTCGACATAGGCCAGGACGGCGGTGAAGTAGATGTCGGATTCCATCTCCTGGAGCATGAAGTCGTTGAGACGCGACATGACGATCTCGGGCGGGTGCACGTCGCGCCCGTTGCGGCGGAACGCGATGTTGCCGCGCCGCGACCGCCACGGGAACAGGCCCGCGAGCCGCCCCGTCAGCAGCGCCGAGGCGATGCCGTGGCCCGACACGTCGATCGAGTAGAGCGCGATCCGGGTCTCCGAGATGGCGAAGTGGCCGACGAGGTCGCCGCCGATCTGCCCGGAGGTGACGAGCCGGAGCGACAGCTCGGAGCCCGCGACGACGTGGTGGCGGGGCGGCAGGAAGGCGCGCTGCAGCATCCGCGCCTCCGACAGGTCGCGGTTGGTGGCCTCCTGCAGCGTGGACAGCTCCTCGTAGGCGCTGCGGGCCTCGTGGTTCCGGTGGAGCAGCTTTTCCTGCATGTCGAGGATGCGACGGCCCGTGGCGACGCGCGCCTTCAGCTCCGCCATGTCCACGGGGCGGGTCACGAAATCGTCCGCCCCCGATTCGAGGCCGCGTGCCTTCATCGCGCGATCGACCTCGGAGGTCATGAGGATGAAGTACGTGTAGTCGTTGCGCGTGAGCTGCCGGAAGGCAGTGCAGAAATCGGGGCCGTCCATCACCGGCATCTGCCAGTCGCTCAGGATCATCCGGATCGGCTCGCCCTCGTCGGTCATGCACAGGAACAGGGCCTGCCGCGGGTCCGCGACGGCGACCACGTCGAGATCCATCCGCGACAGCACGGCGCTCAGCAGCTGACGCTGCGCCGCGCTGTCGTCGACCACCAGCACGCGCATCTTGGCGCGCGACGGCGGCGGCATCTCGATGGCGGCGTGCTTCATCGCGTCCGGCGTCCTCCGTGTGCCCATCGTCCTGGCCGATAGGGCTTAATGCACGGTGAACGCTCCAATTGTCCCGATGCGCCGCGCGCGCGTTAACGCGGCGTTCGCTCCGATCGTGCGAGATGGGCCCATGATCGACGAAGACCGCATCCGCGAGCTCGAGGGGGAGATCGGCGCCGCCGATCTCGGCCTCGTCATCGAGACGTTCCTCGAGGAGGCGTCGGAGACGATCGCCGGCCTCGGCGCGGGGTCGTCGGGCGAGGCGCTCGGGCGGGCGATGCACTTCCTGCGCTCGGGCGCGCTCAACATGGGCCTGCGGGGCTTCGCCAGCGCGGCGGCGGCGATCGAGCGCGACGCGGACGGCGACCCCGTCGCCGCGGCCGACACGCTGCGCGACATCCTCGAGCGGACGCGGTCGCAGCTTCCGGCAGGGTGAGCCGCGCGGCCCCCCTCAGATCACGAGCGCGCCCAGCACCGGATCGTCCGTCAGGTCGCGCCAGGCGAGGCCCAGCCCGTCCATGCGGCCCTCGAGCGCGCCGAACCCGTCCGGGCCGGGCGCCTCGATCCCGATCAGGACCGAGCCGAAGTCGCGCGTCGACTTCTTGAGGTACTCGAACCGCGCGATGTCGTCGTCCGGCCCCAGCACCTCGAGGAAGTCGCGCAGCGCGCCCGGCCGCTGCGGCATCCGCAGAACGTAGTACTTCTTGAGCCCCGCGAAGCGCAGCGCGCGCTCCTTCACGTCGGGCAGGCGCTCGAAGTCGAAGTTGCCTCCCGTCGTGACGCAGACGACGCGGCGCCCGGCGAGCTCGGGGCCCAGATCGCGCAGCGCGTCCACCGAGAGAGCGCCCGCGGGCTCGAGCACGATCCCCTCGACGTTGAGCATCTCCTGGATGGTGATGCAGACGCGGTCCTCGGGCACGCGCAGCACGCGGGCCGGGTCCACGTCGCGAAGGACGTCGAACGTCCGGTCGCCGATCCGCGCCACCGCCGCCCCGTCGACGAAGCCGTCGAGCCGCGGCAGCGTCACCGGCCCGCCGGCGGCGAGCGCGGCGGCGAGGCTCGCGCCGCCCGCAGGCTCGACGTAGCGCATGTCGGGGACGGTCCCGCAGGCGCGCCAGTAGCCGAGCATCCCCGCCGACAGCCCGCCGCCGCCGACCGGCACGACGACCGCGTCGGGCAGCCCGCCGAGCTGCGCCTCGATCTCGACGGCGACGGAGGCCTGCCCCTCGATCACGTCGTCGTCGTCGAAGGGCGACAGGAAATGCGCACCGCCTTCGATGCAGAACGCCTTCGCCGCCGCGAGCGTGGCGTCGAAGAAGTCGCCGACCAGCCGGATCTCCACCCGGTCGCCGCCGAAGGCGCGGGTCTTGCCGACCTTCTGCCCGGGCGTCGTGACCGGCATGAAGATCGTCCCGTCCACGCCCAGATGGCGGCACATCCAGGCCACCCCCTGCGCGTGGTTGCCCGCGGACGCACAGGCGACGCGGCCCCGCCCGAGCTTGCGCATCGCGTTGAACGCGCCGCGCAGCTTGTAGGAGCGCACCGGCGTCAGGTCCTCGCGCTTGAGCCAGACGTCCGCGCCGTGGCGATCCGAGAGGTAGTCGTTGCGCATCAGCGGCGTAGGCGGGAACACCGACCGCATCGCCTCCGTCGCCGCCCGCGCCCGGACGGCGGCGTCAGTCAAGCGGGCGGTCCTCGACGAAATGGCCGTAGAGGGTCGAGAGCAGGCTCGTGCCGAGCATCAGGACGATCCACGTCACGACGAGCCCGTACACCACCGCGACCGGCCCGGGCGCGGCGGCGGCGTCGGGCTCCCCGGCGAGGGAGCCCGCGTCGAGGAACGCGGGCACCTGCAGCAGCAGCGAGACCCCGAACGTCATCAGCGCGAGCAGGATCACCGTCGCCGACTGCCCCAACGTGGCGCGCCAGGCGTCGAAGATCGTGATCGGCTTGCCGATGGCGCCCGCGGGCAGGATCAGTCCGAGCCGGTAGGTCAGGACCATCGCGATGATCGTGGCGAGCGCGGCCGCGACGCCGGGCAGGAACGCCGCGAGGGCCACGAAGACGACCGTGACCGCGGCGAGGATCAGGAGCCCGATCAGCAGCGACCGCCCGAGGTAGCCGAGCATCCGCCCCGCCTCGAGGCGGGGCACCCATCCGCCGTCATCCTCGCGCAGGAGCACGTAGCGATGCCAGGCGACGGCGATCCACAGGAACGTCACGAGCTGCGCCAGCGCGCTGGCCAGCACCCCGCCGATCAGGCCGGGCGGGATGCTCGCGACCGCCTCGGGGTCGCTCGTGTCGATGTCCGACAGCGCGGCCATGTCGGCGCCGCCCGCGAAGACGAGGCTCACCGCCGCGAAGATCGCGAACGGCAGCGCGGAGACCCGCAGCGCGCCGCCAAGGTCGTCTATGATCAGCGTGACCGCGCGCCGGAATATCCGCCAACTGAGCATGACCGCCTCCCCGTCCGGTCCCGTCCCTACGCCGTGCCGGTCCCCGCGGGCAAGCGCCCGGGCGGCGCGCTTGCGGGGCCGTGGGCGATGCCCTACGCCGCGCGCGACACCACGGAGAGACGCCATGGACGCCCCGAAGAAAGTCGTGCTCGCCTATTCGGGCGGCCTCGATACCTCGATCATCCTGAAGTGGCTCCAGGTCGAGTACGGCTGCGAGGTCGTCACCTTCACCGCCGATCTGGGCCAGGGCGAGGAGCTGGAGCCCGCGCGCGCCAAGGCCGAGATGATGGGGGCGTCCGCGATCCACGTCGAGGACCTGCGCGAGGAGTTCGTGCGCGACTTCGTGTTCCCGATGTTCCGCGCCAACGCGCTCTACGAGGGGCTCTACCTGCTCGGCACGTCCATCGCCCGGCCGCTGATCTCCAAGCGGCTCGTGGAGATCGCCGCCGAGGAGGGCGCGGACGCGGTGGCGCACGGGGCGACGGGCAAGGGCAACGACCAGGTGCGCTTCGAGCTCGCCGCCTACGCGCTGAACCCGGACATCCGCGTGATCGCGCCGTGGCGGCTTTGGGACCTGTCGAGCCGCACCCGGCTGATCGACTTCGCCGAGCGGCACCAGATCCCGATCGCGAAGGACAAGCGCGGCGAGGCGCCGTTCAGCGTCGACGCGAACCTCCTGCACACCTCCTCGGAGGGCAAGGTGCTGGAGGATCCCGGCGCCGAGGCGCCCGACTTCGTCTACCAGCGCACGGTCGCCCCCGAGGACGCGCCCGACGAGGCGCGGATGGTCGAGATCGGGTTCGAGCGCGGCGACGCCGTGTCGATCGACGGCGAGGCGCTGTCGCCCGCCGCGATCCTGACGCGGCTCAACGAGCTCGGCGGCGCGCACGGCGTGGGGCGGCTCGACCTCGTGGAGAACCGCTTCGTGGGCATGAAGTCGCGCGGCATCTACGAGACGCCGGGCGGCACCGTGCTGCTCGAGGCGCATCGCGGGATCGAGCAGATCACGCTCGATGGCGCGTCCGCGCATCTCAAGGACTCGATCATGCCGCGCTACGCCGAGCTGATCTACAACGGGTTCTGGTTCAGCCCCGAGCGCGCGATGATGCAGGCACTCATCGACCGCAGCCAGGAGCACGTCACCGGGACCGTTCGGGTCAAGCTCTACAAGGGGTCCGCGCGGACCGTGGCGCGGTGGTCGGAGCACTCGCTCTACTCCGAGGCGCACGTCACCTTCGAGGACGACGCGGGCGCCTACGACCAGGCCGACGCGCAGGGCTTCATCCACCTCAACGCGCTGCGCCTGAAGCTGGTGGCCAACCGCGACCGGCGCGTGGGCGGCTAGAGGACGACGCGCGGCTCGTCCATGGTGGATTTCCTTACTTTAGGTTAACGCTCGTCTTCCTGTAGTTGACGAAAGGGCAACAACGCCCGGTCATTCCAGGAGAGCAACATGCTCCGATATGTCATCCCCGCCGCCGTCGCGGCCTGCCTGGCCGGCGGTGCGCAGGCGGCATCCGTCGTCCCGACCTTCACGAATATCGGCTCCGACACCACGAACGCGACCGATACGGGCCTCTTCCGCGCCGATCTATCGGGGCTCGGCCTGGAACGGATCGCCTCCATCACCATCACGGATGACGGCGCGGGCACGAGCGGCACGCCGGGTGCCTATTCCGGCTTCGACCTCGACGCGATCTTCCTCGATGTCGACGGGGACGCGACCACGCTCGGCGACCAGATCGCCGCCAACGCGTTCGCCTTCGCCGCGGGCACGCTTCGGGCGGGCGGATCACAGGCGTCCAACACGGCCGGCGCGCTCAACGGGTCGGCGAGCGACACCGCCGTCGACGAGGCCTTCGCGACGCTCGGGACGATCGACGCGATCTTCTTCGGGACGGGGTCGATCTCGCTGGGCGACGGCGGCGGCCTGACGGCGCTCTTCGCGCCCGACGTCGTGGTGGGCGAGACGCTGTTCCTCTTCGTCGGAGAGGTCGCGAACAACGGCGAGACCATCGACGGCCGGATCGCGATCTCCGACACGGTCCCCGCCGTGCCCCTGCCCGCGAGCGGCCTCCTGCTGGCCGGTGCGCTCGGCCTGCTCGCCGCCCGTCGCCGCGGGCGACCCTAGCTACCCGGCGCAGGGCCGATCACCCCGTGCGGGCGTCCCCCGGCTCGCGCGGGGTCGCCTCGGCCGGCGCCTCCGCCGACAGGAACCGGCCGAGCCCGCGCAGGCCCGGGACGTTGTCGCAGAGCACCTTGAGGAAGACGAGGATCGGCACCGCCATCAGCGCCCCCGGGATCGACCAGAGGAACGACCAGAACGCGACCGCCACGAACACGGCGACCGTGTTGATCCGGAGCCTCCGCCCCACCGTGGTCGGCGTCACGAACTGGCCCTCGATCGTCGTGCAGGCGAGGTAGGCCAGCGGCGGCAGCAGCGCCGCTCCGATCGTGGGGAAGCTCGCCATCGACACGATCCCGACGATCGCGACCCCGCCCAGCGCACCGATATAGGGCAGGAAGTTGAGAACCGCGGCCAGCATGCCCCACAGGAGCGGCGTCGGCATCCCCAGCGCCCACATCGCGAGCCCGACCGCGACGCCCAGCCCCGCGTTGATGATCGTGATCGTCAGCAGATAGCGCGAGATCTCCGCCTCGATGTCGCGGACGGTGTGCAGCGCGCGCTTCTTGTCGGTCAGCGTGCCGAAGGACTTGACGATCTGCTCGGAGAAGTGGTCGCCCGAGGCCAGCAGGAACAGCGTCAGGATGATCACGATCAGCGTGGTCGTCGACGATCGACACGGCCGATCCGGCCACCTGGCTCACGATGCCCGGCTGCTGGACGGTGACCTGCTGCACCGCTTCGCCGCCCCCGGTCGCGTCGTCGACCTGCTCGGCCATGTCGGTGACGGTCTCGATCGGCTCGCGCAGGTCCTCGAACTTCTGGCGGACCTCGACGGCCATCCGCGGGGCGTCGTCGACGAGCTGGAGGAACGGCGTGCCGAGCGCGGTGAAGGTGCCGACGACGCCGATCGTCAGGCAGAGCACGACCAGCCCCGCCGCGAGCCCCTCGCCCAGCCCCCGCCGGCGCAGGAACCGCACCAGCGGGGACAGCGTGAGATGCCAGCAGGAGCGCGAGCACCACGGGCATGAAGAACGCGGCCGCCGCGTAGAACGCGCCGCCCACCAGGAGCACCAGGAGCCCCGCGAGGAGGGCGTTGGTCCGCCGGGTCGCGGCGAGCTGCGCCGCGGCGACGGCTTCGGGAAGCGGCGTGACGTCCACGGCGGGCGGAACGGATGCGGGCAATGGCGTGGACCTGCGCGAGATGCGTGACGGCGAACCCCGGCCGGGCCGCTTGGTTCCGGCCGGCGCTCTCCGGGACGTGATGGGACTCCGCGGCCCCCGGCACGTTAGAGGGAAGCCAACGAAGGAGACCGCCATGCCCCGCCGCCCCGCCGCCATCCTCGCCGCCCTCGCCGCCGCCACGGTATCGCTCGCCGCGCCGGCCCGCGCCGACACCGCCCTCGTCGCGGGCGGCTGCTTCTGGTGCGTGGAGGCCGACTTCGAAAGCATCGCGGGAGTGGGCGACGCGGTGTCCGGCTTCGCCGGGGGCACGACCGCCGATCCGACCTACCGCAGCAGCGGCGACCACATCGAGGCGGTCGCGATTCCGTTCGACGAGGGAACGATCGCCTACCGCCAGATCCTCGACCTCTACTTCCGCTCGATCGACCCCACCGACGCGGGCGGCCAGTTCTGCGACCGGGGCCGCGAATACACCACCGCGGTCTTCGTCGACGGACCCGAGCAGCGCGCGATCGCGGAGGCGGCCAAGGCGGACGCGGAGGCCGCTCTCGGCCAGCCTATCGTGACGCCGATCGTGGACGCGACCGCGTTCTACCCGGTCGATGCCTACCACCAGGACTACTACAAGTCCGACGACCGCATCGCCGTCAGCTCGCTCGGCATCGGCGTGCCCAAGCGCGAGGCCTACGTGCGCTACCGCCAGGGCTGCGGCCGGGACGCGCGGGTCCGCGCGCTCTGGGGCGACGCCGCACCGTTCGCCGCCAAGTACGGCTCCTGACGGCTCAGCCGCGCTTCCACCCCCGCCGCGCGCCGGGCGTCTTCGAGTGGAAGTCGGCCGGCCGCTTGGCGACCCAGGCGGCGAAGCGCGCGAGCCGCGGGTGCTCGCGCAGCCGCTCGGGCGTGTTCCACAGCCGCGCGAGCTCGGCCTCCGACGCGCTCGCGTGGATCTCGTTGTGGCAGATCTGATGCACGAGCACGGTCGGGCCGCGCTTGCCGCCGCGCAGCTTCGGCACGAGGTGGTGCAGGCTCTGCGGCGTCCCCGGCAGGATCGGGCGCAGGCAGAGCGCGCAGCGGGGCTGGCCCGGATCGTCGCCGTCTGACATGGGCGCGAGGATGGAGCGCGCGGAGGGCATGGCAAGCGTCGCGGTCGTGGGCGGCGGGCCCGCGGGGCTGATGGCGGCCGAGGTCGCGGCGGGCGCGGGCTGCGCGGTGACGGTGTTCGACCGGATGCCGAGCGTCGGCCGCAAGCTCCTGATGGCTGGGCGCTCGGGGCTCAACGTCACCCACGAGCGGCCGGGCGACTACCCGGCCGCGCTCGCGCCGATGCTCGCCGCGTTCGGCCCGGCGCAAGTCCGCGACTGGATGGACGGGCTCGGGCAGCCCTGGTTCGCGGGCTCCACCGGGCGCGTCTTCCCCGTCGCGATGAAGGCGTCGCCGCTGCTGCGCGCCTGGCTCGCCCGGCTCGAAGCGTCGGGCGTGACGATCGTGCGGCGCGCGGAATGGACGGGGTGGGACGGCGACGCGCTCGCCTTCGCGAACGGCGCGCGCGTCGCCGCCGGCGCCACCGTGCTCGCCATGGGCGGCGCGTCGTGGTCGCGGCTCGGGCTCGAACGGCGCCTGGGCCGCGCGGCTGCCGGACGACGTGGCCGCTTTCGCGCCGTCCAACGTCGGCTTCCGCGTCCGCTGGTCGGCGCACATGGAGCGGCACTTCGGCGCCCCGCTCAAGAACGTCGGCCTGATCGTCGGCGGGGCGGACGCATCGCGGCGAGGTGACGATCGCGCGCCACGGGCTCGAGGGCGGGGGGCTCTATCCGCTGACGCCGATGCTGCGCGACGGCGCGCCGCTCGCGCTCGACCTGAAGCCCGACATGGAGGTGGGCGCGATCCGCGACCGGCTGGCGCGCGGCGGGCGCGCGAGCGTGGCGAACCGGCTGCGCAAGCTGCCGCTCGACCCGGCGGCGATCGCGGTGCTCCGGGAGTTCGGCCGGCCGCTGCCCGGCGACCTCGCGCCGCACGTCAAGCGCCTGCCGGTGCCGCTCGATGGTCCGCGGCCGCTCGACGAGGCGATCTCGACGGCGGGCGGGCTGCGCTTCGACGCGCTCGACGGCGACCTGATGCTGCGCGCGCGGCCGGGCACGTTCGCGGCGGGCGAGATGCTCGACTGGGAGATGCCGACCGGCGGCTACCTGCTGACGGCCTGCATGGCCACGGGCGCCTGGGCGGGGCGGCGGGCGGCGGATTGGGCGCGGCGCTAGGCCGCGATCGCGCGGCGGAAGGCGGGGCGGGCGCGCATCGCGGTCATGTGGCGGCGCAGGGGGTCGGGGAGGGGGAGGTCGAGCGACTTCGCCCAGCCGCAGCAATGCGCCAGCAGGATGTCGGGGATCGTGGGCGCGTCGCCCGCGAGATGGTCGGCCTCGCCCAGCGTCTCGGCCATCGCCTCGGCATGGCGGGCGAACTGGCGGGCGAGCGACGGCTTCACCTCCGGGACGCGGTCCGCCTCGGGCAGCACGAAGGCGTGCTTGGCCATCGCCCACAGGATCGCGTCGAACGTCTCCAGTATGGCATGGGTCGCGGCGTCCTGGCCCGCGCGCGCGTAGCTGCCCGCGGGATGGGTGAAGGCGCCGTGGCGGTCGGCGAGGAAGGTCATCATCGCGACCGAGTCGGCGATCATGCCCTCGGGCGTCCGCAGCATCGGGATCTTGCCCGACGGCGACAGCGCGAGCGCCTCGGGGCTGCGCGGCGCGGTGGGGACGAGGACGTAGTCGACGCCCAGCTCCTCGAGCAGCCACAGAGGGCGCAGGGCGCGCGATTTCACCGTTCCGTACAATTCGTACATGTCAGATCCGCCGTTCTTCACATTTCGGGGTAACTTCGGGAGGCGTCACTTCACCATCATCGCGAGCCGGATCAGCGCGCGCTCCATCACCGCCGCCGCCGGCGCGCGGGCCGAGGCGCGCAGCGCGAGGTCGGTCTCCATCAGGAGGTCGAGCGCGGCCTCGAGGCGGTGCGTGCCCCAGGCGCGGGCCTGCCGCTCGGCGGCGTCGCGGCGGGGCCCGTAGAGCGGCGGACGGAGCGCGCCGACCCCGCCGCCGACGGACGCCGCGTGGAGCTGCTGGAAGTGCCGGGTCGCATGGATCGCGAGCGTCACGGCGGCGACGCCCTGCCCGCCCAGCCGCGCCATCAGCGGCCCGATCGCCGCGGGGCGCCCGTCGGCGGCGGCGGCCACGATCTCGTCGGTCTGCGCGTCCACGGTCGCGGGGGCCGCGAGGGCGAGCATCCCGGACGTCGCCTCCTCCCCGTTCGCGTAGAGCGACAGCTTGGTCAGCACCTGCGCGAAGTCGCCGGGCGTGAGCGCGAGCGCCAGCGCGTCGACGTCACGGCGCGCGCCGGCCGCGAGGCGCAGCCCCTCGGCGGCGATGGCCGCGTCGATCGCCTCGCGCGTGGGCGGCTCGTCGTAGAGGCCGATCGCGGCGGCGCGGGCGTGCCCCTCGAACGCGCGGCGGAGCTTCGAGGTCTTCTTGAGCGCCCCGGCCGTGACCACGAGCGCCGCGTCGCCCGGGATCCAGGCATCCAGCGCGGCGAGCACGGGCGCGGCCTGCGCCTCGCCCAGCCCGTCGACGAGAACGACGCGCGGGCCGGAGAAGAAGCCGGTCGCCTTGACCGCGTCCGCCACCATCGCGGGATCGGCGCGCAGCCCGCCCGGGGCGATCCGCTCGAAGCGCATCTCGGCCTCGGCGTCGGGCCCCGCGAGCGCGGCCACGAGCCTCTGGCGCGCGGTGGCGACGCGCATCGCGTCGGCCCCGTAGATCAACGCGCCGGCCGTGCCCGGCATCCGGGCGCGCGAGGTAGGCCCGCGCCGCCCCGCCCCGCAGGTTCACGGGACCAGCGTCGGGGCGAGCGACAGGAGCCGCGTCACCACCTCGTCGGCGAGGATGATCGCGAGCCGCCGCCGCGCGTCGCCCGCCGACGCGCGGGTGGACACGGTGGAGGCCGGGGCCGAATAGCCGGTGAACGCCGTCTGACGCCCCGAGGCGGCCACCGCGCCGCCGCCCGCGGGGACGAGCGACCAGGTCAGCACCCCTTCGACGTTGTAGCGCGTGATCTGGTCGGAACGCTCGATCCCGAGCGCGGCGACGGAGGTCGCGAGCGCGTAGGTCAGATCGTATCGCGCGTCCTCGGCCCGGCCGAGCCGCTCCTCGAAGCGGCGCACGAAGGCGAAGGTCTCCTCGGTGGCGGGCTCGGCCGCGCGGACCGCGCCGCGCAGCGACGCCGCCCCGCCCGCGGGCCCGTAGACCGGCGCGAAGCCGCAGGCCGCGAGGCCGCCGGGCGCGAGCGCAAGCGCTAGGACGGCCCTACGCGACCACATTCACGATCCGCCCCGGCACCACGATCAGCTTGCGCGGCGCGCCGCCGTCGAGCGCGCGGACCACCGCCGGGTCGGCCAGCACCAGCGCCTCGATCGTGGCGCGGTCGGCCTCGGCGGCGACCGTCACCTCGGAGCGGCGCTTGCCGTTGACCTGGATCGGCAGCGTCACCGTGTCAGCCACGAGGAGCGCGGGGTCGGCTTCGGGCCAGGGCGCGCCGGTCACGAAGCCCTCGCCCCCCGCGAGGCGCCAGACCTCCTCGGCCAGATGCGGGACCATCGGCGACATGAGCTGCGCGAGCGTTCGCATCGCGGCGCGGCGGGCGGAGGCGCCCGCGTCGGAGCGGTGCAGCGCGTTCGCGAGCTGGTAGAGGGCCGCGACGGACTTGTTGAACGCGAAGCCCTCGATCCCCTCGGTCACGTCGACGGTGGCGCGGGCGGTGGCGCGGGCGAGGTCGGCGTCGGCCCCGGGCGCGTCCGGACGGTCGGCGCGGGCGACGTCGGTGGCCAGCCGGTGCACGCGGGAGAGGTGCTTGTGGACGGCGGCCGCGCCCTCGGGCGTCCATTCGAAGTCGCGCTCGGGCGGGCTGTCGGACAGCACGAACCAGCGCGCGGTGTCCGCGCCGTAGGCCGCGACGATGGCGTCGGGGTCGACCACGTTGCGCTTGGACTTGGACATCTTGATCGCGGGGATCGTCTCGACCGGCCGGCCGTCCTCGCGCAGCACGGTGGCCCCGTCGCGGGTCTCGACCTCCTCGGGGAGGTGGTACTCGCGCCGCCCGTCCTGACCGCGCAGCGTGGCATAGGCGGGATGCGTCACCATCCCCTGCGTGAAGAGCGCGCGGAACGGCTCGCGGGCGGTCTCGGGCAGGTGGCCGGTGGCGATCATCGCGCGCGCGAAGAAGCGGGCGTAGAGCAGGTGCAGGATCGCGTGCTCGACCCCGCCGATATACTGGTCGACGGGCAGCCAGTAGGCCGCGTCCTCGGGCCGCGTCGGCGTGGCCGCGTCCGGCGCGGCGAAGCGCGCCCAGTACCACGACGAATCGACGAACGTGTCCATCGTGTCGGTCTCGCGCCGGGCCGGGCCGCCGCAGGACGGGCAGGTCGTGGTGGCCCAGCTCGGATGGCGGTCGAGCGGGTTGCCGGGCTCGGAGAAGTCCGGGTCGTCGGGCAGCCGGACGGGGAGGTTCCCGCGCGCCTCGGGCACCACGCCGCAGGCCGCGCAATGCACGACCGGGATGGGGCAGCCCCAGTAGCGCTGGCGCGAGAGGCCCCAGTCACGCAGGCGGTACTGCGTGCGGCCCCGGCCGATGCCCTGCGCCTCGGCCCACGCGATCGTGGCGTCGATGGCCTCCTGCCCGGTCGCCACGTCGAGGCCCGCGGGCTGGTCGATCCAGCGGACGGCCTGCGTCTTGGGCGGGACGAAGGCCACGTCGTCCACGCGCGCATCGTCGTCGGTGGCGACGAAGGTGTCGATCACCGGCAGGCCGTACTTCCGCGCGAAGTCGAGGTCGCGCTGGTCGTGGGCGGGGCAGCCGAAGACCGCGCCGGTGCCGTACTCCATCAGCACGAAGTTCGCGACCCAGACCGGGAGCGTCCCGCCCAGCGGATGCTCCACCGTCAGGCCGGTGTCGAACCCGCGCTTCTCCGCCGTCTCGAGCGCGGCCTCGGTGGTGCCGCCGCGGCGGACGTCGGCGGCGAAGGCGGCCAGCGCGGGGTCGCCCCCGGCCAGCGCGCGCGCGAGCGGGTGCTCGGGGGCGATGGCCACGAAGGACGCGCCGCGCAGCGTGTCGGGGCGGGTGGTGTAGACCTCGACGCCGTCGATGCCGTGGGCGGGCGCGGTGAGCGGGAACGTCATCTCCAGCCCGCGCGACCGGCCGATCCAGTTGGCCTGCATCGTGCGGACCTTCTCGGGCCAGTCGGGCAGCTCACTCGAGCCCCGCGAGCAGGTCCTCGGCGAAGTGGGTGATGCGGAAGAACCACTGCGTCAGCTCGCGCCGCTCCACCAGCGCGCCCGAGCGCCAGCCGCGCCCGTCCTCGACCTGCTCGTTGGCGAGCACGGTGCGGTCGACCGGGTCCCAGTTCACGACCGCCTGCCGGCGATAGGCCAGCCCCGCGTCGAGCATGTCGAGGAACAGCGCCTGCTGCTGGCCGTAATAGTCGGGGTCGCAGGTGGCGAGCTCGCGCGACCAGTCCCACGAGAAGCCCAAGGGGCGGAGCTGCGCCTTCATCGCGGCGATGTTGGCGCGGGTCCACTCGGCGGGGGTGCCGCCCGACGCCATCGCGGCGTTCTCGGCCGGCAGCCCGAACGCGTCCCAGCCGAGCGGGTGCAGCACCGCCTGCCCGCGCGCCATGCGGTAGCGCGCGACGACGTCGCCCATCGCGTAGTTGCGGACGTGGCCGATGTGGATGCGGCCCGACGGGTAGGGGAACATCTCGAGCACGTAGGCCTTGGGGCGGCCGTCGCGGGCGGCGCGGAACAGCCCGGCCTCGTCCCACGCCTCCTGCCAGCGCGCCTCGATGGCGGCGGGGTCGTAGGCGGTGTCGGGGCTCATGGTCGGTCCTCGGGGTGCGGCGGGCCGGGCGGGCGGCCGGCGGGTCAGAGGCGGCTGTCGCGGATGCGGAGCTGGCGGGCGCGGGTCAGGATCGCGTCCTCGATCGCGCGCTGCGTGTCGAGCGAGACGGCGCCGCCGCGGGTGGCGAGCGAGACGTTGAGCGAGCGCGCGTCGAGCGCGGGGTCCTGCACGAGCACGGTCGCCTGGTAGGCGGTGCCGCCGCCGGGCGGGACGCCGTAGCCGAACTGGATCACGCCCGAGAACGGGTCGGCGTTGGTCACCGGCAGGAACGACAGCACGTCGAGCGACGCGGCCCAGAGGTAGCGGTTCACCTCGAGCGTGACGTTCGGGTCGTCCTGGTTGGAGAACAGGTCGAACACCGACGAGGTCAGCGCGCGGCGCTCGCGCTGGATCGTGGCGGGCGTCTGCTGCGCGGCGATGCGCTCCTCGCGCGTCTGCCCGAAGACGGTGCCGCTGCCGCAGCCCGCGAGGACGGCCAACGCGGCGATCGCCGCCACCATCCGGCCCCTGCCGCCCGCGCGCGTCGCCATGCCCGTTCCCCCCAGCCCTACGGCCGGTCGCCCGGCCCGCACGGGATAGCCGCATCGGGCCCTCGCTCGCAAGCCGCGCGGGGCGCCGCGATCACTGTGGCACGAAAGCCGCAAGGGTTCCCGTGAATCCCGGCCGCCCCGCCGCGATCGTTGCGGGGTGGGGTCCGATGGCCGAAACGTCCGGCACGCCCAACGCGATTCACGTGGTGGGGACGACGCAACACGAGGGACAACACATGAAAAGAGTTCTCTTCGCCTCGACCGCGCTGGTCGCCTTCGCGGGCGCCGCCTCGGCCGAGGTCACGCTTTCGGGCCAGGCCGAGATGGGCCTCATCGTCGGCGACGGCGGGGTCGCGGCGACGGGCGGGGACGTCGAGTTCTTCACCGACATCGACGTGACGTTCACGCTGACCGGCGAGACCGACAACGGCCTCACCTTCGGCGCGTCCATCGACCTCGACGAGTCGGACGGCTCCAATTCCTCGCAGGGCACCGCGACGATCGATCCCGGCCCGGACACCATCCTCGGCACCGCCGACGATTTCATCGTCGTTCCGGGCACGTCGGGCTCGTCGGGCGCCTTCTCGGGCCGCTCGCAGGGCGGCGAGTCGATCTTCATCTCCGGCGCGTTCGGCACGCTGACGGCGGGCGACACGGACGGCGCGCTCGACTGGGCGGTGCAGGAGGTCGGCTTCGGCGGCTCGCTCAACGACGACGAGACCGCGCATACCGGATACAACGGCAATGCGGGCCTCGACGGCTCGTTCGACGGCCAGATCGTCCGCTACGACTACTCGGTGGGCGACTTCGGGATCGCGGTCTCGGCCGAAATCGACGACAACGTCGGCGACGACGACGGCGACACGATCCTCGGCATCGGCGCGAAGTACTCGCTCGATCTCGGCCCGCTGACCGGCGCCGGCATCGCGATCGGCTACCAGACCGGCGACGAGGGTGACGGCGACGACCTCGAAGCCATCAGCGCGTCGATCAACGGCACGATCTCGGGCTTCCGCGTCGGGTTCAGCTACCTGAACTTCGACAACGACGACGACGCGGCGAGCTACGACCACTACGGCCTGGGCCTCGGCTTCGACTACGCCGGCGTGAACTTCAGCGCCAACTACGGCGAGTTCGACTACGAGGACGGCGACGAAGCGTCGGGCTTCGGCGTCACGGCGGGCTACGACCTCGGCGGCGGCGCGCAGGTGCTCGCGGGCTACGGCAACTCGAACCCGTCGGACGACGGCGAGGGCTTCGACACCTTCTCCTTCGGTGTGCAGCTGGCCTTCTGATCCCACCCGGATCACTCGACCACGACGGAGAGCGGGCCTTGCGCCCGCTCTCTTCGTTTCCGACCTATGGGCGCGCGCCGAACGGAGCCCGCCCATGTCGCTGAACCAGATCCTCGGCCGCGTCGACGCCGCCTGCGCCGCGGCCTCCCGCGACCGCGCGGACGTCACGCTGATCGCCGTCTCCAAGCTGCAGCCGCCCGCGCGCGTCGAGGCGGTGCTCGAGGCCGGGCACCGCTCGTTCGGCGAGAACCGCGTGCAGGAGGCGGAGGGCAAGTGGCCCGGCTGGCGCGAGCGGTTCGGCGGCGTCGACCTGCACCTGATCGGCCCGCTGCAATCCAACAAGGTCCGCCCCGCGATGGCGCTCTTCGACGCGATCCACTCGGTCGACCGCGAGCGGCTCGCGCGCCGCATCGCCGACGTGGCGCAGGAGACGGGCGCGTGTCCCGACCTCTTCGTGCAGGTCAACCTCGGCCGGGAGCCGCAGAAGGCCGGCATCGCGCCCGAGGCGGCGGACGCGCTGGTGGCGGCGATGCGGGGGATGGACCTCGCCGTGGCGGGGCTGACCTGCATCCCGCCCGAGGGGGAGCCGCCGGGGCCGCACTTCGCCGCGCTGGCGGCGATCGCCGGGCGGCTCGGCATCCCCGGCCTCAGCATGGGCATGTCCGCCGATTTCGAGGAGGCGGTGGCGCACGGGGCCACGCATCTCCGCGTCGGCGCGGCGCTGTTCGGCGAGCGGCCCGGCTAGCGTCGGGCTGCGACTGGCTGGCGAACACGAGCCGCGTGCCGGGCCGGACCCGCGCGGCGAGCCAGCGCAGGTCGCGCGCGTCCATCGCCACGCAGCCCTCGGTCGGCGCGCCGGGCCTGCGCCAGCGATGCACGAAGATCGCCGAGCCGCGGCCCGCGCGGACGGGCTCCGCGTTCCAGTCGGTGACGAGCACGAGGTCGTAGAGCGGGTCGCCGCGCCGCATCCGCTCGGCGGAGCCGCATGCGGCGCGCGGACGGGGCGGTTGTAGTCGGGCGAGGCCGGGTCGTCGCACCACAGGTCGCGCGGCCCGATCGGGCGCGACCGGCGCGCGGGCGCGGCCATCCGGTCGGCGCGGTGCCACAGCCCGACGATGCGGTGGACGCCCGCCGGCGTCGCCCCGTCGCCCTCGCGCTTGTCGCCGCGGACGCCGCCCCGGCCGATGGTGCAGGGGATCGTGCGGCCGAACGCGCGCAGGCCCGTGGGCGTCAGCACGAGGTCGCCCGGCCTCATTCCAGATGCCCCGACTTGGCGCGCTTCACGTCGAGGTAGGCTGCGTTGTCCGGCCCCCGCCCGACGCGCAGCGGCACGCGCTCGGCCACCGCGATGCCCTGCGCGGCCATCATCGCGAGCTTGGCGGGGTTGTTCGTCATCAGCCGCACGGCGCGCACGCCGATCGCGCCCAGGATCGCCGCGCCGATGCGGAAGTCGCGCTCGTCGTCCTCGAAGCCGAAGCGGTGGTTGGCCTCGACGGTGTCGAAGCCCTGGTCCTGCAGGTCGTAGGCGCGCAGCTTGTTGGCGAGCCCGATGCCCCGCCCCTCCTGCGCGAGGTAGAGCAGCACGCCGCCGCCGCCCGCCCGCGCGGCCCCGGCCATCGCGTCCATCGCGGCGTGGAGCTGCGGGCCGCAATCGCACTTGACCGAGCCCAGCACGTCGCCCGTGAAGCACGCGGAATGGAGCCGCGTCAGGACGGGGACGGCGCGGTCGGGGCGGCCGATCTCGATCGCGGCATGCTCCTCGCCGCCGAGGCGGAACAGCCGGACCTGCCCCGCGGCGTGGACGGCGAAGGGCACGCGGGCCGCGCCGACCTCGCGCGGCGCGCCGTCCGCGGGGGCCGCGTCGGGCAGGACCGTGACGCCGGGGGGCGCGGGGGCGGCGACCGCGACCACCGCGGGCAGGAGCTGCGCGGCCTTGGCGAGCGCGACGCCGCGCCGCCAGGGCTCCGCGTCGCCGTCGCGCAGCGTGGCGAGCGGCCCCCGCATCGGATGGCGCAGGTCGCCCGCGGGATCGGCCAGCGCGCGCAGCCAGGCCGCGTCCGCGCCCGGCGGCACGACCACGCGCGCGACGTCGCCGTCGTAGGCGCGCGCCCGCAGCGTCCCCGCGCGCCGCCCGGTGAGCGCGAGCGTGAGCGGCCCGGCGGCGCGCATCGCCGCGAGTCGCTCCGGCGGCACCGTCTCGACCGAGGCCAGGAGCAGCCCGCCGGTCCAGACCGCGAGCCCCGCGCGCAGGTCGCCGCGCGCGCGCAGCATCGTCTCGGAGGGGGTCGGGGCCAGCGTCACGGCGCCACCTGCAACAATCGCCCCCGCGCGGGGGGTCCGGGACGGGAGGGTATGAAACATTCGGGGCGGAGGCGACACGTCCCTGCGAGCGGGGCGGCGCGCGCTTCACCGGGCGCGGGCGAGGTGGCAGGGTCGGCGCGGAACCGGGACCCGGAGGGACACGATGGCCGCGCTCAAGAAGATCCTGCTGGTGGACGACGACGCCGACCTCCGCGATGCGCTCGCCGAGCAGCTGGTGATGACCGAGGAGTTCGACGTGTTCGAGGCCGATTCGGGCGCGACCGGCATGAGCCGCGCCAAGGAGCAGCTCTACGACCTGATCGTGCTCGACGTCGGCCTGCCGGATACGGACGGGCGCGAGCTCTGCCGGCTGATGCGCAAGTCGGGGGTGAAGGCGCCGATCGTGATGCTCACGGGCCACGACACCGACAGCGACACGATCCTGGGGCTCGACGCGGGCGCCAACGACTACATCGCCAAGCCATTCAAGTTCCCGGTCCTGCTCGCGCGCATCCGCGCGCAGCTCCGGACGCACGAGCAGTCCGAGGACGCGGTGTTCCGGCTCGGGCCCTACACGTTCCGGCCGTCGATGAAGCTGCTGCTGACCGAGGACGACAAGAAGATCCGGCTCACCGAGAAGGAGACCAACATCCTCAAGTTCCTCTACCGCGCGGGCGACGGGACGGTGGCGCGCGACGTGCTGCTGCACGAGGTCTGGGGCTACAACGCGGGGGTGACGACGCACACGCTCGAGACGCATGTCTACCGACTGCGCCAGAAGATCGAGCCGGACCCGTCGAACGCGCGGCTCCTGGTGACCGAGGGCGGGGGCTACCGGCTGATGCCGTGACGTATGGGTCACAGGTCGGCGGCGATCCGGCGGATCGGCGACGATTAACGCTACGGCAAGGAAAGAACGCGTCTAACGTAGAGGAGAGACCGGGCATCGGCGGGTCTTCCGATGCACCTCCCTGTTGGAACTGGCCGGGCCTCGTGTCCGGCCTTTTTTTGCTTCGGGTTCAGCGCCTCGCCTCGATCGGGCGACGACCCGCTCGCGCCGCGGGTCGCGGGGCGGTACGCCTACCGGCGTCGTGGCGCGGATGACCGCGCGGGAGGTGCCTCGTGTCGGACGGCTTCACCGAGATGCTCGACCGGGCCCAGGCCTTCGGCGCCGAGCTCGCGCGCAACAATTCCCGCGACTGGTTCGAGCCGCGGAAGGCCGCCTGGAAGGCCGACGTGGAGGCGCCGGCCCGGCTCCTGGCGGAGATCGTGGCCGAGGAGATCACCCGGATCACCGGAGACGCGCATCTTCCGAAGCTGTTCCGCATCAACCGCGACGTGCGGTTCTCCAAGGACAAGTCTCCCTACAAGACGAGCTTGGCGATGATGTGGTCGACCGCCGACAAGGACGCTTTGGCCCCGGTGTTCTACTTCGGGATCGAACCCGCCGCGACGTTCCTCGGCTGCGGCACGCCCGGCCTCGACCGCGAGGCGCTGGCGCGCTACCGCGCGATGGTGGATCGCTGGGGCGACGCGATGGCGGCGGCGATCGCGGAGACGGGCGCGTCGTTCTCCGACATGGGCGAGGCGCCGCTGAAGCGCGTGCCCAAGCCCTACGACCCCGACCACCCGCATGGCGACCTGCTCAGGCGGCGCTCGCTGGCGCTCGGCGGGCCGCTGCCGGACGGCTGGCGGACGCATGGCGACGGGCTGGTCGCGGCGCTGTCGGACGGGGTCGAGCGGCTGATGCCGTGGCGGCGGTTCCTGGTCGAGCGGCTCCGGGCCTAGTCCGGTTGCGCGCGGGGGCGTCGCGGTGGACAAGCCCGCCATGCCGTTCACGCTCGCCACCTGGAACATCAATTCCGTCCGCCTGCGCGAAGGACTGGTCGCGCGCCTGCTGACCGAGGCGGCGCCGGACGTGCTCTGCCTGCAGGAGTGCAAGTCGCCCGTCGACAAGATCCCGCGCGAGGCGTTCGCGGCCCTGGGCTACGTCCACATGGTCGCGCGCGGGCAGAAGGGCTACAACGGCGTGGCGATCCTCTCGAAGCTGCCGCTCGAGGAGGCGGGCGCCCACGACCATGCGGGCCTGGGCCATGCCCGTCACGTCGCGGCGCGGCTGCCGAACGGGGTGACGATCCACAACTTCTACGTCCCCGCCGGCGGCGACGTGGCCGACCGCGCGGTCAACGCGAAGTTCGGGCAGAAGCTCGACTACCTCGCCGACATGCGCGACGACTTCCGCGCCGCCCGGCCCGGGCGCTCGATCCTGGTTGGCGACCTCAACATCGCCCCGCGCGAGGACGACGTCTGGTCCCACAGGCAGCTGCTAAAGGTCGTGAGCCACACGCCCGTCGAGGTCGAGCGCCTGGGCGAGGTGCAGGATGCGGGGAGCTGGGTCGACGTGACCCGCGCCGACATCCCCCATGGGCCGCTCTACTCGTGGTGGTCCTACCGCTCGCCCGACTGGGACGCGGCCGACAAGGGCCGGCGGCTCGACCACGTCTGGGCCACCGCCGACATCGCCGCGGCCGCGCATTCGAGCCGCGTGCTGCGGCCCGTGCGCGGCTGGGAGCAGCCCTCGGACCACGCCCCGGTGACGGCGACCTTCGACCTGTGAGGGTTGGCAGGCGGGCCGCCCCGCCACATATGGCGGGACACGCCATCGAGGAGCCCGCCCCATGATCACGCTCGGCCAGCCCAAGCCCAAGCCCGCCACGAGCGCGCATGTCCGCGACGTGACCGAGGCCACGTTCATGGCCGACGTCGTGGACGCGTCGATGAAGGCGCCGGTGATCGTCGACTTCTGGGCACCCTGGTGCGGCCCCTGCAAGACGCTCGGGCCGCAGCTCGAGGCGGCGGTGGAGGCGGCCGGCGGCGCGGTCACCATGGCGAAGGTCGACGTCGACGGCGCGCAGACCATCGCCCAGCAGCTCCGGATCCAGTCGATCCCCACCGTCTACGCCTTCTGGCAGGGACAGCCGGTGGACGGGTTCCAGGGCGCGGTGACCGAGGCCGAGGTGAAGGCCTTCGTGGCGCGCGCGGTCGCGCTGAACCCCGAGGGGGGCGGCGAGGGCGACGGGCTGGCGGAGGCGTTCGAGGCCGCCGAGGCGATGCTGGCCGAGGGCGCGGCGGTGGACGCGGCGCAGACCTTCGCGGCGATCCTGGGCGAGGCGCCCGACCATGCGGGGGCCTATGCCGGCCTCGTGCGCGCGCATCTGGCGCTCGACGAGCTCGACCAGGCCGAGGCGCTTCTCGAGGCGGCCGATCCCGCGATGGCAGGCGCGCCCGAGCTCGACGCGGCGCGCGCGCAGGTGGCGCTGGCGCGGCAGGCGGCGGATGCGGGGCCCGTCGCCGACCTGCGCGCCGCCGTCGAGGCCGATCCCGCCGACCACGCCGCGCGCCTCGACCTCGCCGCCGCCCTGCAGGCGTCGGGCGACGCCGAGGGCGCGGTGGACCACCTGCTCGAGGCGTTCCGGCGCGACCGGGAGTGGAACGACGGCGCGGCGCGCGCCCGGCTCCTGACGCTGTTCGACGCGCTTCCTCCGAACGATCCCGTGGTGTTGCGCGGACGGCGGCGGCTTTCCTCGATGATCTTTGCCTGAGCGGCGATCCGGCCTAGCTCATGCGCATGTATCGCATCGCAGACATGCCGGGAACGATCCCGGTCTTCCCGCTCCCCGGCACGCTGATGCTGCCGCGCGCGCGCCTGCCGCTGCACATCTTCGAGCCGCGCTACTCGCAGATGATCGACGATTGCCTGAAGACCGAGCATCGCCTGATCGGCATGATCCAGCCGCGCGCGCAGAAGACCGGCGACGGCCGCGCGATGCAGTCGATCGGTTGCGCCGGACGGCTGACGCAGCTCTCGGAGACCGAGGACCGGCGCTACATGATCACGCTCGCGGGCGTGTCCCGCTACCGGATCGTCAAGGAGATCTCGGGGTTCCAGCCCTACCTGCAGGCCGACGTGAGCTGGGACGGGTTCGACCGCGACCTGGGCAAGACCGAGAAGGACGCGGGCTTCGACCGGCCCGCCTTCCTCGCGCTGCTCGAGCGCTATTTCGAGGCGCAGGGGCTGTCGACCGACTGGGACAGCCTGAAGGACGCGGACGAGGAGCTGCTGATCAACTCGCTCTCGATGCTCTGCCCGTTCGAGCCCGAGGAGAAGCAGGCCCTGCTCGAGGCGCCGTCGCTGGCCACGCGCCGCGAGACGGTGGTGACGCTGATGGAGTTCGCGCTGCGCTCGGGGACGGGCGAGGAGATGCTGCAATGAGCGACGTCCCCGCCGACGTGCCCGCGCATGACCGCCGGATGCTGGAGGCGCTGGTCTGCCCGCGCACGCACGGGCCGCTCGTCTACGACGCGTCGGCGGGCGAGCTGGTGTCGCGTTCGGCGGGGCTGGCCTACCCGATCCGCGGCGGCATCCCGATCATGCTGGTCGACGAGGCGCGCGAGATCGACTGAGGCTCAGCCGCGCATCAGGCGCGGCAGGTCCCCGGTCAGCCCCGCCGCCTCGCGGATGAAGCGTCGGCGCAGGGCCGGCACCGCCGAGATCGCCGCCATCCCGAGGTCGCGGCCGAACCGGAGCGCGGCGACGTCGTTCGAGAACAGGCGATTCACCGCGTCCGTCGCCGCGCCCATCGCCGCCGCGTCGAACCGCCGCCGCCGCTGGTAGCGCGCGAGCACGTCGCGCCCGCCGACGTCCTCGCCCCGCGCCCGCGCGCAGCCCAGCTCGTGCGCCAGCGCCGCCACGTCGCGCACCCCGAGGTTGAGCCCCTGCCCCGCGATCGGGTGGATGCCGTGCGCCGCGTCCCCCACCAGCGCCACGCGCGGCGCGACGTAGTCGTGCGCGAGCGACAGCGCGAGCGGGTAGGTGTGGCGCCCGCCGGCGAGGCGCAGGTCGCCGAGGAAGCCGCCGACGCGCGGGCGCAGGACGTCGAGGTACTCGGCGTCGGGCAGCGCGTTCAGCTCGGCGGCGACGTCGGTGCCCTCGGTCCAGACGATGCTCGAGCGGTCGTCCGTGAGCGGCAGGATCGCGAGCGGTCCGGCGGGCATGAAGAACTGGTGCGCGAGGCCCCCGTGCGGCCGCTCGTGCGCGATCGCGCAGACGAGCGCGGTCTGACCGTAGTCGCGCCCGGTGCGGCGGATGCCCGCGCGCGCGGCGATGCTCCCGGCGCGCCCGTCGCAACCCAGAAGCACGCGCGCGGCGATGGGCTCGCCCGCCATGACCGCCACGGCGCCGGGGCCGGCCTCGTGGCCGGTGACCGCCACGCCGAACCGCGTCTCGATCCGCTCGTCCGCGTCGCAGGCGGCGAGCAGAGCGGGGCGCAGGTGGCGGTCCTCGATCATGTGGCCGAGCGCGGGCTCGCCGATCTCGACCGCGTCGAGCGCGAGGTGCAGCGGCGACGCGCCCTCGCCCGCGCGCCCGTCGCTCGCGCGCACGCCCGCGATCGGCTGCGCGCGGGCCTCGAGCGCGTCCCACAGGCCCAGCGCGCGCAGCACCCGCACCGAGGCCAGCGCCATCGCGTAGGCGCGCCCGTCGAAATCCGCCCCGTCGAGCTCGGCGCGCGGCCGGGCGTCGATCAGCACCACGTCGAGCCCCTCGCGGGCGAGCGCCAGCGCGGTCAGCGGCCCGGTCAGGCCGCCGCCGACGACGACGGCGTCCCGGATGCGCGGCGTTCCCATGCGCCGACATATGGCCGCTCCGGCGGCATTGTCCAACGGGTGCGGCCATGCCTACCGTCGTGCGGGCGGCGGAGGGCGGGCGATGGACGAGTGGCTGCGGATGGGGGCGGGGGCGCTCGGGCGGGGCATCGCGTCGGGCGCGATCGACGCGGAGGTGCTCTGCGACGTCCACCTCGCCGCGATCGACGCGCATCCGCACCGCGACCGCATCTTCGCGCGGGCCACGCCCGGGCGGGCGCGCGCCGAGGCCGCGGCGGCGGCGGCGCGCGCGCGGGCGGGAACGCGCCGGGGGCCGCTCGACGGCGTGCCGGTGAGCTGGAAGGACCTGTTCGACAGCGCGGGCGTGGCCACCGAGGCCGGGTCGGCGCTGCTCGCGGGGCGCGTGCCCGACCGCGACGCCGCGGTGCTCGCGAACGCGACGGCGGGCGGGGCGGTCTGCCTCGGCAAGACGCATATGAGCGAGCTGGCCTTCTCGGGGATCGGGATCAACCCGGTGACCGCGACCCCGCCCAACGCGCGCGACGCCGCCCGCGTGCCGGGCGGCTCGTCGTCGGGCGCGGCCGCGTCGCTGGCCTTCGGGCTGGCCCCGCTCGCGATCGGCTCGGATACGGGCGGCTCGGTGCGCAACCCGGCGGCGTGGAACGACCTCGTCGGGCTCAAGACGACGCTGGGCCGCGTACCGGTGGCGGGCGCGGTGCCGCTCGTCGAGAGCATGGACACGATCGGCCCGCTCGCGCGCTCGGTCGAGGACGCGGCGCTGGGCCTCGCGCTGATCGAGGGCGGGACGGCGCCGGACCTGCGCGGCGCGGCGCTGGCGGGGAAGCGGCTCCTCGTGCTCGCGGACTATGCCGACAGCAGCCGCGACGAGCCCCGCGCCGCGTTCGAGGGCGCGGTGGAGCGGTTGCGGGACGCGGGCGCGACGGTCGAGCGCGGCGCGCCGCCGTCGGTGCGGGCGGCGATGGACCTCACCCCGCTCCTCTTCGCGCCCGAGGCCTACGCGATCTGGGGCGAGGCGATCGAGGCCGCGCCGCACCTCATGTACGACCGCATCCTCGCGCGGTTCCGCGGCGGGCGGGACGTCCTCGCCGTCGACGTGCTGCGCGCGCACCGGGCGCGGCGCGCGGCGGAGGCGGAGTATCTGGCGGCCACGGCGGGCTATGACGCGGCGATCCTGCCCACCGCCGCGATCCTGCCGCCGCTGGTGGAGCGGATGCGGACCGACGACGCCTATTACGACGCGGAGAACCTGATGGCGCTGCGCAACACGCGGGTCGGCAACGTGCTGGGCCTGTGCGGGGTGACGCTGCCGACGGGCGTGCCGATGTGCGGGATCATGGCGCTCGCGGCCCCGATGGCCGAGCACCGCCTGCTGCGGCTCGCGGCGGCGATGGAGGCGGCGCTGGCGGCGTGATTGCCACAGGTCGCCGCGCGCCGGGGCTTTTCGTTGGACCGCGCCCGCGCCGCGGGGCTACCATGCCGGGGAACGGGGCCGTCAGAGCGCCGTCGAGAGGCATCGGCATGGATCAACCCCAGCGGTTCGCGGGACTGCCCGACTACGCGTTCCCGCGCCTGCGGGCGCTTCTGGACGGCGTGGCGCCGGGCTCGGAGGCGCCGGTCGAGATGACCATCGGCGACCCGCGCCACGACCCGCCCGCCTTCGTGGGCGAGGCGGTCGCGCGCCACGCGGCCGGGTTCCGCGGCTACCCCCCCAACGACGGCGCGCCCGCGCTGCTCGAGGCCTGCGCGGGGTGGCTCGCGCGGCGCTACGGCCACGCGGCGGACCCCGCGACCGAGATCCTCGCGCTCAACGGCACCCGCGAGGGGCTCTACAACGCGGCGATGGCGCTCTGCCCCGAGGCCAAGGGCGGCGGCCGGCCGGTCGTGCTCACGCCGAACCCGTTCTACCAGGTCTACGCCGTGGCCGCGCTGTCGGTGGCGGCCGAGCCGGTCTACGTCGACGCGACGGCGGCGACGGGGGACCTGCCCGACATCGCCGGGCTCGACCCCGCGATCCTGGATCGCACCGCGCTGGCCTACGTCTGCTCGCCCGCGAACCCGCAGGGCGCCGTGGCCTCGCTGGACTGGTGGAGCGCGCTGCTGGCGCTGGCGGAGCGCCACGACTTCGTGGTGCTGGCCGACGAATGCTACGCGGAGATCTACCGCGGCGACCCGCCGCCGGGCGTGCTCGAGGCCGTGCGCGCGACGGGCGACGGACCCCGAGCGCGCGGTCGCGTTCCACTCGCTCTCGAAGCGCTCGAACCTCGCCGGCCTGCGCTCGGGCTTCGCGGTGTCGGGGCCGGGCAACGTCGCTCGGATGAAGCGGCTGCGGAACTATTCGGGCGCGCCGCTGCCGCTGCCGCTGCAGATGGCCGCCGCCGAGGCCTGGGCGGAGGAGAGCCACGTGGCGGCGAACCGCGCGCTCTACGCCGCGAAGTTCGAGGCCGCGCGCGCGGTGCTGCCCGACGCGGCGATCCCCGAGGCCGGGTTCTTCCTGTGGCTCCCGGTGCCCGCGGCGGTGGGCTGCGGCGAGGCGGCGGCGGTGGCGCTCTGGCGCGACGCGGGCGTCAAGGTCCTGCCGGGCGCGTATCTCGCGCGCGACGCGGGCGCGGGCAATCCGGGGCGCGGCTTCGTGCGCGCGGCGCTGGTCGGCCCGCTCGAGGAGACGGTGGCGGGGCTGACGCGGCTGCGCGAGCGCCTCTACGGGGCGGCGGCCTGATGGCCTACGAGAGCCGCCCGCGCGAACGCCTGCTCGACCGGGAGACGTCGCTGACGCTCGCGCGGCGCACGCGCGAGGGGTTCGGGCTCGCGCTGATGGCGCTCGGCGCGCTGCTCGGCGTGGCGCTCGCGACCTACTCGCCCGACGATCCGAACTGGCTCGCCGCGACCGACGCGGCGCCGTCGAACTGGCTCGGCGTGGCGGGCGCGTCGGTGGCCGCGCCGGTCCATCTCGTTCTGGGGCTGGGCGCGCTCGGGCTCGCGGCGGGGCTCGTGGTCTGGGGCCTGCGCTTCGCGTGCCACGGCGGCTCCGAGCGCGCGCTGCCCCGCGCGCTGTTCCTGCCCGGCTGGACGCTCCTGCTGTCGCTCTACTGCGCGTCGCTGGTGCCGGGGCCGGGCTGGAGCCACGATTTCGGGCTGGGCGGGCTGCTGGGCGACATGGCGATGGGCGCGCTGCTGTCGGTGCTGCCGATCCACGCGACGGTGGGGCTCAAGCTCCTGTCGGTCGCGATCGCGGCGTCGGCGGCGGTCGCGGGGGCCTGGGTGCTGGGCTTCACGCGCGAGGACGTCGCGCGCGGCGGGCTGTTCCTGCTGACCGGGCTCGGCACGGCGATGCACGTCGCGCGGCTGGCGCTGTCGGGGGCCGCGCGCGGAACGTCGCGCGGCGCGGCGGGCCTGCGCGCGGCGGGCGTCGCGCGGCTGGAGCGGCGGCGCGAGGCGGCGGGGGCTCGCGGCGGGGGCGTCCGAGCGCCCGAGCCGGAGGGAGAGCCCGACATCACGGTCGGCGACGAGCGCATCAGCGCGCGCATCGCCGACGCGGTCGGGCGCGTGCGGCGCGCCGGCGCCCCGGCTCAGCCCGCCCCGCCCCGCACCGAGCCCGCTTTGCGCGCGAGCCCGGCCCCGGCCGCGCCCGAGGCGGAATCGGCGGAGCCGGACGACGCGGACGACCCCCTGCTCGACGACGAGCCGATGCCGGAGGCCGATCCCGCAGCCCCCGCCCCCGCCCGCACCGTCGTGCAGGCCCCCGCCAGGCCCGCCCGCCCCTCCGCCCAGGCCCGCGCCGAGGCGCAGCCCGCGCTGCGCTTCGAGGAACCGGGCGCGGATTACGAGGCGCCGCCGCTCGCGCTCCTGACCGATCCGGCGACGATCGAGCGCCACCACCTCGCCGACGACGCGCTCGAGGCGAACGCCCGGATGCTCGAGGCGGTGCTCGAGGATTACGGCGTGAAGGGGGAGATCGTCTCGGTCCGCCCCGGCCCCGTGGTCACGATGTACGAGCTGGAACCGGCGGCGGGGCTCAAGGCCAGCCGCGTGATCGGGCTCGCCGACGACATCGCGCGCTCGATGTCGGCGCTCTCGGCGCGCGTCTCCACGGTGCCGGGGCGCTCGGTCATCGGCATCGAGCTCCCCAACGAGCGGCGCGAGAAGGTCGTGCTGCGCGAGATCCTGTCGGCGCGCGCGTTCGGCGACACCGGCATGGCGCTGCCGCTGGCGCTGGGCAAGGACATCGGCGGCGCGCCGGTCGTGGCCAACCTCGCCAAGATGCCCCACCTGCTGATCGCGGGGACGACGGGCTCGGGCAAGTCGGTGGCGATCAACACGATGATCCTGTCGCTCCTCTACCGGCTCTCGCCCGCGCAGTGCCGGATGATCATGATCGACCCGAAGATGCTCGAGCTCAGCGTCTACGACGGCATCCCGCACCTGCTCTCGCCGGTCGTGACGGACCCCAAGAAGGCGGTGGTCGCGCTCAAGTGGACCGTGGCCGAGATGGAGGACCGCTACCGCAAGATGTCCCGGATGGGCGTGCGCAACATCGAGGGCTACAACGGCCGCGTCGCCGACACGCTCGCGCGCGGCGAGATGTTCGAGCGCACGGTGCAGACCGGCTTCGACGACGCGACCGGCGACCCGGTCTTCGAGACCGAGGAGACGGTGCCCGAGGCGCTGCCCTATATCGTCGTCGTCGTCGACGAGATGGCCGACCTGATGATGGTCGCGGGCAAGGAGATCGAGGCCTGCATCCAGCGGCTCGCGCAGATGGCGCGCGCCTCCGGCATCCACCTCGTGATGGCCACGCAGCGGCCGTCGGTCGACGTCATCACCGGCACGATCAAGGCGAACTTCCCCACCCGCATCAGCTTCCACGTCACCTCCAAGATCGACAGCCGCACGATCCTCGGAGAGATGGGCGCCGAGCAGCTCCTGGGGATGGGCGACATGCTCTACATGGCCGGCGGGTCCAAGATCACGCGCGTCCACGGGCCGTTCTGCTCGGACGAGGAGGTCGAGGAGATCGTGGGCCACCTCAAGGCGCAGGGCCCGCCCGACTACGCCTCCTCGGTGCTCGACGGGCCCGACGAGGACGCGGCCTCCGAGATCGACGCGGTGCTGGGCCTCGTGGGCGGCAACACCGGCGGCGAGGACGCGCTCTACGACCAGGCGGTCGCGATCGTGGCGCGCGACCGCAAGTGCTCGACCTCCTACATCCAGCGCAAGCTCGGCATCGGCTACAACAAGGCCGCGCGGCTGGTGGAGCAGATGGAGGAGAACGGCGCCGTCACCGAGGCCAACCACGTCGGCAAGCGCGACATCCTGCTGCCCGATCCCGGCGAGTGAGGGTTCATGGCCGATAGCGTCACCGTCGCGCTGAACCTCGTGGTGGAGGAGCTCGCTGGTCACGTCGAGACGCTGAATGCGGAGGGCGCGGCCCTCTTTCAGGAATCCCGGTATGCGGAAGCCAGGGCCAAGGCGGAGACCGGCGCACGGCTGGAGGACTACCGCACGAAGATCGCAGATCTTCTCGGAGGATTGGTCCGCCGAGTTCGGCGAGACGCTTCCAGACGAGCCCGACGATACGATCGATGCGGTGGTCAGGAGGATCGCCTCGGCGAGCAAGGGATCCAAGACGATCCTCATCGTCCGCTTCCCCGATGGAGAGACGATCGACGAGCGGAAGGCCGCGAACACCTTCATCCATGCCATCGGACAGCTCGGACCGGGACGCGTGGCGGCGTTGGGGCTCGAATTGAACCGTCTGCCATTGGTCTCCCGGTCGAAACCGGAGACCGAATACGCCTACGGCTCGATCGACGGTTGGTTCGTCGGCACCCACAGCAGCACGGACGCGAAGCGCCGTCAGCTTATCGAGATTGCGCGCCGGCTCGACGTACCGTTGGAGATCCGCGTCGTGAGGCCCTAGTCGAACGTCCGGTGCAGCGGATCGGGAACGCTTCGTTATCCCCTTGATACGTTCGGAAATCGAATGACCGGGGTATTCCGGGGAGAGCGCGCCTATATCCTCGTCAGACCGCGCCAGCCGGAGACCCCCACCATGCGCCTGCCCGTCCTCGCCGCCCTCCTCGCCACGCTCGCGCCGCCCGCCTGGGCCGAGATCCCGGTGGCGCAGATCGACCGCTACCTGAACTCGTTCCGCACCGCGCAGTCGGACTTCACGCAGGTCAACGGCGACGGCACGATCTCCACCGGCGACCTCACGATCGCGCGGCCGGGGCGGGCGCGGTTCGACTACGACCCGCCCAACGAGGGGCTCGTGATCGCCGGCGGGCAGCAGGTGGCGATCTTCGATCCGGTCTCCAACCAGCCGCCCGAGCAGTATCCGCTGTCGCAGACGCCGCTGAGCCTGATCCTCGCGGACCGGGTGGACCTGAGCCGGTCCGGGCATGGTCGTGCGCCACGGCGGCGACGCGACGCAGACGGCGATCGTGCTGCAGGACCCGGCGAACCCCGAATACGGCTCGATCCAGCTCGTGCTGACGCCCGACCCGGTGACGCTGCGCCAATGGGTACTGACCGACGACACGGGCGCGCAGACGACGGTGATCCTGGGCGACATGCGCACCGGGGTGGGCGTCGGTTCGGGCGCGTTCTCGATCCCCGCGGAGGTTTCGCGGCGCGGGCTCTCCGACTGACCCTCAGAGCGTCGCGGCGAGCCGGGTGCCCTGGTCGATCGCGCGCTTGGCGTCGAGCTCGGCGGCCACGTCCGCGCCGCCGATGACGTGGCAGGCCACGCCGCGCGCCTCCAGCGCGTCGGCGAGGCTGCGGTCGGGGACCTGCCCCGCGCAGAGCACGATCGTGTCGGCCGGGATCGTCTCGGGCCGTTCGCGCGCCTCGCCGTGGCTCACCAGCAGGCCGTCCTCGACCACGCGCTCGTAGTTCACGCCGCCCAGCATCCGCACGTCCTTCATCCGCAGCCCGGCGCGGTGGATCCAGCCGGTCGTCTTGCCCAGCCGCTTGCCCGGCGCTTCCGCCTTGCGCTGCAGCAGCGTCACCTGCCGCGCGGCGCCGCCCATCCGCGGCCCCTCGGGCGACACGCCGCCGCGATGCGCCTCGGTGTCGGCCACGCCCCAGTCGGCGAGCCATTCCGGCAGGTCGGTCGTGGACGAGTGGCCGTCGTGGACGAGGTGGTCGGAGACGTCGAACCCGATCCCGCCCGCGCCCACGACCGCCACGCGCGCCCCGACCTCCGCCGTACCGCGCAGCACGTCGACGTAGCTCACGACGCGGGGGTCGTCCTGGCCGGGGATGGCGGGGTCGCGCGGCACGACTCCGGTGGCGATCACCACCGCGTCGAAGCCCTCGAGCATGTCGGCGTCGACCTCGGTGCCGAGCCGCGTCTCGACGCCGCGCGCCTCGACCATCCGCGCGAACCAGTCGACGAAGCCCACGAACTCCTCCTTGCCGGGGATCACCTTGGCGAGGTTGAGCTGCCCGCCGATCCTCGTGTCGCGGTCGAAGAGCGTGACGCGGTGCCCGCGCTCGGCGGCGGCGATCGCGGTCGACAGCCCCGCGGGCCCGGCGCCCACGACGGCGACGGCGATCGGCGCGTCGGTCGGCGTCAGCACCAGCTCGGTCTCGTGGCAGGCGCGGGGGTTCACGAGGCACGACGAGACCTTGCCCGCGAAGGTGTGGTCGAGGCAGGCCTGGTTGCACGCGATGCAGGGCGCGATCTCGTCGGCGCGGCCCGCCGCGGCCTTGGCGACGAAATGCGGGTCGGCGAGGAACGGACGCGCCATCGACACCATGTCCGCGCAGCCCCCCGCCAGCACGTCCTCGGCCACCTGCGGCGTGTTGATCCGGTTCGACGTGATGAGCGGAATCCCGACCCTGCCCATCAGCTTGCGCGTCACCCAGGCGAAGGCCGCGCGCGGGACCGAGGTCGCGATGGTCGGCACGCGGGCCTCGTGCCAGCCGATGCCCGTGTTGATCATCGACGCGCCCGCCGCCTCGACCGCGCGGGCGAGCGTCTCGACCTCCTCGAAGGTCGAGCCGTCGGGGATCAGGTCGATCATGCTCAGGCGGTAGATCACGATGAAGTCCGGCCCGACCGCCTCGCGGACGCGGGCCACGACCTCGACCGGCAGGCGCATCCGGTTGGCGTAGGACCCGCCCCACCCGTCGTCGCGCCGGTTTGTGTGGGTCACGAGGAACTGGTTGAGGAAGTAGCCCTCGGAGCCCATCACCTCGACCCCGTCGTAGCCCGCCTCGCGGGCGCGGGCGGCGGCGGTGGCCATGTCGGCGATCTGCTTCTCGATCCCGGCCGCGTCGAGCGCGCGGGGCGCGAAGGGCGAGATCGGCGACTTGATCGCCGAGGGCGCCACGCAGTCGGGGCCGTAGGCGTAGCGGCCGGCATGGAGGATCTGCATCGCGATCCGCCCGCCCGCCGCGTGGACGCGGTCGGTCACGATGCGGTGGTTCGCGATGTCCTCGGGGGTGTACAGCCCGCAGGCGCCGGGGAACACGCCGCCTTCCGGGTTGGGGGCCATGCCGCCCGTCACCATCAGCGCCACGCCGCCGCGTGCGCGCTCCGCGTAGAACTCCGCCACCCGGTTCCAGTCGCCCCGCTCCTCGAGGTTGGTGTGCATCGACCCCATCATCACCCGGTTCGGCAGCGTGACGTGGCCCAGATCGAGCGGCGCGAGAAGGCGGGGATAGGCGGTCATCGGGTCTCCGGCGGGTCTGGGCAGGGGGTGGAGGTCGGCCTCGGGCGCTCCCGAGGCAAGGGCCGGCGGCGCGATTCCGTCGCGTCGCGTCGTCGCCGCGGGCCGGTTCGAGTGGTCCGCACGCCGGGCGGTGGCGTGGCTCAGGCGAGCCCGATCCGCGCCCGGAGCGCCTCGTCGCGGAGCGACAGCTCGGTGCCGCGATGCGCGTCCGCCTCGGGCCCGCACATCCACACCAGCGCGCGCGCGACCCATTCGGGCGGGATGTGGTCCTCCCAGTCGAGCGCGGCGACCGGACCGATGCCGCTGGCCTTGATCTCGCGCTGCATCCGCGTGGCGACGGTGCCAGGCGAGAGCCCCATCACGCGCAGGACGTCGCCGTGCTCGGCATGGAGCGCCTCCGTGAGCATCTTCGCCCCGGCCTTCGACGCGCAATAGGCCGACCAGCCCGGCAGCGCCCGATGCGCCGCGCCCGAGGAGATCGTGATCGCGGTGCCCGAGCCCTGCGCGAGCATCACCGGGAGCGCCGCGCGGATGCCGTGGTAGACGCCCTTGAGGTTGACGTCGATCGCCGCGCCCCAGGCATCGGGATCGCCGTCCGCCAGCCCCGCGATCGGCTCGATCGCGCCCGCGTTGGAGATCAGCACGTCGAGCGAGCCGAACGCCGCCACCGTGGCGTCCACCGCGCGCGCGACCTCCGCGTGCCGCGACACGTCGCAGGGGATCGCCAGCGCCTGCTCCGCGCCGATCTCGCCCGCGAGGTCCGCGATCGCGTCGGTCCCGCGCGCCACCAGCGCCACGCGCGCGCCGGCCCCGGCGAAGGCCCGCGCCGCGGCCGCCCCGATCCCGCGCGAGGCGCCCGTCACCAGCACCGTCCGTCCGCTCAGACCCTCCATCCCGCGCCTCCCGTTGACCCCTCGGTGTCCGTCCTTATCTGATGCCGAAGCCCGCTGCACACAGGAACCGCCCCATGCTCAGACACGCCCTCGCCGGATCGGCCGCGATCCTCCTCGCCTCCACCGCGCTGGCGCGCGCCGAGGTCGACGCCCGCGCGGTCTGGTCGGACTGGCAAGGCGTGTACGCGCGGCTCGGCGGGACGCTCGAGGCCGCGTCGGAGGACTACGCTGACGGCACGCTGACGCTCGCGGGCGTGACGGCCACCTCGGAGATCGGCGAGGACGTGTCCACCGTCGAGTACGGCGACATCGCGATGGTCGAGCTGGACGACGGCACGATGCGGATCGACGTCCCCGAGAGCTACGCGATGTCGCAGGAGGTCGCCGTCGGCGAGGAGACCGTCGAGATGGCGTTCGAGGGCACCAACGAGAGCCTGTCGATCCTGGTCTCCGAGGCGGACGGGGTGCGCAGCTACGACGTCGCGGCCGACGCGATGACGATCGCCTTCACCCAGCCCGCGACCGAGGACTCGCCCGAGATGGACGTCTCGATGCGCCTGTCGGGCGTCGCCTCGACCTACCGCTCGGGCGTGGGCGGCGACCCGGACGCCTTCGAGCAGGACATCGCGGCCGAGGAGGCGGGCTTCGCCGTCGACCTCGACCCCGGCGAGGACGAAGGCGGGCCCGTCGTCATGACCTACGCCGCGACCGGCATGACGGGCACGATGGGGGGAACCTACGGCGAGATCCCCGACGGCCCGATCGCCTCGCTCGCGCAGATGGGCGTCGAGTATTCGGGCGAGCTGACGCATTCCGGGAGCACGATCTCGGTCTCCGGCCTGTCCCCGCAGGGGCCGTTCGCGGTGGACGGCACCTCGGCCTCGGGCACGATGGCGTTCGCGATGGGCGCGGAGGCGGTGTCCTACGAGCTGCGCTCGGTCGACGCGGCGATGGACCTGAGCCTGCCGATCTTCCCCGCGCCGATCGCGGTGGCGATGGCGGAGCTGTCGACCTCCACCGCCGTGCCGATGGGCGCCGACGAGGCGGAGAAGCCGTTCGGCTTCGCGCTCGCGCTGCGCGAGCTGACGCTCGACGACGCGCTCTGGGCCCTGTTCGACCCGACCGGGCAGCTGCCGCGCGATCCGGCGACGCTCGCGGTCGCGCTCGACGGGACGGCGGTGATGGCGGTCGACATCTTCGGCGACCCCGAGGCGATGGCCGCGCTCGAAGGCCCGCCGGGAGAGCTCCGCACGATGAACCTGACCGAGCTCGCGCTCACGCTGGGCGGCGCGGCGCTCGAAGGCTCCGGCGCGCTGACCTTCCCGAACGCGACCCCGGTGCCCGAGCCGGTGGGCACGATCGAGCTGTCGCTCGAGGGCGGCTTCGCGCTGATCGACAGCCTGGTGGCTCTGGGCCTCGTGCCCGCGCAGCAGGCGGGCTTCGTCAAGGGCATGGCCGGCGCGGTCGCGCGGCCCGCGGGCGACGACCGGCTCGAATCGACGATCGAGTTCTCGCCCGGCGGCGGCATCAGCGCGAACGGGATGCCGCTGCGCTGACGGGTCCGGTTGCGGGCGCGGGGGGCCGGGGCTACCTGCGCGTGGCCCCCCGATGCGAGTGCGCCCGATGACCGACCTGCCGCGCCTGACCGAGGCCCTCCTGCATGCCGCCCGCCGCGCGGGCGCCCAGGCCGCCGACGCGATGGCCGTCGACGCCACCTCGGTCTCGGTCGACGTGCTGCATGGCCGGCTCGAGCAGGCCGAGCGCGCCGAGGGGATCGAGATCGGGCTGCGCGTCCTGATGGGACGGCGGCAGGCCTGCGTCTCGGCCTCCGATGCCTCGCCCGCGACGATGGAGCGGATGGCCGAGCGCGCGGTCGCGATGGCGCGCGAGGCGCCCGAGGACCCGCATGTCGGGCTCGCGGACCCGGACGCGCTGGCGCGGGCGCGCGACGCGTCGGGGCTCGACCTCGTGGACGCGGCCGAGCCGCCCTCGCCCGCCGCGCTCCAGGACATGGCCGCCCGCGCCGAGGCCGCCGCGCTCGCCGTGGCGGGCATCGCGCAGGTCGCCTCGGCCGGAGCGTCCCGGGGCGACCGCAGCGTGCACCTCGCGGCGACGAACGGCTTCGCGGGCGGCTACCGCCGGACGGGCACGCAGCTCAGCTGCGTCGCCATCACCGGCGAGGGCACGGCGATGGAGCGCGACTACTACGGCGACGGCCGGGTGCACGCCGCCGACCTCGACGATCCCGAGACGGTCGGCCGGATCGCCGCCGAGCGGACGGTAGAGCGGCGCGGCGCGTCCAAGCCGCCGACCGGCGCCTACCCGGTGGTGTTCGACGAGCGCGTGGCGTCGGGGCTGATCGGGCACCTGCTGATGGCGGTGAACGGCAGCGCCGTGGCGCGCGGGGCCACGTTCCTGCGCGACGCGCTGGGCGAGGCGGTGCTGCCGGACGGCATGACGCTGACCGAGGATCCGACGATGCCGCGCGTCGCGGGCTCGCGGCCGTTCGACGCCGAGGGGCTCGCCGCCCGGCCGCGCGACCTCGTGGCCGGACGGCGTGCTGACGGGCTGGGTGCTCGACCTCGGCACGGCGCGCAAGCTCGGCGCTGGAGAGCACCGGCAACGCGTCGCGCGGCCCCTCCTCGCCACCCTCGCCCTCGGTCACGAACGTCCGGCTGACCCAAGGGACCGACAGCCGCGACGACCTGCTGGCGCGGATGGGGACGGGGCTTCTGGTCACGTCGATGATCGGATCCTCGATCAACGCCACGACGGGCGACTACTCGCGCGGCGCGTCCGGCTTCTGGGTCGAGAACGGGCGCATCGTGCGGCCGGTCAACGAATGCACCGTGGCGGGCAACCTGCGGCCGATGCTGCGATCGCTCGTGGCGGCGAACGACGCCCGGCTCCATGTCGGACGGCAGGTGCCGTCGCTGCTGGTGGACGGGCTCACGATCGCCGGTGCCTGACGCGGGCGCGGACCGCGACCTGCTGGCCTCCGCGGCGCTCGCGGCGGGGGCGATCGCGCGGCGGCATTTCGGACGGGGCCCCGAGACCTGGGAGAAGGCCGACGGACAGGGGCCCGTCACCGAGGCCGATCTCGAGATCGACGCGATGCTGCGCGCGACGCTGTGCGGAGCGCGCCCGGACTACGGCTGGCTGTCGGAGGAGAGCGCGGACGGCCCCGAGCGGCTGTCGCGGTCGCGCGTCTTCGTCGTCGACCCGATCGACGGGACGCGGGCGTTCCTCGCCGGGGAGCCGGGGTTCTCGCATTCGCTCGCGGTGGTCGAGGACGGCGTGCCGGTCGCCGCGGCGATCCACCTGCCCGTCCGGGGCACGACCTACCTCGCCGCGCGGGGCGAGGGCGCCACGAAGGACGGCGCGCCGATCGCGCCGACCGCCCGCGCGATGCTCGAGGGCGCGGAGGTGCTCGGGACCAAGGCCGCCTTCGCCGACGTCCGCTGGATCGGCGGGTGCCCCCCGGTGACGCCGCGGTTCCGCTCCTCGCTGGCCTGGCGGCTGGCGCTCGTGGCGGAGGGCCGGTTCGACGCGATGGTCACGCTGCGCGAGGCGTGGGAATGGGACATCGCCGCGGGCGCGCTCGTGGTCGCGGAGGCGGGCGGCCGCGTGGCCGACCGCCACGGCCGGCCGCTCGCGTTCAACCGCCCCCGCCCGATGCTCGACGGCGTGGTGGCGGGCGGCGCGGCGATGGTCGACGGGCTGCTCGCGCGCCTCGTCTGACGCGCGGGGGGAGGTTCCCGCGCCCGCGCCGCCGCGCTAGATGCGCCTCCAGACGCAACAAGGAGGCCCCCGATGGTCCAGCGACTGCACCTCGTCTTCGGCGGCGAGCTCGTGAACACCGGCTCCACCCAGTTCGCCGACGTCGACGCCATCGACGTGGTCGGGCTGTTCCCGGACTACGCCACCGCCTACGACGCCTGGAAGGGCGCCGCGCAGCGCACCGTCGACGACGCGCAGACGCGCTACTTCATCGCCCACATCCACCGGCTCCGCGACGAGGAGAGCGCCGCCTCGCCCACCGAGGAGCTCGGCTGAGACCCATGCGCCGGTCGCTCGTCCTATCGGCCTACCTCGCGTGGTCGGCCCGGGCGGCGGGCACCGGCGAGCGGATGCTCCGCCGCCGCCTCGCGGAGGGCCGCGAGGACGAGACGCGGCTGGACGAGCGGCGCGGGATCGCCTCGCGGCCCCGCCCCGAGGGACCGCTCGCTGTGGCTGCACGCCGCGAGCGTGGGCGAGAGCGTCTCGCTCCTGGAGATGATCCGCCGGATGGGGGAGGAGCGGCCCGAGCTGTCGTTCCTCGTGACCACCGGCACCGTCACCTCCGCGCAGGTCCTGGCCGAGCGCCTGCCGCCGCGCTGCATGCATCAATTCGTGCCGCTCGACGTCGCGCCCTGGGTCGCGCGGTTCCTCGACCACTGGGCGCCCGACCTCGTCGCGCTGGCCGAGGGCGAGATCTGGCCGTCGCTGATCCACGAGACGGCGCGGCGCGGCATCCCGATCGCGATGATCAACGCGCGGATGACCGACGGCGCCCGGCGCCGCTGGCGGTTCGGGCGCGGCGCGGCGCGCGCGCTCCTGTCCCGGCTGGCCCACGTCCAGGCGCAGGACGACGCGACCGCCAGCCGGCTCCTGTCGCTCGGGCTGCCGCGCGACCGGCTGACCGTGACGGGGACCCTCAAGGAAGGCTCGGCCGCGCTCCCGCACGACGAGGCGGAGCGCGTCCGCGTGGCCGCCGCGCTCGGGGGACGCCCCTGCTGGCTCGCCGCCTCGACGCACGAGGGCGAGGAGGTCGCGGTCGCGGCCGCGCATTCCCACGCGCTGCGGTCGTGGCACCGGCTGATGCTGATCGTGGCGCCCCGGCACCCCCATCGCGGCGAGGCCATCGCCGCCGACCTGCGCGCCGACGGATGGCGGGTGGCGCGGCGCTCCGAGGGCGAGGCGATCGGGCCCGAGACGCAGATCTACCTCGCCGACACGATGGGCGAGATGGGGCTGTGGTACCGCCTCTGCGCCGTGAGCTTCGTCGGGGGCTCGCTGGCGCCCGTGGGCGGCCACAACCCGTTCGAGCCGGCGGCGCTCGGCTCGGCGGTGCTGCACGGGCCGAACGTGGAGAATTTCGCCGACATCTACGCCCGCCTCACCGAGGCGGAGGCGGCCGAGGAGGTCGATGCGGGGACGCTCGGTCCGACGCTCGCCGCCACGCTCGAGCCGGACGTGGCCGCACGGATGGCGCGTGCCGCCTGGGAGGTCTGCTCGGAGGGGGGCGACGTGACCGAGCGGGCGATGGATCTGCTTTTCATGCTCCTGGACGGGGACGGGTGATGCGCGCGCCGGCCTTCTGGTCGCGCCCGCCGGGGCTGGCCGCCGCGGCACTCGCCCCGCTCGGCGCGCTCTACGCGGCCGCGACCGCGCGCCGGGTGGCGCGGCCGGGCGCGCGGGTGGGCGCGCCGGTGATCTGCGTCGGCAACCTGACGGCGGGCGGGACGGGCAAGACCCCCACGGTGGTGGCGCTGGCGCAGCGGCTGGTGGCGCGCGGCGTCGCGGTCCACGTCGTCACGCGCGGCCATGGCGGGCGCCATCGCGGCCCGCTGCGGGTGGACGCGGCCGTCCATTCCGCACGCGACGTGGGCGACGAGCCGCTTCTGCTGTCGGCCTTCGCGCCGACCTGGGTGTCGCGCGACCGGGCGGCGGGCGCGCACGCGGCGGTCGAGGGCGGCGCGCAGGCGATCGTGCTCGACGACGGGTTCCAGAACCCCGCGCTGGTCAAGGATCTTTCCATCGTCGTCGTCGACGCGGAGGCGGGATTCGGCAACCGGCGCGTCATCCCCGCCGGGCCGCTGCGCGAGCCGGTGGCCGCGGGCCTCGCGCGCGCGGACCTGACGCTGACGATCGGCGACGGCGAGGTCGCGCTGCCGCATCCGCCGCCGCGGCTCCGCGGACGCCTCGTGCCGCTCGCGACGGGGATGGACTGGGCGGGCGTGCCGGTCTTCGCCTTCGCGGGCATCGGTCGGCCGGAGAAGTTCTTCGACACGCTGCGCGGCCTCGGCGCGGACCTGCGCGGGACCGAGGGCCTCGCCGACCATCAGCCGCTGACGCCCGCGCTCCTGCGGCGGCTCGGGGCGCGGGCCGCGGCGCTCGGCGCGCAGCCCGTCACCACCGAGAAGGACGCCGTCCGGCTCCCGCCCGCCCTGCGCGGGCAGGTGCTCGTGCTCCCGGTGCGGCTCGAGCTCGACGGGTGGTCGAGCCTCGACGCCGCCTTCGGCCGGATGGGGCTCTAGGGCGCCGTCAGGCCCCGGTCACAGCGCCGCGTCCACGAGCGCGCCGATCTGCGCGGGGCTCATCGCGCCGGTATGCATCTCCCCGTCGATCAGGAAGGACGGGGTGGAGCGCACCGCGTCGCGCGCCGCATTGGCCTCGTACCACGACACCAGCCGCTGCGCCTGGTCGGCGTCCTGCAGGCAGGCATCCGCCTGCTCCGCCGACAGACCGGCCTGCGCGCCGATCCGCTTGAGCGCGTCCGCGACCATCGCCGGATCGCCCTGCCGCGCCCATTCCGACTGCCCCTCGTAGAGCAGACCGGCGATCCCGAAGTAGCGGTCCGGCCCGGCGCAGCGCGCGATCATCGACGCCCAGAGGCCGAAGCGGTCGAAGAAGACCTCGCGGTAGGTGAAGAACACCTTGCCGGTGTCGATGTAGTCGGCCTTGAAGGTCGGGAAGGTTCCGACGTGGAAGTCGGCGCAGTGTGGGCAGGTGTAGCTCGCGTATTCGATCACCTTCACCGGGGCGGACGGGTCGCCCATCGTGATGTCGGGGATCGCGTCCTGCGCGACCGCGGGCCGGGCGGTCAGGATGGCCGAACCGGGCATGGCGAGCCCGGCGGCGGCGAGGGTCAGGGCGTGGCGTCGGCTGATCATGTCCGTCTCCTGTCGGGCGGCGGCGCGGCACGGTCGCGCTCCCTCGATATGATGTTGGCGGCGAGGCGTTCAAGCGACGCGCGTAGCCCCTCGTCGCGCACCCCGTCGGCGCAGGCGCGGGCGCGGTCGAGCGTGGCGGGGTCGGGCGGCGGCGGGGCTGCCCGCGCGCGCGGAGCGAAGTCGGCGCGCCCGTCCGCGAAGCCCGTCGGCGCGGTCTGCGTCACGTCGATCCGGGCGATGGCCGCGTAGCCGTAGCAGGCGTTCACCCGCTCGCGCAGGGCGGGCAGGCGCATCTGCAGCATCGGCGCGCGCGCGCCCGTCGTCAGCAGCGTCAGCACCGCGCCGAATCCCCCCCGCGGGAAGCCGACCTTCACCGGGCGGCAGATCGCCGCGACGTCCGCGCCCGCGATCTCCGCCCAATGGGTCAGGAGCCGCGTCTCCGAGAATCCCCGGCGCTCGCCCATCCGCTTGACGTCCCGCTCCACGAGGGTCGAGACGCGGCGCGCGGCGCGTCGGTGACGGATCATCGGGGCGGGTTCCTCATGGCCATGCGCCATCCTACCGTGCGCACGGCGGCGGGGAACGGGGGAACGTCTCACTCATGCGTGATCCGAGGTCCGACGCGCTCCTGGCCTGGTACGACGTCCACGCGCGCGACCTGCCCTGGCGGGTGCCGCCCGGCGAGACGCGGCGGGCCGACCCCTACCGCGTGTGGCTGTCGGAGGTGATGCTCCAGCAGACGGGCGTCGCCGTCGTGCGGGGCTACTTCGCCGCGTTCACCGATCGCTGGCCGGACGTGCGCGCGCTCGCCGCCGCCGACGACGCGGCGGTGATGGCCGCCTGGGCCGGGCTCGGCTACTACGCCCGCGCGCGCAACCTGCTGGCCTGCGCGCGCCACGTCGCGGGGCCGCTCGGCGGGCGCTTCCCCGACGACGAGGCCGGGCTGCGCGCGCTGCCGGGGGTGGGAACCTACACCGCCGCCGCGATCGCCGCGATCGCCTTCGGCCGCCCCGCGACCGTGGTGGACGGCAACGTCGAGCGCGTCATGGCGCGGCTCGGCGCGATCGAGACGCCGCTTCCCGCCGCGAAACCTGCGATCCGCGCGCTCGCGGCCGAGCTGACCCCCGCCGCGCGGCCCGGCGACCACGCGCAGGCGGTGATGGACCTCGGCGCGACCGTCTGCACCCCGCGCAAGCCCGCCTGCGCGATCTGCCCCCTCGCGGACGCCTGCGCGGGGCGGCGTGCGGGGATCGTGGAGACGCTGCCGCGCAAGGCGCCGAAGGGGGTCCGGCCGGAACGGCGCGGCGCGGTCTATCTCGCGCGGCGCGGCGGCGACTGGCTGCTCGAGACCCGGCCGGCGCGCGGGCTGCTCGGCGGGATGGCCGCGTTCCCGACGACGGAGTGGTCCGACGCGCCCGCCCCCGCCCCGCCCTTCGCCGCCGAATGGACGCATCTGGGCCAGGTGCGCCACGTCCTCAGCCACTTCGCGCTGACGCTCGACGTGCTCGCCACCGCCGGCGCCGGGGCGCCCGACCGGGGCCGCTGGGCGCCGCTCGATCCGGCCGCGCTGCCGACGCTGTTCGCGCGCGCCCACGCGCTCGCCATGGCCGCGCCGGACGGGCCTTTCGCGCCTGGCGTACGGAGCGTAACCTTGCCTTAACCCACGCCTGCGAGGACGCCTGATGGCCATCACCGCCCTCCCCGACGAGCAGGTCCGCCGACCCTCCGCCGCGCTGCCGTTCTGGACGTCGCTCACCATGGTCCCGATCGTCTGGGCGAGCGCGATGGCGGGCGGGATCTGGGTGCTCGCGGTCCCGGCCTACGCCTGGGGGCTCTACGCGCTGCTCGACGTGCTTATCGCGCCCGAGGAGCGCAACGCCGATCCGGCGATGGATCGCGCCGGCCTAGGCTGGTACCGCGCGATCACCCTGGTCTGGATGCCCGTCCAGGCAGTGTCGCTCTTCGCGCTGATCGCCTACGCCGTGCGCGCGGACCACCTGTCGGGGCTCGAGCTCGCGGGGCTGTTCTTCGGCGCGGGCGTCGTCTCGGGGACGATCGGGATCAACTACGCGCACGAGCTGATCCACCGGCCGGGGCGGCTCGAGCGGTGGCTGGGCGACGGGCTGCTCGCGATGGCGCTCTACTCCGCGTTCCGCTCCGAGCACCTGCTCGGCCACCACCGCCACGTCGCCACGCCGCTCGACCCCGTCACCGCGCGGTTCGGGGAGGGATTCTACCGCTACTTCCTGAGGGTCCCGCATCAGGTCGTCGCCTCGGCCTGGCGGGCCGAGCGGGCGATGCTGGCGCGGCGCGGCCTGCCGGTCTGGCATCGCTCGAACCCGTTCTGGCGCTATGCCGCGCTGCAGGGCGCCTGCCTCGCGCTCGCGGCGGCGCTCGGCGGGTGGCTCGGGCTCGGCCTCTTCGCGCTCCAGGCCGTGACCGCGGTCTGGCAGCTCGAGCTCGTGGACTATCTCGAGCATTACGGGCTGGTCCGGCGGCGGCTCGCGGACGGCCGCTACGAGCCCGTCCGTCCGCATCACAGCTGGAACAGCGCGGAGCGGGCCTCGAACTGGCTCCTGATCAACCTGCAACGCCATTCCGACCACCACTACAAGCCCGACCGGCCCTTCCCCCTGCTGCAGACCTACGACGAGGACGAGGCCCCGCGCCTGCCCGCGGGCTACCCGGTGATGACCGTCGCCGCGATGATCCCGCCGCTCTGGCGCCGGATCATGGACCCGCGCGTGCGGGAATGGCGCGCGCGGCACTACCCCGACGTCGAGGACTGGTCGCCCGAGGCTCCCGTCGCGGACCCGGCCCGCAGCGGGGCGCGCGCGGCCTAGGCTCCCCGCCGCCGGAACAGGCGCCAGAGATAGGCGCCGAGGAGCGCGGCCGCCACGGCCCAGCCCAGCGGGTCGAGCCAGCCCTGCACCCGGTCGTATTGCGACTGGAGGAGCCGGCCCAGCCAGGCGAGCGCGCCGATCCAGACGACCGTACCGATGGTCGTGTAGAGGAGGAACGGCAGGAGCGGCATTCGCGCCACGCCCGCGGGCACCGAGATCAGCGTCCGCAGCCCCGGCAGGAACCGTCCGACCAGGACCGCCACGGGGCCGTGGCGGCGGAACCACGCCTCCGCCGCGTCGACGTCACGTGCGGAGATCGTGAGCCAGCGGCCGTGGCGATCGGCCAGGCGACGCAGCCGATCGACCCCGAGCCGCAGCCCGATCCAGTACCAGAACGTGGCCCCGAGCACCGAGCCGGCCGTCCCGACCGCCACGACGAGCGGGAACGAGAACGTGCCGTCCGCCGTCAGGAACCCGGCCATCGGCATCACCACCTCGGACGGGATAGGGGGGAACACGTTCTCGATCAGCATCAGCGCGCCCAGCGCGAGGTAGCCGCCCTGCGCCATCGCCGCCGCGATCCACTCGAACATCGTGCGATTTCCCCATTTGAACGGAGGCGAACGCGCGGGGACGGGAAAACGTCGCCTCGTACGGCGGCGTGCACGTCCGTTCCGCCAGGCCGTCCGAGGGACGGCGCCGTGCGGGGCGGACACCTTCGTTCCGTTCCCCGATCGCGGGAGACCTCCCGACTGCGCCGCCCCCGCGGTCGCCCCCAGAGGACCGGACGCGACCAATTTCCTCTTGGATGTGCGATCGACCCGCGCAGGAATCCATGGCCGAGCGCACGATGCGTATGAACCCGGTCGCAGAGGTCGAACCGCGCGAGAAGCTCGGCGATGATGGATATCGAGCAGCTTCGATGACCATGCCTGCGACATGCTCGCAGGACGAACCACGATGCCGTTCCATCCGGCGAGGACGCGGGGGATCCGCCGCATCCCACGCCGGAGGGGCCGCGTCGCGATCGAACCGCGCCCGATCGCCGCCGACAGCCGGCCTCGCCGGGGCCCGGAGCTCGGGAAACGCACGGTCCACATGCCCGCCCGCAGCCTACGGGTGAGGTGCCGGCGGGGGCAGTTCGCAAGCGGCAGGTGGTGAGGGGTGAGGGGTGAGGGGTGAGGGGTGAGGGGTGAGGGGTGAGGGGTGAGGGGTGAGGGGTGAGGGGTGAGGGGTGAGGATCGACGCACCTCCCGCCACCGTCCAGCGCCATCCAGAGATATCCGCACCCCCGGACACGGCGAACCCCCGACCGCCGGAGCATGGCGGAAGAAGCCGCCCGGTGCCGATCGACGCGCCGCGTCGTCGTCGGGCTCGTTACCCCGACCGTCCCTTGCGCAGGTCGTCGAAGGCGCGGAGCTCGGCGACGAGGCCCGCCATCGCGTCCACCGGGATCATGTTCGGCCCGTCCGACGGCGCGCGGTCGGGCGCCTCGTGCGTCTCGACGAAGAGCGCGGAGACGCCGACGGCGCAGGCGGCGCGGGCGAGGACCGGCGCGAACTCGCGCTGCCCGCCCGAGGTCGCGCCGCGCCCGCCCGGCTGCTGCACCGAATGCGTGGCGTCGAACATCACCGGATAGCCCGTCGCGGCCATCGTCGGCAGGCCGCGGAAGTCGCTGACGAGCGTGTTGTAGCCGAAGCTCGTGCCGCGCTCGCAGAGCAGGATCCGTTCGTTGCCGGTCGACGCGACCTTGGCCGCGACGAGGCCCATGTCCCACGGCGCGAGGAACTGCCCCTTCTTGACGTTGATCGCGCGGCCCGTCGCGCCCGCGGCCAGCAGCAGGTCGGTCTGGCGGCACAGGAAGGCGGGGATCTGCAGCACGTCGCAGGCCTCCGCCGCGGGCGCGCAATGCTCGGGCAGGTGCACGTCGGTCAGGACCGGGCAGCCGAACTCGTCGCGGATCGCCGCGAGCACGCGCAGCCCCTCCTCCATGCCGAGTCCGCGCTCGGAGCCCAGCGAGGAGCGGTTCGCCTTGTCGTAGGACGCCTTGAAGATCCAGCGCGTGCCGGTGGGCGCGCAAGCCTCGGCGATGCGCCCGGCCATCATCCGGGCGTGGTCGAGCGATTCGAGTTGGCACGGACCGGTGACGAGCGCGAACGGCTCCATCCCGCCGATGCGGATGCCGCCGACCTCGACGATGCGCGTCTCGATCGGGGTCACGGCCCCTCCGCCAGCACGGCCTCGATGCGGGGCACGTCCTCGGGGTTGTTGAGCTCCCAGAATACCCGCCCGCGCGCGTCGACCTCGACGCAGGCCACGGGCGCGCCGTTCTCTAGGAAACGGAGCTGCTCGAGCCCCTCCTGGCGCTCGAGCACGCCCACAGGCCAGCCGGCATAGGCCCACAGCGCGTCGGGGCGGTAGGCGTAGACGCCGACGTGGTGGAAGACCGGCACCGGGTCGGGGACCGTGCCCGGCGCGATGTAGGGCACGACCTCCTTGGAGAAGTAGAGGCCGCGGCCGTCGCGGTCGAACACCGCGGTGGTGCCGCCCACGCGCCCGGCCCGGCGGTCCTCCACGAACATCTCGTAGGTCCGGCGGTCGCAGCGCAGCACGGGCGTCGCCACCGCCGCGTCCGCGTCGGCGCCCATGTGCGCCATCAGCGCCTCGACGAACCAGGGCGGGGTGAGCGGCGCGTCGCCCTGGAGGTTCACGATCAGGTCGGCGTCGACCTGCGCCAGCGCCTCGGCGCAGCGCGCGGTGCCGTTCTCGGCCTCGGGCGAGGTCATCACCACGGAGGCGCCGAACGCCTCGGCCGCGTCGCGGATGCGGTCGTCGTCGGTGACGACGTGGACGGCGTCCGCTCCCGCGACGCGCCGCGCGGCGAGCCAGGTCATCTCGATGAGCGTGCGCGACGAGCCGTCGGCCTGCCGCAGAATCGCGAGCGGCTTGCCCGGATAGCGGCTCGAGGCGTGGCGCGCCGGGATCAGGATCGCGGTCCTCACGCGACGCCCGCGCGCAGGAGGTCGTGGACGTGCAGGATGCCCACCGGCCGGTCCCCCTCGCACACGACGAGCACGGTGAGCTTGCGCGCGTTCAGGAGCGCCAGCGCGCGCGCGGCGAGCATGTCGGGCGGCGCGGTCAGCGGGTCGCGGGTCGCCACCTCGCCCGCCCGCCGCTCCATCAGGTCGGCCATGTTGCGGCGCAGGTCGCCGTCGGTGATCACGCCCGCGAGCCGCCCGTCCTCGACGAGCGCGGCGATCCCGAAGCCGCCCGCCGTCATCGTCAGCAGCACGTCCGCCATCGGCGCGTCGGGCGCGACGGCGGGCAGGTCGGCATGCATCAGCGCGCCCACCCGCGCCATCTGCGCGCCGAGCTTGCCGCCGGGGTGGAGGACGCCGAAATCCTCCGCCCGGAACCCGCGCCGGCGCAGCAGCGCGACGGCGAGCGCGTCGCCGAGGCCCAGCGTCAGCGTGGTCGAGGTCGTGGGCACGATGCCGAGCCCGCAGGCCTCGGGCAGCGCCGGGATCGTCAGGCGCAGGTCGGCGGCGCGCATAAGCGCCGAGCCGGGCCGCGAGGAGATCCCGATCAGCGGCACGTCGAAGCGCCGGGTATGGGCGATCACGTCGCGCAGCTCGGGCGCCTCGCCGGAGTTCGACAGGACCAGCACCACGTCGTCCGCGCCGATCATGCCCATGTCGCCGTGGCTCGCCTCGGCGGGATGCACGAATGCGGCGGGGGTCCCGGTGGAGGCGAGCGTGGCCGCGACCTTGCGCGCGACGTGGCCGGACTTGCCGATGCCCGAGACGATCACCCGCCCGGCGCGGCCCGCGATCAGGTCGACGGCGGCGGCGAAGTCGTCGGGCATCGCGGCGGCCAGCGCCTCGAGCGCCGCGGCCTCGGTCCGCAGCACCTCGCGCGCCGTCGCGACGGGGTCGGCGGGCGGGGCCTCGCGGGGGGCGGTCGGGGTCATGGCGGCAGGGAATAGGGCGCGGGGGCCGCGCCCGCAACCGAACGCGGCCCGCGTTCAGGCGGGCGGGCCGATGGCGAGCGACACCGGCGCCAGCCCGTCGATCTCGCCCTCGAGCACGTCGCCCGCGCGCACCGCGCCGACCCCCGCGGGCGTCCCGGTCATCACGACGTCGCCGGGCCCCAGGCGGTAGAGCCGCGACAGGTCCGCGACGATGGCCGCGCAGCCGTGGATCATCTCGCCCAGCGAGGCGTCCTGGCGCAACGCGCCGTTCACCCGCAGCCGGATGCCCGCGCCCCCTTCGGGGTCGAAGGCCGATGCCGGGGCGAGCGGGCCGAGGATCGCGGAGCCCTCCACGTCCTTGCCCACGTCCCAGGGCCGCCGCTTGTCCTTGGCCACCGCCTGCAGGTCGCGCCGGGTCATGTCGAGCCCGCAGCCGTAGCCCCAGATCGCGGCCCGGGCTTCGTCCATCCCCGCGCGGAAGACCGGGGCGCCCAGGACGAGGACCAGCTCGACCTCGTGGTGGTAGTCCGACGTGGCGGGCGGATACGGGACCGTCGCGCCCGAGAGCGCCACGGAGGCGGGGGACTTGGTGAAGTAGAACGGCGCCTCGCGGTCGACCTCGTTGCCCATCTCGGCGGCGTGGGCCTCGTAGTTGCGCCCGACGCAGAAGACCCGCGCGACGGGATAGGCGTCGTCGGACCCCGCGACGGGGATGCGCGGCGCCTCGAAGGGCGGGAAAAGGTCGGCCATCGGTCGCTCCTCAACCGTATTCGGCACGGTACCACTCGACGAAGGCGCGCACGCCGTCCTCGACCGCGGTGCGCGGCAGGGGGTGGCCCAGCAGGTCGGTCAGCAGCGTCGTGTCGGCCCAGGTCGCCGCCACGTCGCCCGGCTGGATGTCCATGAGGTTGCGGATCGCCGTCCGGCCGGTCGCGGCCTCGATCGCGTCGATGAAGCGGCCGAGCTCGACCGTCTCGCCGTTGCCGATGTTGACGACGCGGTGGGGCGCGACCGGGCTGAGGCTGTCCGCCGCACCCACGGGCGCGTCGCCGGGCGGGAGCGGGATCAGCCCCGCGATGCCCGCCACGAGGTCGTCGACATAGGTGAAGTCGCGGCGCATCCGGCCGTGGTTGTAGACGTCGATCGGCTCGCCCGCGAGGATCGCGCGGGTGAACAGGAACGGCGCCATGTCGGGTCGTCCCCAGGGCCCGTAGACGGTGAAGAAGCGGAACATCGTGGTCGGGACGCGGTAGAGATGCGCGTAGCTGTGCGCCATCGCCTCGTTCGCCTTCTTGGTGGCGGCGTAGAACGACATCGGCGTGTCCGCCTTCGCGGTCTCGCGGTACGGCATGTCCGCGTTCGCGCCGTAGACCGAGGAGGTCGACGCCATCAGCAGATGCGCGGGCGGGTGCGCGCGGGCGGCCTCGAGCAGCTCGTAGCCACCCAGCAGGTTCGCCTCGACATAGGTGCGAGGCGCTTCGATGGAGTATCGCACCCCGGCCTGCGCGGCGAGATGGATGACCGCCTCGGGGCGGTGCTCTGCCATCAGCGCCGCCACGAGGCCCGGCTCCGCGACGTCGCCTGCCACGGGGACGAACCGTTCGCCGCCCGCCTCGGTCAGCATCGCGTGGCGGCGATGCTTGAGTGCGGGATCGTAGTAGTCCGAGAACACGTCGAGCCCGACGACGCGCCACCCGTCCCGCAGGAGACGCGCGCCCAGGTGGTAGCCGATGAACCCGGCCGAGCCGGTGACGAGCGCGCAACGCATGGGCGCGGTGGTGGCGCAGGGGTGCGCGGCTGTCAAACCGGCCGCCGCGCGCTGCCCCGGCCGGTTCACCCTCCGTTAACCGCTCACCGGGACGCTGCGATCCTCTCTCATGCCCCCCGGAGCGCCCGTCCCCATGGAAAACACCACGATCCTCCGCCTGCCGCTGATCCAGGGCGGACAGGCCCAGAAGCACGTCACCCACAACGAGGCGCTGCGCCGGCTCGACGCGCTGGTGCAGCCGGTCGTGGCCGACATCGACCGCACCGAGCCGCCCGCGGACCCCGTCGACGGCGCGCGGCACGTCGTGGCCGCCGGCGCGACGGGCGAATGGGCGAACCAGTCGGGGCGGATCGCGGTGCGCGAGGGGCCGGCCTGGCGGTTCATCGACGCGGCGCCGGGCTGGCGGGTCCACGCGCGCTCGCTCGGCGCGGACGTGACCTTCGACGGGACCGCCTGGTCGGCGGGGGGCGCGAGCGCGGTCGAGACGCTCGGCGTGAACGCCGCCGCGGACGCGACCAACCGCCTCGTGGTGCGCGCCGCGGCGACGCTCCTGGACCACGAGGGGGCGGGGCACCGACTGAAGGTCAATCGCGCGGACGTCGCCGAGACGGCGAGCCTGCTGTTCCAGTCCGACTTCTCGGGCCGCGCGGAGATGGGCATCGCGGGCGAGGACGCGTTCTCGGTCAAGGTCTCCGCCGACGGCGCGGCCTGGACGACCGCGCTCCGGCTCGACGCGGCCACGGGGTCCGCGACCGGCGCGGCGGTCCAGGCGGATGCGGAGGACGTGGCGGGCAAGCTCGCGCGGACCGACTGGACCTACGGCATGGGCAACGCGGTCGCGCCGGTCGCGATGGAGGCGGGCCGGCCGTCCGGCGGCCTCATGGAGCGCGGGGGGGACGCGTCGGGGCGCTTCGCGCGCCGGGCCTGCGGGTCGCTCGCCTGCACCCATGCGCTCCGGCTGGACCGGGTGGACGACGACACGCTGCGCGGCGACTGGACCTGCCCCGCGCCGTTCGACGGCGGCGAGCCCGACGCGGTGACGGCGTCGATCGACCACGCCTCGGTCGCCGCCGGAACGGTCCAGGGGCTCGGCGCGGTGACGCACGAGCGGCTGGGCGGCTCGCAGGTCGCGTTCCGCGTCCACCGTGCCCGGGGCGCGCCGGTCTTCGCCGCGGGCGCGTCGGTGACCCTGCTGGTGACGGCGACCGGCCGCTGGGCTTGAGCGGTCAGGCGAAGGGGCTGTCGAGCGCCGCGAGCGGCGCCGCCGCGGCGTCCTTCGCCGACAGGATCGGCTCGCGGTCCAGCCGCCAGTCGATCCCGGCGCCGTCCCAACGGACGGCGCCCTCGGCCTCGGGCACGTAGAACCCGGTGCACTTGTAGGCGATCTCGGTCCCCGGCTCGCGCGTGACGAAGCCATGCGCGAACCCCTCGGGCACCCAAAGCATCGCGCCGTCTTCCGCCGTCAGGTCCTCGGCAAGCCACCGCCCGTAGGTCGACGAGCCGCGCCGTATGTCCACCACCACGTCGGTCAGCGCGCCGCGCGCGCAGCGCACGAGCTTGCCCTGCGCGTGGGGCGGCGCCTGGAAGTGCAGGCCGCGCAGCGTGCCGGCCTCCTCCGACAGCGAATGGTTGTCCTGCACGAAGGCGAGGTCGAGCCCGAGCGCGGCGAAGGTCCGGGCGTTCCACGTCTCCGCGAAGAACCCCCGCGCGTCGCCGAACCGGCGCGGGATCAGCCGGCGGACGCCCTCGAGCGCGGTGTCGTGGATCTCCATCGGCCCCTCCCCTTCAGAACGCCGTCGCGCCGTCGCGGGCGCGGGCCACGGCGTCGGTCGCCGCCACCAGCGCCTCAGCGATGCCGGGCTCCGACAGCGCGTGCCCGGCGAAGGGGGCGTAGGTCAGCCGCCCCGCGGGCCATCCGGCGGCGAGCCGATGCGCCGAGAGCGGCGGGCAGATCATGTCGTAGCGTCCCTGGACGATATCGCCCGGCACGTCCGCGATCGCGCCGAGGTTCGCGCGGATCCAGCCGTCGTGCTCGAGGAAGCCGCGATGCGTGAAGTAGTGGTTCTCGAGCCGGGCGAAGGCGCGCGCGTACTCGCCGCCGGGCTCGCCCGACTGCCCGCGCGAGCCCACCGAGGCGAGCGCGTTCTCCCACGCGGCCCAGGCGCGCGCGAAGTCGGCCTGCCCGCCGGGCGCGGCGTCGAAGAGGCGCGCGTTGTAGGCCGCGATCATGTCGCCGCGCTCCGCCTCGGGGATCGGCGCCTGGAACCGCGCCCACTGGTCGGGCCAGAACGCCCCCGCCCCGCCGCCGTAGAACCAGTCGAGCTCGCGCTGCTCCATCAGGAAGACGCCGCGCAGGATCAGGTGCGCCGCCCGCGACGGGTGGCGGATCGCGTAGATCAGCGCGAGCGTGGCTCCCCACGAGCCGCCGAACACCGCCCACCGGTCGACGTGCAGCAGCGTCCGTATCCGCTCGATGTCGTCCACGAGGTGCCAGGTCGTGTTGTGCGCGACCGAGGCGTGGGGCCGCGACCGCCCGCAGCCGCGCTGGTCGAACAGCACCACGCGCCAGATCGCGGGATCGAAGAACCGCCGCATCATCGGGCTGCACCCGCCGCCCGGACCGCCGTGCAGCACCACCACCGGCAGGCCCGCGGGGTTGCCGCACTGCTCGACGTAGAGGCGGTGACCGTCGCCGACCTCGACGACGCGCTGGTCGAACGGGTCGAGCGGCGGATAGAGCGCCCCGGCGGCGGCGGAAGGCGTGTTCCGGTCCATCGCCGCCCTATATAGGCTTCGACGCGGTCGTCACCACGGCCTTCCACCACCCGAGGGGGACGACATGGCCGGCACGATCGACGCGGCGGAGATCGCCAAGTTCCAGGCCATGGCCGCGGAATGGTGGGACCCGCAGGGCAAGTTCAAGCCGCTGCACATGCTCAACCCCTGCCGGCTGGACTACATCGTCACGCAGGTCGCCGCCGAGCACGACCGCGACCCGCGCGGCGAGCGCCCGTTCGAGGGGCTCAGGATCCTCGACATCGGCTGCGGCGGCGGGCTGCTCGCGGAGCCGATGGCGCGGCTCGGGGCGCAGGTCGTGGGCGTGGACGCCGCAGAGCGCAACATCCCCGTGGCGCAGGCGCACGCGGCGCAGTCGGGGCTCGAGATCGACTACCGCCACGCGACGGCGGAGGCGCTGGTGGAGGACGGGGAGGCGCCGTTCGACGCGGTGCTCAACATGGAGGTGGTCGAGCACGTCGCGGATCCGCCGGGCTACCTGCGCGCCTGCCACGACCTGCTGCGGCCGGGCGGGATCATGGTCTGCTCGACGATCAACCGGAACCTCAAGTCCTACGCGATGGCCATCGTGGGGGCCGAGCGGGTGATGCGGTGGCTCCCGGTGGGCACGCACGAATGGTCGAAGTTCATCACGCCGGGCGAGCTCTACGAGATGCTGCGCGGCGCGGGGCTCGACCCGGTGGACCGGACGGGCTTCGTGTTCAACCCGCTGACCTGGGGCTGGCGGCTGTCGGAGCGCGACCTGTCGGTGAACTACGTCACCGCGAGCGTGCGTCCGACGGCGGACCGTAGCGCGCCATGAACGTCTCGACCGCGCCGGTCACGACGCGGTCGATCTCCGCCTCGGTGGCGCCGTCGCGCAGGCCGAACGCCATCTCCTTGACGAGCGAGGCGTGGCAGAGCTCGATGAACTGGTCGGCGGCGAGCGCGATGTCGTCGACCGCGAGGTCGCCGCGGGCCACCGCCTCCCGGAGGTAGTCGCACATCGTCGCGTGGAACATCGCCGGGCCGGTGCGGTAGAACTCGCGCCCGACCTCGGGGAAGCGCTCGGCCTCCGCGAGGCACATGCGGAACACGCTGCGCCCGAACTCCGACAGGACGAGGCCCAGCATCCGCCGCCCCGACCGCGCGAGCACGTCGCGCGGCGGGGCGTAGTCGCTCAGGATCGCGCGCGCCTCCTCGATCTGCTGGCCGCATTCGGCGCGGGCGACCTCCATGAACAGCAGGCGCTTGTCGGCGAAGTAGCTGTAGAGCGTGGCCTTCGAGACGCCGGCCGCGCGCGCGATCGCATCGACGCTCGCGCCCTCGTAGCCGTCGGCGTGGAACACGGCGCGCGCGCCCTCGAGCACCTGGTCGAACTTGCGCCCACGCTTGATCGGCGCCGCCTGATTCATGTCGCCGTCCCCCCGGCCGCCAAAATAGACGATCCGGTTCAGTTCACAAGGACGGGCTTCGCGCGAGCCGCGCGGCATCGTGCCGGAATGGTGGGGTGATCTGGTCGGGCAGAGAGGATTCGAACCTCCGACCCCCTGCTCCCGAAGCAGGTGCGCTACCAGGCTGCGCCACTGCCCGACCGTGCGCGTGGCCCTACGCGGGGGCCCCGCCCGAGGCAAGGGGCGATCGCTGCGGGGCCCTCAGCGCGCGGCGCGGCGGACGGCGCGGTCGACGTCCGACATCATCGGCGAGAGCCGCGGCCCGGTCCCGGTATCGGCGCGCGAGCGCGTCCGCAGGACCGGCGCGTGCCGCGACGCCCCGCGCCCCTCGCGGAACACGATGTAGAGGCCCGAGGCCACGATCACCGACACGCCCGCCACCGTGGTCCGGTCGACCGTCTCGTTGAAGAACGCCCAGCCGTAGAGCGCGGCCCAGAGGATCTGGCTGTACTGCATCGGCGCCACGAGCACCGCGTCGGCCCGGCGGTAGGCCTGGATCATCAGGAGCGAGGCCAGGAACGCGAGCCCCGCCATCGCCGCCCAGAGGCCGAGGTCGGGAAGCGGCATCGGGCGGTAGACGAAGGGCAGCGCCACGCCCATGGCGACGAAGTTGCCCACCATCGGGTAGAGCAGCAGCACCGCCGCGCGCTCCTCGCGGCCGATCCGGCGCACGATCACCGAGGTCAGCGCCCCGCAGACCGCCGCGACCATCGCCGCCGCGTGCCCGAGCGACAGCTCCGCCCCGCCCGGCCGGAGCACGATCAGCACGCCCGCGAGCCCCACCACCACCGCCGCCCAGCGATGCGGCCCGACCCGCTCGCCCAGGATCGGGATCGACAGGACGGTGATGATGAGCGGCGCGGCGAAGAGGATCGCGTAGACTTGCGCGAGCGGCAGGACGGAGAAGGCGTAAAAGGCAGCGACGCCGGTGGCGACGGCGGCGGCGGTCCGGAGCGCCGACCACCACGGGTGGCGCGGGATCAGCGTGCCCGGCTCCCCGTCGCGCAGCAGCATCACGATCACCAGCGGGAAGGCGAGGAGCACGCCGAAGAACACGACCTGCACCGTCGCGTAGCGCCCGCCGAGCATCTTCACCGCGACGTCGTGCCCCGCGAAGAGCGCGAAGCCCGCGAGCGCGAGCGCGATGCCCGCGAGAGGGGATGGACGGGGGGCGGCGGGGGTCGGGGCGGGCATGGGCGGGCTCCGGGTGGCCGCCGCCTCCCCGGTCGCGGCGGCGAGGTCTGGGACGCGGGCTCCCTAGCGCGGGCCGGGGCGGGTTGGGAAGGGCGCGGGGCGCGCGAACCCGTCGAGGTCGGCCGCCCGCACCGCGTAGTGCGTCTTGCCGTCATCCACCGCCCCGAGGGCCGCGTAGAATGCCCGGCTCGGCGCATCCCCCGCCTCCCACTGGAGCCGCCGCGCGCCCAGGCCCGCGGCCCGTTCCGCCATCGCCCGCATCAGGGCGCGTCCGACGCCTGCGCCGCGCGCACCCGCCGCGACGAAGAGCTCCTTGAGGTAGAGCGCGAAGCCCGGCCCCGCGGGGATGCGCAGCCAGAACGCGAATCCCGCCGGGCGGCCGTCGAGCCGGGCAAGATCCGCACCCGTCCCGTAGGGCGCGGCAAGCTCGCGCAGGATCTCCGCCTCCACCGCGGCCGGCGCGGGCACGCAGCGATAATGCGCGAGGCAGTCGTCGGTAGAGCCCCAGCAGCGCGTCGCCGTCCCCCGGACCGAAGGCGCGGACCTCGACCGTCATGCCGCCTCGAGCGCCGCGAGGATCGCGTCGCCCATCCCGCTGGTCGAGACCGGCGTGCCGCCCTCGGGGCCCATCAGGTCGCCGGTCCGCACCCCGTCCGCCAGCACCCGCTGCACCGCCGCCTCGATCCGGTCGGCGCGCGCGCCGTCGTCGAACGAGTAGCGCAGCGCCATCGCGAAGCTCAGGATGCACGCGATCGGGTTCGCGCGCCCTTGCCCCGCGATGTCGGGCGCCGAGCCGTGCACCGGCTCGTAGAGCGCCTTCGGCCGCCCCGACGCCATCGGCGCGCCGAGCGAGGCCGAGGGCAGCATCCCGAGCGAGCCGGTCAGCATCGCCGCGAGGTCCGACAGCAGGTCGCCGAACAGGTTGTCGGTCACGATCACGTCGAACTGCCGGGGGTCGCGCGTGAGCTGCATCGCGCCCGCGTCGGCGTACATGTGGCTCAGCTCGACGTCCGCGTACTCGGCCGCGTGGACCTCGGTCACGACCTGCCGCCAGAGCACGCCCGATTCCATCACGTTGGCCTTCTCCATCGAGCAGAGCCGGTTCGACCGCCGCCGCGCCAGCTCGAAGGCCGAGCGGGCGACGCGGGCGATCTCGCTCTCGGTGTAGCGCTGCGTATTGATCCCGATGCGCTCGTTGCCCTCGGTGTGGATCCCGCGCGGCTCGCCGAAATAGACCCCGGACGTCAGCTCGCGCACGATCATCACGTCGAGCCCGGCCACCACCTCGCGCTTGAGCGACGAGAAGTCGGCCAGCGCGTCGAAGCACTGCGCGGGGCGCAGGTTGGCGTAGAGGTCCATCTCCTTGCGCAGCCGCAGAAGCCCGCGCTCGGGCTTCACCGCGAAGTCGAGATCGTCGTAGGCCGGCCCGCCGACCGCGCCGAGCAGCACCGCGTCCGCCGCCTGCGCCGCGGCCATCGTCGCGTCGGTCGAGCGGCGTGCCGTGCGCGTCCCAGGCCGCCCCGCCGACGAGGTCCTCGGACACGTCGAAGGCGAAGCCCGTCGCCTGCGCACCAGTCGATCACCCGGCGCACCTCGGCCATGACCTCGGGGCCGATGCCGTCGCCGGCCAGGATCAGGAGTGTCGGGTTCGCCATGGGACGGGCCTTTCGCGGCTGGGTCGGAGCGGGGGCGTAGTGGCCGCGCGCCCACCGGTCAAGGAACCGGCGGCAGGTCCACCTCCACCCAGACGAGCCGCCCCGGCCCGACCGTCGCGGCCGCCTCGTGCAGCGGGTCGTCCGCATCCGCCCCGAGGATGCCCGCGCCGAGCACGCGCCACGCGCGCGACGGCAGCACGTAGTCCACCCGCATCGGCCCGACGCCGTCCCAGAACACGGTCTCCGCCGCGCCCGACGGCGCCGCGGGGCGCGGGTCGGCGAGGTCCGGATGCGCGAGCAGCGCCTCGATCGCCTCGCGCCGCCCCTCGCCGCGCGCGGGGTCGAGGTTGGCGCGCCCGAGCACGACCGGGCCGGGCACCTCGCGCCGCGAGCTCCGCCACCAGCGCCAGCTCGGCCGCGTTGCGCCGCCCGTTGCGGTCCTCGGGGCCGTCGAAAACGGGCGTGCCCGCGGCCATCGTCACCACCGTCGCGTCCCGCCCCGCGAGCGGCACCGCCCATTGCGCGGTCGTCGCCAGCGGAACGATTGCCCGCCCCGCCTCGGGCATCAGCCCGTCGACCTCGGCCCGCTCGGCCCAGAGCACGTCCGAGAGGTCGCGCGGCGGGCCGAGCGGCAGCCGCGACAGGAGAGCGAGCCCGCTATCGCCGGTGAACCAGCCGTAGCCCAGCGAGTCGCGCGGCCCGCCCAGCCGCCCGTCCCCGTCGAGGTCCAGATCGGACGCCGCCCCCGAATTGGGACGCAGCGCGACCGCGTGCGGGTAGTCGAGCCCCGCCGCCGCCAGCCGCGCGACGAGCGCGGCGAGCCCAGCCCCGTCGAAGTCCCAGTCCACGTCCGCGAGCAGGATCACGTCGGCATCCGCCGCGACGATCACCGCGAGCGCGGCCTCGATCTCCGCATCCTCGCCGCGCACCAGGTCGCGCAGCATCAGCCCCGGCCCCTTGCGGCCGAGGCCCGCGTCGTAGGTGGCGAAGCGTACCGGCTCGGCACCCGCCATGTCGGCGAATGCGAGCGCGGCGATCAGGCCGGCAGGAAGTCCGGGTCCGCGGCGCCGTCGAGGCCGAGGCGTCGGCGGCGCAGCGCGATCATCGCCGCGAGCCGGCGCAGCGCGATCCCGCGCATCAGCAGCGTGGCCGACAGGAACGCCCATAGCGAGATCACCCAGACCAGCGTGAGGTCGCCCGCCCGGAGCGGCACGCCGCCGCCGAGCCAGAGCACCAGCGGCGGCGTCAGGTATGGCGCCGCGATCCCTAACGAGACGTTAACGGCCCCGTCGCGGCGCAGGCGGCGCACGACCCGGCCCGCGCCGGGATCGAAGGTGGGCAGGTTGATCCAGAGGTTGAACGCCCCGCCCGCCGATGGCCAGCCGCACAGGCGCAGCACGATGGCGAAGAGCGTGAGCCCGACCAGGTTGACGAGATAGGCAAGCCCCGCCGCGGCCCGGATCGCCCGCGCGTCGGCCTCGGTGGTGCCCGGCGGGAGGAACGCCTCGAGCGCGCGCAGCGGGCTGCCCCAGACGTCGATCGCCTCCCCGAGAAGCGCCCCGACCGCGAGGAGCAGCCGCGAGAGCGCCGCGTCCCCGCCGCCCAGCGCGACGGCGACGGCGCCGAGCGTGGCGGCGAGCGTCGCGAAGCGCATCCGGTTGAGCGGCGGGGCGGCGCGGAAATCCACCACCACCGGCGAGCGCGCCGCGTATTCCACGAGGACGAAGAGCCCCGCGACCGCGGCCGCCAGCAGCACGAGCTCCGCCGAACCGGCGCCCGCGCCCACGAGCAGCGACGGCGCCAGCACCATGCCCGCGACGAGCGTCGCCCGTAGGCACGCGCCTGGAAGCTGCGACTGCACCGCCTGCCGATCCCCGTGCCCCGTGGCCCCGCGGGCGGGGCGTGCTGCTCGCGGCGGCGTCCTCTGCGGGACGTCCGCCCTGTCGTCGCCGGGCACCGTGACCGCGCGGGGCCCGTGCGGCAAGCCGGGCCGGGCCGATCGTGCGCGCCTGTGCCCCGGGCGCCCCGCGCCGGGGCGGGCGGGCTCAGACCCAGGGGCGCTCGCGGCTCGCGCGGTCCTCGAACGCGTCGATCGCGGCGGCCTTCTCCATCGTCAGCCCGATGTCGTCGAGGCCTTCGAGCAGGCAGCGCTTGCGGAACGCGTCGACCTCGAACGGGTAGGCCGTGCCGTCCGCGCCGGTCACGGTCTGCGCCTCGAGGTCCACGGTGATCCGCGCGTTCTCGCCCTTCTCCGCGTCCGCCATCAGCGCGTCGACCTGCTCTTGCGGCAGCACGACGGGCAGGATGCCGTTCTTGAAGCAGTTGCCGTGGAAGATGTCGGCGAAGGAGGGCGCGATCACCGCGCGGATGCCGAAGTCGAGCAGCGCCCAAGGCGCGTGCTCGCGCGAGGAGCCGCAGCCGAAGTTCTCGCCCGCCACGAGGATCTCCGCGCCCCGGTAGGCCGGGCGGTTCAGCACGAAGTCCGGCAGCTCCGCGCCGTCGTCGCCGTAGCGCATCTCGTCGAAGAGGTTCCTGCCCAGCCCGGTGCGCGCGATCGTCTTGAGGAACTGCTTGGGGATGATCATGTCGGTGTCGACGTTGATCAGCGGCAGCGGCGCCGCGACGCCGGTGATGGTCTCGAACTTGTCCATGCCGTGCCCTCCGGGGATGCGGGCCGGGCCTACTCCCCCGGCACGGCGAAGGTCAACGACGCCCAGAGGCTGCGCCAGACCGGATCGCCGGGTGCCGCGGGTTCGACCGCCTCGAGCGCCACCGCGTCGAGCAGGTAGTCGCGGCCGGGCGTCACCGGCACGAGCGCCCGGCCGCGCGCGTCGGCGCGGTGGAGCGTGACCGTGACCAAGCCTGCCGCGTCGCGTGCGAACGCCTCGACCTGCGCGAAGGGCCGCGGCGCGCCGTCCAGCAGCACCGTGACCGGCAGCCCGCCCGACAGGTCGTCGCGGTAGGGGTTCGCGCCCGCGACGATCTCGGCCCGCAGACCGCGCGCGGCGTCCGCCCCCGCGCCGGAGCCCACCGCGACGAGCGCCTTCGCGTAGCGCCGGTAGCCCTCTGCGAAGCCGGTCTCGGGCAGCCCGCGCGCGCGGTGCGCGGCCTGCGTCCACGACGCGTCCTTCCCGTCGGTGAACGCGACCCAGCGCTCCCATTCGTCGTAGCGCAGCACCCCGTCCGTCGTCTCGTGCACGATCGTCAGCAGCCCGTCGGGCAGGCCCGCCTCCGCGAAGGCCGGGACGTCGCCCACGATCGCGGGCACGGCTATCGTCTCGCCCGCCACCACCATGTCGAAGCGCGCCGTCCGGCTCGGCACGTAGGCCAGGGGCGAGCCGCGCATCGTCTCGCCGATGCGGAACGTCGCCGCGACGGGCGCGCCCGACGGCACCGCGAACGGCGCGGCCTCGATCCAGAACTCGTGCGCTTGCGCCGGGGCCGCGGCGATGCACAGTGCGGCTGCGAGGCGCGCGAGGGGGACGGGCATGGCGAGGCTCCTGGGATCGCTCCTAACGCTGGTCATCGCCGCCTGGCTGTCAATGGCCGGCGCGGGCGCGGCGCACGAGGTGCAGCCCTCCGTGGCCGACGTCGCGGTCGGACCCGAACGCGCGACGATCCGGCTGGTGACGGCGGTGGAGCCGCTGATCGCGGGCGTCGACCTCGCCTCGGTCACGAACACCAACGACTCCCCGATGGCGGGCTTCGTCGACACGCTGCGCGCGATGCCCCCGGCCGAGCTCGAGGCGGTGCTGCGCGACGCCTGGCCCGCCCTCGCCGAGCGGATCACGCTGCGCGCGGGTGACGCGGCGATCGTGCCCGTGCTCGACGCGGTGGAGGTGCCGCCGGTGGGCGACGTCGAACTGCGCCGCGACACCGCGCTGGTACTGCACGCCGACCTGCCGCCGGGCGACGATCCGCTCGTGTTCGGCTGGGAGTCCGGGCTTGGCGGCCTGATCGTGCGCCAGAGTGTGGAGGGCGAGACCTACGGCGTCGAGCTGACCTCGGGCGCGCTCTCGGACCCGCTGCCGCGCGCGGGCGTGGCGGAGCTGACGCTCGGGGGCGCGGTGGCGCGCTACCTCGTCTCGGGCTTCGACCACATCGTCCCCAAGGGTCTCGACCACATCCTCTTCGTACTGGGCCTCTACTTCTACGCGCTCGCCTGGCGGCCGCTCCTGTGGCAGGTCACCGCCTTCACCGCCGCGCATACCGTGACGCTGGCGCTCGCCACGCTGGGCGTCGTGTCGCTCCCCGCCGCGGTCGTCGAGCCGCTCATCGCCGCCTCCATCGTGCTCGTGGCGCTCGAGAACCTGCGCGGTGGCGAGCGCCGCACGATCGGCTGGGGCCGGATCGCGGTGGTGTTCGGCTTCGGGCTGCTGCACGGGCTGGGCTTCGCCTCGGTGCTGGGCGAGTTCGGGCTGGGACAGCACTTCGCGGCCTCGCTGATCTCGTTCAACGTCGGCGTGGAGATCGGACAGCTCGCGGTGATCGCCGTGGCGTTCCTGCTCCTCGGCCTGCCGTTCGGGGCCAAGCCCTGGTACCGCGAGCGGATCGCGGTGCCGGGCTCGCTCGCGATCGCGGCGATCGGGGCGTACTGGGTGCTCAACCGCGTGGGCGTGCTGCCCGACGTGCCGCTCCTGACCTAGCCCACGAGCGCCAGCAGCGCGCGCTCGGCGCGACGCAGCGCGCCCGGCGCGTCGGGCACCGCCGGCTCGCGCCAGTCTTGCGCCAGCGCGATCACCGCGGGGTGGACGTAGGATTGCCGCGCGACCGTGGGCGTGTTGTGCAGCACCTCGGCCGCGGCCTCCGCCATCGCCTTGATCGTCACGCCCTCGCCCGCCGCGAGCGCCGCCTCCAGCGCGGCGGTGGAGCCGTTCCAGGTGCGGAACGTCTTGGCGGTGGCGTGGTCGAGCCCGGTCGCCTCGCGCAGCCAGTCGTTGACGTGCTCGGCGTGGACGACGTGGCGCTGCCCGCGCTCGAACCACTCGAAGACGGGCGCGCCGGGCAGGTCCGCGAGCGCGTGCAGCGCGCGCATCAGCGTGCGGTCCGAGAGCTGCCGCCGGACCCGCTGCCCGCCCTTGGCCACGAAGTCGAGCCGCACCCGCCCCGCGCCCAGCCGCAGGTTGCGCGAGCGCAGCGTGGTCGCGCCCACCGTGCCGTTCTCGGCGCGGTACGCCTCCGAGCCGATGCGCATCGAGGTGTGGTCGATCAGGCGCAGCACCGCGGCCACCGCGAAGTCCCGCTCCCCCGCCTCGCCCCGGAGCGCCGTCGCGACCCGGCGGCGCAGCGACGGGAGCGCCGCGCCGAAGCGGGGCATCTCCGAGTACTTGCGGGTCGCGCGCCATTCCGACCAGTCCGCGTGGTAGCGGTACTGCTTGCGCACCCGGTCGTCGTAGCCCGTCGCCTGCAGGTGCCCGCGCGCCTCCGGGCTGATCCAGACGCGCTCGTAGGCCGGCGGCACGGCGAGCGCGTTCAGCCGCGCGCGGTGGTCCGCGTCGTCGATCGTCGTCCCGTCGGGCGCGCGGTACGACCAGCCGCGCCCGGCCCGCCGCCGCGTGATGCCGGGCCGGTCGTCGGGATAGTAGATCAGATCGGGCAGCATCGAGGCGCAACGCGCGGCCCGCGCCCCCGGTTGCCGCCCGCCCGGCTTGCGCGCGCGCGTGCCGCATGACACCCTTCGCCATGACCCCCGAGACGCTTCCAGACTGGTCCGACGCGGCCTCCGACCTGATCGCCGTCGCCGCCGGACGGATGCCCGCCGACACCGTGATCCGGGGCGGCCGCGTCGCGCTGGTGCAGACGCGCGAGGTGGTCGACTGGCAGATCGCCGTCGCGCGCGGCCGCTTCGCGTATGTCGGGCCGGACGCCTCGCACTGCATCGGCCCCGGGACCGAGGTGGTCGAGCTGGGCGGGCGCATCGCGGTCCCGGGCCTGTGCGACGCGCACATGCACGTCGAGTCCGGGATGCTCACCCCCGCCGGGTTCGCCGCCGCGGTCCTCCCGCACGGCACGACGACGATGTTCACCGACCCCCACGAGATCGCCAACGTCCTCGGCCTGCCCGGCGTGCGGCTCATGCACGACGAGGCGCGCGGCCTGCCCTGCTCGATGTTCGTGCAGATGCCCTCCTGCGCGCCCTCCGCGCCGGGGCTGGAGACGACCGGCCACGAGATCGGGCCCGACGACGTGGCCCGCGCGATGGGCTGGCCCGGCGTGATCGGTCTGGGCGAGATGATGAACTTCCCCGGCGTCGTCGCGGGCGACCCGAAGATGCTGGCCGAGATGGCCGCGACCGCGCGCGCGGGCCGCACCATCGGCGGGCACTACGCCTCGCCGGACCTCGGCCCGGCCTTCCACGCCTACGCCGCGGGCGGCCCCGCCGACGACCACGAGGGCACCTGCGAGGCCGACGCGGTGGCCCGCGCGCGCCAGGGGATGCGCGCGATGCTGCGGCTGGGCTCGGCGTGGTACGACGTCGAGGCGCAGATCACCGCGATCACCGAGCGCGGCCTCGACCCGCGCGGCTTCGTGCTGTGCACCGACGACTGCCATGCGGGCACGCTCACGCGCGACGGCCACATGGACCGGGTCTACCGCCACGCCGTCGAGTGCGGCTGCGACCCGCTGGTGGCGCTGCAGATGTGCACGATCAACACCGCCGCGCATTTCGGGCTCGAGCGCGAGCTGGGCTCCATCGCGCCGGGGCGCCGCGCGGATCTGGTCGTGACCTCGGACCTCGCCACCCTTCCCGTCGAGCGGGTGATGGCGATGGGCGCGTGGGTCGCGGAAGACGGACGGCTCGTCGCCGACTGCCCGCATGTCGACTGGCCCGACGCCGCGCGCGCCACCGTGAACATGGCGCGCGACCTGACGGCGGCCGACTTCGCCGTCGCCGCCCCCGCAGGGCGCGGCCGAGGTCACCGCCCGCGTCATCGGCGTGGTCGAGAACCAGGCCCCGACCGAGGCGCTGACGCGGCTGCTCCCCGTGCGCGACGGCCATGGTCGAGCCATCCGGCGACGTGTGCCGCATCGCGCTCGTCGAGCGGCACCGCGCGACGGGGGGCGTCGTCAACGCCTTCGTCGCGGGCTTCGGCTACCGCGGCCGCATGGCGCTGGCCTCGACCGTGGCGCATGACAGCCACCACATGATCGTCGTCGGCACCGATCCGGCCGAGATGGCGCGCGCCGCGAACCGGCTGCGCGCGGTCGGCGGCGGCGCCACGCTCCACGCCGACGGGGAGGAGCGCGCGATGGTCGAGCTGCCGATCGCGGGGCTGATGTCGGACCGCCCCGCCGCCGAGGTCGCCGCCGCGGCCGACGCGCTCGGCGCGGCGATGCGCGACGCCGGCTGCACGCTCAACAACGCGTTCATGCAGCACTCGCTGCTGGCCCTCGTGGTGATCCCCAGCCTGCGGATCTCCGACCTCGGCCTCGTGGACGTGACGACCTTCGCGATGACCGACCTTCTGGTGCCCGCATGAACGACATGACCCCGATCCGCTCCCCGCAGGCCGACGCGCCGCGGGCCTTCACCGACGCCGCCGCGGCCGTGACCGAGCTGCGCCGGCTCTACGAGGAGGCCACGACCTACCTGCGGCGCGGCTTCGCGGAGGCGGTGGCGGGCGGGATGCCCGATTGCCGCTACCGCGCCTTCTACCCCGAGATCCGCATCGTCACCACGAGCTACGGCCGCGCCGACAGCCGGCTCAGCTTCGGCCACGTCGCCGAGCCCGGGCAGTACGCGACGACGATCACCCGCCCCGACCTCTTCGCCAACTACCTCACGCAGCAGATCGAGCTGTTGATCCGCAGCCACGACGTGCCCGTCACGATCGGCTGGTCGCGCACCGCGATCCCGGTGCACTTCGCCGTGCTGGGCGACGCCGACCTCACCGTTCCGCAGGACGGCGTGCTGCCGTTCCTGATGCGCGACGTGTTCGACGTGCCCGACCTCAACACCACCAACGACGCCATCGTGAACGGGGTGGGCTTCACCTACGAGGACGGCGCCCGCCCGCTCGCGCCGTTCACCGCGCAGCGCGTGGACTACAGCCTCGCGCGGCTCGCGCACTACACCGCCACCGCGCCCGACGACTTCCAGAACCACGTCCTCTTCACCAACTACCAGTTCTACGTCGACGAGTTCGTGGCCTTCGGGCGCGAGGCGCTGCGCGACGCCGGTTCCGGCTACGTCGAGATCGTCGGCCCCGCGAACCAGCGCATCGGGCGCGACGACCCCGACGCGCCGATGCTCGACCTGCCCAAGATGCCGCAGATGCCGACCTACCACCTGACCCGGCCCGGCGGCGCGGGGATCACGCTCGTCAACATCGGCGTCGGCCCGTCCAACGCCAAGACCGCGACCGACCACATCGCCGTCCTGCGCCCGCATGTCTGGCTGATGGTCGGGCACTGCGCGGGGCTGCGCAACTCGCAGTCGCTGGGCGACTTCGTGCTGGCCCATGCCTACCTGCGCGAGGATCACGTGCTCGACGACGACCTGCCGGTCTGGGTGCCGATCCCCGCGCTGGCCGAGGTCCAGGTCGCGCTCGAGGACGCGGTCGAGCACGTCACCATGCTCGAGGGCTACGACCTCAAGCGCATCATGCGCACCGGCACCGTCGCCACCATCGACAACCGCAACTGGGAGCTGCGCGAGCAGGCCGGCCCCGTGCAGCGCCTGTCGCAGTCGCGCGCCGTCGCGCTCGACATGGAGAGCGCGACCATCGCCGCCAACGGGTTCCGCTTCCGCGTCCCCTACGGCACGCTTCTGTGCGTCTCCGACAAGCCGCTCCACGGCGAGCTGAAGCTGCCGGGGATGGCGTCGGACTTCTACCGCACGCAGGTCAGCCGCCACCTGCAGATCGGGATCCGCGCGATGGAGACGCTCCGCGAGATGCCGCTCGAGCGCCTGCACAGCCGCAAGCTCCGCTCCTTCGAGGAGACCGCGTTCCTCTGACCCAGCGGAATGCGCGCGAAGACCCAACCTTTCATGGCGACGAGCGTTGTGACATCGCGTAACGGTGGTTAAGGTCGCGCGACGACCGGACCCGAACGGGAAACAGGGAGAGCCTCGATGGCGACGAAACCGATGACCAAGACGCAGCTCGTGGCCGCGCTGGCCGAGAAGATGGACACCGACAAGAAGCACGCCTCCTCGGCGCTCGACGCCATCGTCGAGCTGATCACCGAGACGGTCTCGGACGGCGGCGCGGTCACCCTGCCGGGCGTCGGCAAGATCATGTGCCGCGAGCGCCCCAAGCGGATGGTCCGCAACCCGGCCACCGGCGAGCAGTTCGAGAAGGAAGCCGACAAGGTCGTCAAGATGACGATCGCCAAGGCCCTCAAGGACAGCGTCAACGCCTGACGCCGACCCGTCGGTGCGACGAGAGGCCCCCGCGCGGGGCCTTTTTTCGTGGGCCCGCGCGCCTATCTGCGGGGCATGATCGAGATCGTCTCCCTCGTGGGCCTCGTGGTCGCCGGCATCCTGCTCGCGACCACCGTCGTCATCACGCCCCAGCAGCACGTCCGCATGATCGAGACGTTCGGGAAGTTCTCCCGCACGACCTCCGCCGGCCTCGGCTTCAAGCTGCCCTGGCCGATCCAGTCCGCGGGCGAGCCGTTCTCGATGCAGATCCGCGAGATCGCCGAGTCCGTCTCGGTCAAGTCGTCCGACAACGCCTTCGTCGTCGTCCCCATCCGCGTGCAGGTCCGCGTCTCCGACACCAACGCGCAGGACGCGTTCTACAAGCTCGACGACGCCGAGGGGCAGATCCGCTCCTACGTCGTCAACCAGGTCCGCTCGACCGCCTCCGGGCTGACCTTCGACGACCTGTTCCGCTCGCGCGACACGTTCGAGCAGGACGTCGAGACCACGCTCAAGGTCCGCATGTCGTCCTTCGGCTTCGTCATCGAGAACGTCCTCGTCGACGACCCCCAGCCGTCCGAGGAGCTGCGCCGCGCCTTCGACTCGCGTGCTCGCCGCGCAGCGTCTCAAGGAGGCCGCGCTCAACGAGGGCGAGGCCGCGCGGATCAAGGCCGTCGCGCGCGCCAATGCCGAGGGCGAGAGCCTCGAGATCAAGGGCCGCGCCTACGCCTCGTTCCGCAAGCTCGTCTCGGAGGGCAACGCGGAGGCGATCACGCTCTTCGTGGGCCAGACCGGCATCTCGCCCGAGAAGGCGCTGAGCTTCTTCGACGGCATCAACGAGATGGAAGCGGTGCGCGACGCCGCCGCCTCCGGCGGGCGCGTCGTGTTCGTCGCCTCCTCGGCCAAGGCCGCCGAGGGGCCCGCTTTGATGGGCCTCGTCGCGGACGGGCACACGCCCTCGGGCCGGGCATCGGGCGAGGTTCCCTCCGTCTGATCCGGAGGCGGGCCGAGCGCCCGGACGGAGGAAGATCGCCCCCGCTTCGGCAGAGCCCCCGCCAGCCGCAGGCCATGCCGGTGCCGCATCCCGACGCGGCCCCGTCTTGCCGCTGCGCCGTCCGCGCGTCACGCTCCCACCATGACCTGACCGGGGCGGCCCCATGGACCTGCGCGCGCTGACCTATGGGCTCCTCTTCGCGCTGATGTGGTCCTCGGCCTTCACCTCCGCGCGCATCATCGTGGCCGAGGCCCCGCCGATCCTGTCGCTCGCGCTGCGCTTCACGCTGTCGGGCGCCATCGGCGTGGCGCTCGCCCTCGCGCTGGGCCAGCGGATGCGGCTCACGCGCGGCCAGTGGCGCGCCGTCGTGGTCTTCGGCCTGTGCCAGAACGCGCTCTACCTCGGGCTGAACTTCGTCGCGATGCGCACGATCGAGGCCTCGCTCGCGGCCATCGTCGCCTCCACCCTGCCGCTCCTCGTGGCGCTCGCGAACTGGGTGGTCATGGGCGAGCGGACGCGGCCGCTGGGCGTCGCGGGGCTCGTCGCGGGCGTCGCGGGCGTGGCCGCGATCATGGGCACGCGGGTCTCGGCCGGCGCGGACCCGGCCGCCATCGCGCTCTGCCTCGTGGCCGTGGCGGCGCTCACCGTCGCCACGCTCTCGGTGCGCGGCGCGTCGGGCGGCGGCAACCTGATGATGGTGGTGGGGTTGCAGATGCTCGTGGGCGCCGCCGCGCTCCTGCCCGTGGGGCTCGCGACCGAGACGTGGGACGTGACCTGGACCCCCCGGCTGGCCACCGCCTTCGCCTACACCGTCCTCGTGCCCGGCCTCGCGGCGACGTCGATCTGGTTCCTCCTCGTCGCGCGCATCGGCGCCACGCCCGCGGCGACGTTCCACTTCCTCAACCCGGTCTTCGGCGTGCTGATCGCGCACCTCCTGCTCGGCGAGGCGCTCGGCCCCCTCGACGGCGTGGGCGTCGCGGTCGTGACCGCGGGCATCCTCGCGGTGCAGGTGTCGCGGATGCGGGGCGCGCGGGCGGCGGTGGCCCCGCCCGCCCCGCCCGGCCGCGCCGCCTAGCCGATCGCCCCCCGCACGCCCCCCGTCTGCCCCCGGTCGAGCAGCAGGTGGTCGAGCAGCACGCAGGCCATCATCGCCTCGCCCACCGGCACCGCGCGGATGCCGACGCAGGGGTCGTGGCGGCCCTTCGTCACGATCGTCGCCGCCTCGCCCGCCTTCGTGATCGTGCGCCGCTCCGACAGGATGCTCGAGGTCGGCTTGACCGCGAAGCGCACCACCACGTCCTGCCCGGTCGAGATCCCGCCCAGCACCCCGCCCGCATGGTTGGAGGAATAGACCGGCCCGTCCGGACCCATGTCGATCTCGTCGGCGTTGTCGCGCCCCGTGAGCCGCGCGGCGCCCATCCCCTCGCCGATCTCCACGCCCTTGACCGCGTTGATCGACATCATCGCCGCCGCCAGATCCGCGTCGAGCTTGCCGTAGACCGGCGCCCCGAGCCCCGGCGGGACGCCGCGCGCCGCCACCTCGATCACCGCGCCCACCGAATTGTGGTCGTCGGCGCGAAGCCAGTCGAGGTGCTCCGCGAACGCCTCCGCCGCCACCGGGTCCGGGCACCAGAAGTCGTTGCGCGCGATCGCGTCCCAGTCGAAGCGCGCCCGGTCGATGTCGAGCGGCCCCATCGCCACCATGTAGCCGTCGATCCGAAGGTCGGGCGCCAGCGCCGCCAGCGCCGCGCGCGCCACGCCACCCGCCGCCACCCGCGCCGCCGTCTCGCGCGCCGACGAGCGCCCGCCGCCGCGATGGTCGCGCACGCCGTATTTCTGCCAGTAGGCGATGTCGGCATGGCCGGGCCGGAACTTCGCGGCGATGTCGCCATAATCCTTCGACCGCTGGTCCTCGTTGCGGATCGCGAGCTGGATCGGCGTGCCCGTCGTGACCCCCTCGAACGTTCCCGACAGGATCTCGACCGCGTCCGGCTCGCGTCGCTGCGTGGTGTGCTTCGACCGGCCCGGTCGCCGCGCCTCCATCCACCGCTGGATCGCCGCCGAGTCGAGCGGCACGCCGGGCGGGCAGCCATCGACCGTCGCGCCGAGCGCCGGGCCGTGGCTCTCGCCCCAGGTGGTGACGCGGAACAGGTGGCCGAAGGTGTTCAGGGACATGGGCGCGGGCTCCTCGCTCCTGCGGATAGGGACCGCCCGTTCGCCCCGCAAGCCGGAGGGCCGACGTCACGACGTCCCCGGGGGCTGGTCCTCGCACGCGTCGCGGGCTACCCTGCGGCCACCTCGGGGAGCCTCACGCAGGCTGAGACGCGCAAGCGGACCCGTCGAACCTGAACCGGTTAGCACCGGCGGAGGGAAGGTGCGGCGCCCGAGCCTCCCATCCGTCCGACGCCATGGGAGAGCGACATGCAGAGCCACCCCGCCATCGCCATCGTGTTGATTTCGATGGCATCGTCCGCATCCGCGGAGACGCTCACCGTCTACGCCCCCGACTACTTCGCCTCCGAATGGGGCCCCGGCCCCGCCATCGCCGAGGCGTTCGAGGCGGAATGCGGCTGCGAGGTCGAGTACGTGACCGGCGACCTCCTTCCGCGCCTGCGCCTCGAGGGCGCGCGCACCCGCGCCGACGTCGCCATCGGGCTGGCCTCCGACGAGCTCGAGGCCGCCCGCGCGACCGGCCTCTTCGCGCCGAGCGGCGTTTCGCTGGAGGGGCTCACCATGCCCGTCGCGTGGGAGGACGACACCTTCGTGCCGTTCAACTGGTCCCACCTCGCCTTCGTCTACGACGCCGACGCCGTCACCGACCCGCCCGCGAGCTTCCGCGACCTGGTCGACGGCCACGGCGACCTGCGCATCGCCGTGCAGGACCCGCGGACCGCCGTCTCGGGGCTGGGCCTCGCGCTCTGGATCCACGCGGTCTTCGGCGAGGAGGCCGAGGCCGCCTGGGCCGGGCTCGCGCCCAAGGTCGTCACGGTGACGCGCGGCTGGTCGGAGGCCTACGGGCTCTTCACCGCGGGCGAGGTGGACATGGTGCTGAGCTACGCGACCTCGCCCGCCTACCATTCCATCGCCGAGGACGACGACACCGTCCGCGCCGCGATCTTCCCCGAAGGGCATTACGTCACGGTGGAGACCGCGGCGAAGCTTGCGGACAGCGACCAGCCCGCGCTGGCGCAGGCGTTCATGGACTTCGTGCTGTCGCCCGCGTTCCAGCGCATCGTGCCCGAGGGCAACTGGTCGATGCCCGCCCGGCTCGACCCCGCCGAGCTGCCCGACGGGTTCCGGTCGCTGCCGCTGCCCGAGAGCGCGATCCTCTACCCGCCCGCGGAAGCCGAGGCGCTGCGCCGCACCGTCGTCGCCGCGTTCGAGGCGGGGTTCGGACGCTGACGCCATGACCGGCGCGCGCCTGGGCCGGGGCGCCGCGCTCGCCGTGCTGGCGATCCTCGCGCTGCCGGTCGCGGCGGTGGCGTGGCGGGGGGCGGGCCTCGGCGCCCCCACCGCGTCGGACTGGGCGGCGATCGGGTTCACGCTCTGGCAGGCGGCGCTGTCGGCCGTCCTGTCGGTCGCGCTCGCGGTGCCGGTGGCGCGCGCGCTCGCCCGTCGCGCGTTCCCGGGCCGCGGCGCGGTGGTGATCCTGCTCGGCGCGCCGTTCGTGCTGCCCGCGATCGTCGCGGTGCTGGGCCTCGTCGCCGCGTTCGGGCGCGCAGGGCCGGTCAACGCGGGCCTGGGCTGGCTCGGGCTGCCGCCGGTCTCGATCTACGGCTGGCACGGGGTGGTGGTGGCGCACGTCTTCTTCAACATGCCGCTCGCCACGCGCCTCCTCCTGCAGGGCTGGCAGGCGATCCCGGCGGAGCGGATGCGGCTCGCGGCCTCGCTCGGGTTTCGCGCCCGCGACACGATGCGGCTCCTGGAGTGGCCGATGCTGCGTGCCACCGCCCCGGGCGTGGCTCTGGTGATCTTCCTGATCTGCACGACCTCCTTCGCGGTGGCGCTGGCGCTGGGCGGCGGGCCGCGGGCCACCACGGTCGAGCTCGCGATCTACCAGGCGTTCCGCTTCGAGTTCGACCTCGCGCGCGTGGCGACGCTGGGCGCGGCGCAGCTCGCGCTCGGCGCTCTGGCGGCGGTGGCGGCGCTCCGGTTGACGCTGCCGGCGGGCTTCGGCGCGGGGAGGGGCGGCCCGGTCGCGCGCTGGGACAGCGGCGGCGCAGCGCTGCGTATGCAGGACGGGGCCGCGATCGCGCTGGCCTGCGCGTTCCTCCTCGTGCCGATGGGGCTCGTGCTGGTCGACGGAGCGCGCCACATCCCCGGCCTGCCCGGCTCGATCTGGGCGGCGGCGGCCCGCACGCTCGTCGTGGCGCTGGCGGCGGCGGCGGCGACGGTGGCCGCGGCCTTCGCGATGGCGCGCGCGGTGGTGGCGCCGGCCGGCGGCGCGGTGGAGGTCGCGGGCACGCTCGCCGTCGCGGTCTCGCCCCTGGTGCTGGGCGTCGGGCTCTACGTGCTGCTGCTGCCGGTCGCGGACCCCGTCGCGCTCGCGCTGCCGGTCACGGCGCTGGTCAACGTGGTGCTGGCGCTGCCGTTCGCGCTGCGCGCGCTGATCCCCGCGATGCGCGACCTCGAGCGCGATCACGGCCGGCTCGCGGCGTCGCTCGGGCTTCGGGGGACGGCGTGGCTGCGCCTCGTCGCGCTCCCGCTCCTGCGCCGCCCGCTGGGCTTCTCGGCGGGGCTCGCGGCGGCGCTCGCGGCGGGCGACCTCGGCGTGATCGCACTCTTCGCGCCGCCCGACGCGGCGACGCTCCCGCTCGCGATCTACCGGCTCATGGGCGCCTACCGGATGGAGGAGGCGCGCGCCGCCGCCCTGCTCCTCGTCGCGCTCTCCTTCGGTCTGTTCTGGCTGTTCGGGCGCGGCGCGCGGGATGCTTGAGCTCGACGCGCTCCGCATCCGTCTGGGCGGGTTCACGCTCGACGCGGACATGGCCGTCGCGCCGGGCGGGATCGTGGCGGTGATGGGGGCGAGCGGGTCTGGCAAGTCGACGCTGCTGTCGGCGATCGCGGGCTTCGTCGCGCCCGAGGCGGGCCGCGTTCGCGTCGACGGCCGCGCCCTCGACGGGCTGGCGCCGGGGGACCGTCCGGTCTCGATCCTGTTCCAGGACCAGAACCTGTTCCCGCATCTCGACCTCGCGGCGAACGTGGGCCTCGGCCTGCGGCCCGACCTACGGCTGTCGCGCGCGCAGGTTGCGGCACGCGATGCGGCGCTGGACCGCGTCGGGCTGGCCGGGCTCGGACGTCGCCTACCCCGCGACGTCTCGGGCGGGCAGCGCAGCCGGGCGGCGCTCGCGCGGGCGCTGCTGCGCGCGCGGCCGTGGCTGCTGCTCGACGAGCCGTTCGCGGCGCTGGGTCCCGCGCTGCGCCGCGAGATGCTCGACCTGCTGCGCGACAATGTCCGCGACGGCGCGATGACGGCCCTGATGGTGACGCACGACCCCGCGGACGCGCGCGCGGTGGCCGACCGGACCGCGTTCGTGGCCGACGGCCGCGCGCACGCGCCGGTGGACACCGAGGCGCTCCTCGCCCATCCGCCGCCCGCACTCGCGGCGTATCTCGGCCGATGAGGCGCGACCCGATGTCGGGCTTTGGCGCGCGCGCCGTTCCGCGTATGCTGCCCGCATGGTGATCCAAGACAAGACCACGCAGGCGGAGGACGCCATCGGCCGCGCCCTCGCGCCGCATTCGGACGCGGTGGTCGCGCTCGACGCCGAGGACCGGGTGGCCCGGGTCGGGGCCGAACCCGGCTCGGATCTGGCGGCGCGCCTGTCCGGCTGGCTCGGCCGCCCGCTCGCGGACGTGCTCGACGCGGCCGGGTTCCGCGCGGTGCAGGCGCTCCGCGCGGACCGATCGGGCGGTCGCGCGCTGGCCACGACCGCCCGCGAGGAGGGCGCGGTTCCGCTCTCGGTCGCGGTGGACGCGCATGGGCGCCTCCATCTGCGCGACGAGGCCGGGACGGTCGAGATGCAGGGCCAGCTCGCGCGCGCCCTCGCCGCGCTCGCGGCCGACGCCCGCGAGGACCGCGCGCTCGAGGCCCGCCACCGCGCGCTGCTGGCGGAAATGGCCGAGGCGGTGGCCGTCGTCCACGCGGAGACGGGGCGGATCGTCGAGATGACCGGGGGCGCCGCGCGGATGATGGGCGGTGACGCCGCCCGCCTCGCCGGGGCGGCCTTCACCCAGTTCTTCGAGGGGCGGCGGCGGAGCGAGTTCATCGACGGTCTGGTCGCGGCGGCGCTGTTCGGGGGCACGGAGGAGACGCGCGCCGAGCTGCGGCATGGCCGCGGGACCATCCGGATCCGACCGTCGATCTTCCGGACCGACGACGGGACGGTCCTCGTCTGCCGCATGAGCCGCGCTACCGGGCGCGAGCCCGCCGCGCCGCCCCGGGGCGTCCCGAGCCTCGTCGCGCGCTCGCCCGACGGGATCGCCTGCCTCGACGCGGACGGGATCGTGATGCATGCCAACGCGGCCTTCGTCGGCATGGTCGGTGCCCCGTCTCCGTCGCGGATCGTCGGGCAGCCGCTCGCCGTTCATTTGCTGCGGGGCGAGATCGACCTGCGCGCGCTGTTCTCGGGCGACCGGCCTGCCGCCTTCGTCACCCGGATCGGGCCGACCGGCGGTCGCAGGCGCCCGGTGGAGATCGCGGCCTCGGCGCTCGACCACGGAGGGCTCGGGCTGATCGCGCGCGACCTGACCCTCGCCCCGGTCACGCGCGGCGCGGCGCCGGTCGTGGCGGGCGAGGGGCTGCCGGACACGGCGAGCCTCGTCGGCTCTGCCCCGCTGCGCGACATCGTCGCCGCGACCACGGAGGCGGTCGAGCGCTCGTGCATCGTCTCGGCCCTGTCGCTGACCGAGGGCAACGTGGCCGCGGCGGCCGAGATGCTCGGCCTGAGCCGCCAGAGCCTCTACGTGAAGCTGCGCAAGTTCGACCTGCCGAGCCGCGACGCGGACTGACCGGGCTGGCATCGCGCGCCCGGCGCGCCCATATCGCGACCGGACCCGGACCCGGAGGCACGCGATGACCGATCACCCCGGATGGCACGGCACCACCATCGTCGCGGTCCGCCGTGGCGGCCGCGTCGCGGTGGCCGGCGACGGCCAGGTCTCGGTCGGGCAGACGGTGATGAAGGGGACGGCGCGCAAGGTCCGCCGCCTGTCGCCGGGCGGGCGCGACGTGGTGGCGGGATTCGCGGGGTCGACGGCGGACGCCTTCGCGCTCCTCGAGCGCCTCGAGGCGAAGCTCGAGGCCACGCCGGGCCAGCTCCAGCGCGCCTGCGTCGAGCTCGCCAAGGACTGGCGCACCGACAAGTACCTGCAGAAGCTCGAGGCGATGCTGATCGTGACCGACGGCGACGAGCTCCTGGTCGTCACCGGCGCGGGCGACGTGCTCGCCCCCGAGCACGACGTCGCGGCCATCGGCTCGGGCGGCAACTACGCGCTCGCCGCCGCGCGCGCGCTGATGGACGGCGACCTCGACGCGGAGGCCGTGGCGCGGCGCGCGATGGCGATCGCGGCCGACATCTGCGTCTACACCAACGGCAGCCTCACGGTGGAGACCATCGGCGGGCCCGGTTGATCGCGCGCGACGACCTGCGCGCCGCGGTCGCCGCGGGCCATCTGAGCGAGGCGCAGGCGGGGACGCTCGTGGCGTTCGCCGCCGCCCGGAACAATGCGCGGGCGGGCGCGGGCTCGGTGGACGAGCCGTTCGAACTGTTCCGCGGGTTCAACGAGATCTTCGTGGTCGTGGGGCTCGCGATCCTCGGCACCGGCTGGCTCGGCGTCTGGGCGCTCGTCGCGGGGACGTCGAACGGGTTCGGCACCGTCTGGATGACGGCGATGGTCGCCACAGCGGCGGTGGTGGCGGGGCTGTCGGAGTACTTCGTGCGCCGTCGCCGGATGGTCGCGCCCGCGATCGCGCTCGTCCTCGCCTGGGCCGCGTCGGCGCTCTGGTTCTGGATCGTCACGCTCGGGGCGTTCAGCGTCTTCGGCGGCGTCGACCCGGGCCGCGCCGCGCTTGCGCTCGGGCTCGCGACGGCGACGGTGGCGGCCTACTGGTGGCGCTACCGGGTGCCGTTCGCGATGGCGCTCATGGCGGTGGGGACGTTCGGGGCGATGGTCGCGGGGCTGGCGGCGCTCTCGGGCGTGGACGCGTCGCCGGGCGAGTTGTTCGTGCTGTCGGGCACGGGGCCGTTCGCCTGGGGCACGCTGGTGCTGGGACTGGGGCTCTTCGCGCTGGCGATGCGGTTCGACATGTCCGACCCGCACCGAATGACGCTGCGCGCGGCCAACGGGTTCTGGCTCCACGTCGCCGCCGCGCCCGCCATCGTCAACACGCTCGCGCTGACGCTGCTGGCGCAGGGCGGCGCGGCGCTGGGGCTGCTGGCGCTCCTCCTCGGCGCGATCGCGGTGGTGGCGGTGGCGATCGACCGGCGCTCGTTCCTGATCTCGGCGGTGGGCTACGTCGTGGCGATCATCGCGCGCACGGCCGACGGCGCGGGGGGCGGCGCGGTCGGCGTGCTCGCGCTCGGGGCGGGGCTGGTCGCGCTCGGGGCGGGCTGGCAGGCGGCGCGCGCCCCGATCGTCGCGCGCCTGCCTGCATGGCTGCGCGACCGGCTGCCGCCCTCGGCCTAGCCCAGCCGCGCCACCGCGAGCGGCACGTCGAACCGCCGGCACCAGATCCAGACCTCATCGTAGCCCGACGCGTCGACGCCGTCGGGCACCGCGTAGCTCGACGCGCCGTCGTCGCTCGCGAGCGGCCCCATCAGCGTGGCCGGATCGAAGCCGCCGCGGCCCAGCCCCACCTGCGGGTCCGGCGCGCCGCCGAAGCGGAAGTCCTCGAGCAGGTTGACCGCGTCGCCCGCGATCTCGGCCGTGCCCGAGGCGGTGTAGTCGCCGACCCCCTCGAAGGCGCCGAGACGGCCGTGGCCGGCCGCCAGGAGGCGCGACGCGGGCAGGAGCACGGCGCTCCCGGAGGCTATGGCGAGGAAGGTGCGGCGCTGCATGGCGTGTCTCCGTTCGAGGGTCGCCCGCACCCTGCGCCGCCCGCCGCCCCGCGCCAAGCCCGGCCCACGCGGACGTGAGCGGCGTTGCATGTCCGTGATCGCCCCATAGGTAGGCGCGGATGAGGGGAGACCATCCATGACCGACCTGACCCCGCGCGAGATCGTGGCCGAGCTCGACCGCTTCGTGATCGGCCAGGCCGACGCCAAGCGCGCGGTGGCCGTGGCGCTGCGCAACCGCTGGCGCCGGCGCAGGCTCGAGGGGCCGATGCGCCAGGAGGTCTATCCCAAGAACATCCTAATGATCGGGCCCACGGGCGTCGGCAAGACCGAGATCAGCCGGCGCCTGGCCAAGCTCGCCCGCGCGCCGTTCCTCAAGGTCGAGGCCACCAAGTTCACAGAGGTCGGCTATGTCGGCCGCGACGTCGAGCAGATCGTCCGCGACCTGGCCGAGGCCGCGCAGGCGATGGTCCGCGAGACGATGCGCGCCGACGTCCGCGAGCGCGCCCACGAGGCCGCCGAGGACCGGGTGATCGCGGCGATCACAGGGGCCGAGGCGCGCGAGGGCACGCGCGAGGCGTTCCGCCGCAAGCTGCGCGCGGGCGAGCTCGACGACAAGGTGATCGAGCTGGAGGTGGCCGACACCGCCAATCCGATGGGCATGGCGATCCCCGGCCAGCCCGGCATGGACCAGATGGCGGGGCTGGGCGAGATGTTCGGCAAGATGATGCAGCGCCGGACGCGCAAGCGACTCACGGTGGCCGCGAGCTACGAGCTCCTGCTCGAGGAGGAGGCGGACAAGCTCTTGGACGACGACGCCATCCGGCGCGAGGCCGTGCTCGCGGTCGAGGAGGACGGGATCGTCTTCATCGACGAGATCGACAAGGTCTGCGCCCGCTCGGAGGCGCGCGGGCGGCGAGGTGAGCCGGGAGGGCGTCCAGCGCGACCTGCTGCCGCTGATCGAGGGGACGGTCTGCGCGACCAAGCTGGGGCCGGTGCGGACCGACCACATCCTGTTCATCGCGTCGGGCGCGTTCCACGTCGCCAAGCCCTCGGACCTGCTTCCGGAGCTGCAGGGGCGCCTGCCGATCCGGGTCGAGCTGCGCTCGCTGGGCGAGGCCGACTTCGTGCGCATCCTGACCGAGACCGACAACGCGCTGACGCTGCAATACGAGGCGCTGATGGCCACCGAGACAGGTCGCGGTCACGTTCACCGAGGACGGGATCGCCGCGCTCGCGCGGGTCGCCGCGCAGGTCAACGGCGCGGTCGAGGACATCGGCGCGCGCCGCCTGCACACCGTGCTCGAGCGGGTGTTCGAGGGGCTGTCCTTCGAGGCACCCGACCGCGGCGGCGACGCGGTCACGGTGGACGCGGCCTACGTGGAGCGCGAGGTCGGCGCGCTGGCGGCCTCGGCGGACCTGTCGCGCTACGTCCTCTGACCGGGCTGGCCCGCGCCATGGCCCAAGGGTAACGCAGGGGCCGGAAGGGGTCGCGATGCCGGTTCGGGACGATCCGCCGCGCGCGACGGCGCCGGGCCTCGCGGCCTTCGCGCGCGCCAACGCGGCGTTCCTCGCGGCGGGGGTCCTCCTGTCGTTCGCGTCGAGCTTCGGTCAGACGTTCTTCGTCTCGGTCTTCGCGGGCGAGATCATGGCCGCGTTCGGGCTGACCGACGGGGGCTGGGGCCTGACCTACACGCTCGGGACCACGATCGCGGCGACGGCGACGATCTGGATGGGCGGCCTCGCGGACCGGTTCCGCATCCGGCACCTCGCGATCGCGGCCGGGCTCCTGCTCGCCTCCGCCTGCACCCTGATGGCGGTCGCGTGGTCGCCGCCGGCGCTCCTCGCCGCGATCGTGCTGCTTCGCCTGTCGGGGCTCGGGATGATGGCCCAGCTCTCGGCGGTGGCGATGGCGCGCTGGTTCGTGGCCTCGCGCGGCCGGGCGCTCGCGGTCGCGTCGATGGGGTTCGCGCTCGGGCAGGCGGTGCTGCCGGTCACCTTCGCCGCGGCGCTCGAGATCGTTCCCTGGCGCGGGCTGTGGCTCGTCGCGGCGGCGATCGTGCTGGCGCTGCTGTTGCCGATCCTGCGGCTCCTACGCGCGGAGCGGACGCCGCGCTCGCTCGCCGCCGACGCCCCCTCGCCGGGGATGGGCGGGCGGCAATGGCGGCGGGCCGACGCGCTCCGGCACCCGCTGTTCTGGGGGATGCTGCCGCTCCTGCTCGCCCCGTCGGCCTTCGTGACGGCGCTGTTCTTCCATCAGGTCCACCTGACGCAGGCGAAGGGGTGGGACCTCGTGGGCTACGTGGCGCTCCTGCCCGTCTTCACCGCGGCGACCGTGGCCGCGACCTTCGCCTCCGGCGCGCTGGTGGACCGGATCGGGACCGCGCAGCCGATGGTGCTGCTCGCGCTGCCCTACGCCGCGGCCTTCGCGGTGATGGGGTCCGCGCAGACGCTCGGCGGTGCGGCGGTGGCGTTCGCGTTGCTCGGGATCGGCGCGGGGATGCAGGCGACCGTGCCGGCCGCGTTCTGGGCCGAGTTCTACGGCACGCGGCACCTGGGCGCGATCAAGGCGATGGCGGTCTCGGTGATGGTCCTCGGGACGGCGATCGGGCCGGGCCTGACGGGGCTGCTTATCGACGGGGGCCGTCCACTGCCCGCGCAGATGCCCGCCCTCGCCGGATCGTTCCTCGTCGCCGCGGCGCTGGCGGGGCTCGCGATCGCCCGGACGCGGCGGGACCTAGCCGCGGCGTAGGTAGAGGTAGTAGGCCCCCGCGCCGCCATGGCTGCGATGCGCCTGCGTGATCTGCAGGACGACGCCCGCGAGCGGCGGGAGGCGGAGCCATTGCGGGACCTGGTGGCGGAGCACACCCAGCCGGGTCGGGATCGGCCCGCCCTCGTCGCGGTGCTTGCCGATCCCCGTCACGACGATCACCAGCCGCTTGCCCTGCGCCTGCGCCGACAGCACGAAGCGGACCAGCGCGGGATGCGCCGCGTCGAGCGTCAGCCCGTGCAGGTCGAGCTTGCCCTCGGGGCGCAGCTTGCCCGCCTTCATGCGGCGATGCGCCTTGGCGTCCATCGAGAGCGGCGCGGCGGCGACCTGGGCGGCGAGCGGGGGCGCGAGGGCGTGGACGGTGTCTCGCGGCCGGGCGCGCTGCCCCACGGCGAAGGGCGCGACGGGCGCGGGGCTCGATGGCGCGGCTTCGGGCGGGCGGAGCGGCGGGGATGCGGGCGGGGCGGGGCGCGCGGCGGGGTTCAGCGGCTCGGTCGTGCGGGCGTAGCGGGACCACAGGTCGCGATCCTCCGGCGACAGGCCGCCCCGGCGCCGGCTCATCGCGCGACGAGCGGCACGAGGCGGCCCGGCGCGTTCAGCCGCCCCGCCGCGCGCATCGCCTCCGCCCCGGTGCCGAAGAACAAATCGGCGCGGCCGGGGCCCCGGATCGCCGCGCCCGTGTCCTGCGCGACGCAGAGCCGGGCGATGCCGGGCCCCTCGACCCAGACCGGCGTGCCGAGCGCGATGTGGGTGGGATCGACGGCGATCGAGCGCCCGGCGGTGACCGGGCAGAGCGTCCCGATGGGCCCCAGCGTCTCGGGCAGGTCGATCACCTCGAACAGCGCGTAGCTCGGGCATTCGTCCATCGCGGCGCGGCCCCGTACGGGATCGGCGCGGAGCCACGCGGCGAGCGCCTCGGCGGTGATGTCGGCACCGAGCTCGCCGCGCTCCAACAGCATCCGGCCGATGGAGCGATAGGGATGGCCGTTGCCGCCCGCATGACCGACGCGGATCGTGGACCCGTCGGCCATCCGCAGACGGCCCGACCCCTGGACCTGCAGCAGGAAGCGATCGACCGGGTCGCGGAGCCAGGCGATCTCGTGCCCCGCCAGCGCAGCGTCGGCGCGCGCGCGCGGCGCGTCGGTCCCGCCGGGCGGCATGGCGTGGATCGGGACGGGGAACGCGTCGGTGCACGCGGGCGAGGCGTCGATCACCGGCTCGGCGTAGCCCGTCAGATGCGCGGCCACGGGGGCGCCGGGCCGGAAGCCGTGCTCGAAGAACGCGCGGGCCGGATCGATGGCGGGGGCGGGGTTGCGCCGGTAGGCGTCGAGCGCCGCGTCGAGATCGTCGTCGGCCCAGCCGGACAGGTCCGCGAACCCGCGGGCCGCGAGTGCCGTCTCGGACGGCATGCTAGCCTCCCGTGGCGATCAGCTTCCAGTTCGGGTCGTCGCCGCCCATCGTGCGCGCGAAGGTCCAGACGTCGCGCTGCTTCTTGATCTCGTTGGGCGTGCCCTCGACCACCTCGCCGGACGCGTCGCGCACCACGGAGGTCATCTCGCCGACGAAGCGGATCGTGATCTGCGCCTCGTCGGTCGCGCGGTTGAACTCGGCTTCCGTCAGCGCCGTCTCGCGGACGCCGACGAAGGACGCCTCGACGCGCAGCCCCTTGTCCTCGCGGTCGGATATCACGCCCAGGAACGCCTCGTAGACGTCCTCGGACAGGAACGGCTGGACCGGCGCGAGGTCGCCGTTCTCGAACGCCATCAGGATCATCTCGTAGGCCTGCCGCGCACCGGACACGAAGTCGGTCACGCCGAAGCCGGGCTCGGCGAGCTTCATCGCGGCCAGCGCCTTGGCCGAGGGGCTGCCGTCGTCGACGTGGTCCGTGATGTCGCGATCCGGCCCGCCCTCGATCACCTCGAAGTCGCGGCGCACGGCGTCGCGGCGGGGCCCGGCATCGGTGACGGGCGGCTTCTCGAACCCGGTGCGCGTGCCCAGCACGCCCTTGAGCCGGATCACGAGGAACAGGGCGATCCCGGCGAGGACGAGGAGCTGTATCACGGAGTCGGTCATCCTTATCCCCGGCATGCGTCTGGAAACGCGGTCTTCCACTTGCGAGCCTGGGACATATGTAGATCGGGGAGGGGGTCAAGGGAAGCGACCCCCCGCAGGGGAGTGCGCGCCATGTGGCTGTTCGCCGTCTTCGTCGCGGTCCCGATCCTCGAGATCGCTCTGTTCATCCAGGTGGGCGGCCTGCTCGGGCTCTGGCCCACGCTCGCGATCGTGGTCGCGACCGCCGGCCTGGGCACCTGGCTCGTCCGCCGGCAGGGGCTCGAGCAGCTGCGTCTGGTGCAGGCCTCGCTGGGCGAGCTGCGCGACCCGACGCGGCCGCTCGCGCACGGGGCGATGATCCTCGCCTCGGGGCTGCTGCTGCTGACGCCGGGGTTCTTCACCGACGCGGTGGGCTTCGCGCTGTTGGTGCCCGGGATCCGCGACCTCGCGATGGAGGCCGTGCGCCGCCGCGTTTCGGTGAAGGGCTTCACGATGGGACGGCCCGGCGAGCAGCCGATGCGCCCGGCACGCGAGGAGGTGCTCGAGGGCGACTACGTCGAGGTTCCCCGGCGCGAGGGCCCGTCGGGCTGGCGGCGGGGACCGGACGACGCGGACGAGCCCGGTCCCGCCCCTCGGTTGTGAGGTCGCGGGCGCTCTGTTAGGCGCTCGCCCGACAGCCGCACCGACACGAGGGATGCCCGATGGCCGACGAGACACCAACGAACGCCGGAAACGGCGCCACGCCACCGGCCGGGGCGGAGGGCCAGGCCGCGCAGCCGGTCGTGCCGCAGCTGCAGGTGCTGGGCCAGTTCATCCGCGACCTGTCCTTCGAGAACGTCGCGCTGCAGAAGGGCCGCGCGATGGAGGGGCAGCCCGACATCAACGTGCAGGTCGGGCTCGAGGGCAAGAAGCGCCCGACCGAGGGCCAGTACGAGGTCGCGGTGAAGCTCAATATCACCGCCAAGGCGAAGGGCGAGGGGGCCGAGCCGATCTTCGCGATGGAGCTCGACTATGCGGGCGTGTTCGCGATCGCCAACGTGCCGGACGCGCAGATGCACCCCTACCTGATGATCGAGTGCCCGCGGATGCTGTTCCCGTTCCTGCGTCGGATCGTGTCGGACGTGTCGCGCGACGGAGGCTTCCCGCCGCTCAACCTCGAGAACATCGACTTCGTCTCGCTCTACCGCAACGAGCTGCAGCGGCGCCAGCAGGCCGAAGCGGCGGCGGCGACGCCCGCGACCTGAGCGTTCAGAACGCGCGGAAGGTCAGCGTGGTGAAGCTGCGCTCGATCCCGTCCACGTCGAGCAGGCTCTCGTTGACGAACCGGCCGATATCGACCTCGGCGGGGACGTAGAACTTGATCAGCAGGTCGAACTCCCCGCTGGTCGAGTACATCTCCGAATGGAGCTCCTTCCCGGCGATCGCGTCGGCCACCGCGTAGGCGGTGCCGGGGCGGCATCGGAGCTGGACGAACAGGCACTGCATCGGGATCTCCTTCGGTCAGGCGCGCTTCCAGAGCGCGTCCTCGCCCAGCGTCTCGACGAACGCGGCGTGGGCGGCGGCCTCCGCCTCTGTCAGCCGCGGCGGCAGGGGGACGGGGCGGGGGCGGACGGTCCAGGGGCCGTCGGCGCGCCGACGGCCGCCAGAGGCGACGAGCGACATCGCCGGCTGTCGCCCGCCGATCAGCTCGAGATAGACCTCCGCCAGGATCTCGCTGTCGAGGAGCGCGCCGTGCTTCGTGCGCGCCGCGTTGTCGACACCGAAGCGGCGGCAGAGCGCGTCGAGCGAGGCGGGCGCGCCGGGGAACTTCGCGCGCGCAATGGCGAGCGTGTCGATCGCGCGGTCCATCGGCATCCGCGGCAGGCCCATCCAGTCGAGCTCCGCGTTCAGGAACTTCATGTCGAAGGCGGCATTGTGGATCACGAGCGGCGCGTCGCCCACGAAATCGAGGAAGTCGCGGCCGATCTGCGCGAAGGTGGGCTTCTCGCGCAGGAAGTCGTCGCCCAGCCCGTGCACCTCGAACGCGCCCTGCGGCATGGTCCGCTCGGGGTTCACGTAGCGCTGCCACGTGACGCCGGTGACGACGTGGTTCATCAGCTCGACGCAGCCGATCTCCACGATCCGGTCGCCGCTCTCGGGCTCGAACCCGGTCGTCTCGGTGTCGAGGACGATCTCCCTCACGTTTCCGCCTCCACGATGCGCGCGACGGCGGCGCGGGCAGCCTCCATCGTCTGGGTCTCCACGATGTAGTCGGCCCGCGCGCGCTTGTCAGCGTCCGGCATCTGGCGCGCGAGGATCGCGTCGAGCTGGTCCACGTCCATCGTTCCGCGCGCGAGGATCCGCGCGCGCTGCACGGCCTCGGGCGCGGTGACGACGACGGTGCGGTCGACGGCCGCGTCGCCGCCGGTCTCGAAGAGGAGCGGCACGTCGAGGAGGACGAGGGGCGCGTCCGCGTGGGCGTCGAGGAACGCGGCCCGGTCGGCGGCGACGAGCGGGTGGACGACCGCCTCGATCCGCGACAGCGCGGCGGGGTCCACGGCCAGCCGGCGAAGGACGTCGCGGTCGACCGCGCCGCCGCGCATGGCGTGGGGGAACGCCGCCGCCATCGGGGCGACCGCCGCCCCGCCGGACGCGTAGAGACGATGGACCGCGGCGTCGGCGTCCCAGACCGGCACGCCGAGCGCGGCGAACATCGCGGCCGTGGTCGACTTGCCCATGCCGATGGAGCCGGTCAGGCCGAGGACGGTCACGCCAGCACCGCCTCGCGCAGCGCGTCGTCGACGGCGGGCACGGTTCCGAACCACGCCGCGAAGCCCGGCACGGCTTGGTGCAGCAGCATCCCGAGCCCGTCCACCGACGCCAGCCCCCGCGCGCGGGCCGCGACGAGGAGCGGCGTCTCGAGCGGGGCGTAGACGATGTCGGCCACGACCGCGTCCGCAGGCAGCGCGCCGAGGTCGAGATCGAGCGGCGGCTGACCGGTCATGCCGAGCGAGGTGGCATTCACGACGAGGCCCGCCCCCGCCAGCACGGCGGACCGATCCGCCCAGTGCGCCGCGCGGACGCGGCCGTCGAAGCGCGCGGCGAGGGCGTCGGCCCGCGCGCCGGTCCGGTTGACGATGGCGACCGAGGCCGCGCCGTCCTCGAGCAGCGCCGCCACGATGCCCGCCGCCGCGCCGCCCGCCCCGAGCACGACGGCTGGGCGGTCGCGCGGCCGGTCGGGCGCGGATTGCGCGAGATGGGCCACGAGGCCCGCCCCGTCGGTCGTGTCGGCGATGATGCGGCCATCGCGAAACGTGAGCGTGTTCGCAGCGCCGACGAGCGACGCGTGCGCGCTCGCCTCGTGCGCGGCGGCGAAAGCGGCCTCCTTGAGCGGGATCGTCACGTTCACCCCCGCGAAGCCCAGCCGCGGCAGCAGGTCGAGCGTCGCTGCGAGGTCGCCGGGACGCACACGCAGCGGAACGTACTGCCCATCGATGCCGTGGCGCGCGAGCCAGTGCCCGTGCAGGCGAGGCGACCGGCTGTGCGCGACCGGATCCCCGAGGACTCCCGCGAGGATCGTCACGAGGCGAGCGCGCCCCGCGCCACCAGCACGTCGACCAACGGGAGAAGAGGCAGGCCGAGCGCCGCCGCGTACTCGCCGTCGATCCGGTGGAACAGCCGCGCGCCCTCGCCCTCGACCAGGTAGGCGCCCGGCGTGTGCCGGATCGCGTCCCAGTTCCGCGCGACGTAGTCGGCGACGAAGCCGGGCGTCAGCGACCGCATCGTCAACGTCACCGACTGCACATGGCGCCAGACCGGGGCGCCATCCTCGACCAGAACCGCCGCGCTATGCAGCGCGTGCCGGCCGCCCGACAGGCGCGCGAGCCGAGCCTCGGCCTCGGCCGGGTCCGCCGGCTTCGACAGCAGCTCGCCGTCATGCTCGAGCACCTGGTCGCAGCCGAGCACGAGGCCCGGCGCGCGCACGCGCAGCGCCTTCAGCTCGGCCAGCGCGTCGGCCACGTCGCGTGGCGCGTGACCCTCTGCCAGAAGCGACGCCTTGACCGACGCCTCGTCGATCCGCGCGGGCCGGGTCTCGAAGGGAATCCGCGCGCCCCGCAGCAGGTCGGCGCGAATCGTCGAGGCGGAGGCGAGCACGAGCATCGGGAGAACCTTGTGGACGACCGCCGGGAGAACCCTGTCGGGAACGCTGTGGACGGTCTGAACCCTGCGCCGCCGGGGGACAAGTCGGCCGCGATCCACGCCCGCCCGCCCCGTCCGTCCCGTCCTCGGACGCGCAAGGGTCCCCTGTGGAACGTATCGGAGCCTCACGGGCCATCGACAGGGCCGTCCACAGGGCCTGCGCCCTCCAGTGCCGTTCGCCGCATGGACGGCGACCCGATTCCTCCACCGGCCCGGTTCGTGGCTCCCTCCGTCACCCGCGGCGGTGGACGAATCCCGGAGCGCAATTTGATCCCCGTTATCCACCGCCCCTACATCTTACATCTTCCCTTATCTTCTTGTCTTGTTGAGAGAGGGGGACGGCCGATGGGCGACGCATATCTCTGGCTCAAGGCCGGCCACGTGATCTCGGTCGTGGCCTGGATGGCGGGCCTGTTCTACCTGCCGCGCCTCTTCGTCTACCACGTCGAGCGGCGGGCGACGCATCCGCAGGCCGTCGAGGTGTTCGAGGTGATGGAGCGGCGGCTCCTGAAGGCGATCATGGCGCCCGCGATGCTGGCAAGCTGGGGGTTCGGACTGGCGGTGATCGGCCTCGGCGCGGTCGACTGGGGCGCGCTCTGGCCCTGGACCAAGGCCGCGGCGGTGATCGCGATGACCGCGTTCCATATCTGGTGCGGACGCGAGGCACGCGCGCTCGCGGGCGGCGGGGAGGGCCGGACGGGGCGGACCTACCGGATGATGAACGAGGTGCCGACGCTGCTGCTGGTGGTGATCGTCGTGTCGGTGATCGTGCGGCCTGGCTGACGCGCCCGCGACGGGGGTCGATTGACTTACGGGGGAAGCGCGCCTAGCAGGGCGCCCGACGGCGGATCGTCCTGATCCACGTGCCGTTCTCCGATCCGAACCATACCCGTACGCCCCGCCAGGGCCGACGCCTGCCCGCAATGGAGCCCGCCATGCGCGACGACACCGCCCCCAACGACGACGCCGCGGAGGCCGAAGCCGCGGGCGGCACGCTCAATCTGCGCGATCTCAAGGCGATGTCGCCCAAGACGCTCGTCGACATGGCCGAGGATCTCGAGATCGAGAACGCCTCGACCATGCGCAAGGGCGAGATGATGTTCTCGATCCTTCGCGAGCGCGCGGACGAGGGCTGGGAGATCTCGGGCGAGGGCGTGCTCGAGGTGCTCCAGGACGGCTTCGGCTTCCTGCGCGCGCCCGAGGCGAACTACCTGCCTGGCCCCGACGACATCTACGTGTCGCCCGACGTGATCCGCGCGCATTCGCTACGCACCGGCGACACGGTCGAGGGCGTGCTGCAGGCGCCCGACGACAACGAGCGCTACTTCGCCGTGGTCTCGGTCACGCTGATCAATTTCGCCGACCCCGAGATGACCAAGCACAAGGTCAGCTTCGACAACCTGACGCCGCTCTATCCCGACCAGCGCTTCCAGCTCGAGATCGAGGACCCGACGATCAAGGACAAGTCGGCGCGGATCATCGACCTCGTCGCGCCCATCGGGAAGGGCCAGCGCGCACTGATCGTGGCGCCGCCGCGGGTCGGCAAGACCGTGCTGCTGCAGAACATCGCCAAGTCGATCGAGACCAACCACCCCGACTGCTACCTCATGGTCCTGCTCATCGACGAGCGGCCCGAGGAAGTCACCGACATGCAGCGCTCGGTGAAGGGCGAGGTCGTGTCGTCCACCTTCGACGAGCCGCCCACGCGCCACGTCGCGGTGGCCGAGATGGTGATCGAGAAGGCCAAGCGGCTCGTCGAGCACAAGCGCGACGTGGTAATCCTGCTCGACTCGATCACGCGGCTCGGGCGGGCCTACAACACGGTCGTGCCGTCCTCGGGCAAGGTGCTGACGGGCGGCGTGGACGCCAACGCGCTGCAACGCCCCAAGCGGTTCTTCGGCGCGGCGCGCAACATCGAGGAGGGCGGCTCGCTCACGATCATCGCGACCGCGCTGATCGACACCGGCTCCCGCATGGACGAGGTGATCTTCGAGGAGTTCAAGGGCACCGGCAACTCCGAGATCGTGCTCGACCGGAAGGTGGCCGACAAGCGCGTCTTCCCGGCGATGGACATCCTCAAGTCCGGCACCCGCAAGGAGGAGCTGCTGGTCGATCCGAAGAACCTCCAGAAGACCTTCATCCTGCGCCGGATCCTCAATCCGATGGGCACGACCGACGCGGTCGAGTTCCTGCTCGGCAAGCTCAAGGCCACGAAGACCAACGGGGACTTCTTCGAGTCGATGAACTCCTGACGCCATGTCGGCGGAGGACACGATCTATGCGGCGGCGACCGCGCCGGGGAAGGCCGGGATCGCGATCCTTCGGCTTTCCGGGGCGGCAAGCGAAGCCGTTCTGACAAGGCTGGGAGTCGCCGCCGGCCCCGCGCGCGGGATGCGCCTTTCGACGTTGCACGATGCGTCCGGCGAGGTGCTCGACGAGGCGCTCGTGCTGCGGTTCGCGGAAGGCGCGAGCTACACCGGCGAGCGGTCCGCCGAGCTTCACCTCCACGGAAGCCCCGCGGTCATGCAGGCGGTGACGGGCGCGATCGAGGCGACCGGCCTCGCGCGGATGGCGCGACCGGGGGAGTTCACCCGGCGGGCGCTCGAGAACGGGCGCATCGACCTCGTCCAGGCGGAGGGGCTCGCGGACCTGATCGATGCGGAGACGGAAGCGCAGCGGCGGCAGGCCTTCGCGGTCCTCGCCGGGAACGCAAGCGCGACGGTGGCATCGTGGCGTTCGGACCTCCTCCGGGCGATGGCCCTCCTGGAGGCGACGATCGATTTCGCCGACGAGGACGTCCCGGAGGACGTCCGGCCCGAGGTGGCATCTCTGATCGCGCGGGTGGGGGACGGTCTCGTCGATGAACTCGCCGGAGCGGCCCGCGCGATGCGTGTCCGATCCGGGTTCGAGGTCGCGCTCGTCGGGTCGCCTAACGTTGGTAAATCCTCCCTTATCAACTACTTATCGAGATCCGACGCGGCGATCGTCTCGGAGATCGCGGGAACGACGCGAGACGTCCTGGAGGTTCGGCTCGATCTCGGCGGTTTGCCGGTGACGATGCTCGACATGGCGGGACTTCGCGCAACCGACGATCCCATCGAAGGGCTCGGCATCGCCAAGGCCATCCGTCGAGCGGACGGCGCCGACCTTCGCGTGTTCCTCGAAGACGGATCCGACGACGAGGGGCTCGTCGAACGGCGAAGCGGTGACGTCGTCCGCCGTACAAAGGTCGATATCCGGGGGGGATCTGGTATCTCGGTCGTCTCGGGGGCTGGAATTGACGATTTTCTGGCGGAGATTTCGGATCGGCTGACAAGTCGTGCGTCGAATGGGGTCGGCGGTCTGTCGCGGAGGGCGACTGACGTCCTCGCCGGCGCTTCCGCAGCGCTTGACGGTCTGCGTGATGGAGATGGGCACCGGGGAAGCGAGGTCGTGGTGGAACAGCTACGAGAAGTTGTGAATCGCCTCGATATCCTTGTCGGCTCGATAGAGGCCGACGATGTACTTGACGTCGTCTTCCGAACGTTCTGTCTCGGGAAGTAGGTGTTTCACGTGAAACATGCGTTCGATATCGTTGTGGTCGGAGGCGGTCATGCCGGCTTGGAGGCCGCCCATGCCGCGTGGCGGTTGGGCTGTCGCGTCGCCCTGATCACCTTTCGGTACGATGATATCGGGACGTTGAGTTGCAATCCGGCAATCGGCGGGATCGGCAAGGGCCATCTCGTTCGCGAGATCGACGCGATGGACGGTGTCATGGGATTGATCGCCGATCGGTCCGGGATCCAGTTTCGGCTGCTGAACTCGAGCAAGGGCCCTGCGGTACAGGGACCTCGGTTGCAGGCGGACCGGGACGCGTACCGCAGGGCATCCTCGGAGGTCATCTCTGCCACGTCGATCACGGTTGTCGAGGGCGAGGTGACCGCCATCGAGCAGTCGCCGCTCGGCGGGGTCGGCGGCGTTACCCTCGCCGACGGATCGTCGGTGTCGGCCCGGTCAGTCGTGCTGACGACGGGGACGTTCCTCGGTGGTACGATCCATATCGGGGACGAGCGTATCGCCGCGGGGCGTGCGGGTGCTTCGCCTTCGAACGCGCTTGCGACGTTCGTCCGGTCGCTGGGCGTTCGGGTGGGGCGTCTGAAGACGGGGACGCCGCCGCGCCTGCGGCGGAACTCGATCGATTGGAGCATGCTCGACCAGCAAGGCGGGGATGCGGAGCCCACGCTGCTTTCGTTCCTGTCGGCGAGCGCCTCGCTGCCCCAGGTTACCTGCGCGATCACGCATACGAACGAGCGCACGCATGCCATTGTGCGCGAGAACTTGGCGCGGTCCGCTGCTGGCAGCGGCGCATTGGAGGGGATTGGGCCGCGCTATTGCCCCTCAATTGAAGACAAGGTCGTACGGTTCCCCCAGAAATCCTCTCATCAGGTCTTTCTTGAGCCCGAGGGCATCGGGACCGACATCGTCTACCCGAACGGCATCTCGACTTCGATGCCCGCTTTTGTTCAGCACGATTACGTTCGGTCGATGATGGGTCTCGAGCGCGCGGAAATCGTCCGCCCCGGTTATGCGATCGAGTACGATTACGTCGATCCTCGCGCCCTGAGCCGCACGCTCGAGGTAGCGGCGCAGCCTGGTCTCTATCTCGCCGGTCAGATCAACGGCACGACGGGGTATGAGGAGGCGGCCGCGCAGGGGTTGCTCGCCGGTCTGAACGCCGGTCTGGAGGCCCTCGGTCGGCCGTCGTGGGTACCGTCACGGGCCGATGGGTATATCGGGGTTCTCGTCGACGATCTCGTCAGTCGCGGCGTCACGGAACCCTACCGGATGTTCACGTCGAGAGCGGAGTATCGCCTTCAACTGCGGGCCGACAACGCGGATAGGCGTCTGACCCCGATCGGGATCGCGCTCGGCTGCGTGCGTATGGAGCGGCGGGTCGCGTTCGAGCGAAAGCTCGAGGAAGTCGAGCGGTTCCGAGTTGCGCTGATCGGGCGCCAGGTCGGATCGGCCGAGCAGGCCTTGGTCGGCGTAAAACCGAAGAAGGATGGCCAGGTCAGGTCGGCCTACGACATGATCGCGTTTCCGGACTGCGATGTGAGAGCCGTGATCGACGCTACATCCGACCGGGTGGAACCGAAGATCGCGCAAACCGTGTCGGGTGATGCTCTCTATGCTCCCTACGTGGCGCGGCAGGCACAGTCGATCCGCCGGTTGGAGGCGGACGAGGCGCTAGCGATCCCGGCTTCATTCGACTTTCGGCGGGTCGGCGGTCTGACGAACGAGATCGTCGGGACGCTTTCGAGATCTCGGCCGGAAACGATCGGTCAAGCATCGAGGTTGGAGGGAATGACCCCCGCGGCGTTGATCGCGATTCTCCATAAGCTGAAGAGCGCCAAAGGAGTGCGCGAAGTCGGGCGAATTGATGCGAATGCCGACGGTTGAGCAGCGGGATCGCATCAACGCCTATCTAGGTCTTCTTGAACGCTGGAACCGAGCGATCAACCTCGTTGGGCCGGAGACGTTGATCTCGGCTTGGGATCGTCACGTGGTCGATGCGTTAGCGGTCGCCGAATACCTGCCGACAGCCGGAGGCTTCGTCGACCTCGGGACCGGCGCGGGACTTCCAGGCGTGATCCTAGCGATCGTGGCGGCGCCGGATCAACATTGGACCCTGATTGAAGCGGATAAGAGGAAGGGGGCTTTCCTGGCGACCGTCCGGCGTGTAGTGGGGCTCCGGTTCGACATCGTTTGCCGACGAATTGAGGAGATGCCACCGATCGGTGCGTCCGTTGTCGCGGCTCGAGCACTCGCTCCGTTGCCTGTTCTTCTCGGCCATCAGATGCGGCATGGCGCGGCGGGGTCGACCGGGCTATATCTGAAAGGATCACAGTGGGAGGAGGAGGTTCGATTGGCGGAATCGCGTTATACCTTCCGGGTGGCCGATCTCCGCCCCTTCGGCACCGAAGGACCGCTCGTATTGCGGGTTTCGGAGCTTCGCCGGCATGACTGATCGCCCCCGGATCGTCAGCGTAGCCAACCAGAAGGGTGGCGTCGGAAAGACGACGACAGCCATCAATTTGAGTGCCGCTTTTGCCATTTCTGGGCGTCGAGTCCTCCTAATCGACATCGATCCGCAGGGGAATGCGTCGACCGGCTTGGGTGTTTCACGTGAAACACGGGGTTCATCGACCTATGACCTTCTGCTCGAGGGAGCTTCGGTATCGGACGTCGCGCAACCAACCGCCGTAGCCGGGCTGTCGATCGTCCCGGCCACGTCCGACCTCACCTCGGCGGATGCGGAGCTGTTCGCGAGCGCACGCCGGGTCATGCATCTTCGGAACGCACTCCGAGGGCGGACCGGCGAATACGATCACGTATTGATCGATTGTCCGCCGGCGATGAACCTATTGACGCTAAACGCCTTCGCGGCGTCGGATGCCGTTCTCGTGCCCTTGCAGGCCGAGTTCTTTGCGCTCGAAGGGTTGTCGCAACTCCTCTTGACCCTGCGCGACCTCCGGTCCGGCCCGAACCCCAGCCTTGCGATCGACGGCATCTTGCTGACGATGTTCGACCGGCGGAACAATCTGTGCCAACAGGTCGAGCAGGACGCGCGGTCGAACCTTGGGGATCTGGTCCTGGAGACGCGCATTCCACGGAACGTTCGACTGAGTGAGGCGCAGAGCTATGCGATGCCGGTGATGAACTACGACCCGACGTCGAAGGGCGCGCTCGCCTATCGGGCGCTGGCGGCTGAGTTGCTGGAACGCCAGGGGAGGATCGAGGATGCCCTCGTCTGACGCGATGAACAAGCGACCGATGCGACGGGGCCTCTCAGCCCTGATGGCCGATGTTGGCGTCGATCGCAGTGATGTCGTCTCCGGTTCTGTCGGCGAGCGACAGATGCCGATCGAGAAGGTTCATCCGAATCCGGATCAGCCGCGGCGCGCCTTCGACGAGGAAGCGCTTTCCGACCTTGCCACATCGATCGTAAGCCGCGGAATAATACAGCCCTTGATCGTTCGAGGCATGAGGGACAAGCCGGGGGAGGTCGAGATCGTCGCGGGGGAGCGTCGATGGCGGGCGGCGCAGCGTGCCGGGCTCCATACCGTTCCCGTGATCCAGCGGGAATTCGATGACGCGGAGGTGCTCGAGGTGGCGATCCTGGAGAACATCCAGCGCGCCGACCTGAACGCGATCGAGGAGGGGCAGGGTTTTCGCGAGCTCATGGATCGGTTCGGTCATACGCAGGAGAAGCTCGCCGAGGTCCTGGGCAAGTCGAGGAGCCATGTCGCGAACCTCATGCGGCTGCTCAAGCTGCCGGAGGAGGTGCAGGAGATGCTGCGATGCGGCGCGTTGAGCGCCGGCCACGCCCGCGCGCTCGTCACGAGCGACGATCCCGCGTCGCTCGCCCGGCGGGTCGTCGCGAAGGGGCTGTCGGTGCGCGAGACCGAGCGCCTCGCGAAGTCGGGATCCTCGGCTTCGTCGCCGCGATCCGGGCCATCCGGCAAGGATCCCGACACCGCTGCGCTGGAGGCCGATCTCTCGGCCGCGTCGGGCCTCGCCGTCTCGATCGAGCACAAGGCGAGCGGCAAGGGCCGGGTCGTGGTCGCCTACGATACGCTCGACGGGCTCGACGCCGCGTGCCGATTGCTGTCGTCAGGCCGGTCCGACCAGTCCACGTCCGAGTAGCCAGTCGAGGACGAGGATCCCCCGCTCCGTCGCCGTGAGCGAGTGAGCGTCGAGGGACACCAGCCCGTCCCGCCGCAGATCGTCGACGACCGGATGCACGACCCTCCCGCCGAGGGCTGCGAGCCGGGCGAGATCGATTCCCTCGCGCCGTCGCAGGCCCATGAGGACGTACTCGTCGACGATCTCGGAACGCGTCAGGGGCGTCTCCTCCTCGGTCCCGACCCCCGACTCGTCACCGAGCGCAAGCCATTCGGTCGGCATCCGCCGCGCGACCGTCGCCAGCCGTTCGCCGCTCCACGAGATCCGCCCATGCGCGCCGGGACCGATCCCGACCCAGTCGCCGCCGCGCCAATAGGTGACGTTGTGGCGGCATTCCGCCCCCGGCATCGCATGGTTGGACACCTCGTAGCGCGCGAGCCCGGCCTCGGCACAGAGCGCCTGCGTCACGTCCCAGAGCGCGACCGCACGCTCCTCGTCGGGCAAGCCCGGCAGTCGCCCCGCGGTGTGCCGCGCGCCGAAAGCCGTGCCGTCCTCGATGGTCAACTGGTACAGAGCCAGATGCTGCACGCCGATCGCGAGGGCCTCGCACAGCTCGGCGCGCCACGCCTCGACGCCCTGCCCCTGCCTTCCGTAGATCAAATCGAAGGAGACCCGATCGACGGCTCGCGCCGCGATCTCCACCGCCTGTCGTGCCTCGCGCGCGTCGTGGAGGCGGCCGAGCGCGCGCAGGTCGTCATCGTCGAGCGCCTGCACGCCGACCGAGATTCGGTTCACGCCGGCATCCGCGTAGCCCGCGAAGCGCGCGGCATCCGTCGAGGTCGGGTTGGCCTCAAGCGTCACCTCGAGATCGTTGGCCGGGGTCCAGGCGGTCCGAGCCGCTGCGACGATTGCCCCCACCGTGTCGGGCGGCATAAGCGAAGGCGTGCCGCCGCCGAAGAAGATGGAGCCGAGCGTCCGGCCCGGCGTCCGCTGCGCCCAGTGCGCGAGGTCGCGGAGCAGGGCCTGGCGCCAGCGATGCTGATCGACGGCTGCGACGACGTGGGAGTTGAAGTCGCAATAAGGGCACTTCGCCGCGCAGAACGGCCAGTGGACGTAGAGCCCGAACCCGCCCTGCTGCCAATTCTCCATCACCCGCCCCGGAACGCGGTCGCCTCGATCTCGTAGAGCATCTCCGGCCGCATCAGCCCCGCGACGATCATCGTCGCCGCCGGTCGGATCGTGCCGAAGGCCTCCGCGAGCACGGGCGCGAGGTCGTCGATCGATTCGCGGTCGGCGACCAGATGCGTGACGCGCACCAGATCGGCCATCGCGAACCCGGCCTCCGTCAGCACCCGCTCGACCGTGGCGACGCAATTGCGCGCCTGCGACGCGATCCCGTCAGGCAACGTCATGGTCGCGTAGTCGTAACCCGTCACGCCCGCCACGAAGCACCAGTCGCCCCGAACGACGGCGCGGGAATAGCCGAACGCCGCCTCGAACGGTGAGCCGGAGGCGATCAGCCTACGGCTCACGGCGCGGGACGGAGGCAGGCGGTCATCGCGCGCATCGCGGCTGCGCGGTGGCTGATCGCGTTCTTGCGCGCGGGGTCCATCTCCCCGAACGTTTCGTCGTGACCGTCGGGCTGGAAGATCGGGTCGTAGCCGTGTCCGTCGGTGCCGCGCATCGGCCAGACGATCCGTCCCTCGACCGCCCCCTCGAACACTTCCTCGTGCCCGTCGGGCCAGGCGAGCACCAGCGTCGTGCGGAACCGCGCGGTCCTCGGCTCGGGCGCGCCGCGCGCTTCGAGCTCGGTCCAGGCGCGGGTCATCGCGGCCGCGAAGTCGCGCCCCTCCGGCGTCTCGGCCCAGTCGGCGGTCGCGACGCCGGGCGCCCCGTCGAGCGCGTCGATCTCGATCCCGCTGTCGTCGGCGAGCGCGGGCAGGCCGGTCGCGGCCACCGCGGCGCGCGCCTTGATGCGCGCGTTGCCGAGGAACGACGTCTCGGTCTCGAGCGGCTCGGGCAGCCCGTGATCCGCGTTCGACCGGCAGTCGATGCCGTAGAGCGCGAGCAGCGCCTCGAACTCCGCCGAGCTTGCCCGCGTTGTGCGTGGCGATCAGCAGAACGTCGCCGTCGAGCCGCCTCAAGCGATCGCGGCCTTCTGCGCCTCGACCAGCGCGGCGACGCCCCGCTCCGCCAGCCCCAGCAGCGCCTCGAACTCGCCGCGCGAGAACGTCGCGCCCTCGGCGCTCGCCTGCACCTCGATCATGCGGCCCGCGCCGGTCATCACGAAGTTGCCGTCCGTCCCCGCCTCGCTGTCCTCGGGGTAGTCGAGGTCGAGCACGGCCTGCCCCGCGTAGATCCCGCAGGACACGGCGGCGACGTGGTCGACGATCGGGTCGCGCAGCACGTCGCCCGAGGCCATCAGCTTGGCCACGGCCAGCTTGAGCGCGACCCAGCCGCCGGTGATCGACGCGCAGCGCGTGCCGCCGTCGGCCTGCAGCACGTCGCAGTCGACGGTGATCTGCCGCTCGCCCAGCCCCTGCCGGTCGACGCCCGCGCGCAGGGACCGCCCGATCAGCCGCTGAATCTCCTGCGTGCGCCCCGACTGCTTGCCGGCCTGCGCCTCGCGGCGCATCCGCGTCGTCGTCGCGCGCGGCAGCATCCCGTATTCCGCGGTGACCCAGCCCTGCCCCGTCCCGCGCAGGAACGGCGGCGGACGCTCCTCGAGCGAGGCGGTGCAGAGCACGTGCGTGTCGCCCATCCGGATCAGGCACGATCCTTCGGCATGGCGCGCCACGCCCGGCTCGATGGTGACGTCGCGCATCTGGTCCAGGGCCCGTCCCGACGGTCGCATGGCGTCCTCCCTCTGCGTCGCCGCCGACATGCCCCCGGCCCGGTCGCGGCGCAAGGCGCGATTGACGCGGCGGGACCGGGCCGCTAGTCCCCCGTGCCCATGACGGAAAACGCGCGCATCCTGTCGGAGATGACCGATCGCTCGCGCGAGGTGTTCCGACGCGTGGTCGAGGGGTACCTCGGCAGCGGCGAGCCGGTCGGCAGTCGGACGCTGACGCGGACGATGTCGGAGAAGGTCTCGGCGGCGACGATCCGCAACGCGATGCAGGACCTCGAGTTCCTGGGCCTCCTCGCCGCGCCGCATGTCAGCGCGGGCCGCATCCCGACGCAGGCCGGGTTGCGGATGTTCGTCGACGGCCTCCTCGAGGCGCAGCTCGGGGACGAGGATCGCGCGCGCATCGAAGCGGGCGTCGGCGCGTCCGAGGACGACGTGACCGCGATGATGGACCGGGTCGGCTCCGCGCTCTCGGGGATCACGCGCGGCGCGTCGCTGGTGCTCGCCCCCAAGCGCGAGGCGCCGATCAAGCACATCGAGTTCGTGAGCCTCGCCGCGGACCGCGCGCTCGTCGTGCTCGTCTTCGCCGACGGGCACGTCGAGAACCGCGTCTTCGTCCCGCCGCCCGGCCAGACGCCGTCCTCGATGCGCGAGGCGGCGAACCTGATGAACGCGCTGATCGATGGGCGCACGATCTCGGACCTGCGCGGGCTGATGGCCGCCGAGGTCGCCGCCCGGCGCCAGGAGATCGACGCGCTGGCCCACGACCTCATCGGGCGCGGCATCGCCGCCTGGGAGACCGAGGGCGGGCGCGGCGAGCGGCTGATCGTGCGGGGCCGCGCGAACCTGCTCGACCAGGGCGCGGATGCCGAGCAGCTCGAGCGGATCCGCACGCTCTTCGACGATCTCGAGCGCAAGCGCGACATCGCCGAGTTCCTGAGCCTGACGGAGGAGGGCGAGGGCGTTCGCATCTTCATCGGGTCGGAGAACAAGCTTTTCTCGCTTTCCGGTTCCTCCCTCGTCGTTTCCCCTTATATGAACGCCGATCGCAGGATCGTGGGCGCCGTCGGCGTCATCGGTCCGACCCGGCTCAACTACGGACGTATCGTCCCGATCGTCGACTACACCGCGCAGCTCGTCGGCCGGATGCTCTCCGGCGCGCCGCGCTAGACCATTCGAGAGGCTCAAGACCCATGGCGGAACCGAAGGAAGAGATGTTCCTCGACGATCCCGAGGCCGAGGAGGTCGACTTCGACCTCGACGCCGCGATGGAGGAGGGCGACGGCCCGACCGACCACGCCCGCGCCAACGTCGACGCGCTGGTGGCCGAGCGCGACGAGATGCGCGACCGGCTGATGCGCGCGCTGGCCGAGGCCGAGAACGTCCGCAAGCGCGCCGCCCGCGACCGCGTCGAGGCCGAGCAGTTCGGCGGCTCGCGGCTCCTGCGCGACATGCTCCCGGTCTACGACAACCTGCGCCGCGCGCTCGACGCCGCGGGCGAGGCGCGCGACGGCGTGACCGAGGGGGTGGAGCTGACGCTCAAGGAGTTGACGGCGGTGATGGCCAAGCACGGCGTCACGCTTGTCTCGCCGGCCATCGGCGATCGCTTCGACCCCCAGCTCCACCAGGCCATGTTCGAGGCGCCGCTGCCCGAGACGCGAGCGGGCGACATCATCCAGGTCGCGGCCGAGGGCTTCCTGCTGCACGACCGGCTCCTGCGCCCCGCCCAGGTCGGCGTCTCCTCCACGCCCGCGGGCTAGGGCGCCTCGGCGAGCGCCTTGAGCTCGTAGATCAGGTCGAGCGCCTCGCGCGGGCTGAGCGCGTCGGGCATCGTCTCGCGCAGCCGCGCCTCCGCCGCGCCGCCCGCGGGTCGCGGCGGCGGGGCCGGGCGCGCCGAGAAGAGCGGCAGGTCGTCCACGAAGGCGCGCGCCCCGCCGCCCTCGCGCTCCCCGGCCTCGAGCGCCTCGAGCACCTCGCGCGCGCGGGTTACGGCCGCCGCCGGAAGCCCTGCGAGCTTGGCCACCTGGACGCCGTAGCTGCGGTCCGCCGCGCCGTCGCGGACCTCGTGCAGGAACACGACGTCGCCCTCCCATTCGCGCACCGCCACGGTGGCGTTCTCGACCCCGTCCAGCCGGGCGGCGAGCGCCGTCATCTCGTGGTAATGCGTGGCGAAGAGCGCGCGGCAGCGGTTCACGTCGTGCAGGTGCTCGAGCGTGGCCCAGGCGATCGAGAGCCCGTCATAGGTCGACGTTCCGCGCCCGATTTCGTCGAGGATCACCAGCGCCCGCTCGTCGGCCTGGTTCAGGATCGCGGCCGTCTCGACCATCTCCACCATGAAGGTCGACCGCCCGCGCGCGAGGTCGTCGGACGCGCCCACGCGGCTGAAGAGCTGGCTCACGATGCCCAGATGCGCGGCGTCGGCCGGCACGAAGCATCCCGCCTGCGCGAGCACCGCGATCAGCGCGTTCTGGCGCAGCCAGGTCGACTTGCCGCCCATGTTCGGCCCCGTCAGCAGCCGGATCGCGGCGCCGTCGGTGGCCGAGAGCGCGGTGTCGTTGGCCACGAAGGGCGCCCCGGTCCGCCGTAGGGCGCGCTCCACCACCGGATGCCGCCCGCCCGTGACCGCGAAGGCCCGGGACCCGTCGACGAGCGGCCGGGACCAGCCCTCCCCTCGCGCGAGGTCCGCGAGCGCCGTGGTGACGTCGAGCCGGGCCAGCACGCGGGCCGCCGCCGCGATGGCGTCCGCTTCCTTCACCACCGCCTCACGGAGCCCGCCGAAGAGCCGCGCCTCGATCTCCTGCGCCCGCGCGCCCGCGTTCAGGATGCGCGACTCGAGCTCCGAGAGCTCGGGCGTCGTGAAGCGGATCTGGTTCGCGGTGGTCTGGCGGTGGACGAAGGTGGCGTCCGCGCGCATCCGCGCCTCGTGCGTCGCCGTCGTCTCGACGAAGTAGCCCAGCACGTTGTTGTGCCGGATCTTGAGCGAGGCGATCCCGGTCGCCTCCGCGTAGCGGCCCTGCATCGCCGCGATCACGCCCCGCCCCTTGTCGCGCAGCGCGCGCGCCTCGTCGAGCCCGGCGTCCACGCCCGCGGCGATCGTGCCGCCGTCGCGCAGCAGGACCGGCGGCTCGGCGGCGAGCGAAGCCGCGAGCGCGTCGTGCAGCGGATCGCACCCGCCGAGCGCCGTCGCGTCGAAGGGCAGGTCGGCATCCGCCAGCGCCGCGCGCGTGGCCCGCGCCGCCGCCAGCCCGTCGCGGATCGCGGCGAGGTCGCGCGGCCCGCCCCGCTCGAGCGACAGCCGCGCCAACGCGCGATCCATGTCGGGCACCGCCCGCAGCCGCTCCCGGATCCCGCCCGCAAGCGCGTCTTCGCGCAGCGCCCAGTCGATCGCGTCGAGCCGGGCGTGGATCGTCGCGGCGACGGTGGAGGGCGCGGCGATGCGGCGCTCGAGCATCCGGCCGCCCGCGGCGGTGACCGTGCGGTCGATGGCGGAGAGGAGCGATCCGTCGCGGCCCCCGCCTGCGCCGCGCACCAGCTCGAGGTTGCCGCGCGTGGCCGCGTCGATCGCCATCGCCTCGCCCGCCACCTCGCGGCGGGGCGGGCGGAGCGACGGCACCCGCCCGCGCTGCGTCAGCTCGACGTATTCGACCAGCGCCCCCATCGCGCCAAGCTCCGCGCGCGAGAACGTCCCGAACCCCTCGAGCGACGCGACGTCCCAGAGCGCGCCGAGCCGCGTGCGCGCCGAGCCGGAGTCGAACGCGCTCGCGCCGAGCTCGGTCGCCGTCGCGCCCTGCTCGCGGACCGCCTGGCCGCGTCGGAGCCGTCTACGAGCACGACCTCGGCCACGCCCAGCCGCGCGAGGTCGGGCCCGAGCCGAACCCGCGGGCAGGCCGCGACGTGGACCGCGCCGGTCGAGATGTCGGCCCAGGCCAGCGCGCCGTCGCCGCGCACGTCGCACCAGGCGGCGAGGTAGTTGTGCGCGCGCGCGTCGAGCAGCGCCTCCTCGGTCAGCGTGCCGGGCGTGACGAGACGCACGATCCCGCGCGCGACGACCGCCTTCGAGCCGCGTCGCCGCGCCTCCTCGGGCGGCTCGAGCTGCTCGGCCACCGCGACGCGGAAGCCGCGCCGGATCAGCGTCGTCAGGTAGCCCTCGGCGGAATGGACGGGCACGCCGCACATCTCGATGTCGCGGCCCAGATGCTGACCCCGTTTGGTGAGCGTGATGTCGAGCGCTGTGGCGGCCGCGACCGCGTCCTCGAAGAACAGCTCGTAGAAATCGCCCATCCGGTAGAACAGGAGCGCGTCCGGCGCCTCCGCCTTGATGGCGAGGTACTGGGCCATCATGGGCGTGGCGGGCATCGGCGGCCTCCCCGGGGATCGCGGGCCGGACCCTAGCGGCCGGTCCGCCGGGCCGCCACCGTCAGGCCAGCGCGCGGACGGCGTCGTCCATCAGGCCGCGCAGGTCCCCGAAGTAGCCGCCCGACCGCGCCGGGAGCGTCGGGTCGGAGGTGATCGTCACGGTCGCGGCCCGCGCGGGGATCACGGCGAGGATCTGGCCGCCGTAGCCGCGCGCATAGGCGGCGTCCTCGCCCGCGAGCCGCGTCAGGAACCAGCCGTAGCCGTAGCGGTCGCCCGAGAAAGGCGAGCGCGAGCGCGGGGTCCAGGCCGCGTCCAGCCAGCCCTCGCTCACGACCCGCGCGCCCTCCCAGCGCCCGCCCGCGAGCGCCATCCGCCCGATCCGCGACAGGCCGCGCGGGCTCAGCGCCATGTCGTTCCCGCCGAGGTAGTAGCCCTGAGGGTCCGCGACCCAGGGCGCGAAGTCGATTCCGATCGGCGCGCCGAGCCAGTCCCGCGCGAGCCGCAGGAGGCTCGCATCGGCCGCCCGCGCGAGCGCCACGCCGAGGAGATGCGTGGTCCCGGTGGAGTAGACGAACCGCGAGCCCGGCTCCCCGTCAAGCGGACGGTCGAGCGCGGCGTCGACCCAGTTCCGACTCGATACCCAGGCGCCGTAGTTCGCCCCGGACGTGCTCGCGAGCCCCCCGCGCATCGACAGAAGGTGCGCCACGGTCAGCCGGTCGCGCGCGTCGCCCGTGGGCGCGCGGCCCAGGAGCGGCAGGACGGGAGCGTCCACGCCCGGCAGGATGCCGCGGTCGATCGCGATGCCCACCAGGAGCGAAAGGATCGTCTTGGACGCCGACTTCACGTTGGCGATCCGGTCGAGCCCGCGCCCGCCGAACGCCTCCGCCACGACCTCCTCGCCGTCCCGCGTGACGATCAGCGAATGGAGTTGCGCGAACCCCGCCGCACGCTCCCGCACGCCATCGAGCCCCTGCGCCGCGGCCACCGAAGGCGCGGCCAGCGCGGCGCCCGTCATCGCGAGGGCCGCGCGCCGGGTCGGCCGCGGGTTCACTGGGTCATGCCGTCCCAGAACCCCTTCACCTTGCGGAAGAAGCTGTCCCCGGCCGGGTTGTTGTCCGCCTTCACCTGCTCGAACTCGCGAAGCAGGTCCTTCTGCCGCCCGGTCAGGTTCACCGGCGTCTCGATGGCGAGCTCGATCAGCATGTCGCCGGTCCCGCCACCGCGCAGGGCGGGCATTCCCTTGCCGCGCAGGCGCATCTGCTTGCCAGTCTGCGAGCCGGCGGGAACCTTCACGCGGGACCGGCCGCCGTCGATCGTGGGAACCTCGACCTCGCCGCCGAGCGCGGCCGTCGTCATCGCCACGGGCACGGTGCAATAGAGGTTCACGCCGTCGCGCTGGAACAGCGGGTGATCCTCGACCTCGACGAAGATGTAAAGGTCGCCCGCGGGCCCGCCACGCATCCCGGCCTCGCCCTCGCCCGACAGGCGGATGCGGGTTCCGGTCTCCACGCCGGGCGGCACGTTGACCGAGAGCTGGCGCTCCTTCTCGACGCGCCCGCCGCCGCCGCAGCTCTTGCAGGGGTTCTTGATGATCTGCCCCGCGCCCGAGCAGGTCGGGCAGGCGCGCTCGACGGTGAAGAAGCCTTGCTGGGCGCGCACCTTGCCCATGCCCGCGCAGGTCGGGCAGGTCGCGGGCTCGCTCGCCCCCTCGGTTCCCTTGCCTTTGCAGGTCGCGCATTGGACGGCGGTGGGCACGGTGATCGTCTTCTGCTGCCCGCCGAACGCCTCCTCGATCGTGATGCGCATGTTGTAGCGCAGATCCGAGCCCCGCGTGGCGCGGGTGCGGCCGCCCGGGCCGCCGCGCGCCTGCTGCCCGCCCATGAAGTCGCCGAACAGGTCCTCGAACACGTCCGAGAAGGCGGAGGCGAAGTCGCCCTGCCCCGGTCCGCCCGCGCCCTGCGGCCCCGGACGGCGCGGCCCGCCGCCACCCTCGAAGGCCGCGTGGCCGAAGCGGTCGTAGGCGGCCTTGCGCTCGGCGTCCTTGAGGACGTCGTAGGCCTCGTTCGCCTCCTTGAACTGCGCCTCTGCGCGCGGGTTGTCGGAGTTGCGGTCGGGGTGGAGCTCGCGGGCCTTGGTGCGGAACGCCTTCTTGATCTCCTCGGCGCTGGCGCCCTTGGAGACGCCGAGCGTCTCGTAGTAGTCGCGTTTCGCCATCGTTCAATCTCCATGGAAATGGCCGGCCCCCGGGGGACCGGCCAGTCCGAATGCGACCCTGGGGGCCGGCTCAGGCCCGCTTCTTGTCGTCGCCCAGGTCCTCGAAGTCCGCGTCGAGGATCTCGTCGTCGGCCTCGTCCTTGGCCTCCTGCGAGCCGCCGTCGCCCTCGTCGTCGCCACCGTCCTCGCTTTCGGCCTGCGCCTTGTAGATGGCCTCGCCGAGCCGCATCGCGGCCTCCTGGACGTTGGTGATCGCCGACTTGATCTTGCCGGCATCCTCCGCGCCCATCGTCTCCTCGAGCGCGGTGACGGCGAGCTCGATCGCCTCCACGGTGGACGGATCGACCTTGTCGCCATGCTCCTCGAGCGACTTGCGCGTCGAGTGGACCACGCTCTCGGCCTGGTTGCGCGCCTCGACGAGCTCACGGCGAGCCTTGTCGGCGTCCGCGTTCGCCTCGGCGTCGCGCACCATCTGCTCGATGTCCTCGTCCGACAGGCCGCCCGACGCCTGGATCGTGATCTTCTGCTCCTTGTTGGTGCCCTTGTCCTTGGCGCCAACGGAGACGATTCCGTTCGCGTCGATGTCGAACGTCACCTCGATCTGCGGCATGCCGCGCGGGGAGGGCGGAATGTCCTCGAGGTTGAACTGGCCCAGCATCTTGTTGTCGGCCGCCATCTCGCGCTCGCCCTGGAAGACCCGGATCGTCACGGCGTTCTGGTTGTCCTCGGCGGTCGAGAAGACCTGCGACTTCTTGGTCGGGATCGTCGTGTTGCGGTCGATGAGGCGCGTGAACACGCCGCCCAGCGTCTCGATGCCCAGCGACAGCGGGGTCACGTCGAGCAGCACCACGTCCTTGACGTCGCCCTGCAGCACGCCCGCCTGGATCGCCGCGCCGAGCGCCACGACCTCGTCGGGGTTGACGCCCTTGTGCGGCTCCTTGCCGAAGAACTTGGTGACCTCCTCGACCACCTTGGGCATCCGCGTCATGCCGCCGACGAGCACGACCTCGTCGATCTCGGAAGTCGAGATGCCGGCGTCCTTGAGCGCGTCCTTGCAGGGCTTGATCGAGGCCTTGATGAGATCGCCCACGAGGCTCTCGAGCTTCGAGCGCGTCAGCTTCATCACCATGTGCAGCGGCGCGCCGTTCGAGCCCATCGAGATGAACGGCTGGTTGATCTCGGTCTGCTGGCTGGAGGAGAGCTCGATCTTGGCCTTCTCGGCGGCTTCCTTGAGGCGCTGGAGCGCCATCTTGTCCTGCCGCAGGTCGGTGCCGTGCTCCTTCTTGAACTCCTCGGCGAGGTGATTGACGATCCGCATGTCGAAGTCCTCGCCGCCGAGGAACGTGTCCCCGTTGGTCGACTTCACCTCGAACAGCCCGTCGTCGATCTCGAGGATGGTCACGTCGAACGTGCCGCCGCCGAGGTCGTAGACGGCGATTGTCCGCGTCTCCTTCTTGTCGAGCCCGTAGGCCAGCGCCGCCGCCGTCGGCTCGTTGATGATCCGCAGCACCTCGAGGCCCGCGATCTTGCCCGCGTCCTTGGTGGCCTGACGCTGGGCGTCGTTGAAGTAGGCCGGCACGGTGATGACGGCCTGCGTGACGTCCTCGCCCAGGTAGGACTCGGCCGTCTCCTTCATCTTCTGGAGGATCAGCGCGGAGACCTGCGCGGGGGAGTACTTCTCGCCGCGGATCTCGACCCAGGCGTCGCCGTTGCCGGAGACGACGTCGAAGGGGAGGTTCTTCTTGTCCTTGGCGAGATGCTCGTCGTCGAAGCGCCGCCCGATCAGGCGCTTGATCCCGAAGACGGTGTTCTCGGGGTTGGTGACGGCCTGCCGCTTGGCGGCCTGTCCGACGAGCCGCTCGGTCTCGGTGTAGCCCACGATCGACGGCGTCGTGCGCGCGCCCTCCGCATTCTCGATCACGCGGGGCTGCGCGCCGTCCATGATCGCGACGCACGAATTGGTGGTCCCGAGGTCGATGCCGATGACTTTTGCCATGTCGTATGGTCCCTTCTTGGCGATGTGCGCGGCGGAACCCTCTCAGGCGTCCCGACCGCTATCCCGGATGAGGTGCGCACGGGCTCCGATCGGACCCCGCTCGCGGTTCGAAGGGGGATATAAGAAGGGGGTTTCGGCCTCGCAAGACGGCGAGGGCGAACGAAGCGGCGGATCGCGGGCGCGCCGCCTCAGCGCGCCGCGAACCAGCTTAGCGAGGCGCGGCGTCGCGTGCGGAACTCCGCCATCGTCCAGACCACGAGGAGCGCCGCGCCCACGGCCAGCGCGTAGCCCCAGCCGCCGTGATGGGGCTCGTAGTTGACGAACGCCGCGCCCCGCGCATGGTCGATCGCGTGGAAGAGCGGGTTCCACTCGAAGAACGCGAGCGCGCTGGCGGGAAGCGCGTTGCCGAGGAACATCTGCCCCGACGCGATCATGTTGGCCCGCGAGTAGAGCTGGTTGGCGACCTGCGCGAGGTTGGGCGCCCAGGGCCGCAGCGCGAGGAACACCATCCCCACGCCGAGCCCCGTGAACACGGCCAGCAGGAACATCGCCATCGCCCCCGCGGGGTCGTCGATCGCGACCGGGTGCCAGGCGACGTGCACGCCGGCGGGCACGAGCAGCATCGACAGCGTCTGCAGGTAGAGCGACGAGAGCGCGAAGGCGCGGGAGCCCGGCGGCGTTCGGTCGGCGGAGCGGGCCATCGGGCCTCCCTGCGGGCGGTTGCCTCGGCCCCGTCCGATACCATAGGGCGGCGGGGCGGATGAAGGCACCGGAGGGCCGCGCGATGGACCACGACCTCCTGGCGGTCACGATGCGCCGGCTCGCGATCGAGGCGGGCCGTGCCATCATGGCGATCTACGAGGACGGCGCGCTCGGCACGAGGCTCAAGGCCGATGCGAGCCCGGTCACCGCCGCCGACGAGGCCGCCGACGCGATCATCGCGGCGGGCCTGCGCGCGGCCTTCCCGGACGTGGCGCTGGTCACCGAGGAGCAGGCGGAGACCCACGCGCAGGCCGTGACGGACTTCCTGATCGTGGACCCGCTCGACGGGACGAAGGAGTTCGTCCGACGACGCGGCGACTTCACCGTCAACATCGCCTGGGTCGAGGGCGGGGTCGCCACGCGCGGAATCGTCTACGCCCCGGCGCGCGGGCGGCTGTTCCGCACCCTGCCCGACGGCGCCGCGGTCGAGGAAGCGGGCCCGTTCGAGACGGACGTGCCCGGCCCGACGATCCCGCTCGCCGTCGCCGTCCCCGACGCGGGGGGGCTGCGCGTCGTGGCGAGCCAGTCGCACCGCGACGCCGCGACGGACGCCTACATCGCGCGCTACGACGTGGCCGGGCTGCGCGCCGCGGGCTCGTCGCTGAAGTTCTGCCTCGTGGCCACGGGGGAGGCCGACCTCTATCCCCGGCTCGGGCGGACGATGGAGTGGGATACGGCGGCGGGCCATGCCGTGCTCGCCGGCGCGGGCGGCGCGGTGGCGCGCGCCGACGACCTCATGCCGCTGCGCTACGGCAAGCCCGGCTTCGAGAACCCGTCCTTCCTCGCCCACGCGCCGGGCATCGCGCTCCTGCCCGCGTGAGGGGCGATCGGCAGGATTGTACCGGCGCGATTTGTGCCGCCCGGCCGGGGCGTTGTATGAGGCGGCCGAAAACCGAACCGTCCGAGGGACCCCGCCGATGAACACCCGAGTCAAGAAAGCGATCTTCCCGGTGGCGGGCCTGGGCACCCGGTTCCTGCCGGCGACCAAGTCGATCCCCAAGGAGATCATGACGCTCGTCGACCGTCCGCTGATCCAGTACGCGATCGACGAGGCGCGCGAGGCGGGGATCGAGGAGTTCGTCTTCGTCACCTCGCGCGGCAAGTCGGCGCTCAGCGACTACTTCGACGACAGCCCGATCCTCGAGGCCGAGCTGCGGCGCAAGGGCAAGGACGACCTCCTCGACGTGCTGCATTCCACGAACATGGAATCCGGCCAGATCGCCTATGTCCGGCAGGCCGGGGCCAAGGGTCTGGGCCATGCCGTCGCCTGCGCGCGCCGGATGATCCACGACGAGCCCTTCGCCGTGATCCTGCCCGACGACGTGATCGCCGCCGAGACGCCCTGCCTCGCGCAGATGATCGAGGCCCATGCCGAGACCGGCGGCAGCATGGTCGCCGCGATGGAGGTGGCGACGGACAAGACATCCGCCTACGGCATCCTCGACGTCGACGACGCCTCGGGGCGCACGATGAGGGTCCGAGGCATGGTCGAGAAGCCGAAGGCCGGCGACGCGCCGTCGAACCTCGCGGTGATCGGGCGCTACATCCTCAGCCCGCGGGTGATGGCGAACCTGTCGGGACTCGGCGCGGGCGCGGGCGGCGAGATCCAGCTCACCGACGCCATCGCGCGCGAGATCGACGGCGGCGACGGCGTCTATGGCTTCCGTTTCGAGGGGGAGCGCTACGATTGCGGCTCCAAGGCGGGGTTCCTGCAGGCGACCGTCGCGTTCGGGCTGGCGCGCGAGGATCTGCGCGACGAGCTGCAGGCGTTCCTCGACGACCTGCAGGCGCTGCGGGGCGCCTGACGCCCCGCCTCAGGCGGCGGCGGACGAGGTCGGCGCCTCGGTCAGGATCGTGTAGAGGATCTGCGGGTCGGCGTTCGCGCGCAGCTTGGCGCGCATCGGCGCCTCGCGCAGCATCCGAGATACCAGCGCGAGCGCCTTGAGATGCGCGACCCCGGCGCCCTCGGGCGCGAAGAGCGCGAACACGATGTCCACCGCCTGCCGGTCGGTCGCGTCGAAATCGAGCGGCGCCTCGAGCCGCAGGAACGCGCCGTGCACCCGCTCGAGGCCCGGCAGCCGCGCGTGCGGCAGCGCCACGCCGTCGCCCACCCCGGTCGTCCCGAGCGCCTCGCGTTCCTGCAGCGCGCCGAGCGTCGCGTCGTAATCGAGCCCGTGCTGGGCCGCGACGAGCTTCGCCAGGTCGCAGAACAGCCGCTTCTTGCTCGAGGCCTTCGGCAGCACCTTCACGGAGCCGGGCCTCAGGATGTCGCTCACCTGCATCGACGTTCCTTCGTTCGCGTCAGGACCTCATCCGACCGTGGCCGGGTCGATCCACCCGACGTTGCCGTCCTCGCGCCGGTACACGACGTTCACCCCGCCGCCCTTCTCGTGGCGGAAGACGAGCACCGGGGCGCCGTCGAGCTCCATCTGCATGACCGCCTCGCCCACCGAGAGCTGGGGGATGCGCATCTTCATCTCGGCGACGATGACCGGCGCGAGCGTCTCCGGCTCGGCCTCGTCCCCGCCATCCGTCTCGGCGGCGAGGATGTAGGCGGAACCGCCGGTGAGTTCAACGGGCGCGGCCCGGTCCTGATGGTGGTTCTTGAGCCGCCGCTTGTAGCGCCGGAGCTGCTTCTCCATCTTCGTCGCCGCGTCGTCGAAGGCCGCGTAGATCTCGGTGGCCTTGCCCTTCGCGGTCGTGGTCATGCCGGTCGAGAGATGCACCGTCGCCTCGCAATGGTGCTCGTGCGCCGAGCGCGAGAACACGACCTGCGCGTCGGTGGGGCGCTGCGCGTACTTCTCGATCACCGCGCCGATCTCGGCCTTCACATGCGTCTGGAGGGCCTCGCCGATGTCGATCTGCTTGCCGGTGATCTGATAGCGCATGGGGCCCTCCTCGGGCGTGGGAAACGGCGGCGGAGCCTCCGAGGAAGCGGCGGAGGTGCGGGGCTGTCAATCTTGAAACCGGGGCGCGATCGCCCTAGCGCGCGAAGCCCTCGCCCAGGTAGACGCGCCGCACGTCGTCGTCGGCCACGACCTCCTCGGCGGTGCCCGACATCAGCACGCCGCCGTCGTGCAGGATGTAGGCGCGGTCCACGATCCGCAGCGTCTCGCGGACGTTGTGGTCGGTCACCAGCACGCCGATGCCGCGCGACTTGAGCTCGGCCACGAGCGCGCGGATGTCGCCCACCGAGATCGGGTCCACCCCCGCGAAGGGCTCGTCGAGCAGCAGGTAGCGGGGATCGGCGGCGAGGCAGCGCGCGATCTCCACGCGCCGGCGCTCGCCGCCCGACAGCGCGAGCGCGGGGGCCTGCCGGAGATGCTCGATGCGGAACTCCGCGAGCAGCGTCTCGAGGCGCTCGCGGCGCGCGCGCCGGTCGCGCACCGCGACCTCGAGGACGGCCATCACGTTCTGCTCGACGGTCAGGCCGCGGAAGATCGACATCTCCTGCGGCAGGTAGCCGATGCCCGCGCGCGCGCGGCGGTACATCGGCAGCCACGTCACGTCGCGCCCGTCGAGCGTCACGGTCCCGCCATCGGCGGGGACGAGGCCCGCGATGCAGTAGAACGTGGTCGTCTTGCCCGACCCGTTGGGGCCCAGAAGCGCCACGACCTCGCCGCGCGCGAGGTCCATCGACACGTCGCGGATCACCGGCCGCTTGCGGTAGGCCTTGCGGAGCCCGCGGACCCGCAGGCCGCCATCGCCCTCGGTCACGACGAGCGCGGGCGGGCTCATGGCTGCAACGTGGTCCGCACGCGGCCCGTGACGGTGCCCGCGCCCGAGGCGAGGTCGATCTCCATCCGGTCGCCCGCGAGCACCACGCCGTCCTGCGCGACCACCACGTCGCCGGTCATCACGATCGCGGCGGTGGCCAGCGTGTAGACCGCTTCCCGGCCCTCGGCGGCGTCCTCGCCCGAGATCACGACGACGTCGCCCACGGCCAGCAGGCGCTCGATCCGGCGCGCCCCGTCGACCGTCGCGTAGTCCACCGTCACCACGTCCGCGGACAGCCGCATCTCGCCCTGCGCGATGACCACGTTGCCGGTCAGCACCGCGCGCCCGGTCTCCTGGTCGATCTCGAGCGCGTCGGAAGCGACCTCCACCGGCGCCGAGCGGTCGAAGCCGCCCGAGCCGAAGCCGGTCCGCGCGTCCTGCGCCGCGGCGGGCGCGGCCAGCAGCATCGCGACGGCGAGGGCGGCGAGGGCGGCGGGCGGGCGGGGCATCGCGGTCTCCGGTCAGGTCGGGGGGAGGTATAGCAGGTCCACGCCGCCGGTGAACACCAGCCGCACGGCGCCGGCCGCGTCCTCGTCGATCCGCATCGCGCCCGCGCGCAGCCGTCCGAGCGGGCCGGTGCCGCGGACCTCGCCCGGCGCGACCACGCGCAGCCGCCCGAGCGTGCCCTCCATCGCCGCCGTCCTGAGCGCGTAGCCCGTGGCGGTGTCGATCCGCACGTCGCCCGCGAGCGCGATCGTCCGCGCCCCGGTATCGACCTCGCCCGCCTCCGCCGCGACGGTCGCCCGGTCGGCCTCGCCGGTCCCGAGCACGAGCCGCGGCGCCTGTGCCGACATGCGGCGCGGGTCGGCGGCGTCGGGCCGAGCCCGCTCGGCCGTCAGCGCGAAGGGCGTCCCCCGGCTCGACACCCCGGCGAAACGCGGCCGCGTGAGCTGCCGGTCTCGCGCGCGCTCGGACACGTCGACGGCGGCGAAAGGGATCGCGTCGTCGGGGTTCACCCGGTTCGCAAGCAGGAACATCGTCGACAGGAGTGCCAGCGCCGCGACCGGCAGCAGGAGCGCCGCGATCCGCACGGCCCGGCTCCGCAGCCCCTCGGCGCGGGACCGGGACGGCCGCGACGCGCGCGCGGCCATCAGGAATGCGCGAAGATGTCGGTGTCCGGGTAGCCGATCAGGTCGAGCCGCGCGCGGGTCGGCAGGAAGTCGTAGCAGGCCTGCGCGAGCTCGGCGCGCCCCTCGCGTTCGAGCCGCGCGTCGAGCACGTCCTTGAGCCGGTGCAGGTGGAGCACGTCGGAGGCGGCGTAGGCCATCTGCGCCTCGGTGAGCGTCTCCGCGCCCCAGTCGGACGTCTGCTGCAGCTTGGAGATGTCCTCGCCCACCAGCTCGTGCAGCAGCACCTTGAGCCCGTGCCGGTCGGTATAGGTCCGCACCAGTCTCGACGCGATCTTCGAGCACCAGACCGGCGCCGTCAGCGCGCCGAAGGCGTGCAGCATCGCCGCGATGTCGAAGCGGCCGAAATGGAACAGCTTGAGCACGCCCGGATCGGTCAGCAGGCGCACGAGGTTGGGCGCCGCGTCCTGTCCGATGGCGACCTGCACGAGATGCGCGTCGCCGTCGCCCGCCGAGAGCTGCACGAGGCAGAGCCGGTCGCGGTGCGGATTCAGCCCCATCGTCTCGCAGTCGATGGCGACCGAGGCGCCGAGGTCGAGGCCGTCGGGCAGGTCGCGTGCATGCAGCAGGATGGTCATGGCGCCTCCGGGGTCTGGCCCGGAGGGATGCCGCGCGGCGCACCCGATGACAAGCGCCGCGCCCGGTCGGCCCGCGGCGCCGCGGCCGTCCGAGGGCCGTTGCCCGGCGCCGCGCCGTTCGCTAGGTGCGGTGTCAGGCTCCTTCGAGGTCCTCCATGCTCGCCTCCTTCGACGCGGTGCTGCTCGCGCGCATCCAGTTCGCCTTCACCGTCTCGTTCCACTTCCTGTTCCCGGCCTTCACGATCGGGCTGGCGAGCTATCTCGCGGTCCTCAACGGCCTCTGGCTGTGGACGCGCGAGCACAAGTACCTCGAGCTGTTCCGCTACTGGGTGAAGATCTTCGCGCTGGCCTTCGCGATGGGCGTCGTGTCGGGCATCGTGATGTCCTACCAGTTCGGCACCAACTGGTCGGTCTTCTCGGACCGGGCCGGCCCCGTGATCGGCGCGCCGATGGCCTACGAGGTGCTGTCGGCGTTCTTCCTCGAGGCGGGCTTCCTCGGGATCATGCTCTTCGGCCGCGACAAGGTCGGCGAGAAGCTGCACATGATGGCCTGCGCGATGGTCGCGTTCGGGACGTTCTTCTCGGCGTTCTGGATCCTGTCGGTGAATTCGTGGATGCACACGCCCGTCGGGCTTCGAGATCGACGCCGACACCGGCCAGTTCCTGCCCGAGCGACTTCTGGCAGATCGTCTTCAACCCGTCCTTCCCCTACCGGCTCGTGCACACCGTCACCGCGGCCTACCTGACCACCGCGTTCATCGTCGGCGGCGTGGCGGCGTTCCACCTGCTGCGCGACCGCCGCCGCGCCGCGGAGTCGAGCGCGGCGACGCGCACGATGTTCTCGATGGCGATGTGGATGGCCGCGATCGTCGCGCCGGTGCAGATCGTCCTCGGCGACCTGCACGGGCTCAACACGCTCGAGCACCAGCCCGCCAAGGTGATGGCGATGGAGGGGCACTACGACAGCCACGACAGCCGCGCGCCGCTCTACCTGTTCGGCATCCCCAACGACGAGACCCAGACGCTCGACTACAAGATCGGCATCCCGGGCCTGTCCTCGCTGATCCTCAAGCACGACCTCGACGCGCCGCTCGCCGGGCTCGACACGATCCCCGACGACGAGCAGCCGCCCGTGGGCATCGTGTTCTGGTCGTTCCGGATCATGGTGGGCCTCGGGTTCGCGATGCTCGGCGTGGGTGCCTGGTCGCTCTGGGCGCGCTGGCGCGGCACGCTCTACGACGCCCCGTGGCTGCACCGCGCGGCGCTCGTCATGGGGCCGTCGGGGCTGGTGGCGGTGCTCGCGGGCTGGGTGACCACCGAGGTCGGGCGGCAGCCCTACACGGTCTACGGGTTCCTGCGCACGGCCGACAGCGTCGCGCCGCTCGCCGCGCCCGCCGTCGCCGCGTCGCTGATGGCGTTCATCGTGATCTACTTCGCGGTGTTCGGCGCGGGCACGTTCTACATCCTGCGCCTGATGGGCCACGAGCCGACCACCGACGAGACGACGCTCGCCGACAGCGTCAAGGGCCCGACCCGGACGGCGGGCATCACGCCCGCCCCCGAGGAGGCGCGACGCCGGCCGCAATCCATGCAGCCGGGGGAGTGACGCGATGGGGATCGTCGAGGGCTTCTCGTTCGACCTGACGGTGACGTGGGCGTTCCTGATCGCCTTCGCGGTGCTGGTCTACGTCATCCTCGACGGTTTCGACCTCGGGCTCGGAATGCTGTTCGCGACCGAGCGGCACCGCGGCGACCGCGACGTGATGATGAACTCGGTCGCGCCGGTCTGGGACGGCAACGAGACCTGGCTGATCCTGGGCGGCGGCGGGCTCTTCGCGGCCTTCCCGCTGGCCTACGCGCTGATCCTGCCCGCGCTCTACGCGCCGCTGATCGCGATGCTGCTGGCGCTGATCTTCCGGGGCGTGGCGTTCGAGTTCCGCTGGCGCACCGACCGCTGGCGCTGGGTCTGGGACGCGGCCTTCATCGGCGGCTCGTTCCTCGCGGCGTTCTCGCAGGGGGTCGCGCTCGGCGGCCTGCTGCAGGGGATCGAGGTCGACGAGGCGGCGCGCGCCTATTCGGGCGGCTGGTGGGACTGGATGACGCCGTTCTCGCTCACCGTGGGCGTCGCGGTCGTGGTCGGCTACATGCTGCTGGGCGCGACATGGCTCGTGATGAAGACCGGCGGCGCGCTGCAGGAGCGGATGCGCGCGCGGGCCTGGCCGCTGGGCCTCGGCGACGCTGGGCTTCATCGGCGTCGTCAGCCTCTGGACCCCGTTCCTGCAGGACGGCTACTTCGCCCGCTGGTTCGCCGGGTGGCAGATCGCGCTCGCCATCGGCGTCGGCGGCGCGGTGGCGCTCATCGCGCTCCTGATGTTCCGCTCGCTGACCATCCACAACCACGAGTACCGGCCCGTTCGTGCTGGCGCTCGCGCTCTTCACGCTGTGCTTCGTCGGCCTCGGCGTGTGCATGTTCCCCTACATCGTGCCCGTGCAGGTGACGATCTACGAGGCGGCGGCGCCGCGGGCGAGCCAGGTCTTCATGCTGGTGGGCGCGGCGGTCCTGATCCCGGTCATCCTCGCCTACACCGCCTACGCCTACTGGGTGTTCCGCGGGAAGGTGGACGCCGACACCGGCTACCACTGATGGCCGGTGGCGAGGGCGGATCGTCGTGGCGACGGGTGGCGTGGTTCGTGGGCATCTGGGCGGCGTCGATCGCGGCGCTCGGGGTCGTGGCGGGGCTGATCCGGCTGATGATCCCGCACTGACGGGCGCGCGCGCCCCGGTCAGGCGCCGCCGAGCAGCACGCCCACGGCCAGCACGAGCGAGCCGCCGACGACGACCTGCAGCACCGCCTTCGGGATCGGCGTGCGCATGAACCGATGCTGCACGAACACGATCACCCAGAGCTCGACGAAGACGATCGCCACCGCGATGGCCGTCGCCAGCCAGAAATGCCCGATCAGGTAGGGCAGCGCGTGGCCGAGGCCCGCCCAGCGTCGTCGCCACCCCCGTCGTCACCCCGCGCGCGATCGGACGAGCCGCGCCCCGAGATCACGCCGTCGTCGGAGGCGACCTCGGTGAAGCCCATCGAGATGCCGGCCCCGAGCGACGCGGCGAGCCCCACGATGAAGGTCGTCCACGTATCCTGCGTGGCGAAGGCCACCGCGAAGATCGGCGCGAGCGTCGAGACCGAGCCGTCCATGAACCCCGCCAGCCCCGGCTGCACGTAGGTCAGCACGAAGCGGCGGTCGGGATCCTCGGCGGCGGGGGCGTGGGGGCAGGCGTCGCAGGTGGTCGTCACGGTCGCCTCCGGGAACTCTTAGAATCGTTCTAAGATCTGGAGTGCGTCCGGCGATCCGTCAAGCGGGCCGGCGCGCCGCCTCTGCCCCCATGCGCGAGGCGCGGCGCGTCTGCGCCATCCGGCGCACGAAGGCGGCGACGAAGGCCGCCGTCAGGATCAGCACGATCGTCGCGGCGGGCGAGCTGTCGAGGTGGAAGCTGGCATAGGTCCCGAGCAGCATCGACCCGGCGCAGGCCGCGACGGCGACCACGAGCATCGGGCCGAAGCTGCGCACGAGGAGGAACGCGATCGCACCCGGCGTGACCAGCAGCGCCACCGCGAGGATCAGCCCGACCGAGGACAGCGTCGCCACGATCGTCAGCGACAGCGCCACGAGCAGCCCGTAGTGCAGCACGTCCCGTGCGCAGCCCCGAGGCCTGCGCCTGAGCGGGGTCGAAGGCGTGCAGCAGCAGGTCGCGCCACTTCAGCCCGATCGCCGCGCTCACGAGGAGCGCGATCACGCCCGAGGTCCACAGGTCCCGCGCGCCGATGCCGAGCATGTTGCCGAACAGGATGTGGTCGAGATGCTGGTCGGTCTCGAGCGAGGTGAAGAGGATGATCCCGACGCCGAACATGCCCGAGAACACGACCCCCATCACCGTGTCGGGCTTCACCCGGCTGTTGTGCGACAGGTAGCCGGTCGCCAGCGCGCAGGTCATCCCCGCGACGAAGGCCCCCGCGATCAGCGGCATCCCGAGCGCCCAGGCGAGCACGATCCCCGGCAGCGTCGCGTGGCTCACCGCGTCGCCCATCAGCGCCCAGCCCTTGAGCACGAGGTAGCACGACAGCAGCGCCGTGGGCGGCGCGACGAGGAGGCAGATCCAGAACGCGTTGCGCATGAACGGGAACTGGAACGGGAGGAGCAGGGTCTCGATCACGTCCGCGCGGGCTCGGGCACGGGCTCGCCCGCGCGCCGCACCAGCGCCTGCGCCGCGCGGCGCCGCGCGGCGAGCATCCCGTGCCTGGGCGCGAACACGAAGGCCGCGAGGAACAGCAGCGTCTGGAGCGTCACGATCACCCCGCCCGTCGCCCCGTCGAGGAAGAAGCTCAGATAGGCGCCGAGGAACGAGGTCGCCGTCCCGATCGCCACCGACACGACGATGAGGCGCGGGAACCGGTCGCAGAGCAGGTAGGCCGTGGCCCCCGGCGTCACCACCAGCGCGATCACGAGGAACGCGCCCACCGTCATCATCGCCGCCACGATGGCCGCCGCCAGCAGCACGAAGAACACCGCCTTGAGCAGATCGGGGCGCAGGCCGATCGTGCGCGCGTGGGTCTCGTCGAAGAACACCACCATCAGGTCGCGCCACTTCGCGAGCAGCACGACGAGGGCCACGGCGCCGATGATCGCGAGCTGGATCGTGTCGCCCGGCGTGATCGCGAGCACGTTGCCCATCACGATCGTCTGGATCGAGACCGACATCGGCGACAGCGACGCCATGAACAGGCCGAGCCCGAAGAACGAGGTGAAGATGATCCCGATGATGACGTCCACCTTGAGCCCCGAGCGCCCGGTCAGGAACAGCATCGCCCCCGCCGCGAGCCCGCCCGCCGCGAAGGCGCCGAGCGCGAAGGGAAGCCCCAGGATGTACGCCCCCGCCACGCCCGGCACGACCGAATGCGCGAGCGCGTCGCCGATGAGCGACCAGCCCTTGAGCATCAGGTAGCACGACAGGAACGCGCAGACCCCACCGACCATCGCCGACACCCACATCGCGTTGGTCATGTAGGCGTAGCCGAACGGCTCGAGCAAAACGGCGATCACTTCGGCTCCGCGGGGCGCGCCTTCGGGCGGCGCTCGCCGTACTGCACGAAGGGCCGCTCGTCGTCGGTGAGGATGCGGACCTCGCGCGCGTCGTCGTCGTCGTGCAGGTCCCCGCCCGAGAGCGTGAACTGCCGCAGCACGCCGCCGAAGGCGCGCTCGAGGTTGTCATGGGTGAACGTGGTCTCGGTCGGGCCGTGGGCCAGGACGGTGCCCTTCACGAGCACGGTGCGGTCGCAGAACTCCGGAACCGAGCCCAGGTTGTGCGTCGACACCAGCATCACCCGCCCCTCGTCGCGCAGCTCGCGCAGGAGCGCCACGATCCGCTCCTCGGTCCGCACGTCCACGCCGGTGAACGGCTCGTCGAGCAGGATCACCTGCCCGTCCTGCGCGAGCGCGCGGGCGAGGAACACCCGCTTGCGCTGCCCCCCCGAGAGCTCGCCGATCTGGCGGTCGCGGTACTCGCCCATGCCCACCCGCGCGAGCGCCCCGTCGACGGCGGCGCGGTCGGCGGCCTTCGGGCGGCGCAGGAAGCCCATGTGCCCGTATCGCCCCATCATCACCACGTCCTCGACCAGCACCGGGAAGGCCCAATCGACCTCCTCGGCCTGCGGGACGTAGGCCACGAGGTTCGCCGCCAGCGCCTCGCGCACGCTCCGTCCCAAGAGCCGGATCTCGCCGCGCGCGGCGGGCACGAAGCCCATGATCGCCTTGAACAGCGTCGACTTGCCCGCGCCGTTCACGCCCACCAGCGCGGTGATCGTGCCGCGCGGGATCGCGAAGCTCGCATCGTGCAGCGCGGTGTGGCCGTTGCGGTAGGTCACGGTCACGTCGCGCGCCACGATGCCCGCGCCCGCGTCGTCGCTCGCGGCGGTCGTCGATCGTCGGGGCGTCTCGTCGAGCATCGGGGTCTCCTGACCGGGCCGGTGACGGGGTGGCGCGGCAGGCCTAGTCCATGCCGCCCGACATGCCGTCCGCGACCGTCTCGGCGGTCACGCGCAGCAGGTCGAGATAGGTCGGCGCGACCCCGTCCGCCTCCGTCAGGCTGTCGACGTAGAGCACGCCGCCATAGGCCGCGCCGGTCTCGCGGGCGACCTGCTCGGCGGGCGCGGTGTTGACCGTCGACTCGCAGAACACGACCGGGACGTCGTGCTCGCGGACGCCGTCGATGACCTTGCGGACCTGCTGCGGCGTGCCGATCTGGTCGGCGTTCATCGGCCAGAGGTAGAGCTCGCGCATCCCGAAGTCGCGCGCGAGATAGCTGAACGCGCCCTCGCAGGTCACGAGCCAGCGCCGGTCCTCGGGCACGCGCGCGATGCGGTCGCGCAGCGGCGCGATCGTCTCGGCGATCCGCGCCTTGTAGGCCCCGGCGTTGGCCCAGTACGTCGCGGCGTTCTCCGGGTCGTGCTCCGCGAAGGCGGCGGCGATGTTGTCGACGTAGATCAGCGCGTTGTCGAGGCCCATCCAGGCATGCGGGTTCGGCCGGCCCTCGTAGGAGCCCACGGAGATCGGGATCGGGTCGATGCCCTCGGTGAGCGTCGCCGACGGGATGTCGCCCAGGTTGCCGAGGAACTGCTCGAACCAGAGTTCGAGGTCGAGCCCGTTCCACAGGATCAGGTCGGCGTCGGCGGCCCCCACGATGTCCTGCGGCGTGGGCTCGTAGCCGTGGATCTCGGCGCCCGGGCGGGTGATCGACACCACCTCGGCCGCGTCGCCCGCGACGTTGCGCGCCATGTCGGCCAGCACGGTGAAGGTCGTCACCGCCTTGAAGCGGTCGTCCTGCGCATGGGCCGCGAGAGCCGGGACGGCGAGCGCCGCGGCGGCGAGAAGCGTCTTGATCGCGGGCATCCGGGGGGGCTCCTCGTCGGTTCTCCGCAGATCTAGTGCGAGTGCGAGGCACTCGCAAGTAACGCGCGGGTCGCGCTTGCATGTGTCCGCCGGCGGGAGCAGACCGGCCCCGATACCAGCGCAGACGGGAGCGCGCATGCCCAGCTTCGGTTCGGTCGCCGTCATCGGCCTCGGCACCTTCGGCGCCACGATCGCGACCGACCTCGCCGCCTTCGGGCACCACGTCATCGGCATCGACATCGACGAGCGGCGCGTCAACGAGCTCTCCGACCGCCTCGCGCAGGCGGCGATCGCGGATGCACGCGACGAGCGCGCGCTCCGCGAGCTCGGCGTGGACCAGTGCGAGGCCGCGGTGATCGCCATGGGCGAGGATCTCGAGGCCAACATCGTCGGCGCGATGAACGTCCGAACGCTCGGGGTGCGGCAGGTCTGGGGCAAGTCGCGCTCGCAGACGCATCGCCGCATCCTCGCCTCCATCGGCGTGGAGCACGTCGTGAACCCCGAGCGCGACATGGGCCACCGCGTCGCGCAGACGATCCACAACCCGTTCGTCACCGACTACATGGTCGCGGGCGATGGCCAGAGCGTCGTCAGCTTCACCGCGCCGGACCGCCTGATCGGGACGTCGTTCGACCGCGCCGAGTGGTTCCGCAAGCACGGCGTCCACCCGCTCGGCCTGCTGCGCGGCGGCGTGCCGCTGCCGCTGGCCGACGGCCCGGCGATCGAGACGGGCGACGTGATGCTGCTCCTGGGCGCGCGGGCCGACCTGCAACGCTTCGCCGAGGTCCAGTGCGCGTGAACGCGCGGGTCGCGGCGTGAGCGTCCGCGACCCGGACCGGGAGCCGGGCGGCGGCGATCCGAGCGAGGACGCGTTCCACGCCCGCGCGCGGTCCGGGACCCGCTCGGTGCGCGGGATGTCGGTGCTGCGCATGTCGCCGCCGGTGCTGCTCCTGGTGATGTACGCGGTCTTCGTGGCGGTCGGCGCGGTGCTGCTGAAGCTGCCCGTCGCGGCGTTCTCGCCCACCACCTGGGGCGAGGCGATCTTCACCTCCGCCTCCGCGGTGACCGTCACCGGGCTCGTCGTCGTCGATACCGGCTCGCACTTCACCGATTTCGGGCAGGTCGTGATCGCCGTGCTGATCCAGTTCGGCGGGCTCGGGCTGATGACCTTCGCGGTCCTGATCCTGTCGCTCCTGGGGATGCCGGTCGGCCTGTCGCGGTCGCTGACGCTGCGCGAGGAGACGGGGCAGACGGGCCTGGGCGACCTCGGGCGGCTGGTGCGGGTCATCGCGGTCGTGTTCCTCGTGGCCGAGACGCTGGGCACGGCGGCGCTCGCGACCGTGTTCGTGCCGGACCTCGGCTGGGGGCGGGGCCTCTGGCACGCGGCCTTCCACACCGTCTCCGCGTTCAACAACGCGGGTTTCGGCCTCTATCCCGACAGCCTCACGCGCTACGCCACCGACCCGGTGGTCAACCTCGTCATCCCGCTCCTCTTCATCGTCGGCGGCCTGGGCTTCGTGGTGATCGGCGACCTCTGGCGCCACCGCCGCTGGGCGCCGCTGACGCTGCACTCCAAGCTGATGCTGGTCGGGACCGCCGCGCTGATCGTCTGGGGCACGGGCACGTTCGCCGCGCTCGAATGGACCAATCCCGGCACGCTGGGCCTGTTCGACACCTGGCACGAGAAGCTGACCGTCGCCTGGTTCCAGGGCGTCACGCCGCGCACCGCGGGCTTCAATACCGCCGACTACGCCGCGATCCACGACGCGACCGCGTTCCTGACGATCACGCTGATGCTGGTGGGCGGCGGCGCGACCTCGACGGCGGGCGGGATCAAGGTCACCACCTTCATCGCGCTGCTCCTGGCGACCGTGGCCTTCTTCCGCCGCCGCTCGGAGCTGACCGCGTTCGGCCGGTCGATCCCGCTCGAGGACGTGATGCGCGTCACCGCGCTCGTCTCCGTGGCGATCCTGTTCCTCGCGGTGGCGACGTTCCTCGTCCTGATCAGCCACGACGGCGAATTCCTGCCGCTCCTGTTCGAGATGGTCTCCGCCTTCGGCACGGTGGGGCTGTCGCAGGGGGCGACGGGCGAGCTCGACGGGCTGGGGCGGGTCGTCGTCGTCGCGCTGATGTTCGCGGGCCGGGTCGGGCCGCTCACGCTCGGCTTCTTCCTCGCGACCCGCTCGACGCCCCGCGTCCGCTACCCGCGCTCGCCGGTCTATCTCGGCTGATCCGGCTTGCGCGCGTGCCGGGCGGGGGCCATCCCGGCGGCCGGGCATCCGCACGCGACCGAGGGGACGGCACGATGAAGGACGACAATTTCCTGCGCGAGAACGTCGGCCGCCACATGTGGCATCCGATGGGCCATCCCGGCGAGACCCGCGACAACCCCGCCAAGATCGTCACCGCCGCCTCGGGCGTGCGCATAACCGACATCGACGGGCACGAGACGATCGACGCGGTGGGCGGGCTCTGGAACGTGAACCTGGGCTATTCCTGCGCCCCGGTGAAGGCCGCCATCGCCGCGCAGCTCGACGCTTTGCCCTATTACTCGGCCTTCAAGGGTACCACCAACGACGCCGCGATCGAGCTGTCGTGGATGCTGCGCGAGACGCTCGAGCCCGAAGGCCTGACCCGCGCGTTCTTCACCTCGGGCGGCTCGGACAGCGTCGAGATCGCGCTGCGGCTCGCGCGGCAGTACCACCGGATCCGGGGCGAGGGCGCGCGCACCAAGTATCTCAGCCTCAAGCGCGGCTACCACGGCACGCATACCGGCGGCGCGTCGGTGAACGGCAACCCGCTCTACCGCGCGCAGTACGAGCCGCTGATCCCCGGCTGCCACAACGTCCCCGCGCCCTACCCCTACCGCAACCCCTGGGACGAGACCGACCCCGAGCGGCTCGCGGCCCTGTGCCTGCGCGCGCTCGAGGAGGAGATCGTGTTCCAGTCGCCCGAGACCGTCGCGGCCTTCATCATGGAGCCGGTGATGGGCGCGGGCGGGGTGATCCCGCCGCATGCGAGCTTCATGCCCGGCGTCCGCGAGATCTGCTCGCGCCACGGCGTGCTGCTGATCGCCGACGAGGTCATCACCGGGTTCGGGCGCACCGGAGACTGGACCGGCTCGCGGCACTGGGGCGTGCGGCCCGACATGGCGACCTTCGCCAAGGCGATCACCACCGGCTACTTTCCGTTCGGCGCGACGATGCTGTCGGAGGCGGTCGCCGCGACGTTCGAGGACGACGCGACCGGCCGCGCCATGATCGGCTCGGGCTACACCTATTCCGGCCATCCGGTCGGCGCGGCCGCCGCGATCGCCTGCCTGACGGAGACGCGGCGGCTCGACGTGGCCGCGAACGCCGCGGCGCGGGGAGCGGAACTGTTCGCGGGCCTGCGCGAGCTCGCGGGCCGTCACGCGATCGTGGGCGACGTGCGCGGCGGGCACGGGCTGATGTGCGCGCTCGAGCTGGTGACGGACCGCGACACGAAGGAGCCGGCCCCGCTCGCGACGGTCATGCGCGCGCACGAGGCGACGTACCGCGCGGGGGTGATGGTGCGGCCGTCGGGGGCGAACCTCATCATGTCCCCGCCGCTGATCGTCACGGCGCAGGACGTGGCGGCCATCCTCGGGGCGCTCGACGAGGGGCTCGCGGCCGTCTGAGCCCCTAGCGCGCCTCGAGCACCGCCTCGCGCACCGCGCGCAGCGGGTGGCGCACGGCCAGCGACGCCTCCATCGGCGCGTCTCCGTAGCCCAGGGCCCGCGCCGCCGGGCCGGGCGGGGCGGGCCAGTCGAGGTCGTAGTCGGCGTTGCCGTCGCGCACCGCCTCGGGCGGGGGCGCGGCGGGGCGGTCGAGGAACGCCGCCAGCCGCGCGACCGCCCGCGCGGGGTCGGCGACGACGTCCTCGTAGCGCAGCACCATCGCGGCGTGCAGGTGGGGCAGGTCGCCCAGCATCCGCGCCATCGCCGCCTCCCAATGCGCCACGCCGCGGCCGACGTCCTCGCCCGTCCACTTCGACACCGCGCGGGCCACCGCCACCGGGTGCCGGACAACGACGACGAACTGCGACAGCGGCAGGAGCGACTGCAGGAGCCGCATCCGCACGAGGTTCACCGGGCTCTTCTCCACCCGCCACGCCGCGCCCGGGTCGAACCACGGCGACCAGTCCCGCTCGAGCCGCTCGATCGTCTCCAGACGGTCGAGCGGGTGCCCCTCCACCAGGTGCTGCGCGGGGTCGGTCGCGAAATGGCCCGGCCGCCCGTGCCGCGCGGTATGCGGCAGCGCGCCGGTCAGGTACGCGCCCTCCCCCTCCGGGACCGGCGCGCCCGTCGTGCCGCCGACGCCGTCGATCGCCGCGGCGAGCCGGGCCGCGAGCGAGGTGCCCGAACGGTGCAGGCCGCCGACGAACAGGTAACGATGCCGCATGCCTCCCCCTCTCCCCGATCTTGTAGGAAGAATGAACCACTAACGATTGTTATAATAGTTTGAGCGCAGTTAAGAATCATCGCGTGGGCAGGAACACCCTCCCTCCCCCCCTCGTTGAAACTTCGGGCCGCGGCCGCCCGCGATCCCGCCCCGCCGACGAAGGAGCCCGCATGGAGATCGTCCACATCGCCCTCGGCGGGTGCCTCTGCCCCGCTCCGGTGCCCTACGGACTGACGGAGGATACCGGCGGGCACGTCGCCTACGTGCTCGGCGCGGCCGAGGCGCAGGCGCGGCTGCCGGGCGTGGACGCGGTCTCCATCGTCACGCGCGCCTTCGACGACGCCGCGCTGGGCGCGCGTTTCGCCCGGCCGCGCGAGCGCGTGTCGCCGGGCTGCGTGATCGTGCGGATCGGCACGGCGGACCGCGCATACCTCGCCAAGGAGGCGCTCGAGGCGGAGCTGCCGGCCTTTGCCGACGCGCTGGTGGCGCATCTGCGCGCCTTGCCCCGCCTGCCGGACGTGATCCACGCGCATTTCGCCGACGCGGCTTTCGTTGCGCGGCGCGTGCGCGACGCGCTCGGCGTCCCCTACGTCTACACCGCGCATTCGCTCGGGCTAGACAAGTGCCACGCGATGGGCGGCGATGTCCCCGACGCGCTGGCCCGCCGGATCGCGTCCGAGGACGCGGCCATAGCGGGCGCCGTGGCGGTGATCGGGTCGTCGCGCGACGAATGCGAGCGGCAGCTCCTGGCCTATCCGTCGGCCCGCGCGGCCCGCATCCACAAGGTCCCGCCGGGCATCCACCTGCCCGCCGCCGCGGACCCGGACGAGGACTGGACCTGGATCGACCGCTTCCTCGCGGACCCGTCGCTGCCGATGGTGCTCGCCGTCGCGCGCCCGGTGGAGAAGAAGAACCTCGCGGGCCTTGTCGGGATGTTCGGCGCCGACCCGGCGCTCCGGGCGCGCGCGAACCTCGTGATCGTCGCCGGGCTGCGCGACGGGGTCGACGGACCGGGCGAGGTCGCGCGGGTCCATCGCGGCCTGCTCGCGGCGATCGACCGCCACGATCTGCACGGTCACGTCGCCTATCCGCGCCGCCACGACCAGCGGCAGGTCGGCGCGCTCTACCGGCGCGCCGCGGCGTCGGGCGGGCTGTTCGCGAACCCGGCCCTCACCGAGCCGTTCGGGCTCACGATCCAGGAGGCCGCCGCGCACGGGCTGCCCGTCGTCGCGACCTGCCACGGCGGCCCCGCCGACATCCTGCGCGACCTTGGCCACGGCGTCACCGCCGACCCGCTCGACCCGGCGGCCTTCGCGGCGGCGATGCGCGAGCTCCTGGCCGACGAGCCCCGCCGGTCGGCGATGGCGCGGACGGGGCAGGCGCGGGCGATGGCGTCGGGCTGGAACCGTTACGCCGAGCGCTCGCTGCGGGTCCTGCGCGGCGCGGTCGCGCCCGCCCGTCCCCGGCCCGCCGCGCGGCGGCTGGTGGTCTGCGACATCGACGGGACGCTGACCGGGTCGCGCGAGGGTGCCGCGGCCTTCGCCGCCTGGCGCGCCGGCGCGGGCGACGTCCACTTCGCCGTCGCGACCGGGCGCAGCCTGCCCGAGGCCCGCGCCGTGCTCGCCGATTGGGACCTGCCGGAGCCGGACACGTTCGTGACCTGCGTGGGGACCGAGATCCACCGCCGCGACCGGCACGGCGCGCTGACGTTCGACGACGCGTTCCACGAAGCGGCGATCGCGCCGTGGCCGCGCGAGGCCGTCCGGTCGCTGCTCGCGGCCACGCCCGCCGCCCGCCTGCTCCGCCCGCAGCCGGAGGTGGAGCAGCGCGCGGGCAAGCTGTCCTACCACGGCGACGTCGACGCCGCCCGCCACGCGCATCGCGCGCTGGCGAAGGCGGGGCTCGCCTCGAAGGTCGTGCTCTCGCACGGCGACCTGCTCGACGTGCTCCCGCCTCGTGCCGGCAAGGGCGCGGCGACCCGGCATCTGCTGGGCGTGCTGGGCCTGCCGGACGCCGCCTGCACCTGCTTCGGCGACAGCGGCAACGACCTCGATTTCGTCGATGCGGGCCTGCCGACGGTGTTCGTGGCGAACCACGCGCCCGAGCTCGACCGGCATCGCGCACGCGCCAACGTCCGCGTGGCGCCCCTGCCGCACGCGGCCGGCGTCGTGAGCGTGCTCGCCGGGAGCCGGGCGGCCGCACGGGTCCACGCGTGAGCGCGCGGGCGGCGGGCGCGCCGATCGGCGCCTTCGTGCACCATCAGGGGCGCGGCCATGCCGAGCGCATCGCGGCGCTCGCCCGCGCGCTGGCGGACCGGCATCCGATGACGCTGTTCTGCGCGCGGGCGGCGATGTTCGAGGGCCTGCCGCCTGGCACGGAGGTCGTCGCGATCCCGTCGCTCTTCGAGGATCCCGGCGGGGTGCCGGAAGCGATGGCCGGGCTCGCGACGCCCGACACGCTGCATTGCGCGCCGGTGGGATGGCCCACGATCCGGCGGGCGGTGGCCACGATCGCCGCGTGGCTCGACCGCGCCGATCCCGCGCTGTTCCTCACCGACGTCTCCGCGGAGATCGCGCAGCTCGCGCGGATCGCCTCGGTTCCGACCGTCTGCGTGCTCCAGCACGGCGACCGCGGCGACCCGGGCCACCTCGCCGCCTATCGCGGCGCGGCCGGGCTGCTCGCGCCCTATGCCGAGACCCTCGAGCAGCCGGGCCGGCCGGACTGGATGCGCCGGGCGACGCACCACGCGGCGGGCATCGGCGTCGCGACGCCCGCGCCGATGGCCCGAGCCGCGGCGCGCCGCGCGCTCGGGCTCGATCCCGACCGCGAGGTCGTCGCCGTGATCTCGGGCGGCGGCGGCGGCGGCATCCCGCTGGCGCCACTGACGCTGGGCGCGCGGGCGCGGCCCGACGCGCAGTTCGTCGTCGCCGGGCAGGTTGCGCGCGAATGGCACGAGACGGTGCCGGGCAACCTGCGCCTCGATGGCTGGACCGATGGCGTGGACGCGCATCTCGCGGCCGCCGACGTCGTGTGCAGCTCGGCCGGCAACACGCTCTGCCATCAGGTGCTGGCGGTCGGGCGGCCGTGGGTCGTCGTGCCGGAATGGCGCTACTACGACGAGCAGGTCGCGAAGGCCGACGCGCTGGCGACCGCGGGCGCCGCGCACGTCCTCCCGCGATGGCCGGGCACGCCGGGCGGCTGGGACGAGGCGCTCGCGGCGGCGCGCGGGATCGAGCCCTCGGTCCAGCGCGCGCTGTTCGACCCGGACGCCGCGAGGGGCGCCGCCGACTGGCTCGCGGCGCTCGCCGCCCGGCTCTGGGCCGGACCCGCCCCTTCCGCAACGCTCCGTCCGATCGAAAGGCTGCACGCATGATCTCCGCCCTCACCATCGCCCGCGGCCGCGAGGACCACCTCGCCAACGTCATGCGCGGCCTCGCCGCCCAGACCGTGCCGCCGGGCGAGCTGGTGATCGGCGTGATGGCGGACGCGCCCTACGAGGGGCTGCCCGCGATGCCGTTCCCGGTGCGCCAGGTGCTCGTGCCCGGCGACCCGATCCCGCTCGCGGCCGCGCGCAACGCGGTGGCGCGCGCCGCGCGGGGCGAGCAGCTCGTCTTCCTCGACGTCGACTGCATTCCCGAGCCGTCCTGCCTCGCCGATTACGCGCGCCACCGAGCGGCGGGGGCTGCGGGCATCCTGATGGGGCAGGTCATGTACCTGCCCAAGGGCGCGCAGGCCGGGGGGCTCGACTGGGACGCGTTCGCGCGCGTTGCCGTGCGCCATTCCGACCGGCAGGCGGGGCCGGCGGAGGGGACGCATCCGTGCGACGACTACCGCTGCTTCTGGTCGCTCAACTTCGCGATCGATCGGGAGACGTTCCTCGCGCATGGCGGCTTCGACGAGCGGTTCGTGGGCTACGGCGGCGAGGATACCGACTTCGCCAAGAGCCTGACGACGCAGGGCGTGCCGATCCGCTGGGTCGCGGGCGCGCGGGTCTACCACCAGTTCCACCGCCACCACATGCCCCCGGTCCACCACATCCGCACCGTGCTCGCCAACTCGCGCCTGTTCGCGGACAAGTGGGGCTACGCCACCATGGAGCACTGGATCCGCGCGTTCCGGCTGATGGGACTGGTGGAGCGGCGGCGGAACGGCGTGGTGCTGCTCCGCGAGCCCGATGCGGCGGACTTCGCGCTGTCCGAGCAGCGCGACGACATGCCCTACGCGAACTCGGCCCGGGTCATCCGGCTGCTGGAGAAGCGGCTCGAGTCGGTGCCGGTCGCCGCGGAGTGATCACTCGGCCGCCATCGGCGCGGCCACCGCGCCGTCGGGCAGGATCGGCAGGTCCACCCCGGCGACGGCGCGCCGGTAGAGCGCCTCGAACCGGTCGATCATCCGCGCGAGCGTGAACCGCTCGAGCACGCGCGCGCGGCACGCGGCGCGGTCGATCGCCATCGCCGTCCCGATCGCGGCCGCGAGCCCCGCCCCGTCGTCGCGCGCGGCCCCCGCGCCGCAGGGGCCGACCACCTCGGCGACCGCGCCCATGTCGACGAACGCGACCGGCAGGCCGCAGGCCATCGCCTCGATCGCCACCAGCCCGAACGGCTCGTCCCAGATCGGGGTGAACACCAGGAGGTCGAACGTTCCGGTCTCGCGCTGCAGCGCCTCCGACGACAGGTGGCCGCCGTAGCGCACGTCGGGGCCGAGATGCGGGCGGACCTCGTCCTCGAAGCAGTCGCGGTGCTCGATCGGCCCGAAGAGCGTGATCGGCACGCCCGCCGCCTTCGCCGCGCGGATCGCGGCGCCGGGCGCCTTGTTGGGCGTGATCCGCCCGATCCAGACCGCGCCCCCGCCGCCCCTCGCGTCGAAGCGCCAGGCGTCGGGGTCGATCCCGTTCGGGACGACCGACGCGGTCGCGGGCGGGCGCTCCCACCACCGCGGGACCTGCGCGCGCGACGTGACGGTCGTGAGGCTCCAGGGCCGCGGATCGGCCAGCACCGCGCGCTGCAGCGCGCCGAAGGGCGGGACGTGCATCGCGCTGACCATCGGCTGCCGGTGGATCGCGGCCCAGGCCTGCGGATAGCGGTGCAGCGCGTTGTTGTGCACGACGTCCGGCCGCTCGCGCGAGAGCCCGATCAGCGCGCCCGAGTAGATCTCGTCGAGATGCGCGTTCAGCCCTGCCGTGCCGTGCGACGTATGCCAGGGGAAGTCGACCTCGTAGTGGCGCGGCACGATCGCCACCAGCTCGCCCGGCGCGCGGCTGTCGCCCGAGGCCAGCAGCCGGACGCGGTGCCCGCGCGCCGCGAGCCCGGCGGCGAGGTGCCAGCTATGCGCCTCCATCCCGCCCATGAACGGCTGCGCGATCGGGTGGCGGACATGCGCGAGGATGGCGATGTCGAGCGGGTCGTGGAGCGCGGTCGGGTCGGACAAGGCGGGATTCCGGGGCTGCGTCGGGACGAACGCCCGCATCCCGCCCCGCGTTCCGGGCGGCGACGCGCGGTCAGGCCTTCGGGAACCAGCTCGTGTCGATGGGCGCGAACGGGTCCACGAAGCCGGTCTCCCCCTCCCAGGCCTGACGGGCGTGGAGGTGGAAGTAGGGCCGCTCGACGGCGAGGTCGCCGGCCGCGATCCAGCTCCGCAGGAGCCGGTTGACGTAGATCGGGGTCATCCCGGTCATCTCGCCGATCTCGGCCTGGCTGAACGGGACGCGAAGCCGGTCGCCCGTCCCCACGGTCCCGACGTGGAGGCGCGCGCGCAGCTGCAGCAGGAACGTCTTGAGCCGCCGGTCGCCGTCCATCCGCGCGAGGCCGACCGCGTGGTCGCGCAGCACGCCCTCGTCCATCGCCGTGATCGCCGTCAGGAGCGCCCCGAGCCGCGGATGCCCGCCATAGAGCCCCGCCAGCCGGTCGCGCGGGATGCGCGCGACGGTGCCGCCGGTGCGCATCCGGACGTCGTGGCGCGGGATGCGGGTGGCGAGCTCCGACAGCCCGATCAGCTCGCCGGGAAGGTAGAGCCGGAACGCGTGCGAGCGGCCCGACGGCGCGGTGCCCGACGCCGTGGCCCAGCCATCGTCGAGGAGGTGGATCGCGTCCGCCGCGTGCCCCGCCCGGATCAGGACGTGACCCTTCGCCACCGGCTGCGGCGCCTCCGCCAGCGTCTCGAGGAACGCGCGCTCGCCGGGTGCGAGCGGCAGGTGACGCTCGAAGCTCGCCGCGAGGCCGGATCCGGCGTCATTCTGCACGATCTGATCCATAGAAGTTCCTTGTCGGCGTGTAACAACCTGAACGCCGCACCTACGATCCTGTTCCCCGCGACTTCCCGGAACCTGTTGCCGTCGCGGAGCTTTTACCCGGATCCCCCGTCGGTAGCCGAACCGTCCGCCGCCAGGACCGCGTCGACCGCCGCGCGGACGCGCACCGCCGCCGCGGCCTTGACCGGGCCGTAGCCCCGGATCTCCATCGGCGCCGCGAGCACCGTGGCGAGCCGGTCGGGGCCGAGCGGGGCCGGGCGGCCGGGCAGGTCGCACAGCAACCCCTCGAACCACGCGACGAGGTCGCGCTCGAGCTGGCGGTCCGCGTGCCGGGCGAACGGGTCGAGCGCCGTCCCGCGCAGCCCGCGCAGCCGCGATAGCGCAGCGAAGGCCCGGCCCATCCAGGGCCCGAACCGCCGCTTGCCCGGCCGCCCGCGCGAATCCCGGCCCTTCGACAGGACCGGCGGCGCGAGGTGGTAGGTGACGCGCGCATCCGCGCCGAACTCGGCCGCGATGCGCTCGCGGAACCCCGTGTCGGCATGGAGCCGCGCGACCTCGTACTCGTCCTTGTAGGCCATCAGCCGGTGCAGGCTGCGCGCCGCGATCGTCGTCGCCTCGTCGCCCGCGCGAGCCCGGAACGCCGCCAGCGTCGCCCGGTAGCGTTCCGCCGCCGCGTCGCCGCCCCAGTCCGCCAGGCGCGCCGCGCGGTCGTCGATCAGCGCGTCGAGGTCGAGGGGCGCGGGCGGGGGCGGCGGCGCGAAGGCGTCCGGGTCCGCCGCGACCAGCCGCCCGAGCGCGAAGGCGCGCCGGTTGGCCTCCGGCGCGACCCCGTTGAGCTCGAACGCCCGGTCGAGCGCGTCGAGCCCGACCGGCACCATCCCGCGCTGCCAGGCATGGCCCAGCATCGCGACGTTGGCGAAGACCGCGTCGCCCAGCACCCTCGCCGCGAGCCCGTTCGCGTCGAAGGCGGCCACGGCCTCCGCCCCGACCGCGTCGGCCACGGCCCGGTGGCGCTCGTCGATCCCGAGCGTCGCGTCGCGGTCGAGCACGAGGTCGCCGGTCGGCATCTCGGCCAGGTTGAGCGACACGAGCGTCCCCTCGCGGTAATGCGCCGAGGCCTTGGGCGAGGAAGCCACCACCGCGTCGCAGGCCACCACCGCGTCCGCGAGGCCCGCGTCGATCCGAACCTGGTTGAGCGCGCCCGGCGTGGCGGCGATGCGCACGTAGCCCAGCACGGTGCCGAACTTCTGCGCGAAGCCGGTGAAGTCGAGCACCGACGCGCCCCGCCCCTCGAGATGCGCGGCCATCGACACGACCGCGCCCACCGTGATGACGCCCGTGCCGCCCACCCCCGCCACCAGCAGGTTCCACGGCCGGTCGAGCGCCGGCAGGTCGGGGAGCGGCAACGCGGCGGCGCGCGCCTCGAGATCCGGGGGCGGGACGTGGACGGGGGGCGTCCCGCCCTCCACGGTCACGAAGCTCGGGCAGAACCCTTCCAGGCAGGAATAGTCCGCGTTGCACGTCCCCTGGTTGATCCGCCGCTTGCGGCCCAGCGGCGTCTCCACCGGCTCGACCGACAGGCAGTTGGACGCGACCGAGCAGTCGCCGCAGCCCTCGCAGACGGCCTCGTTGATGACCACGCGCCGGGTCACCGGCGCCGCCCGGCCCCGCTTGCGCTGCCGCCTGAGCTCCGTCGCGCAGGTCTGCGCGTAGAGCAGGACGGTCACGCCCGGCACCTCGCGCAGCTCGCGCTGCACCGCATCCATCCGCGCGCGGTCGTCGAAGGTGGTCCCCGGCGGGTAGTCGGACGGGACGAGGCGCGCCACGTCGTCCGACAGCACCGCGATCCGCTCGACGCCCTCCGCCCGGCTCGACCAGGCGATCGCGGCCGGCGTGACCGGCCCGTCCACCGGCTGCCCGCCGGTCATCGCCACCGCGTCGTTGAACAGCACCTTGAACGTGATGTTCGCGCGCGCCGCCACCGCCTGCCGCACGGCGAGCGAGCCGGAATGGTACCAGGTCCCCTCGCCGATGTTCTGGAACAGGTGGCGGCCGCCGTTGAACAGCGACGCCGCGATCCACGGCACGCCCTCGCCGCCCATCTGCGCGTAGCCGACGGTCTGCCGGTCCATCCACGACGCCATGACGTGGCAGCCGATGCCCGAGGCCGCGACCGACCCTTCGGGCACGCGGGTCGAGGTGTTGTGCGGGCAGCCCGAGCAGAAGTACGGCGTCCGCGTGGCCCCCGCCACCGACAGCACGGGAGGGCGCGTCCGCGTCAGCGCGGTCGCGCGCGCCGGCAACCCCTCGCCCGGGAAGAACGCGTCGAGCCGCGCCGCGAGGATCGGCAGCAGGAGCCGCGGCCCGAGCTCGCCCGTCCACGGCACCAGCGGCTCGAGCCGTTCGTCGTGCTTGCCCACCATTCGCGCGGGCTTGGCGTCGGGCCAGTCGTAGAACGCCTCCTTGAGCTGGCTCTCGACGATGCCGCGCTTCTCCTCGATCACCAGCACCTCGCCCAGCCCGGTGACGAACTCGAGCGCCGCGCGCCGCGCCAGCGGCCAGACCAGCCCGATCTTGTAGACCTCGATCCCGAGTCGCCGGCAGGCGTCGCCGTCGAGCCCCAGCAGCCGCAGCGCCTCCATCGCGTCGAGATGCGCCTTGCCCGTGGTCACGATCCCGAACCGTGGCGCCTCGGTCCCGTGGATGCGCCGGTCGATCGGGTTGGCGTCCACGAACGCCTCCACCGCGTGCAGCTTGGCGGCGATCCGCGTCTCGATCTCGGGGCTCGGCAGGTCCGAGAGCCGGACGTGCACCCCGCCCGGCGGCGCGTCGAAGTCCGGGCGCGCGAAGACCCGGTCGGCCGGAAGCTCGAAGGACAGGCCCGACTCGACGGTCTCCGAGATCGCCTTGAATCCGACCCACGCGCCCGAGAACCGCGACAGCGCGATCCCGTACTCGCCGTATTCGAGGTACTCGGCCACCGAGGCCGGGTTCAGCGTCGGCATGAACCACGCCATGAACGCCACGTCCGACTGGTGCGGCATCGAGGACGAGACGCAGCCGTGGTCGTCGCCCGCGACCACCAGCACGCCGCCCTTCGCCGCCGCCCCGTAGGCGTTGCCGTGCTTGAGCGCGTCGCCCGACCGGTCCACGCCCGGCCCCTTGCCGTACCACATCGAGAACACGCCCTCGACGGTGCAGGCCGGGTCGAGCGAGGCCTGCTGCGCGCCCAGAACCGCGGTCGCGCCGAGATCCTCGTTGACCGCGGGCAGGAACCGGATGCCGGCGGCGTCGAGCCGCTCGCCCTGCCGCCACATCTCCTGGTCCACGCCGCCCAGCGGCGAGCCGCGGTAGCCCGATACGAAGCCCGCCGTGTTCCACCCGGCGGTCCGGTCGCGGCGGGCCTGGTCGAGCATGATCCGCACCAGCGCCTGCGTGCCGGTCATGAACACGCGTCCCTCCGCGCGGTCGTAGCGGTCGGACAGGGCGTAGTCGTCGAGCGGCGCGCGCTGGTGCTTCATCCTCGTGCCTCCGGTGCTCCGTGCGATATGCGCCCCCGCGGCCGCCGGATCGACGGGAGGCGAGGTCGCGGATAATGCCGACGATCTTAGCGGTCCCGTTGACGGAATCGACGGCGCGCGGGATGTTCCCGGTATGTACGTGATCAGCTTCGCAAATCCCAAGGGCGGTTCGGGCAAGACCACCGCCGCCATGCTCCTCGCCGAGCAGATCGCGATGTCGGGCGGACGCGTCGGCGTGCTCGACCTCGACCCGAACGCCAACATCGTCGGCTGGGCCTGGGCCCGACAGGTCGAGGGGCGGACCACGCCGTTCTCGATCCATCGCCGCCCGGCGGCCGAGGAGGTGGTGGGGCTGATCGACGAGCTCCGCCGCGAGGTCGACTACCTCGTGATCGACCTGGAGGGGTCCAAGGACCAGATCGTGACCTACGCGCTGTCGCGGACCGACCTGTGCATCGTGCCGATGGACGGCTCCGCGATGGAGGCGCGCCAGGCGACCCAGACGGTCCGCCTGATCGAGACGACGGCCCGGATGATCCGGCAGCCGATCGAGTACGCCATGCTCTTCACGCGCACCAACGCCGCGTTCCAGACCGCCGACGAGCGCGACGTCCGCGAGGCGCTCGGCGCCGACGAGGTCGAGGTGCTGCCGGTGCGGATCGCGCGCCGCGCGCCCTACACGCGCATCTTCCGCGAGAACCTGCTCCTGTCCGAGATGGCCGCGATGGCCGACGAGGCGCAGGGCGGGCGCGGCTCGTCGGCCGGCGAGAAGGCGATCAAGCAGATCGACGGGGCCATCGAGAACGCGCGCGCCTACGCGCAGCTCGTCGTGAACCGGCTCGTGCGGCAGGAGGCGGCGTGATCGCCGCGATCGAGCGCCGGCGTCCCGCGACCGGCGGGATCGTCCTGCCGCGGGCCGATGCCCGTCGACCCGACCGCGCGCTCGACCGCGCCGCGCTCGACGACGCGATCGAGGCGGGGCGCGGCCTCGGCTTCGTCTCGCGCGATCCCGTCGCGGTCGAGCCGGAACCCGTCCGCCGCAAGCCCGGCCCGCGGCGGCGAGAGCGGCAGGATCGCCTCTCCGTCTCCGGCCCGCGCCGGATCACCGGGGCGTTCCGCGCCTACTGCACCCGCTTGGGCCTGACGCATTGGGAGGGGCTGGCCCGGCTCATGCGCGCTGCCCCGACGACCGACGACGCCTCGCCGCGATCCACCGCCGACGGTGCCGTCGCTGCCGCCGCCAGATCCGCCGCCTCGCGCTCCGCCGACGGGCCGTGCGGCTCGCCCCTCGTGGCCGGGATCGTCATGCCCGCGACGATGCTGGCCTGGATCGACGCGCGCGTCCGCGCCTCCCGATATCTCGACGCAGGCGACTACATCCGCGCACTCGTCCGCCGCGACCAGGAGGACGAGCGCGGCATACTCGCCCGCGAGGCGGAGATCCGCGCGACCACCGAGGCAGGCGACCGGCCGGCCTGATGCCGTCCGGGGCGGCGGCCGGAAGGGAAAGCATGGCGGCATCGCATCCGCCCGGCTCGCCGGCCTACGGACGGACGGCCTTTCAGGTATGCCGCGACCGGCCCGTCCGGAGGAGCCACGGGCTCACCCGCCGACGGACATCCGCACGACGCCGCCGACCGTCGCCGGGGACGATCCCGACCGGGGACCAGACGGATCGGGGCCGCCCCGACCTCTCCCCCTTGCCCCGCCCCGCCTCCCTTACGGGTGCCGTTCGGGGGGGCGATGCCGGCCCGATCGCCATCGTCGTCGAGCGACGGCGGTTCGGGATCGGTGCACGTGGCATCGACGGCATCGTCGGGGTCGCGAACGACCGGCATCCCCATCTTGAACGAGCGCCGGCGGAGCGACGGTGCCGGGTGGCGATCGATGCCGACCGGCGGGAACGTCGAGCGCACCGGACCATCCGACGCCCGGCGCGGTTGTCGCCGGGTGTCCCGGCATACGGGGATCGCGGCCCCGCACGGACCCGGCCTGCGTCGTCCGCGTCTCGTCGATTCACGCTGACGATCCATCTCTCCGGCGATCCGGCGATCCGGCGATCCGGCGCCGACGGCGAGACCGGAACGGCCGCCCCCGATCCGAGCGCCGGATCGTTCGTGCGGGAGTGCCGGACCGTCGGTCCCCGGCCCGCCGAAGCGGGCGGATCGAGCGCCGGTCAATCCCGTCAGGACAGGCGATCGATCCTCCAAGGCGGGGACGCATCGGTCCGACCGAGGCGGAGCCGCGACCGCAGGCCCAGGATCCCGGGCTCGCCGCGGCGGACTTGCGAGGCCGATGACTCAGGCTGCCGATGAGGCCCGGACGCGGAAGCGGCGACCCGCCACCGCACGGGGCGAGCCCGTCCCGGACCATCGGGCGGATGCCGGCCCTCCGTCGTCCGGCGACCTCGAACGGAACGGACCCAGCCGGCTCCGAAAGCGGGCCGGTCGCGGCGGCCGGACGAGACGTCAGCGCCCGCACGGAAGGGACCGGCCGCGCGGTCGGCCGGACCGCGGCCCTTCCGCCCTCTCGATGTCCGGCCCCCATCCGCCCTTCGCAGCTCGTGTCGGCCGGCGCTCCACCCCCCCCCTGCCGACACCCAGGCCTCGGACGGCGGCGGCAAACCCCTCGCCGCGTTCCGATCCAAGCCTGGGCCCGCCGACGTGCCGCCGACGGGCCCGGTCAGGCGTCGAGCAGGCCCAGGTCGCGGAACGAGACCTCGTCGTCGCGGCCGACGATCATGTGGTCGTGGATGACGATGTCGAGCGCGCCGCAGGCGGTGACGATCCGGCGCGTCATCTCGATATCCTCGCTCGACGGCGTCGGGTCCCCGGAGGGGTGGTTATGCACGAGGATCAGCGCGCTCGCGCTCAGCTCCAGCGCCCGGCGCGCGACCTCGCGCGGGTAGACCGGCACGTGGTCGACCGTGCCCTGCGCCTGCTCCTCGTCGGCGATGACGGTGTTCTTGCGGTCGAGGAACAGGATGCGGAACTGCTCGGTATCGCGATGCGCCATCGTCGTGCGGCAATAGCCGATCACGTCCGACCACGACGACAGGACCTCGCGGTGCAGCACCTTGGCCCGGCCCATCCGGTGCGCCATCGCCTCCGCGATCCGCAGCTGCAGGAAGACGCGCGGCGTCGCGCCGTCGATCCGCAGGAGCTGCGCGCGCGAGGCCGCGACGACGCCGTTGAGGTCGCCGAACGCGGCCAGCAGGCGCTTGGCCAGCGGCTTGACGTCGATGCGTGGGATGGCGTCGAAGAGCACCAGCTCGAGCAGCTCGTATTCGGGCATCGCCTTGTGCCCGCCCTCGAGGAAGCGCTCGCGCAGGCGGGCCCGGTGGCCCCAGTAGTGCGGCCGCTCGGTTCCGTCGGCGTCGCGCACGAGCCCGCCGCCGGCCGCCGCGTCGCTGCCCAGCCGCTCCGTCGGGCGCCAGGCGCGGGCAGGCGGCGGCGCCCCCTCGGCCCAGGCGGGGACGGACCGGGCCTCGAGATCCTCCAGGCTGAGCTGGCCGCGTTCGGCGAAGCCCTTGCGCGCGACGCTCGACGGCGATCGTCGCGCCGCCCCCTCGGCGAACCCGCCCGCGTCGGCCCGCGGCGTCGGCAGGGCGGCACCGGCGCGCGCCTTCCCCGTCCCGCCGTCGACGAGCGGACGCAAGGCGGCGACGAAGCCGTTCCAGCGGGAGCGGTGCGGTGCGGATCGGTCTTCGGCCACGGGCGACTCGTCGGGATGCGGGACGCGGGAAGGTTAACGACCCCGGACTTAACGATCGGTTAACCGCGCCCGCCCGCCGGGGCCTATACAACCGCCCCCGCCCCCTGTAGCGACCGGCCTCCGCCCAGCCCTCCCGGGGGAGCGCGGCCCGCTCCCGCCCGGTCGCAGCGTCGAGGTCCGATCCATGAAGCAGATGCTCGCCGACGCGCTCGCCGCCCGCGGCTACGACACGCTGACCCCCGTGCAGGAGGCCGTGCTCGCCCCCGAGCTCGAGGGCGCGGACCTCCTCGTCTCGGCGCAGACCGGCTCGGGCAAGACGCTGGCCTTCGGCCTCGCCATCGCGCCGACGCTGCTGGGCGAGGCGGAGACGTTCGACGCCCCGTCTGCGCCTTTGGCGCTCGCCATCGCGCCGACGCGCGAGCTCGCGATGCAGGTCCGCCGCGAGCTCGGCTGGCTCTATGCCGGCGCGGGGGCGGTGCTCGCCTCGACGGTGGGCGGCATGGACATGCGCGACGAGCGGCGCGCGCTCGGGCGCGGGGCGCATGTCGTGGTGGCCACGCCCGGGCGCCTGCGCGACCACGTGGAGCGCGGCTCGATCGACCTGTCGGCCCTGCGCGCGATCGTGCTCGACGAGGCCGACGAGATGCTCGACCTGGGCTTCCGCGAGGACCTCGAGTTCATCCTGGGCCAGGCCCCGGCCGCGCGGCAGACGCTCCTGTTCTCGGCCACGGTGCCCGACGCCATCGCCGCGCTCGCCCGCCGCTACCAGCGCGACGCGCGGCGGGTGGAGACGGTGGCCGCCGAGCGTCAGCACGCCGACATCGAGTATCGCGCCCACGAGGTCGCCGCGCGCGACGTCGAGAACGCGGTCGTCAACGTGCTGCGCTTCCACGAGGCTGCGGGCGCGCTCGTCTTCGCCAACACCCGCGCGACGGTGAACCGGCTGACGACGCGGCTGTCGAACCGCGGCTTCTCGGTGGTGGCGCTGTCGGGCGAGCTGAGCCAGGCCGAGCGGACCCACGCGCTGCAGGCGATGCGCGACGGGCGGGCGCGGGTCTGCGTGGCGACCGACGTGGCGGCGCGCGGGATCGACCTGCCGAACCTCGAGCTGGTGATCCACGCCGAGCTGCCGACCGGATCCGATACGCTCCTGCACCGCTCGGGGCGGACGGGGCGCGCCGGGCGCAAGGGCACCTCGGTGCTGATCGTGCCGCCCGCCGCGCGGACCCGGGCGCGACGGCTGCTGGGTTGGGCGAAGCTCGCCGCGACCTGGGAGCCCGCCCCCTCGGCCGACGCGGTGACGGAGCGCGACCGGGAGCGGATGCTGGCCGATCCGGCCTGGAGCGAGCCCCCGACGGAGGCCGAGGCCCCCGCCGTGGCCGAGCTCGTGGCGGCGTTCGTGCCGGAGCAGCTCGCCGCCGCCTACCTGCGCCTCGTGGCGACCCGGTCGTCGGCGCCCGAGGACCTGTCGCCGGTGGATGCCCGCGCGCCCGCGGCACCGCGGCCGGCGTTCGGGCCGTCGCAGTGGTTCGCGCTGTCGGGCGGGCGCGACCGGGGCCTCGACCCGCGCCGCCTGCTGCCGGTGCTGTGCAAGGCGGGCGGAGTGACGCGCGATGAGATCGGGGCGATCCGCATCCGCCCCGAGGAGGCGTTCTTCGAGATCCGCGCCGACCACGCGGACGCGTTCGAGCGCGCCATCGGCGGGGAGCTGTCGCTCGAGGGCGGGCTCGCGATGCGGCGCGCCGACGGGCCGCCCGCCGGCGGGCCGAAGCCGGGCGGCCCGAAGCCGGGACCCAAGCCCGCGGGCGACGCCAAGCCGCACCGCAAGGGCCCGCCCTCGGGCCGCGACGCCGCGGCGGCGCGCCCGCCCGGTGCGGTCAAGCCCTACAAGGGAAAACCGAAGGGCAAGCCGAAGGGACCGCGCGCGAAGGGCTGACGCCGCCGTATCGACAAGCGCCGTCCGCCGCGCGATCCTCCGCCGCGACCCCACCGCGAGGAGCCCCGCCATGCCCGTTCGCAACCGCTTCGCCGAGCTCCAGCCCGAGATCGCCGGCTGGCGGCGCGACATCCACGCCAACCCCGAGCTCCTCTACGAGGTCCACCGCACCGCGGCGAAGGTGGCCGACCTGCTGCGCGGGTTCGGCTGCGACGAAATCCACGAGGGCATCGGGCGCACCGGCGTCGTGGGGGTGATCCACGGGTCCGCGGGGCCGGGCGGGCGCACGATCGGCCTGCGCGCCGACATGGACGCGCTGCCGATCACGGAGGCGACCGGGGCCGCGCACGCCTCCACCGTGCCGGGCGCGATGCATGCCTGCGGGCACGACGGCCACACCGCGATGCTGCTGGGCGCGGCGAAGTACCTCGCGGAGACGCGGCATTTCGCCGGGACGGTCGCGGTGATCTTCCAGCCCGCCGAGGAGGGCGGCGCGGGGGCCGAGGCGATGCTGCGCGACGGGCTGCTCGAGCGGTTCGCGATCGCGGAGGTCTACGGGATGCACAACTCGCCGCTGGTCCCGATGGGCCGGTTCGCGATCCGCCCGGGCCCGTTCTACGCCGCCTGCGACAGCTTCCGCGTCGAGGTCCGCGGCCGTGGCGGCCACGCGGCGCGGCCCAACAACACGGTCGACACCACCGTGACGGCCTCGGCCATCGTGCTGGCGCTCCAGACCGTCGTGAGCCGCAACGCCGACCCGCAACAGCCGCTCGTGGTGTCGGTCACGTCGCTCAGGACGGACACCGACGCGTTCAACGTGATCCCCGAGCGCGCCACGCTGCGCGGGACCGTGCGCAGCTTCGACGGGCCGACCCGCGAGAAGGCGCTCGCGGACATGGCGCGCGTGATCGAGGCGACGGCCGCGGCCTATGGGGCGACCGCCGAGCTCGCCTTCGAGGACGACGCCTATCCGATGATGGTCAACCACGCGACCGAGACCGGCTTCGCCGCCGAGGCCGCGCGCGCGGTGGCGGGCGAGGTCGACGTGGACGCGCCGCGCACGACCGGCGGCGAGGACTTCGCGTTCATGCTGCAGGAATGTCGGGGCGCCTACATCCAGATCGGCAACGGCCCGTCGGCGGGGCTCCACCATCCCGAATACGACTTCAACGACGAGATCATCCCGATCGGCTGCTCGTGGTGGGTGACGCTGGCCGAGCAGCGGCTGGCGGCCTGACGGGGCCGTCCTTGCCCGGCGGACGCCCGGCCCCTATCTAGGCGCGACCCCGACGCGAAGGAGGCGCCCCCGATGGACGCCCACATCATCGACGGCGCACGCACGCCGATCGCGCGGTTCGGCGGGGCGCTCGCGGGCATGCGCGCCGACGACCTCGCGGCCTTCCCGATCCGCGCGCTGCTCGAGCGCCACCCGGACCTCGACCCGGCCGCCATCGACGAGGTGATCCTCGGCGCGGCGAACCAGGCGGGCGAGGACAACCGCAACGTCGCGCGCATGGCCGCGCTCCTCGCGGGCCTGCCCGAGAGCGTGCCGGGGATCACGCTCAACCGGCTCTGCGCGAGCGGGCTCGACGCGGTGGGCTTCGCCGCGCGCGGCATCCGCGCGGGCGACTACGACGTGGTCGTCGCGGGCGGGGCCGAGAGCATGACGCGCGCGCCTTTCGTCACCGCGAAGGCCGCGACGCCGTTCTCGCGCGACGTGGAGACGTTCGACACGACGATCGGCTGGCGCTTCGTCAACCCGGAGATGAAGGCCCGCCACGGCGTCGATTCGATGCCGCAGACCGCCGACAACGTCGCCGTCGACCACGGCATCAGCCGGCGCGACCAGGACGCCTTCGCCGCGCGCAGCCAGGAGCGCTGGTACCGCGGCTGCGAGGCGGGCGCCTTCGCCGACGAGGTGGTGCCGGTGACGCTGCCGCGACGACGCGGCGACCCGGTCACGTTCGACATCGACGAGCACCCGCGCCCCGGGACCGACCTCGCCACGCTCACCAAGCTGCACCCGATCAGCCGGCCCGACGGGACCGTCACCGCCGGAAACGCCTCGGGCGTGAACGACGGCGCGGCGGCGCTGCTGGTGGCGTCGGGCGAGGCGGCCGCGCGCCACGGGCTCGAACCGATGGCGCGCGTCGTGGCCTCCGCGTCGGCGGGCGTCGCGCCGCGCGTCATGGGGATCGGGCCCGTGCCCGCGGTGCGTCGCGTGCTGGAGCGGACGGGGCTGTCGATCCACGACATGGACGTGATCGAGCTCAACGAGGCCTTCGCGGCGCAGGCGCTCGCGGTCCTGCGCGCGCTCGGCCTGCCCGACGACGCCGAGCACGTGAACCGCTGGGGCGGCGCGATCGCGATGGGCCACCCGCTGGGCATGTCGGGCGCGCGCCTGTGCCTCACCGCCGCGCGGCAACTCCGCATGCTCGGCGGGCGTTATGCCCTCGTCACCATGTGCGTCGGCGTCGGCCAGGGCGCCGCGATGATCCTCGAGAGGAGCTGAGCCATGTATGCGCAACTCGTGAAGTCGGAGGCCGCCGACGAGAGCGCGGAGGCCGCCGCGTTCCAGGCCCGCATCGACCGCGGCGACAAGATCGAGCCGAAGGACTGGATGCCCGACGGCTACCGGAAGACTCTCGTCCGCCAGATCGGGCAGCACGCGCATTCCGAGATCGTGGGCCAGCTGCCCGAGGGCAACTGGATCACGCGGGCGCCGACGCTCGAGCGCAAGGCGATCCTGCTCGCGAAGGTGCAGGACGAGGCGGGCCACGGGCTCTACCTCTACTGCGCGGCCGAGACGCTGGGCGTCACGCGCGACGAGCTGACCGAGATGATGCTCGACGGGCGGATGAAGTACTCGTCGATCTTCGCCTATCCGACGCTGAGCTGGGCCGACATGGGCGCGGTCGGCTGGCTCGTGGACGGGGCCGCGATCCTCAACCAGGTGCCGCTGCAGCGCACGTCCTACGGGCCCTACGCCCGCGCGATGGTCCGCATCTGCAAGGAGGAATCGTTCCACCAGCGGCAGGGCTTCGACATCATGATGAAGATGGCGAACGGCACGCCGGCGCAGCGGCGCATGGCGCAGGACGCGCTCGACCGGTTCTGGTACCCCGCGCTGATGATGTTCGGGCCGTCGGATGCCGACAGCACGCATTCCGCGCAGTCGATGGCGTGGAAGATCAAGATGAACGGCAACGACGAGCTGCGTCAGAAGTTCGTCGACCAGACCGTCCCGCAGGCCGAGTATCTCGGCCTGACGATCCCCGACCCGGACCTCGCCTGGAACGAGGAGACCGGCCATTACGACTTCACCCAGCCCGACTGGGACGAGTTCATGGACGTTATCGCCGGGAACGGCCCGGTCTCCGTCGACCGGCTGGAGGCCAAGAACGCCGCCTGGTCCGAGGGCGCCTGGGTCCGCGAGGGGCTGCTCGCGCATGCCCGCAAGCGGCGCGCGGCGGGCGTGGCGGCCGAGTGAGCCACGTCTCGCCCACCAGCTATCCGGGCACGCAGACGCCCGAGACGAAGCCGCACCCCGCGCGGGGCGAGTGGCCGCTCTGGGAAGTGTTCATCCGCGGCAAGCACGGGATGAGCCACCGCCATGTCGGCTCGCTGCACGCCGCGGGCGCGGAGATGGCGATGCGCCACGCGCGCGACGTCTACACGCGGCGCAACGAGGGGGTGAGCGTCTGGGTCGTGCGGTCGGCCGAGATCACGGCGTCCAACCCTTCGGACAAGGGGCCGATGTTCGACCCGGCGGACGACAAGACCTACCGCCACCCGACCTTCTTCGACATCCCCGACGACGTGGGGGCGATGTGAGCGACCCGCTCCTGACGTTCCTGCTGCGCACCGGGGACGACGCGCTCGTCCTCGGGCACCGGCTGTCGGAATGGTGCGGGCGCGGGCCCGCGCTCGAGGAGGACATCGCGCTCGCCAACGTCGCGCTCGACCTGATCGGGCAGTGCCGGATGTGGCTCGGGCTCGCGGGCGAGGTCGAGGGCGAGGGCCGGTCCGCCGACGATCTCGCCATGCTCCGCGACGCGTGGGACTTCCGCAACGTCCTGCTTGTGGAGCAGCCGAACGGCGATTTCGGGCGGACCCTGGTGCGCTCGTTCCTGTTCGACATGCGCCATCACCTGCTGCTGCAGGGGCTGACGCGCTCCTCGGATGCCCGCGTGGCCGCCATCGCGGCGAAGTCGGTCAAGGAGGCCGCCTACCATGCCGACCGCTCGGCGGAGGTCGTGGTGGGCCTGGGCGACGGGACCGCGGAGAGCCACGACCGGATGCAGGCCGCGCTCGACCACCTCTGGCCCTATGCGGGCGAGATGTTCGCCGACGACGACCACGACCGCGCGCTCGACGCGCACGGCGTCGCGCCGCTGCCTTCGAGCCTGCGCGCCGCCTGGGACGCGCGCGTGGACGCGGCGCTGGCCGACGCCACGCTGCGGCGGCCCGAGGGCGCGTTCGCGCATGCGGGCGGTCGGTCGGGCGCGCGCCATTCGGAGCATCTGGGCCACATGCTGACGCAGATGCAGTGGCTCCAGCGCGCCTATCCCGGCGCCGCGTGGTGACGCCGCGCCCCCGCCCCGCGCCGGTCCCCGGCAGCATGGCGGATCGCGGCCCCGTCCGCCCGCCCGCCCCGGTGCCGCACACGCCCGAGGCGGTCATGGCGCTCCTGTCGATGATCCCCGACCCGGAGATCCCGGTGATCTCCGTCACCGACCTGGGCATCGTGCGCGCGGTGGCGATCCGCGACGGCCGCGCCCACGTCGCGATCACGCCGACCTATTCGGGCTGCCCCGCGACCTCGGCCATCACCTTCGCGATCGAGACCGCGCTGATCGACGCCGGGCTCGACCCGGTGGTCGAGACGCGGATCGACCCGCCCTGGACGACGGACTGGCTCAGCGCCGAGGGCCGCGCCAAGCTCGAGGCCTACGGCATCGCGCCGCCGCAGCCCTCGGGCGGCCCGCGCGCCTGCCCGCGCTGCGCCTCGGCCTCGGTCGCGCGCGTCAGCCAGTTCGGATCGACGCCGTGCAAGGCGTCGTGGCGCTGCGAGGACTGCCTGGAGCCGTTCGACTACTTCAAGTGCCATTGAGGAGACCGACATGAGCGACGACGTCCGCGCGGTGCTCGACCGCTACACCGAAGGCACGCGCACGCGCGACGTCGCCATGCTGCGCGCCACGTTCCATCCGCAGGCGACGATGTCGGGCTGGCTCGGGCCGGACTACCTGATGGGCGGTCCGCAGCCCTTCCTCGACGCCATCGCGGGCAACGAGGTCGGGCCCGACTACGCCTCCGAAATCACCGCGCTCGAGGTCGACGGGACCATCGCCACCGCCACCGTGACCGAGCGCAACCTGCTCGGAATGCACTTCACCAACCACTTCCACCTGACCCGGCAACCCGACGAGACGTGGCTCATCACCGCGAAGCTGTTCCGCCACGCATGAGCCGGTTCGTCCCGCTGACCGTCGCCCGCGTCGAGCGGACGACGCGCGACGCGGTCGCGGTGACGTTCGAGGACGCGCCGGGCTTCGCGCCGGTGCAGGGGCAGTACCTCACGCTGCGCCGCGACTTCGACGGGACCGAGATCCGGCGCTCCTACTCGCTGTGCTCGGCGCCCGGCGAGCCGATGCAGGTCGGCATCAAGCGCGTCGACGGCGGCGCGTTCTCGGGCTGGGCGAACGAGGGGCTGGCGCCGGGCGACGTGATCGAGGCGATGCCGCCCGCGGGCAAGTTCCACGCGCCGCTCGAGCCCGACGCCGCGCGGCACTACCTGCTGGTCGCCGCCGGGTCCGGGATCACCCCGATCCTGTCGATCGCGCGCACCGTGCTCGAGGCCGAGCCGCGCTCGCGCGTGACGCTGCTCTACGCGAACCGGGCGGTGAACCAGATCATGTTCCTGACCGAGCTCGACGACCTGAAGTCGCGCTTCCTCACCCGCCTCGCGATCGTCCACGTCCTCAAGCAGGACGCGCAGGACATCCCGCTCTTCACCGGGCGCATCGACGCCGACAAGCTCGACGCGCTGTTCGCGGCCTGGATCGACGTCGGGTCGGTGGACCTCGCCTTCGTCTGCGGGCCCGAGGGGCTGATGCGCACCGTGGCCGAGCGGCTCGAGGCGCACGGGGTGGCGAAGGAGGCGATCCATTACGAGCTCTTCGGCGCGGCGCAGCCGGGTCGGCTCGCCGCACCCGAGCGCGTCGTGGCCGACGCCAAGCCCACCGAGGTCACGGTGCGGATCGACGGCGGCAGCCACGACTTCGCGATGGACCGCGATCAGACGCTGCTCGACGCGGCGCGCGAGAACGCGATCGACGCGCCGTTCGCCTGCCGCGCCGGGGTCTGCTCGACCTGCATGTGCCGGGTCGTCGAGGGCGAGGTGGAGATGGTCCAGAACCACGCGCTCGAGGATTACGAAGTCGCGCGCGGCTACGTGCTGTCGTGCCAGTCCTATCCGGTCACGGACCGGGTGGTCGTGGAATACGACACCGGGCACTGATCGGATAATCGTCCGCCTGATGGTCACCCACCGGACCTAGCGCGGCTCGCGTCGATCCACGACCCGCCGGGCCTTGCCCTGGCTGCGCTCCACGCCGCCCGCTTCCGCCATCACCACCTCCGCGCTCACGCCGATCCGGTCCTTGATCCCCGCCGCGAGCGCCGCCCGGCACCCCTCGCCGTCCGCGCCGGGCAGGCATTCGACGTGAACCCGCATCGCGTCCATGTTTCCGGCGCGAACGAGCTCGATCTGGAAGTATGGCGCGAGCCCCGGCACGGCGAGCACGCGCTCCTCGACCTGCGTGGGGAAGACGTTGACGCCGCGCAGGATGATCATGTCGTCGCTGCGCCCGGTGATCCGCGCCATCCGCCGCATCGTGCGCGCCGTGCCCGGCATGAGCGTCGTGAGGTCGCGCGTGCGGTAGCGGATCACCGGCATCCCGCGCTTGGTCAGCGTGGTCAGCACCAGTTCCCCCTCCGTCCCGTCGGGCAGCACCTCGCCCGTGTCGGGGTCGACGATCTCGGGATAGAAATGGTCCTCCCAGAGATGAAGCCCGTCCTTCGTCTCCACGCATTCCTGCGCGACGCCGGGGCCCATCACCTCCGACAGCCCGTAGATGTCGACCGCGTCGAGCCCGAACGCCGCCTCGATCTCCCCGCGCATCGCGGGCGTCCAGGGCTCGGCGCCGAACACGCCGACCTCGAGCGGGCAGGCGCGCGGGTCGAGCCCCTGGCGGCCGTATTCCTCGAGCAGGTTGAGCATGTAGGACGGCGTGACGAGGATCGCGCGGGGCCGGAAATCCTCGATCAGCTGCACCTGCCGCGCGGTCTGACCGCCCGACATCGGGATCGCCGTCGCGCCCAGCCGCTCGATCCCGTAATGCGCGCCGAGCCCGCCGGTGAAGAGCCCGTAGCCGTAGGCGTTGTGCACCATGTCGCCGGGGCGCACGCCGGCGGCGCGGAGCGACCGCGCCATCAGGTCGGCCCAGACGTCGATGTCGCCGGCGGTGTAGCCGACGACGGTGGGCTTGCCGGTGGTGCCCGAGGAGGCGTGGATGCGCGCGATGGCCTCGCGCGGCACCGCGAGGAGGCCGAACGGGTAGGCGTCGCGCAGGTCGGCCTTGGTGGTGAAGGGCAGGCGGGCGAGGTCCGACAGGTCGCGGACGTCGCGCGGGTCCACGCCGGCCGCCTCGAACTTCGCGCGCCAGAGGGGGTGGTCCGCGACGTGCGCGAGCGTGTCCCGCAGCCGCGAGATCTGCAGCGCGGCGATCTCGTCGCGCGAAGCGGTCTCGATCGGGTCGGGCTCGGTCATGCGTCCTCCTCGAAGAGCGTGCCGCCCACGGCGCGCGACATGCCGCGGAACTCCGCTACCGTGGCCCCCGCGCAGGTCACGGTCACGTCGTAGAGCCCCGAGCGGCCGCGCAGCGAGACCTCGCGCGCCCGCGCCTCGAGCACGTCGCCCGCGCGCGCGGGGGCGACGAAGCTGACGGTCGCGTGCTGCGCCACGGTCGCCGCGTTGCCCGAGTTGCACGCGAAGGCGAAGGCGCTGTCGGCCAGCGCGAAGATCACGCCGCCGTGGCAGGTGCCGTGGCCGTTGCAGTGGTGCGCTTCGACCGTGAGCGTCATCGTGGCCGCGCCGGGGCCGACCGCGCCGAGCACCATGCCGACCCACTTCGAGGCCGCGTCGCCCGACCACATGGCCTCGGCCGACCGCCTCGCCCGCTCCGCATCGTCCATCGCGCGCCCCCCGGCGGGACGCTTGCACGGCCCCGGCGAGGCGGTCAACGATGCCCCCGAGGGGGATGCATCATGTACCAGGTCCACAGCTTCGCCGCCGGTCGGTGGATCGCGCCCGACGACGGCGCCCGCGAGATCGAGGACGCGGTCACCGGCGCCACGTTCGGTCGCGCGGGCGGGCCGCTCGATCCCGCCGAGATGCTCGACCACGCGTGCCGCGTCGGCGGCCCGGCGTTACGCGCGATGACGTTCCACGACCGGGCGCGGATGCTCAAGGCGCTGGCGCTGCACCTGCGCGAGCACCGGCCCGCGCTCTACGAGCTGAGCTACCATACCGGGGCGACGCTCGCGGACCACCGGATCGACGTCGACGGCGGGATCGGCACGATGCTGGTGATCGCCTCCAAGGGCCGCCGCGAGATGCCCGACGCGCGGGTCTACGTCGATGGCGGCGTGGAGATGCTGAGCCGCGAGGGGACGTTCCTGGGCCAGCACGTCTGCACCCCGCTTCACGGCGCGGCGGTCCACATAAACGCGTTCAACTTCCCCGTCTGGGGGATGCTCGAGAAGCTCGCGCCGACGCTGCTGGCGGGGATGCCGGCCATCGTGAAGCCCGCGACGGCGACCTCCTACGTGACCGAGGCGTGCTTCCGGCTGATCGTCGAGTCCGGCATCCTTCCCGAGGGCGCGGTGCAGCTCGTGGCGGGCGGGCTGGGCGACATGCTCGACCGGCTCGGACGGGTCAGGACGCGGTGGCGTTCACCGGGTCGGCGGACACCGCGCTGAAGCTGCGCGCCAACCCCCGGCTCCTGCGCGCGGGCACGCGGTTCACCGCCGAGCAGGACAGCCTGAACGCCTCGATCCTCGGGGCGGATGCGGGCGATGGTAGCCCGGAATTCGACCTGTTCGTTACCGAGGCGCACCGCGAGATGACCGCCAAAGCGGGGCAGAAATGCACGGCCACCCGGCGCTTGATCGTGCCCGAGGCGATGGTGGAGCCCGTGCGGCGGGCGCTCACGGAGCGGCTCGCGGCGACGGTGGTGGGCGATCCGCGCGACAAGGCCACGGGCATGGGCGCCCTCGTCTCTGCGTCGCAGCGCGCCGACGTGCTCGACAAGCTCGGCATCCTGACCGGCGAGGCGCGGCTCGTGCACGGCGACCCCGACGCCGCGCTCGGGCCGGGCGCGTTCCTCACGCCGATGCTGCTCTTGGCCGACGATCCCGACGGGGCGGTCCGGCTCCACGACACCGAGGCGTTCGGCCCCGTCTCGACCATCCTGCCCTGCCGCGACACGGAGCACGCCGCGGCGCTCGCCAATCGCGGCGAGGGCAGCCTCGTCGCCTCGCTCTTCACGCACGATCCGGGCATCGCGCGCGCGGTCGCGCTGGCCTCCGCGGCGTTCCACGGCCGGCTCTACGTCAACGACCGCGTCTCGGCGGCGGAGGCGACGGGCCACGGCTCGCCGATGCCGCACATGGTCCATGGCGGGCCGGGTCGCGCGGGCGGGGGCGAGGAGCTGGGCGGGGTGCGCGGCGTGCTGCACTACATGCAGCGCACCGCGATCCAGGGCAGTCCCGACATGCTGGCCGCGATCACCGGCCGCCACGTCGCGGGCGCCACGACGCGCGAGGGGCCGGCGCATCCGTTCCGCCGAAGCTTCGACGCGGTCGAGGTCGGCGAGACGCTGGAGACCGAGGCGAGGACGGTCACGCTCGAGGATATCGAGACCTTCGCCGCGTTCACCGGCGACACGTTCTACGCCCACATGGACGAGGCGGCGGCGGCGCGGAACCCGTTCTTCCCGGGCCGCGTCGCGCACGGCTACCTGATCCTGTCCTTCGCGGCGGGGTTGTTCGTCTCGCCCGAGGAAGGTCCGGTGCTTGCCAATACGGGACTTGAACACCTGCGCTTCCTCGAGCCGGTCGTGCCGGGCGACGCGATCCGGGTCGTGCTCACGGCGAAGCTCCGCACGCCGCGGACCGACGAATACGGCGAGGTCCGCTGGGCGGTGCGCGTGCTCAACCAGGACGACGTCGCGGTGGCCGAGTACGACCTCCTGACGATGGTCGCCGTCAGCCCTCGTCCAGCGTGATCCGCACGGGCTGCGGCCCGAGCTCGACCGGCGGCCAGAGGCAGGGCTCGGGCACGAGGATCTCCCCGTCCGTGGTCACGGTCACGCCGAGCGGGCCGCGCGTGAACGACAGGATGCCGAACGTCGCCTCCTGCGGCGCGTAGGGCGCGGCGAACACCTCCGGGCGGTCGCGGCGCAGCGCGAGGAGCGTCCGGGTGAGCGACAGCTTGACCGCGTCGAAGGGCTGCAGGATCGACGGGTCGTCGAGCGCTCGGGCGAGGCGGTCGAAGTCGATGGCGGCGCGGTTGTCGGGATCGGTCAGCCGGAAGCTGCCGACCTCGGTGCCCTGATAGATGTCGGGGATGCCCGGCACGGTCAGCTTGAGCGCGCATTGCGCGATGCACAGCCGCCCGGCGAGCGCGGCCAGCGCCAGCAGGCGGTCCGGCAGCGGGTCGATGCGCCCGGCGATGGCGCGGGCGGCGGCGGTCACGCGGCCTTCGAACTCGGGGTCGGGATCGGTCCAGAACGTGTCCCGCTTGGCCTCGCGCATGGCCTTCTCCATATGCGCGGGCAGCCGTTCCTCGAGGTCGCCGTCGGGGGCGGCGGCGAAGGCCGACTGCGCGAGATACCAGTTCCACGGCGCGCGCAGCCCCGTCAGCGCGAGCAGCGACTCGCGCGCCTGCGGTCGGTGCGAGAGCGCGGCGAGCCGCATCCGGGCGTCCTCCGCGCGCTTGGTGTCGTGGCTCGAGGTCAGCGTGAGCGCGTGCGGCATCGTCGCGTGCCGACGGCGCATCGCGGCGTGGAAGGCGCGACGGCGCATCGCGGGCTCGTCGGGCTCGCCGCCGACCTCGTTGGCCGACAGGAGCGCGGTGTGGCGGTAGAAGGCCGTGTCCTCCTGCGCCTTGGCGATGGCCGCGCCGGTGACCTGCTGAAGCCGCAGGCGGAGCGCGTGCTGCGCGGGATCGACGAGCAGGCGCGCGAGGTCCGGCAGCGCGCCCGCGTCGGGCTCGGCCTCGGCGGCGGCCACGGCGGTCTGCGCGACGATGCGGGCATCCTCGTCGGGGATCGCGTCGGCGGTGGTGTAGGTCCGGTAGCGGGGGAACGCGCCGATATAGAGGCGGATCGCGTCGCGCCAGGCCGAGCGGCCCCATTCGCGCGCGCGCCGGTCGCCGGCGGCGGCCTCCACCGCGAGGTCGGTGAGCCGGTCGAGCTCGGCGGGCAGCTCGCGGCGGATGATCTGGTCCTTGGCGCGCGCCACGGTGCGGCGGAAGTCGGGCGCGTCGTCGGCCAGCCGCTCGGCGCCGTCCGCGTCCGTCAGCACCTGCGCGATGGCGCGCGCGGCCTCGTAGCCGGTGGTCCCCTCGATCGGCCAGTCGGGCAGCGCCTCGTCGCCGGTCAGGATCTTCTCGACCCAGATCGGCACGTCGGGCAGGCGCGCGCGCAGGCGCTCGAGGTAGTCCGACGGATCCGCGAGCCCGTCGACATGGTCGACGCGCAGCCCGTCGGCGATGCCCGCGTCGACGAGCTCGAAGGTCAGGCGGTGGACGTCCTCGAACACGGCCGGATCCTCGACGCGCAGGCCGATGAGCCCGGTCACGGTGAAGAAGCGCCGATGCGCGATCGCCGCGGCCTCGGTGCGCCAATGGGTGAGCCGCCAGGGCTGCGCCTCGTGGGTCGCGTGGAGGTCGCCCGTGGCGGGCACGGCGAGCGGGATGCGCAGGTCGCCCGCGACCATCTCGCGGCCCTCGACCGCGATCTCGCCCGCATCGGCCATGTCCGCGAACGGCGCGCCGAGCCACGGGAGCGGCAGCGGGCGGTCGTGGTCGATGTCGAAGTGGCGGCGCCACGCGCTCGCCTCGCCGCGCGCCAGCACGTCGCGCAGCCACGGGTTCGCGACCGTGAAGGCCATGTGGTTCGGCACGATGTCGAGGACGAGGCCGAGCCCGTGCTCCTTCAGGACCGTCGAGAGCCCGTCGAGGGCCGCGCGCCCGCCGATGGCGGGATCGACCTCGTTGGGGTCGGTGACGTCGTAGCCGTGGGTCGAGCCCGGCGCGGCGGTGAAGATCGGGCTGAGGTAGAGGTGCGAGACGCCCAGCCGCGCGAGGTAGGGCACGATCGTCGCGGCGCGGGCGAGGTCCATCCCCTCGCGCAGCTGCAGGCGGTAGGTGGCGGAGGGGAGGATCATTCGGGCCTCGGTCGGATGGAGCGCATCAGCGTCGTCACGCGCGCGAAGGCGGGGTGCGCGGCGATGTCGGCGATGTCGGTCGGGCTGCGCGGGCGCCAGTTCGGGTAGCCGTCGGTCACGCCCGGGAGGTTGGTCGGATCGTGCGGGCCCACGAGGTCCGCGAGCCGCACCCCGGCCAGCACCGAGGGCGTCGCCGCGACGAAGCCGTGCGCCGCGTCGAGCACCGCGTCGGGCAGCTCGCGCGCGTCCGCGTCGACGTCGAGGCCGAGTGCCAGCACGAGGTCGCGGCGCTCCTTGGCGCGGTGCGCGCGGTGCTGCTCGGTGCCTTCGGGCGAGACCATGCCGTGCTCCGCGCGCCGTTCGATGTCGTCGCCGCGCCACCAGTTCGCGAGCACCGGCAGGTCGTGGGTCGACAGGCAGGCCAGCGCCGTCTGCGGGATAGGCGGAGGTGGGGCGGAAGCCGTGCGGGTCCTGCTCGAAGTAGAGGATCCGGTAGGACAGGACGTTCGCCTCGCGCATCGCGTCCGAGAAGCCCTCGGGGACGAAGCCCAGATCCTCGCCGATCACGACCGCCTCGTTGGCGTTCGACTCCGCGGCCAGCGTGCGCAGCATGTCGGGGAAGGGGAAGCGCAGATGCGTCCCGTCGGAGGCGGGTCGGCCCTGCGGGATCAGGAACAGCTGCCAGAGCGCCATCGCGTGGTCGATGCGCAGCGCGCCCGCGTCGCGCAGCTGCGCCGCGATCATGTCGCGGAACGGGGCGAAGTCCTGCGCGGCGAGCGCGGCGGGCGAGGGGGCGGCGAGCTGCCAGTTCTGGCCCTGCTCCGAGAACATGTCGGGCGGCGCGCCGACGTCGAGGCCGGGCAGCGCCGCGGCCGCGCCCGACCAGGTCGCCGAGCCGTCCTGCGCCTCGCCCACCGCGAGGTCGAGGTAGAGGCCGAGCCGCATGCCCGCGTCGAGGCAGGCGGCCTGCGCGGCATGGAGCTGCGTGCGGGCGAGGTATTGCAGCCAGGTCTCGAACGCGACGTCGTCGGCATGGGCGCGCGCGAGCTCGGCCACCGCCGCGCCGCGCGGATCGCGCAGCGGCTCGGGCCAGGCGAGCCAGCCGGTGCCGCCCTGCGCGGCCGAGATCGTCTCGAACAGCGCGTGGAGGCGCAGCGGCTCGCCGCCCTCGGCCACGAAGGCGTCGAAGGCTGGATCCGGCTCGCGCGCGTCGAAGGCCGCGCGGAGCGCGCGACGCTTGGTCTCGGCGACGCTCGGATAGTCAACGAGCGGACCGTCCTCGATCGTCGGGCGCGGGCAGCCGACGAGATCGGGCGCCACGTAGAGCGGGTTCAGGAACCGGCGGTTGGAGGGCGAGAACGGCGAGGTGTGCGACGGCGCCGCCCCGAAGAGCGCGTGGACCGGGTTGATCCCGAGGAAGTCCCCGCCCGCCGCGCCGACCGTGCCCGCCAGCGCGGCGAGGTCGGCGAAGTCGCCGATGCCCCAGTTCCGCGCCGAGCGCAGCTCGTAGAGCTGGCAGAACACGCCCCAGCCGGGCGCCTCGCGCAGCCCGTCGGGCAGGTAGCAGCGCCCGTCCGCCGGCACCTCCATCGCGACCGGCGCGGGCGCGCCCGTGGCGGGGCCGTCCGGGTCCTGCCCCAGCCCGCGCAGGATCAGGCGGATCGTCTCGTCGGGGACCGGCCGCCAGCCGCCGCCGGGCAGCTCGTAGTCGAGCGTCAGCCCGTGATGGCGGGCGAGGTCGTGCAGGCTCATGCCCGCTCCGACCAGAACGCCACCGAATGCGCGGCCCCCGGCGCGGCGCCGGTCAGGTGGAACGGCGCGCCCTCGGGCAGGTCCATCGCCGCCGCGGCATCGGTGAAGTTCGCGCGCATCCGCAGCGTCGCCCCGTCGAGCCGCCAGTCCACCGCGACGCAGCCCGGGGCCGCGTCGAGCACGGTGCCGCCGCCGTCGGTCATGCCCGCGAGGAAGGGGACGACGTGTTCGCGGCGCAGCGCGAGGAGGTCGCGGATGCGGGCGATCCGGGCCTGCCCCTCGGGCGAGGCGGCGCGCTCCCAGTCGAGCTTGGAGCGGGTGAAGGAGTGGACGTCGATCGGGTCGGGCACGTCGTCGGCCTCGTGGCCCTGGAAGCCCGCGAACTCGCGGCGGCGGCCTTCGGTGACCGCGCGGCCGAGCTCGTCGTGGAAGTCCGCGAAGAACAGGAACGGCCGGGTCTCGCCGTATTCCTCGCCCATGAACAGGAGCGGCACGTGCGGCCCGAGCAGGAGCGCCGCGTGCATCGCATCGATCGCGGCCTGCGGCGCGATGGAGGCGATGCGCTCGCCGATCGCGCGGTTGCCGACCTGGTCGTGGTTCTGGAGGAAGTCCACGAAGCATTGCGGCGGCAGGTGGCCCGAGGGCTCGCCGCGGTCGATCCTCTCGTAGGCCCCGCCCTGCGCGGCCTGGCCGTCGAAGGACTGCCCCTGGAAGGCGTAGCCGGACGCCATCGCCCGCGCCATCAGCCCCGCCGGGTCGTCCGCGAAGGCGCCGTAATAGCCCTCGGTCTCGCCGGTGGCGAGGACGTGGGCGCAGTGGTGCCAGTCGTCGTTCCACTCGGCGGTCATGTTGACGACCGCGCCGTCGGGGCGTTCGTGGAGCGCGGTGATGTTGCGGTTGTCCTCGGTCATGATGTGGACGGGGCGGTCGATGCGCGCGCGCACGAGCCGGCCGAACTCCATCAGCAGCTCGGGCTCGGACGTGTCGTGGATGTGGTCGATCGCGTCCATGCGCAGCCCGTCGAAGCGGAACTGCCGCAGCCAGTAGACCGCGTTGTCCACGAAGAAGCGGCGCACCGCGTCCTCGGTGTAGTCGATGGCCGCGCCCCAGGGCGTCTGCCGCTCGGGGTCGAAGAAGGCGGGCGCGCGCGGCGCCGACGTAGCAGCCCTCGGGCCCGAAATGGTTGTAGATGACGTCGAGCACGACGAGCAGGCCGCGCCCGTGGGCCGCGTCGATCAGCTCGCGCAGCTCGTCGGGCGTGCCGTAGGCCGGGTGCGGCGCGTACATCAGCACCCCGTCGTAGCCCCAGCCCCGGTCGCCCGCCCACTGGCCGACGGGCATCAGCTCGAGCACGGTGATCCCGAGCTCGACGAGGTGGTCGAGCCTGTCGATGGCCGCGAGGAAGGTGCCCTCGCGGGTGAACGTGCCGATATGGCACTCGTAGACGACGGCGGCCTCCCAGGGCGTGCCGGGGGCCTCGTGGCGCCACTCGTATTCGGGGATCACCACCTCGGAGCGGCCGTGCACGTCGCCGACCTGCGCGTGCGCGGCCGGATCGTGGATCAGGCGCCCGTCGGGCAGGGTGAAGCCGTAGGCGTCGCCGTGGCGCGCGGGGACGGTCACCGTGAACCAGTGGTCCTCGGCGCGCTCCATCGGATGGTCGACATGCTCGAGCGAGAGCGTCAGCGTCTCGCAGCCCGGCGCCCAGAGGCGGAACGTCGTGCCGTCGGGGCCGGGCAGCGGGCCCCAGTGCAGGTCAGGCATCGTGGTCTCCGTCCGGCTCGTCGCGCTCGGCGGGGACGTCCTCGGGAACGGGTCCCTCGTCCTCGCCGGCGATGGTGGTGTCGCGGCTCGTGCTCGCGCCCTCGTCGGCCGCCTCGGGCTCGGCCTGCCCCTCGAAGGCCCCGCTGACGACGGTCGCGTCGTCCTCGAGCACAGCCTCGAGCGGCATCTCGGGCGCGGCCTCGGCCTCGAGCAGCAGGAGCGCCCGGCCCTCCAGCCGCACGGTACGCGTGATCGTCTCGCCGGACCCGTGCGGATCGGCCACCGCGCGCGCCGTGTCGATCAGCACGCGCCAGCCGCCGTCGGGCAGCGCGAAGTCGAGATCGCCCTCGCCCGCGTTCAGCATCACCATCAGCGCACGGTCGTCGTCCCCGCGGAACGTCAGCCCGAGCGTGCGGCGATTGCCATCGTTCCAGTCGCCGCCCTCCATCGCGCGGCCGTCGGGCCGCAGCCAGGTGACGTGCCGCCCGTCGGGAGCGTTCGGCTCGCCGTGCAGGAACCGCTCCTGCGTCAGGAGCGGCCGGGTGTCGCGGATCGCGATCACGTCGCGCACGAAGTCGCCGAACGGATCGTCCTCGCGCGACCAGTCGAACCAGTTCATCTCGCCGGGCTGGCAGTAGGAATTGTTGTTGCCGCCCTGGCTGCGGCCCTGCTCGTCGCCCATCAGGATCATCGGCGTGCCCTGGCTCAGGAGCAGCGTCGCCATCAGGTTGCGCCGCTGCCGGTCGCGCAGCGCGCGGATGCCGGCGTCGTCGGTCGCGCCCTCGGTGCCGTGGTTCCACGACAGGTTGTGCGAGTGGCCGTCGCGGTTGTCCTCGCCGTTGGCCTCGTTGTGCTTGTCGTTGTAGCTGACGCTGTCCATCAGCGTGAAGCCGTCATGCGCGGTGATGAAGTTGATCGAGGTCCAGGGCCGGCGGCCGTCATGCTCGAACTTCGAGGCCGAGCCGAGCAGCCGGTCGGCCATCGCCGGCGCCATGCCCCCGTCGCCCTTCCAGAACGCGCGCACGGTGTCGCGGTAGGTGTCGTTCCACTCGGCCCAGCCGGGGGGGAAGTTGCCGACCTGGTAGCCGCCCGACCCGGTGTCCCACGGCTCGGCGATCATCTTGACGCCCGCCAGAACCGGGTCCTGCAGCACGGCGGTCAGGAACGGCGCGTGCTGGTCGAACTGGTCGCGGCGGCGCGCGAGCGAGGAGGCGAGGTCGAAGCGGAACCCGTCGACATGGCAGTCCTCGACCCAGTAGCGCAGCGAATCCATCACCATCTGCATCACGCGCGGGTTCTCCATGTTGAGCGTGTTGCCGGTGCCGGTGGTGTCGAAGCAGTAGCGCGGGTCGTCGCCCAGCAGGTAGTAGCTGGCGTTGTCGATGCCGCGGAACGACAGCGTCGGGCCCATCTGGTTGCCCTCGGCGGTGTGGTTGTAGACCACGTCGAGGATCACCTCGATGCCCGCGTCGTGCAGGCGGCGCACCATCACGCGGAACTCGTCGACCGCGTTGTCGCCCACCACGTAGCGCTGCGCGGGCGCGAAGAAGCCCAGCGTGTTGTAGCCCCACCAGTTGACCAGCCCCTTGTCGAGCAGGTTGCGGTCGTCGTGGAAGGCATGGATCGGCAGCAGCTCGAGCGAGGTCACGCCGAGCCGCTTGAGATGCGCGATGGCGGACGCGTCGGCCAGCCCCTCGAACGTGCCGCGGATCGCCTCGCCCATGCGCGGATGGCCGAGCGTCATGCCGCCGACATGCGCCTCGTAGACCACCGTCCTGGCCCACGGCACGTCGGGCTTGCGGTCGGTGCCCCAGGTGTAGGCGTCGTCGACGACCACGCATTTGGGCATCACGAACGCGCTGTCGCGGCGGTCGAAGCTCAGATCCTCGCGCTTGCCGCCCACGCGGTAGCCGAACATGCTGTCGTGCCAGCGCAGGTCGCCCCGGTGGGCGCGCGCGTAGGGGTCGAGCAGGAGCTTGTTGGGGTTGAAGCGGTGCCCCGCCTCGGGCGCGTAGGGGCCGTGGACGCGGTAGCCGTAGAGCTGCCCCGGCCGCACGCCCTCGAGGTAGCCGTGGAAGACCTGATGGGTGTATTCGGGCAGCGCGATGCGCGCGACCTCGCGGCGGCCCGACGGGTTGAACAGGCAGAGCTCGACCTTCTCCGCGTTGGCGGAGAACAGGGCGAAGTTGGTTCCCGCCCCGTCCCAGGTCGCGCCGAGGCGCGCCCCGGTGCCGGGCTTCAGGCGGTATTCGTGCGTGGGCATGCGGTGGATCAGCCTTCGGGCGTGAGGATCAGGGTCGAGAGCGGCGGCAGCGTCAGCGAGGCCGAGACCGGCCGGCCGTGCCAGCCCGTCCCGTCCGCATGGATCGAACCGCCGTTGCCCGACCCGGTTCCGCCATAGATCGTCGCATCCGAGTTGAGCACCTCGCGCCAGGCCCCGCCCGAGGGCAGGCCGATGCGGAAGTCCTCGCGCGGCACGGGGGCCATGTTGCAGATCACGGCGACGGGGGGCGTGCCGTCGGGGCCCAGCCGCAGGAACGAGAACACGTTGCCCTCCGCGTCGCCGCCGTCGATCCACTGGAACCCGGAGGGATCGCAGTCGAGCGCGTGCAGCGCGGGATGGTCGCGGTAGGCGGCGTTGAGGTCGCGCACGAGGCTCTGGATGCCCGCGTGCTTCGGATCGTCGGTCAGGTGCCAGTCGAGCGAGCGGTCGTGCGACCATTCCCGCTCCTGCGCGAACTCGCAGCCCATGAACAGGAGCTTCTTGCCCGGATGCGTCCACATCCAGCCAAGATAGGCGCGCAGATTGGCGAAGCGCTGCCACTCGTCGCCCGGCATCTTGCCGATCAGGCTGCCCTTGCCGTGCACCACCTCGTCGTGGCTGATCGGCAGGACGAAGTTCTCGGACCAGGCGTAGTGGATGCCGAAGGTCATCTTGTCGTGGTGCCAGCGGCGGTTGACCGGATCCTCGGCCATGTAGTTCAGGGTGTCGTGCATCCAGCCCATGTTCCACTTGAAGTCGAAGCCGAGCCCGCCCTCGGCCTCGGGGCGCGACACGCCGGGGAAGGCGGTGGATTCCTCGGCGATCGTCATGCCGTCGGTCCGCTCGCCGACCTGCCGGTTCACGCCGCGCAGGAAGTCGATCGCGTCGAGGTTCTCGCGCCCGCCCAGCCGGTTCGGAAGCCACTCGCCCGCGTTGCGCGAATAGTCGAGGTAGAGCATCGAGGCGACCGCATCGACGCGCAGGGCGTCGACGTGGAGCTCCTTGAGCCAGTACACCGCCGAGGCGCGCAGGAAGTTCGCCACCTCGTGGCGCCCGAAATTGTAGATCAGCGTGTTCCAGTCCTTGTGGAACCCTAGGCGAGGGTCCTCGTGCTCGTAGAGCGCGGTCCCGTCGAAGCGCGCGAGCCCGTGCTCGTCGGACGGGAAATGCGCGGGCACCCAGTCCATGATGACGCCGATGCCCGCGCCGTGCAGGTGGTCGACCATCGCCGCGAAGTCCTCGCGGCGTGCCGAAGCGCGAGGTCGGCGCGAACAGCCCGATCGGCTGGTAGCCCCAGGACGGCGTGTAGGGATGCTCGTTGAGCGGCAGGAACTCGACATGGGTGAAGCCCATGTGGCGGACGTACTCCGCGAGCAGCGGCGCGACCTCGGCGTAGGACAGCACCGCGTCGCCCTCGCCGCGCCGCCACGATCCGAGATGGACCTCGTAGATCGAGACCGGCTCGCCGCGCGCGTCGGTGCGGCCCTTCGCGGTCCACGCCCCGTCGGTCCAGTCGTGCGCGACCGGGCCGGTGACGATCGAGCCGGTGCCGGGCGCGGGCTCCTGGCGGAACGCCATCGGGTCGGCCTTGAGCGGCAGGACCTCGCCGTAGGTGCCCACGATCTCGAACTTGTAGAGCTCGCCCTCGGCCACGGCCGGCACGAACAGCTCCCACAGCCCCGCGCCGAGGCGGCGGCGCATCGGGTGGCGGCGGCCGTCCCAGGCGTTGAAATGCCCCACCACCGACACGCGCCGCGCGTTCGGCGCCCAGACCGCGAAGGCCGTGCCCTCGACGCCCTCGTGCGTCAGGGGACGCGCGCCGAGCTTGGTCCAGAGCTCCTCGTGGCGGCCCTCGGCGATCAGGTACTCGTCGGTCTCGCCCAGCACGGGGCCGAAGCGGTAGGGGTCGTCGCGGGTCCAGCCGTGCTCGCCCGCCCGGCAGGCGAGGCGGTAGTCGACCGCGCCGCGGGCCTTCGGGAGCGCGAGGTGGAACACGCCCTCGGGGTGGATGCGCTCCATCGAGCCCAGCGGCTTGCCCGCCGCGTCGGTCACGTCGACCTCGCCCGCGTCGGGTGCGAACACGGTCAGGTCGTGGCCCGTATCCGCGGGCTGCAGGCCCAGCACGCGGAACGGGTCGGTCAGGCGGCCGCGGACGACGGCCTCGAGCGTCTGGTCGTCGGGGCGGCTCATCGGGCGTCCTCCAGCACGTGCAGCATCCCGCGCAGCGGGACGTCGATCCAGGCGGGACGGAAATCCCGTTCGTAGTCGACCTCGTAGGCGCACTTGCGCAGGAGGAACAGGTCGAGGAGCGCGTCCTCGAAGCCCGCGTCGTCGGGGCGCAGCGCGCTCGTGCCCATCGTCTCGCGCCAGGCGCCCAGGAACGCGCCGGCGGTGCTCGCGCGCCACTCGCGGACCTGCGCCATCGCCGCCGCCTCGTCCGCGCCGGCCTGCAGGCGGCGGTCGAGCGCGGACCACAGCGCGTAGTCGAAGCTGCGCAGCATCCCCGCCACGTCGCGCAGCGGCGAGGACTTGGCCTGCCGCTCGGCGAGGCTGCGCGACGGCTCGCCCTCGAAGTCGATGATGGCGAGGTCGTTCTGCGCCACCAGCACCTGACCCAGATGGTAGTCGCCGTGGACCCGGCCCGCGCCGCCCGAGGGCGTCATCGTGCCGACGCGGCGGATGCGCTCGAGCACCTCGTCGCGGCGCGCGACCACCCGGCCCGCGATCTCGGCCGCCTCGCCCTCGAGCGCCGCGTCCGCCAGCCGGTCGAGGCTGCGCGCGACCTCGCCCTCCGTCTCCGCCACCAGCGCCGCGAGCCCGTCCGCGTCGAGCGGGTCGATCCCGAACGCGCCCTCGCCCGAGCCGAGCGCGAGGTGCATCTCGGCCGTCCGGCGCCCCAGCAGCGTGCCGAGGTCGAGCGCCCCGATCTGCAGCGGGCGCGCCTCGGCGTCGTCGACGCCGACCTCGCGCGCCTCCATCTCCCGGTCGAGCCCCTCGGTCACGAAGGACCAGGCGTCGCCCTGGTTGCGCACGTAGGCGGAGGCGGCGGCGAGCACCGTCTCCTCGCCCGCGTCGTCGCGCCAGACGATCGTGCCGAGGAGCGCGGGCGTCGCCTCGAAGTCGGTGTGGTCGGTCAGGAACCGGCCCATCTCGATGTCGGGCTGCAGGCCCGGCCGGATGCGGCGGTAGAGCTTGAGCACCATCGTGTCGCCGAACGCGATCGAGGCGTTGGACTGCTCCACCCCCATCGCCCGCGGCGTGCCGACGCTCCTCGGGCAGGTGGCCGCCCTCGAAGACGAGCGTGCCGCCGGTCCCCGCGATCTCGCCGCCCGCGCGCATCGCCTCGAGCAGCGTGACGGCCAGCGCCTCGTCGCCCGCCCCGTCGGTCACCGCGCCCATCCTGTTGGCGCGGCGCAGGCGGGCCAGCGTGGCGGGGCCGGACGCGCCGCCATCCTCGTCCCAGACCGCCGAGAGCGGCAGGAAGTAGTCCTGCACCTCGCCCCCGGTCTCGACCTCGGCCACGGCCATCAGGTGCCGCCCGCCGTCGAGCGCGCCCAGATGGCGCAGCTTCGCCGACGTCACGCCCGTCCCCTTGCCCGCGAACCAGCGCTGCAGCCCGACATAGGCCGGCAGCGCGTCGCGCTCGAACTGCGCGCCGTCGCGGCCCGACAGCGCGGTGGCGAGCGAGCCGTCGCGCGTCGTGAGCGTCAGGAAGTCCGGCAGCGACGGGGTGTGCGGCGTGTGCCAGGCGGGGGCCTCCTCCTCCCCGGCGAGCAGGAACCAGAAGAAGCCGTGGCCGGGCAGGGTGAGCATGTAGGGCAGCTCGCCCACCGGCGGGAACGGCGACTGCCCCGCGAGCTCGACGGGCACGCGCCCGGCCCAGCGGGACAGGTCGATCTCGACGGCCTGCGGCGCGCGGCTGAGGTTCGCCACGCAGAGCACCGCGTGGTCGCCCTCGTCGCCCGCCTCCACGCCCTTGGCGCGGCGGACGTAGGCCAGCACCTTGCGGTTCGCCGGATAGAGCAGGTCGATCTCGCCGCGCCCGAAGACGTCATGCAGGCCCCGGACGGCGACCATCCGCCGCATCCAGTTGAGGTAGGACGAGGGCGAGGCCGCCTGCGCCTCCACGTTGACGCCGCCGAAGCCGTAGACCGGGTCCTGGATCGTCGGCAGGTAGAGCCGCTGCGGATCGGCGCGGCTGAAGCCCGCGTTGCGGTCGGCGGACCACTGCATCGGCGTGCGCACCCCGTCGCGGTCGCCGAGATAGATGTTGTCGCCCATCATGATCTCGTCGCCGTAGTAGAGGATCGGCGTGCCGGGCATCGACAGCAGCATCGAGTTCAGGAGCTCGATCTTGCGCCGGTCGTTCTGCATCAGCGGCGCGAGGCGGCGGCGGATGCCCATGTTGATCCGCGCGCGCTTGTCGGACGGCGTAGGTCTCCCAGAGGTAGTCGCGCTCCCGGTCCGTCACCATCTCGAGCGTCAGCTCGTCGTGGTTGCGCAGGAAGATCGCCCACTGGCATTCCTCGGGGATCTCGGGCGTCTGGCGGATGATGTCGGTGATCGCGTGGCGGTCCTCCTGCGCGACGGCCATGTACATCCGCGGCATCAGGGGGAAGTGGAACCCCATGTGGCACTCGTCGCCCTCGCCGAAATAGGGGCGGGTGTCCTCGGGCCACTGGTTGGCCTCCGCGAGCAGCATCCGGCCCTCGTAGTTCGCGTCGAGGTCGGCGCGGATGCGCTTGAGCACGTCGTGCGTCTCGGGGAGGTTCTCGTTGCTCGTCCCGTCGCGCTCCACGAGGTAGGGGATCGCGTCGAGGCGCAGCCCGTCCACGCCGAGGTCGAGCCAGAAGTGCATCGCCTTGAGCACGGCCTCCATCACGGCCGGCTCGTCGAAGTTCAGGTCGGGCTGATGCGAGAAGAAGCGGTGCCAGTAGAACTGGCCCGCGACCGGGTCCCAGGTCCAGTTCGACGTCTCGGTGTCGTTGAAGATGATCCGGGTCGTGTCCATCCACCGCTCGGCGTCGTCCGACCAGACGTAGAAGTTGCGCTCGGGGCTGCCCGCGGGCGCCTGGCGCGCGCGCTGGAACCACTCGTGCTGATCCGAGGTGTGGTTGATGACGAGCTCGGTGATGACCTTGAGGCCCCGCCCGTGCGCGGCCTCCACGAAGGCGCGGAAGTCGTCCATCGTGCCGTAGGCGGGGTTGATCGCCTCGTATTCGGAGATGTCGTAGCCGTCGTCGCGCATCGGCGAGGGGTAGAACGGCAGCAGCCACACCGCCGTCGCGCCCAGCGACTCGATGTGGTCGAGCCGCTCGGTCAGGCCGCGGAAGTCGCCCATCCCGTCGCCGTTCGAATCCATGAACGCCTTGACGTGGCACTGGTAGATGACCGCGTCCTTGAACCAGTCGGGGCGGTCGGCCTTGGCCTCCGCCGTGACCTCGGAGAGCGCGTTCATCGCGCCGCCCCCGGCGCCGTCAGCTTCCAGATCGCGTAGGGCCGCTGGTGCGGATCGAGCCCCAGCGACTGGTTCATGCCGTGCCAGGTGAAGCGGTTGCCGGCCACCAGGTCCTGCACCTCGATCGACGCCTCGGACGGCAGGCCGAACTCCCACAGCGGCACCTCGAACCCGAACTCGGCGGGCGCGGCGGGATCGAGCAGGACGTGGAACAGCACCGCGTCGCCCGTGGGCTCGTCGTGGCGCAGCCAGGACAGGACCCGATCGTCGAAGGCCGGCACGAAGCGCAGGTTGCGCATGTCGCGCATCGCCGGGCGCTCGCGGCGGATGCGGTTGATGAGCCGCACGTCGTCCTTGATGTTGCCCTCGGCGTCGAGGTCGCGGTGGCGGAGCTGGTACTTCTCGCTGTCGAGGTACTCCTCCTTGCCGGGCATCGGCGCGCCCTCGCAGAACTCGAAGCCTGAATAGAGCCCCCAGTTGCCCGCGAGCCCGCCCGCGAGGATCGCGCGCGACCGGAAGCCGGGCCGCCCGGAGGTCTGCAGCGGCACCGGGTTGATGTCGGGCGTGTTGACGAAGAAGTTGACGCGCATGTAGTCCGCGCAACCCTCGGTCGTCAGCTCGGTCAGGTACTCGGTCAGCTCGGCCTTCGTGTTGCGCCAGGTGAAGTAGCTGTAGCTCTGGTTGTAGCCGAGCTTGGCCAGCCGCTTCATCACCTTGGGCCGGGTGAAGGCCTCCGCGAGGAAGACGGCCTCGGGATGCTTGGCGCGGACCTCCGCGATCAGCCACTCCCAGAACGGGAACGGCTTGGTGTGCGGGTTGTCGACCCGGAAGCACAGCACGCCGTGGTCGGCCCAGAACTCGAACATGTCGAGCACCGCGTTCCAGAACGGCAGGTTCGGCGCCCCGTCGTCCATGTAGTAGCGGAAGTTGACGATGTCCTCGTACTTCTTGGGCGGGTTCTCGGCGTACTTGATCGTGCCGTCGGGGCGCCACTCGAACCAGTCGGGATGCTCGGCGAGCCAGGGATGGTCGGGCGAGGAGTTGAGCGCGATGTCGAGCGCCACGTCGAGCCCCGCGTCGCGCGCGGCGGCGACGAGGTGGTCGAAGTCCTCGATCGTGCCGAGGTCGGGATGGACGGCCATGTGCCCGCCCGCCTCCGACCCGATCGCGTAGGGGGAGCCGACGTCGTCCGGCCCGGCGGTCAGCGTGTTGTTCTTGCCCTTGCGGTTCTTGGCGCCGATCGGGTGGACCGGCGGGAAGTAGAGCGTGTCGAAGCCCAGGTCGGTGACGTAGCCCAGATGGCCCTCGACGTCGCGGAACGTCCCGTGACGGCCCTCCCCGCCCCAGGAACGGGGGAAGAGCTCGTACCACGCGGAGAACGCGGCGGCCTCGCGGTCGACCCAGAGCGGGTAGTCGGGCGACTGCGTGAGGTTCGCGCGCGGCCCGATGCGGGCCATCAGCACCCGCGTCTCGGGATCGGTCAGCAGCATCGCGGCGTCTGCGCCGTTCGCCGCCTTGCGCAGCGCCTTGAGCGCGCGGAGGTCGTCGCCCTTCGCCTTGGTCTCGTCGAGGATCTGGCGCGCCTCGATCAGCTCGACGTCGACGTTCTGCCCGGCGGCGATCTTCTTGCCGGTGTCGCGCGCCCAGGTCCCGTAGACGTCGCGCCAGGCCACGACCGAGAACCGCGCGGGCCCGACCGCCTCGAGGACGTGGCTGCCGGTCCAGCGGTCGTTGACGTCGTGGACGAGCGCGACCTCGGCGGGCGCCTTGGCCCCGGCGGTCGTGACCAGCACCGCCGCGCCGAGCACCTCGTGGCCGTCCGCGAAGAGGTCGGCGGCGAAGGCGGTCGGCCATCCGGCGACGGTCTTGGCGGCGAAGCGGCCCTCGTCCACGGTGGGCGAGACGGCCTCGATGGCGAGGCGGGCGCGGGCGAGGGCGTCGGGGGGATTCTGGCGCGGCATGTCGGGCCTCCTGGCGGGCACGAGGAAGGGTCGCGGCGTCGCGCCGCCGACCGGTCGGCCCTCGTAAACCGTGCCTCGACCCGGCCCGCAAGGCCCGGTTCCGCCTCCATTGCCGCAATGCGGCGCGCCCCCGACGATGCTTCAGGCCACCGGCGCGGTCGGCGGCATCTCGGGCGGCGGCGTCACGCCGGGCGGCATCTCGGGGACCGGCCCGCCGGGCGGCAGGTCCGGCTCGATCACCGGCGGCGGCCCGGGATCGGGCAGGTCGGGGCCGGGCGGCGTCACGGGCACCTCGTCGGGCGGACGGGCGGGCGGCATCGGCGGGCGTCCGGCGTCGGGTCGCATCGGGAACCTCCTCGGGGCGGGGATGGGCGGGATCAGACGGGCAGGGCGTGGGCGATGCGCAGCGACGTGCCCGCGAGGGGGCCGAGTGCTACGCGCACCGCGCCGTCCTCGAGCATGTCGCCCGCGATGGTCTCCTCGATCATGTCGAAGATCGGGCCGGGGCGCATGTCGGGCAGCACCAGCACCTCGTCCACCGGCTCGCGCCCGAAGTTGAGCGCGGTGATCTGCGTCCCGCGCCGGTCGGGCAGGTCGTGGACCATGACGAGGAGGCCCGGCGCCTGCGTGTCGGGGATCGCCACCTGCCGCGCCTGCGCGATCCCGTAGGCCTCGCGCACCGACAGCAGGTGCCGCAGCCGGCTCGCGAAGCTCTCCGGGTCCTCGAGCTGCTCGGTCAGCGGCCCGTAGAGCGCGCGGGCGCGGGGCAGGCCGTCGGCGGAATGCGTGGCGTCGGGGGCCACGCCCGCGAGGTCGTAGGCGCCGCGCTCGATCCAGCGCGTGTCGCCGTCGGCCATCCGGTCGGCGACCGCCTCCTCGGCCAGCGGCAGCGCGCCCACCATGTCCCAGCCCGACAGCGCGAAGACGCCCGGCTGGAACGCGTTGTACATCACCAGCAGGAGATGCGTCCGCCGGATCGCGTCCACGTCGTCGTCGCTCAGGCCGTCGAGCGTCTCGTGCCCGAGCGCGGCGGCCACGACGCTCGCGGTCGTGCAGGCCACGCCGTTCGTCACGAAGCGCAGGTTGTAGGGCGCGCGCGGTCCCGAGATCGCCTCGTACATCGTCTCGCGGATATGCGTGCGCAGCGTCCGCCCCTGCCAGGACTGCCCGCCCAGCGTGAACATGTCGTCGGCGTGCAGCGTCCAGAAATGCACCAGCTCCAGCGTCAGCTCGTCGTGGTTCTGCATCGCGTGGATCAGCGAGCCCGGGTCGATCCCGTAGTCGTGCACCATCCGCAGCATCATTCGCAGGAACTCCGCGTCGCCCGTCACGAGCGCGTGGTGATAGGCGGGCCGCGTGATGAAGTCGTAGCTGAGGTCCGCGCCGCCGCCCGACATCGCGGCGATGTCGTCGACGGTGAGGTTGAGCTCCTGGAACGAGAAGCCGCCCGCCTTGCGGATGATCCCGCCCAGCAGCTGGTTGCCCGTCACCGAGAGCGGGTGGCTCTCGGACCAGGCCTTCTCGCCGTCGCGCCGCTCGATCCCGAGGAAGCCGTTCGCGTCGAGCCGGAGGCCGCGCGCGCCCAGCACGTCGAGCGAGTGGAGCGCGTCGCCGGTGATCATCTGCTGCGCGGCGTAGGACGGGTCGAGCCAGTTCAGCGAGGGCTGCCCCTCCTTGAAGTAGTGAAGGTAGACCCAGCGGCGCTCGACCCCGTCCACCCCCGTCACCGGCGGCGTGACGGACCAGTCGGTCTCCTTCACGCCCGGCTCGAAGAAGATCACGCGCTGGAGCTGGCCCACGATGTAGTCCTGCTCCATCAGCCAGTCGACGGCGGCCGCGTCGAGGTTCGCGGCCTCGCGCCCCTCCGCCACGTCGGGCAGCCGCTCCCAGTCGGCGGGCAGGATCTCGACCATGTGGTAGAGGCCCGCGAAGTCCTCGTGGCGCATCGTCGCCAGCCGGAAGTCGGGGCCCTTGCCGGTATGCGAGGGGATGATGTCGTCGATGACCACGGCGTTGTGCGCGGCGGCCATCCGCGCCATCGCCACGAGCTCCTCCTGCGTGCCGAGCGCGGGGTCGGTGTCGAAGCCGATGCGGTCGAAGTTGCCGTCGATCGTGGGCGTCCAGGTGCCGTCCACGTAGCCGCCCGACCGCTTCGTCGGCCCGGTATGGATCGCGCGCACGCCGACCTGGCTCAGCGCGCGCCACAGGTCCGGGTCGCCCAGCGTGGCCAGCACCGACGCGCCGTCGCGCGCGATCACCGAGGACGGGTAGGTGGTGATCCAGACCGGCGCCACGGAGGTCGCCGCCGCCGGGCGGGCCTGCGCGTAGGGGCGCTTCCACATCCGCCCCGATCCGCCGTAGCCGCGCGCGAGCCGCCGCGCCTGGTCGAGCATCGACAGCCCCACCAGCGTCTCGACCTCGCCCGCGCCCGGCTGCGCCACCAGCGCGCGGCCGCCGCCGGCCTCCGGCGCGTCGCTTGTCTCGACGCGGCTCGTTCGGGTCTCGGTCGCGTCGGTCATCGGGGGTCCGCCTCGGGCTCGGGTGTCGCACCCGACCGTAGCCGGACGCGCGCGGGCGTCCAGTGCGGGCGGGGGCGGGACGGCCATGCGTCGGCGCTTCCTTCCGACCCGCTTCCCGTCGGCGCGTTCCCGCGCTAGCCCCTGCGCCATGCAGATCGAACCCAGGACCATCGCCCTCGTCGGGCTCCCCGTGGACGACGGCGCCGGGATCGCCGGGTGCCGGCTCGGCCCGGACGCGCTGCGCGTGGCCGACCTGCCGGGCACGCTCGTCGGCGCTCGGGCATGCCGTGACCGACCTCGGCGCCGTGACGCCTGCGCCGAGCGCGGCCGTGCACGCCAATGCGGCGCTGCACGGGCTCGCGGCCTGCGCGGGCTGGATCGCCGCGACCCATGCGCTCGACCTGCCCGACGGCGTGCCGGTCTTCCTGGGCGGCGATCACCTGATGGCGGCCTGCACCGTGCCGCTGATGGCCGCGCGGGCGGCGGCGCGGGGGCGGCCGCTCCACGTCGTCTGGCTCGACGCGCACAGCGACTTCCACTCGCTCGACACGACCACGAGCGGCAACCTGCACGGCACCCCGGCCGCCTACTTCACCGGGCAGCCGGGCTTCGACGCGTTCCCGCCGCTTCCCGCGACGGTCGCGCCGGGCGACGTGACGATGGTGGGCCTGCGCTCGGTCGACCCCGCCGAGCGGGCGCGGCTGCGCGAGCTGGGCATCGCGGTGGCCGACATGCGCGCGATCGACGAGCACGGGATCGCGCCGCCGCTGCGCGCGGCCATCGAGCGCGCGCGGGCGGCGGGCGCGGACCTGCACCTGTCGCTCGACGTCGACTTCCTCGACCCCTCGATCGCGCCCGCCGTCGGCACCACCGTGCCCGGGGGTGCTACGTTCCGCGAGGCGCATCTGGCGATGGAGATGCTGTGCGACGCGGGCGTCGTGACCTCGGTGGACGTGGCCGAGCTGAACCCGATGCTCGACGAGCGCGGGCGCACCGCGCGGCTGATGGTGGACCTGGTGGCGAGCCTGTTCGGCAAGACGGTGCTCGACCGACCGACGCAGCAGGAGTTCCCGGCATGACCACGACCCCCTCGGAGCGCGCGATGGTCGCGTTCCTCGACGTCGACGCGATGATGCGCCTCGTCCACGCGATCGGCCTCGAGACGATGCTGGTGGAGATGGCGGATGCGGTGGAGGCCGACTTCCGCCGCTGGCCCGAGTTCGAGAAGACGCCGCGGCTGGCCTCGCATTCGGCGGGCGGCGTGATCGAGCTGATGCCGGTCTCCGACGGCGAGGCCTACGCCTTCAAGTACGTCAACGGCCATCCCCGCAACGCCGCCGAGGGGCTGCAGACGGTGGCAGCGTTCGGCGTGCTGTCGGACGTGGCGACGGGCTATCCGGTGCTGATCTCCGAGATGACGATCCTGACGGCGCTCCGCACGGCGGCGACCTCGGCGATGGCGGCGCGGTGCCTCGCGCGGCCCGGCAGCCGCGTCATGGCGATGATCGGCAACGGCGCGCAGTCGGAGTTCCAGGCGCTCGCGTTCCGGCGCATCGTGGGGATCGAGGAGGTCCGGCTCCACGACGTCGACCCCGCCGCGACGGCGAAATGCGCGGCCAACCTCGAGGGGACGGGCCTGCGCGTTGTCGCCTGCGGCTCGGTGGGCGAGGCGGTGCAGGGCGCGGATGTCATCACCACCTGCACCGCCGACAAGCGCGCGGCGACCGTGCTGGGCGACAACGCGGTCGGGCGCGGGGTGCACCTGAACGCGATCGGCGGCGACTGCCCGGGCAAGACCGAGCTGGCCGAGGGGATCCTGCGGCGCGCGGAGATCTTCGTGGAGCACGCGCCGCAGACGCGCGTCGAGGGCGAGATCCAGCAGCTCGATCCCGAGCATCCCGTGACCGAGCTGTGGCGCGTCTTCGCGGGCGAGGCGCCGGGCCGGAGCTCGGCGGACGCGGTGACGCTCTTCGACGGCGTGGGCTTCGCGGTCGAGGACTTCACCGCTTTGCGCTACGTCGACGCCAAGCGCCGGACGCTCGGGATCGGCCGCGACCTCGACCTGCTGGCCGATCCCGACGAGACGCGCGACCTCTACGGCATGCTGATGCGCGCGGCCCCCTAGCCCGCCAGCCGCGTCGCGCCGAGCGAGGCCCAGGCCTCGCCGGGCGCGTCGAAGGCCTCGGTCTTGACCGGGATCACCTTGCCCATGGCCTCCACCATCGCGCCCGCCGCCGGGGGCGCGCCCGCGGTCACGTAGCGGCGGACGTTGCCGAGCGAGCGGATCTGCGACACGACCGAGGGCCAGGACAGGCCCGCGAGCGCCTCGGACCCCTCGAACCCCTCGAACACCAGCAGCATGTCGACCTCGCCCGGCGACGCGTCGAACACGTCGAGCATCCGGCGGCCCATCGCGGCCATGTCGTCGCGCCCGACGGTGCCCGTGATCTCGAAGGCGTGGAGGTCGGGGCGCGAGGTCCGCAGTTCGCGGATCGACGGCGTGACGACCGGCCCGGCGGGACGGCGCGGCGCGGCGCGGGGCCGCAGCGCGGTGGCGGCGACGGCGACCGCGAGCGTGGCGCCCGCGATGCCGAGCGCGGCGCCTGGGTGCATCTGCGCCTGCATCATCAGGCTCGTCTCGCGGGCGCGGGGGCCGGGCTGGTTGGAGCGGGTCTCGCCCGCGCGCGCCGAGGTCTCGAGGTTGTCGCGCATGCCCGGCCTCGGCGGCTGCTCGGAGGTCTGCAGCATCCGGCCCAGCAGTTGCATCCCGAGATCGGTCAGCCGCGGCGCGACCCGCCCGGCCTTGGCCGTGAGCCAGCCCGCCCCGCCGACGTCGAGGTCGCGGATGTGGTTCTCGCAGGCCCAGGCGATGCCGCGCGCGACGACCTCGGGCGCGTAGGCGCGCGGCGGGTTCACCGTGCCCTCGCTGCCCAGGTAGGAGCGCGCGTGCTCCATGTAGGGCGTGTCGACCGAGCCCGGCTTCACCAGCGTGATCGACAGGTCGAGTCCCTCGCGCTCGACCTCCATCCGAAGCGCGTCCGTCACCGCCTTCACCGCGTGCTTGGAGGCGGAGTAGGGCCCCTGCAGGATCATCGCGCGGTCCGAGAGCTGCGAGCCCACGGTGACGATCTTGGCCGGCCCGTTCCCCGCGCGGTGCAGGCGCACCGCCTCGAGCATCCCGTGGAGCGCGCCCCAGTAGTTCGTCTCGAACAGGCGTCGCTGATCCTCGATCGGGACCTCCTCGACGGTGCCGTAGATCGCGACGCCCGCGTCGTTGATCCAGGTGTCGATCCGCCCGTACCGGTCGATCCCGGCCTGAGCGGCGGCGCGCAGCGCGTCGCGGTCGGCCACGTCGGCGGGCGCGGCCAGCGCGTCCGGCAGCTCGGCGGCGAGCGCGGCGCAGTCGTCGGCGCCGCGCGCGACGAGGACGAGCTTCGCGCCCGCCTCCGCGAGCGTCCGCGCGGTGGCGAGCCCGATGCCCGAGGTGGCGCCGGTGAGCAGGATCACCTGCTCGGAGAGGGGTCTGCGTGGCATGGCGGTGTCTCCGGGGGGTGCGTCAGGGGGTGAGGACGACCTTCACGCAGTCGTCCTTCTTGTCGCGGAACGTCTCGTAGAGGCGCGGGCGCGTCGGCGAGCGGGCCGCGATGCGTGATCAGGAAGGTCGGGTCGATGCGCCCCTCCTGGATATGGCCGAGCAGCGTGGGCGCGTGCGCCATCACGTCGGTCTGACCCATGCGGAAGGTCAGCCCCTTGGCGAAGGCCGCGCCGATCGGGAACTTGTCGACGATCGCGGCATAGACGCCGGGGATCGAGACGATGCCGCCCTTGCGGCAGCACAGGATCGCCTCGCGCAGCACGTGCGGGCGGCCGGTCTCCTGGAACGTGGCGGTCTTCACCCGGTCGTAGACCGTGTCGATCACGCCCGAGCCGTGCGCCTCCAGCCCGACGGCGTCGATGACCTTGGCGGGCAGCATCCCGCCGGTCGCCTCCATCAGCGCGTCGTACGGCTTCGCCGCCGAGCGGTCGATCGTCTCGGCGCCGTGCGCGGCCGCGAGCGCCAGCCGCTCGGGCACGTCGTCGATCACGAAGACCCGCTCGGCGCCCGAGCAGCAGGCACGACTTCAGCACGAACAGCCCGACCGGCCCCGCGCCCCAGATCGCCACGACGTCGCCCGGCCCGACCTCGGCGTTAACCGCGGCCTGCCACCCGGTCGGGAAGATGTCGGTGAGGAACAGCACCTGCTCGTCGGTCAGCCCGTCGGGTACCTTCAGGTGCGTCGCGTCGGCGAAGGGGACGCGCACGAACTCGGCCTGCCCGCCGTCGTAGCCGCCGTAGAGGTGCGAGTAGCCGAACAGCCCGGCGCTGGCCTGCCCGTTGAGCTTGGCGAGCTTCTCGGCGTCGCGGTTGCTCTCGTCGCACAGCGAGTAGCGCTTGTTCGCGCACCAGTGGCACGAGCCGCAGGCGATCGTGAACGGGATCACCACGCGGTCGCCGCGGGCGAGGTTGCCCACGCCCGACCCGACGTCGACCACCTCGCCCATGAACTCGTGCCCGATGATGTCGCCTTGGCGCATCTCGGGGATGAACCCGTCGTACATGTGCAGGTCCGAGCCGCAGATCGCGGTGGAGGTCACGCGCAGGATCGCGTCGCGCGGATGCTCGATGGACGGGTCGGGGTGGCTGTCGACCCGGAAGTCTCCGGTCCCGTGATAGGTGACGGCGCGCATGGGCGGCTCCTCGGTCTGGTCGGCTCGAATGGGTCCGGGGCCCGCGGACGGGCCCCGGCGGGGATCACATCTGCTGGGTCTGCGCGCCCGACAGCTTGCGGGCGCGCCCGAGGTCCGGCACCTGCCCCTCCGGCTCCGCCTTGTCGCGGGCCGAGTAGGTCGAGCGGCCGTCCATCGTCTGCCCGCCCTGGGTCCAGACGCCCTGCGGCGTGGGCTCGTCGAGCGAGGTGTTGAGGAAGTAGTAGCTGTGCTCGGTCGCCTCGTGGCTCTGCGGCGTCGAGTTCGGGATCGGCATCGTCGCCTCGATCCCGCCCAGCTCCTCGATCACCGCGAGCCACTGCTGCTGGTGCATCGTGTCGCGCGCGATGAGGAACGACAGAAGGTCCTTCATGCCGTGGTCGTCGGTCATGTTGTAGAGCCGCGAGGCCAGCACGCGGCCCGACGACTCGGCCATCGCGTTGGCCAGCATGTCCGCGCCGATGTTGCCCGACGCGTAGACGTGGCTCATGTCGAACGGGCATGCCGTTGGCGTTCACCGGCATCGCCGAGAGCCCCGACGACAGCGCGTGGCGCGGGTTCATGCCGCCCATGATCGCGCCGACGACGCTGTCCGCCGCCGCGGCCTCCTGCGCCTCGAGCGGGGCGCCCTCGAGGTTGAGCGCGACGGCGTGGCCGAGGAACTCGATATGGCTGAGCTCCTCGGTCGCGGTCATCATCAGCATGTCGCGGAAGCGCTTGTCGCCGCGCGCGCCCATGGCCTGGAAGAAGTACTGCATCGCCACGCGGATCTCGCCCTCGACCCCGCCGATGGCCTGCTGGAGCCATTTGGCGAAGACCGGGTCGGGCGTGTCGACGCGGACCTCGTACTGCAACTTGCTCGAGTGGTAGAACATCGTCCTAGTCCTTGTCCTCTATCGGTAATCCCGAACCCCCGGGGCCGCAAAAGGTTGCCGCCCCGCGGCGAAGGGTGCGGGCCCGCCCCGACCCGGCGGTCGACGCGCGCGCCGTCCCGCGCCATATCGCGAGGCGCGGAGCGAACGCGCCCGACGGAGACGACGCATGACGACGACCCGCTTCACCGACGCCCGCATCGTGCTCGAGGACGCGGTCGTGCGCGGCACGCTGGTCGTGACGGACGGGCGCGTGGCCGCGGTCGATCCGGGCCCGTCGCGGGCCGCGGGCGACGCGGTCGATTGCGGCGGCGACCTGCTGATCCCCGGGCTGGTCGAGCTGCACACCGACAACCTCGAGCGGCATCTGGAGCCGCGGCCCGGCGTGGACTGGCCGCACGACGCGGCGATCCTCGCGCATGACCGCGAGCTCGCGGGCTGCGGCATCACGACCGTGTTCGACGCGCTGCGCGTGGGCTCGGTCGCCTCGCCCACCGGGATGGGGCAGAAACCCTATGCCCGCGCGCTCGCCACCGAGATCGCCGCCGTCCGCGCGGCGGGCGGCCTGCGCATCGACCACCGCCTGCATCTGCGCGCGGAGATCTGCTCGCAGACGCTGCCCGAGGAGCTCGACGCGTTCGGTGCGGGCGACCGCGTGGGGTTGGTGAGCCTGATGGACCACACGCCGGGGCAGCGGCAGTTCACCGACGTCAGCAAGTTCCAGGCCTATTTCGCGGGCCGCTACGGCCTGTCGGACGTGGCGTTCGAGCGCTACCGCGCCGAGCTGGTGGCGTTGCGCGACCGGGTGGGCGACGCGCACGAGGCCGCCGCCGTCGCCGCCGGGCGCCGCCTGGGCGCGGCGCTGGCGAGCCACGACGACACCACGCGCGCGCAGGTCGCCGCGAGCGTGGCGCACGGCGTTGCGCTCGCGGAATTCCCGACCAGCCACGAGGCGGCGTCGGCCTGCCGGGAGGCTGGGGTCGCGGTGATGATGGGCGCGCCCAACGTGATCCGGGGCGGGTCGCATTCGGGCAACGCCTCGGCGCTGGACCTGGCCGGGGCGGGGCTCCTCGACATCCTGAGCTCGGACTACGTGCCCGCGGCGCTCCTGTCGGCGGTCGGGCTCCTGGCGCAGGCCTGGGACGACCTCCCCCGCGCGATCGCCACCGTCACCGCCGCGCCCGCCTCGGCCGCGGGGCTCGCCGATCGCGGCCGGATTGCGCCGGGGCTGCGCGCGGACCTGGTGCGGGTCGCCACGGTCCGGGGCGCGCTGTCGCCGGTGGGCACCTGGGTCGAGGGACGGCGGGTGGCGTAGGCCACGGTGGCCCGACGGCACCGGCGCCGGGCCCGCCTCGATCGAGCATCGGCAGACCCGCCATGGGCCCGTCGCATGAGACCTGCGCGGGTCCGGCGGCATGGCCGAGCCTGCGCCGACGTGCCATCGGAGGCCGACCGGGCCCGCCGCCTGCCGACCCCGTCCCGACGGACCGCCTGCGCCGAGCGGGAGCGTGCATCTCCATTGCCGGCAGGGCGCCCGTCGCAGCCGACACTTTCGTTGAGAGCCGCGCTCGCGTCCGACCTCGACCGGAGGACGATGGGCGAGGGATGCTCGTCGAAACGCGAACGGTCCCACCGGCTCGCTCGGCAGACCGGATAGGCGGGCAGACGTCGGCATGGCGATCACTCAACTGGACCGAAGGACCTCGAAAGAAGCCTGACCCCGGCCGGACGCCGTCCCGGGATCGACGAGCACCTCGATAGGGCCGCGCCGGGGTTCCCGGGCGCCTCCGACGCTCGAGCACGGACCATCGACCGCGCCGCGCACGGCGCGTGGCCGGATCCCCGGTGCGCTTCGCGCGGATCCGTCGCCGCGGGATCGACTGCGTCAGGCGCCGAAGGCGCCCGCGGCCGCCGAGGCTCGCCTCTCCATCGCCACATGGCGACGGGCCGGACCTCCGACGGCGCTCCGGGGAGCCGAAATCCGCGCCGCCGACATGGGCCGGCGGCGCGGACGCACGATCGCGGTCGGTCCGGGGGGCGATGGGCGTCCCCCGAAGCTGGATCGCCGTCCCAAATGCGGCCCCGGCGCCGCGTCGCTCGACATGCCGTCGACCGTCTCGTATCGATGCGTCAAATCCGTTTGGAGACGACATGGGGAGGTCCGCCAAGGCATTCTTCGACCGCGCGAAGGGGCGATACAGGCGGGCGGGTCGGGTCGAACGAATTGGATGGATCGGGGCGGCGATCGTCGGCTCGCCGCTGCTCGTGCCGATCTTCCTCGGATACCGGGCCGGCAGGACGAAGCGACCCCTGTTCGTCCGGCCCGGCCCTCCCGCTCCGCTGCCGACCGACCCCGCGGCGGAGGCCGCGATCCGTGCCGAGCCCGACACGTTCGCTCTCGTGCGCGTCATCGGCAACGACCTTCCGCCGCGCCACGCCGCCGGCCAGTCGCGCGAGAACCTGCGGTTCCTGCTCGAGAACGAGCCGTCGTTCCCGGACTGCACCAAGCTCTGGATCGTCAACAGGATCGTCGATCCCGCCGAGGAGAAGGCGATCGTCGCGCTGCTCGAGGCGCATGGCCAGGAGTACCGGCGCATCCCCTTCGTGCTCGCCGACTACGCGCGTGCGCCGCTGGACGTCTCGACATTCCCCGAGGATCAGTACCTGCACCGCGCCGATTTCCACGACCGCCCCGAGATCGAGCGGATGCGCGCCGTCACGCATGTCCACCGGTTCCGCAACGCCTACGCGATGCACAACAACGGGGGGCGCAACGCGGCTCTGGACTGGGGCGTCGCGCGCGCGAAGTGGACTCTCCCGTTCGACGGCAACTGCCTTCTGACGCAGGACGACTGGACGCTGCTGCGTGACGGGCTCGCGGCGCAGGAGGGGATCCGCTATGCGGTGGTGCCGATGGCCCGGCTCGGCTCCAACGACGACGCGCTGGCGCCGTTGGATCCGGGATCGGCCGTGGACGAGCCGCAGATCGCGTTCCGCCGCGACGCCACGGCCCGCTTCGACGAGGCGTATCCCTACGGCCGCCGGCCGAAGGTCGAACTGCTCGCCCGTCTCGACGTGCGCGGCCCGTGGGACCGGTGGTGGCTCGACCCCTGGGACGTACGCGCCGGCGCCATCGTGCCGGAATCGCGCCTGGTCGGGCGGGCGGGTCACGTGCGCAGGCTGGCATCGGGTCGCGAAGACCTCGAGACGAGGGGCAAGGCCGCGCTGCACGGGCGAGCGGATGCGCGGAACGCCGCGATCGTGCGCACCCTGCGGAAGCTCGACGCGCGGTCGATCGCCGACCGCGGCTACGACCCCGCCCGCACGGCGTTCTACCACTCCGACGCGATCGGCTCCCCTCCCGACCGTATCCTAAAGGCGCTGCGCGTCGAAGGTCGCGCCGCATGCGGACGTGGCCCCCACGCCGTGACCGACAAGCCCGAGCCTGGACCGAGCGGCGACCTGCACGACTACCATCACCCGGCGCCTTATTGGTGGCCCGATCCGCGCAAGCCCGACGGGCTCCCCTACCGGCGTCGGGACGGGGAGCGGTATCCGGGCACCCGGATGTACGAGCCCGAGAGCGCGCGCTTCGATCGGACCCGGCTCCAGCGCATGATCGACGACGCGGTGACGCTGGGGCTCCTTCGGGCGGCGACGGGCGACGTCGGCGCGGGCGACCGGGCCCGCCGCCTGATCGAGACCTGGTTCCTCGACCCCGCGACCGCCATGACCCCGCATCTCCGATACGCGCAGGTGCGGCGGGGGCATGACGGCGACGAGGGGGCGGCATCCGGCCTGATCGAGATGAAGGACCTGGCCTACCTCCTGGACGCCGTGCGCCTTCTGGACGACCCGAGCCTCACGCGGCGGCTGTCGGAGTGGCTGCGCCCCTATCGCGACTGGCTGGCCACGAGCCGGCAGGGGCGCGAGGAGCGTCGCGCGGCCAACAACCACGGCGTCTTCTACGACCTGCAGTTCGCCTCGATCGCGGCCTTCCTGGGCGACACGGACACGCTTCTCGACTGCTACACCGCATCGACGGCTCGCCTGACGGGGCATTTCAGCGAGGACGGCGCGCAGCCGCACGAGCTGAGGCGGTCGCAGACGCAGCATTATGTCGCCTTCAACCTGCATGGCTGGCAGTCGCTCGCGCTGCTGTACCGGTCCTGCGGCCTGCCGCTCGAGCACCAGCCGGAATACGGACGCCTGGAGCAGGGCGCCCGCTGGATGCTGTCGCGACGCGACGATCCGTGGCCCTTCGAGCAGATCGCCCCGTTCGACGCGGACCGCGTCGCGCCGATCGCGCTGCTGGGCACGGAACTCGGCCATGATACTGCGCCGCGCGCCGGCGACCGTTCGACGGCCCGCACGAAGCCGCGGTTCCATCCCCATGACGGGGTGCCGCCGTGGTGGCCCCTGATGCTGAAGCCGGGAACGCTCGATGACTGAACGCTCCCGTGCCGCCGCCCCGGGCGCGACATCCGTCACCGTCGCCGTGCTCACGCGGGGCCGGCCGGTCATGCTGCAGGCCCTCCTCGATAGCTGGGCCGGGATCGACCCGCCGCCGGACTGCGTCGTGCGCTTCCTCGTGGTCGAGAACGACGACGAACCCCGCGCCCGGGATCTGGTGACGGCGCGGCATCCTCTCCCGGCCGGCGCTCTCGACTACGTGCTGGAGACGGATCCGGGCATCCCGTTCGCCCGCAACCGCGCCGCGCGGGAGGCGATCGTCGCGGGGCACGAGCTGCTGGCGTTCGTGGATGACGACGAGGTGGTCGCGCGCGACTGGCTGGACCGCCTGATCGCCGGATACCGGGCGAGCGCGCCCGGCATCGCCGCGACGTGGATCGGATGCAGGGCGGCGCTCGCCGCAGCCCGTCGCGAACCGGGTGGGCGCCTCCGCCGGGATGGCGTCCCCCTCGAGAAACGAGCGGTTCGCATGACATCGGGCCGGTTCCCGATCTCCGGCGGACGTCAAAACGCGCGTCCGCGTGCCGTCCCCGCATCGACGCGGCGCACCGCTCGGCGATCGGGGCCGCGCTCCGTGCGCTCACATGCCGCCGATCTCCTCGGCCCCGCTTGAGCTCGCCGCGGCCGTGGGCACGCCCGTCCGGATGCTGGGGTTCTCGCCGGAGAACTACTTCCTGCGCACCACCGGCGGGCGATCGCCCGAGGACCGGCTGACCTGCAACTCCGAGATCGTCGCGCCGCCCTGGATCGACTTCTCCGCCCCGCGCGAGGAATGCGTGGCGCTCGTCATGGAGGACCTGCGTCGCCTCCTCGCGCGCGAACGCGACGCCCGGAGGCCCGCCCCTGCCCGTCCTTTCCCGCGAACCCTCGAGGAGGCCTGACATGCTCCGCGGCTCCAGCATCCTCGTGACCGGCGGGACCGGCTCGTTCGGACATACCTTCGTGCCGATGACGCTGGCGCGGTACGATCCCCGCAAGCTCATCGTCCTGTCGCGCGACGAGATGAAGCAGTGGGAGATGGCCAAGCTGTTCCGCGGCGACCCGCGCGTGCGGTTCTTCATCGGCGACGTCCGCGACCGCGACCGGCTCTACCGCGCGCTCGACGGCGTCGACTACGTCGTGCACGCGGCGGCCACGAAGATCGTGCCGACGGCCGAGTACAACCCCTTCGAATGCGTCAAGACCAACGTGATGGGCGCGATGAACCTGATCGACGCCTGCATCGATAAGGGCGTCAGGCGGGTCGTCGCGCTCTCCACCGACAAGGCCTCGAGCCCGATCAACCTCTACGGCGCGACCAAGCTCGCCTCCGACAAGCTGTTCGTCTCCGGCAACGCCTATTCGGGTGAGCACGGGACGTCGTTCAGCGTCGTGCGCTACGGCAACGTCATGGGCTCGCGCGGGTCGGTGATCCCGTTCTTCGACAGCCAGCGCGCGACGGGGGAGCTGCCGATCACCGATCCGCGGATGACGCGCTTCATGATCTCGCTCGAGCAGGGGGTCGAGCTCGTCTGGCATGCCTTCGAGGACATGATGGGGGGCGAGATCTACGTCCGGAAGATCCCCTCCATGACGGTCCCGCAGATCGCCGAGGCCGTGGCTCCCGACGCGGTCCAGAAGGTCGTCGGCATCCGCCCGGGCGAGAAGCTTCACGAGCAGATGATCGGGCCGGAGGACGCGGCGCATACCTTCGAGTATCCCGACCACTACAAGATCCTGCCCGCGATCAACGACTGGTCCTCCTCGGCCGAGCGGATCAAGGACGGCACCCCGGTGCCCGAGGGGTTCCGCTACACCTCGGACGAGAACCCCGAATGGATGAGCGTCGCGGGCCTGCGCGCCTGGATCGAGGCCAACCGCGCGAAGATCGGAGCCATCTGATGATCCCGTACGGACGTCAGGACGTGACGGAGGCCGACCTGCAGGCGGTCCGCGACGTGCTCGTATCGGACCACCTCACGCAGGGGCCGGCCGTCCCGCGGTTCGAGGCCGCGATCGCCGCGGCGACCGGCGCGCCCCATGCCGTCGCCATGAACAGCGCCACCTCCGCGCTGCACGTCGCCTGCGCGGCCCTGGGCCTCGGGCCGGGCGACCGGCTCTGGACGCAGCCCAACACCTTCGTCGCCTCGGCCAATTGCGGGCTCTATTGCGGTGCCGAGGTCGATTTCGTCGACATCGATCCGCGCCGCTTCACCATGTGCCCCGAGCGCCTGGCGGAGAAGCTCGAGCGGGCCGAGGCGGCGGGCCGGCTCCCGAAGGTCGTCGTCCCCGTCCACATGTGCGGGCAGCCCGCCGACATGGAGGCGATCGGCGCGCTCCGTCGGCGCTACGGCTTCCATCTGGTCGAGGATGCGAGCCATGCCATCGGAGGCCACCACCGCGGCCGTCCGGTGGGCTCGGAGCCCGACACCGACGTCACGGTCCTGAGCTTCCACCCGGTCAAGATCGTCACCTCCGGCGAGGGCGGGGCCGCGGTGACGCGCGACGCGGAGCTCGCGCGGCGGATGGAGCGGCTGCGCTCGCACGGGATCACCCGCGATCCCGGTGAGATGACCCACGCGCCCGACGGGCCGTGGTACTACCAGCAGATCGAGCTGGGGTGGAACTACCGGATGACCGACATCCATGCCGCCCTGGGGACGAGCCAGATGGATCGGCTGGAGACCTACGTCGCGCGGCGCCACGAGGTCGCCGCGCGCTACGACCGGCTGCTGTCCGGCCTGCCTTTGCGGACGCCGTGGCGCGCGCGGGACTGCCGGTCCGCCTTCCACCTCTACGTCGTGCGCGTCGACGCGTCCGTCCGCCGCGCGGTCTTCGAGGCGATGCGCGCGGACGGGATCGGCGTGAACGTCCACTATATCCCGGTCCATCTGCAGCCCTACTACCGCGCCCTGGGCTTCGGTCCCGGCGACTTCCCGGAAGCGGAGTCGTATTACGACGAGGCGATCAGCCTCCCGCTTCATCCCGGCCTGACCGAGGCCGAGCAGGACGCGGTGGTCGCCTCGCTCTCGGCCGCGCTGGCGCCATGACGGTCGCCGTCGTCCCCGCGCGCGGCGGCTCCAAGCGCATCCCGCGCAAGAACGTCCGGCCGTTCGCCGGACGACCGATGCTGGCCTGGCCGATCGCCGCCGCCGTGGAGGCCGGCTGCTTCGATCGGATCGTGGTCTCCACCGACGACGCGGAGATCGCGCGGATCGCCTGGGCCCACGGCGCCGAGGCCCTGTACCCGCGGCCGGAGGCCCTCGCGGACGACCACGCGCCCACCCGCCCCGTGATCGCGCACGCGATCGAGGCGCTCGGGCTCGCGGCGACCGAACCGGTCTGCTGCATCTATCCGACCGCGCCGTTCCTGCGTGGCCGGCGACCTGCTGCGCGGCCTTGCCCGGCTGCTCGACGCGGATGCCACCTTCGTGCTTCCGGTCGCGCCCTACGCCTTCCCCATCCAGCGGGCCGTCCGCCGCGACGATCGCGGACGCATCGCGATGTTCGCCCCCGAGGCCTTCGCGACCCGCTCGCAGGATCTCGAGGAAGCCTGGCACGATGCCGGACAGTTCTATTGGGCCACGGCGGCGACCTGGGCGCTCGATGGCCCGATCTTCGGCGAGGGTGCGGTCGGCATCGCGGTGCCGAGATGGCGCGTGCAGGACATCGACACGCCGGACGACTGGTTGCGTGCCGAGCTGATGCACGCGGCCCTGGCCGCCCGAGGAGAAGCGATGCGCGACGGCGCGGGCCCCGGTTAGATGCGCCCCCGGACCGGGGACGCCGCGGCATCCGCGAACCTCCCTCGCCCCGGCGCGCGCGGCGGCGCCGCGGCGTGGTGACGGCTCGGCTCCGGGCCGACTTCCGGGTCGACGCCTCCGTCGAGATCGGCACCGGGCACGTCATGCGCTGCCTCGTCCTCGCGGATGCGCTCCGCGATGCCGGCGCGCGCATACGCTTCGTCTGCCGCGACCTGCACGGCCATCTCGGCGCGCGGATCGAGGCGCGCGGGCATGGCGTCCGGATGCTGCCCGCCGCCACGGAGGAGGCCCCCGCCGCGCAGGCGGGGGATCCGCCCCACGCCCGGTGGCTTCCCGTCCCCCAGGCGCTCGACGCCGCGCAGACCCGCGCGGCGTTGGATGACGACGGCTCCGACGGCGTGCCGCGATGGCTCGTCGTGGACCACTACGCCCTCGATGCCCGGTGGGAGCGCGCCGCCGTGCGGCCCGGGACGCGCCTGCTCGCGATCGACGACCTCGCCGACCGGCCCCACGAATGCGACCTCCTCCTCGACCAGAATCTCGGGCGGGAGGCGGCCGACTACGACGCGCTCGTCCCCGACCGGACCCGTCGCCTGATCGGCCCGCGCTTCGCCCTGCTCGGCCCCGCCTTCGCGCGCGCGCGGTCGGCGAGCCTCGCGCGCCGGGACGGGCGGCCCGTCGAGCGTATCCTCGTGTCGATGGGCGGCACCGATCCGGGCGACGCGACCGGGGCCGTTCTCGCGGCGCTCGCGGAACGGCCCCCGCCCGCGCTCGCGGCGATCGACGTCGTGCTAGGCGGAACGGCGCCGTGGCTCGATCGCGTGCGGACGCGCGCGGAGGCGATGCCGGTCCCGACGACGCTCCATGTCGACACGGACGACATGCCCGGCCTGATGACGAGGGCCGACCTCGCCATCGGCGCCGCCGGATCCTCCGCCTGGGAGCGCTGCTGCCTCGGGCTGCCGACGCTCATGCTCGTGCTCGCGGACAACCAGCGCGCGGCGGCGCACGCGCTCGACGCGGCGGGGGCAGGGTTGCGCGTCGGGCGGATCGATGACCACGATCTACGTGGAATCCTGATACGGGCGCTCGCTATACCTGCTAGCCCGGACCGGCTCTCCACGATGTCCCGAACGGCCGCGGCGATCACCGACGGTCGGGGCGTTGGGCGGATCGCGAAGACGCTGACGGGACGAGGAAGATGAAGATCGACGTCCTCTGCAGCGATCCTGCTCACCCTGTTATCCCCTGGTTGCGCCGTTGGGCTGCGCGCTACGACGGGACCCATGACATAGCCATTCATCATGCCGGCAGCGCGCTCGACGGCGGCGACGTCCTCTTCCTCGTCTCTTGTACGGAAGTCGCCGACTCCGCACTCCGATCGACTTACGCGCGGACGCTTGTCCTCCATGCGAGCGACCTTCCAGAAGGACGCGGATGGAGCCCCCACGTCTGGGCGATCCTGTCGGCGGCGAGGGAGATTACCGTGAGCCTTATCGACGCCGATGATCCCGTCGATTCCGGCGCCGTTTGGGCAAAGCGGTGCGTGCCGATCGACGGCGCGGCGCTGCACGACGAGATCCACGCGGCGTTGTTCGACGCGGAGGTCGCCCTCATGGACACGGCACTAACTATGATCGCCTCCGGCGCCACGCCGACCCCTCAGGAAAAAGGCGGCAGCTACCACCCCCGACGCAGCCCGTCCGACGGCGAGCTCGACCCTTCATTACCCATTGCCGACCTGTTCGACGCGATCCGCATCGCGGATCCTGAGAGATACCCGGCATTCTTCCGACTGCGGGGTGCGACGTACCGGATCGTCCTCACGAAAGTTTCCGACGATGCAGATCAGGATTAACGACCGCCCCATCGGTCCCGGCCATCCGCCCTACGTCATCGCCGAGCTGTCGGCGAACCACGACGGCGATCTCGATACCGCGCTGTCGCTCATCGACATGGCGAAGGCCCGCGGCGCGGACGCGGTCAAGATCCAGACCTACCGGCCCGACACGATCACGCTCGACGCCAGCACGCCGGACTTCGTCATCGAAGGCGGGTTGTGGCACGGGCGGCGGCTCTACGACCTCTACGCGGAGGCGCACACGCCCTGGGAATGGCATCCCGCCCTGTTCGAGCGCGCCCGCGCGCAGGGCATCACGCTGTTCTCCTCGCCCTTCGACGCGACGGCGGTGGACCTGCTCGAGGGGCTCCGCGCCCCGGCCTACAAGGTCGCCTCCTTTGAGGTCGTTGACACGCCGCTGATCCGCCGCATCGCGGCGACCGGCAAGCCGATGATCATCTCGACGGGCATGGCGGACGCAGACGAGATCGGCGACGCCGTCGCCGCGGCGCGCGACGGCGGCTGCCGGGAGCTCGTCCTGCTGCACTGCGTCAGCGGATACCCGGCGCCCGCCGCCGACTACAATCTGGCCACGTTGTCCGACATGGCCCGTCGGTTCGGCGTCCCCGTCGGGCTGTCGGACCACACGCTTGACAACGCCACGGCGGTCGCCGCGGTGGCCCTCGGCGCCTGCGTGATCGAGAAGCACGTGACGCTGGACCGGGCCGGCGGCGGGCCCGATGACAGCTTCTCGCTGGAGCCCGTCGAGCTCGAGACGCTCTGTCGGGACGCGCGGACGGCCTGGGAGGCGATCGGGCGCGGTCGATTACGGGCGCAAGACGTCCGAGCGGGGCAACGTGCAGTTCCGCCGCTCCCTCTACTTCGTGCGCGACCTTCCGGCGGGGGCGACCGTGCCCCCGGACGCGGTCCGCAGCGTGCGACCGGGGCACGGCCTGCCGCCCGGCCGGCTGGACGACGTGATCGGCGCCCGCCTCGCCCGCGCCGTCCGAGCGGCGACCCCGGTCCGCGCGGAAGATCTCGCAATGATCGAGGCCGCGAGGGCGGGGCTGAGCCGGCTCGGTCGGCTCCTCGGCGGATCGGCAGGCGGTCCGGATCCCGAGCGGACGGACGCGGAGCGCCTGCTGGCGCATCACGCCGAGGGCCTGTCGCGCGTCGCCTCGGTGATCGACGGCAGCCCCGACTACGACGCGTTGCTCGAGGACCGGCTCGATCCCCGCGACGTCGCCGCCTATGCGGTCGGCACGGACACGGCATCGGCACGGTCCCGCGCGATCGAGGCGAACGTGACGGGCCCTGGGCGGCGGCGGTCAGGTCCTCGCGCTGCGCGAGGCGGGGATCGCGCTCGACGGAAAGACCGCGAACAACCTGCGCGAGTTCGAGTTCCTCGCGCGGCTCTGCCGTCCGATCGGCCCGGAGATACTCGGCGCCAACTACGGGGATGCGCCGCGCATCCTGGGGCCGACGCGACTGGCGTTCGCCACCGCCGCCCGGGCCGTGATCCTCCGGGACGTCCGGGCGTTCTACGCCGGCCGGCATCGGATCACCGCCGGCCTCGTGCATCAGCAGGTCGCCTACTCGAAGGCCGCGCTGATGTTCGCCCGCTCCTTCGCCGCCCCCGACGCCGTCAGCCCCCGGGCCATCGTTCAGGCGAACGACCATTCTCCCGCGCGGGTCGCCCTCTCGATGGTCGCGAAGGCCCTCGGCATTCCGCGCATCTACGTCCAGCATGCCGAGGTCAGCCCTGCCTTCCCGCCCCTCGACATGGACCATGCCGTGCTGCGCAACGCGCGATCGCTGGCGACCTATCCGCGATCGGCCCCGTCTCGGCCAGGACCTACGTGATCCCGCGTGAGACCGCGGCACCCGATCTCGCCGCGCTCGCGCGCAGCCGGGGATCCGCGTCGACGTGGTGATCTATCCGACGTCACGGGTCCTGATCGAGCCGTTCCGGGACGTGGTGGGACGCCTGCGGGAGAATCCCGAAGTCGCGCAGATCTCTGTCAAGCCGCACCCAAACATGACGATGCCGCTCGATGCCCTGCTTGGAGACGGTCGACGGTCTGACCGTCGAAGCGGAGATGCCGCGGCGCGACCATGTCGCGATCGTCGGCAACTCCTCCGTCTCCGTCGAACTCCTCGCGCAAGGCATCCCGGTCTACCAGTGCTTCGCGCTCGACGCCGTTCCGCCCGACTATTACGGCCTCGTCGCCGCGGGTATCACGCAGGCGGTCGCGCCCGACGCGCTCGTCGACGCGGTTCTGGATGCCCTACCGGATCGACGCCGGACTGGCGTTCGGCCTTTGCGACGCTCGTTCCGGCGGATGGTGGGGAGGACGCGGCCGCCCTGGTTGCCGCGATGGCGGCGCTCCACGGCTGACGGTGGTCGGCGTCCGTTTCGCCGCACGGGAACGTCGTAAACTACACCGAGGCCGCGCGGGTCCGGCGGCAGCCGGGGCCGTAGCCGCAGGGTCCGAACCTGCCCGCCCGCGGCGCCGCCGCGGGGCTGGCCGGCCGTGACGCGGACCCGACGGGCGGCTGGGCGAAAGAATCCGCGTTCCAGACGCATCGCGCGACGGCGCCTTCGCGACGTGGACTGCCGGGAGGGGTCTCGATGGCCGGTCGCCATCCGCATGGCCGCGGCGCGGACCTTGTCGAAGCGACGGTCCGGGCGGTTTCACCCGTGATCGTCCGCGACGTTTCGCGGACCCGAAGCGCCGCTGGCCCTGCTACCTGAGCGGTCTCCGATGTCCGACGGTCCCCGCACGCAGAGCGCGAGGACCTTCCCGACGCCCCCATATCCGTTCGATCCGGTCGACGGGATGAAGTCCCGTGGTGCCCAGGAGAGGACTCGAACCTCCACGGCCTTGCGGCCACTGGCACCTGAAGCCAGCGCGTCTACCATTCCGCCACCTGGGCCGGCCACGGGTGGGCGGTGGCTAGCCCCGGCCCGGGGGGCTGTCAATCGGGCGGCGGGGCGAAAGGGGCGTGGCTTGCCCGACCGTCCGGCGACGGCTATCGGCGGGGCGACAGGAGGGCGCGGCCATGCACGATCTCGTCACGATCTTCGGCGGCTCCGGCTTCGTCGGGCGCTACGTCGCGCGGCGCATGGCGCGCGCCGGGTGGCGGGTGCGGGTGGCCGTGCGCCGCCCCTACGAGGCGCATTTCGTGCGGATGTACGGGCGCACGGGGCAGGTCGAGCCGGTCTTCGCCAACGTCCGCGACGACGCCTCCGTCGCTGCCGCGCTCTCGGGGGCGCGGGCCGCGGTCAACTGCGTGGGTATCCTGGCCGAGGCCGGGCGCAACGGCTTCGACGCGGTGCAGGCCGACGGCGCCGAGCGGATCGCGCGGCTCGCCGCCGCCGGGGGGATCGGGCGCGTCGTCCAGATCAGCGCGATCGGCGCCGACGTGGGCTCCGACAGCGACTACGCCCGCACCAAGGCGGAGGGCGAGGCGGCGATCGCGCGCCACGTCCCGGGCGCGGTGGTGCTGCGGCCGTCGATCGTGTTCGGGCCGGAGGACCAGTTCTTCAACCGCTTCGCGGGGATGGCGCGGTTCTCGCCGGTGATCCCGCTCGTGGGCGCGGCGACGCGGTTCCAGCCGGTCTACGTCGACGACGTGGCGGCGGCCGCCGAGATGGCGGTGCTGGGCCGCGCCACGGCGCCGATCTACGAGCTCGGCGGGCCCGACGTCGACACGTTCCGCGAGATGATGGAGACGATGCTGCGGACGATCCGGCGCAAGCGGCTCCTGCTGCCGGTGCCGTTCCTCGCGGCCCGCGCGATGGCCTGGGGCCTCGACACCGCGCAGGCGGCGACGTTCGGACTGTTCCACAACGGAACGCTGACGCGTGACCAGGTCCGCAACCTCGCGCGCGACAACGTCGTCACGGGCGAGCATCCGGGCTTCGCCGAGCTCGGGATCGAGCCCACGGCGATGGAGACGGTGCTGCCGGACTACCTCTGGCGCTTCCGGCCCTCCGGGCAATATGCCGAGATCAAGGACAGCGCCCGCAACCTGCGCACCTGACGGCGGCGCCGACCGGCGCTAGATGGCGGTTCTCACGGAGGTGCGGACCATGGCCACGACGCGCGACCTCACGGAAGGACCGGTGCGGCGGGGGCTCGCCTCGTTGGCGCTGCCGATGATGGCGGGCATCCTCGCGGTGATCTCGACGGGGCTGGTGGACGCCTACTTCCTCGCGCGGGTCTCGCCCGAGGCGCTCGCGGCGGTGGGCTTCGTCTATCCGGTGACGACGGCGATCGCGTCGCTCTCCATCGGGCTCTCGGCGGGCGCGGGCGCGATCATCGCGCAGGCGCTCGGGCGGCGCGACGACGGCGACGACGTCACCCGCCGCGGGCTGCATGCGCTGGGGCTCGGGATCGCCTTCGCCTCGGTCGCGGCCATGGCGTTCTGGCTCCTCGACGCGCCGCTCCTGGCCGCGCTCGGGGCGGACGGCACGGTGCTCGACGCGGCCCTGCGCTACACGCCGATCTGGTGCCTGTCCTTCCCGTTCCTCGTGTCGATGATGCTCGTGGGCGCGGTGTTCCGCGCGCATGGCAGCGGGCTCTCGGCGGCGGGGGTGATGGTGTTCTCGGCGGTGGTGAACGTCGCGACGACGCCGCTCCTCATCCTCGGCTGGGGGCCGGTGCCCGCGTTCGGGATCGCGGGGGCGGCGATGGGCACGCTGCTCGCGATGGCCTCGGGCAGCGCGCTCGCCCTCGCGCTGGCGACGCGGTCGCGCATCCTGCAGCCCTGCGAGGCGCCGCTGCGCGACCTCGGCCGCAACGCGCGCGCGATCGCGGCCATCGGCGGGCCCGCGGCCACGTCGAACGCGATCAATCCGGCCGGCATGGCGCTGGTGACGGCGGCCGTCGCGACCGTGGGCGCCGCCTATGTCGGCGGCTTCGGCGCGGCGACGCGGGTGGAGTCGCTGGTCTCGGTGCCGCTCCTCGCGCTGTCCTCGGCCATCGGGCCGGTGGTCGGCCAGAACTGGGGCGCCGGGCGCGAGGACCGCGCGCGCGAGGCGGTCCGGCTCTGCCTGTGGTTCTCGGTCGGCTACGGCCTCCTGGTCGCGCTCGCGCTGACGGCGTTCGCCGGGCCGATCGCCGCGGCCTTCGGGGCGGGGGCGGACAGCACCGTGGCGGCCGAGGCCTACCTGCGCGTGGTCGGCTGGTCGGTGGCGGGATTCGGGATGCTGGTCACGGGCAACGCGGCGCTCAACGCGATCTCGCGCGCGGGCCACGCGATGACGCTGTCGCTCGCGCGCGTGCTCGCGGTCTACGTGCCGCTCGCCTGGATCGGCGTGGCGACGTTCGGCTATGCGGGCATCCTCGGCGCCGCGGTCGTGGCGAACGCGTTCGGCGGCTGGGCGGTGCTGGTGGCCCTGCGGGCGACGGGCCTGTCGGCGACCCGGGCCGGGCCGGTGGCGTGGCCCGCACGCCGGATCGCGCCTCAGGAATAGGCCCAGGCAAGCAGCGCCGTCCCGAGCAGGAGCCGGTAGATCACGTAGGGCGTGAACGAGACCGAGCGCAGCAGCCGCATCATCAGCGCCAGCGCGCCGAGCGCCGCCACGAAGGCCATGGCCGCGGCCAGCGACGCGTCGCGCAGCAACGCGCCGTCGACGTCGCCCGCCACGTCGCGCGCCAGGAGGGCCGCCGAGGCGAGGATGGTCGGGATCGACATCAGCATCGCGATCGTCGCGGCGTCCTCGCGCGCGAACCCCATCATCCGCGCGCCGGTGATGCAGATGCCCGACCGCGACGTGCCCGGGATCAGCGCGACCGCCTGCCACAGCCCCAGCACGACGGCGCGGCGGAGCGTCCAGTCGCCGACCTCGAGCGCGTGGCCTCCGCGGCGGTCGGCCCACCACAGCAGGAGCCCGAAGCCGATCGTGGCCCAGCCGATCACCGCGACCGAGCGCAGCGCCTCCGCCGCCCCGCTCAGCGCGATCGCCGCCCCGGCCACGACGACGGGCACGGTCGCCACGGCGAGGCAGGCCGCCAGCCGTTCGTCGGGGCCCCATCGGCGCCGCAGCAGGCCGACGGTCCCGGAGACCGCGCGCGCCACGTCCGTGCGGAAATAGGCGACGACGGCGCCGAGCGTCCCGAGATGGAGGGCGACGTCGAGCGCGGTTCCCTGATCGGGCAGTCCGGTCAGGGCCGGCAACAGGATCAGGTGCGCGGAAGAGGAGACCGGCAGGAACTCGGTGATCCCCTGGATCGCCGCGAGGAGGAGGAGGTACCAAAGGGGCATCGTCGATCTCCACCATCGCTCGCGTCGTCTCTTAGCCCACGATGACGACCGCGCGACACCGGGCACGATAGGGACGGATCGGTCCCACATCGGCTCCGCCGAGGCGCATCGGATCGGATTGGGAACCATGGCCGCGACTTTAGGTCAGCGAGACTGTCTTTTCCTTTCCAATCGCCTTGGCTAGATGGCGACGGTGGTCGGGAGGTCGGGTCATGGCAGGCAATCGGATGCTCAAGTTCGTCACCGTCGACCGGCGCACGCCGGACAAGCGGGCGGCGGAGGATCGGCGCGACGACTTCGGCGAGATCTACCGCGAGTTCGCCGCCGAGCGGGCCGCGGAGCAGTCCGCGCGCTGCTCGCAATGCGGCGTGCCCTACTGCCAGTCGCATTGCCCGCTCCACAACGACATCCCGGACTGGCTGCGGCTGACGGCGGAGGGACGGCTGCGCGAGGCCTACGAGCTCAGCCAGGCGACCAACACCTTCCCCGAGATCTGCGGCCGGATCTGCCCGCAGGACCGGCTCTGCGAGGGCAACTGCGTCATCGAGCAGTCGGGCCACGGCACCGTCACCATCGGCGCGGTCGAGAAGTACGTCACCGACACCGCCTTCGAGGAGGGCTGGGTCGAGCCGATCCGGCCCCGCGCCGAGCGTCCCGAGAGCGTCGGCATCGTCGGGGCGGGGCCGGGCGGGCTCGCGGCGGCGGACCTGCTGCGCCGCGCGGGCGTGCAGGTAACCGTCTACGATCGCCACGACCGCGCGGGCGGGCTGATGGTCTACGGCATCCCGGGCTTCAAGCTCGAGAAGGACGTGGTGATGCGCCGCAACGCGCAGCTCGCCGACGGCGGCGTGACGTTCGTGCAGGATTGCGAGGTCGGGCGCGACATCACCTTCGCCGACATCCGCGCGAAGCACGACGCGGTGATCGTCGCCACGGGCGTCTACAAGTCGCGCGAGCTCGACGGGGACAACCACGATGCGGCGGGCGTGATCCGCGCGATCGACTACCTGACGGCGAGCAACCGGCACGGCTTCGGCGACGACGTGCCCGAGTTCGCCAGCGGCGAGCTCGACGCGCGGGCCAAGCGCGTGGTCGTGATCGGCGGGGGCGACACGGCGATGGACTGCGTGCGCACGGCGATCCGGCAGGGGGCCGAGAGCGTGAAGTGCCTCTACCGCCGCGACCGCGCCAACATGCCCGGCAGCCAGCGCGAGGTCGCCAACGCCGAGGAGGAGGGCGTCCGTTTCGAGTGGCTGACCGCGCCCGCGGGCTTCGAGGCGGGTCTCGCGGAGGCAAAGGCGGGCGGCGTCGCGGTCTCGGGCGTGACGGTGCGGCGGATGCGGCTCGGCGAGGCCGACGCGACCGGGCGGCAGGCGCCCGAGATCGTCGAGGGCGCGGATTACGTCGAGGGCGCGGACATGGTGATCAAGGCGCTCGGTTTCGAGCCCGAGGCGCTGCCGACGCTGTGGTCGGAGCCCGACCTCGAGGTGACGCGCTGGGGCACGATCAAGGCCGACTTCCGCACCCACGCGACCCCGCTCGACGGGGTCTATGCCGTCGGCGACATCGTGCGCGGCGCCTCGCTCGTCGTCTGGGCGATCCGCGACGGGCGCGAGGCGGCGACCGCGATCCTCGAGCGGTTCGAGGCGGCCTCCGCCACCGTGGCGGCGGAATAGGGCCGATGCGGTCGCATTTCGGGCCGACTCGCGCCTCGCGGCGGACGCATGGCGCGCTCGACTCGGGCTCGGCAGGGCGCGTGACCCACGTCGTGACGTAGGCCGTGACGGCGCTCATCGCGGGCGGACCCATGGGGTCAGCGTCGCTGGACGCAGGCGCTTGCCGCTCGAGGTCGGCGCGGCGGGCCGGGGCGAGTGGAAAACGGGGTGGACAGCGCGTCGGGAGAGAGTGAGAGCGACGATGCGGATCTGGTGGTGGCGGCGGCGATGGTGGCCTTCGCGGGTCCGGTGGCGGCGCAGCAGGCGGGCGACGGCTACCGCTGTCCCGGGCCGGACGGCTTCGTGCTCGCGACGGTGGGCCGGGTGGACCTCTTGTCGGAGATCGCGGGCGAGGCGCGCGCCCCCGACCCGACGATCGCGCATGTCTACCTCGAGACGGCCGAGGACTTCGTCGGCCACGCGGCGTTCGAGGCCGCGGCGTTGCTGGGCTGCCAGTCCGAGGACAACACGCCGTTCGACGACGTTGCCTTCGCCGAGGGGCTCGACGCCTACATGGCGGCCGCGCGCGCGGGCGAGGCGACCTACTTCACCGAGACGCCGGGCGAGGCGTTCGACGCCGCGCTCGCGCGGGAGGACTGAGCGATGCACTGGTTCACGGACGCCGAGCGCGTCGAGGTCGAGCGGCGCGCGGCGATGGAGGCTGCGAGCCTCTACCGCGAGGAGAGCGAGCACGCGTCGTGCGGCGTGGGTCTGGTGGTCAACGTCGACGGCACGCGCTCGCGCGCGGTGGTCGAGGCGGGGATCGCGGCGCTCAAGGCGATCTGGCACCGGGGCGCGGTCGACGCGGACGGCAAGACCGGCGACGGCGCGGGCATCCACGTCCAGATCCCCGTCGAGTTCTTCCGCGACCAGATCCGGCGCACGGGCCACGTCCCCCACGAGGGCCAGCGCATCGCGGTGGGGCAGGTGTTCCTGCCGCGCGACGACTTCCGCGCGCAGGAGACGTGCCGCACGATCGTGGAGTCCGAGGTCCTGCGGATGGGCCACTACATCTACGGCTGGCGCCACGTGCCCGTGAACATCGAGTGCCTGGGCGAGAAGGCCAACGCGACCCGGCCCGAGATCGAGCAGATCCTGATCTCCAACGCGAAGGGCGTGGACGAGGACACGTTCGAGCGCGAGCTCTACGTCATCCGGCGGCGCATCGAGAAGGCGGCCATCGCCGCGCAGGTCGCGGGCCTCTACCTCGCGTCGCTGTCGTGCCGGGGCGTGATCTACAAGGGGATGATGCTGGCCGAGCAGGTCTCCGAGTTCTACCCCGACCTGCGCGACGAGCGCTTCGAGAGCGCCTTCGCGATCTACCACCAGCGCTACTCGACCAACACGTTCCCGCAATGGTGGCTCGCGCAGCCGTTCCGGATGCTCGCGCATAACGGCGAGATCAACACGCTGCGCGGCAACGTCAACTGGATGAAGAGCCACGAGATCCGCATGGCGTCGGGCGCGTTCGGCGACATGGCGGGCGACATCAAGCCGATCGTGCCGCAGGGGGCGAGCGACTCGGCGGCGCTCGATTCGGTGTTCGAGGTGATGGTGCGCGCGGGCCGCAACGCGCCGATGGCCAAGACGATGCTGGTGCCCGAGGCCTGGTCGCAGCAGGCGGTCGAGCTGCCCGAGGCGTGGCGCGACATGTACGCCTACTGCAACGCGGTGATGGAGCCGTGGGACGGGCCGGCGGCGCTCGCGATGACCGACGGGCGCTGGGTCTGCGCGGGGCTCGACCGCAACGGGCTGCGGCCGATGCGCTACGTCGTGACGGGCGACGGGATGCTGATCGCGGGCTCGGAGGCGGGGATGGTGCCCGTCGACGAGGCCACGGTGGTCGAGAAGGGCGCGCTCGGCCCCGGCCAGATGATCGCGGTGGACATGGAGGAGGGGCGCCTGCTGCACGACGCGGCGCTCAAGGACGAGCTCGCCGCCGAGCGCCCGTTCGGCGACTGGGTCGGGCGGATCACCGACCTGCAGGCGGTGACGCACGGGGTCGCGGAGGAGGCGGTCCATTCGGGGGCGGAGCTGCGCGCGCGGCAGGTCGCGGCGGGCTACTCGATCGAGGAGCTCGAGCAGATCCTCGCGCCGATGGCCGAGGACGGCAAGGAGAGCGTGGCCTCGATGGGCGACGACACGCCGTCGGCGGTGCTCTCCGAGAAGTACCGGCCGCTGTCGCACTTCTTCCGCCAGAGCTTCAGCCAGGTGACGAACCCGCCGATCGACTCGCTGCGCGAGTTTCGGGTGATGAGCCTCAAGACGCGGTTCGGGAACCTCAAGAACGTGCTCGACGAGGATGGCAGCCAGACCGAGATCCTCGTGCTCGAGAGCCCGTTCGTCGGCAATTCGCAGTTCCAGGCGATGTTCCGGCACTTCGAGGATTCGGTCGTCACCATCGACTGCACCTTCCCCACCGGCGGCGAGGCCGGGACGCTGCGCGCGGGGCTCGACCGGATCCGCGACGAGGCGGAGGACGCGGTGCGCTCGGGGGCGGGGCACATCGTGCTGACCGACCGGCTGCAGGGCGAGGACCGGGTCGCGATGCCGATGATCCTCGCGACGAGCGCGGTGCATTCGTGGCTGACGCGCAAGGGGCTGCGGACGTTCTGCTCGATCAACGTGCGCTCGGCGGAATGCGTCGATCCGCACTACTTCGCGGTGCTGATCGGCTGCGGCGCGACGACGGTGAACCCCTATCTCGCGCAGGACAGCCTCGCCGACCGGATCGGCCGCGGGCTTCTCGACGCGACGCTCGACGAGGCGGTCGGGCGCTACCGCGCGGCGATCGACGCGGGGCTCCTCAAGATCATGGCCAAGATGGGGATCTCGGTCGTGTCGTCCTATCGCGGCGGGCTCAACTTCGAGGCGGTGGGCCTGAGCCGCGCGATGGTCGCCGAGTTCTTCCCGGGGATGCTGTCGCGCATCTCGGGGATCGGCACCAACGGCATCCAGCGCAAGGCGGAGGCGATCCATGCGCTCGGCTGGCGCGGGCACGTCGAACGTGCTGCCCATCGGCGGCTTCTACAAGGCGCGGCGCTCGGGCGAGAAGCACGCCTGGGAGGCGTCCTCGATGCACATGCTGCAGGCCGCCTGCGATCGGGGCAGCTACGAGATCTGGAAGCGGTTCTCGGCGGCGATGGCCGCGAACCCGCCGATCCACCTGCGCGACCTGCTGGCGATCAAGCCGATGGGCGAGGCGATCCCGCTCGAGCAGGTCGAGAGCATCACCGCGATCCGCAAGCGCTTCGTGACGCCGGGCATGTCGCTCGGCTCGCTCTCGCCCGAGGCGCACAAGACGCTGTCGGTGGCGATGAACCGGATCGGCGCGAAGTCCGATTCCGGCGAGGGCGGCGAGGACCCGGCGCATTTCGTGCCCGAGCCCAACGGCGACAATCCGTCGGCCAAGATCAAGCAGGTCGCGTCGGGCCGCTTCGGCGTGACGGCGGAATACCTCAACCATTGCGAGGAGCTCGAGATCAAGGTCGCGCAGGGCGCCAAGCCCGGCGAGGGCGGGCAGCTGCCGGGGATGAAGGTGACGGAGCTGATCGCGCGCCTGCGGCACTCGACGCCGGGCGTGACGCTGATCTCGCCGCCGCCGCACCACGACATCTACTCGATCGAGGACCTCGCGCAGCTGATCTACGACCTCAAGCAGATCAACCCGCGCGCCAAGGTGACGGTGAAGCTGGTCGCCTCCTCGGGCGTGGGCACGATCGCGGCGGGCGTGGCCAAGGCCAAGGCCGACATCATCCTGATCTCGGGGCATAACGGCGGGACGGGGGCGAGCCCGGCCACGTCGATCAAGTACGCGGGGCTCCCGTGGGAGATGGGGCTGACCGAGGCGCATCAGGTGCTCGCGATGAACCACCTGCGCGGCCGCGTGACGCTGCGCACCGACGGCGGGCTGCGGACCGGGCGCGACATCGTGATGGCGGCGATGATGGGGGCCGAGGAATACGGCATCGGCACCGCCGCGCTGATCGCGATGGGCTGCATCATGGTGCGGCAGTGCCAGTCGAACACCTGCCCCGTCGGCGTGTGCACGCAGGACGAGCGCCTGCGGGAGAAGTTCGGCGGGACGGCGGACAAGGTGGTCAACCTGATCGGCTTCTACGCGCAGGAGGTCCGCGAGATCCTGGCCTCGATCGGCGCGCGGTCGCTCGACGAGGTGATCGGGCGCGCGGACCTGCTGACGCAGGTGTCGCGCGGCTCGGCGCATCTCGACGACCTCGACCTGAACCCGCTCCTGATCACCGTCGACGGGGCGCAGCGCATCCGCTACGACCGCGAGCGCCCGCGCAACCCGGTCCCCGACACGCTCGACGCGCAGATCGTGGCCGACGCGAAGCGCTTCCTCGAGGACGGCGAGAAGATGCAGCTGTCCTACGCGGTGCAGAACACGCAGCGCAGCGTCGGGACGCGGGTGTCGAGCCACGTCGTCGGGCGGTTCGGGATGCGCAACGCGCTGCAGCCCGACCACCTGACGGTCAAGCTGCAGGGTTCGGCGGGGCAGTCGCTGGGCGCGTTCCTCGCGCCGGGCGTCAAGCTCGAGGTGTCGGGCGACGCGAACGACTACGTCGGCAAGGGGCTGTCGGGGGGCACGATCGTGGTGCGCCCGCCGATGGCCTCGCCGCTCGTGGCGTCCGAGAACACGATCGTCGGCAACACGGTGCTCTACGGCGCGACGGCGGGCTTCCTGTTCGCGGCCGGGCGCGCGGGCGAGCGGTTCGCGGTGCGCAACTCGGGCGCCTCGACGGTGATCGAGGGCTGCGGCTCGAACGGCTGCGAGTACATGACCGGCGGCGTGGCGGTGATCCTGGGGCGGATCGGCGCGAACTTCGGCGCGGGCATGACCGGGGGCATGGCCTACCTGCACGATCCCGAGGGCGAGGCGCTGCGGCTGATGAACCTCGAGACGCTGGTGACCTGCCCCGTCGCGGTCGCGCATTGGGACGCGCAGCTGCGCGGGCTGATCGAGCGCCACGCGGCCGAAACGGGCTCGCGGGCCGCGGCGACGATCCTGTCGAACTGGGCGGTCGAGCGGGGCCGGTTCCTGCAGGTCTGCCCCAAGGAGATGCTGCCGCGCATCCCCGCCCCGCTGACCGAGGAGGCGGGCGCGATCCCCGCGGAGTGAGCGCGGGCGCTTGACCGCGAACCCGCCGCGCGGCCACAGGGGCGCGTGGCGGGCAGGCGCAACACGAAGGCGGGCGCGGGGATTCGCGGCGCGGCGCGGCGGGCGGCGCGCTGGACGCTGCGCGCGGTGCTGGCCTTCGCGCTCGCGCTCGTGCTCTGGGTCGCGGCCTATCGCTGGATCGACCCGCCGACGACGCCCTACATCGCGTCCGAGGCCGTGCGGCTCGGCGGGGTGGAGCGCGAATGGGTGGCGCTCGCCGACGTGGCGCCGGTGCTCGCGCGCGCGGTCGTCGCCGCCGAGGATGCCGACTTCTGCCGCCACTGGGGCTTCGACGTGGGCGCGATCCGCGCGGCGATCGAGGCGGGCGGGACGCGCGGGGCCTCGACCATCACCCAGCAGGTCGTCAAGAACGCGTTCCTCTGGCAGGGGCGGTCCTGGCCGCGCAAGGCGCTCGAGGCGGGGCTGACGCCGCTCGTGGAGGCGCTCTGGCCCAAGCGGCGCATCCTCGAGGTCTATCTGAACGTGGCCGAGACGGGGGAGGGCGCGTTCGGGATGCAGGCGGGCGCCCGGCGCGCGTTCGGGCGGGACGCTGCGTCGGTCTCGGCGCGGCAGGCGGCGCTGCTCGCGGTCGTGCTGCCCGCGCCCAAGGCCCGCGACGCGGCGCGCCCGACGGAGCGGATGGAGCGGCGCGCGCGCATGGTGGCCGACGGCGCGGCGACCATCCGCGCCGACGGCCGCGCGGCCTGCTTCGAGGATTGAACCCCGCCGCCGGAGCGGGCATCGGGGACGCCATGATCCAGCTGCATCATTTCGCCCTGTCGCCGTTCTGCCGGAAGGTCCGGCTCGTGCTCGCCGAGAAGAAGCTCGAGGTCGAGCTGATCGACGAGCGCTACTGGGAGGGGTCGTCGGAGTTCCTGCGACGCAACGCGGCCGGCAAGGTGCCGGTGCTGCGGATCGACGGCGCGACGCTCGCCGAGTCGGGGGCGATCTGCGAGTATCTCGAGGAGACGCGGCCCGAGCCGCGCCTGCTGCCCGCCGACCCGGCCGCGCGCGCCGAGGTGCGGCGGCTCGTGGCCTGGTTCGACGACAAGTTCCACGCCGAGGTCACGTCCAAGCTGGTCTACGAGCGCGTCAACAAGAAGCTCACGCGCGAGGGCTACCCCGACGGCGCGCGCGTCAAGGAAGGCGTGCGGTCGGTGAAGTTCCACCTCGACTACATGGGCTGGCTGCTCGACCGGTCGCGATGGCTCGCGGGGCCCGACCTCACGGTCGCCGACTTCGCGGCGGCCGCGCACCTGTCGTGCCTCGACTACTCCTCGGACGTCGACTGGGACCGGGTGCAGGCGGTGCGCGACTGGTACGCCAAGATCAAGTCGCGCCCCGCCTTCCGCTCGATCCTGGCCGACGTGGTGCCCGGCTTCCGCCCGGCGAGCCACTACGCGGACCTCGACTTCTGATGGTCCGCGGCCCGGTGGCCTCCTGAGCGTCCGCGCCCGGCTCGACGCGGAGGCGCGCGCGGCGGGGTTCGTGGACGTGGGCGTCTGCGCGCCCGACGCGGTGCCCGACGCGATGGCGCGGCTGCGGCAGTATCTCGAGGACGGGCATCACGGCGGCATGTCCTGGATGGGCGAGCGCGTCGCGTGGCGCGGCGACCCGTCGGCGCTCTGGCCCGACGCGCGCTCGGTGGTGATGCTCGCGCACAGCTACGCGCCCGAGCACGATCCGCTCGAGGACGTCGGCCTGCGCGACCGCGGCGCGGTCAGCGTCTACGCGCAGGGGCGCGACTACCACGACGTCGTCAAGCGCGCGCTCAAGCGGGTCGCGCGCTGGATCGTGGCCGAGACCGGGGAGGCGGTGAAGGTCTTCGTCGACACCGCGCCGGTGATGGAGAAGCCGCTCGCGCAGGCCGCCGGGATCGGCTGGCAGGGCAAGCACACCAACCTCCTGTCGCGCGACTGGGGCAACTGGGCGTTCCTCGGCGCGGTCTTCACCACCCTCGCGCTCGAGCCGGACGCCGCCGGAGGGCGAGCGATGCGGGACGTGCCGTCGCTGCCTCGACGTCTGCCCGACGGACGCGTTCCCCGCCCCGTTCCGCCTCGACGCGCGGCGCTGCGTCTCCTACCTCACGATCGAGCATCGCGGGCCGGTGGACGAGGACCTGCGCGAGGGGATCGGCAACCGCGTCTACGGCTGCGACGATTGCCTCGCCGTGTGTCCGTGGAACAAGTTCGCGGTCGCCGCCTCCGACCTGCGCTACCACGGCCCGCACCGCGCGCCCGCGCTGGCGGATCTGGCGTCGCTCGACGATGCGGGGTTCCGCGCGCGGTTCTCGGGCTCGCCGATCAAGCGCATCGGACGCGACCGGATGGTCCGCAACGTGTGTTACGCGATCGGCAATTCGGGGCAGGCGCGGTTGAGGCCCGCCGTTCAGGCGCTCTGCGACGATGCGGACGGCGCGGTGTCGGATGCGGCACGCTGGGCGGCGGCGCGGCTATGAGCACGCTGCTGTCCTTCGGCCACGGCTACTGCGCGCGGGCGCTGACGCCGCACCTGCTCGCGCGCGGCTGGAGCGTGATCGGGACCACGCGCTCGCCCGAGAAGGCGGAGGCGTTGCGAGCCGAGGGCGTCGAGCCGCTGCTCTTCGGCGCGCCGGTGGACGATGCTCTGGAGCGGGCGAGCCACGTCCTCGTCTCCGCGGGGCCGGACGCGGACGGGGATCCGGTGCTCGCATCCTATACCGGCGCGCTCGAGGCCGCGCTCGGGCCACAGGTCTGGGTCGGCTACCTTTCGACCACCGGCGTCTACGGCGACCATGCGGGCGGCTGGGTGGACGAGGGGACCGCGACCGTGCCGACGACCCGGCGCGGCGCGTGGCGGGTCGAGGCCGAGGGCGACTGGCAGGCGCTCGCGGCGCGCACGGGGGCGGCGCTGCACGTGTTCCGGCTCGCGGGCATCTACGGGCCGGGGCGCGGTCCGTTCGAGAAGGTCCGCGACGGGACCGCGCGGCGGATCGTCAAGCCGGGGCAGGTCTTCAGCCGCATCCACGTCGACGACATCGCCCGCGTGCTGCTGGCCTCGATGGCGCGGCCCGATCCGGGCGCGATCTACAACGTCTGCGACGACGACCCGGCGCCGCCGCAGGACGTGATCGGCCACGCGGCCAAGCTCCTGGGCCTGCCGCCGCCGCCCGAGGTCGCGTTCGAGGACGCGGAGATGTCGCCGATGGCGCGGAGCTTCTACGGCGAGTCGAAGCGGGTGCGGAACGACCGGATCCGGCGCGACCTAGGCGTGACGCTGGCGTTCCCGGACTACCGCGCCGGGCTCGCGGACGTCCTGTCGCGGGAGCGGTCCACGATTCCTTAACCAAATCGTCGTTCAAGCGAGGACGGGGATGCGCTAGGCGTGACCCGACATGCAACGCAGAGTGCAGGGGCAGGACATGGACGACTTCACCAGACGCGGCGCGCTCGGGCTCGGCGTCGGCGCGGCGGCGCTGCTGGCGGGATGCGGCGGCAAGTTCCCGACCTATCGCGGCCCCGACGTCACCCGCGTCGTTGTGCAGAAGACCGGGCGGCGGATGTTCCTGTTCAACGGGCAGACCCCGCTCGAGACCTACGACGTCCAGTTCGGCTTCACCGCCGCCGGGCCCAAGCGGTTCGAGGGCGACGGGCGGACGCCGGAGGGGCGCTACTTCATCGACCGGCGCAACCCGAATTCGGCGTTCTACCTGTCGGTGGGCATCGACTACCCCAACGAGGCCGACCGCGCCTTCGCCGCCTCGCAGGGGCGCAGGCCCGGCGGCGACATCTTCATCCACGGCTGGGGCGAGAAGCGGCGGTCGCGGCGCGACGACTGGACCGCCGGCTGCGTCGCGGTGACGAACCGGGAGATGCGGACGGTCTACTCGATGGTCCGCAACGGCGTCCCGGTCGACATCTTCGCCTGAGCGCGAGGGACCGCGGCTTCCGGCTCAGGTGCCGACCTTGAGCGTGTACCAGATCTTGCCGGACCGCTCCTGGAAGTAGCCGAAGCCCATCCGGCGACCCTCGGGCTCGAGCAGGACGCGCCGGGGGCCGGGCTCCTGCAGCCAGGCGGCGACGGTCTGCAGCTCGGTCTCGAACGTCTCGGAGATCGTCTCGCCGAGCAGGCGGCCGTCGAAGCCCGCGCGCTGCGCCCGCTCGATCGGCGAGGAGCCGTCGGAGCCGAAATGCCAGGGCCGGTTCTGCAGCGACATGTCGCGCGAATGGGTCTCCGCGGCCGCCGAGAGGCGCGCGTCGAGCTCGAGCGGCGCGAAGCCGGAGCCCTGGCGCAGCGCATTCACCGAGTCGAGCACCCGGAACGGCAGCCGCCGGCCGTCGGCGCCCGAGATGCGGTAGACCTGCGGCAGCGGCAGGCCGTCCGCGCCGATCTGCGGCAGCGGCGCCGCGCTGGCGCAGGCCGTCAGGGCGGAGGAGCCCAGGAGGAGGAGGGCTTGGCGGCGGTTCATGGGCGGTCCCCGAAGGCTGTCGAAGGCGATGGCACGGAGTATCCCGGAGGCCGCCACGGTGCAAACGGTTGCCCGGTCAGGCCCGAATGCGGGCGGCGGCCGGCGCGCGGCGGGGTTTGCCGCGCGGGGCGAATCCCCCTAGCATCGGACACGTTCGCATCGCCGGGGCGCGCCCGCCCGGCCCCCCCCCAGACGGGACCCGACACAGGAGATGCCGATGCGCCGCCTCGATCGTCGCGCCTTCCTCGCCACCGGCACGGCCGCCGCGGCCCTCGCCTCGCCGCTCGTCGCGCAGACGCTGCCCGACACGGTGCAGGTCGAGCGCGAGCCCTCCGCCTCCACGCCGCGCAACGTCTCCGCGTTCCGGTCGGTGGAGTGGCGGGACCATTTCCGCTCGCTCTCGAAGGGCGCCATCCTCGTCGACATCGACAGCCGCGCGCTCCACATGTGGCGGGAGGACGGAGCCCACCACCTCTACCCGTCCTCGGTCCCGCAGACCGAGGAGATGACGCGGCGCGGGCGCACCACCGTGGTCCGGAAGGTCGTGGCGCCCACCTGGCAGCCCACGCCCAACATGCGCCGCCGCAATCCCGAATGGCCCGCCGTGGTGGGGCCCGGGCCCGACAACCCGCTGGGGCCCTACGCGCTCTATCTCGGCTGGACCTACTACCGCATCCACGGCACGCACGATCCGCGCAAGATCGGGCGCAAGTCGTCGTCGGGCTGCATCGGACTGTTCAATCCCGACATCGCCGAGGTGTTCGCGATGAGCCGGGTCGGAACGCAGGTGTTGCTGATTTGACCCGCTCCCCGGCGCACCGGTCGGGCGCGGGCGAAGCCGTTGCAATGGCACCTCCTTGCTGGTCTAGGAGTCGGACGAGGTACAGTCTTGGGTGCCATATGGTGTGGTAACCGACGCCTCACCGATGGCGTATCTTGGAGGATACAATGAAGAAACTCGCTCTCGCCGCCGCTATCGCGGCCGCTTCGACCACCGCCTATGCCGGTAACATCGCGCCCGCGCCGATCGAGCCCGAGCCCGTCGTGATCGTCGAGGACACCTCGTCCTCCTCGGCCGGCGTCATCGTTCCGATCATCGCGGTCATCCTGATCGCCGCCGCGATCGCCTCGAACTGATCCGACGGGCCGCATCGCGGCTCGTTCGAAAGGCGCCCTCCGGGGCGCCTTTTTCGTTTCAGGGGGATCGAAGCGTGGGCCAGGCGCGGGCGTTCGCGCCCGGCCGGCGCGGGTCCACGCCGCCCGCCGCGCCCGGAGCCGGAGGCCCCGGCGCGCTTGGCGGGGGCGGGGCCCGCCGCGGTGGTCCAAGACGAAGGATCGGCCGCGCCGCGCGGCCGCCCGGCCCCGTCAGGCGAGGGCGGCGAGCTCGTCGCGGATCTGCTGGCGCAGCGCGTCGATCGGCACGGAGCGGCCCTCGCGCTTGAAGTGCCAGTAGGTCCAGCCGTTGCACGACGGCGCGCCCTCGTAGGCCGCGCCGACCTGGTGGATCGAGCCGCGGACCGCGCGGTCCGCGCCGATCCCCGCCAGCGTCCCGTCCGCCCGGATACGCGCCGTGCGCCCCGCCCCCGAGGTCAACTCCTCGCCCGGACGCAGCATCCCGCGCTCCACGAGCTGCCCGAACGGGACGCGCGGCTCGGCGCGCCGCGCCGTCGTCACCTCGAGCGCCGCCGGCGGCAGCGCGCGGACCTTCGCGATCCGTTCGGCGGCGAGCTGCCGGTAGCCGGCATCGCGCTCGATGCCGACGAAGCGCCGCCCGAGCATCGTGGCCACCGCCCCGGTCGTGCCGGTTCCGAAGAACGGGTCGAGCACGACGTCGCCGGGATTGGTCGAACCGACCAGCAGGCGATGCAGCAGCGATTCGGGTTTCTGCGTCGGGTGGGCCTTCTCGCCGCGCGCGTTCTTGAGCCGCTCGTGCCCGGTGCAGATCGGCAGCGTCCAGTCCGAGCGCATCTGCACGCCCTCGTTGAGCGCCTTCATCGCGTCGTAGTTGAACGTGTACCGAGACGCCTCCGACTTCGACGCCCAGATCATCGTCTCGTGCGCGTTCGTCAGCCGCTTGCCCCGGAAGTTCGGCATCGGGTTGGTCTTGCGCCAGATCACGTCGTTGAGGATCCAGTACCCCTGGTCCTGGAGCGCGGCGCCGACGCGGAAGATGTTGTGGTAGCTGCCGATAACCCAGATCGCGCCGTCGGGCTTGAGCAGGCGCCGCGCGGCCGCAAGCCAGCGGCGGGTGAACGCGTCGTAGGCGCGCAGGCTCTCGAACTGGTCCCAATCGTCGTCGACCGCGTCGACGCGGCTGTTGTCGGGCCGGTGGAGGTCGCCGCGCAGCTGCAGGTTGTAGGGCGGATCGGCGAAGATCAGGTCGACCGACGCCTCCGGCAGCGCCTCCATCGCCTCGGCGCAGTCGCCGGATAGGATCGTGTCGAGCGGAAGCGCGCACGCCTCCCGGGGAAGTCCTGCCATCGGGTCCGCCTGTCCGTCGCCTCGGGCACCCTCGTGGGCGGGGCGCCTCTGGGGACCACGATGGCGAGGACGCCGTTAACCGTCCACGAGACGATCGGGGCGGGATTGTGGCGGAGCTTCGCCACACAACATCTTGTGGATCGGCGCGAAAGACCGCCGATGATGTGGTGTGAGACCGTGTCTTTCGAGCCCCGCCCGGTGCGCCGCGGTCCCGTAGCCCGCGTTGCGCTCCCAGCCGTAGCCGGGGTGCTGTTGCGCGAGCGCCATCATGCCCCGATCCCGCCGCAATTTCGCCAGGACCGATGCCGCGGCGATGGCGGGTGACCGGCCGTCCCCGCCGACGATCAGGTCGTGGGGCCGGTCGAGCCAGTCGGGCGCGTCGTTGCCGTCGATCAGCAGGTGATCCGGCGGCCGTGTCAGCGCCTCGACGGCGCGCCGCATCGCGAGATGGGTCGCGCGGCGGATACCGAGCGCGTCGATCTCCGCGACCGAGGCCTCCCCGAAGCCGGTCTCGCAGCAATCAGCGAGGATCGGCTCGAGCGCCGCGCGCCGTCGCGCCGTGAGCCGCTTGCTGTCGTCGAGCCCGGCGGGCGGCGGGCTGTGGAGCACCGCGGCGCAGGCCACGACCGGGCCGGCCCAGGGCCCGCGCCCGACCTCGTCGATCCCGGCCACGATCCGGGCGCCCGAGGCGCGCGCGGCGGCCTCGAACGGGCAATCCAGGAGCAGGGTCGGCATCGCGGCCGACCCTGCTCCCGCTCCGGCGAGGCGTCAACGCCGCGGCGTCTCGGCCCTTGCGGTGCGGGAGGGGAATGGTGGCGAGCCCCGACCCGCCATACGGGGGACATAGAATCGGGCCGAGGCTCACTTGCCGACCATGCGCCAGGCCGTGCAGGTCGCGCGATTGCGCCGCGCGGATAACCGATAACCGCGGCGCGGCATTGCCGAGATCGACGACCTGGCGCATGCAGGGCGCATGAACCCAGTCGTGCCCGCGACCCTCCTCGCCCTGACGCTCGCGGCGCCCGCCGGGGCCGCGTGCTACGCCGACTACAAGGCCAAGCAGGACGGTCCGCTGCGCCTCCATTACGGCGTGATCGCGCTTCCGGAATCGGCCTGCTCGGCCGAAGCCGCCGCCGCGCAGATCGCGGCGCGGCTCGGCGACGGGTGGACGCTGCTTGAGGTCGTCTCGGTTTTCGAGGATGACGGCCTCGAGCAGAGGAGAAGCAGTGCCGGCGACTACTTCCTCCGTTACTGAGACCCGCGCCGCCTCCGCCCGCATCCTCGGCATGGGCGTCGCGGCCATCGTCGCGATCCTCGCGGCGACCGCGGTGCTGCTCTTCGCCACGCTGCCGGACGCGAACGCCTTCGACGCGCGCGTCGAGCGGCTGTTCGTCGAGCAGGATCTCACGTCGCGCGCCGAGATCGGCCTCCTGGAGGTGCTCGCGCAGTCCGGCACGGCTTTTTCGGACGTGCTCTCGGGCTACCGGCTCGTCATCTTCGTGCTCCTCGTCTTCGCCACCGCGCTCCTGATCGCGTGCCTCGCGCTCTTGGCGGCGATCGTGCAGCTCAACCGCCGGATGGGGGAGATTGAGCGCTCGGGCATCCAGGTCACCTCGCTCGTGCTCGCGCGCGCGGAGAACGCGGTGATGCTCAACGACATCGAGCTGAAGCTCACCGACGCGGCGATGGAGACGCTCTCGGTGCTGGCCGAGGCACGGCTCGACGGCGACATGCTGACGGGCGCGCAGATCGAGGCGGTCATCACCGGCAAGCCCGAGCCCGATTGCGACGAGGCGGCCGGGGCGACGCGGATCAAGCGCCTGCGCGACGCGCTCGGCAACCAGATCGTGACCCACCTGCTGATCCGCAACATCACCCGGCAGGGCTACGTTCTGGCGCTCGACCCGAAGGTCATCCGGATGCTCTGACGCCCTGTGCGGGGCGGGCCACGCGGGTTATCGTCGCGCGGGATGGCGAAGGGGAGCGGGACATGGGCGAGATCGTGACGCTGGAGGTGGTCGGCGCGGTGGCGCTGGTCGCGCTCGACAACCCCCCGGTGAACGCGGCATCGCACGCGCTTCGTCAAGGCATCCTCGAGGCGCTCGACGCCGCGTCCCGCGACGCGCGGGTCGAGGTCGTGGCGCTCTGGGGCCGGGGGCGCGCCTTCGTCGCGGGCGCCGACATCCGCGAGTTCGGCCAGCCGCCGCGCGCGCCGTCGCTGCCCGAGGTCGTCGACGCGCTCGAAGACTGCGAGCTGCCGGTAATCGCGGTCCTGCACGGGGTCGCGCTCGGCGGCGGCCTGGAAATCGCGCTCGGCTGCCACGCGCGGGTGGGGATCGAGGGGCTGCGCGTGGGGCTGCCGGAGGTCGCGCTCGGCCTCATGCCCGGCGCGGGCGGCACGCAGCGGACGCCGAGGCTGACCGGGATCGCGCCGGCCATCGACCTCGTGACGACGGGGCGCCACGTCGCGGCCGACGAGGCGCTGGCGCTCGGGCTGATCGACCGGCTGGTCGCGGGCGAGCCGCGCGAGGTGGCGCTCGCCGCCGCGCGGGAGGTCGTCGAGGGCACGCTCGCCACCCGGCGGACCGGCGCGCTCGTGGTCGAGCCGGACGACGACGCCGTGGCGGAGGCGCGCGCGCGCGTCGCCTCGAAGGATCCTCACCTGTTCTCGCCCGTCCGCTGCGTCGACGCGGTCGCCGCGAGCACCCGGCCGATCCGCGAGGGGCTGGCGGAGGAGCGCCGGCTCTTCGAGGAATGCCTGGACAGCCCGCAGCGCGCGGGGCTGGTCCACGCGTTCTTCGCCGAGCGCGCGGTGGCCAAGGTGCCCGAGGCCGGGGCCGCGCCGCGCGACGTGGGCGCGGTCGGCGTCGTCGGCGCCGGGACGATGGGCGCGGGCATCGCCACGGCGGCGCTGCTCGCGGGGCTCGACGTGGTGCTGACGGAGCGCGACGCTGACGCGCTCGAGCGGGGGCGCGCGACGGTGCTGGGCAACCTCGACGGCGCGGTGAAGCGTGGCAAGATGGACGCGGGCGCGCGCGGGGGGGCCGAGGCGCGGCTCGCCTGCGCGACCGGGCTCGACGCGCTTGCCGACGTGGACCTCGTGATCGAGGCGGCGTTCGAGGACATGGACGTCAAGGCCGGCATCTTCCGCGAGCTCGACCGGGTCTGCCGCTCCGGCGCGGTGCTCGCGACGAACACGTCCTATCTCGACGTGGACGCCATCGCCGCCGTCACCGCCCGCCCGGCCGACGTGATCGGCCTGCACTTCTTCTCGCCCGCCCACGTCATGCGGCTGATGGAGGTCGTCGTCGGGCGCGAGACCGCGCCGGAGGTCGTGGCGACGGGCTTCGCGCTCGCCGCTCGGATGAAGAAGGTCGCGGTCCGCGCGGGCGTCTGCGACGGGTTCATCGGCAATCGCATCCTGACGGCCTACCGCCGGGCGGCCGACTACCTCGTGCTCGACGGGGCCGCGCCCGCGCAGGTGGACGCGGCGCTCGAGGGCTGGGGCTTCGCGATGGGGCCGTTCCGAACGCTCGACCTCGCGGGCGGCGACATCGGCTGGGCCGCCCGCAAGCGCCGCGCGCCCCACCGGCCCGCGACCGAGCGCTACTCGGCCATCCCCGACCGCCTCGCCGAGCGCGGCTGGTTCGGGCGCAAGACCGGGCGCGGCTGGTACGACCATACCGGCGACCGGCCGGTTCCCACGCCCGAGGTCGCGGCCATCGTCGAGGCGGAGCGCGACGCGGCGGGGATCGTGCCGCGCGCGTTCGACGACGCGGAGATCGTCGGGCGCACGACGACGGCGATGATCGCCGAGGGCGCGCGCGTGCTCGAGGACGGCATCGCGCTGCGCCCCGTCGACGTCGACGCGGTGTTCCTCTTCGGCTACGGCTTCCCGCGCTTCCGCGGCGGGCCGATGTTCCACGCGGATACGGTCGGCGCGGTGGCGCTGGTCGAGCGGATCGAGCGGTGGTCGGCGGAGGATGCCGACTTCTGGCGCGTGCCCGACCTCCTGCGCGACCTGGCCCGGGGCGGCGGCACCTTCGCTGCGATGAACGCGCCCTAGCCCGCCGCCGCCGCGAGCCCGCCCGCTGCGTAGTCCGGCACGAGCGCGCCGAGCGCCGCCGCGCGCGCGGGGTTCGCCGCGTTGCCGTCCAGCCCGCGCCGGCGGACGCCCTGCAGGATCGCGGCCATGCGGAAGAACGCGAAGGCGAGGTGGAAGCCGAGCTCGTCGATCCCGACCAGGCCCGCGCGCGCGCAATAGGCATCGACCACCGCCGCGTCCTCCGGCAGCCCCGCCGCCGCCCGGTCCACCCCCGCGAGCCCGCGCCCGTCCGGCCCCGGCGGCATCCGCCACTGCATCAGGAGCGCCGCGAGGTCGGAGAACGGGTGGCCCAGCGTCGAGAGCTCCCAGTCGAGCACGGCCGCGACGGCGGGGCGGTCGCGGGCGAAGAGCAGGTTGTCGATCCGGTAGTCGCCATGGACGAGCGCGCGCCGCCCGTCGTCAGTGGGGCGGTTCGCCGCGAGCCATGCCGTCAGCGCGTCCATGTCGGGAACCGGCCCGGTCTCGCTCGCGCGGTACTGCTTCGTCCAGCGGTCGAGCTGCCGGGCGTAGTAGTCGCCGGGCGGGCCGTAATCGGCGAGGCCGGTCGCCTCGAGGTCGACCGAATGGATCGCGGCCAGCGTGGCGACGACGGCGCCCATGACGGCGCCGCGCTCGGTGGGCGCGAGGCCGGGCAGGCGGGGATCGTCGAAGCCGCGGCCGTCGACATGGTCCATCAGGTAGAACGGCGCGCCGATCACGTCCGCGTCCTCGCAGAGCACGTGCACCCGCGGCACCGGCACGTCGGTCCCCGCGAGCGCCGCCTGCACGCGGAACTCGCGCTCGACGGCGTGGGCGGAGCGCAGGAGCGTGCCCGAGGGCTTGCGGCGCAGGACGTAGGCGCCGACGTCGGTGTCGAGCCGGAAGGTCGGGTTGGACTGGCCCACGGCGAAGCGCGTCGCCGTCACCGCGCCGTCGAAGCCCGGCAGCCGCCCGTCGAGCCAGGCCGCGACCGCGCGGATGTCGGGCGCCTCGCTCAATCGTCGTCCGCGTGGCGGCGCAGCTCCGCGCGCGCGACCTGCCTCCGGTGCACCGCGTCGGGGCCGTCGGCGAGGCGCAGCGTGCGGATGCGCGTCCACATCGCGGCGAGCGGCGTGTCCTGGCTGATCCCGGTGCCGCCATGCATCTGCATCGCCTCGTCCACCACCCGCAGCGCCATCAGCGGCGCCGCGACCTTGATCATGGAGATCCAGGGCTGCGCCTCGCGGACGCCGGCCGTGTCCATCATCCAGGCCGCCTTGAGGCAGAGGAGCCGCGTCGCCTCGATCTCGATGCGGGCGTTCGCGACGATGTCGTGATTCGCGCCGAGGTCGAGGAGCCGCTTCCCGAACGCCTCGCGCGCCGCGGCCCGCCGCACCATCAGCTCGAGCGCGCGCTCGGCCTGCCCGATGGCGCGCATGCAGTGGTGGATGCGCCCCGGCCCGAGCCGCCCCTGCGCGACCTCGAAGCCGCGCCCGGGGCCCAGCACCACGGTCTCGGGCCCGGCGCGGACGCCGTCGAAGCGGAGGTGCATGTGCCCGTGCGGCGCGTCGTCGTGGCCGAAGACCTGCATCGGGCGCAGCACCGCGATGCCGGGCGCGTCCGCCGGCAAGAGGAACATCGTGTGCCGCGCGTGCTTCGGCCCGTCCGGATCGGTGCGGGCCATCACGATGTGGAGCGCGCAGCGCGGGTCGCCCGCGCCCGAGGCCCAGTACTTCTCGCCGTCGAGCCGCCAGCCGATCCCGTCGCGCGTGGCGGCGAGCGCCATCTGCGTGGCGTCCGAGGAGGCGACCTTGGGCTCGGTCATCAGGTAGGCCGAGCGGATCTCCCCCGCGAGCATCCGCGGCAACCAGCGCGCCTTTTGTTCCTCGGTGCCGTAGCGCTCGAGCACCTCCATGTTGCCGGTGTCGGGCGCGTTGCAGTTGAAGACTTCGGGGGCCAGCGCGGAGCGGCCCATCTCCTCGGCGAGATAGGCGTACTCCACCGTCGTCAGCCCCAGCCCCCGCTCGCTGTCGGTGAGCCAGAAGTTCCACAGCCCCCGCTCGCGGGCGCGCGCCTTCAGCCCCTCGACGATCGCCACCTGCCGATCGGTCATCGCGAAGCGGTCGCCCGAGGGGTGCCGGCCGACCTCGGCGTGGTACTCCGCCTCGAGCGGCTCGATCTCGCCGGCGACCATCGCCCGGACGGCCTCGATCAGCGGGCGCACGCGCCCGGTGGGGCCAAGATCCATGCTCATCGCGTCCGCCCCCCCGCCAGCACCGCCTCGATCTCGGCGCGCGCGGGCATCGACGCCGCCGCGCCGGGCCTCGTGACGGAGAGGGCGGCGGCCGCGCAGCCGAAGCGCGCGGCCTCGACCGGGTCGCGTCCCTCGGCCAGCGCGGTGGCGAAGGCGCCGTTGAACGCGTCGCCCGCGCCCGTCGTCTCCACCACCGCGCCGGCGTCGAAGGCGGGCAGGTGCACCGAGCGGTCCGCCGCATGATAGAGCACGCCCTGCGCCCCGAGCGTGAGCACCGCCGCCCGCGCCACCCCGGCGGCCATGAGCGCGTCGCCCGCGCGGCGAGCGCCGTCCAGATCGCGGACGGCGATCCCGGCCAGCGCCTCGGCCTCGCCCTCGTTGGGCGTGACGTAGTCGCAGAGCGCGAGCATCCCCTCGGGGAGCGCGGCGGCGGGGGCGGGGTTGAGCACCGTCGCCACCCCCGTCGCGCGCGCGATCCCGAGCGCGCGCATCGCCGCCCCCATCGGCTGCTCGAGCTGGACGAGGAAGACGCGCGCGCCCTCGATCGCGGCGGCGTGCGCGTCGACCATCGCCGCGTCGATCGTGCCGGCGGCGCCGGGGGCCACGATGATGGCGTTGTCACCCGTCGCCGCCTCGAGGAAGATGAAGGCCGAACCGGTCGCCTCCGCGCTCCGCTCCACCGCCGCGGCATCCACCCCCGCCTCGGCCCAGGTCGCCATCGCCATGTCGCCGAACGCGTCGCGCCCGATCCGCGTGAGCATCGCGACCCGCCCGCCCGCGCGCCCCGCCGCCACCGCCTGGTTCGAGCCCTTGCCGCCGGGGCCGAGCGCGAAGCCGTGCCCGAGGACCGTCTCCCCGATCCGGGGCAGGCGGTCGGCGCGGTAGCTGGCATCGGCGACGAACACGCCGAGCACCACGACCTCGCTCACGACGCGGCCCCGGTCGGACCGATCACGCCCTTGCGCAGCATCACGCGGCCGTAGGGCCGCCGCTCGCCGGTCGCGATCACGGCGAAGGCCCGTCGCGCGAGGTCGTGGAACGCGAAGCGCTCGACGACTGCCATCGCGCGCGCCCGTCGCCGGTGGCCGCGATGGCGTCCTGGACCTCGCGTTGCACGTCGGGGACCGCGCCGGGGTCGCCCACCACCTCCATCCGCGCCGCGAAGTCCTCGACGAACGTGTCGAGCGGCAGGACCGACAGGACCGCGCGCGCGACTTCGGTCAGCGGGCGCTCGATGCGCAGCGCGCGGCCCGCGACCGTGCCGGCGGCGACGGCCGCGGCGGGGTAGTTCGCGTCCGCGAGGACCACCATGTCGCCATGGCCCATCGAGCGAAGCGCGTGCAGGACGTCGGCGCCCAGGATCGGGTCCAGTCCGATGAGCATGTCCGCCTCCCCGCGCCGCGCCTCGCGCCACGGTGGCCCAACTCGCGCGCGCGCGCTAGGTCGGTCGGGACCCGGGGGCGGGGGACGCGACGAGGGGAGGGGACGCGATGCTGGCGACGCGGACATGGGACCGGCGGGGGACCGGCGGGCTGACCTTCACCGAGCTGGGCTTCGGCACCGCGCCGCTGGGCAACCTCTACCGCGCGATCCCGGACGCCGAGGCCGACGCGATCCTGGAGGCGGCCTGGACGGCGGGGGTCCGCTACTTCGACACCGCGCCGCTCTACGGGTTCGGGCTGGCCGAGACGCGGCTGAACCGCTTCCTGCGCGACAAGCCGCGCGACGAGTACGTCCTGTCGACCAAGGTCGGGCGCATCCTGGAGCCCGCGACCGAGGCGACCCGCGACGGGCGGGGCAAGTGGTTCGAGGTGCCCGCGCGGCGCGAGCGCTACGACTACTCCTACGACGGCGTGATGCGCTCGATCGAGCACAGCTTCGCGCGGCTCGGCGTGGACCGGATCGACGTGCTGCTCGCCCACGACATCGACGTCCCCAACCAGGGCAGCCGCGCCGCCGTGGACGCCAAGGTCGACCAGCTTCAGGCGGGGGGCTACCACGCGCTCGAGCGGCTCCGTTCGGAAGGCGTCATCGCCGCCTTCGGCGCGGGCGTGAACGAGTGGGAGGTCTGCCAGAAGCTCGCCGAGCGGGGCGACTACGACCTGTTCCTGCTCGCCGGGCGCTACACGCTGCTCGAGCAGGGGGCGCTGTCGACGTTCCTGCCGCTCTGCGAGGCCCGCGGCATCGGGATCGTCACCGGCGGACCCTACAATTCGGGCATCCTCGCCACCGGGCCGGTACCCGGGGCGTGGTACGACTACGAGCCCGCGCCGCAGCCCGTGCTCGACCGGGTCGCGGCCATCGAGCGGGTCTGCGCGGCGCATGGCGTGCGCCTGGTCGACGCCGCGTTCCGGTTCCCGCTCCTGCATCCCTGCACCGTCTCGGTCGTGCCCGGCGGGCAGGCGGTCGCCGAGATGGAGGCCAATGCCGCCGCCGCCGCCGCGACGATCCCCGACGGGCTCTGGTCGGACCTGAAGGCGGAGGGGCTGATGCGTCAGGACGCGCCGACCTGAGCGGCCGCCGCACTGGACGTGGCCAGGCCCGCGCGCGATGACGGGCGGGCGGCATCGGGGGAGGCGGGCATGTCCATCAGCGAGAGGATCGTCGGCGACCTCGTGGCCAACGGGATCGGCTTCGTCACCACCGTTCCCTGCAAGCAGCTCGGCGGGGTGATCGAGGCGGTCGAGGCGCATCCCGACATCCGCCACGTCCCCTGCAACGCCGAGGACGAGGGGATCGGGCTCTGCGCCGGGGCGTTCCTCGGCGGCGTGCGCCCCGCCATCGTGATGCAGAACACCGCGCTCGGCGTGACGATCAACGCGCTCGTGACGCTCACGCAGTTCTACCGGATGCCGCTCCCGATGCTGATCTCGTATCGCGGCGAGCTGCGCGAGCCGGTCGCCTGCCAGGTCGAGATGGCGGTGCACACCAAGGCGCTGCTCGCGGAGCTGAAGATCCCGACCTACCACTTCCACCGCGAGGCCGACGCCGAGGAGTTCGACGCGATCCTGAAATACGCGTTCATGTGCTCGAAGCCGGTGGCGGTGCTGACCGACGCGACCTTCTGGGGAGGCTACTGAGATGATCCGCTCAGAGATCCTGCGCGCGATCGCGCCCGTGCTCCGGCCCCATCTCGTGGTCTGCAACATCGGGCTCCCGAGCCAGGAGCTGCACGCGATCGACGACCGGCCGACCAACTTCTACATGCTGGGCACGATGGGGCTCGCCTCCTCGATCGGCCTCGGCCTCGCGCTGTCGCAGCCGAAGACGGTGATCGCCATCGACGGCGACGGCTCGGTGCTGACCAACCTCGGGACGCTGCCGACGATCGCCAACAACGTCGCCGACAACTTCGTCCTCCTGATCGTGGACAACGGGAGCTACGGCTCCACCGGCGACCAGCCGACCTACGCGGGCAAGCGCACCTCGCTCGCGCGCGTGGCCGAGGCCTGCGGCTGCGAGGCGGTGGTCGAGTGCACGGGCGAGGAGGCGGGACGGGTGCTGCAGGAGGCGATCGACGCACGGCGCATGACCGTGATCGTGTGCAAGTGCGAGAGCGGGAACGTGCGTGTGCCGGTCATCGCGCGCGACCCGGTCTCGATCCGCGACCGGTTCATGGAGGCGGTGCGCGGCTAGGGGATGCGGGCCAGCAGCGCCGCGAGCTCGGCGGCCGAGAACGGCTTCTCGAGGCGCGCGGTCACGAGTTCGGCCGCCCCCGCGGGCATCTCCGCGTAGCCCGTCGCAAGCACCACGGGGAGCTCGGGCCGCGCGCTGCGGACATGCCCTGCGAGCTCCACGCCGGTCATCCGGGGCATGGCGTGGTCGGTCACCACGAGGTCGATGTCCTCGCGCGCGGCCAGCGCGTCGAGCGCGGCGGCGCCCGAATGCGCCTCGATCACCTCGTGGCCCAGATCCTCGAGCAGGCCCGCCGTCCCCATCAGCACGAGCGCGTCGTCGTCGACCGCGAGGATCACGCGGCGGCGGGCCTCGGCGGGCGCGGGCGCCGGGGCGGGCGCGTCGGGCTTCGGCCGATGTCGCGCCCATGTCGACCTCGGCCGCGGGCAGCCACAGCGTCGCGGTCGTGCCGCGCCCGGGCGCGCTCTCCATCCTGAAGATGCCGCCCGACTGGATCGCGAGCCCGTGCACCATCGGCAGGCCGAGGCCGGTCCCGCGGCCCACGCCCTTGGTCGTGAAGAACGGCTCGGTCGCGCGCGCGAGCGTCTGCGCGTCCATGCCCGCGCCCTCGTCGGCGATCGCGATGCGCACGTAGTCCCCGGGCGCGAGGTCGGGGTCGCGCAGGATCGTCTCGCCCGCGACGCGCACCGTGAGCCGCCCGACCCCGTCCATCGCGTCGCGCCCGTTCACCGCGAGGTTCAGGACGGCCATCTCCAGCTGGTTGGCGTCCGCGAGCGCGGGCGGGACGCCGTCGGCCACCTCGAGCACCGTCTCGATCTGGGGCCCGACCGTGCGCGCGATCAGGTCGCGCAGGTCCGGGAGCAGCGCGGCCACGTCGACGGCCTGCGTCCGCAGCTCCTGACGGCGGGCGAAGGCGAGCATCCGCTGCGTCAGGCTCGCGCCGCGCTCGGTCGCCTTCACCGCGTTGTCGAGGTAGCGGGCGGCGCGCGCGTCGCCGGGGCCGAGGTCGCGCGCGAGCAGGTCCAGGCTCGAGCGGATCGCCATCAGCAGGTTGTTGAAGTCGTGCGCGACGCCGCCCGTGAGCTGGCCGATCGTCTCGAGCTTCTGCGCCTGGCGCAGCGCGGTCTCGGCCTCGGCCAGCGCCGCGTCGCGCGCGCGCGCCTCGGTGACGTCGCGCCCGACCGCATAGATCCGACCCTCGTGGAACACGGCGGTCCAGCCGAACCACCGATAGCTGCCGTCCTGGTGGCGCAAGCGGTAGGCGTAGGGTTCGACGAGCGGTTCTTCCACGACCTTGGCCAGCGTCGCGAGCGCCCCGTCGAAGTCGTCGGGATGGGCAGGGGGCATGAAGCGCCGCCCGACGATCGCCTCGGGCGCGTATCCGAGAATCCGGGTCCAGGCGGCATTCACGCTTTCGAGCGTCCCGTCCACGTGGATCACGGCGAGCAGGTCGGGCGACAGGTCCCAGGCCCGGTCGCGCTCCTGGCGGAGCGCGCCGACGGTCGCCTCGCGCGCGAGCACCTCGTCGTGGATGTCCGTGCAGGTGCCGTACCAGCGCCGGACCGCGCCCGCCGCGTCGCGCGCCGCCTGCGCCCGGCCCAGCACCCAGCGGTACTCGCCCGAGCGGTGGCGGAGGCGGTACTCGATCTCGTAGGGCTCCCCGGTGGCGAGGCTGCGCCGCCAGGTCTCCCACGCGCGGTCGCGGTCGTCGGGGTGGAACATGCCGTTCCACGCCTCGCCGTCGGTCGAGCCGGCAGGCATCCCGGTGAACTCGTACCAGCGGCGGTTGTAGTAGTCGTGGAACCCGTCGGGGCGCGTCGTCCAGATCATCTGGTCGACCGAGTCGGCGATCGCGTGGAACTCGGCCTCGCTCCGCTCGAGCGCCTCGAGCACGCCGCGCGCCTGGTGCTGGCGCGCGCGGGCTCCGAGCGCGGATCGCACCGCGCGCAGGAGTTCGTCGGCATGGAGCGGGCGCGAGAGCAGGACCGCGTTGCGCAGCGCGTCGAGGCGGGCGAGAGCGGCCGGCCCTCGCGCGCGGGCGGCCCCGTTGGCGAGCACCACGAACGGCACCTCCGACCACGGCGGCTGCGCGTCGACGGCCCGCGCGAGCGCCTCGGCGCCCGCGCCCGCCAGCGACCTCCTCGGTCACGAGGATGCAGCCGACCTCGGGAGCGAGGCGCTCGGCCATGCGGGCGGTGTCCGTCGACGATCTCGGACGCGATGCCCTGCCCGCCGAGCAGGTCGGCGGCGACCGCGGCGTCGCGGCCATGCGGCGCGACGATGGCGACGATCCCGGGCGGGGCGTCGTCGCCCGCGTCGGTCACGAGGTGGCGCCTCCGGCCGCGTCGATCAGCGTGCCCGGCGCCGCGTCGTAGCGCAGGTCGCCCGACAGGATGCCGGTCAGCCCCGTCAGCGGCTCGCCGATGCGGATGCCGCCCGCGTCGATGCGAAACTCGCGGATCGAGCGCTCGTGGTCGCTCGTGCGCGTCTTGATGACCGCGATGGACTTGCGGACCTCGCCCGCCGCCTCGAAGAACCGCAACATCAGGAGAGTGTCCGCGAGGTAGCTCACGTCGACGTCCGAGCGCAGGTCGCCGATCACCCCGTGCTGCCCCAGGATCATCAGCGAGACGATCCCCTGCTGGTTGAGGTAGCTCAGCAGCTCGTGCATCTGCAGCAGCAGGAACGTGTCCGAGGGCATGGCCTTGAGGTACGCGTTCAGGCTGTCGATCACGACGATCGAGGCGCCCTCGACCTCCACCGCATCGCGCACCGCGCCCGCGAACTCGCCTGGAGAGAGCTCGGCGGGGTCGACCTGCCGGATGCGCAGGCGTCCGGCGTCGAGATGGGGCTGCAGGTCCATCCCGAGCGCGCGCGAGCGCACCAGCAGCGTCGCCAGCCGCTCGTCGAAGAGGAAGTAGGACGCCGTCTCCCCCCGCTCGAGCGCGGCGATCATGCAGCGCACCGCCATCGTGGTCTTGCCCACGCCCGCGGGCCCCATCAGCAGCGCGTTCGTCCCGCGCGCGAGGCCGTCGCCCAGGAGCGCGTCGAGCCCCGGCAACCCGGTGAGGACCGGCGCGGGGTCGAACGCGCGGTGATGCTCGGACGCCACCAGCCGCGGCCAGACCTTCAGGCCCCCGCGCTCGATGGTGAAGTCGTGGTAGCCGCCGCGATAGTCGACGCCGCGGAACTTCACCACCCGAAGGCGGCGGCGATCGGCGCCGAAGTCGCTGGCGAAGTGATCGAGCGAGATCACGCCGTGCGCGATCGAATGCAGGCGCAGCATCTCGGCCCCCGCGGTCTTGTCGTCGAGCAGCAGCACGGTGCAGTCGCGGCGGGTGAAGAAATGCTTGAGCGCGAGGATCTGCCGCCGGTAGCGCAGCGGGTTCTGCGCCAGCAGCCGAAGCTCGGAGAGGCTGTCGAGCACCACGCGGGCCGGACGGCGGGCGTCCACGCGCTCCATCACGCCGTGCACCGTCTCGCCCAGCTCGACCTCGCTGGGGTGGAGCAGCGATTGCTCGCGGTCCGACCCGAGCCCCTCGGCGCCCACCAGTTCGAAGATGTCGAGCCCGTCGAGGTCCCAGCCGTGCGAGCGGGCCCCGGAGCGCAGCTCGTCCTCGGTCTCCGAAAGGGTGACGTAGAGCCCGGCCTCGCCCGCGTCGCGCCCCTCGAGGAGGAACTTCAGCCCCAGCGTGGTCTTGCCCGAGCCCGGCACCCCCTCCACGAGGTAGAGCCGGTTCGGCGTCAGCCCGCCGGCGAGGACGTGGTCGAGCCCCTCGGTCCCGGTGCCGGTCACGATGCGCTTGCGCAACGACGCGTCGTCCATGGTCGCCCCTCCGTCGGTCCCGCCTTCCTACGCCATGCGAACCCCTTGGGAACAGGTCGTTGCGTCGCGGCCCGCTCGTGCGGACGGTGCTGTCGAGGGCTCAGTCGTGGAACGGGCAGGCGACGGCGTGGCCGGGCGCCTCCTCGACGAGCGGCGGGCGGTCCTTCGCGCAGGCGTCGCGCGCGACCGGGCAGCGGGTGCGGAACACGCAGCCCGAGGGCGGGTCGAGCGGCGAGGGCAGCTCGCCCTCGAGCACCGGGCGGACGCGCGCGGCCTCGAGCGCGGGGTCGGGGATCGGCACGGAGGCGATGAGCGCGCGGGTGTAGGGGTGGCGCGGGTCGGCCACGAGGTCGGCCGCCGGCGCGACCTCCACGATCCGCCCGAGATACATCACCGCGATCCGGGTCGAGACGTGGCGCACGACGGAGAGGTCGTGCGCGATGAACAGCATCGACAGCCCCATGTCGCGCTGCAGCCCCGCGAGCAGGTTCACCACCTGCGCCTGCACGCTGACGTCGAGCGCCGAGACCGGCTCGTCGCAGACCAGGAGCTCCGGCTCGGTCACGAGCGCGCGGGCGATGCCGATGCGCTGGCACTGGCCGCCCGAGAACTCGTGCGGGTAGCGGTTGGCGAGCGCGGGCAGGAGGCCGACGCGCTCCATCATCGCGGCGACGCGGGTGCGGCGCTCGGCCGAGGGCAGGTCGGGGCGGTGCGTGGCCAACGGCTCGGCCACGATCTGGCCCACGGTCATGCGCGGATTGAGCGCGGCGAGCGGGTCCTGGAACACCATCTGCACCTCGCGGCCGAGGCGCCGGCGCTCGGACGCGCTGGCGCCGGTCAGGTCGCGGCCCTTCCACGACACGCGCCCCCCGGTGGCGGCGACGGTGCCCACGACGGCGCGGGCGAGCGTGGACTTGCCCGACCCGCTCTCGCCCACGAGCCCGAGCGTCTCGCCCCGGTCGATGTGCAGCGTCGCCTTCGACACCGCCTGCAGCCCGAGGTCGGGCGTCCAGGGCCAGGCGCCGCGCGGCGTGACGGGGAAGGTCACGTCGAGCCCGTCGAGCTCCAGCAGCCGCTCGCTCACGCGGTGGCCTCCGCGACGGCGCCGGTCGTGACCTCGGCGGGGTCCGCGTGGCAGGCCCGCGCGCGGCCCTCGCCGAACGGCACGAGCGGCGGCATGGTCGCGCAGGCGTCGCGCGCCAGCGGGCAGCGGGGCGCGAACGGGCACCCGGGCGGCAGGCGCGTGAGGTCGGGCGGGTCGCCGGGGATCGTCAGGAGCGCGTCCTGCGGCACGTCGAGGCGCGGCACGGCGGCCAGGAGCCCGGTGGTGTAGGGATGCGACGGCTCGGCGAAGAGTGCGCCCGTCGGCCCCGTCTCCATCACCCGGCCGCCATACATCACCAGCGTGCGCGCGCAGGCGCCCGCGACGATGCCGAGATCGTGGGTGATCAGCACGATCGCGGTCCCGTATTCGCGCCGGATGTCGGCCAGCAGGTCCATGATCTGCGCCTGCACGGTGACGTCGAGCGCGGTGGTCGGCTCGTCGGCGATCAGGAGCGCGGGGCGGCACAGGAGCGCCATCGCGATCATGATCCGCTGCCGCATCCCGCCCGAGAACTCGTGGGGATACATTCTGAGCCGCCCGGCCGCGTCGGGGATGCGGACCGCCTCGAGCATCCGCGCGCTCTCCGCCAGCGCCTCGCGCTTGGACATGCCGCGATGCAGCGTCAGCACCTCCGCCATCTGGTCGCCCACGCGCAGGTAGGGGTTCAGCGAGGTCATCGGGTCCTGGAAGATCATCGCCACGCTCTCGGCGCGCAGCCGGTTCAGGTCGCGCTCGCGGAGGCCCAGGATCTCCGTGCCGTCGAGCCGCACCGACCCCTCGGCGCGGCCGTTGCGCGCGAGCAGGCCCAGCATCGCGAAGGCGAGCTGCGTCTTGCCGGAGCCGCTCTCGCCCACGATCGCGAGCGTCTCGCCCGCCTCGAGCGCGAAGCCGATGCCGTTGACGGCGCGCACCGTGCCGTCGGGCGTGGCGAACGAGACCGACAGGTCCGCGACCTCGAGGAGCGGGGCGGCCATGCTAGCGGTCCTGCGGGGCTTGCCAGGTCATCACCGATCCTTCGGACGACACGCCAGCATCACCGATCCTTCGGATCGAGCGCGTCGCGCAGCCCGTCGCCGATGAAGAAGAACGCGAACAGCCCCAGAACGAAGAAGGCGAGCGGGAAGCCGAGCTGCCAGATCGTGCCGTTGCGCATCTCCGCCGAGCCCTCGTTGATCAGCGCCCCCCACGACGTCAGCGGCTCCTGCACGCCGAGCCCGAGGAACGAGATGAAGCTCTCGTAGATGATCATCGAGGGCACGAGCAGCGTGGCGTAGACCACGATCACGCCGAGCAGGTTCGGGACGATGTGGCGGGTGATGATGCGGAACGGGTGCACGCCCGTCGCCACCGCCGCCTCGACGAACTCGCGGCCCTTGAGCGCGAGCGTCTGGCCGCGCGCGATCCGCGCCATGTCGAGCCACGAGATCAGCCCGATGCCCACGAACAGCATCAGGATCGAGCGGCCGAACACCACGAGCAGCAGGATCAGCACGAACATGTAGGGGATCGACATGGCGACGTCGACGAAGCGCATCATCGCGCCGTCCGTGCGCCCGCCGAAATAGCCCGCCACCGCGCCGTAGAGCGTCCCGACGAAGACCGCGATCAGCGCGCCCACCAGCCCCACCATCAGAGAGATCTGCGTGCCCTGCGCGGTGCGCGCGAAGAGGTCGCGCCCGAGCGAGTCGGTGCCGAACCAGTGCCCGGAGGCCAGCGACGGCCGCCCCGCCTCGGACACGTTGCCCAGCACCGCCCAGTCGATCTCCTCGTGCGACCAGGGCGCGACGAGCGGCCCGACGATCGCGAAGGCCGCGATCAGCGCGAGGATCACGAGCCCCGCGACGGCGGCGCGGTTGCGGAGGAACCGCCGCCGCGCGTCCGCCCAGAGGCTCCGGCCCGGGGGCGGGGCATCGGCGAGCGCGCTCGCGTCGGTGATGGTGGCGGCGCGCATCAGTACCGGATCTTCGGGTCGATCCAGGCATAGGCCACGTCGACGAGCAGGTTGAACAGGATCGTGAGCGCGCCGAGCAGGACCGTGATGCCCATCATCACGCCGTAGTCGCGGTTGAGCGCGGAGGCGACGAAGAACTGCCCGATCCCCCCGGTGGAGAAGTAGATGTCGATGACGACCGAGCCCGTGATCATGCCCACGAAGGCCGGCCCGAGATAGGAGATCACCGGCAGGAGCGCGGGCTTGAGCGCGTGCCGCAGGACGATCCGCCAGCCCGGCAGCCCCTTGGCGCGCGCGGTGCGGACGTAGTTGGACGACAGCACCTCCAGCATCGAGGCCCGCGCGATGCGCGCGATCGAGGCCATGAACGAGGTCGCGAGCGCCACCACCGGGAGGATCACGTATTCCCACTGCCCGCCCTGCCAGCCGCCGCCGGGCAGCCAGCCGAGCCAGAGCGTGAACACGAGCACGAGGATCGGCGCCATCACGAAGTTCGGCAGGACCTGCGCGCCGATCGAGATGCCGACCGCGAGGTAGTCGAGCCACGAGTTCTGGCGGATCGCGGCGACGATCCCGAGCGTGCCGCCGACGAGCACGGCGAGCACGAACGACCACGCGCCGTAGGTCAGCGTCACCGGGAAGCCCTGCCCGATGAGGTCGTTCACGTCGCGGTCGCGGTAGACGAAGGAGGGGCCGAAGTCGAAGCGCGTGACGACGTTGACCACGTAGGTCCAGATCTGCGCCGCGAACGGCCGGTCGAGCCCGTATTCGCGCTCGAGGTTGGCGAGCACGAACGGGGTCACGCCGCGTTCGGACGCGAAGGGCGATCCGGGCGCCGCGTACATCAGCACGAAGGTCAGCACGATCAGGAGCAAAAGCACCGGGATCGCGACCAGCAGGCGGCGGAGGATGTAGGGGATCATGGGATGCGGGCGCCCCGCGAAGGGCGCCCGGCTCCGTACTTACTCGGTGGCGACGCGGTAGATGTCCTGGATGTACCAGTTGTTCTCCACGTTGTTCATCGGCCAGCCGCGGATGTCGTCGTCGAGCAGGAAGTTCTGCGTGTAGTGGTAGACCGGGATGATCGCCATCTCGTCGGCCACGATCTGCTCGACCTTGGTGTAGGCCTCGTTGGGGTCCTCCATCTGGCGCGAGGCGGTCATCAGCTCGTCGACCTCGGCGTTCGAGTACTTGCCGTCGTTGGAGCCGTGCGTCGTCGTCAGCAGGTCGAGGAACGTGGACGCCTCGTTGTAGTCGCCGCACCAGGCCGAGCGCGCGAGGTCGAAGTTCTGCTCGCCGCGGATTTCGAGGTAGGACTGCCACTCGTAGTTCGAGAGCGTGATGTTCACGCCGAGCGGCTTCCACATCTGGCTCGCCACGGTCGCGATCGCCTTGTGGCTGTCGGAGGTGTTGTAGATCAGGTCGAGCTCGAGCGGGTTGTCGGGCCCGTAGCCCGCCTCCTCCATCAGCGCCATCGCCTGCTCGCGGCGCTCGTCCTGCGACAGGTTCGCGTAGTCGATCTCGGGCATCTCGAACCCGGCGGTCGCGGAATGGGCGAAGTTGAACGCCGGGAGCTGGCCGCCCTTGAGGACCTGGTCGACGATCACCTCGCGGTCGAGCATGTAGCTCAGCGCCTTCCGGACGCGCGGGTCCTGTAGCGCGGGGTCGCCGGTCTCGGTGAAGTTGACCGCGTAGTAGTACGAGCAGAGCCGCGGGGTGGAGAACGTCTCGTCGGGATACTGCTCGAGCAGGTCGGGGTAGGTGCCCGCGGGCAGGTCGTCCATCATGTCGAACTCGCCGGCCTCCCAGCGGGTGACGGACTGCGCGCGGTCGTTGACGATGAACCCGGTGATCTCGGTGATCACGACGTCCTCGGCCGAGTGGTACTCGGGATTCTTCGCCAACCGGAAGAACTCGTTCACGGCGAGCTCCTCGAGCGTGTAGGCGCCGTTGTTCACCATGTTCTCGGGGCGGGTCCAGTCGGCGCCGTGCTCTTCGATCGCCGACTGCTTGGTCGGCATCAGCGTGGCGTAGGTCGTCATCGCCGGGAAGAACGGCAGCGGCTGCGTGAGCGTCACCTTCAGCGTGTAGTCGTCCACCGCCTCGACGCCGAGCGTCTCGGGATCGGCCTCGCCCGCGACGACCTCGGCCGCGTTCACCATCGAGGTCAGCTCGACGTACCAGGCGTAGGGCGACGCGGTCTCGGGGTCCGCGGCGCGGCGCCAGGCGTAGACGTAGTCGGAGGCGGTGACGGGCGAGCCGTCCGACCAGGTCGCGTCGTCGCGAAGCGTGAACGTCCAGACGGTGTTGTCCTCGGACGACCACTCCGTCGCGCCCGCGGGGATCAGGTTGCCGTCCGCGTCCTGCCGCGTCAGCCCCTCGAAGAGCTGCTGGATGACGTGGCTCCCTGCCGTTTCCTCGTTGAGTTGCGGGTCGAGCGTCGGGAACTGGTCGAGGAGCGAGTAGGAGAAGGTCTGGTCCTCGGCCAGCACGTCGCCCTCGGCGACGTTGGCGGCGTGGCCGAGCGTGGTGGAGGCGAGCAGCGCAGCGGCGCCGGCGAGCATGGTGATGCGGGTCATGTATGATCTCCCTGTAGGGTCGAAAGGCGCCTCTGGCGGGCGCGCGATCCGCCGAGTGTTCGTGGCGGATGCGGGATTTGCAAGGGTCGCGGTTCGGTGACGGGACGGCGGATGCCGTATCGGCAGGCTGTCGCCCGTTTCAGAGGCGTTCCAGGACGAACGCTTCGTCCTCGGCGTAGAACGCCTCGTCGTCCTGCCCTTCGGTGAGGTCAGCGGAGCCGGTGAGGTAATACGCCCAGGCCTCGCCCGTCGCGACGTTGGCCCAGGCCCCGCCGGTGAAGCCCAGCGCGTGGCCCGCATGGCCCACGAGCGGGCCGGGGATGCGGGGATGGCCGTCGTAGAGCATCACGCCCGCGCCGAACGCGGTGTAGAGCCCGCCGCAATCCTCGCCGTTGCTCCCGTCGAACCGCCAGAGCGGCCGGCGCTGCGCGCGGCCCGTCGGATCGTCGGCGGCCAGCAGCCGGGCCAGGCGCGCGGCCTCGACCGCGTTCATCCGCAGCCCGGCATGCGGCGAGAACCACGTCGCGTCGCGGCCGATCCGGTAGCCGTCGAGCGAGACGCCGCGACCCTCCCGCCAGACGATGTCCGCGCCCCAGTCCGCGCCCGGCCCGTCCGCCTCGCAGGCGAGCGCATCGCCCCGCCGCTGCCAGACCGGCAGCGCGCGGCGGTCCGCCACCCCCGCCCAGTTGTAGCCGCCGCCGATCCCCGCGGGCGCGAGCACCGCGTCGCGCAGCACCGCATCGAAGCGCCGGCCCGCGATCCGCTCGAGCGCGAGGCCGAGGAGCACGTAGTTGAGGTTCGCGTAGCGGAAGTATCCGTGCGCGCCGAGGTCGGCCGCGGGATGCGCGTCGACGAAGGCGGTCACCGAGCCGGGCGGCTCGACGACGTAGCCCGCATGGTCGGTGAGCCCGGACGTGTGCGACAGGAGCCGGGCCAGCGTCAGGCCAGTGGGCCGGTCCCAGTCGAGCAGGTCGCGCAGGTCCGCGCCGAGGTCGGGCGCGGTGGCCACCACCGCCCGCGCCGTCGCGGCCTTGGACACGGATGCCATGCGGACGCGCAGGGTCGGGTCGTCGAAGGCCGGGCCGTCCGGGGCGACCCGCCCGAACGCCCGCGCCTGCTCCCGCCCGTCCACGGCGATCCGGGCGAGCCCGGCGGCGAGATAGCCGCCGCCCGGCGCGGTCAGCGACGCGAGGTGGCGTGCGAGGACGTCGAAGCGGTCCATGGCCGCCGGGATGCGACGGTGGCGGCCCGGCCGCAAGGCGCGCATCGCGTCGGGTCGCGGGCGCTCGTCGCCTCGCCCCCTTCGGGCCGATCGCCGCGGTCGCGCTCCCCCACCCGCCCGGGCGTGGCGGGGATGTCATCAGCCGGGGCGGCGGAACCCAGTCCCGCACGCGGTCGACGTCGTCGCTCCGGACGCCGTGACCGTCCGCCCTCGCGATCTCAGGGGCGGTTCAGGGGCCAGATGGGTGCCGCCGCTCCTGCGCGGCCATGTTGCCGGCGCGGCGAACGGCGGATCCTCACCTCACGCCACGCTTCAATGCCCCGAGGCGGCGTTGCGTCCGGACCGATGCCGCTCCGCCCCCTCGAGCGGCACCGGAACCGGGGCCGTTGATCCCCCGCGCAACGGATATGGGGCTGCACGGTGGCGCGGCGGCGATGCCCGCCGCCGCATCGGAGCTTCGCCGGAACGCCCGGGTACGGCCTGCCGATGAGCGGACGATGCGAATGCCCCGCGACCCTGGCCGAGCGCGTCCGTAGCTTCCGTCACGACGGTCGACGCGGCGCACTCTGTGCGGGCTCCGCAAACTCGGGGACCCGACCAGCCAGTTCGGCCTCGGGCGAGCCCTCTTGGATGGTCGGCCGGCGAAGCCAGCACCGCGACGCCTTCCATCGTCGGAGGCAGGGCCTCCCGACGCGAGCGCATCCGCGGCGACGCAAGCGGGCTGGCCCAGAACCGGCGCGGCCTTTCGGCCCGCGACCCGATCGCGCCGAGGCCCGTTAGGCGGAGGCGGACGACGCCTGGGGGCGACCGGCGAGGCCGGGGCGCCACCTTCGCCCGCGTCAATACGCCGAGCGCGTGTCGAGGAGGCTCAGCGGCGTGCGCAGCAGGATGCGCAGGTCGAGCCAGGGCGACCAGTTCTCGATGTACCAGAGGTCGTGCTCGAAGCGCGCGGCGAGCTTCGCGGGGTCGTCGATCTCCCCGCGCCAGCCGTTGACCTGCGCCCATCCGGTGATGCCGGGCGGCAGCCGGTGGCGGGCCGAGTAGCCGTGCACGATCCGCTCGAACCGCTCCTGCCCGCTCGACCTGGCGTCGACCGCATGCGGTCGCGGGCCGACGAGCGAGAGGTCGCCGCGCAGGACGTTCCAGAGCTGCGGAAGCTCGTCGATCGAGCTGCGCCGCAGGAAGCGGCCGACGCGCGTCACGCGCGGATCGTCGCGCGAGACGACCCGGCGGGCGGCGGGATCGGCGTCGGCATGATGCATCGAGCGGAACTTGAGCACATCGATGACGCGGTTGTTGTAGCCGTGCCGTCGCTGCCGGAACAGGATCGGCCCGGGCGTGTCGAGCCGGATCGCCAGCGCCGCCGCCAGCATCACCGGCAGGAGCGCCGCGAGGGCGAGCGTGCCGATCACGAGGTCGAAGACGCGCTTGGTCAGGCGCCGCTCGGGCGCGAAGCTGCGGCGAATCGCGGCGACGAGCGGGTCGCGTCCCGGCGGCGGGAACGCGTAGTCGCGGCTGTAGGTCGACAGTCGCACCTCCACCGGCAGCACGCGCAGCGCGTCGAGAAGCCAGTCGATCCGCGCCCCCGCCTCCGCGGGAAGCGCGACGATCACCAGATCGATCTCGGACCGGCGCGCGAAGTCGATCAGGTCGTCGTAGCCGCCGATCTTGGGCACGCCGAGGACCTGGATCGGCGAGCGCAGATCGTCCCGGTCGTCGAAGATGCCGTAGAGGTGGATGTCGTTGCCCACGCGGCGCGCGAGGCCGCGGATCAGGTCCATCGCATGCTCGCCCCCGCCCGCGATCACTGCCCGCCGCTGCAGGAGGCCGGTCTCCACCGCCCAGGCCGTCGCCGTCGCGACGCCGGCGCGCAGCGGGACGACCGCGCCGACGAGGGCCGCCAGCGCGGCGACGAGCGCGCTGCCGGGGGCGTCCTGCGCATGCAGCCCCGTCACCAGGATCGCCGGGCCGGCGAGCGCGGCCGCGGCGTTCGCGATCGAGCGCCGGGCGTGGCGCAGGTGGCGCGGCGCGTAGCCCTGCGAGAGCGCCAGGAGCACGACGGCGAGGGCGGCGCCGCCGAGCGCCCATCCGATGGCCGCGAGCGGCGCGAAGGCCGCGTCCGACGTCGCGCCGTATTGCGCGAACCACAAGGCGACGGCGAAGACGGGGAGGTCGATGCAGGTGACGACGACGGCGAGCCAGACCGGCGAGAGCGGCGAGCGCCGGAGCCCCTGCGCCACGATGGCCGCCGCCTCCCCGAGGCCCTCCCGTCGAACCGCCCCGAGATCGTCCATGCCATCCCCCTTCCGGGCGCTATGGCATCATCGGGCTTAAGGTCTCCCTAACGACGCGCCGTTCCCCGCTTGCGCCGGGTGCTACCGCGGGGAGTCAGGCTTGAGCGAGTGGCCCAGGATGCAGCGCGGCGGGACGAGATGGCGCGGGTGGCGCTCGTGTCACTGGCGAGGTCGCGCCCGGATGCCGGCTATCCGGTCCGGGAGGCCGCGGCACGGCGAATGGCCCGAGAGGGTCCACCTCGCGGGCGTCGTCGTCCCCGAGCGGCGCGGTTCCCGAGTGCCGCGCGAAACCGTCCACGCCGATCGTCACCTGCTCTGCGCGCGCATGAACGCCACCGGGATCGTTCCGCCCGGGTGCTTCGCCGCGCCCGAGGCGGGGCGGGCCGGGCCGTGGCGGCCGGCATCGTGCGTCGAGCGTGGCCCGCGAGGCGCTTGCCGCTCTACGTCCGGGCCTCGTCCCGCCGGCCGTCCGGCCTCGGAGCGATGCCAGGGCGATCGACCGACGATCCGAGGGCCCGACGGCGGGCGAGGGCCGGGCGGGCATGGCGATCGACGCGGTTCTCGCCCGATCGGTCCGCGACGTCGCATCGAAGATTGGAGCTTCCATGGCCCCCCGCCTCCAGCGTCGCGCCGTTGACGATCGCCTCCTACGCGCCGGAGATCGTCCGCCCGTTGGAGTGAATGCGTTTTGGCTGAAGCGGCACGACGTTCGGTGGGCGCGCGAACTGTGCGGAATGCCATGAGCCGTCCGAGGCGGCAGAGCGTCTTCTCCTTGAGTTCGGTCACGTCGTCCGGCTTCTCGTTCCGCGGGCCGACCGTGCGGGCGTGGGCGCGGTGCGCGACGCCTCTGGCCAGCCCGCGGCGTGGGCGCGGCCATGCTGGACGCAGGACGGGCTGCCCGCCGTCGCCCACCTCGAGGCGGGGTGCGTACGGGACGCGACGCCGATCGCGTCCCACGACGTGATCGAGGCCGCGATGCCTCGGTCCGGCCGGCGATCGCGCGAAGCTTCGTGGCCTGCCGGGTGACGCGTCCGCTCGCGGGCTGACGGGCATGGCGACGGCCGAGGCGCAGCACGCGGACGGGGCCGGCATACGGCGGCTCCGCGATCGATGGACACGGCGAGACGGCGATCGCCGCGCTCGATGACGTGGCGCCGAGGTCGGACGGGGCGCCGCTCCTCATGCGTCGGAGCTTTCCGGGCCACCACAAGGCGCGCCCGGACGCACCGGGAGGATACGGTTCGCAGGGTGAAGGCGCCTTCCGCGCTGGCGCGTTCGGCGTGCTCTCGCTTGCCCGTCCAACCGCGTCGAGAAATGAATACCTCGGCCGCGATGCTCCGCGCTCCCTGCCGTCGTCCGTTCCCCGCCGACGTCGGCCTCGGGCCGAAGATGCACGCTCGGCCCGCCTGCGAGGTCGCGGGCCTTCGCATGGGCGTGGGCGGCCCGTCTCGCGACGGATCCCGAAGGGCGTCGCGCTTGCGGCGGGGTCCGTCGAGCCGGGGTCCGGCGTCCTCGCCGCCTCGCCTGCGGGCTGCGCCATGGGCCCGGGGCGTCATGCTCGCGGTCGAAAGCTCGACGGTGGCCCCTCGGTCGCCCTCCGGCGTGGCCGGTCGCTGCCTCGGTATCCGGTCGAACGGGACCGCGTCGCGGTCCGCTCCGGCGCGACCGCCCTCCCGGGACCGGCCGTCGCCACGACGATGGAGACGCTCGGGTCTCGCTCCGCCCACGCGCCGGACGCGGTCCGGAGGCGTGCGGTGGACCGCGTCGCGATCGCTTGCCCACGATGGCGGCCGAGATCATGTCACGTTGGTGCTGTCGCTCGCCCGCGAGCCGATTCGGCAGCGCCGGAACGGTCGGTACTCGTCGCGCGGGCAGCCGGGCCGGGACGTCGTCCATCGTTGGGCAAAGCCGATGCTGCCCATCCGCGTCCCGGCCGAGGGGTGGGGAGATCCGCGCCGGCGGTCCCGGCGCCAGCCCATCCGCTTGGCCGGGCGGTCGGCGATGCCTCCCTCGTGCCCGGCAGGCGCGTCGGAGCGATGGCGGCGCGCCTGATCGCGCTCGACGGCGCCATCGACACGCGGCCCACTCGTCCGTCGGGCATGACCGCGCCCACCTTCCGGTCGGCGCTGAGCATTCCGCCGCGCACTCACCTCGGAGGGCGGTTCCGCCCACGCTGGACGTGGCGATCCCGAACGCCGCACCTCTCTTGACCCGGAAGCGGGGCGCCGCCCCCTTGGGGAGTCCGGCCACTGGACGCATTCCAAACGCCACCACCCCGCCCGGCCTCCCCTCCGTCGCCGGGCCCGCGACGATCGGGGCGACCGCGCGAGCGCCGAGCCGCTCGGGAGATCCACCGCTCCGGCCGGCATCGCCGACACCGACAGCCCGACGCCATCGGGCTCGGCGAGGTGGAGGCAGGCGGGCCGGGCTTCGTCCTCGCGGTGCCCCGGCTCACCGCGCCCCGATCCTCGTCGGGATCGGCTCGCTCTTTCCGTTCCACCATCCGCGCCCGGAACAGTTCGCCGGCGTCGCGTCACGCCGCGATGACGTCCCCTGCGACGAGGGCTGCGCTCATGGGGACCCATGACAGCGGGGCACGACCGGGATGGCGGTGGACGACCTCCGTCCGACGGCGACCCGAACCCGTGGGAGTTCTCCGTGGATCCGCCCGATGCGTGGACTGGACTCGTCGACGTCGTGCCCGAGGTGCCGTTCGTCGTGGCACCCGCGACCGCGCGACGACGGTGCCGGAAGCCGCGCGCGACATGCCGATGGCGGCCCGGCCGTCGTGGATCGCGACGGATGACGGACGAGGGATGAACCGTCGTCCGACGAACCGAATGCGACGGATGGCGGGCTTAGACGACGTTGGCCGCTCGCATCGCCGCCCCGGACGTCATCCATGGCCGACCCGGTGGATGAACTCGACCGGTATCCTGTCCGACGCGGCGAAATCAGAGCGGACCGGCGCCATCCTCACTTCACACGGCGCCCGGAAACGCGGCCGCAGGGCCGGAGGCGTCCATGTCCGGGGACATGGACGGCGCTTCCGGGACGTAGTGCCGGAGGCATTCGCGGATGCGGGCGTGATCCCGCCGACCTGCACGCTGGAGACGACCGTGCTCCGGGCGCGGCCATGGAGTGAAGTGGCTAGGTGACACGGTATCGTATCGTGTCATGATCAATCTTGTGGCATGGGACGGCTCGTGCCATAAATCGGCACCGGATCAGGAGGGGCGCATGAACATCTCGATGGACGTGAAGGTCGCGGCGAATGGCCGGCTCGTGCTGCCCCGCGCGGTGCGCGACGCGCTCGGAATCTCGGGCGAGGGGAAGGTCGTGCTGACCGTCGAGGGCGACGGTGTCCGCCTCTCCCCCGTCCAGCACGACGCGCTTCTCGTGCAGGATATGTATCGCCGGCTGGTGACCGATCCGAGCACGGTCGACGATTTCCTGAGGGAACGGAAGGCCGAGGCTCGACGGGACGATTCCTGAGTGCCCAGCGCGGTCCTCGACTCGTCCGCCGTTCTCGCATTCGCAAAGGCGGAGCCCGGGGGCGAGGCGGTGCTGCCCCACATCGGGACGGGAGCGATCTCGGCGGTGAACGTGCAGGAGGTCGCGAAGGCGCTCCTTGCGCGAGGGTTCGACACGGGGTCGGTCCGTCTCGCCTTCGCGCGCCTCCGTCTGGCGATCCACGACCACGACTTCGAGGCCGCGCTCGCCTCCGCCGCCCTCGTCCCCGCCACCGCGCGCTTCGGGAGCGGGCTCGGCGATCGGTCCTGCATGGCGCTCGGGATCGCGCTCGGCGTGCCCGTGCTGACGGCGGATCGCGAATGGGCCGAAGTCGAGGTCGACGGCCTGCGGGTCGAGCCGATCCGCTAGGCGTCCTCGAACCCTTCGAGCGCGTTGACGACGTTGATCCCAACCGAGGCCATGTCGTAGCCCCCCTCGAGGCAGAAGACCGTCGGCAGGCCCATCCGGGCGATCCTCCGCCCGACCGCCGCGAAGTCGTCCGAGGACAGGCGGAAGAACGAGATCGGGTCGTCGCGATGCGCGTCCACACCGAGCGCGACGACGAGCGCCTCCGCCCCGTGCGCGACGATGGCGGCGATGGCACGCTCGAGCGCCTCCGACCAGAGGTCGAACCCGGTCCCGGGCGGCATCGGCAGGTTCAGGTTCGCGCCCTCGCCCGCGTCGCGCCCGGCCTCGTCGGCGTAGCCGACGAAGTAGGGGTAGGCGTCCTCGGGCGCGCCGTGCAGCGACGCCGTGAACACGTCGGCGCGATCGTAGAACAGGTCCTGCGTCCCGTTGCCGTGGTGGAAATCGACGTCGAGCACCGCGACCCGCGCCGCGCCCGCGTCGCGGAACCCCTGCGCCGCGAGCGCCGCGTTGCCGAGGAAGCAGTAGCCGCCGAACTGGTCGCGCGTGGCGTGGTGGCCGGGCGGACGGCAGAGCGCGAAGGCCGCCCGCGCGCCGTCCGATACGTAGCGCTGCGCGGCGACCGCGCAGGCTGCCGATCCGCAAGCGGCGGTCCAGCTGCCTTCGGTGATCGCGGTCTCGGAGGCGTGCGCGTAGTAGCCGACCCGGCCGTCGAGCCCGCGCGGCAGGCGGTCGACATGCATCCCGCGCGCGGGGACGTTGGCGGCGATCACGTCGCCCGGCATCCCGGCCGCGCGCCAGTCGTCCCAGATCGACGCGAGGAAGGCGAGGTATTCGGGGTCGTGCAACGCCGCGAGCGTGGCGTCCCCGACCGGCGGAGGGGCCGCGACGTCGTCGAATCCGCGCTCGGACAGGCGCGCGAGGATGCGCGCGACGCGGTCGGGGGATTCGTGCGGCGGACGAAGCAGACCGCCCGAGAGCTCCCCGCGGGGCGCGTGCAGCGCATGGGTCTCCGCGTGGAAGACCCGCATGCCCCCTCAGCCGCGCCCGGCGGTCGACGGCGCGACGAGCTTGCGCGTCTCCTCGTCCCAGAGCCGCAGGTGCAGGCAGTCGAGGCTCGTGCGCAGCGTGAGGCGGCCGACGTCGACGAGGTCGGGATGGTCGCGCAGCACGTCGGTCAGGCGGTAGAACGGGATCCGGCTGTTGAGGTGGTGGACGTGGTGGATGCCGATGTTCGCCGTCAGCCATCGCAGGACACGCGGGAGGTCGTAATGCGACGAGCCGTGCAGCGCGGCGTCGTGGAGGCGCCAATTCTCCTCCTGCTCCCAGAACGCGTCCTCGAACTGATGCTGGATGTAGAACAGCCAGACGCCGATGGTGGACGCGACGATGATCGCGGGGAGGTAGGCTGCCACGAACGGCATCGGACCGATCGCCCAGATGCCCAGCCCGCAGATCGCCGCGATGCCCGCATTGGTGGCCATGCACGACACCCACCACATCGGCCCCGCGGTCATGAAGCCCACCGGCAGGCGGTTCTCGAGCACGAACACGTAGGTCGGGAAGATCAGCAGCACGATCGCCGGGTGCCGGTAGAGACGGTAGAGCAGTCGCCGCGCCGGCGACATCGCGCGGTACTCGGCCAGCGTTCGGGTATCGATGTCGCCCACGCCGCGCCGGTCGAGGTTGCCCGTCGACGCATGGTGGACCGAATGGGCGTGCCGCCACACGTCGTAGGGGGTCACCGTCAGCACGCCGAGCGCGCGGCCGAGCCATGTGTTCGCGGCGCGGCTGGCGAAGAACGAGCCGTGGCCGCAATCGTGCTGGATCGCGAAGACGCGCACGAGGAAAAGGCCGTTGACGCAGGAGATCACGGCGGCGAGCCAGAGGCTCCATGTCGCCGCCCAGATCGCGGCGGCGGTCAGCGCGGCGAACGGGACGAGCGTGTACGCGAGCTCGAGGAGGCTGCGTGCGCGGATCGGCTGTCGGTAGCGCATCAGCGCCTGCGCCCAGTCCCGGCCGCCCTTTGCCGCCACGGGGGCGCCGTCGGCCACGATGCCGCCGTCGGTGGTTCCGTCCATCGGCAGCTCGCTCTCCTGCGGTGGGCGCCCTTTGCATCGCTGACAAGCACGCGTCGCGGATGGAGGCAAGGGTGGGCGGGGCCGGAGGGCGCTTGGTCGCAGGCGGGGAGCCATCCATGTCCGGCCCGTGCACGACGATCCCGCGCCCCCCGGGTCCGGCCGCCTCACGGATAGGCGATGCCGCCCTCCGCGCGCATCGTGGAGCGGGCGTTCCCGGGCAGCGGGATGAACTCGGCCTCGTCGCCCGGCACGGTATCGAAGCCTCCGCGCGACCATTCCTCCTTCGCCTGCTCGATGCGCTCGCAGCGCGAGGAGACGAAGTTCCACCAGATGTAGCGCGGCCCGCCCATCGGCGCGCCGCCGAACAGCATGACCCGCGCCGGGCCCGGCCCCGCGCCGCGCACCGAATGCGCGTCGCCGGGTCGCAGCACGAGGAGCTGGCCTGGCCCGAAGCGGTCGCCCGCGACCTCCACCTCGCCCGCGATCGTGTAGAGCGCGCGTTCCTCGCATTCCGCGTCGATGGGCGCCGTGGCGCCGGGAGCGAGGGTCACGTCCGCGTAGAGCGTCTGCGAGGCGGTCGCGAGCGGAGAGGTCGCGCCGAAGGCCGATCCTGCGATCAGCCGCACGCTCGCGCCGCGATCCTCGATCACCGGCAGCGACCCGGCGCCGTGGTGGAGGAACTCGGGCTCGCTCTCCTCCTGCGCCTCCGGGAGCGCCACCCAGGTCTGCAGCCCGAACAGCGTCTGGCCGCTGCGACGTCGATCCTCGGCAGTGCGCTCGGAATGGACGATCCCGCGCCCGGCACGCATCCAGTTGACCGCCCCCGGCTCGATGGCGAGGTCGGTGCCGAGGCTGTCGCGGTGCCGGATCTGGCCCTCGAACAGGTAGGTCAGCGTGGCGAGGTTGATGTGGGGATGCGGGCGCACGTCGATGCCCTGCTCGGTCAGGAACTCGGCGGGGCCCATCTGGTCGAAGAAGATGAACGGGCCGATCATCTGGCGCTTCCTCGACGGCAGGGCGCGGCGCACCGTCATCTCGCCCAGGTCGACGGCGCGCGGGACGATCAGCGTCTCGATGGCCGCGCAGGCGGCGCGGTCGCCGAGCGCAGGGTCAGGGGCGGGCGAGAAGGACATGGCGGGTCTCCTGCGGCGGCTAGGCCCGGATCGGGCATCGGTGGCCGGGTCGCAAGGCTCGTCCCGGCAGGGTTCCGGAGGGTCGGGTCCGCCGAGGATAGCCTCCATCGCACGGCACGGACGACTGGACGCCGCAGCCCCGATGGCCGACCCGTCGCGTTCGGCCTCTCGGATCCCGTGGGCGCGCGACGTGTCGGGTTGCAGCGTCACGCTCGACGGGATTAGGGGACGCGAAACAGCTAGGGGCCTCCGCCATGCGCATCGCGATGATCGGAACGGGATACGTCGGCCTCGTGTCGGGCGTCTGCCTGTCGGATTTCGGGCACGAGGTCGTCTGCGTCGACCGCGACCCGGACAAGATCGCCCTCCTCGAGCGCGGCGATGTGCCGATCTTCGAGCCGGGCCTCCAAGGTCTCATGGTCCGCAACGTCGCCGCCGGGCGCCTGTCCTTCACCACCGACCTCGCGGCGGCGGTGGACGGCGCGTCGGCGGTGTTCATCGCCGTGGGCACGCCGACCCGGCGCGGCGACGGGCATGCCGACCTGACCTACGTGATGGCCGCCGCCGAGGCGATCGCGCGCGCGCTGACGGGTCCGGCCGTGGTCGTGACGAAGTCGACCGTGCCCGTGGGCACGAACCGGCGCGTGGCCGAGGTCATGCGCGCCGCGGCGCCCGACGCCGAGTTCGAGGTCGCCTCGAACCCGGAATTCCTGCGCGAGGGCGCGGCGATCGACGATTTCATGCGCCCCGACCGCGTGGTGGTCGGCGTGCAGTCGCCTCGTGCGGCCGAGGTGATGGCCGACGTCTACCGGCCGCTCTCGCTGCGCGACGTGCCCGTCGTCGTCACCGACCTCGAGAGCGCGGAGATGATCAAGTACGCCGCGAACGCCTTCCTCGCGACCAAGATCACCTTCGTCAACGAGATCGCCGCGCTTTGCGAGCGGGTCGGCGCGGACGTGAAGGCGGTGTCGAAGGGGATGGGAATGGACGGCCGGATCGGCTCGAAGTTCCTCCATGCGGGCCCGGGCTACGGCGGGTCCTGCTTTCCGAAGGACACGTCCGCGCTGGCCCGGATCGGGCAGGAGCACGGCGTACCGATGCGGATCGTCGAGACGGTGATGGCGGTCAACGACGGGGTGAAGGCGCGGATGGTCGCCAAGCTGCGCGATCTCTGCGACGGCGCGTTCGTCGGGCGGACGGTCGCGGTGCTGGGGGTGACGTTCAAGCCCGAGACGGACGACATGCGCGAGGCGCCGAGCCTCACGATCGTGCCCGCGCTGGTGGGGGGCGGGGCGGTCGTGCGCGTGGTCGATCCCGAAGGCCGGCGCGAGGGCGAGGCGCTGCTGCCCGGCGTCGCGTGGGAGGCCGATCCATACGCCGCGGCCGAGGGCGCGGACCTGATCGTGGTGCTGACCGAGTGGAACGCCTTCCGCGCGCTCGACCTCCCCCGCCTCGCGCAGGTCATGGCCGTGCCGCGCATGGCCGACCTGCGCAACGTCTACGACCCGGCGGACGTCCGCGAAGCCGGGTTCGAGCGCTACGAGGGCGTGGGGCGGCCCGAGGCGTCGGCCGTGACCTAGCCGGGGGAAGGCGCCGGCGAGGATGGCTCGGCATTCGACGTCGGAGGCGCCATCGTCGGGTCCGATGCCGACCCTCCCGCACGCGCCGCGCGGGCATTGGAGGCCTGGTAGCGCGCATTCCTCGTCCCTTCGCCTCCCCGCGGAGGATCGTCCCCGGCCGCGGGCGGACGCCCGGCCCGTCGGCTCGATCGCCTCCCGGGATCGTGTCGGGACATCTCCGTCCGCGCCTGATACGATCGCGCCCCGATCCGTATCCCGTCGATCGATGCCGTTTTGATGACCCTCCCCGATGCGAAGGAGCCGTCCGATGCCCCGCGACCATGCCGACGATCCTGAAGCGATCGCACGGGGCGAGACCGCCGTGCTCTACCGGATGGCGATGCCGGACCATCTGTGCCGCTCCGGGCTCAAGGCGCGCCGCCTCCTTCGCCGCCGTGGCTACGCGGTCGAGGACCGGCTGCTGACCGACCGGGCCGCGGTGGACGCGTTCAAGGCCCGCCACGGCGTCGCCACCACCCCGCAGGCCTGGATCGAGGGCGAGCGGGTCGGCGGCTATCAGGACCTCCGGCAACGGCTTACGGGGCACGACCCGAAGGCTGCGACCTACGCGCCGGTCATCGTGCTGTTCGCCGTCGCCGCGGCCACGGCGGTGGCGCTGTCGATCGGGTTCCTCGGGGGGATCGGCTGGCAGACGCTCGGCTGGTTCGTCTCCGTGTCGATGATCCTGCTCGGGATGCAGAAGCTGCGCGACGTCGACGCCTTCGCGACCGGGTTCCTGAACTACGACCTGCTCGCGCGTCGCTGGGTGCCCTACGCCTACGTCTACCCTTGGGTCGAGACGGGGGCGGGCGTCCTGATGACGGGGATGCTGCTGACCTGGCTCGCCGCGCCGGCCGCGCTGATCGTCGCCACGATAGGCGCGGTTTCGGTGTTCAAGGCGGTCTACGTCGACCGGCGCGAGCTCAGATGCGCCTGCGTCGGCGGAGGTGTGAACGTGCCGCTGGGCTTCGTGTCGCTGACGGAGAACCTGATGATGATGGGCATGGCCATCGTGATGCTCGTCCGCCTCGCCGCGTGACCGGCATCGCGCCGGCCCTCGGCGGGCGGTGACGACGACGCGGCGCGACCTCCTTGCCTGGCTCCTCGTGGCGGGCGGCGGCTACGGCGTCCTGCGCGCGGGGGTCGAGGCGCATGCGTGGCTCACCGCCCCGCCGGTCCGCTACGAGGCGATGGCCCGCCCGCCCGGCTTCCGCCGTCTCGTCACCGGCGCCTCCAGCGCGGTCGCGCGCGATCCGTTCATCGGGCTCGAGGCCGACCCGGACGCCGCGCCCCGGATCGACGTCGCCGGGATCGAGGCGCGCCCCTGCGCCGCGCTGTTCGGCGACGCGCTCGCGGATGGCGTGGTGCCGATCGCGTCGTTCTCGGACTACGCGTGTCCGTATTGCCGGGTGCTGACGCCGCTCCTCGAGGGCTACGCGGCGCGGACGGACGACGTGCGCGTGCGCTGGCACGAGCTTCCGATCCTGGGCGACGCGTCCGCGACCGCCGCGCGGGCCGCGCTCGCCGCCGATGGGCAGGGCGCGTACGCCGCGGTCCACGCCCGGCTGATGCGGACGCGGCTGGTGCCGACCGAGGCGACGCTGCGCGCGATGGCGGCTGAGCTCGGGCTCGATCCGGACCGCCTCCTCGCCGACATGGACGGTCCCGCGGTCGCCCGGCGGCTGGCCGAGAGCCGCGCGGTCGCCGCGCTCCTCGGCATCGTCGGGACGCCGGTCACGGTGATCGGCCGAACGGTCGTCCAGGGCGCCGTGGACCTGCCCGTGATCGAGCGGATCGTGGCGGAGGAACGCGCAACCGGACCGGACACGATCTGCCCCTGAACCGGGCGGTGAACGATCGGCGGAGTGGCTCGCCGCCACGGCGCCGGACGATGGGGGAGGACTGGTGGAGCCTAGGGGAGTCGAACCCCTGACCTCTTGCATGCCATGCAAGCGCTCTACCAACTGAGCTAAGGCCCCTGACCGGCTTGCCGACTACGTCAGGGTCCGGGATCGCGCAAGCCCGAATGCGGGACGCCGCGCGGCGGTCAGTCGTCGTCGTTGTCCTCGACCTCGGCGATCTCGTCGAGGGAGACGGTGTCGGCGTCCTCCTCCTCGTCGTCGTCGAGCACGTCGGCGTCGTCGCCCTCCGCGGCGTCCTCCTCCTCGATGTCGACGTCGTCGTCGTCGAGCAGCAGGTCACCCTCGTCTTCCTTGGCCTTCTTTGCGTCCACGTCGTCCTTGTCGGCGGCCAGGATGCGCGTCTTGCCGCCCGTCTCCACCACCACCGTCTCGCCGGTATAGGGGCTGACGACCGGGGAGCGGTTCATGTCGTAGAAGCGCTTGCCGGTGGTCGGGCAGACCCGCTTGACGCCCCATTCTTCCTTGGGCATGCCGCATCCTTCGCCTGTCGGGCCGTCGCGCGCGCCCGTCGTGTCGTGAGAGGGGTCCGATGCCACAGGGTGCCGGAGGTGGCAAGGCCCCGGCCGGGACGGGCGCGGAGGTCACGCTCGAGGCCGCCGGGGCGGTCGTCCACCTGCGCCGCTCCGCGCGCGCGCGACGCCTCTCGCTCCGGGTCGGGCGGTCGGACGGGCGGGTGACGCTGTCGATCCCCGCACGCCTGCCGCTTGACGAGGCGCGTGCCTTCGTCGACGCGCAGGCGGGCTGGATCGCGCGGCAGCGGGCCGCCGTCCCGCCGGTCCGCGTCGTGCGCGTCGGCGGGACCGTCCCGGTCGGCGGACGCGACCTCGCCGTCGTCGAGGGGCCGGGACGTTCGGCGCGGCTCGTGGGCGGCGCGGTGGCCGTGCCGGACGATGCCCGCGCCGGGCCGCGCGTGGCGGCGCTCCTGCGGACGCTGGCGCGCGACCGGCTGGCGGAGGCGGTGGACCGTCATGCGGGCGCGCTCGGCCGGGCGCCGACGCGGATCCGGTTGCGCGACGCCCGGTCCCGCTGGGGGTCGTGCTCGTCGCGGGGCGAGCTGATGTTCAGCTGGCGTCTCGCGATGGCGCCGCCCGACGTGCTCGATTACGTCGCCGCGCACGAGGTCGCGCATCTCGCCCATATGGACCATTCGGCGCGGTTCTGGGCACAGGTGGCGGCGCTGATGCCGGACTATGCGGAGCGGCGGGGGTGGCTCCGGGCGAACGGCGCGGCGCTGCACGCGGTGGATTTCGGGGGCGGGTAGCCGGCGCGTCGTTGGCATACGGGCCGCGGGATCGGAGCGGTCCTGCCCTCGCGGACTCGGCGCGAGCCTCCGACCAATCGATCCGGCCCCGAAGGGCCGGACCGGTTCACTGGTGGATCGCGCCCGCGCCGCAGGCCAGCGCCGCCTCGCGCATCGCCTCCGAATAGGTCGGGTGCGCGTGGCAGGTGCGCGCGAGGTCCTCGGCCGCCGCGCCGAACTCCATCGCCACGCAGACCTCGTGGATCAGGTCGCCCGCCATCGGGCCGATCACGTGGCAGCCGAGGATCCGGTCGGTCTCGGCATCGGCCAGCATCTTGACGAAGCCCTCGCCCGCGAAGTTGGCCTTGGCGCGCGCGTTGCCCATGAAGGTGAAGCGGCCGACCTTGTAGGCCCGCCCCGCCTCCTTGAGCGTCTCCTCGGTCTCGCCCACGTTCGCGACCTCGGGGTGGGTGTAGATCACGCCCGGGATCACGTCGTAGTTCACATGGCCCGCCTGGCCCGCGAGGATCTCGGCCACCGCCATCCCCTCGTCCTCGGCCTTGTGCGCGAGCATCGGCCCCTCGACCACGTCGCCGATGGCGCGGATGCCCTCGACGCTGGTGGCGTAGTGGCGGTCGACGGCGATCTGCCCGCGGTCGGTGAGCGCGACGCCAAGCCCCTCGGCGAGCAGGCCCTTCGTGTAGGGCTTGCGGCCCGTGGCCACGAGGACGACGTCGGTGTCGATCTCGTGCGCGCTGTCGTCCTTCCGCAGGTTGTAATGGACCTTCGCGCGGTTGCCCGAGGCCGCGACCTTCGAGACGGCGGCACCGGTCACGAAGCTCAAGCCCTGCTTCGTCAGCATCTTCTGGAACGTCTTGGCGACCTCGGCGTCCTGTCCCGGCGTGATGCCGTCGAGGTATTCGACCACCGTCACCTCGGTCCCCAGCCGGGCGAAGACCGAGCCGAGCTCGAGCCCGATCACGCCGCCGCCGACGACGACCATCGTGTCGGGGATGCGGTCGAGCTTGAGAGCGCCCTCGGAGGTGACGACGACGCGCTCGTCGATCTCCACCTCGGCGCCCGGGACGGGGGAGGGCTCGCTGCCGGAGGCGAGGACGATGTGGCGCGCCTCGTGGGTCTCCTCGCCGACCGTGACGCGCCCCGCCTCGGGGACGGTCGCCCAGCCCTGATCCAGTCCACCTTGTTCTTCTTGAAGAGGAACTCGATGCCCTTCGTGTTCTGGTCGATCGTGGTCTGCTTGTAGGCCTGCATCTTCGACCAGTCGACCGAGGGCGCGTCGCCCACGAGGCCCATCGCCTCGAAGTTGTGCTGCGCCTCGTGCAGCATCTCGGTGGCGTGCAGCAGCGCCTTCGACGGGATGCAGCCGATATTGAGGCAGGTGCCGCCGAGCGTCTCGCGGCCCTCCACGCAGGCGACCTTCATCCCGAGCTGCGCGCAGCGGATGGCGCAGACGTAGCCGCCGGGGCCGGAGCCGATGATGATGACGTCGTACTTGGCCATGCTGCCTCCGAGGGGGTCACGCGCGTCGTGACGCGGGCCGTGACGTAGGTCGCGATCCGGGCCGTGACGAGCGCCCGGTCAGACCAGCGTCGAGATAACCATCGCGGCCGTCGCCGTGAACCCCACCGCCCAGACGATCGACCGCCCTGGCCGCCATCCCAGGACGTAGGCCGGGACGTAGAGGACGCGCGCGGCGAGATAGGTCCACGCGCAGGCGGCGGTGAGCGCGTTCGTCTGGCCGGAGAGGACGACGACCGTGACGGCGCCGCCGAACAGGATCAGCCCCTCGAAATGGTTGGCGAAGGCGCGCTGGTGGCGGGCGGCCGCCTCCGACATCGGCCGGGACGGCGGGCGGTCGCGGGCGGACATGGTGTAGCCGGGACCGAGCTCGCGGTTGGCGAGGACGGCGAAGGCCGCGAACTGCGCCATCTGGAGGAGGAGGGCCAGCGCGAGCGCCGCGAGCTCGGGCGTCACCGGTCCATCCGGCGGATCAGGAACCAGGTCGTCACCGCCGACAGCGCGGCGTAGCCCGCGGCGAGGTACCACAGCAGCGGGTCCGGCCCGCGCCACGCCTGCAACGCGAGGACGAGCCCCGCCGCGATCGCCACGCGCACGAGCCAGAACGCGACGGCGCGCCCCTGCGGGCTCACGCCGTCCGCATGAAGCGCGCGTCCACCGGCCCGTCGGTCGCCGCGAGCCGGTCGACCCAGTCCTGCGCGCGCTTGCGGTCGTTGCACTCGAACAGCGCGGTGACGCCCGACCCGTCCGCGTCGCGCCAGAGCTGGAACAGGGTGAGCCCGGCCTGCATCCGCGTCTCGGCATGGGCGTCGAAGTCGCGCTTCCAGGCGTCGTAGTCGGGGGCGGGGGTGAGGTGGAGGAGGAGGTTCAATTTCATCCAACCTATTTGATCGAAGCCCTGGAACTCCGTTTCAGACGAAGCTCCCAGATGACTGGCGCATAGATAGAGCATCAAGGTACGCAATCGCGAAAGGCGGGTAAACGATCCCTACGAGATGACCAAGTAAACACAACCAAGCCTTCAAAATATAGTTCAAAGCACCAAATAGTCGTCAACACGCTATATGGAAGTTCCAAATGATGCCAAGTACTACAGATCCCAGCGTAACGCTTCCGATACCGGCAGGTTTCGTTTAAGATCGGCTGCTAAGTCTCCTAGACGGACATTTATCTCCACCTCAGTGTCTGTTTTCGCTCGTCCTTCGCATGGCCCAAATTACATTCTCACACGGCGGATTTGAACGCTCGTGCCTTCAACGGCCGATCTGAGACTATGCTTGCCATCCCGCTATTCCTGCAACAGAAGCGAACGCGATGGAAGCGCCAGTGTATGCGGTGCCACCCGCTCGCCACTCTCCGTCGCTGTACCGAGTAGAATGCATGAGGCCGGATCACCCGCCAATGCGGAGTGGAACGCTCCTCGTCATGAGCAGCACTTCCGTCTAAACTCGGTGACTCGCTCAGGAGCTCTGATCACAAGCTTGTCCGCAGAGGCAGATACCGGATACTTCTCACAAATCCATCAACAGCCGCCGCGGGTCCTCCAGCGCCTCCTTCACCCGCACGAGGAACGTCACCGCGCCCTTCCCGTCCACGACGCGGTGGTCGTAGCTGAGCGCGAGGTACATCATCGGGCGGATCACGATCTCGCCGGCGACCACCACGGGACGCTCCTGGATCTTGTGCATCCCCAGGATGCCGGACTGGGGCGGGTTGAGGATCGGGGAGGACATGAGCGAGCCGTAGACGCCGCCGTTGGAGATGGTGAACGTGCCGCCCTGCATGTCGGCCATCGAGAGCTTGCCGTCGCGGGCGGCGCGCCCCTTCTCCGCGATCGCCTTCTCGATGTCGGCGAAGGACATCGCGTCGGCGTCGCGGATCACCGGGACGACGAGGCCCTGCGGCGTGCCGGCGGCGATGCCCATGTGGACGAAGTTCTTGTAGACCACGTCGGTGCCGTCGATCTCGGCGTTGACCTCGGGCACCTCGCGCAGCGCGTGGCAGCAGGCCTTGGTGAAGAACGACATGAAGCCGAGCTTCACGCCGTGCTTCTTCTCGAAGAGCTCCTTGTACTCGGTCGCGCAGGTCCATGACCGCGCTCATGTCGACCTCGTTGTAGGTCGTGAGCATGGCGGCGGTGTTCTGCGCGTCCTTGAGGCGGCGCGCGATGGTCTGGCGCAGGCGGGTCATGCGGACCCGCTCCTCGCGGGACTCGTCGCCCGCGGCGACGGGGGCGCGGGGGGCGGCGGCGGGCTCGGGCGCGGGGGCGGCGGGGGCCTTGGCGGCGAGCACGTCGCCCTTCATCACGCGGCCGTCGCGGCCCGTGCCGGTGACCTGGTCGGCGGTCAGGCCCCGCTCGGCCATCAGCTTGTTCGCCGACGGCGCGTTCTCGACGTCGGTGCGGCCGCCGGACGCGGCCACGTTGGCCTTCGCCTCCTCGACCTCGGCCTCGCCCGCGCCCTTCGCGGGCTTCGGGTCGACGGCGTGCGGCGCGGCGGGTGCGGCGCCCGCGCCCGCCGACAGGACGGCCAGCCTGCCGCCCGCGGCGACGGTCTCGCCCTCGGCGGCGACGATCTCGGTCAGCGTGCCCGCGGCGGGGGCCGGGACCTCGACGGAGACCTTGTCGGTCTCGAGCTCGCACAGCATCTCGTCGGCGGCCACGGTGTCGCCCACCGCCTTGAACCAGGTGGCGACGGTGGCCTCGGAGACGGACTCACCCAGCGCGGGGACCATGACGTCGACGGCCTTGGCGTCGCCGTCGTCGTGCTTCGCATCGTCGGGCTCGGCGTCGTCCGGCTTGGCCTTGCCCTTCTTGGCGGCGGGCGGCTTGGCCACGGCGGCGGGCGCCTCGTCGGAGGCGCCCGCGCCCGCGCCCTCCGAGATGGTCGCGAGCAGAGCATCGACGCCGACCGTCTCGCCCTCGGCGGCGACGATCTCGCCCAGCGTGCCGGTGGCGGGCGAGGGGACCTCGACCGTGACCTTGTCGGTCTCCAGCTCGCAGAGCATCTCGTCCGTGGCCACCGCGTCGCCCGGCTTCTTGTGCCAGGCCGCGACGGTCGCCTCGGTCACGGATTCGCCCAGGGTGGGGACTTTCACGTCGATGGTCATGGGTTCACTCCGTGGTCAGCGCGTCGTTGACGATCGCGGCTTGCTGGGCCTTGTGCTGGCTGGCGAGGCCCGTGGCGGGCGAGGCCGAGGCGGCGCGGCCCACATAGGTCGCGCGTCGGGTGTCCGCGCCGATCCGGGTCAGCACCCATTCGAGGTTGGGCTCGACGAAGGTCCAGCCGCCCTGGTTCTTGGGCTCCTCCTGACACCAGACGACCGAAGCCTGCTTGAAGCGCGACAGCTCGTTGACGAGCGAGAGCGCCGGGAACGGGTAGAACTGCTCGAGCCGCAGGATGTAGACGTCCGTGAGGCCGCGCGCGTCGCGCTCCTCGAGCAGGTCGTAGTAGACCTTGCCCGAGCAGATCACGACGCGGGCGATCTCGGCGTCGGGCTTCAGCTCGGTCTCCGACAGGCCCTGCTGCGCGTCGTCCCAGAGCACGCGGTGGAAGCTGGAGCCGGTGACGAAGTCCTCGCGCCGGCTGACCGCGAGCTTGTGGCGCAGCAGCGACTTCGGCGTCATCAGGATCAGCGGCTTGCGGAAGTCGCGGTGCAGCTGCCGGCGAAGGATGTGAAAGTAGTTGGCGGGCGTGGTGCAGTTGGCGACGATCCAGTTGTCCGACCCGCACATCTGCAGGAACCGCTCGAGGCGCGCCGAGGAATGCTCCGGCCCCTGGCCCTCGTAGCCGTGCGGCAGCAGGCAGACGAGGCCGGACATCCGCAGCCACTTGGCCTCTCCGCTCGAGACGAACTGGTCGAACATGATCTGCGCGCCGTTGGCGAAGTCGCCGAACTGCGCCTCCCACATCGTCAGCGCGTTGGGCTCGGCCAGCGAGTAGCCGTACTCGAAGCCGAGCACGGCGTATTCCGAGAGCGCGCTGTCGATGACCTCGTAGCGCGCCTGGCCCTCGCGGATGTGGTTGAGCGGGTGGTAGCGCTTCTCGTTCTCCTGGTTCACGAGCGCGGAGTGGCGCTGGCTGAACGTGCCGCGCGACGAGTCCTGCCCGGCGAGCCGGACCTTGTAGCCCTCGGTCAGGAGCGAGCCGAACGCGAGCGCCTCGGCGGTGGCCCAGTCGAAGCCCTCGCCGGTCTCGAACATCGCGGCCTTGGCATCGAGCAGGCGCGAGACGGTGCGGTGCAGCGCGAAGGTCTTGGGGGCCTTCGAGAGCGCCGCGCCGACCTCCTCGAACGTGTCCGGCGCGATGGCGGTCTCGCCGCGGACGTACTCGTCCTCCCGGCGGCGGTCGAGATGCGACCAGCGCCCGTCGAGCCAGTCGGCCTTGTTGGGCTTGTAGTCGCGCCCGGCCTCGAACTCCTCGCCGAGCCGCGCCTGGAAGGCGTCGACCATCGCGGAGACCTCGCCCTCGGGGATCAGCCCGTCGCGCTCGAGCCGCTCGGTATAGAGCGTGAGCGTGGTCTTCTGGTCCTTGATCCGCTTGTACATCAGCGGGTTGGTGAACATGGGCTCGTCGCCCTCGTTATGCCCGAACCTGCGGTAGCAGAAGATGTCGAGCACCACGTCGCGCCCGAACTTCTGCCGGAACTCGATGGCCACGCGCGCGGCGTGGACCACGGCCTCGGGGTCGTCGCCGTTGACGTGGAAGATCGGCGCCTCGACCACCAGCGCGTTGTCGGTCGGGTAGGGCGAGGAGCGCGAGAAGTGCGGCGCGGTGGTGAAGCCGATCTGGTTGTTGACGACGATGTGGATCGTGCCGCCCGTGCGGTGCCCGCGCAGGCCCGAGAGCGCGAAGCACTCGGCCACGACGCCCTGGCCCGCGAAGGCCGCGTCGCCGTGCAGCAGCACCGAGCAGACCTGCCGGCGCTTGGTGTCGCCGAGCTGGTCCTGCTTGGCGCGCACCTTGCCGAGCACGACGGGGTTCACCGCCTCGAGGTGGCTCGGGTTCGCGGTCAGCGAGAGATGGACGTTGTTGCCGTCGAACTCGCGGTCCGAGGACGCGCCGAGGTGGTACTTCACGTCGCCGGAGCCCTCGACCTCCTCGGGCTTGTAGCTGCCGCCCTGGAACTCGTTGAAGATGGCGCGGTAGGGCTTGCCCATCACGTTGGCCAGCACCGACAGGCGGCCGCGATGCGGCATCCCGATCACGATCTCCTTGAGGCCGAGCTGTCCGCCGCGCTTGATGATCTGCTCCATCGCCGGGATCAGCGCCTCGCCGCCGTCGAGGCCGAAGCGCTTGGTGCCCATGTACTTGACGTGCAGGAACTTCTCGAAGCCCTCGGCCTCCACCAGCTTGTTGAGGATCGCGCGGCGGCCCTCGCGGGTGAAGGCGATCTCCTTGCCCAACCCCTCGATCCGGCCCTTGAGCCAGGCCGACTGCTCGGGGTCGGAGATGTGCATGTACTGCAGCGCGAAGGTGCCGCAGTAGGTGCGCTTGAGGATCTCGAGGATCTGGCCCAGCGTCGCGAGCTCGAGGCCCAGCACGTTGTCGATGAAGATCGGCCGGTCCATGTCGGCGGCGCGTGAAGCCGTAGCTCGCCGGGTCGAGCTCGGGATGCGCGGTCTCCTGGCGCATCCCCAGCGGGTCGAGGTCCGCGGCGAGGTGGCCGCGGATCCGGTAGGCGCGGATCAGCATGATCGCGCGGATCGAGTCGAGCACCGCGCGGCGCATCTGCGCCTCGCTCACGCCCGCGCCGGTGGTCTCGGCCTTCGCGGCGATCTTCGTGCCCGCGGCCTTCGCCTCGGCGGGCTCGGGCCATTCGCCGGTGAGCGCCGCGGTCAGGTCGTCGGCGGGCTGCGGCGGCCAGTCGGCGCGCGACCAGGACGGGCCCGCGGCCTCCGCCTGCGCCGCGCCGGCCTCGTCGTCCATCGCCTCGAAGAACCGCGCCCAGGCCTCGTCCACCGCGCCGGGATCGGAGGCGTAGCGGGCATAGATCGCCTCGAGATACGCCGCGTTGTGACCCTGCATGAAGGAGGTGGAGTGGAACGCGTCGTTGGAGGACTGGTCGGTCATGGGGTCATCCCTCGGGAAGAACGGACTGCGATACGTAGAGCCCGCGGGCGGGCGCATCGGGGTGGCCGCCCGTATCCAGGGCGCCTGCACTTACCACGTCGGTCGCCGCGGCGCCGAGCGCAAGGCGGCACGAGCGTTCGGTGCGGCCGTCGGCGACCGTCTCGGCGATCGTGATCACGTCGTCGCCGCGCACGTGGAGGCGGAGGCGGGCCGCGTCGGTGTCGACCCGGCGGAAGAGGCCCGGCACCGCGCGGCGCTGCAGGTCGAGGAGGGTGGCCACGTCCTCGCCGCCGCGGTCGGCCCGCCGTCCGGAGGCGTCGAGGTAGGTGGGCATCAGGGTCCAGGCGGCGTTCGTCGTCTGTGCCGGCGTCAGCCGCGACGGATCCTCGACCCGGACGTAGCCCTGCCCGGCCAGGAACCGCTCCGTCCCGTCGAGCGTCGCGGCGTCGCAGCCGGTCAGGCTGTCGGTGAAGGCCGAGGCGGGCGCCGCGAGGAGGGCGAGCGCGACCGTCGGGGCGGTCAGAAGCGGGACGCCCGCGCGGGCGGGGGCCGGCCGTCGCGTCCGGTAAATGTCGACGATCATGCCATGCTCGATGCCCGGCATCGGACCTCACCCCTTGTCGATGGCTTCCCTGACCGCCTCGCCCAGCGTCGCCGGGCTGTCGGCCACCACGATGCCGGCCGCGCGCATCGCCTCGATCTTGCTCTCCGCGTCGCCCTTGCCGCCCGCGACGATGGCGCCCGCATGGCCCATGCGGCGGCCCGGCGGCGCGGTGCGGCCGGCGATGAAGCCCGCCGTCGGCTTCCAGCGCCCGGCGCGCCTCTCGTCCGCGAGGAACTGCGCGGCCTCCTCCTCGGCGGTGCCGCCGATCTCGCCGATCATGATGATCGAGGTCGTCTCGGGGTCGGCGAGGAACATCTCGAGCACGTCGATGTGCTCGGTCCCCTTGATCGGGTCGCCGCCGATGCCGACGGCGGTGGACTGGCCGAGCCCCATGTCGGTCGTCTGCTTGACCGCCTCGTAGGTCAGCGTGCCCGAGCGCGAGACCACGCCGACGGAGCCGCGATGGTGGATGTGGCCCGGCATGATCCCGATCTTGCAGGCGTCGGGCGTGATGACGCCGGGGCAGTTCGGCCCGACGAGCCGCGTCTTCGAGCCGTCGAGCGCGCGCTTCACCTTCATCATGTCGAGCACCGGGATGCCCTCGGTGATGCACACGACGAGCGCGATCTCGGCGTCGATCGCCTCGAGGATCGAGTCGGCCGCGAACGGGGGCGGGACGTAGATCACGGAGGCGTCCGCGCCGGTCCGCTCCACCGCCTCGTGGCAGCTGTCGAAGACCGGCAGGTCGAGATGCGTCTGCCCGCCCTTGCCGGGCGTCACGCCGCCGACCATCCGGGTGCCGTAGGCGATCGCCTGCTCGGAGTGGAACGTGCCCTGCGAGCCCGTGAAGCCCTGGCAGATGACCTTGGTGTCGCGGTCGATGAGAATGGCCATGGGACCTCCTGTCAGTATCGCGTCGCGGCCCGGAGGGTCCGCCGTTGGAAGATGCGCGCGCGGGCCATCGCCTAGCTGCGCCCGTGCACGACGAGGATGACCGGGTGGTCGTAGGCCACGGCCTCGCCGGTCCCGGGGTCGGCGATCACGGTGCGCGCCTGCGGCAGCGTCACCGCGAGCCGGTCGAAGAAGAAGCCCACGCCCCCGTCCGCGTTGCGGCCCGCGCCCAGCGGCGCGAGGAGCGTGTCGCTGCCGTCCACCAGCCGGGGCGCGAGGATCTCGCCCGCCAGCCGGTTGGCGAGCGCGGTGTCGACGGCGGGCGAGCCGACCGAGCAGCCGTCGCCGCGGATCGTGCGCGCGCGCCCCTCGCCGTCGGTGAAGCCCTGCTCGGGCGCGGGGCCGATCCGCACGAAGGTGAGCGTGCCCGGGTTGGCGAAGACGACCGAGCGGCCGTCGTCCTGGCGCAACGGGAAGGCCAGCGCCCCCGCCGCCCGCTCCTGCCCGGCGCGCGTCGGGATTGTTGAGGCAGACCGCCTCGGCGGCGAACCGCATCCGCTGCGCCGCGATGTCGGTCACGCCGGGCGGGATCGCGCCCGGCGGGGCGGGCACGCAGGCGGCGAGCGCGAGCAGGAGCGGCAGCGCCCGGATCGCGCGCGCGTGCCGCGACCGCCGGGCACGGCGCGCGCGCCAGCCCGCCCGCCCGGGGCGGCGTCGAATCGGTGGCCGCGGTCCATGCCGTCCCCTTCGAGGCTCCGCGAGCCGAGTCGCATGTCGGTGGCGCGGACGCAACGCGCACGGCGCTGCAGTCCCGTCATAGCCGCATGTAGAACATCGCCAGCATTGCGAAGACGGCGACGCCGAGGAACACGTAGCTCAGCACCGCGTCCGCGAGCTCGTCCTGGCGCATCGCCCGCCCGCCGGCGTCGAACCGCGTGATCTGGAAGTTGAGCGCCCAGCTCGTCGAGAGCAGGTAGGTGATCGAGATCCCCAGCAGGAAGCACACGCTGTCGCCGAGGAAGTCGTCCGTGCGCCCGACGATGAGGATGAAGACGTTGGCCGCGCCGAGGAACGTCAGGATCAGCAGCTCGCTGTAGGTGCGCGACTCGTAGCGGATCGCGCCCGCGCGCGCCTCGGCGTCGACGCGGCGCAGCTCGAGGTCGGGCGCGCGATCGGCCGCGGGCAGGGCCGCGATCCAGCCCGACACCTCCGAGCTCACCATCAGGTCGAGCCGCCGCTGCCAGAGCCGCGAGAGGACGAAGGCCTGCAGGATGCCGTAGACGACCGCCGTGAGCTGGATGTAGGCGAAGTAGTCGTCGTAGGCCTCGCCCTCGGTGTAGAGGCAGACGGACCCGATCGCGAGCACCGCCAGCACGGTGGCGATGAACGGCCCCGGGCTCTCCTCGCGCCGACGCACGAGCATCAGCGCCGACAGGATGAAGACCGCGCCGAGCACGATCTCGATCCGCAGCTCGGCCAGCCCGGCCGCGTAGAGCAGGAACGCGGTGATCGCCGGGGTGAGGAACCAGGCGAGGTTGACGACCGCGTCCCGCGCCCGCGCGAGGCCGAACGAGTAGAGCAGCGCCGACAGCGAGATCAGCAGGCCCGACGCCCCGGCGGCGAGGAAGAACGGCCCGCCGAGCGTCGGCGGCGGCCGGTTCGTCGCGACGTGGAGGACCCCGCGAGCCCCACCGCGCAGGCCGCGGCGACGAGCATCCGCGCCGCCTGCAGCGGCAGCAAGTCGCGGAAGCTCACCTCCCGCTCGAGCCGGGCGAGATTGACCTGGTTGGCGACGACCGTGACGACCTGGAACGCGGCCGCCCCGACCGCCAGCCCGATCGTCGCCGCCGAGCCGACCGCGTCCTCGCCGCGCGAGCCGGCCTCGATGATGAAGAAGCCCACCACCGCGAGCGCCGCGATCCCGAGGCTCGACGCGGTGATCGTCGCGTACTTCTTGAGCGTCGTCGCCAGCGCCAGGAAGGCGAAGACCGGCCAGCTCTCGATGATCATCGCCGCGCCGATCGAGTTGCCCTGCCCGATCGCGTAGAACGCCAGCACGTTGCTCGCGGCGATGGCAGCGCCGTCGACGGCGACGAGCCGACGGCCGCGCGCGCAGCCGAGCAGCATCGACGCGGCCGACGGCCCCGCCGGGCGGACGGCGCGATGGACGGTCCAGCAGAGCGTCGCGCCGACGAGGTTCAGGACGACGACGAATTCGAGGCCCGCGGTCGGGCTCGCGATCGACGACAGCGCGATGAAGACCGGGAAGCAGGCCCACGCACCCGCCGAGACGAGCATGATGGCGGTCGGGCTGGTCCGAAGCGACATCCGCCCCGGCCCGCCGGGCCTAGCCCTTGACCGCCGCCACGATCTTCTGCGCGCCGTCCTTGAGGTCGTCGGCGGCGATCACGTCGAGCCCGGAGGTCCGGATGATCTCCTTGCCCTTCTCGACGTTCGTCCCCTCGAGCCGGACGACGAGCGGGACCTTCAGCCCGACCTCCTTGACCGCGGCGATCACGCCCTCGGCGATGACGTCGCAACGCATGATGCCGCCGAAGATGTTGACGAGGATGCCCTTCACCTGCGGGTCCGAGGTGATGATCTTGAACGCCTCGGTCACCTTCTCCTTGGTGGCCCCGCCGCCCACGTCGAGGAAGTTCGCGGGCTCCGCTCCGTACAGCTTGATGATGTCCATCGTCGCCATCGCGAGCCCGGCGCCGTTGACCATGCAGCCGATCTCGCCGTCGAGCGCGATGTAGTTCAGGTCGTACTTCGAGGCGGCGAGCTCCTTGGGATCCTCCTCGGTCTCGTCGCGCAGCTCGGCGATGTCCTTCTGGCGGTACATCGCGTTGCCGTCGAAGCTGACCTTGGCGTCGAGCACCTTGAGGTCGCCCGCGTCGCTCACGATCAGCGGGTTGATCTCGAGCATCTCCATGTCGCGCTCGGTGAAGGCGCGGTAGAGGTTGGCCATCAGCGCGACGCACTGCTTGACCTGCGCGCCCTCGAGCCCGAGCGCGAAGGCGACGTGGCGGCCGTGGAACGGCTGGTAGCCGGTGGCCGGGTCGATCGAGAAGCTGACGATGCGGTCGGGCGTGTCGGCGGCGACCTGCTCGATGTCCATCCCGCCCTCCGTCGAGCAGACGATCCCGACGCGGCTCGACTGCCGGTCGACGAGGAGCGCGAGGTAGAGCTCGCGCGCGATGTCCGAGCCGTCCTCGATGTAGATGCGGTTGACCTGCTTGCCCGCGGGCCCGGTCTGGTGCGTGACGAGCGTGCGGCCGAGCATCCGCTTGGCCTCGTCGGCGGCCTCCTGGATCGACTTGGCGAGCCGGACGCCGCCCTTCTCGCCCGCGTCGGCCTCCTTGAACGTGCCCTTGCCGCGCCCGCCCGCGTGGATCTGCGCCTTGACCACCCAGAGCGGTCCGTCGAGCCGACCGGCCGCGTCCTTGGCGTCCGCGGCGCGGGTGACGGCGACCCCCTCGCTCACCGGCGCGCCGTAGCTGCGCAGGAGGGCCTTGGCCTGGTATTCGTGGATGTTCATGCGGTCGTCCCTCCGGGGCGAGGCTCGATTGGGTCGGGTCGGCCATGCCATGCCGCCCCGATCTTGTGAACCGAAAATGAGCCGACGGGACACGCGGGATCGCCATCGCAAGGGCGGGTCGGGAACCGGTCACGTCGGATCGACATCGCCGGCGGTGAGGAGCTGCAGGCCGTTCTGATGGTGGTTGCCGATGCGCTCCCGGCACTCTGCCCCGCGCATCGACGTGGCGGACGAGGACCGATGAGGCCGGTACGGAAGCGTACCGAAACGTGACGTCGTTAATATCTATTAGCTACTAATCTATATTTATAATATAGTACGCGACGGGCGGGATGGCGCCCTTCGTGACCGTTTTCCGCGTCGGCCATCAGCCGCGATACGAGTGAAGATAACTATGAGAACCTTCCTGACCGCCACCGCGGTCGTCCTCGCGACGGGCGCCGTGGCGAACGCCGCGACCCTCGATTTCCTCGCCGACGCAAACGCATCCGAGCGCGGCGTCGCGAGCGGCACCGTCATCAATTCGATCTTCACCGGCTTCACGAACGTGACCCTGTCGGCGAACGACGGTTTCTCGCCCTATTTCGATAAGGGGAACGCAGGTCTCGGCGTCTGCAAGGTCCTGACCGCATCGGCTCAGTGCAACCCCTCCGACGACGACAACGTCACCATCAGCGAGATGCTGACGATCGCGTTCGATACGGCGATGAACCTGTCGAACATGGTCTTCACGGGCGAAGGCCACAGCTCCGCCGCCGGTATCGAGCCGCTGACCACGACGGAGACGCTGCTCTTCGCGATCAACGGCGGGACGCTGGCGCAGTACACGTTCGCGGACCTCAGCGCGGCGAGCTTCACGAACGTGCTTTCGGCATCGTTCCACTACGACGACGGTGCATCGACGGCCGAGCAATTCTACCTCGCCTCGGCCGACGTTACGCCCGTGCCGCTCCCGGCCGCCCTGCCGATGCTCGCCGCCGCGATGGGCGGCCTGGGCTTCCTGGCGCGCCGACGCCGCAAGGCGGCCTGACGTCCGGGGGCATCGGGCCCCCGCACGACGGTCCCGCGGCAGCCCCCACCGCCGCGGGACCATCCGCGATCAGCCGAGCGAGCCGTCGATCGCGATGCAGGCATCCACGAGCCCGCGCACGGCTTCCACCGACTTGTCGAACATCGCCTGCTCGTCGCGGGCGAGGCGGATGTCGACGATCCGCTCGACCCCGCCCGCGCCGATAACCGTGGGGACGCCGACATACATGCCCTTGAGGCCGAGCGCGCCGTCGACCCAGGCCGCGCAGGGCAGCAGGCGCTTCTGGTCCTTGAGGTACGCCTCCGCCATCTCGATGGCCGAGGAGGCGGGCGCGTAGAAGGCCGAACCGGTCTTGAGCAGTCCGACGATCTCGGCGCCGCCGTCGCGGGTGCGCTGCACGATCGCGTCGAGGCTCTCCTGGCTGGTCCAGCCCATCTCGACGAGGTCCGGCAGGGGGATGCCGCCGACGGTGGAGTAGCGCACGAGCGGCACCATCGTGTCGCCGTGCCCGCCGAGCACGAAGGCGCTCACGTCGCGCATCGAGACGCCGAATTCGTCGGCGAGGAAATGCCGGAACCGCGCGCTGTCGAGAACGCCCGCCATGCCCACGACCCGCTCGTGCGGCAGGCCGGAGAACTCGCGCAGCGCCCAGACCATCGCGTCGAGCGGGTTGGTGATGCAGATGACGAAGGCGTCGGGCGCGTTGTCGCGGATGCCCTCGCCGACCGCCTTCATCACCTTGAGGTTGATGCCGAGCAGGTCATCGCGGCTCATGCCGGGCTTGCGCGGCACGCCCGCGGTCACGATGCAGACGTCCGCGCCCGCGATGTCGGCGTAGTCGTTGGTTCCGCGCAGCGCGACGTCGAACTTCTCGACCGGGCCGCTCTCGGCGATGTCGAGCGCCTTGCCCTGCGGCGCGCCCTCGGCGATGTCGAACAGCACGACGTCGCCGAGCTCCTTGATCGCCGCCAGGTGGGCGAGCGTGCCGCCGATCTGTCCGGCGCCGATGAGGGCGATCTTGGGTCGGGCCATGTCCGTCTCCGCTCTGTCCGCTTGCTTGGGCGGAGGCGTAGCGGAACCGAGCGAACTCGCGCAAGGGGACGACCCGGGGCGGTCGGCCGCGCCGGTGGGGCGCGGTCCGTCGGGCGGGGTCAGATGTCGGCGTCGGCCAGGTGCGCGAGGTCGTCCATCCGGTCCTCCCACGCTTGCCCCGAGGCGACGAGGCACATCCGCCCGTCGGGCATCGTCACCGTGATCGTCCAGGAGCCGGTCGCGTCGGAGGCGAACACCTCCACCACCTTGTCGCCCCGCCCGAGCCCGATCCCGCGGCGCGTCTCGCCGAACGTGGTCGACAGCCGTTCCACCAGGGCCTCGCGCGGGCCGCACGACGCGCCGGCGGCGCGCGCGGGCAGCGCCACGAGTGTCAACGCGGCGGCGGTGAGGGTGGCGAGGAAGGCATTCAGGATCTGGGTCTTCGTCGACATGGCACTTTCCTTTCTGGTGATCGGGCAGGGCCACGCAGAGCGGGAGGAGGGGCGCGCGGCCGTCTCGTCCCTCGGAGCGGGTCCGGCCTGTGCCGGGTTCCGAAGTGATGCGAGGAGACTGCGCCCGAAGGTGCGAAAGTTCGGTTAACGGGTCCCGGCCAGCGCGCGCCGGGGCGACTGGCGGAGGCGGGATCCTGTGAATGCTGGAGGCGACCCCGCCGTACCGGCGTCTGCCGGAAGGGACCGAGCCATCGCAGGCCGGGCCAATCGCGTATTCCGGGCCCAGCACCCCTCCCACATCGCGGCCCCCTGCGAGTCGGCATGAGGCCACTCACGCCCGTCGTGGACCCTTTGGAGTTCAGGCGTCGGGAACCGTGCCTCAGTCGGCGTCCGCCTGCGGCGACAGGCCTCGATGCTCGCGGCTCACGGCGCGGCCGGTGGACATCGCGAGGCCGACGCGGGCACGGTGCGCGGCGGACGCATCCGCGGAGGACCGACCATGACGCTCCTGATCCTCGGACTCCTGCTCTGGTCGGGGGCGCACCTCCTCAAGCGCGCCGCGCCGGACGCGCGGGCGCGGATGGGCGACGCGGGCAAGGGCCTCGTCGCGCTGGGTTCGGTGCTCGGGATCGTGGCGATGGTCGTCGGCTACCGCGCCGCGGAGACCGTGCCCGTCTGGTTCCCCGCGCCCGCGCTCGTCCACGTCAACAACCTGCTGATGCTGGTCGCGTTCTACCTGCTCGGCGTCGGGGCGGCGAAGGGCACGACGGCCGGATGGCTGCGCCATCCGCAGCTTTCGGCGGTCATGGTCTGGGCCACCGCCCACCTCCTCGTGAACGGCGACGTCGCCTCGATGGTCCTGTTCGGAGGCATGTTCGCCTGGGCCGCGACGGAGGTGGCGGTCATCAACCGCGCCCAGCCGTGGGACCGCCCCGAGACCGTGTCGATCGGCGGCGATGTCAAGGCGCTCGTGATCGGGGTGGTGGCGATGGCCGTGGTCGCGGCCATCCACCTCTGGCTCGGGGTCAATCCCCTTCGGCTGAGCGCCAGGGGCGTCACGCCGCCGGGTCGTGGCCCCAGTTCATCAGCGAATAGCGCCAGTCGGAGGTCTCCATGTCCTCGTCCGGACCGCCCTGCGCGAGATGGCGTTTGATGTAGCCGACCACCTTGCCCATGTGGTCCCAGTCGTCGTCCGACAGGTCGTCCTTCTTCGTCCGCAGGATCTCGACGATCCGCTCGCCCGACTTGTGGCCGGTGGATTCGCCGTCGCCGCTGTCGGCCCCGACGGACCGGCTCTCCTCGGTCTCGAGCCAATCCTCGAGCGCCTTCGGCGACAGGTTCACCAGCTCGCCCCATTCGTCCCAGATCGTCTCGTGCGACTTGCTCATGGCAAACCCTCCCTCGTGCCGGGAGCGGCCCGGCCGGACCGCTCCCCGTATCCGTCACCCGCGGGCGGGCCGCCCGATCGCCGCGCCGCCGACCGCGGCGACGAGCCCGATCAGCGAGGCCAGCGCCGCGAGCCAGGCCGCGGTCGCGGCGGCGTCGGCGGCGGCGTCGGCGGCCTCGATCGCCTGCGCGCGCGCGTCCTCGATCGCCGCCTCGGCCTCGGCCTGGAGCGACTGCGCCTCGGCGGCGATGCTCTCGAGGTACTGCTCAGCCTGCTGCTCCGAGAGGCCGAAACGTTCCTGCATCACGTCGAGCGCCTCCTGTCCGTCCTCCTCGCTCAGCACGCCGCCCGCGCCGAACACGCCGTCGATGAACGCTTCGATCTCGGCATCGGCGTCCGCCGGGTTCCGGACGATGGTCGTGACGGTATCGACGGCGTCCTCGCGGATCGTCGCCTGCTCCTGCTCGGAGATCACGTCGCGGAACGCCTCCTGCGCCTCGGCCTGGAAGTTCTCCGGCGTGATCCCGTTCTCGCGCAACGTGGCCTGCACGTCCTGCGGCAGCGCGTCGAGCGACACGTTGGGCAGCGACAGATCGGGCAGCGACAGGTCGTCGGGGATGACGGCGGAGGCCGCGGAGCTCGCGCCGCTAGCGAGGCCGGAGAGCGCCGAGCCCGCCGCGCCCGCGAGGCCGGTCACGGCCTGCGTGGCGAACCAGACGCCCGCCAGCGTGGCGAGCGCCCAGACGGTCAGGCCGTGCAACATCGAGCCCACCGAATGGATCACGCCCGCGAGCCGACCGGCGGTGTAGCCGCCCACGAAGAGCGCGACGAGCTGGCTGACGAACTGCCAGATCGCGGTGGTCGTCAGGCTGCCGTTCATCGGGGTGGCGTCGGTCGCCTCGAAGATCGTCAGGCCGAGACCGATGCCGGCGAGCGACAGCAGCACGAAGATCCCGAGCGCGACAACGGTGCCCGCGAAGATCGCGCCCCAGGCGGCCCGCCCGTTGCCGTCGTACATGCGCTCGATCGCGTCGCTGCGGACGTCGTGGAGATGGTCCGCGGCGTCGCGGCGGCTGTCGTGGCGGGCGTGATCGACCATCGGGCGGTCTCCTGTATTGCGGCATCGCGAAGCGCGGACCCCTGCGGGCCCGATCGTCTGCCAACCCGTGATCCGCCAATGGGTTCCACCGGTACCCCACGCTCCGGGCCGGCCGCGGCGCCCCGATGCGACCCCGCGCCCCCGTGACACCGGCGCGATATCGTCTAGAACCTTGCGCAGACCCGCCGCACCATCCCGAGGAGGCCGCATGGCCGACGTCAACCGGGGCAACCGCCCGCTGAGCCCGCACCTGCAGATCTACCGGCCGCAGCTCACGTCGATCACGTCGATCCTCACGCGGATCACAGGGAACGCGCTCGTCGTGGGCGCGCTGATGGTCACGTGGTGGTTCCTCGCGGCGGCGACCGGCCCGGAGGCGTTCGCGCTGGCCGACGGGGTGCTGACGTCGTGGTTCGGCAAGCTCGTGATGCTCGGCTCTATCCTGGCGCTCTGGTACCACACGCTCGCGGGCATCCGGCACCTGATCTGGGATACCGGCGCGCTGATCCGCATCGACCAGGCGGAGATGCTGGGCTGGATCTGCCTCGGGGGCTCCGTCGTGCTGACGGTCCTCACCGTCCTCGTGCTCTGAGAGGCCCGCCCATGCCCTACATCACCGACGCCAAGCGCGTGGCGGGCTTCGGCTCCGCGCATTCGGGGACCGAGCACATGTGGCGGCTGACGATCTCGTCGGTCGCGCTCGTGGTGCTCGTGCCGCTCTTCGTGTTCACCTTCGGCTTCGCGGTCGGCGAGCCCTGGCCCGAGGTCGTGGCCTACTACTCGCGCCCGTTCCCCGCGCTCGTCGCCGCGCTGACGCTCGCGGTCGGCTGGTGGCACTTCGCCAAGGGCGTCCACGTGCTCATCACCGACTACACCCGCGGCCTGACGCGCAAGGCGCTGATCGTCGTGAGCCACATCGTCAGCTACGCCGCCGCCCTCGCGTGCCTCTACGCGATCGCGCGGCTCGCCCTCTGATCCCAGGAGCAGCCCCATGGCCGCCTACGACTACGAGACCCACGAATACGACGTCGTCGTCGTCGGCGCCGGTGGCGCGGGGCTTCGCGCGACGCTCGGCATGGCCGAGCAGGGGCTCCGGACGGCCTGCATCACCAAGGTGTTCCCGACGCGCTCTCATACCGTGGCCGCGCAAGGGGGCATCGCGGCGTCCCTGGGCAACATGGGCCCCGACAGCTGGCAGTGGCACATGTACGACACCGTGAAGGGGTCGGACTGGCTCGGCGACACCGACGCGATGGAGTACCTCGCCCGCGAGGCGCCCAAGGCGGTCTACGAGCTCGAGCATTACGGCGTGCCGTTCTCGCGCACCGAGGAGGGCCGCATCTACCAGCGCCCCTTCGGCGGGCACACCACCGAGTACGGCGAGGGCCCCCCGGTGCAGCGCACCTGCGCCGCGGCCGACCGCACCGGCCACGCGATCCTGCACACGCTCTACGGGCAGTCGCTCAAGCAGAAGGCCGAGTTCTACATCGAGTACTTCGCGATCGACCTGATCATGTCGGAGGACGGCGTCTGCCAGGGCGTGCTCTGCTGGAAGCTCGACGACGGCACGCTGCACCTGTTCTCGGCCAAGATGACGGTGCTGGCGACGGGCGGCTATGGTCGCGCCTACTTCTCGGCCACGTCGGCGCATACCTGCACGGGCGACGGCAACGGCATGGTCGCGCGCGCGGGGCTGCCGCTGCAGGACATGGAGTTCGTGCAGTTCCACCCGACCGGCATCTACGGCGCCGGCTGCCTCATCACGGAAGGCGCGCGCGGCGAGGGCGGCTACCTCACCAACTCCGAGGGCGAGCGGTTCATGGAGCGCTACGCGCCGACCTACAAGGACCTCGCGTCGCGCGACGTGGTCTCGCGCTGCATGACGATGGAGATCCGCGAGGGCCGCGGGGTCGGCAAGGACGCCGACCACATCCACCTCAACCTCAGCCACCTGCCGCCCGAGACGCTGCACCTGCGCCTGCCGGGCATCTCGGAGAGCGCGCGGATCTTCTCGGGCGTCGACGTCACCAAGGAGCCGGTGCCGGTGCTGCCGACGGTGCACTACAACATGGGCGGCATCCCGACGAACTACTGGGGCGAGGTGCTGGCCCCCACCAAGGACGACCACGACCGCGTGTCGCCCGGTCTGATGGCCGTGGGCGAGGCGGGCTGTGCGAGCGTGCACGGCGCGAACCGGCTCGGCTCCAACTCGCTCATCGACCTCGTGGTGTTCGGCCGCGCCGCCGCGATCCGCGCGGGCGAGATCGTGGACCGCGACGCCGCCGTCCCGCAGCCCAACCGGCGCTCGCTCGAGATGGCGCTCGCGCGGTTCGACGGCATCCGCCACGCGCGCGGGCAGGTCGGGACGGCGGAGCTGCGGCTCGAGATGCAGAAGACGATGCAGGACGACGCGGCCGTGTTCCGGACGTCCGAGACGCTCGCGCAGGGCAAGGAGAAGATGGTCGGCATCGCCGGGCAGATGTCGGACGTGAAGGTGACCGACCAGACGCTGATCTGGAACTCGGACCTCATGGAGACGCTCGAGCTCGCCAACCTCATGCCGAACGCGGTCGCCACCGTGGTCGCCGCCGAGGCCCGCCAGGAGAGCCGGGGCGCGCATGCCCACGAGGACTTCCCCGACCGCGACGACGAGAACTGGCGCAAGCATTCGCTGACCTGGTTCCTGGGCGACGCGATGAAGCCCGACCTCGGCTATCGCGGCGTGCACCAGAACCCGCTGACGAGCCACAACGACGGCGGCATCGACCTCAAGAAGATCGCGCCCAAGGCGCGGGTCTATTGAGGCGCGCCGTGGCGGCCGCGTCGCTCGCGGGGCTCGCCGCCTGCGTGCCGTCCGGGCCCGAGGCGCGGCGGGCGGCCTATCTCGACTGCGCGCGCGACCAGGGCGTCGCGGTGCGCGGCGCGACGATCGTGTCGCGCGGGCCGGACGACCTCGCGCGCCTCGACGCTTGCGAGGCGCTGCCGCGATGAGGGCGCTGGCCTGCCTCCTCTGCGCGGCCGCGCTCGCGGGCTGCGCCGCGCCCGCGGCGGACGTGGTCGCGCGCCAGGCCGCGAAGTCGGCGGTGAACCCGGTGCTGGCATCCCGCTTCCCCGGCATCCCGCTCGAGCCCGCGACCGATTGCATCATCGACAACGCCACCGCGGCGGAGATAGTCACCTTCGCCCGTTCCGCCGGCGGCGGCGCCACCGAGGCGACGACGCGCCTCGTCCTCGACGTCGCCACCCGCCCCGCCACGATCGACTGCCTCGCGACCGACGGCCTGCCGGTCCTGCTGACGAGCCTCTAGGAGGACCCGATGGTCCAGTTCACCCTGCCGAAGAACTCCAAGATCACCGTGGGCAAGACCTGGCCCAAGCCCGACGGCGCCAACAACCTGCGGAAGTTCCAGGTGTACCGCTGGAACCCCGAGGACGGCGCGAACCCGCGGCTCGACACCTATTGGGTCGACCTCGACACCTGCGGTCCGATGGTCCTCGACGCGCTGATCAAGATCAAGAACGAGATCGACCCGACGCTGACGTTCCGCCGCTCCTGCCGCGAGGGGATCTGCGGCTCCTGCGCGATGAACATCGACGGGGTGAACACGCTCGCCTGCACCTGGGGCATCGACGAGGTGCGCGGCGACGTGAAGATCTACCCGCTGCCGCACATGCCGGTGGTCAAGGACCTGATCCCCGACCTCACCCACTTCTACGCGCAGCACGCGAGCGTGATGCCGTGGCTCGAGACGAAGTCGAACGAGCCCGCCAAGGAATGGCGCCAGTCGATCGAGGACCGCGAGAAGCTCGACGGGCTCTACGAGTGCATCATGTGCGCGTCCTGCTCGACGGCCTGCCCGTCCTACTGGTGGAACGGCGACCGCTACCTCGGGCCGGCGGCGCTGCTGCACGCGTATCGCTGGATCGTGGATTCCCGCGACGAGGCGACGGGCGAGCGGCTCGACGACCTCGAGGACCCGTTCAAGCTCTATCGCTGCCACACGATCATGAACTGCACGAAGACCTGCCCCAAGGGCCTGAATCCGGCCAAGGCGATCCAGTCGATCAAGAAGATGATGGTCGAGCGGCAACTCTGAGCGCCGCCCGAGGCTTCGTGGTGCCTCAGCCCGGCGCGGCCGTCTCCACGCCGTCGTCCATGATCGTGCCGTCGCCGTCGATGTCCTGATCGACCGTCGCCTCGACCTCGGCCGGGGTGTCCACGACGTCGTTCCCGCCGGGCACGCAGGCCGCGGCGAGCGCGACGAGGGGCAGGGCGGTCAGCAGTTTCAGCGGTAGGGTCATCACGGGCTCCTCGGGTTCCATGTGGCCCCCCAACCCCCCGGGGCCGCCCGCGTTCCGTGGCGCCCGCGCCCGGCGGGCGAACCGTCTACAATTTCGTGCATTTGGCGTCTTGACGCGAATCTCCTTCGGCCTCATGTGCCGCGCAAGACGCCAACGCACGCGCCTCTGGCACGGCCATGACGGGTCCCGACGGGCTCCAGCACGGTTACGTAGCGACGGTAACGTCTCCTTGGAAGTGAGCGGTCATATCGTTGGCCGGGTCTAGTGGAGATGACCATGAACGTAGCTGTCACCGGCCTCGGCCGATCCGTCGCCGTGTCCCCGTCGCGGACCGAAGCCTATATCGCCGCCCACGACTTCGCGCATCCGACGCTCGTGATCGACGTCGACGCGGTCGAGCGGCAGTACCACGCGCTCTCCGCCGGTCTGGGCCGCGCGCACATCCACTACGCCGTCAAGGCGAACCCGCACCCCGCCATCATCGAACGGCTGGTCCGGCTGGGCTCCGGCTTCGACGCGGCCTCGCGCGGCGAGATCGAGCTTGTGCTTGGGCAGGGCGCGATGCCGACCACGTCTCCTTCGGCAACACGATCAAGAAGGCCGCCGACATCCGGTTCGCCCATGCCGCCGGCGTGACGCTCTTCGCCGCCGACGCGGAGGAGGAGCTCGAGAAGATCGCCGCGAACGCGCCCGGCGCGCGCGTCTACATCCGCGTGATCGTCGACAACTCCGAGGCCGACTGGCCGCTGTCGCGCAAGTTCGGCTGCGCCTCCGAGAAGGTGATGGCGCTCCTCGGCCTCGCCCGCCGCCTGGGCCTCGTCCCGCACGGCCTGTCCTTCCACGTCGGCTCGCAGACGCGCGAGGCGCGCATGTGGACCAACACGCTCGATCAGGTCGCGGCGATCTGGCATGGCGCGCGCGACGCGGGCTTCGACCTGCAGCTCCTGAACATCGGCGGCGGCTTCCCGGCCTTCTACGGCGAGTACGTCGAGCATCCGACCGCCTACGCGGCCGCGGTGATCGAGCTGATCGCCGCGCGCTTCGGCGACGTGGCGCAGATCATGGCCGAGCCGGGCCGCGGGCTGGTGGCCGATTGCGGCGCGATCGCCGCCGAGGTCCTGCTCGTGTCGCGCAAGTCCGACGACGACCTGCACCGCTGGGTCTATCTCGACATCGGCAAGTTCTCGGGCCTGGCCGAGACGATCGACGAGGCGATCCGCTACCAGTTCGTCACGCCCCGCGACGGCGACGAGACCGGCGCCTGCGTGCTGGCCGGCCCGTCCTGTGACAGCGCCGACGTGCTCTACGAGAAGCGCCCGATCCAGCTGCCGCTCTCGCTGCGCGCGGGCGACAAGGTGATCATCCGCAACTGCGGCGCCTACACATCGACCTACTCGTCGGTCGGCTTCAACGGCTTCCCGCCGCTTGATCAGGTCGTGATCTGACACCACGACCATCGCGGCGCCCGCCTCGTGGCGGGCGCCGCGGGGTCAGGCATCCGGGAACGCCGCGGCCAGCGCGATCTCGACCATCTCGCCGAACGACGATTGCCGCTCCTCGGATGGGAGTGCCTCGCCGGTGACGAGGTGGTCGCTTACCGTCAGCACAGCGAGCGCCCGGCAGCCGTGCCGGGCGGCCACGAGGTAAAGCTCTGCCGCCTCCATCTCGACGCCGAGGACGCCGTGCCGCGTCATCTGCGCGGTCAGGTCCTCGCGCTCGTCGTAGAACGTGTCCGACGAATAGACGTTGCCGACATGGACCCGTGCGCCCGCCCGCTCCGCCGCGGCATGGGCCGAGAGCAGCAGCCCCCAGTCCGCGCAGGGTGCGACGTTCGCCTCCCGCAGGATCGCGCGGGAGGGAGTCGACAGGCTGCTCGCCGCCTGCGCGAGGATGACGTCGCGGATCGCGACCCGCTCCTGCATCGCTCCGCAGGATCCGATCCGGATCAGCGTCCGGGCGCCGTATTTCGCGATCAATTCGTTGGCGTAGATCGACAGGGACGGCATCCCCATTCCGGACCCGTGGATCGTGACGCGATTGCCGCGCCACGTTCCCGTATAGCCCAGCATCCCGCGCACGTCGTTCACGAGCACGGGCGCGTCGAGATAGGTCTCGGCGGCCCACCTCGCGCGCAGGGGATCGCCGGGCATCAGCACGGTCTCGGCGATCTCCCCCGCCGCGGCGCGGATATGCGGGGTCATCGGGTTGCCGCCGGCAAACCGTTCCGAGGGCGTGGCTTAGATCGCAAGGTCGGACTCGGACTTCCCGGAAGCGATCGCGTCCTTGAACCATTGCGGCTGCCGTCCGCGTCCGGACCAGGTCTTTCCTGGATTCTCCGGATGGACGAATTTTGGCACGCCGCCCGAAGCCTTTCCCTTCTTGCCCGACGCGAAGTCCGACAGCGAATAGCCCATGTCCTTCGCCATCGACTCGAGCTTCGCCTGCGCTTCCTTCTTCTGCCGGTCGTCGTAATTCTTCAGCGCCGCTCCGACACGCCGCTGGAGATCCTGCAGTTCCTCACGGTCCATCTTGTCGAGATTCATGGCTGTTCTCCTCAATCCGATATCGGGACCGATAGGCGATCGATTGCCCGTGAGCAATTGCCGATATGACGTTTCGATGAAGATGGATGGGGGCGGCGTTCGGTCCCCGGCCATGCTATCGAACGCGGATGAATGCCTGCGCCTCCACGCGCCCGCCACGCAGGGCCCGCACGGTCCGATCGGAGCGCTGATACATGCTATCCACCGTCGCCGTGCCGGTCTGGGCGCTCGTGCTGCTCTGCGCGTTCGCCGCGGTCACGTTCGCCTCGCACTTCCTGTTCCCGTCGGTGCGCTGGTTCTTCCGCCGGCGGGCGCAGGCCCTCGTCGAGCGGCTGAACACCCGCCTGCGACGGCCGATCGAGCCGTTCAAGCTCGCGCGCCGCGCCGACACGATCGAGCGCCTCGTCCACGACCCGGAGGTGGCGCGCGCCATCCTCGAGCATGCCCGGACCGAGGACGTGCCGGAGGCCGTCGCGTACGAGGCCGCCCGGCGCTACGCGCGCGAGATCGTGCCCGGCTTCTCGGCGCTGCTCTACTTCGGGTTGGCCACGCGGGCCGCGCGTCGGCTGTCGCAGGGACTCTACCGCGTGCGCGTGACGGGCGAGGACGAGGCGATGGCGGCGATCGAGGGCGACGCCACCGTCGTCTTCGTGCTCAACCACCGCTCCAACATGGACTACGTGCTCGTAACCTGGCTCGCCTCCCGGCGGACGGCGCTGGCCTATGCCGTCGGGGAATGGGCGCGTCGCTGGCCGCTGGGTCCGCTGATCCGCGCGATGGGCGGGTACTTCGTTCGACGGCGGGACCTCAATCCGCTCTATCGCCGCGTGCTCGCCCGCTACGTCCAGATGGCGACGGCGAACGGGCTCACGCAGGCGGTCTTTCCCGAGGGCCGGCTGTCGCGTGACGGCGCGCTCCAGCCGCCCAAGCTCGGCATCCTGAGCTACGTCCTCGCCGGGCATGATCCGGCACGCGACAGGGACGTGGTCTTCGTCCCCGTCGGGCTGAACTACGAGCGCGTGCTCGAGGATCGCGTGCTGATCGGCTCGGCCGGGCCGGGAGAGGGCACGTTCCGCCTGCGCTGGTGGATGGTCGCGCGGTACCTCGCGCGTCACGTGCAGCTGCGCGCGACGGGGCGGTTCGCGCGTTTCGGTTTCGCGGCGGTCGCGTTCGGGCGGCCACTTTCGCTGAACGCCTTCCTCGCGCGCGGCGACGCGGACGCCGCCGCCGCGCTCGGCGAGACGCTGATGGCGCGCATCGAGGCCGTCCTGCCGGTCCTGCCGACCGCCCTCGCCTGCCAGGCCGTGCTGCGCGGCGCCGCCGACATCGATGCGGTCGCCGATCATGTCGACCGCGAGGCCGCGATCCTGGAACGCGCGGGTCACGTCGTCCACCGGCCTAGTTCCGACGGGCGGGAGGCCGCGCTGGCGGCGCTTCGGATGCTTGCGGTGCGCGACGTCGTGTCGATCGACGCGGAGCGCGTGTCGGTGCGGCCCGAGCGTTCGGCCGTGCTCGCGTTCTACGCCGCGACCCTGCCTCGAACCGTGTAACGGATCGGCGGAGGGATGGTTTCCCACACGGGTTCGGCCTCGCCCGCTTATCAGGCACCGGATGCCTCCGCGGCGGGCGATCTCGATCGTTAGGGCCCAGCGGTCAATTTGGTATGTCATAGAATGTAGTCACCCCGCCCATTCGTCCTGACTTCTGGTTCCGTTTCACTCCCCACGGTCGATTGACCCTCGCGGCGGACCACCCGAGCATTATGTCTGGGCCATGAAGCGAAGGCCGTCCGCGATTCTTCATTAGTAAATGCGAGTTAACGAGAGTTCCGTGAATGGTCGGCCGTCGTGCCTGCGATCCCTATTCCCGGAGCCACCGATGATCACCTTCTTCCACGCGTCCCAGATGAATGCCCATCCCGATCTCGCCGAACAGATGTTCCGCGATCGGGCCACCCAGTTCCGGGACCGGATGGGCTGGTCCGTGACCGTCGATCCGCTCGGCTGGGAGACCGACGAGTACGACCTCCTCGATCCGATCTACGTGGTCGTCCGCGATCGGGACGGGCGCCATGCGGGATCGATGCGCTTCCTGCCGACGATGGGGCGCACGATGCTGGCGGAGGTGTTCCCGCATCTCGCCGGCCCGAAGCCGATCCGCGATCCCGGCATCTGGGAGTGCACCCGTTTCTGCCTCGCGCCCGGCGCGCATGCGGGCGTCGCGCAGATGCTGCTGCTGGCTTCCGCCGAGATCGGGCTGACCATCGGCGTCCGGCGTTCGGTGGGCGTGTTCGACACGCCGATGATCCGGGTCTACCGCCGCCTCGGCTGGTCGCCCGAGGTGCTGGGCCGCGCGGACGGGATCGCCGCGGGACTCTGGACGTTCTCGGAGGCCGTCCACGCGCGGCTGCGCGCCGATACCGGGCTGACCGAACGCGCGCTCGACGCGATGTTCGACGACGCCCGCGGGGCGTTGGAGCTTCCCGCCGCCGCGTGACGCACTAGAAGGGGGCGATGGACGTCGCCCCCTCCCTCTCGCCCGACCAGGCCCGCGCCTGGGAGCGGCTCGCGGAGGTGCTCGAGGCGAGCGGCGTGTCGGTGGCCGCGGGCTCCGCGCGGCCCCGCGACGACGAGGTCGCGCGCACCCTCGCCGTCACCGGGCTCGCCGGCTCCGGCAAGACGCTGCTGCTGGCGCGGATGGTCGACGCGATGCGCGCGGCCGGGCTCGACATGGTGTCCGGCGACTACGAGCGCCGCCGCCGCGACCGCCGCACGCTCGCCGTGCTCGCGCCGACGAACAAGGCCGCGTCGGTCCTGCGCCTGCGCGGCGTGCCCGCCACGACGATCCACCGCATCCTCTACACCCCCGTCTACGACCCCCAATACGAGAAGCTCGCGGAATGGCTGGCCGACGGCGGCGGCGAGCGGCCGGTGGTCGAGGGCATGGACGACGCGATGATGGACCGCGCGCCGCGGGTCTACGACGAAACCTCGTCCGTGCCGGGCGCGCTCGCCGCGGCGGGGCTGCGCGGGTCGGACTTCATCACCGGCTGGAAGCGCCGAGACGCGCCGCTCGACGTGGGCTTCGTCGACGAAGCGTCGATGCTCGACGACAAGCAGTACGAGGACCTGACCGAGATCTTCCCCACGCTCGTCCTCTTCGGAGACCCGGCGCAGCTCGCCCCGGTGAACCAGTCGGGGCGGATGGTCTTCGACCGCTTCGACGGCCCCGACCACCTGCATCTCGACCGCGTCCACCGGCAGGAGGCCGACAGCCCGATCCTCGACCTCGCCCATGCGCTGGGCGACCCGGATCTCGAGTTCGACGCCTTCGAGCGGATGGTCGAGGCGGCCGCCCTGCGCGACGAGCGGGTCGAGGTCGCGTCGCGCGTCGACAGCGACCTCATGGCGCGCTCCCCCGTCCTCGTCTGGCGCAACGCCACGCGCATCCGCCTGATCCGGGCCTTCCGGCAGGCGCACGGGGCGGACGACACGCGGATGCTGCCGGGGGAGCCGCTGATCTGCGACGGGCTCGAGCTGCCGCTCAAGCACCGCAAGCGCCGCATCGATCTCGAGGCGCGCGGGCTCATCAAGGGGGCGCAGGTCGTGTTCCTCGGGCCCGGCCGGAAGCCCGGCTTCTCGCGGCTGCACGTCGTGGGCGCGCCGGAGCCGGAGATCTCCGTCAGCTCGATCGTGAAGATCGAGCATCCGGGCGAGGACGAGCCGTTCCTGCCCTTCGCCGCGCGCATGGGGGCGGCGTTCCTGCACGGCGCGGCGGTGACGATCCACAAGGCTCAGGGCAGCCAGTGGGACGCGGTGCAGGTGTTCTCGCCCGACCTCTACGCCGCGTCCCGCGCGGGGCGGATGGAGGCGGGGCAGGCGCTCTGGAAGCGGCTGGCCTACGTGGCGATCACGCGCACCGCGTCGCGGCTCGTATGGGTCCGGCGATACGCGCTCGCGATGCCCAAGGCGGCGCTCGGGACCGAAGACCTGCGGCCGGCGGACGTGCCGCTGACGCTCACGGGGCAGGAGGCCGACCCGGCCGAGCGTTGAGCGGCGAGCGCCTAGCCCCGCACGTAGCGGAACACGGCCGACGCGCCCCAGCCCGCCGCGACCGCGATCGCGAGCGACAGCAGGCCGTAGAACAGCGGATCCTCGTGCGCGCGCGCGTGCAGCCAGCGCTCGAGACCGACCTTCTGCACGAAGATCGAGGTCGCGAAGCTGTCGACGACCGCGCCGTCGCGCAGCAGGAAGATGCGGGTGGCGTAGTAGCCTTCGGTCAGGTCGGCCGGCAGCGCGATCTCGGTCGAGAACAGCGTGCCGTCGCGCACGCTCACGTCGGCCTCCGCGGTCCCGTAATGCCCCTGCTCGGTGCGGATCCGGATCAGCGCCTCGAGGAAGCCGGGACGGTCGCGCGCCATCGTCGCGGTTCCCGGCGCCCCGAGGGCGCGCGCGGTGGTGATCCGCCAGCGCTCGTCCTCCTCGGGCGAGAGCACGGTGCCCAGCGGCGCGGAGGACGCGACCGCGTAGAAGCTCGGCGCGGCGAGCACGTCCACCGAGGACGCGTTGATCCAGATGCCCGCGCGCCGGGCCTTGCGCCGGACGGTCACGTCCTCGCGCGGGCCGCGCACGGTCACGACGATGGCGAGCGGCTCACCCTCGGGCTCGGGCGCCTCGCGCACGACCGCCCCGAAGACGAGGATCTCGGAGCCGTCGAAGTCGGTGGTGATCGACACGCGGTCCTGACTCAGGTCCGCCACCACGCGCTCCGCCCCCGCCGGAGCGGCGAGCAGGAGCATGACGAGCGCGAGCGCCCTCATCCCGGTCGCCCGAGCGCGACGGAGTAGAGCTCGTCCGGCTCCAGCAGCAGGTCGGCCGCGAGCTTGCCCGCCACCGCCAGCACCATCAGGGCGAGCAGCACGCGGAGCTGCTCGGCCTTCATGCGCACGCCGATCCGCGCGCCCACCTGCGCGCCCACCACCCCGCCGACCAGCAGGAGGAGCGCCAGCACCATGTCCACGGTGTAGTTCGTGGTCGCGTGGAGGATCGTCGCGAAGCCCGCGACGAAGATGATCTGGAACAGCGACGTGCCGATCACGACCTTGGTGGGCATCCCGAGCAGGTAGATCATCGCGGGGACCGAGATGAACCCGCCGCCCACGCCCATCACCGCGGCGAGCAGCCCGGTGGCGAAGCCCACGGCGAGCGGCGGCAGGACGGAGATGTAGAGGCCGGAGGTGCGGAACTTGATCTTGAGCGGCATCGCCGTGAGCCAGCCGCGCGGCCGCCGCACGGTGCGCGGCGCGGGGCCCTTGCGGCGCGCGCGGCGGATCGCGCCCAGGCTCTCGACGAACATCAGCCCGCCGATCCCGCCGAGGAACACGACGTAGCAGAGGCTCACCAGCAGATCGACCTGTCCCGCGTCGCGGAGCCGGTTGAAGATCTGCACCCCCGCCGCCGCGCCGACCACGCCGCCGGACAGCAGGACCGTGCCCATGCGGATGTCCACCGTCCTGCGCTTGAGATGCGCGAGCAGGCCCGAGACCGAGGAGGCGACGGTCTGGTTGGCGCCGGTGGCGACGGCCACGGCGGGCGGGATCCCGATCATGAACAGCAGCGGCGTCATCAGGAACCCGCCGCCGACGCCGAACATCCCCGACAGCACGCCGACCATCCCGCCGAGCCCCAGGAGCAGGAACGCGTTGACCGACAGCTCGGCGATGGGGAGGTAGATCTGCATCCGGCGCCTCTAGACGCCACCGGGGCGGGCGGTGTCAAACCCCGCCCGCGCGGCGCTCAGCCCTCCGCGAGCCAGCGGCGCAGGACGCGCTCGAGCTTGGCCGCGCCGAGCGGGGCCATCGCCTTGGTGTGCTCGTGCGAGATCGCCTCGTCCGACAGCCCCGCGGCCATGTTCGTGATCGTCGAGATCGCCGCCACGCGCAGCCCGAGGAACCGCGCGAGGATCACCTCGGGCACGGTGGACATGCCGACCGCGTCCGCGCCGAGCGTGGCGATCGCGCGGATCTCGGCCGGCGTCTCGAAGGACGGGCCGGAATACCACGCGTAGACGCCCTCGTGCAGCGTCACGTCCTCGGCCTCGGCGGCGGCGCGCAATGCCGCGCGCATCGCGGGATCGTGCGCGTCGCCCATCGGGACGAAGCGGGCGTCCGAGGGCTCGCCGATGAGCGGATTGAGCCCCGAGAAGTTGAGGTGGTCCGACAGCAGCATGAGCGAGCCGGTCGGCATGTCCGGCCGCAGGCTTCCGGCCGCGTTCGTCAGCAGCAGCCGCTCGGTCCCGAGCGCGGCCAGCACCTCGAGCGGCAGGCGCATCGCGTCCGCGCGCCCCGTCTCGTAGTAGTGCGACCGCCCGCCCAGCACCGCGACGCGCGCGCCCGCGAGATCGCCGACGACGAGGCGCGGCGAATGGCCGGACACGCCCGCATGGGGGAAGCCCGGCAGGTCGGCGTAGTCGATCGAGACGCCGTCCACCGCGCCCGCGAGGTGGCCCAGCCCCGAGCCGAGGATCAGCCCCACGCGCGGTGCCTCCATCCCCGCGCGGCCGCGGATCAGGGCGGCGAGGTCGTCAGCGTTCCTTGACATAGGGCTCTCCGCCCGCGCGCGGCGGGATGGCGCGGCCGACGAAGCCCGCGAGGATCACGACGGTCAGGATGTAGGGCAGCGCCTGCATGAACTGCGTCGGGATCGCCACGTCGCCGATGGCGATGGTCTGGAACCGGTTGCCGAGCGCCTCGAGCAGCCCGAAGAGCAGCGTCGCGCCGAGCGCGTGGAACGGCCGCCACTTGGCGAAGATGAGCGCGGCGAGCGCGATGAAGCCGCGCCCCGCCGACATCTCCTTGACGAAGCCCGCCGAGAGCGCGGTGGCGAGGTAGGCCCCCGCGATCCCGCAGAGCACGCCCGCGATCATCACCGCCGCGTAGCGCAGCCCGACCACGCTCACGCCCGCCGTGTCCACCGCCGCGGGGTTCTCGCCCACGGCGCGCAGGCGAAGGCCGAACCGCGTGCGGAACAGCACCCACCACGTCAGCGGCACCGCGAGCAGCGCGACGTAGACGAGGATCGAATGCCCCGACAGCACGTCGGCGTAGAGCGGCCCGAGGAGCGGCACGTCGCGCAGCGCGTCGGCGAAGGGCAGCGTCAGCTCCTCGAAACGGCCCGAGCCCGAGAGCTGCGGCGTGCGCCCGCCGAGACCGAACCACGCCTCGCCCACGACGACGGTGAGGCCGGAGGCGAGGAAGTTGATCGCCACGCCCGAGATCAGCTGGTTGCCGCGGAACGTGATCGACGCCGCGCCGTGGATCAGCGCGAGCATGAGCGAGCCGAGGATGCCCGCGCCGAGCCCGAGCCAGACGTTGCCGGTGTAGCTCGCCACGGCGGCCGAGACGAACGCGGAGCCGAGGATCTTGCCCTCGAGCCCGATGTCGAAGACGCCCGCACGCTCCGAGAACAGCCCCGCGAGGCAGGCGAGCAGCAGCGGCGTCGCGAGCCGCAGCGTCGAGTCGAGGATCTGGACGAGATCGCCGAAATCCATGTCAGCGCCCCTCCGTCACGGGGCGGAGGAGCCACGGTATCGCGTTCTCCCGTCGGCAGGCTCGTCCGCACGCTCACGGCTCCACCCGCTTCTCGGGATGGCCGCCGGCCTCGATCGGGTTGGTCGGCGCGACGGGCTCGGGCTGCCGCCGGCGCGACAGGAACACCCGCTCCATCGGCGCGCGGACCATGTTGTCGAGCGCGCCGGTGAACAGGATCACGAGCGCCTGGATCACGAGGATCATGTCGCGCGAGATCGCGGGGATGTCGAACTCGACGTAGCCGCCGCCCTGGTAGAGCATCCCGAACAGGAGCGCCGCGAGCAGCACGCCCGCCGGGTGCGACCGTCCCATCAGCGCCACCGCGATGCCCACGAAGCCCGCGCCCTGCACCGGGTCGATCACCAGCCGCTCGGCCTCGCCCATCACCGAGTTGATCGCCATCATCCCGCACAGCGCGCCCGAGATCGTCATGGCGATCATGACGATGCGCGTGGCGGAGATGCCGGAATAGAGCGCCGCGGGCTCCGAATGGCCGAAGGCGCGGATGTCGTAGCCGAGCCGCGTCCGCCAGAGCAGGACCCAGACCCCGAAGGCGGCCAGGAGCGCCAGCGGGAAGGCGATGTTGAGCGGCGCGCGGCACACGCTCGCGATCGGGCGCTCGACGCAGCCCCAGCCGAGGAGCGCGTAGAGGTCGCCGATCGCGGGCAGGTTGGTCGGCGCCGCGAACCGCGCCGTCTCGGGCGAGCCGCCCGCGCCCGGCACCAGGAGGACGCGGCTGAGAGCAGGTAGACCATCAGCGCGGAGGCGATGAAGTTGAACATGATCGTCGTGATGACGATGTGGCTGCCGCGCTTCGCCTGCAGGTAGGCCGGGACCGCCGCCCAGGCCGCCCCGAACGCCGCCGCCCCCGCGACGCCCGCGAGCAGCGCCACCGACCAGTGCGGCCACGGCACGAAGAGGAGCGCCAGCGCGACGCCCAGGCCCCCGAGCGCCGCCTGCCCCTCGCCGCCGATGTTGAAGAGCCGCGCGTGGAAGGCGACCGCGACGCCCAGGCCCGTGAAGATGAAGTTGGTCGCGTAGTAGAGCGTGTAGGACCACCCCTCCGGCGAGCCCACGGCGCCCCGGACGAGGAGCGCCAGCACCTCGAACGGATCCTCGCCGATGAACGCGACGACGAGCCCGACACGATCAGCGCCAGCGCGAGGTTCAGGAGCGGGACGAGCGCGACGTCGACCCAGCGGGGGAGCGCGTCGTTCATGCGGCCCGCCCGGGCGCGTCCATGCCCGCCATCAGCAGCCCCAGCTCGCCCTGGTTGGTCTCCGACGGCAGGCGCTCGCCCATGATGCGGCCGTCGAACATGACGGCGATGCGGTCCGAGAGCGCGAGGATCTCGTCGAGCTCGACGCTAACCAGAAGGATCGCCTTGCCGCGGTCGCGCAGGCTCACGATCTGGCGGTGGATGAACTCGATGGCGCCGATGTCCACGCCCCGCGTCGGCTGCCCGATCAGCAGCAGGTGGGGGTCGCGCTCGATCTCGCGGGCCAGCACGAGCTTCTGCTGGTTGCCGCCGGAGAAGTTCTTGGCGGCGAGCTCGGGATCGGGCGGGCGCACGTCGAAGCGCTCCATCTTGCCGCGGCAATCCTCGCGCATCGCGCCCTGGTCCATCAGCGCGCCGGTCCCGAAGGCCGCGTCGTCCTGGTAGCCGAAGGCCACGTTCTCCCAGGCGCGGAAATCCATGATGAGCCCCTCGCGCTGCCGGTCCTCGGGGACGTGGGCGATGCCGCGGCCGCGCCGGGTGCGGGCGTCGGACGCGGTGCCGGAGATGTCGAGCGGGATGCCCTCCATCCAGACCTTGCCGGTGCCGCGCGCGTAGCCGCCCAGCACCTCGAGCAGCTCGGACTGGCCGTTGCCCGCCACGCCCGCGATGCCCAGCACCTCGCCCGCGCGGACCTCGAGGTCGATGCCGCGCAGCCGCTCGACGCCCTGCGCGTCCACCACGCGGAGGCCCTCCACCTGCAGCACGGGGTCGCCGGGCGCGGCGGGGGCCTTGTCGACCTGCAGCAGCACCTTGCGGCCGACCATCAGCTCGGCCAGCGCCTCGGGCGAGGTCTCGGCCGTGGCCACGGTCGCGGTCATCTCGCCGCGGCGCATCACGCTCACCGTGTCGGTGATCTCCATGATCTCGCGCAGCTTGTGGGTGATGAGGATGATCGTCTTCCCCTCGTCGCGCAGCCCGTGGAGGATGCGGAACAGGTGGTCGGCCTCCGCCGGCGTCAGCACGCCCGTCGGCTCGTCGAGGATCAGGATGTCGGCCTCGCGGTAGAGCGCCTTGAGGATCTCCACGCGCTGCTGCTGCCCGACGCCCAGATCCTCGATCACCGCGTCGGGATCGACATCCATCTCGTAGTCGTCCGCGAGCTGGCGGAGCAGCTTGCGCGCCTTGGCGAGCGAGGGCCGCAGGAGCGGGCCGGACTCGGCGCCCAGCACGACGTTCTCGAGGACGGTGAAGTTCTCGACCAGCTTGAAGTGCTGGAACACCATGCCGATGCCCGCGTCGATGGCGGCCTGGCTGTCGGGGATGGCGGTCTCGCGGCCGCCGATCAGGATCGTCCCGCTGTCGGCGCGGTAGAAGCCGTAGAGGATCGACATCAGCGTGGACTTGCCCGCGCCGTTCTCGCCGATGATGCCGTGGATCGTGCCGCGCCGCACCTTGATCGAGATGTCGCGGTTCGCGCGGACGGGTCCGAACGACTTGGAGATGCCGCGCAGCTCGATGGCGAGGTCGTCGGCCGGCTCGGTCGTCATCGGGGCCCCCGCCTCCGGTCGTGGGGAGGGGGCCGCGCGGGCCCCCTCCGTCTCGTCGCGCGGCCTCAGAAGGCCGGGCAGGAATTGTCCGAGAGGTAGTCGTGGACCATCAGCTCGCCGCTGGCGATCTTGGCCTGCGCCTCCTCGACGGCGGCGACCATCTCGGGGGTGACGAGGGTCTCGTTGTTCTCGTCCATCGCGAAGCCCACGCCCTCGTTGTCGAGGCCCATGACCGACACGCCGGTCTCCAGCGAGCCCTCCGAGCCCGCGGTGAAGGCGTCGTAGACGGCGTTGTCCACCCGCTTGACCATCGAGGTCAGGACCTCGCCCGGGTGCAGGTAGTTCTGGTTGCTGTCCACGCCGATCGACAGGATGTCGGCGTCGGCGGCGGCCTGCAGCACGCCGATCCCGGTGCCGCCCGCGGCCGCGAACACGACGTCGGAGCCCTGGCTGATCTGGCTGCGGGTCAGCTCGCCGCCCTTGACCGGGTCGTTCCACGCCGTCGGCGTCGTCCCGGTCATGTTCACGATGACCTCGACGTCCGGGTTCACGGCCTTCGCGCCCTGCGCGTAGCCGCAGGCGAACTTGGAGATGAGCGGGACGTCCATGCCGCCCACGAAGGACACGGTGCCCGTCTCGGAGGCCATCGCGGCCATCATGCCGACGAGGTAGGAGCCCTCGTGCTCGGAGAAGACGACCGACTTCACGTTGGGCTGCTCGACGACCATGTCGACGATCACGAACTCGGTGTCGGGATAGTCGGGCGCCACCAGATCGAGCGTGGAGGCGTTGGCGAAGCCCAGCACGACGACCGGGTTCGCGCCGCGGTCGGCCATCCGGCGCATGGTCTGCTCGCGCTGCGCCTCGTTGGCGAGCTCGGTCTCCATGTAGGTGCCGCCGGTCTCCTCGGCCCAGCGCTCGGCGCCGTTGAACGCGCTCTCGTTGAACGACTTGTCGAACTTGCCGCCGAGGTCGATGATCAGGCCGGGCTCGGCCTGGGCCATGCCCGCGGTCAGCGCGAGCGCCGCGGCGGCGCCCATGAGTCTGGTGATGGTCATGTCGGTCTCTCCCGTCGAGATGGGCGCGGGGTTGGGGCCAGGCAGGGCCGTCGCGCTCCTTGATTGGTGCGCCGGATAAGGCCGGACGGGACTGGAAACGTCAACCGATCCGTCGTGCGGGACCTCCGCTCACAGCGCGATGCGCAGGATCAGGGCGTCGTCGCCGCCGTAGTAGCCGCGCCGCCGACCGACCGGCGCCCATCCGGCCCCGGCGTAGAGCGCGCGGGCGGGGGCATTGCCCTCGGCCACCTCCAGGAACGCCTCCGTCGCGCCGTCACCGCGGGCCCGCGCGGCGAAGTCGGCCAGCAGGCGCCGCGCGATGCCGGACCGCCGCCGGGCGGGGTCGACGACGAGCGTGTGCAGCTCCGCCTCGCCCGCCGCGACGCGGCCGAGCAGGAACGCATCCGGTTCGCGCAGCACGATCGCGCCCGGTTGGGTCATCGCGTCGGCGAGCATCGCGGCGCTCCAGCGCTCGGGCGGCGGGAAGCCGGTCGCGTGGAGCGTGGCCATCGCCTCCGCCTCGTTCACGCGAGAATACGCGGCGGCGGGTCCGAGGGCGGCGCAGCGTCGGCCGGGCGCAGGTAGATCGGCGCGGGCCGGGGCCGGCCGGGCGCGGCCCGGGCGGCGGCGATGCGCGCGACGGCGACCGCGATGGCGGGCGCGGGCAGGGTCGGGCCGCCGCGCGCGACGAGCGCCGCCGCCGGGCCGGCGAGCCCCTCCGTCCAGCCGGGCGGAAGCGCGTCCGGCGCCACGGTGACGGTCTCGCCGCGCCGGATCGCGTGGACCTGCCCACGCGGCGCGGGGAGGCAGACGACGACGTCGCGCCCCTCCGCGAGCGCCTCGCCCGCGCCCACGCCCTCCGCCGGGATCCCGAGCGCCAGCGCGAGGCCACGCGCCGCGGCGACGCCGATGCGCGTGCCGGTGAAGTTGCCCGGCCCGGTGCCGACCCCGATCGCCGACGAGGTCGCGCCAGCCGATCCCGGCCGCCCGCCAGCATCTCCTCCAGCATGGGCATCAGCCGTTCGGCCTGCCCCTTCGCCATCGGCTCGACGCGTTCCGCGAGCACGCGGTCGCCCGACACGATCGCGGCCGCGCAATGCGCGGCCGCCGTGTCGAAGCCCAGGACGATGCGGCCGGCCAACGGGTCAGACCCCGACGGGGCGGACCTCCAGCACTTCGGGGATGTAGTGCCGCAGCAGGTTCTCGATCCCCATCTTCAGCGTCATCGTCGAGGACGGGCAGCCGGCGCAGGCGCCCTTCATCTGCAGGTACACGACGCCGCGCTCGAAGCCGTGGAACGTGATGTCGCCGCCGTCCTGCGCCACGGCGGGGCGGACGCGCGTGTCGAGGAGCTCGGTGATCTGGCCGACGATGGCGGTGTCCGCCTCGTCGTGGTTGGTGGCGTGCGCGGCCTCGGTCGCGCCCTCCATCACCGGCTCGCCGGACTGGAAGTGCTCCATGATCGCGCCCAGGATCGACGGCTTGACGTGATCCCAGGCGGTGTCCTCGCCCTTGGTGACGGTGACGAAGTCGTTGCCCAGGAAAACGCCCGTCACGCCGCCGACCGCGAACAGGCGTCGCGCGAGCGGGGAGGGCGCGGCGGCCTCGGGCGCGGGGAAGTCGGCCGTCCCCGCGTCGAGCACGGTCTGGCCGGGCAGGAACTTCAACGTCGCGGGGTTCGGCGTCGTCTCGGTCTGGATGAACATGCGCGCGCCTCCTGTCGGGGCCTTCCATGTGCGCGCGGACCGGGCCGGTGTCAACGATCTGGAACCGTTCTAAGGCGCGTCCGGGCGCGGGCGGCCATCCGCCTCGCCCGTCCGACCACGCATTAACCTTCGGAACCAAACCGGGCCATCGCGGTTGTCCGGACATGCCGGGACGATGCCGGATCGCGTATGTCAAACAACGTCTTGGCGGCCTGCGGGCCGTCCGGGACCTGCGAGGGGGCTCGAAGCCATGTCCAGCGACGAGCGAGACCCCGAGGAGGCCGTGATCTCCCTCGCGGAGGAGACGGCGACCATCGGCATCCGCGACCGCGTCACCGGGCGGACCCGCGTCTCCACGCGGACCGTCGAGGACGTGCAGGACGTCGAGGCGACGCTCGCCACGCACGGCGTGGAGGTCGTCCGCGTGCCGGTGGGGCGCGACCTCGATCCCGGCGAGGCGATGCCCGCCCCCCGCGAGGAGGGCGACGTCACGATCCTGCCCGTCGTCGAGGAGGTGCTCGTCGTGGAGAAGCGGCTGCGCCTCGTCGAGGAGGTGCACGTTCGCCGCACGCGGAGGCCGAGGACGTCCGCGTCCCCGTGACCCTCCGGCGCCAGGTCGCCGAGGTCGAGCACGAGGACGCGCCGGCCGCCGAGACTTCAACCCGAACCAAGTGAGGACCAGAGCCATGGACTACGACTACAACCGCACCGTCAGCGCCTTCTACGAGAGCCGCGCGTCGGCCGAATCGCACCGCCGCCAGCTCGAGGCGCTCGGAATCCCGTCCTCGGATATCACCATCGTGGAGGGGGCCGACGAATCCGAGCCGAACCGCGCCTACGAGGAGAAGGGCTTCTTCGAGTCGATCGGCGACTTCATCATGGGCGAGGAGGACCAGCACGTCTACAACGAGGGCCTGCGCCGCGGCGGCTACCTGCTGACCGCCCGCGTCGGCGCCGACCATTACGATCAGGCGATGGTCGCGCTCGACACCGACGAGGCCGTCGACATGGACGAGCGCGCCGACACGTGGCGCTCCGAGGGCTGGGACCACTCGACCGCCGCCACGCCGGCGACGTCCTACGCCCGCTCCGAGGACTCGCCCACGGGCTATGCCGCCCGCCCGCGCGACGCCGACGTCGCCGACGGGACGATCGAGGTGGTCGAGGAGGACGTGCGCATCGGCAAGCGCGACGTGAGCCACGGCCGCGTCAAGGTCCGCTCCTACGTCGTCGAGGACCAGGTGTCCGAGAGCGTCGACCTGCGCACCGAGCATGTCGACATCGAGCGCCGCCCCGTCGACCGCGCCGTGAGCGGCACCGACGCGTTCCGCGACCGCACGATCGAGGCCGAGGAGAGCGCCGAGGAGGCCGTCGTGTCGAAGGAGGCGCGCGTGGTCGAGGAGATCGACCTCAAGAAGCGCGCCGACACCGAGACCGAGACCGTCACCGAGACCGTCCGCCACACCGAGGTGGAGATCGACGACGACCGGACGACCGCGAAGCCCACGGATCGCGACCGCCTCTGAGCGATCGCAGCGAGCGACGGGGCCGGGGCGCGCGACGCGCTCCGGCCCTTCGCGTGCCCGGGCTCAGGCGATCTGCTCGAGCTGCTCCTTCGTCAGGTCGCCCGGCACGATCGTGATCGGCACCGGCAGCGCGCCCGCCGTCCGGGTGAGCGCGTTCACGAGCGGCCCCGGGCCCTTGCCCTCCGCGCTCGCGCCCAGCACGAGCACGCCGATCTCGGGGTCCGCGGCGAGTTGCGCCAGGATCTCGTCCACCGGCTCGCCCTCGCGGATGACGAGATGCGGCTCGAGCCCGTGCTTGGTGCGCATCCATTTCGCGAACACCTCGAAATGCGCGACGATGCGCTCGCGGGATTCCTCGCGCATGATGTCGCCCACGCCGATCCAGTGATTGAACTCGTCGGGCGGGATCACCGAGAGGACCTCGACCCCGCCGCCGGTATGCTCGGCGCGCAGCGAGGCGAAGCGCATCGCGTTGAGGCATTCGCGGCTGTCGTCGAGGATCACGAGGAACTTCCGCATCGCCTCCCCCCGAAACGTGACCGCGCCCGGAAGCCTTGCCCGCGCGCGCCCCGCCTGTCCACCGCGTCAGGCCGCCGAGAGCGCCCAGTCCCAGTACGCCTCGCGCACCCGCCGCGTGACGGGGCCGATCTGGTAGGACCGGTCGTCGAACGCGGTCACGGGGGTGACCTTGGCGAGGTTGCCCGACAGGAACACCTCGTCGGCCCGGCGGAAATCGTCGAAGGTCAGCACCGCCTCGTGCACCGCCGTGCCCTCGCGGGCGAGGTTGGCGATGTGGCGCGCGCGCGTGATGCCCGACAGGAACGTCCCGTTCGCGGCGGGCGTGAACACCTCGCCGTCGCGCACCATGAAGACGTTGGCCGTGGCGCTCTCGGCCACGTTGCCGAGCGCGTCCGCGACGAGCGCGTTGCCGAAGCCCCGGGCCTGCGCCTCGGCCAGCATCCGCGCGTTGTTCGGGTAGAGGCAGCCGGCCTTCGCGTCGCAGACCGCGTCCTCGAGCACCGGGCGGCGGAACCGCGTCGTCGTCAGCGTCGTGGAGCGGTCGGCGGCGGGCATCGGCACCGTCTCGAGGCAGATCGCGAACCCGGTCTCCTCGGTCGACGGGACGAGGCCCAGCGCGGAGCCGTGGATGCCCCAGTACATCGGGCGGATGTAGACCGCCTCGCCCGGCGCGAACCCGTCGAGCCCCTCGCGGATCGTCTCCACCATCGCCTCGACGGTCACCGTGGGGCGCAGCATCAGCGCCTCGGCCGAGCGGTTCACGCGGGCGCAGTGGCGGTCGAGGTCGGGCGTGACGCCCTCGAACCGGCGGGCGCCGTCGAACACGCTCGATCCCTGCCAGAGACCGTGATCCGCGCCCCGCATCACCGCGACGTCGCCGTCGTGCCACGCGCCGTCGAAATAGGTTCGGATCGTCTCGCCGAAGGCCATCGCGCGTCTCCCCGGGTCCTTGCCCGCCCGGTCTAGGGACGGGGGCGGGGGAGGTCCAGCGAGGGCTCGCGGGCAGCCTGCGGAGGCGGTAGCCTCCGGGCATGCCCGACCCGCACCGACCCGCCGACGACGAGGCACGCGCGACTGCCCGCGCGCTCCTCGCCGCGTCGGCCCACGGCGCGCTCGGGACGCTCGCGGACGGCGCGCCGATGGTGACGCGGGCGGCGGTGCTCTGGCGCGAGGTAGAGGGGCTCGGGATGCTGCTGTCCGACCTCTCCGACCACGCGGTCGCGCTCCGGGCCGACCCCGCCTGTTCGGTCCTGCTGGGCGACGTGCCGCCGCGAGGCGATCCGCTCACCCATGCCCGCCTGACGCTCCGGGGGCGGGCGGAGGTGGCCGACAAGGCGGAATGGCGGGGGGCGTGGCTCGCGGCGCGGCCGAAGGCGGGGCTGTACTACGACTTCACGGATTTCGCGGTCTGGCGTCTGCGGGTCGCGGAGGCGCTGCTGGTGGCGGGGTTCGGCCGCGCGCACCGGCTCGAGCCGTCCGATCTGGCGCCGGGCATGAAAAGGCCGCCCCGGGGCACCGGGGCGGCCGACGTCCGTGAGTGACGTTGCTCCGAGTGATGGACCGATTCCGTTAACGAGTCCCTAACGGATCGCCGGCGTCGCCTCGGTCGGCGGGATCACGCCCCCACGCCCGCATCCTCGAGCAGGCGGACGCCCGCGATCTTCCACCCGTCCGGCGTCTCGACCATCGTGTATTCGAGCGTGAACAGCCGTCCGGCCTCGTCGGTCACGAGCACGTCCTGCGTCCACGCGCCGCCGCGGTCCTCCGAGCCCAGGTACTCGATCGTCCCCGGCGCCCAGACCATCGGATAGCCCTGCCGGACCATCGAGCCGAACGTGTCGGGGGTGCGGAACATCCGCACGATGCCCGGCGCCGCGTAGCCGAAGGCCGTGTCGACGTCCTCGGCGCGGAACGCCTCGATCTGCCCGCCGATCACCGCCTGCATCGCCGCCGGGTCGGCCTGCGCCGCGCCGGACATGAGCATCAGGGCCAACATCGCTCGTCGCATCGCCTATCCTCCGGGTGGGTTGCATGGAAACTGGACCACCGGAGCCACGCGTCAATCGGGCCCGGAGTTTCCCGCAAGCTCGCCGGCGAGCGCCCGGTCGATCAGGTCGGCCGTCTCCGCCACGCCGTAGAGCGCCGCGAAGCCGCCGAAGCGGGGCCCCTGATCGGCGCCGAGCAGCACCTGGTAGAGCGCCTGGAACCACGCGCGCATCGGGTCGAACCGGTCCCGCCCGACGTCGTAGACCGCCTGCTGCAGCGTCTCGTCCGTCGCCGGCCCCTCCCAGGCGCGCAACCGGTCGCGCAGCGCCTCGAGCGCCTCGCGCTCGGGCCCGGTCGGCGCGCGGAACACCCGCGCAGGCGCCACGAAGTCGCGGTAGTAGCGCACCGCGCCCTCGGCCGCCGCGTGGAGCTGCGGATTGGCCTCGGGCGAGGCGTCGGGCGCGTAGCGGCGCACGAAGCCCCAGAGCGCGTCCACGTCCTCGGCCCCCGCGACAGAGGCGAGGTTCAGGAGCATCGCGAACGGCACGACCATGTCCGACCGCGGCACCTCGCCCGCATGGATGTGGTGGACGGGGTTGGCCGCGCGGCGGTCGGGATCGTTCGTGGCGTGGTACGCCGTCAGTTGCTGGTGGTACTCGTCGACGGCCTTGGGGATGACGTCGAAATGCATCCGCTTCGCCGTCTTGGGCTTGAGGTACATGAAGTACGAGAGCGACTCGGTCGCGGCGTAGGTCAGCCATTCGTCGATCGAGATGCCGTTGCCCGTGGACTTCGAGATCTTGTGCCCCTCCGCGTCGAGGAACAGCTCGTAGGTGAACACCTCGGGCGGCTCGCCGCCGAGGATGCGGCAGATGGCCGAGTAGATCGGCGTGTTCGGCGCGTGCTCCTTGCCGTAGCTCTCCCAGTCCACGCCGAGCGCGGCCCAGCGGGCGCCGAAGTCGGGCTTCCACTGCAGCTTCACGTGCCCGCCCGTCACGGGCAGCGTCCATTCCCGCCCGTCCGCGTCGTCGAACGTCACCGTCCCCTCGCGACCGTCGACGTGCTTCATCGGCACGTAGAGCACCCTGCCCGTCTCGGGATGGATCGGCAGGAAGATCGAGTAGGTCTCGCGACGCTCGTCGCGCAGCGACCTGAGCATCACCGCCATCAGGTCGTCGTAGCGCGCCGCGCAGCGCCGCAGCGTGTCGTCGAAGGCGCCCGAGCGGTAGAACTCGCGGGCCGAGACGAACTCGTAGTCGAAGCCGAACGTGTCGAGGAAGCGGCGCAGCATCGCGTTGTTGTGATGCCCGAAGCTCTCGTGCGTGCCGAAGGGGTCGGGCACGTCGGTGAGCGGACGGTGGAGATGGGCGCGCAGGCCCTCTGGGTCGGGCACGTTGTCGGGGACCTTCCGCATCCCGTCGAGGTCGTCGCTGAAGCAGATCAGCCGGGTCGGCACGTCCGAGATCGTCTCGAACGCGCGGCGGACCATCGTGGTCCGCGCGACCTCCCCGAACGTGCCGATATGCGGCAGGCCGGACGGGCCGTAGCCGGTCTCGAACAGGACGTGGTCCTTGCCCCGCCGCTCGACGCGCGTCAGCAGGCGACGCGCCTCCTCGAACGGCCAGGCCTTCGAGGTCATCGCCGCGTCGCGGAGCGTGGTCATGTCGGGTCCTCCGTCGGGGGACGCGGGCCCCGGCCCCTATTGCCGGGCCGTGGCGAGGTCAATAAACGCGCCCCCGGGGGACAGGCTCATGACCGACGCGACGCTCACGCCGCAGGACGCGCTCGTCGCGCTGATGATCACGGTCTCCGCGTCGGACGCGACGATCCGCACGTCCGAGCTGCTCACGATCGAGGCGATCGTGAACCACCTGCCGATCTTCGCGGGCTACGAGGACGACCGGATGGAAGGGATCGCGCAGCGGGTGTTCGACCTGCTCGAGCGCGAGGACGGGCTCGACGCGATCCTGACGCTGGTGCGCGACGCGTTGCCCGCGACGCATCGCGAGACGGCCTACGCGCTGGCCTGCGACGTGGCCGCCGCCGACGGCAAGCTCGAGCAGGCCGAGCTCGCGCTGCTGCGCGAGATCCGCTACGAGCTCGACCTCGATCCGCTCCATGCCGCGGCCATCGAGCGCGGCGCCCGCGCCCGCCACCTGACGCTCTAGGGCCGCACGCCCGCCCCGGCCGCGAGGCCCATGATCTCGCAGGTCCGCTCGAGGATCGGCACCGTCACGGCGCGCGCCCGCTCGGCGCCGCGCGCCAGGATGCGGTCGATCTCGGCCGGGTCGTCCATCAGCCGCGCCATCTCGGTCGAGACCGGGGCGAGGCGGGCCACGGCGAGGTCGGCCAGGTCGGACTTGAAGTGCCCGAACATCGCGCCGCCATGCTCGCGCCAGCACCGCCTCGACCGTCGTGTCCGACAGCGCCGCGTAGACGTTCACGAGGTTCGCCGCGTCCGGCCGCCCGTCGAGGCCCGCGGGCTCCGAGGGCAGCGGATCGGGGTCGGTCTTGGCGCGGCGGAACTTCCTGGCGATGGCGTCCGGGCCGTCGGTGAGGTTGATCCGGCTCGCCTCGACGGGGTCGGACTTCGACATCTTCCGGGTGCCGTCCTTGAGCGACATGATCCGCGTCGCCGCGCCCTCGATCACGGCCTCCGCCATCGGGAAGAACTCGACGCCGTGGTCGTGGTTGAACTTGGCCGCGATGTCGCGGGTCAGCTCGATGTGCTGCTTCTGGTCGTCGCCCACCGGCACATGGGTCGCGTGATGCGCGAGGATGTCGGCGGCCATCAGCGCGGGATAGGCGAAGAGCCCGAGCGAGGCGCGCTCGGCGTTCGCGCCCGCCTTGTCCTTCCACTGCGTCATCCGCTCCATCCAGCCCATCCGCGCGACGCACGAGAACAGCCAGCCCAGCTGCGCCTGCTCGGGGACCTGGCTCTGCGCGATGAGCGTCGAGCGCTCGGGATCGATGCCGGACGCGATGAAGCCCGCGCAGGTCTCGCGGATGGAGCGGCGCAGCGCGTCGGGCTCCTGCGGCACGGTGATCGCGTGGAGGTCGACGACGCAGAACACGCAGTCATGCGTGCCCGCCTCCTGCATCGCGACGAACTTGACCATCGCGCCGAGGTAGTTGCCGAGATGGAGGTCGCCCGAGGGCTGGATGCCCGAGAAGACGCGCGGCTTGAATTCGGGCACGGGCGGCCTCCGGGACGCTGGCATCGGTCGGGGCCACCCGTTAGCGAGCCGCGACGCCCGCTGTCAACGAGGCCCCGATGGACCCGCGCAACCAGAGCCCGTTCCACGCGCTGCCGCCGGTCGTGGTGGCGCTTGCAGGCGCGATCGCGATCATCGAGCTGGCGTTCCAGGCGGGCGCGGCGGGGCTGCTGGGCGGCGCGCAGGCGGTGGGCTGGCGGGTCTCGGCGATCTCGGACTGGGCGGTGTCGGATGCGGTCTGGTCGTGGATGCTCGGCCGGGGCGCGTTCCCGCCCGCCGAGCTGGCGCGGTTCGCGACCTACCCGTTCCTCCACGGCGGCTTCGGCCACGCGGCCTTCGTCACGGTCTTCGTGCTGGCCTTCGGCAACGCGGTGGAGCCGTTCTATCCCGGCTGGCGGTTCCTCGCGCTGTTCCTCGCCTCGGCGGTGGCGGGCGCCTTGGCCTTCGTGCTGCTCTTCGACGCGCGGGGGCCGCTCTACGGCGGCTACCCGGCGGCCTACGGGCTGATCGGCGCGTTCACGTTCCTCACGCGCCGCGGGCTGACCCGCGCGCCGCCGGAGCGGGCGTTCCTGCTGATCGGGCTCCTGCTCGCGATCCAGCCGGTCTTCGGGCTGGTGGCGACGATGGGGTTCGGCTGGGTGCCGGACTGGAGCGCGGACGCGGCCGGGGCGCTCGCGGGCTACGGCCTCGCGGCGGCGCTGTTCCCCGGCGCGGCGCACCGGTTCCGCGACCGCATGCGACGCCGCTAGCGGCGCAGCGCCCCGCGCAGCTCCGACGGCCGGACCGCGCCCAGCACCGTCGCGAAGACCGCGAACGACGCCATGCCCACCCCGACGAGGATCGCCAGCGCCAGCCAGCGCGTCGCCCCCGCCCAGAGGGGCCCGAGCGCGAGGTTGCCGACCCAGAGCACCCCGCCCATCGCCACCGCCGCCACCAGCGTCCGCCGCGCCCGCGAGCGCGCGCGCACGTCGAGCCGCGCGACGGGGCCGAGCGCGCGGGCGCCGCGCGCGAGCTGCCAGACCATCACCCAGGCCGCGAGCGTCGTCCCGAACGCGGCGGCGACCCAGCCGATCACGGGGGCGAGCCCGATCGCGACGGCCGCGTTCACCACCAGCGCCACGACGGCGTAGCGCAGCGGGCGGCGCGTGTCCTCGCGCGCGAAGTAGACGGGCTGCTGCACCTTCTGGAGCACGAAGGCGGGCAGGCCGAGCGCGTAGACCATGAGCGCAACCGCCGTCGCCGCGCTGTCGTCGGCGTCGAAGGCGCCGCGCTCGAACAGCGTCGTCACCAGCGGCAGCGGGATCACGAGGAGCGCCACGGCGGATGGGATCGTGAGCAGCCACGAGAACTCGAACGCCCGCGAGAAGGCGTCGCGCTGCCCCGCCTCGTCGCCCGCGCGGACCCGGCGAGCGAGGTCCGGCAGGAGCACGACGCCGATCGCGATGCCCACCACGCCGAGCGGAAGCTGGTAGAGCCGGTCGGCGTAGTTGAGCCACGCCACCGCGCCGTCGAAGTAGGACGCGACCTGCCGGCCGACGAGGAGGTTCACCTGCACCACCCCGCCCGCGAGTGCGGCGGGCGCGGCGATCGCGAGGAGGCGCCGGAGGTCGGGCGTCATCCGCGGCAGGCGCCGGGGCCACAGCGCGTGCCCCGCCCGCGCCGCCGCCCACCAGACCAGCGCGAGCTGCGCCAGCCCGCCCAGCGGGACCGACCACGCGAGCGCGGACGCGAACGTGCCCGCATGGTCCGGCGCCTCGAGCCAGTCCCACAGCTCAGGCCGGACCCAGACGAGCGCCAGCGCCCCGATGAAGGTGAGGTTCAGCAGCGCGGGCGCGGCGGCGGCGGCGAGGAACCGGCCGTTCGAGTTGAGCACGCCCGAGACGAGGGCCGCGAGCGAGATCAGCAGGATGTAGGGGAACGCGATCCGCCCGTAGGCCACGGCGAGGTCGAAGCGCGCGTCGCCCGCGAAGCCCGACGCCATCGCGAGGACCAGCACGGGCATCGCGAGGATGCCCGCGACCGAGAACAGCGTCAGGATCATCACCATCCCCGCTACCGCGTCGCGCGCGAAGGCGTCCGCGTCCTCCCCCTCGGCCTCCAGCTTCTTGGCGTAGAGCGGCACGAAGGCCATGTTGAACGCGCCCTCCGCGAAGAAGCGACGGAACATGTTCGGGAGCGAGAACGCGACGAAGAACGCCTCGGCGGCCGCCCCGGTGCCGAGGAACCGCGCGATCAGGATGTCGCGCGCGAAGCCCAGCACGCGGGAGGCGAGCGTCCAGCCGCCGACGGTGAGGAAGCCGCGGATCAGGCGGGTGGGCATGCGCGGACCTTGCTGGCGGACGTCCGAGGCGTCTACCGGCTCGATCGTCGGGGGGACAGGGGCGACGGCGACGCCGCCCGCTCTTCGGCAGGCAAGACGCGGCCCGTCGGCGCCTGGCTAGGAAGATGCGACGGGTCAGGGCCGCGACCCGCCGAGGCGATGCCGACGCTCCGGCCTCGGCGTCGCGACGGAAGGAGCCGAGCCTCCGCGGGGGCTCAGGTCCGTTCGAGCAGGTTGCGCACGACGCTCACGAGAGCGTCACCGCGGAACGGCTTGGTCAGCCGCGGCACGTCGGCGAGCTCGTCGGACAGCGACACCGTCGTGTCCGTGTATCCGCTCAGGAAGACGAACGGGCAGCCCATCGCCTTCAGGCTTCCGGCCACCGGCAAGCTCGTCTCCTTGTTGCCGAGGTTCAGGTCGAGGATCGCCATCGCCGGCGGCGACGCCTCGATCGCGTCCTGCGCCTCCGCGACGGAGCCGCAGACCGTGACCTGGTCGAAGCCGGCCGACCGGAGGGTCATCTCGACGTCCATCGCGATCAGGGCCTGATCGTCCAGGACGAGTATCCCGCGTTCCGTCATCATCCGTTCTCCAGGTCGAACTCGACGGAGAAACGTAGTCCTTCCGGGCGATAGTCGACCTCCACCTCGCCGTTCAGGTCCGATTTCAGCACGCGCTCGATCACCACGCTGCCGAACCCGGTACGCGCGGGCGGCGCCTCGATCGGGGGGCCGTCGCGCTCCTGCCAGACGATGCGGGCGCGGTCGCGGCCGTCGCTGGCGTCGCGCGCGGTCGCGATCTCGATCCGCCCGGCCTCCACCGACAGCGCGCCGTACTTGGCCGCGTTGGTCATCAGCTCGTGGATGGCCATCCCGATCGAAAGCGCCTCCTTGGCGTTCAGCGACAACGCGGGGCCGCCGAGGCTCACCCGGTCGGCGCCCGCCTGGACGTAGGGGCGCGCCTCGTTGGCGACGATCTCGGCGAAGGTGGCGTCGGTCCAGTCCGCGTCCGTCAGGAGGTCGTGCGTCCGCGAGATGGCCCCCAGCCGCTCCAGCAGCCGCTCCTGGTAGACGGCCGGATCGTCGATCCCCTTGAGCAGCAGCTTGGAGATCGCGCTGATCGTCGCGAGCATGTTCTTGACCCGGTGCTGGAGCTCGCCCAGCAGCAGGCGCTGGCGGTCGTTCTGGTCCTGGATCCGCGCCACCATCCGCGCCTGGTCGGTCACCTCGCGCACGCAGGCGCCGACCGCGAAGACCCGCCCGTCCTGCGTCACCGGATAGTAGTCGGCGAGCCAGTTGCGCGTCTCCCCAGGCGCGGCGTGGGTCTCGCCCTCGATGGCGACGCCGAGCACCGGCTCGCCGGTCTCGAACACGAGGTGGTGGATCGGCACAACCGTGTCCCGAAGCTCCGGCAGCAGGTCGTGGATCGCGACGCCGATGTGATCGGCGACCGGGTAGCCGTTGATCGCCGCCATGGTCTCGTTGACGCGGACCCATCTGAGGTCCGCGTCGGTCAGCGCGAGGCCCACGGGCGTGGTATCGTAGAGGTTCTCGAGCTCGGCGTATTGCCGCGCCATCTCCTGCTCGTTGCGCTTGAGCGTCTCCTCGTAGGACTTGCGCGACGTGATGTCGAAGAACGACAGGACGTAGCCGTCGAGCCGGTCGTCGACGGTCCGGTAGGGTTTCACCCGCAGCAGGAACGTCTCGCCGGAGGCACGCACCTCCACCTCGCGCTCGACGGTCCTGAGCGTCTCGTTCACCCGCGCGGCGTCCTCGCGAAGCTCGGGGTAGTCGATCTTCGACGACAGGTCCGAGATCGGCCGCCCGATGTCGCGCCCGCGGATGCCGAAGATCGAGGCCGTGGGCGGCGTGAAGTTGCGGACGCAGAACTCGCGGTCGAGGAACAGCACGGCGAGGTCGGTCGACTCGAACAGGTTCTTGATGTCGCTGTTCGACCGCCCGAGCAGCCGGTTGTTCTCCTGCAGCTCGGCGTTGACCGTCTCCAGCTCCTCGTTGATCGACTGCAGCTCCTCGCGCGAGGTCTCCAGCTCCTCGTTGGAGGACTGAAGCTCCTCGTTCATGCTCATCAGCTCCTCGTTGGAGCTTTTCAGCTCCTGTCCCGAGGTCTCGTATTCCTGCAGCGTCGCGGCGAGCTGGCGGCGCAGCTGCACGTTCTCGGTCTCCAGGATGTCGCGGTCCGCGGTCTCGCGGTCGCCCACCGCGTCGCCCAGATCGCCCGTGCCGACGGCGCGCGCCTCGGTGAGGACCAGGATGTAGTCCGACCCGACCGGTCCGACCTCCACGTCGAAGACCCGCGGCGCCTCCGCGCCCGCTACGAGGACGTTGTCGACGCGAACGGACCGCCCGGTCTCGTGCGCCTTCGCCAGCGCGCTGCGGACCGGGACGCGCAGCTCGGGGGCGAGGTAGGCGTCGATCGTCACCGAGGGCGTCCCCTGCGAGGGCCGGACGAACGCGGTCATCTGCTGGGACAGGTAGAGCACGTCGCCGGAACGCGACAGGAGCGCGAACGGCGCGGCGTAGCGGCGCACGAACTCCCGCTCCACGGCCGCCTCGCGGGCGAGGTCCTGCCTGAGGTCGGGCGCGGCCCTCGGCGGGGGCGCGTCCGGACGGCCCGCGCGCGGCCGCCGCGGCATGTCGGCGAGCGACGAGTAGTCCGTCGAGGCGCCGATGTTCTTGCGGAAGATCCGATGCGCCTTGTCGGCGACGTCGAACAGCCCCTCCTCGCCCGCGATGCTCTCGGACGGGCCGAGGAACAGATGCCCCTCGCCGCGGAGCGAATAGTGGAACCGGGCGATGACCTGCTGCTGCAGGTCCGCGGAGAGATAGATCATCAGGTTGCGGCACGAGATCAGGTCGAGCCGCGAGAACGGCGGGTCCTGCAGCAGGTTGTGCGGCGCGAACACGCAGGTCTCGCGCAGGCCGGGCGTCGCGCGGAAGCCGTCGCCCTCGCGGAGGAAGAAGCGGTCCCGCCGCGCGCCTTCGAGGCGGTCGACCGAGGCGGGGGAGAACACGCCGTAGCGCGCGGCGGCCAGCGACGGCCCGTCGATGTCGGTGCCGAAGATCTGCAGCACCCGGCGGTCGCCCTTCGCCTCCATCTCCTCGGTGAACAGGATGGCCAGCGAATAGGCCTCCTCCCCCGTCGAGCAGCCCGGGGACCAGATCCGGATCGTGTTGCCCTCGCGCTCGAGGAGCGGCCGCACGACGAGCCGGCGCAGCGCCTCGAACGCGTCCGGGTCGCGAAAGAACTCGGTCACGCCGATCAGGAAGTCCTGCGCCAGCCGGTGCGCCTCCTCCTCGCCCTCCAGGAGCCCGATGAACCGCTCCACGTCGCGCTCGCGCAGGACGGTCATGCGCCGCTCGACGCGGCGGACCAGCGTGCCCGGCTTGTAGGCCGAGAAGTCGTTGCCCGTCGCCGCCATGAGGGGCGCCGTGATGCGCGGGAGCGCCGCCTCGATGGCCGCCTTGAGGTCCTCGGGGTCGGCGCCCTGCGCCAGGCCGCGGCGGTGGCGGATCATGTCGTGCAGGCGCCGCGCGATCTGCGCGGCCGGCAGGACGAAGTCCACCAGCCCCGTCGCCACCGCGCTGTCGGGCATGCCGGGGAACCGCGCGCCGCCGCTCTCCTGCACCAGGGCGAAGCCGCCGGCCGCCTTGACCGCCTTCAGCCCGTCGGTCCCGTCGCTGCCCGTGCCCGACAGCACCACGCAGTAGGCGTCGCGGCCCCGCGCCTCGGCCATCGACGCGAAGAAGGCGTCGATGGGTCGGTGCTGCGCGTCGCGACCGTCTCGGTCCGACAGGGTCAGCCGGCCGTCCGAGATGGCCGCCACGCGCCCGGGCGGCACGACGTAGAACCGGTCGGCCTCGATCCTCTGGCCGTCCTCGATCTGCGCCACCGGGAGCTCGGTCCGGCCCTGCAGCAGTTCGTGGAGGATCGACTTCTGGTCGGGCGCGAGATGCTGGACGATGACGTAGGCGGCGCCGGTCCGGGCGTCGATCTCCGCGACGAGCGTCTTGAGCGCCTCCAGCCCGCCGGCCGAGGCGCCGATGCCCACGACCGGGACGACCGCTGCCTCACCCATCGTTCCCCCTCCCGTCCCGTGGGCGACCGAGGCGCCTCGGCCGATAATCCTGTTCAATCAGACTATGCCGTCTATTATCTCGTGCACACCGCTATTTGCCCGCCGCGCGCTTCGAAAGGACGCACCCACCCGATGACCGATCACGTCGACACGATCGTCCTGGGCGGCTCCGCCGGGAGCTTCACCGCGCTGCGCCGCATCCTCGCGGACCTGCCGACGGACCTGCCGGCGGCGGTCCTCGTCTGCCAGCACTTCTCGTCGATCGGCGAGAGCCACGCGGTCGACCTGCTGCGGGCGCATTCCGCGTTGCCCGTCCGGATGGCCGAGGACGGGATGGCGGTGCCGCCCGGGCACGTCGCCTTCGCGCCGCCCGACGTCCACCTGATGATCGGGGAGGATCACGTCCACCTTCGGCGCGGCGCGCACGAGAACAACTTCCGCCCCGCGATCGACCCGCTGTTCCGGTCGGCCGCGGTCTATCGCGGGCCGCGCGCCGTCGGCGTGATCCTGTCGGGGATGATGGACGACGGCGCGGCGGGCGCGCGGGCGCTCCACCGCACCGGCGGGCAGATCCTGGTGCAGTCCCCCGACAGCGCCGACTTCCCCGACATGCCGAACGCCGCGCTGACCGCGGTGCCCGAGGCCGAGCCGGTGCCGCTCGCGAACCTCGCCGCCGAGATCGCGGCCCTCGCCGGGCGCCCCTGCGCCGCGCGCGAGCACGTCCCGTGGGACATCGGCATCGAACTCAAGATCGCCGGACTGGAGGGCGCGAGCATGGCCAACGAAGACCGCCTCGGCGAGCTGAGCCCCTACAACTGCCCGCATTGCAACGGCGTCCTGTGGCAGATCGAGGACGGGCCGATGCTGCGCTTCCGCTGCCATACCGGGCACGCCTACACGCTCGAGACGCTCAGCGAGAGCCAGACCCGCGCTCTCGACGAGAGCCTGTTCAACGCCCTGCGCGCGCATCGCGGACGCGCCGCCCTCATCCGCCAGATGGCCGGCCGCACCCGCGGCCCCGATAGCCGGATGCGGCTGGAGGAGCGCGCGGTGCGCTACGAGGAGGACACCGAGCGCCTCGAGCAGATCATCAGGAGCCGCCGCACGGGCTGAGCCGGCCGTGGCCCCATAGGCCGGCGTCGCCGATGCCGAGGGGTGTTCGGGGCCGAGCCGACCGTCGTGCCGTTGCAGACCGGAAGGATGGTCCCCTCATCGCGGGGGGTCGAGCAGCGGGTTACGCCGGTTAGCGGCGGCCGTACGTCAATCCCCTACAGAGTCAGCAAGATGGGTCGCCCGGTAGGACGGGAAGAACTTCAGGCCGGCCGCCTTCAGCGCGGCGACGAGCGCATCGGAGCCCATGAGGCTTCCCTGGAACCGCGACTCGCGCCAAAAATGGATGTCAGGGGAGAGCCGGGGCGCGTCGAGGACGACGTCCTGGGTCTTTGAGTCCGAGTAAAACGAGCACAGGCGGTCTGGGCGGTTGGGATTCACCAGGACCCGTGATCTTTCCACGACGATGGAGTCCTGCCGCACGTTCACGTTCATCGCGAACCAAGGCCCGTCGATCTCCACCCCCCGTTTGGTGCGCAACCGCAGGGGGAAGAACTGATGCAGGTCGGGGTCGAAGTGCTCGATCACGTCCTTGGCGTCCCCGCTGACGACGTGCAGGCCGTTCAGGGTCGTAAAGGCGTCCGGCCACGATCTGCGCGGTTTGTCAGCGACCAACTCCCGCGGCATCTCTTCGACGAGAGTTTTGCGCGCCCCGGCACGCCAAGCATGCACGACGTCAAGCGTCCTGTCTGACTCTGGACCAGTGTAGGGGAATCTCTCTTTCCACTCAGGCATGTCCGTAGGGATCTGAACTTTGCCGAGTTGCATGTCGAAGACGTGGGTCACCTAACCGGTCCTCGCAGGATGGATCTCCGACTTTCGCCCGCCGCTTGACCGCGGCTTGGTCCACCACGCCTTCGTCCCCGCCACGCTCACGCCCCCGCCCGCTCCGCCGCCCGCTCGATCGCCGCGCGCAGCCGCTTCTCCAGCGCCTCCTGCTTGGACCGCGACCAGAGCTTCAGGCCGAACAGGTCCTTGACGTAGAACGCGTCGACCACCTGCGCGCCGTAGGTCGCCACGACCGCCTGCGCGATGGAGACGTTGGCGGCGGCCATCGCCTGCGTCAGGTCGTAGAGCAGGCCGGGGCGGTCGCGGGTGTCGACCTCGACGATGGTGTAGATGTCGGACCCTTCGTTGTCGAAGCTGATCGAGGTCGGGACCTTGAACCGGCGCTCGCGCGGCTTGATCTCGAGGTCCTCGAGCGCCAGCCGGGTCACGACCTCGCCCCGCAGCGTCCGCTCGATCATGCGGCGCAGGCGCGGCAGGCGGGCGGGCTCGTAGGGCGTGCCGTCCGCGTCCTGCAGCCAGAACACGCTCGTCGCGAAGCCGTCCTTGGAGGTGTAGGTCCGCGCGTCCACGATGTTGGCGCCCACGAGCGACAGCGCGCCCGCGAGCCGCGAGAAGATGCCGGGATGGTCCTGGCAGGCCATCAGCACGCGCGTCGCGTCGCGGTCCTCGTCCGCCTCCAGCTCCACGCGGACCTCGCCGTCGGGCAGGGCCTTGAGCATCGTCGCGAAGCGCACCTGCGCCGCCGTCGGGATCCCCTGCCAGTAGGGCGAGTAGTGCCGCGCGAGCTCCGCCCGCCGCTCCGCCTCGGTCGCCTCGGGCAGCGCGTCGCGGAAGAGCTTGCGGGCGCGCGCCTCGCGCGTCTCGCGGTTGACGTCCTCGAGCCCGTTCTCGAGCGCCGACGCCGTTGCCCGGTGCAGCGCGCGCAGCATCTGCGCCTTCCAGTTGTTCCAGACGTTCGGCCCCACCGCGCGGATGTCGCAGACGGTGAGCACCGTGAGCAGGTCGAGCCGCTCGCGGCTCCGCACCGCCTTGGCGAAGTCGCGCACGGTGCGCGGGTCGGCGATGTCGCGCTTCTGGCTCATGTCCGACATCAGCAGGTGATGGCGCACCAGCCACTCGACGGTCTCGACCTCCGCTGGCTTCAGCCCCAGCCGCGGCGCCACGGTCCGCGCGATGCGCGCGCCCAGGACCGAATGGTCCTCGGGCCGCCCCTTGCCGATGTCGTGGCACAGGAGCGCGACGTAGAGCACGCGCCGGTTCACGCCGCGGGTCAGGATGTCCGAGCACAGCGGCAGCGCCTCCACGAGCTCGCCGCGCTCGATCTGCGCGAGGTGCGAGATCGCCTGGATCGTGTGCTCGTCGACCGTGTAGGAATGGTAGAGGTTGAACTGCATCATCGCCACGATCGGCGCGAATTCGGGGATGAAGGCCGCGAGCACGTCGAGCTCGTTCATCCGCCGCAGCGCGCGCTCGGGGTTGCCGTGCTTCAGGAGCAGCCCGAGGAACAGCTTCGCCGCCTCCGGGTCCTCGCGCAGGGAGCGGTCCACCCGGTGCCGGTTGGCCGCCATCAATCGCATCGCGTGCGGGTGCAGGAACATGCCCGTCCGCAGCGTCTCCTCGAAGATGCCGAGCATGTTGAGCGGGTCGGAGAGGAACGTCGCGTCGTCCACCACGTCGAGCCTTCCCTGCCGCTCGACGTAGGGGAGCCGCAGCTTGCGGCGGCGCTTGAAGAGCCCGAGCAGTCCCGGCTCGCGCTTCACGTTGTCGGCCTCGAGCGCGACCAGCAGGATCCGGGTCAGCTCGCCCACCCGGGTGGCGTGGCGGAAGTAGTCCTGCATGAAGTGCTCGACCGCGCGCCGACCGGCGTGGTCGCGGTAGGTCATGGCCGCCGCCACGTCGACCTGCATGTCGAAGGTCAGCTGGTCGGCCGCGCGCCCCGCGATCAGGTGCATGTGGCAGCGCACGCACCACAGGAACCGCTCGGCCGCCTCGAAGGCGTCGAACTCGGCGCGCGTGAACACGCCCAGCGGCACGAGCATCGCCGCGTCGTCCACGCGGTAGCGGTACTTCACGATCCAGTAGAGCGCCTGCAGGTCGCGCAGCCCGCCCTTCGCCTCCTTGACGTTGGGCTCGAGCATGAAGCGCTGGCCGCCCTGCTTGCGGTGGCGCTCCTCGCGCTCGGCGAGCTTGGCCTCGATGAAGTCGGGCGCGGTGCGGCGGAACAGCTCCGCCCAGAGCCGCTGCGTCAGCCGCTCGGGCAGGTCCGCGTCGCCGCAGATCGGCCGGCGCTCCAGGAGGGCGGTGCGGATCGTGTAGTCCTCGGCGGCGAGCCGGAGGCAGTCGCCCACCGTCCGCGTCGCGTGACCGACCTTCAGCTTGAGGTCCCAGAGCACGTAGAGGACCGTCTCGACGGTCGCCTCCGCACCGCGCGTGGACTTCGGCAGCAGGAACAGCAGGTCGACGTCGGAATGGGGCGCCATCTCCCCGCGCCCGTAGCCGCCGACGCCGAGGACGGCGCAGCGCATCGCCCCCGCGGGGTCGGGGTGCAGGAGCCGCGTGGCCACGAGCCAGGCGCATTGCACGAGCCGGTCGGTGAGGTGCGCGTAGGATTGCGTCACCCGCCGCGCCCGCGTCGGGTCGTCCGCGAAGGCCGCGGCGATGGCGTCCCGGCCGCGCCGCCGCGCCGCCGCGAGCACCTCGACCGTCGCGCGGCGGCACGCCATCGGATCGTCCCCCGCGCACCCGACGGCGCGCAGGAGCCCCGCCACCACCGACGCGTCGTCGAAGATCGCCCCGACCGGGGCGATCAGCGTGGCGTCGGTCGCGGGCGGGAGGTCGGACGGGCCGAAGGACGCGGCGATGGCCTCGCCCCCTGCGTCAGGACCCGCCGCCGGAGAAGCGGCTCTGGGCAGGGTCGACCACCTGTATCCGTTGGTTCGCGATCTGGGCCACGGCGAGCGCGCGCTCGTTGGTGCCGTCCGGGCGGAGGCGGAACGCGCCCGCCGTGCCCGCGAACCCGTCGCGCGCCGTCAGCGTGCGTCCCGAGACGGTGCCGCCCGAGCGCGCGATGGCCCCGATCGCGGCGATGCCGTCGTAGGCGAGGTTCGCGACCGGATGCGGCGCGCCGCCGTAGGCCGCGGCGTAGCGCGCCTGGAACTGCGCGAGCGGCCCCGGGTCGGGCAGCGCGAAGTAGCCGCCCTGCAGGCCCGGAAGCCGGCTCGCCTCGGCGGGCACGTCCCAGCGGGTAAGTCCGAGGTAGCGGAACGCCTCCCCGCCGATCCCGGCCTCCGAGAGGAGCTGCGAAATCACCGGGAGGTCGCCCGACGTGTTGCCGGTGAGGAAGACGGCGTTCGACGCGGTCGACCGGGCAGTCTCGGCGATGGTCGGAACGGCGCCGGCGATCCCCGCCTGGCTCAGCGGATAGGCGACCGTGCCGGTGATCTGCGCGCGGGTGCCGCGCGCGGCGGCGACGACGGCGGCACTCGCGGCCTGCCCGGCGGCGTCGTCGGCATGGGTCACGAGCACGCGGTTGCGGCCCTGCGCGGCGGCGAAGCCCAGCATGCGCCGGGCGGTGTTCTCGAACGTGTTGCCGAGCACCCAGACGTTGCCGCCCGCCACGCCCGTGTTGTTGGAGAAGCTCAGCACCGGGATGCCCGAGCCCGCCGCGGCGACGCCCGCCGCCGCCGCGTTCTCGGCGTAGAGCGGGCCGAGGATCACCTGCGCCCCCTCCGCCAGCGCCCGCGTCGCGGCCGCCGAGGCCCCGCCGGGCGTGCCTTGGGTCGGATAGACGTCGAGCGTCACCGCCGCGCCGCCGAGGTCGGCCACGGCGAGCCGCGCCGCGTTCTCCAGCCCGCGGGCGACCCCCGCATCGGTGCCGCGCGCCGAGCCGTAAGGGACGAGCAGCGCCACGCGCACCGGCCCCGACCCGGGCAGCCCGCCCGCGCTGACGTTGCCCGGTCCCGCGACGTTGCACGCGGCGAGCGCCGCCGCGGCGCCCGCGAGCGCGAGCGCGCGCCCGGCCCGGCCGAGGGCCTTGCGCGCGCGTCGCGCCAATGGGACGAGCGTCCGGCGGGGCATCGTCTCGGGCATCGTCGTCTCCGTGCGCAGGGTCGCGGCGGAGGCTAGTGCCACCCTCCGGCCGAGTAAACGCCGGATGGCGAAGGAGGGTCGGATGGCGGGGACCGGCGCGATCGAGGCGGGGCTGCACCTCGTCTCCGTCCCGATCGGGGCCGCGCGCGACGTCACGCTCCGGGCGCTCGACGTGCTGGGCGCCGCCGACGTGCTCGCGGCGGAGGACACGCGCTCGCTTCGGCGGCTGATGGACATCCACGGGGTCGCGTTGGGCGACCGGCCGCTCGTCGCCTACCACGACCACAACGGCCCGGCCGCCCGTCCGAAGCTCATGGCCGCGCTCGCCGCCGGGCGCTCGGTCGCCTACGCATCCGAGGCGGGGACACCGCTCCTGGCCGATCCGGGGTTCCAGCTCGGCTGCGAGGCGCGCGCGGCGGGGCATCCCGTCCGCGCCGCGCCGGGGGCGAGCGCGCTGCTCGCGGCGCTCTGCGTCGCCGGGCTGCCGACCGACCGGTTCCTCTTCGCGGGGTTCCTGCCGCCCCGATCGGCGGCGCGCCGCGAGGCGCTGCGCGAGCTCGCGGGCGTGGCGGCGACGCTCGTGCTCTACGAATCGCCGAAGCGGCTGGCGGCGACGCTGCGCGACGCGGCCGACATGCTCGGCGCGCGCGAGGCGGCGGTCTGCCGCGAGCTGACCAAGCGGTTCGAGGAGGTGCGCCGCGGCACGCTCGACGCGCTGGCGGAGCACTACGGCGCGGAGGCGGCGCGCGGCGAGATCGTCGTGGTGATCGATCGCCCGCCCGCCCGCGTCGTCGACGCCGCCGCCATCGCCGCCGCGCTGCGCGTGGCGATGCGGGACCGATCGCTCAAATCCGCGGTACTTCTCGTTTCCCAGGAGACCGGCGCGCCGCGTAAGGTCGTCTACGACGCGGCCCTGGCGCTGAGGGACGAAGCATGAGCGGCACGACCTCCTACCATTCAGGGCTGGCGGCGGAGGATTGCGTCGCGCGCCACTATGCCGGCCTCGGTCGCCCCGTCCTCGAACGGCGATGGCGCGGCAAGGGCGGCGAGATCGACGTGATCGCCCGCGACGGCGACGAGACGGTCTTCGTCGAGGTCAAGCGAAGCGATACCCACGCCGCCGCCGCCCTGCGGGTCGGCGATCATCAGGTCCGCCGCCTGTTCGACTGCGCGGGCGAGTACATGGGCACGATGCCCGACGGGCTGCTGAGCGCGGTGCGTTTCGACGTGGCGCTGGTCGATGCGGTCGGGCGGATCGAGGTGATCGAGAACGCGCTCGCCGGATGATCCCCGGCTTTCCGGCGCTCGCATGCGCCCGTCCGGAGGTGTCGGAAACGGCCTCCCGCTAACGGCGCCGCCGCGTTGGTCGTGTTGGCGGGGATCGAAAGGCTCGAGGCCTGCCGTCGACGCCCCGTCCCGATCGGGGCCCGGAGCGGGGCGGGACGGTGTGTTTTGCTCCGTCCGATTGGCGTCGTTCGACGCGACCGTTCCCTTCCGGACGCTACAATCGTCTCACATCGTCCATCGTCCATCGTCCACATCGTCTGCATCGGCCCCGCCGGACCGGGCTCGCTACTAGGCTAGATCGCTCGCTGTCGATCCGGCGGCGGTTCCCCGCGATGAGGCTTTCTGCGCCCGCGCCGCCGATTCGCGAACGCCCGTCCGATCGACCGCTCGAAAGATCCCCGGCGGCTCCCGCTCAGGCCGCGCGACCAGGGGCGATCCTGCCCGCGCACGAGCGCGGCCGCGCCGATGGGGCGGCTATCGTTGGGTCCGATCGCCGCGTCGGCCGGGCCTCGGTCGCCTGGTCGCCGACCCCGTCCGGCTGCCTCTCGCGCTGCCCCGGATCGGACGCCCGAAGCCCTCAATCCGAACCGACCGTCGGCGCCGCGTGCGGGATGTCCGGTCTGGGTCGTCGAACGCCTCCCCGTCGCGAGCCGCCGCCCGACCCGAGCGCCGCATGCCGCTCCCCGCTCGGGCCCCTCGGAACGGTTCGAGGCGTGCGATGCGCGCCCGCCGCCACGGTCGGGCGAGGCCGACGGTGGCCCTCCCGCCGCCCCCGCGGTCGCTCCCGGGCGTCGTGACGACGGAACGGTCCCCCACGCATTGCCCCCTCCGCGCGCCTCCGCCATGCATCGCCGCACCCGCCCGCACCCGAGGAGCCGCCCGATGACCCGTTCCGCCCCGCTCGAGGTCGGCTTCCAGATGGACCCGATGGAAGCGGTGGACATCGACGCCGACTCGACGTTCCGCCTCGCGCTCGAGGCGCAGGCGCGGGGCCACTCGCTCGTCTACTGGACGCCGGACCGGCTGGCCTACGTGGCCGGCCGCGTGGTCGCGCAGGGACAGGCGATGGAGGTGCGGCGCGAGCGGGGCCGCCATGTCACGCTCGGGCCGATGCACGAGATCGACCTCGCCCGGCTCGACGTCGTCTGGCTGCGCCAGGACCCGCCCTTCGACATGGGCTACATCACCAACACCCACATCCTCGACCGCGTGCATCCCGGCACGCTGGTGGTCAACGACCCGACCTGGGTGCGCGGCTGGCCCGAGAAGCTGATGGTGCTCGACTTCCCCGAGCTCACCCCGCCCACCTGCATCGCGCGCGACCTCGCCACGCTGCGCGCCTTCAAGGAACGCCACGGCGACGTGATCCTGAAGCCGCTCTACGGCAACGGCGGCGCGGGCGTGTTCCGGCTGACGCGCGACGACCGCAACCTCGCCTCGCTGCACGAGACGTTCGCGGCGATCAACCGCGAGCCGCTGATCATGCAGCCGTTCCTGCCGGACGTGGCGAAGGGCGACAAGCGCGTGATCCTCGTCGACGGCGAGCCGGTGGGCGCGATCAACCGGGTGCCCGCGGCGGGCGAGACGCGCTCGAACATGCATGTCGGCGGGCGGCCGGAGAAGGTGGGGCTGACCGAGCGGGACCGCGAGATCTGCGCGGCCATCGGCCCCCGGCTGCGCGAGGCGGGTCAGGTCTTCGTGGGCATCGACGTGATCGGCACGTACCTGACGGAGATCAACGTGACCTCGCCCACCGGGCTGCAGGAGCTCGAGCGGTTCGACGGGACCAACGCCGCCGCGCTGATCTGGGAGGCGATCGAGCGGCGGCGGGCTCAGGCGCCTGCGACCAGCCGGTAGGACAGCGCCTCGGCGACGTGCGGCCGGCGCACGGCGTCCTCCCCGTCGAGGTCGGCGATCGTGCGCGCGACCTTGAGCACGCGGTGGTAGCCGCGCGCCGACAGCCGGAACCGCTCGGTAGCCTTGAGCAGCATGTCGTGGCCTTCCGCGTCCGGCGCGGCCAGCGCCATCGCCGCGTCGCCCGCGACGTCGGCGTTGACGGTGACGCCCTCGACCCCCTCGTAGCGCGCCGCCTGCCGCTCGCGTGCCGCGGCGACGCGGGCGGCGACCTCGGCCGAGGTCTCGCCCGAGGGGGGCATCGCCAGATCCGAGACCTCCACCGCGGGCACCTCGAGCCGCAGGTCGAAGCGGTCCATCAGCGGGCCGGAGATCTTTCCCATGTAGTCCTCGCCGCAGGCCGGCGCGCGGGTGCAGGCCTGCTCGGGGTCGAACAGCATCCCGCAGCGGCACGGGTTCGCGGCGGCCACCAGCAGGAACCGGCAGGGGTAGCGGACATGCGCGTTGGCCCGCGCGATCGTGACCTCGCCGGTCTCGATCGGCTGGCGCAGCGTCTCGAGCACGGCGCGCGGGAATTCGGGGAACTCGTCCATGAACAGCACGCCGTTATGCGCGAGGCTGATCTGCCCCGGCCCGGCGCGCTTGCCGCCGCCCGCGATGGCCGCGACGGACGCCGTATGGTGCGGCTCCATGAACGGGCGGCGGTGCAGGATGCCGCCCTCGTCGAGCGTCCCGGCGAGCGAGTGGATCATCGACGTCTCGAGCGATTCCATCGCCGAGAGCGGGGGCAGGAGGCCCGGCAGACGCGCGGCGAGCATCGACTTGCCCGCGCCGGGCGGGCCGACGAGGAACAGGTGGTGACGCCCGGCGGCGGCGATCTCGAGCGCGCGCTTGGCCCGCTCCTGCCCGCGAACGTCGCGCAGGCACAGGCCGCCCGGCGCCTCGGCGATCCGGCCCGCGCGCGCCTCCGTCAGCGGTGCGGCGTCGGTCAGGTGGTCGATCAGCGCCTTGAGCGACGGCGCGGCGAAGACCGAGGCCGCGCCGACCCAGGCCGCCTCCGGCCCGCAGGCCTCGGGGCAGTAGAGGTCGGCATCGAGCGAGGCGGCGGTCATCGCCGCGGGCAGCGCTCCCGCGACCGCCACGAGCGCGCCGTCGAGCGACATCTCCCCGATGGAGACCGCGCGGGCGACGCGGTGCGCGGGCACGATCTCGAGCGCGGCCAGCAGCGACAGCGCGATCGGCAGGTCGAAATGCGCGCCTTCCTTGGGGATGTCGGCGGGCGAGAGGTTGATCGTGACCTTGCGCGACGGCAGCGCGATGCCGAGCTCGGAAAGCGCGGTGCGGATGCGGTCCTTGGCCTCCGACACCGCCTTGTCGGGCAGGCCCACGACCGAAAAGCCCGGCAGCCCCGGCGAGACCGCGCACTGCACGTCGACCGGCCGCGCCTCCAGCCCCTCGAAGGCCACCGTGGTGGTGCGTGCGAGCATTCGTCCCCCGTCCCGCGCAATGGTTAACGAGGCAGGCGTGAAGGAAAGGTTAACGCCTCACTCGATCGGGAACGGGTCGGTCGGCAGGCCCATGTCGTAGTTCGCCAGCGTCCGGTCCGCCGCCTCCCCCTCCGCGCGCCATGCGCGCAGCGGCGCATGCGCGAGGTGCGCGTCGACATAGGCGCGGCCCGCGTCCGACACCGGCAGGCCGTAGCCCGCGATCCGCATCGCGACGGGCGCGTAGAACGCGTCGACCGCGCCATAGCGCCCGAAGAGCCACGGGCCGCCGCCCGCCATCGCGCGCGCCGCCGACCAGACCGCCTCGAGCCGGGCGAGGTCGGCGTGCACCGCGTCGGACGGCTCGAACCCCCGCCAAGCGACGCGGAGGTTCATCGGGCAGGCGGAGCGCAGAGCGCCGAAGCCGGAATGCATCTCGGCGGCGAGCGAGCGGGCCAGCGCGCGGGCGCGGGGCGCGTCGGGCCAGTGTCCGGCCTCCGGGTGCCGCTCCGCCAGCCCTTCCGCGATCGCGAGGCTGTCGTGCCACTGCGCGCCGTCCCCGGCCCGCGCGACCGGCACGGTCCGGGCCGGGGGCCAGTCGCGCAGCGCGGTCGCGAAGGCGGGGTCGTACATCTCCACGAGCCGGGTGCGCACGGGGATGTCGAAGGCCGCGAAGAGGAGCCAGCCGCGCAGGCTCCACGATGAGTAGGATCGGTCGCCGATCAGGAGCTCGTAGGTCATGGCCGCGCCGCTAGCACCCCCGGACGGCCTCACGCCACGTGGTTGGCCGAGACCGCGACCGCCGCGCCGCCCGCGAGGTCGATCCGCGTCACGCTCAGCGGCTCGATCGTCTGCGCGAGCGCGTCGTACGGGGCGAGCCCCGTCGCGCGCGCCCATTGCGTCAGGATCGTGCCCATATGCGCGACGACGATCAGGTCGGCCCGCCCCGCCGCGAGCCGGTCGAGCGTCGCGCCCGCCCGCGCCGCCACGTCGTCCCAGCTCTCGCCGCCCGGCGCGCGGATCGTGCCCGGCGCGTCGAAGAAGGTGCGCAGCCGCGGGTCGTCGATCGCCCCCGCCGCGCGTCCGTCCCACTCGCCGAAGTCGAACTCGCGCAGGGATCGCTCGTCGGGGAGCCGTTCGCGCGCGCCCCCGATCGCGTCGGCGGTCTCGGCGGCGCGGCGCAGGTCGCTGCTCACCATCGGAGCGTCGAGGAAGGTGCGCGGCCAGCCGCGCGACGGCGGCCGTATCCGACAGGTCCGCGGGGAGGTCGGTCCGGCCCAGCATCACCTTGGCATGGGTCGGCCCGTGGCGGACCAGCCAGAGCCGCGTCACCGCTTGAGCCAGACGGGCAGCCCGGCGGTGACCGTCGCCACGCGGGGCAGCGCGGCGGCGAGCATCCGGTTGAGCGCGCCCTGGTCGCGCTGGAACGCGCGCGCGGCGGCGTTGTCGGGCACCACGCCGCCGCCGACGTCGTTCGTGACGACGACGAAGCGAGCCGGGCCGGCGCGCATCGCGGCGATCCAGGCTTCCGCCGGGTCCCGCCATTGCGCGCCCCGCATCACGAGCGAGGTGAGCCACAACGTCGCACAATCCACGAGCGCGACGTCCGCTGCCGCCAGCCCGGCGCAGGCGGCGGCGAGGTCCGGCGGCCGCTCGATCAGCCGCCACGCCGCCCCCCGCCGGGCGGCGTGATCGGCGATCCGGGCCTTCATTTCATCGTCCCAGGCCTCCGCGGTGGCGACGTAGACCGCGCGCCCCGGCCCCCCGTCGGCCATCGCGAGCGCCTGCGCTTCCGCCCAGTCGGACTTCCCCGACGCGGCGTGGCCGATCACCAGGAGCGAGGGGGCGGGGTCCGGCACGGCGGGAACTTTCCGGGGGTGGCGGCGTAGAGCCGGGAGAGGCGCGATCAAGGGCCATGGGGCCGATCGCTTGAAATGACATCGCGAGGATACGGTCATGGCGCTCGACTTCAACGGCGATACCTCCCTTTCGAGACGGGCGATGAAGGCGGAGCTGCTCGATGCGGAGACCGAGCTGCGCCTCGCCTACGCGTGGCGCGACGAACGCGACGAGGCCGCGCTGCATCGTCTGATCACCGCCTACATGCGGCTCGCGATCTCCATGGCCGCCAAGTTCCGCCGCTACGGCGCGCCGATGAACGACCTGATCCAGGAGGCCGGGCTGGGCCTGATGAAGGCGGCCGAGAAGTTCGACCCCGACCGGGGCGTGCGGTTCTCGACCTACGCGGTCTGGTGGATCAAGGCGTCGATCCAGGACTACGTGATGCGCAACTGGTCGATGGTGCGCACCGGCTCGACCTCGAGCCAGAAGTCGCTGTTCTTCAACCTCCGCCGTGTCCAGGCCCGGCTCGAGCGCGAGGCGCAGGCCGAGGGCGTGACGCTCGACCGCCAGACGATGCGCGAGCGGATCGCCACCGAGGTCGGCGTGCCGCTGCGCGACGTGGAGATGATGGAGGGGCGGCTCGGCGGCTCCGACTTCAGCCTCAACGCGACGCAGTCCTCCGACGAGGACGGGCGCGAGTGGATCGACGCGCTCGAGGACGACGCGGCGCAGGCCGACGAGACGGTCGAGTTGAAGCACGACAACGCGATGCTGCGGCAGTGGCTGCTCACGGCGCTGTCGGCGCTCAACGAGCGCGAGCGCTTCATCGTTCGCGAGCGCAAGCTGCGCGAGGAGCCCCGGACGCTGGAATCGCTCGGCAACGAGCTGTCGCTGTCCAAGGAGCGGGTCCGCCAGCTCGAGGCGGCGGCCTTCGCCAAGATGCGGCGGTCGCTCGAACAGGAGAGCACGGAGGTGTTCGGCTTCCTCGCGTGAAGGCGCTCGCGCTTGCGCTATGGGCGGCGGGGCCGGCGCTGGCCGATCCCGTCCTGCCGCCGGCGGACGTGTACATCCTGGGCGAGCGGCACGACAACGCGGCGCACCATGCGGCGCAGGCCCGGCTCGTGGCCGGGATCGCGCCCACCGCCGTCGTGTTCGAGATGCTCGACGCGAAGCGGGCGGCGCGGATCGGTCCCGACACGCCGCGCGATGCGGCGACGCTCGGCCCGCTTCTCGACTGGGGCGACAGCGGCTGGCCGGACATCGCGTTCTACGCGCCGATCATGGCCGCTTCGGGGGCCGCGATCCTCGGCGCGGCGGGCGGGGCGGTCGACCGGACGGCCTATGGATTGGACGAGCCGCTTGCGACCGGACGAGCAGGCCACGCGCGAGGCTCTGCAGGCCGACGCGCATTGCGACACGCTGCCGTCCGACCTCCTGCCGCGCTTCGTCGCGAGCCAGCGGGAGGCCGATGCCCGCTTCGCCGCCGTCACGCTCGCCGCGCTCGACACCCATGGCGCGCCGGTCGTGCTGATCGCGGGCAACGGCCATGCCCGGACCGACTGGGGCGTCCCCGCCGCGATCGCGCGCGCGGCCCCCGAGGTCGCCGTCGTGGCGCTCGTGCAGTCGGAGGGGGTGCCGGGCGACGTGCCGCCCGGCGACATCGTGCTCACCTCGGCCGGGCCGGCGCGATCCGACCCCTGCGCCGCCTTCCGTTGACCCGGCCGGTGGCCTAGAGCGGGCGCGATGCTGACGGGCCGCACCATCCTCCTCGTCGTCGGCGGCGGGATCGCGGCGTTCCGCTCCCTCGAGCTGATCCGGCGGCTGCGCGAGCGCGGCGCTTCGGTGATGCCGGTCCTGACATCGGGCGCCGAGCGCTTCGTCACGCCGCTCTCGGTCTCCGCGCTGGCGGCGGCCAAGGTACACCGGAACCTCTTCGACCTGACCGACGAGGCGGAGATGGGGCATATCGAGCTCAGCCGCGCGGCCGACCTCGTCGTGGTCTGCCCGGCCACGGCGAGCCTGATGGCGCGGATGGCGGCGGGCATCGCCGACGACCTTGCGACCACGCTCCTGCTCGCCACCGACACGCCGGTCACCATCGTGCCCGCGATGAACGTGCGGATGTGGGAGCACCCCGCGACGCGGCGGAACCTCGCCACGCTGCGGGGCGACGGGATCCGCGTGATCGGCCCGGCCGAGGGCGCGATGGCCTGCGGCGAGTTCGGGCCGGGCCGGCTGGCCGAGGTACCGGACATCGTGGCCGCGATCGAGGCGCAGCTCGCGGACGGCCCGCTCGCCGGGCGCCACGCGCTCGTCACCTCGGGGCCGACGCACGAGCCGATCGATCCCGTGCGCTACATCGCCAACCGTTCCTCGGGCGCGCAGGGCACGGCCATCGCCGCGGCGCTCCGCGATCTGGGCGCGCGCGTCACCTTCGTCACCGGTCCCGCCATCGTCCCGCCGCCCGACGGCGTGGCGGTCGTGCGCGTCGAGACGGCGCGCGAGATGCGCGATGCGGTGCGCGCCGCGCTGCCCGCCGACGTGGCGGTGATGGCGGCGGCGGTGGCCGATTGGCGCGTGACCGACGCGGCGGAACACAAGGTGAAGAAGAGCGCGGACGGCCCGCCCGCGCTGTCGCTGGCCGAGAACCCCGACATCCTGCGCGAGGTCGCGCGGGGCGCGGACCGGCCCGCGCTCGTCGTGGGCTTCGCCGCGGAGACGCGCGACGTCGTCGCCCACGCGACCGAGAAGCGCGCGCGCAAGGGCTGCGACTGGATCGTCGCCAACGACGTCTCGCCCGGGACCGGGATCATGGGCGGCACGGAGAACGCGGTCACGCTGATCACCGCGGACGGGACCGAGGACTGGCCCCGCGCGAGCAAGGTGGAGACCGCCCGCCGCCTTGCCGCCCGGATCGCTGAGGCGCTGTGAGCGCGGTGCTGTTCGCGCGCGCGCCGGGGGGCGATCCCGGCCTGCCGATGCCCGCCTACGCGACCGAAGGCGCGGCCGGGGCCGACCTGCGCGCCGATACCGGCGGCGACGTGGTGACGCTCGCGCCGGGCGAACGCGCGGCGATCGCGACCGGGCTGCTCGTCGCCGTGCCCGAGGGCCACGAGATGCAGCTCCGCCCACGCTCGGGGCTCGCGCTTCATCACGGGATAACGCTCCTGAACGCGCCCGGCACGGTGGACGCGGACTACCGCGGGCCGCTCGCGCTGATCGTGGTCAATCTCGGGAATGTGCCGTTCGAGATCGCGCACGGGATGCGGATCGCGCAGGCGGTGGTCGCGCCGGTGCTGCGCGCGCCATGGCGGGAGGTGGACGCGCTGCCGCCCACGGCGCGCGGGGCGGCCGGATTCGGGTCCACCGGGACGTGATCCCGGTCCTGCTCCTCGGCGCGGCCATCTACGGGCTCGGCGCGTATCTGCGGACGCCGGTCGTGGCGCGGCTCTACATGCTCGCGCTGCTCTACGTCGTGGTGCTCTTTGTCGAGTTCGCCCTGCCGCCCGGCAACCCGCTTAGAGACGCGCTCGGCGGCGGGCCGGGCGAGTGGCTGGTGCTCGGGGCGATCGTCGGCCTGGTGCTCCTCTACCGGCTCGGGCTCGTCCGGGTGCGCGAGCGGGCGCGGCGGGCGGAGGCCGTCCATTCTCCCGCCGCCGATGCGGGGCCGTTCTCGGAGGTCGAGCTCGAACGCTACGGACGCCACATCGTCCTGCGCGAGATCGGCGGGCAGGGGCAGCGTCGGCTCAAGGAAGCGCGCGTGCTGGTGGTCGGCGCGGGCGGGCTCGGTTCGCCGGTGCTGCTCTATCTCGGCGCGGCCGGGGTCGGCACGATCGGGGTGATCGACGACGATCTCGTGAGCCTGTCGAACCTGCAGCGCCAGATCGTCCATGCCGACGCGCGGTCGGGCTCCGCGAAGGTCTTCTCGGCCGAGGCGGGCATCCGCGCGCTCAACCCGCACGTCCGGGTGAAGCCCTACAACCGGCGCCTGACCGCGGCCATCGCCGAGGAGCTCTTCGCCGACTTCGACCTCGTCGTCGACGGCAGCGACAGCTTCGAGACCCGGCGGATCGTCAACGCGGCCGCCGTCGCGACGGCGCGTCCGCTGATTGCCGGCGCGATCACGCAGTGGGAAGGGCAGGTGACGCTCTACGACCCCGCGCGGGGCGCGCCGTGCATGGCGTGCCTGTTCCCGCAGGCGCCCGCCGCGGGGCTCGCGCCGCCCTGCGCGGAGGCCGGGGTGGTCGGCGCGCTGCCGGGGATCGTCGGCTCGATCATGGCGATGGAGGCGATCAAGGAGATCGTCGGCGCGGGGACGGGCCTGCGCGGCACGCTCCTGATGTGGGACGGGCTGGACGCGGAGGCGCGGCGCATCGCGGTGGCGCGGCGGCCGGATTGCCCGGTCTGCGGCACGCGCTGAAAGCTCCGGCCTCGGCCGCGGGGCCTTGCGCGCGGGAAGCGAGCCTGCATCATCGTGCCGACCCAACCGGAGACCCCGCCCATGAAGCCCCTCGCGCTCCTCGCCGCCCTCGCTTTCGCCGCGCCCGCCCTGGCGCAGGACCTCCCCGACCTCGGCGGCCGCACCGTCGTGATCGCGACCGAGGACGCCTATCCGCCGCTGCAGTTCCTCGACCCCGCGACGAGCGAGGCGATCGGCTGGGAATACGACGCCATGGCCGAGATCGCCGAGCGCATCGGGATCGTGCCGGAATACGTGAAGGTCAGCTGGGACGCGATGATCCCCGCCGTGTCCGAGGGCCAGATGGACATGGGCATGACCGGCATCACGATCCGCGAGGACCGCCGCGAGATGGTCGACTTCTCCGACCCCTACATCACGAGCCAGATGCGGATGATCGTGCGCGGCGACGAGGAGCGCTTCACGGACGCGGCGGGCTTCGCCGCCGATCCCGACCTGCTGATGGCCGCGCAGCCGGGGACGACGCCGTTCTACGTCGGCGTCTACGAGGTGCTGGACGGGGACGAGTCGAACCCCCGCATCAAGCTCTTCGAGACGTTCGGCGCGGGCGTGCAGGCGCTGCGGGCGGGCGACGTGGATCTCGCGCTGTCGGACTCGACCGCCGCGCAGGGCTACGTCGACGCGTCCGACGGCGGGCTCAAGATCGTGGGCGAGCCGATGGGGACGGAGCAGTTCGGCTTCATCTTCCCCAAGGATTCCGACCTCGTCCCGGCGATGAACGCGGCCATCGCCTCGATGGAAGCCGACGGGACGCTCGAGGCGCTCAACACGAAGTGGTTCCTGGAATACTCGTTCGGTGAGTGAGGCCGACCGGGCGCGCGCGCACGCGCTCCTCGGCCCCGCGCGCGCCGCCCCCCCGGGCGGCGACGCGCGGGAGTTCCCGTGGTGGCTGGCGGGGATCGCCCTGCTGATCGGGGGTGCGTTCGCGGCGATCGCCCTCGACGACGGCGCGCGGCAGGTGCTCGTCACGCTCCGTCGCGGGATCTGGATCACGATCTTCGTGACCGTGACGGCCTTCGTCGGCGCCTCGCTCGTGGGGCTCGGGCTCGCGATGATGTCGCTGTCGCGCTCGGTCTTGGCCCGTCAGGTCGCGCGGTTCTACGTCGAGCTCGTCCGCGGCATCCCGATCCTCGTGCTGCTGCTCTACGTCGCCTTCGTCTTCGCGCCCGCGCTGGTGGCGGGCTGGAACGCCGTCGCTGGCGCGCTCGGGCTGGAGCCGGCCTCGATGCGGGACTTCACGCTTCTGTGGCGTGCGATCCTGGCGCTCGTGATCGCCTACTCGGCCTTCATCGCGGAAGTGTTCCGCGCCGGGCTGCAATCGGTCGACCGCGGCCAGACCGAGGCCGCGCAGGCGCTCGGGATGCGGCGGTCGCACACGTTCCGGCACGTCGTGCTGCCGCAGGCGATCCGCACGATCCTGCCGCCGCTGGGCAACGACTTCGTGGCGCTGGTGAAGGACTCGTCGCTGGTCTCGGTCGTGGGCGTGCTCGACATCGCGCAGCTCGGCAAGCTCACGGCGGCGGGCAACTTCCGCTACTTCGAGACCTACAACGTCGTGGCGCTGCTCTACCTGACGATGACCGTGATGCTGTCGCTGGGACTGCGGCGGCTGGAGAAGCACCTCGCTCGCCACGGTGCCTGACCGTCACGCGACGCGGCGCTCGGCCTCCTCGGAGACGACGGGGACGAGCGCGCGCACGAGGTCGCGCATGTGGAGCGTGCCGACCTGCTGGCCGTCCTCCATCACGCGGTAGTGCAGGTTGGTGTCGCCCTCCGACAGCGCGATCACCGATTCGAGGTTCTGACTCGCCTCGACGTCGCCCGCGATGCCGACGCCGACCTGCTCGGTCACCTTCATCACCGAACGGACGCGGAGCACGCGGGCGCGGTTGATGTCGGCGATGAAGTCCACGATGTACGGGTCGTTCGGCTGGAGCAGGATGCGCTGCGGCTCGCCCTGCTGGACCACCGCGCCGTCCTTGAGGATCACGAGGTGGTCGGCGAGCTTGAGCGCCTCGTCGAGGTCGTGGGTGATGAACACGATCGTCTTGTGCAGCTCGCGCTGCAGCTCGAGGAGCAGGTTCTGCATGTCGGTGCGGATCAGCGGGTCGAGCGCGCTGAACGCCTCGTCCATCAGCATGATCTCGCTGTCCGACGAAAGCGCGCGGGCGATGCCGACGCGCTGCTGCATCCCGCCCGAGAGCTGGCCGGGATAGTAGTCCTCGTAGCCGCCGAGCCCCACCCGCTCGAGCCAGCGGCGCCCCTCCCGCTCGCCGATCTCGGCGCCCTCGCCGCGGACGCGGCGCGACATGCCGGCATTGGCGAGGATCGTCTGATGCGGGAACAGCGCGAACTTCTGGAACACCATCGACATCGTGTTCTGCCGAAGCTGCGCGAGACGGCGATCCGCCATAGGCGAGCACGTCCTCGCCATCCACCACGACCTCGCCCGCCGTCGGCTCGATCAGGCGATTGAGATGGCGGATCAGCGTCGACTTTCCCGACCCCGACAGACCCATGATCACCGTGATCTCGCCCGGGTCGATGTCGACGTTGATGTCGCTCAGGCCGAGGACGTGGTTCGTCGTCTCCAGCAGTTCCGGCTTGCCCATCCCGTCGTTGACGCGCGCGAGCGCGGCCTGAGGGTCGGGCCCGAAGATCTTGTAGAGGCTGCGGATGCGGATCTTGGGTTCGGTCATGTGCGGGTGCTCGAGTCGATGCGGCCCAGCGCGGCCTTGGTGGAGCGGTCGAGCAGCACCGCGAGCAGCACGATGCAGAAGCCCGCGACGAGCCCCACCCCGAGCTCGAGGTTGCGGATGCCCGCCAGCACCTTCACGCCGAGCCCCGGCGCCGAGACGAGCGAGGCGATCACCACCATCGCGAGCGACATCATGATCGTCTGGTTGATGCCCGCCATGATGTTGGGCAGCGCCAGCGGCACCTGCACGCCCCAGAGCTTCTGCCGGTCCGACATGCCGAACGCGTCCGCTGCCTCGATCACGTCGGGGTCGACGAGCCGGATGCCGAGGTTCGTGAGCCGGATCACCGGCACGATCGCGTAGAGGATGATCGCGATGCCGTAGAGCTTCGACTCGGTCACCGAGAACAGGAAGATGAGCGGGATCAGGTAGACGAAGGTCGGCAGCGTCTGGAGCATGTCGAGAATAGGGATCGTCGCCCGCTGGATCAGGTTCGAGCGCGACATGGCGATCCCGATGGGCACGCCGATCAGCACCGAGATGATCGTGCAGACGAAGACGATGGAGAGCGTCTTGATGGCGTCGTCGTAGTAATCGATGAACGCCATGAACAGGAACGACGCCGCCACCAGGAGCGTGACCCCGACCTTGCGCGACGCGAACCAGGTGATCGCGACGAGGAGCGGGATCATCAGGAACCACGGCACCGCCTGGAACGCCTCGAGCGAGAAGTCGAGCATCCACGACAGCGGCTGCGTGATCGGGTCGAGCACGACCTTGAGCGGGTCCTTGATCGCGAGGAAGCCGTCCTCGACGGCTTGCGTCATGTCGCGCGAGCGGGGGATCGCGTCGCAGGAGCGGTTGAGCGCGTCGAGCGAGGGGAAGGGCGTGTCGAGCACCGAGGATTCGACCGCCGCGCCCGAGTTGCGCGCCATCAGCTCGGCCATCGTCATCGGCTTCTCGACCGGGGTCTCGGAGCCGGCGCACCAGCCTTCGAGCCCGGTGAGGCGGAAGAGGCCGTCATAGGTCGCCATGCCGGCCTCCATCTGCTGTCGTCGTCGGCCTTGCCTCCCCGACCGCGAGGGCCGGGGTGGAAGCGGGGCGGGATCGGGTCCCGCCCCGAGCGGGATCAGTTGATCAGGGCCGCGAGCTTGGCACGCGCGTCGTCGTTCACCCAGTCCTGCCAGACGTCGGAGTAGTTCGACAGGAAGTAGACCGTGGCCTCCTCGACGGAGGCGTTGTTGTCCTCCTGCCAGGCGAGGACCTCGCCCATCTGCGCGTTGGTGAACCGGACCTTCGACAGGAGCTCCGCCAGCTCCGGCTGCTCCTCCTGGAAGGTCGTGGTGACGACCGTCACGACGGGGACCACGGGATAGGACGTGACGCCGACCTCCTCGCAATCCTTGTCGGAGTTGCACTGCCAGATCTCGTCGTCGAAAGGCCCGAGGTCGATCTGCGTCATGTCGTACTTGCCGATGATGCTCGTGGGCTCCCAGTAGTAGCCGAGCCACGGCTCACGGTTCTCGACCGCCGAGGCCATCGAGGTCGCCAGCGTCTCGCCGGAGCCGTGCTCGAAGAGCTCGATGCCCGCCTCCTCGAGGCCCGCGGCGCGCGCGACCGACCCGGTCGTGTCCTGGCAGATCCAGCCGTCGGGGCACGAATGCATCCGGTTGCCCACCAGGTCGGGGTTGTCGAGGATCCCCTGCAGCGTCGCGAGCTCGGGATGCTCCTCGACGAGGTAGGTCGGCAGGTACCAGCCCTGCACGCCGCCATCCGACAGAACGTCGGCGAGCGTCACGATGCGCCCCTCGGCCGTCAGCTTGTCGTAGCCCGGATTGCCGTTGGCCCAGACCTCGGTGACGATGTCGGGCTTGCCGGTCTCGGCGACCGACGCCATCGCGGGGGTGGTCGAGGACGGCACCAGCGTCAGCGAGCAGCCGTAGCCCTGCTCCATCAGGAACTTGGCCACGTTGGTGACGATGGCGGCCGAGGCCCAGTCCATCTCGGTGATCGAGACGTCGGAGCAATCGGCCTGCGCCTGCGCGGCGCCGGCGAAAGCGGTCGCGGAGGCCGCCGCGATGGCGGTCGAGAAAAGGAACTTCTTCATGTGGAACGTCTCCCTGACGTTACTGCGCTACCGCCGGCCTTCGGGCCCGGGCGGGGCCGCCCATCGGAGGCGGCACGGCGAACGCGGACGCGGTGTCGCTGCATTCGCCCGAAGCGTCGCAAGCCGCGCGTCCGAGGTCAACCGGATACCGCGCCGCAGCCTAGAAGGCGATCTCGACGCCGGGAAGGTCGAGCGATCTCAACAGGTCGCGGAGCTCCTGGCGCGCGGCGACGTTGCTGATCGAAAGGCTGCCGACGCCGATGTCGCCGAGGTCCAGCAGCGTCAATCCGCGCGGGAACAGCTCCCGGAAGATCACCCGTTCGCTGAATCCCGGCGCCACCCGGAAGCCGATCCGCACGGCGAGCGCGTCGAGCGCCGCGCCGACCCGCCGCTTGTTGTGCATCTCGGTCGAGCCGAGCCGGTTGCGCAGCACCACCCAGTCGGTCGGCGACCGGCCCGCGGCCGCCCGGCCGCGCCGCGCCTGCCAGACCATCTCGGCATAGACCGACGGCCCGAGCACCTCGCCCCCGGCCGGGTCGATGCGGGCCAGCAGGTCGAAATCGACGAAGCTGTCGTTCATCGGCGTGACGAGCGTGTCGGCCTCGCCATGCGCGACCTGGCTCAGCCGGGTGTGGTTGCCGGGGCAGTCGATGACGACGAAGTCGGCCCGTCCCGCGGCGTCCTCCATCGCCATCGCGAAGGATCGGTCGAACGCGTCCGCGTCCGCGTCCCCGCCCGCCGCGCGCTCGACCCGGGGCAGGCCGACCAGCACCGGCGCGGGCAGCGCGAGCCCCTCGCGGGCGGCGAACTCGGCGCGATTCTCGAGGTAGCGCGCGAAGGTCCGCTGCCGCAGGTCGAGGTCGATCGCGGCCACGCGGCGCCCCGAGCGCGTCAGCGCGGTCGCGACGTGCATGCAGGAGGTCGACTTGCCCGACCCGCCCTTCTCGTTGCCGAAGACGACGACGTGCGCCATGCCACCGTTCCCCGCCCGCCCCGGCGCCCTGAACGCGTGACGCCGCCCCGGGGCGGGGGCGGCGTCGGTTCCGCAGTCCGGCGAGGACTAGAAGCCCAGGCCCGCGTACTTGTTCTTGAACTTCGAGACGCGCCCGCCGGTATCCATCAGACGCGACGTCCCGCCGGTCCAGGCCGGGTGGACCGAGGGATCGATGTCGAGCGAGAGCTGGTCGCCCTCCTTGCCCCAGGTCGACTTCATCTGGATCACGGTGCCGTCGACGAGCTTGACGTCGATGAGGTGGTACTCGGGATGCAGGTCCTGCTTCATCACGCGGCTCCTTCGGTCCGGGCCTTGGGCGCCCGGTAGTTGGTCTGCTCGACGATCCGGGCCGACTTGCCGCGGCGCTCGCGCAGGAAGTAGAGCTTCGAGCGACGAACGCGGCCGCGGCGCACGACCTCGATCGTCTCGATGTTGGTGGAGTGCAGCGGGAAGACGCGCTCGACGCCCTCGCCGAAGCTGATCTTGCGGATGGTGAACGAGCCCGCGATGCCGCGGCCGTTCTTGCGCCCGATGCAGACGCCCTCGTAGTTCTGGACCCGCGTGCGCGTGCCCTCGGTCACCTTGAAGCCGACGCGGACCGTGTCGCCGGCCTTGAAGTCGGGGATGTCGTGGGCGAGCGCGGCGACCTGCTCGGCCTCGATCTGTGCGATGAGGTTCATGGACCCCTCCGTTGCGCGCGGTTGGTCCGCGGATGATGTCCTGCGCCGTGGGGCGGCGCGGCTGTTGGTTCGTGACGGAGAGCGTCCCGGAGGCCGGGGCGATCCGTCGCGGCGCCTCTAGCGCGGGGCGGGGCCTCCCGCAAGCGCCGTCAGCCGTCGCGCGCGGCCCAGAGGTCCGGCCGCCGCTCGCGGGTCAACGCCTCCGACCGTTCGCGCCGCCACGCCGACACCCGGCCGTGATGCCCCGAGGTCAGCACCTCCGGGATCGTCCGCCCCTCCCATTCCGCGGGCTTTGTGTAGTGCGGATGCTCGAGCAGCCCCGCCGCGAAGCTCTCCTCCTCGAGCGAGGCCGCGTTGCCGATCACGCCCGGCAGCAGGCGCACGGTCGCGTCGATCAGCGCCTGCGCCGCGATCTCGCCGCCGGTCAGCACGAAGTCCCCGAGGCTCACCTCCACCGCGCCGCGCGCGTCGAGCACGCGCTGGTCCACCCCCTCGAACCGGCCGCACAGGATCGTGGCACCCGGCCCCGCCGCGAGGTCGCGCGCCATCGCCTGATCGAAGCGCCGCCCGCGCGGGCTCATGTAGAGGAACGGCCCCGGCGCCGTCGCGGCGGCCAGCGCGCCCGCGACCACGTCCGGCCGCAGCACCAGCCCCGCGCCGCCGCCCGCGGGCGTGTCGTCCACCGCGCGGTGCCGCCCGATCCCGTGGCGGCGCAGGTCGATCGTCTCGAGCGCCCAGAGGCCGCGCTCGAGCGCGGTGCCCACGAGGCTGTGGCCGAGGATGCCGGGGAACGCCTCCGGCAGCAGCGTGACCACCGAGGCCCGCCACGCCCCGGGCCGCACGCCCGGCTCGCCCAGCAGGTCGCGCGGAGCGGCGGAGGCGCGGATCGACTTCGAGCCGTGGGAGCGGGTGGGGGGCGCCATGCCCGATCCCTAGCGTCGGGACCGGGCGCGGGGAACCGTCAGGCGATGGCGATGATGCCGAGCACCACCAGCAGGAAGATCACCAGCGCGATCACGATCAGGATCTTCGCCCCGGTCAGGGCCGCGCCCGAGACGCGCCCCATCCCGAGGAACGAGGCGATGGCGGCCACGGCGAGCAGCGCGAGAATCCAACCGAGCATGACGATCTCCTTGACAGGGGTATGCGTTCGAACGTCGCGAGACCCCCGATCGTTCCGTCACGCCTCCTCGGGATCCTCCGCGCCCTCGCCCGCCACGAGCCCGTCGGGCGGGTCGATCACCACCCGCCGGGCGGCGAGGTCGACGGTCGGCACGACCGCGCGCGTGAACGGCACGAGCACCGACGCGCCGGCCGCCGGCCGGAGCTCCAGCAGATCGCCCGCGCCGTGGTCGTGCACGGCGTGGATCGTGCCGAGCGCCACGCCGCCGGTGTCGAACGCCGCGAGCCCCACGAGGTCGGAATGGTAGAACTCATCGTCGGGCAGCGCGGGCAGGGCGTCGCGCGGCGCCCAGAGGCGCTGGCCGCGCAGCGCGTCGGCCGCCTCCTTGTGCGGCACGCCCGACAGGCGGACGGCGTAGCCGCCCTTGATCGCGCGCAGCACCGTGACGGCGTAGGACCGGCCCGCATCGTCCACGAGCGGGCCGTAATCGCCGATGGCCGACGGCTCGGCGCAGAACGACTTGACCCGCGCCTCGCCGCGCACGCCGTAGCTGCCCATCACCGCGCCGAGGCAGACATGGTCCCTCACGCGGCCCCCATCGGACGGCTGGGGGACGCCGCGCGGCGTCCCCGGTCGCTCACGCCTTTTCCGCCTCGGGCGCCGCGTCCTCGGCGGGCGCCTCGGCCGCGGGCTCCTCGGCGGGCTCCGGGGCAGGAGCGGCCTTCGCCTCCTCCTCCGCGGCGCGCGCGGCCTCGACCTTGTCGGCGCGCTCCTTGGCGCGGGCCTGCGCCTGCTTGCCGGGCTCGCCCTTCTTGAGGTTCGCGCGCTCCTTCTTCGGAGCGACGCCCGCCGCCTCGAGGAAGCGGGACACGCGATCGGTCGGCTGAGCGCCCTTCGAGAGCCAGTCCTGCACCCGCTCCATGTCCATCTTCACGCGGTCCTCGCTATCCTTGGGCAGGAGCGGGTCGTAGGTGCCGAGCTTCTCGATGAAGCGGCCGTCGCGGGCCATGCGGCTGTCGGCGGCGACGATGGCGTAGTGCGGGCGCTTCTTGGAGCCGCCGCGGGCGAGCCGGATCTTCATGGACATCGTGTCGTTCCTCTCTGGGTGTTCAGGTCTGCTGTTGACGGTGGTGGCGGATGACTTCCTCGATCACGAAGCCGAGGAACTTGCGGGCGAAGGCGGGGTCGAGCCCCGCATCCTCCGCCAGCGCCTCGAGCCGGGCGATCTGCGCCGCCTCGCGGTCGGGGTCGGACGGGGGAAGGTCGTTGGCGGCCTTGAGCGCGCCCACGGCCTGCGTGCGCGAGAACCGCTCGGCGAGCGTGTAGACGAGCACCGCGTCGAGCCGGTCGATGGCGGCGCGGTGATCGGCGAGCAGCGTCGCGGCGCGAGCGGCGTCGGTCATGCGGGCACGGAGCGCGGAGCGGGGATCGCCACGCCGCTCACTTGCGCCGCCCCGGCCCGCCGAGGCCCGGGAAGCCGCCCATGCCCGGCATCGTCCCGAGCTGCTTCGCGGCGGCCTGCATCGCGGCGGGGTCCATCTGCGCGGGGTCGGGCGCGCCGCCCTTGCCCATCATCGCCATCGCCTTCTTGAGCATTCCGCCCCGGCCCATCTTCTTCATCATGTCGGCCATCTGCCGGTGCATCTTCAGCAGCGTATTCAGGTCCGACACGTCGAGCCCCGCGCCCGCCGCGATGCGCTTCTTGCGGCTCGCCTGCAGCAGCGCGGGATTGGCGCGCTCCTTTTTGGTCATCGAGTCCACGAGCGCGATCTGGCGGGCGAGGATGCGGTCGTCGATGCCCGCGCCGGCCATCGCCTTCGCGGCCTTGCCCATGCCGGGCATCATGCCCATCACGCCCTCCATCCCGCCCATCTTCTGCATCTGCTCGAGCTGGCCCTTCAGGTCGTTCATGTTGAACAGCCCCTTCTGGAAGCGCTTCATCATGCGCTCCTGGGCCTCGACGTCGGCGACGGCCTGGGCCTTCTCGACCAGCGCCACGATGTCGCCCATCCCGAGGATGCGGCCGGCGATGCGGTCGGGCTCGAAGGTCTCGAGCGCGTCCATCTTCTCGCCCGTGCCGACGTAGCGGATCGGCCGCCCCGTCACCGCGCGCATCGAGAGCGCCGCGCCGCCGCGCCCGTCGCCGTCCATCCGCGTGAGCACCACGCCGGTGACGCCGACGCGCGCGTCGAACTCCTCGGCCACCTCGACGGCGACTTGCCCCGTCAGCCCGTCGACCACCAGCAGGGTCTCGCGCGGGGCCACCGCGGCGTGGACCTGCGCCACCTCGTCCATCAGCGCCTGGTCGATCTGCAGCCGGCCGGCCGTGTCGAGGAGGTAGACGTCGTAGCCGCCGAGGCTCGCCTGCTGCTTGGCGCGCTTGGCGATGTCCACGGGCCGCTGCCCGATCACGATCGGCAGCGTGTCCACGCCGATCTGCCCGCCGAGGATGGCGAGCTGCTCCATCGCCGCCGGGCGGTTCACGTCGAGCGAGGCCATCAGCACCCGCTTGCCCTCGCGGTCCTTGAGGCGCAGCGCGATCTTGCCCGTGGTCGTGGTCTTGCCCGAGCCCTGCAGGCCGACCATCAGGATCGGCGCGGGCGGGTTGTCGATCTTGAGCGGCGGAACGCCGTCCTCGCCCGCGAGCACCTGGCGCAGCTCGTCGTGGACGATCTTGATGACCTGCTGGCCGGGCGTGATCGACTTGGTGACCGCCGCGCCGGTGGCCTTCGCCGTGACGCGCTTGACGAAGTCGCGGGCCACGGGGAGCGACACGTCCGCCTCGAGGAGCGCGGTGCGGACCTCGCGCATCGCGGTGCGGACGTCGTCCTCGCTGAGCGCGCCCTGCTTGGTCAGGCGGTCGAAGACGCCGCCCAGGCGATCCGATAGGCTCTCGAACATGCCCGTCCCTCCGTGACGGCCCGGCCCCGACGGGGCGTGCCGCAATGCGCGAACGCCCCCGCGGGCGCGACGCGCTGGCGGAGGGCGATCCCCGCGGATGCGCGGGGACCGGAAGGCGCGGGGCTTTCCGGGTTCGGCGGGGCGGATACGGGCCGCGCCGCCGCCTGTCAAGGCGCGCGGGCCCCGGGGCGGTTGGTCAGTCCCGCGGATCGTCCGGCGAGCGGTCCTCGCCGTCGAGCGTGCCGCCGGCCTCGTCGACGAGCGTGGCGACGTCCTGCACCGGGCCGCCGGTCTCCTCCGCCGGGACGGGCGCCTCGGAAGGCAGGATCGGCGGCAGCTCGTCGCCCACCTCCACCGGCGCGACGTCGGCATCGGGCCCGGAGGCGGGCGCCTCGGCGTCGGGCTCCGGCGCCGCCAGCATCGCCTGCGCGGGCATCGCCGCGGGCAGAGCGACCGGCTCGGCGGAAGACGCCATCGGCCGCATCGCGTCCGACACGCCGCGCGTCCAGAGCGCGGCGGCGCGGGTCATCGTCTCGAACGCCATGGCCTGCGGCAGGAGCATGGCGGCGGTCATCTTCTGGATCGCGGGGGTCATCGGCGGGCTCCGTGGCGGGGGTCGACGGGCCAACGCCGCGACCCCCGCAGACCGTTCCCGCCGCGATGCCGAGGGTGCGGGATCGCGCCCTCAGGCCGCCAGCGCCTCGATCTGGCCGCGCGCCTCGGCCATCGCCGCCTCGGCGTCCTTCTGCTGCCCGTCGGCGGAGACGAAGGTGACGTCCGTGATCCCGATGAAGCCCAGGATGTGGCGCATGTAGGGGGTCGCGAAGTCGATCTCCGAGCCGACCTTGGTGCCGCCCGACGCCACCGCGACGATCGCGCGCTTGCCCTCGAGCAGGCCGACGGGCCCGTCCTCGGTGTAGTTGAACGTCACGCCCACGCGGCAGACGAGGTCGATCCACGCCTTGAGCGCGCCGGGCACGGTGAAGTTGTAGACCGGCAGCGCGATCAGGATCGTGTCCGCCGCCTGCAGCTCCGCGATCAGCGCGTCCGAATGCGCGAGGCGCTCGCGCTGCTCCGCGCCGCGCTTCTCGGCGGGCGTGAAGTTCGACGCGACCCAGGTGCCGTCGATCTGCGGCACGGCCTCGCCGCCGAGGTCGCGGCGGGTGTCGGCGCGCCCGATCCGCTCCTCGATCAGGTCGAGGAGCCGGTGCGTGGTGGAGCCCTCGGACTTGGCGGAGCTGTCGATGCGGAGGATGTGGGTCATGGGCTGTCCTGTCGGATTGATGGGGTCGCTTGTACCGCTGATGTGCGCCGCGCCGCGGCGGGGGCAACCGCCCGCGAGCCGACGGACGATGTGCGCCTGCGCACGATCCCTTGCCCCATTCCCCCGTTCGGCGGAGGGTGGCGCCCGGAGGCGGCGATGGCATTCAACGACTGGGACGAAGTCCGCACGGCGTACCAGGTGGCGCGGCTCGGCACCGTGTCCGGCGCCGCGCAGGCGCTCGGCGTCCACCACGCCACGGTGATCCGCCACGTCGATTCGCTCGAGGCCAAGCTCGGCGCCAAGCTGTTCCAGCGCCACGCCCGCGGCTACACGCCGACCGAGGCCGGGCAGGACCTGCTCCACGTCGCGCAGTCCACCGACGACCAGCTCGCGCAGCTCGCCAACCGCATCCGCGGGCGCGGCGACGAGGTGACCGGCGAGCTGATCGTGACGTCGCTCGCGGTGCTCGCGCCGCTCCTGTCGCCCGCGCTCGCCGCCTTCCGCGAGGAGCATCCCGAGCTCACGATCAAGCTCCTGACCGACGAGCGGCTGTTCCGGCTCGAATACGGCGAGGCGCATGTCGCGATCCGGGCGGGCAACCCGCCGGACCAGCCCGACAACGTCGTCCAGCGCTTCTACGTGCAGGCGTGGGCGCTCTACGCATCGCGGGACTACATCGCGCGCCACGGGCGGCCCGAGAGCCTCGAGGACGTCGGCGACCACGTCTTCGTCGGCTCGGCGGACGAGACGCCCCGCGCGCCGTTCTTCGCCTGGCTGCGCGCCAACGTGCCCGCCCGCAACATCGCCTATCAGGTCAACCAGATCACCGCCGCGCGGCCCGCGGTCCATGCCGGGCTCGGCATCGGCTTCTCGACCACCTGGGCGGAGGATGGCTGCGACGCGGTCGAGATGGTGTTCCCGCCCCGGCCGGAATGGAGCACCCAGCTCTGGCTCGTCACGCATGTCGACCTGCACCGCACGGCCAAGGTGCAGACGTTCCTGACCTTCCTGAAGGACTGGGCCACGCGCTGGCCCGAGGGTTGAGCGGCGGTTGCGCAGGGGATCGCGCGGCCTAGGTCCCGCATGGGCGACCGGGGGGCGCGACCGATGATCCATCTCGTCAAGCTGAGCGTCGGCACCGAGAGCGTCGACGGCCTCGCCGCCTGGCAGCGGAGCGCGCGCGCGCACGGCCCCGACGGGCGGCCGCGCCACGTCACGCGGATGTGGCCGCGCCGCGCGGACGAGGTGCTCGCGGGCGGGTCGATCTACTGGGTGATCCGCGGCGTGCTCCTGTGCCGCCAGCGGGTCCTGGGCTTCGACGAGGTCCGCCGCGCGGACGGGATCGCGCGCTGCGGCATCGTGCTGGACCCGGAGCTGGTCCCCGTCGCGCCGAGCCCGAAGCGGCCGTTCCAGGGCTGGCGCTACCTCGGCCCGGACGACGCGCCCGACGACGTCGATCCGGCGCGCGCCGGCGAGGCGGCGCTGCCGCCCGCGCTGTCGGTCGCGCTGGCCGAGATCGGGCTGCTGTGAGCCGTGGGGGTCGCTGACGCGATGGAGGCGGACGGCCCGATCCTCGTGACCGGCGCCACGGGCCGCGTCGGCGGCGCGGTGATCCGCGCGCTCGACGGGGTCGCGCCGACGCGCGCCGCCGCGCGCGATCCGGTGGCCATGCCGGGGGCGGTGCGGTTCGACTTCGCGGACCCGGCCACGCACGACGCGGCGCTCGAGGGCGTGCGCGCCGTGTTCCTGATGCGCCCGCCCGCGATCACGTCGGGCGCGGCGTTCGAGCCGTTCCTCGACGCGGTGGTGCGGGCGGGGGTCCGGCGGATCGTCGTGCTGTCGGTGAAGGGGGCCGACCGGATCGTCGTCCTGCCGCATCACGCGATGGAGAAGCGCGTGATGGCGCGCGACCTCGACTGGACGATGCTGCGGCCGGCCGACTTCATGCAGAATCTCGAGGACGTCCACCGCGACGCCATCCGCGAGCGCGGCGAGATCGCGGTGCCCGCCGGGCGGGGCCGCTCGCCCTTCGTGGACGTCGAGGACGTCGCCGCCGTGGCCGCGCTCGCCCTGACGCGGGACGGGCACGCGCGCCGCGGCTACCCGCTGACGGGCCCCGCCTCGATCGGGTTCGACCGGGTGGCCGAGGCGCTGACGGCCGCGCTCGGGCGGACGATCCGCTACCGCCCCGTCTCGGTGGCGCGCTTCGTCCTCGAGCGCCGTCGCGCGGGCGTGCCGCTGGCTCTCGCCGCGGTGATGGCGGCGCTCTACACCACGCAGCGGCTCGGGCTGGCGGACGGGGCGACGGACGACGTGGCGCGTCTCCTGGGCCGTCCGGCGACCGGGATCGACGCCTACGCGCTGCGCGAGCGGTCTGTCTGGGCCGACGGTTGAGCCCGCGGCGGAGGGCGGCTCTGGCGATGCTCGCCCTGCTCGCGGCGATCGGGCTCGGGATCGGCGGCGTCGCGGCCACGCGCGAGCCGACCGCGCCCGCGCTGCACCTGAGCGGCGACGGGGCGGGGGCCGTCCGGGCGCTGCTGCCCGGCGTCGCGACGGCCGACGACCCCGCCGCCGCGCGGGTCGAAGTGGTGCTGCTCCGGCGGCCCGAGAGCCTGCGCCACGTCCCCGGGCTCGAGGCGCTGTGCCGCGGGCGCTGCGCGGACGCGGCGGTGACGGCGATCGTGCGGCTGGTGCCGGGGCGGGCGCGCAAGACGGTGGTGATCGGGCTCGGACGGCTCGGCGCGGGTCCGGCGCTCGATGCGGGCGGCCCGCTCGCGCCCGAGGCCGCCGCCTGCGCGGCCCGGATCGTCGCCGCCGAGCTCGCCCGCCTCGATCCCGGCCCCCCGCCCTGCGCGGGCGGGCGGCGGCGGATCCTGGCGCTGCCCTGGGGCCTCTAGCGGCGGCAGGCGGGGCGCGGGGCCGAGCGGGATCGCGCCCAGCCGCATCGCGCCGTCCGCGAAGGTCAGGTCGAGCGCGATCGTCCCGTCCTCCCCGGCCATCCCCGCGAGCCCCGCGGTCAGGAGCGGCATCTGCGCCTCGGGCACCGCGCCGAGCGCGGCCGCGATGCGGAGCGCCGCCTCCCAGCCCGCCGCGTCGAGCGTGAGGGTCCCGTCGGGCGCGCCGTCCGCGCCGAACGCGACCGCGCCCCCGAGGTCGAGCCGCAGGTCGCCCCAGACCAGCCGCGCGTCCTCGATGCGCATCGCCACGAGCCGCGGCTCGCCCTCCACTCCGAGCGGCCGGTCGAGCGTGGCGTGGACGTTCGCGTCGAGCGACCGGATCGCGGCGGGCAGGGCGCCCGACGGATCGACCGCCGCGCGGAGCGCATCGCCAAGCCGCAGGCCCGCGACGGAGAGCGCGACGTCGTACTCCGCCTCGCCCTCCGTGCGCCGCATCGCGAGCTGCGCGCCCTCCACCGTCGCGTCGATCCCGGCCCCGGCGAGCGCCATCCGCGCGGCGACCGCCGTGGCCCGCTCGAACTCGGGCCGCGTCGACGCCGACAGCGCGACCGAGGCGCGCAGGTCCTCCGTCGTCACGTCGACCCGGCCCAAGGGCAGGTCCAGCACCATCGCGTCGGCGGCCACGACGATCAGGCGGTTCGGCCGGTAGGACAGCGCGAAGGCCTGCACGAACGGCGCCGACCAGCCGAACGCGCCGCCCGGCGCCACGACGCGGGGCGCGTCGAGCGTCGCGTCGAACCGGTTCGGGAACCCCGTGACCGACAGGTCGTCGTAGGCGACGTCCCAGCCTGCGGCCCGCGCCGCCTCGATCCCCGCCACCACGCCGCGCTCGAACGCCGCCCGTCCGACGAACCAGTACGCGCTCCACCCGAGCGCCAGCACCGCCACCCCGATCGTCAGCCACCGCATCGCGGACCTTTCGCATCGCCCCGCCGCCGTCTATCCGGGCCGCGCCCCGCACGGAAGGACCGGCGATGACCGACCCCGCCACCGCCCCGTGGGTCTTCGCCTACGGCTCGCTCGTCTGGAACCCGGGCTTCGCGGTGGCCGAGACCCGGATGGCGACGCTCGCGGGCTACCGGCGCCGGTTCTGCATGTGGTCGATCCACCACCGGGGCACCGAGACCGATCCCGGCCTCGTCCTCGCGCTCGAGCCGGCGCCGGGCGCGCGCTGCGCGGGCATCGCGCTGCGCCCCGCCGATCCCGGCCCCGCGATGCGCTACCTGCGCGACCGCGAGCTCGTCTCGGCGGCGTACCGGGAGGCGGCGGTGACGCTGGATGCGGAAGGCGAGGCGCTGCCCGCGCTCGCCTACGTGGTCGACGAGGCGCACCGCGCAATACGCGCGCGACCTCGACCTCGAGCGGCAGGCGCGGGTGATCGCCGCGGCCGAGGGCGGGCGGGGACCGAACCACGAATACCTCCGGCTGACGGCCGAGGGCCTGCACGCGCGCGGCATCGGCGACGCCGACCTCGACTGGCTGGTCGCGCGGGTGCAACAGATCCGGGGCGACGGCTGACCCCGCGCTTGTGAGCGGTCCGGCCGCCGCTATACGGTCCCCGACCGACATCACGCCCGCGCAGGGCCGGGGGCAGATGGCACGCGAGCCGCTCGAACACGGGACGCAGTTCTCGCAGCCGGTCCGGCAGATCGTGCAGATGCTCGTCGTGCTCGGCGCCGTCGCCGCGGGCACCGTCCTCGCCTATCCCCGCGTGGCGCCGATCTTCGCGGCGAACCCCTGGCTCAACGGCACGATCATCCTCGTGTTCCTGCTCGGCGTGCTGGCCTGCTTCTGGCAGGTGCTGCAGCTTTTCTCCTCGGTCTCGTGGATCGAGGGCTTCGCGGAGCGCCGCCCCGGCCACGACATCGCCCGCCCGCCGGGCCTCCTGGCGCCGCTCGCCTCGATGCTGCGGGCACGCTCGGCCAAGTCGCAGATCTCCTCGTCGTCCTCGCGCTCGATCCTCGACAGCGTCGGCGCGCGGATGGAGGAGTCGCGCGACATCACGCGCTACATCGTCAACACGCTGATCTTTCTCGGACTGCTCGGCACGTTCTGGGGACTGGCGACGACCGTTCCGGCGGTGGTCGACACGATCCGCAACCTCAACCCCGACAACGGCGAGGGCGGGGTCGCCGTGTTCGGGCGGCTCATCGGCGGGCTCGAGAGCCAGCTCGCGGGCATGGGCACGGCCTTCGCCTCCTCGCTGCTGGGCCTCGCGGGCTCGCTCGTGGTGGGGCTGCTGGAGCTCTTCGCGGGCCACGGGCAGAACCGCTTCTACCGCGAGATGGAGGACTGGCTGTCCTCGATCACGCGCGTGGGCCTCGTGGGCGACGGCGGCGAGGAGACGATCGACCAGTATTCGCTCGCCGCCGTGCTCGACCACATGAACTACCAGATGGAGAGCCTGGGCGAGATGTTCACCCGCGCCGAGGAGGGCCGCGCGGCCGCCGACGCGAAGATGGCGGGCCTGACCGACGCCGTCGCCGCGATGGCCGGGCGGATCGAGGGCGGCGGGGCGACGGCGCCCGCGCTCGAACGCATCGCCGCCGGGCAGGACGCTCTGGCCGCCGCGCTGCGCGAGGGCGCCGCGGGGGGGGAGGCGCTCGACAGCGAGAGCCGGATGCGGCTTCGCTCCATCGACGTGCAGCTCCTGAAGGTGTTCGAGGAGATGCGCGACGGCCGCGAGGCCTCCGTCGACGAGCTGCGCGCGGATCTCGGCGCGCTGACGCGGACGCTGCGGCAGCTCAACCGGTCGCTGCACGGCCGCATCGGCCCCGCGGGCGGGGACGGCTGAGATGGCGCTCGCGCGGCGCAACGGGCAGCGGTTCACCGCGAACGTGTGGCCGGGCTTCGTGGACGCGATGACGGCGCTCCTGCTGGTGCTGATGTTCGTGCTGTCGATCGTGATGATCGTGCAGTTCATCCTGTCCGAGCAGATCGCCGACCAGGGCGTCGAGCTCGACGACCTGGGCGAGCAGGTCGCGTCGCTGTCGCGCGCGCTCGGCATCGAGAACGCGCGCGCGGCGGGGCTCGAGGACGAGGTCGGGCTCCTGTCGGCCGAGCGCGTGGCGCAGGCCGCGACGATCGCCACGCTGAGCGCCGCGCGCGACGACCTCACCGCGCGCGTCGCCTCGTTCGAGGAGCAGGTGGCGGGCCTCGTCGCCGCGCGCGACCGGCTGACCGGCGAGCGCGACGCGACCGAGAGCGCGCGCTCGGCGCTGGCCGCCCGGCTCGAGACGACGCGAGGCGAGTTGACCCGCGTCGTGGACGAGCGCGAGGCGCTGCAGCTCGCGCTGGCCTCCGCGCGCGAGGAGATCGACGAGGGCGCGGAGGCCGCGCGGCTCGCGGCGGCGCGGCGCGAGGCGCTCGAGAGCTTGCTGGCCGAACGGCGCGAGGCGGCGGCGGCCCAGGAGGCCACGCTGTCGCAGACGCTGGCCGCGCTCGAGGCGCAGCGCGAGGCGGGCGCGGCGCTGTCGGCGCGCGTGGACGGGCTGACCGAGGCGCTCGACGAGACCGAGGCCGCGCGGCTCGCCGAGGCGGCGGCGGCGGCCGCGCTGCGCGACCGGCTGGGCGAGACCGAGGCGGCGCTCTCGGACGAGGAGGCGGCGCGGCTGGCCGGAGCGGCGGCGGCGGAGGCGCTGCGGAACCGGCTCGCCGCGTCGGACGCGGAGCTGACGGCGATGACGCTCGCGCTCGAGGCGCGGCGGCGCGAGGCGGAGGAGACGCTGACGATCCTCGCGGCCACGCGCGAGGCGCGCGACGACCTCGACGCCCGGCTGACGCAGGCCCTGCTCGACGCGTCGGAGGCGGGCACGCGGGGCGACGCGCTCGACGCGCGGCTGGCCGAGACGCTGGCCGCGCTGCGGGCGGCCCGCGACGAGGGCGCGGCGAACGAGGCGGCGCTCCGGGATGCGCTGGATCAGACGCGGGCGGCCCTCGACGCCGGGGCGCAGGATGCGGAGGCCACGCGGGCGGCGCTCCAGGCCCGCCTCGACGCCGCTCTGGCCGATCTGGGCACGGCCCGGACGGCGACGGCCTCGCTCGACGACCGGCTCGCCGCCTCCCTCGCCGCGTTCGAGACGGCGCGCGGCGAGGCCGCGTCGACGGAAGGCGACCTGCGCGCCGAGATCGCGCGGCTGGAGGCGGCGGCTGAGGCGGGCGCACGGGACGCCGAGGCCACCCGCGCGGCGCTCCGGTCCCGGCTCGACGCGGCGGTCGCGGCGACGATGGAGCGCGACGAGAGGCTCGCGGCGGCCGTGGCGAGCCTCGAGATGGCGCGGGGCGAGGCGGGGGAGACCGAGGTTGAGCTGCGCGCGGAGGTCGAGCGTCTGCGCGCGGCGCGGGACGGCGACGCGGCGGACGCGGCCGACATCCGCGCGGGGCTCGAGCGGCGGCTGACCGACGCGCTGGCGGCGCAGGAGGCCGCGGCGGCCGATGGTTTCGATCTTACGGAACGGCTGCAGGTCGCGCTTGCGGCCCGGCTCGCCGCCGAGGACGACGCGCTGAGCGAGCGCGAGAGGATGGACGCGCTTCTGGCGCAGTCGCGCGAGGCGCTCGCGGAGGTCGACGGCGAGCGGCTCGAAGCGCTGCGCCGGGCCGAAGTTTTGAGCCAGCAGGTCGCGCAGCTCGACGCGCGGCTCGCGAGCCTGCAGGGCGTGCTCGACGCGATGCAGGCCGCCGACGCCGAGGCGCAGGTGCAGATCGAGACGCTGGGCGGCGACCTGAACGCCGCCCTTGCGCGCGTCGCGGCCGAGCAGCGCGCCCGCGCCGATCTCGAGGCCGCCGAGCGCGCGCGGCTCGAGGCGCGCACGCAGGACCTCGAGCGCTACCGGTCCGAGTTCTTCGCCGGGCTGCGCGACCTGCTCGGCGGGCGCGAGGGCGTGGAGGTGGTCGGCGACCGCTTCGTGTTCTCCTCCGAGGTGCTGTTCGGGCAGGGCGAGGCGGAGCTGCGGCCCGAAGGCCGGAGCCAGATCGCGCAGGTCGCGGGCGTGATCCTCGACGTCGCCGCCGAGATCCCGCCCGGCATCGACTGGATCCTGCGCGTCGACGGCCATACCGACGACGTCCCCGTCACCGGGGGCGGGCGGTTCGCCGACAACTGGGAGCTGAGCCAGGCCCGTGCGCTCTCGGTCGTGCTCTACATGATCGAGGTGCTGGGCGTCCCCGCCGACCGGCTGGCGGCGACCGGCTTCGCGGAGTTCCAGCCCGTCGATCCCGCCCGCACGCCCGAGGCCCGCGCGCGCAACCGGCGCATCGAGCTCAAGCTGACCGAGCGCTAGCGGCAGTAGGAGCCCGAGCGGTAGCGGGCGGTGTCGAAGTGGAAGTGGTCGCGGTGGAAGCGGTCCGAGTCCGGCCCCAGCACCGTCCCGAACGGCCCGCAGGCCGCCCGCCACATCGCGCGGAGCATCGCGCCCTCGGTGCCGCGGTCCCAGTCGTCGAGCACGGTGATCTCGCTGCCGTCGGCGAGCGGGACGCCCGCGACGTCGATCGCGCGGCCGAGCGCGTGCTCGCTCATCCGCGCGCCCGGCAGGCCGTTGCGCGTGCGGCACGAATAGCCCGCGGCCACGCGCAGCGCGACCGGCCCGCCGCCGCGCCCGCCCACGGTCGGGATCACGCCCGAACGGACCCAGTCGTCGAGCGCCACGGCGGTCTCGCAGTCCATCCGCGCGGGCCGCGTCAGGCGCAGGCCGGAGACCTGCGTGATCCGCACGGGCGCGTCGATGCCGCACCGCCCCGCGCCCCGCACGGGGGCGATGACCGCGCCACGGATCGAGGAGCGTCCGCAGAGCCCGCCGCTCCCGTCCGACGGCGCGGGCGGCGGCAGCGGCCGGGCGCCCGCATCGGCGCTCGCCACGCGGTCGGGGGCGGGGGCCGCGACGGGGGGCGCGGGGCGGGCGGAGCCCCGGGCGGGCGGAGACGCGCACGTCCCCGTCGGCATCGACGAAGGGCAGTTCGGCGCGGCGCAGCGCGGCCATCTCGCGCTCGGCGCGCACCTCGCGCGGTACCTTCCTCACGGGGCGCGGGGACGCGCCGGGCGTCGTCTCGCCCGCGACCTGCACCGCGCCGCCCGGGGCGAGGACGACCGCGTCGACCGCGGGGCGCGGCGCCGGCCGAACCTGCGCGACGGCCGGCGCGGCGAGCAGCGCGGCGAGGATCAGCCACCTCATCGCGCCGCCGCCCCCGTCCGGCCGAAATCGGGCGCGTCGGTGTCCTGCCCGGCCTCGACGATGCCGCGGCGGATCGCGCGGGTCCGGGTGAAGTAGGCGTGCAGCAGGTCGCCGTCGCCGATGCGGATCGCGCGTTGCAGCGCGAACAGCTCCTCCGTGAAGCGGCCGAGGATCTCGAGCGTGGCCTCGCGGTTGCCGAGGAACACGTCGCGCCACATCGTCGGGTCGGAGGCGGCGATGCGCGTGAAGTCGCGGAACCCGGCGGCGGAATACGCGATCACCTCGCCGCCCGAGACCCGGCGCAGGTCGTCGGCCACGCCCACCATCGTGTAGGCGATCAGGTGCGGCGCGTGGCTGGTGACGGCGAGGACGAGGTCGTGATGGTCGGGCTCCATCGTCTCGACGTTGGCGCCCATGGCGCGCCAGAGCCGCGCGAGGCGCTCGGTCGCCGCGTCCGCCTCGCCCTCCGGCGTGAGCAGGCACCAGCGGTTCTCGAAGAGCGTGGCGAAACCCGAACGGGGGCCGGAATGCTCGGTGCCCGCGATCGGATGCGCGGGGACGAAGGCCGCGTGGCCGGGCAGGTGCGGCGCGACCGCGTCGATCACCGCGCGCTTGACCGAGCCGACGTCGCTGACCGTCGCGCCGGGGGCGAGGTGCGGGGCGATCTCGCGCGCGACGGCCTCCATCGCGCCGACCGGCACGCACAGGACGACGAGGTCCGCGCCCGCGACGGCCTCGGCCGCGGTCGCGACCACGCGGTCGCACAGGCCGAGCTCGGCGGCGACGTCGCGGGTGGCCTGCGACCGCGCGGTGCCCACGACCTCGCGCGCCAGCCCGTCGCGGCGCATGCGCAGGCCCATCGACCCCGCGATCAGCCCCAGCCCGATCAGCGCGACGCGCTCGTAGATCACGACGCCCGCCAGTCCGCGATGGCCGCGAGCAGGCGGTCGACGCCGGCCGCGTCGCCCACGGTGACGCGCAGGCAATGCGGCAGGCCGTAGGCCCGCGGGTGCCGGACGAGGACGCCGAGCCGCCGCAGGTGCGCGTCGCACGACGCGGCCTCGGCCTCGTCGGCGAAACGCGCCAGAACGAAGTTCGCCTCCGACGGGTCCGAGGGCAGCCCGAGCGCCGCCAGCCCGTCGCGCAGCCGGGCCCGCTGCATGGCGTTGTCGGCCACGCAGCGCTCGGCGAAGGCGCGGTCGCGCATCGCGGCCTCGGCGGCGGCGAGCGCGACGGTCGAGAGGTTGAACGGCCCCCGGATGCGGTCGAGCACGTCGATCACCGCGCGCGGCCCGTAGCCCCAGCCGACGCGCATCCCGCCGAGCCCGTAGAGCTTGGAGAAGGTCCGCGTGGCGAACACGTTCGGCCGCTCGGAGGCGAGCCGGAGCCCGCCGTCGAAGCCTTCGGCGAACTCGGCGTAGGCGCCGTCGAGCACGAGCAGGCAACCATCGGGCAGCCCGTCGGCGAGCCGCGTCGTCTCCTGCTCGCCGATGCGCGTCCCGGTCGGGTTGGCGGGGTTGGCGAGGTAGACGAGCCGCGTCCGCTCGGTGACGGCGGCGAGCAGCGCGTCGACGTCCACGCGCCGGTCCCGCTCGGGCGCCACGACCGGCACTGCGCCCGCCGCGCGCGCGACGATCGGATAGACCAGGAACCCGTGCTCGGGGTACAGCACCTCGTCGCCCGGCCCGGCATAGGCCTGCGCCAGCAGGTGCAGGATCTCGTCGGAGCCCACGCCGCAGATCACCCGGTCGGGGTTCGAGGTCGTGGACCTCCGCGATGGCGCCGCGCAAGGCGGCGTGGTCGGTCGGCGGATAGAGGTGGAGCGCGGCGGCCGCGTCGCGGGCGGCGGCGCGCGCGCTTTCGGGGGCGCCGTGCGGGTTCTCGTTGGACGACAGCTTGAGCACGTCCGCCACGCCCGGCACGGCCGACGCCCCGCCCTGATAGAGGGCGATCTCCAGGATCCCCGGCTGGGGGGTCGGGCCGGCATCCATGGTCTCGTCCCTCGCGGCCATCGGCGCCGTTCTATGCCCGGCGCGGCGGCGGGGGCAATCGCGGGAGCTTCACAGGAAGCTCTGCGGGTCGATGTCGACGCTGAGCCGGGTGGAGCGCGGCAGGTCGACCTGCGCGATCCAGTCCACCAGCGCGGGCTGGATCGGCGCCTGCCGGGGCGCGCGCACCAGCAGGCGGACGCGGTGGCGGCCGCGGATGCGCGCGATCGGCGCGGGCGCGGGGCCCCAGATCTCGGCGCCGACCGCCTCCATCGGGCCGGGCCTGCGCGCGAGCGCGTCGCCCACCCCGAAGGCCGTCCGCGCGTCCGGGTCGGAGATGACGATGCCGGCCATGCGCCCGTAGGGGGGGACGCCCGCGACCCGGCGGCCCTCGGCCTCCTCGCGCAGGAACGCCTCCTCGTCGCCGCCGAGGATGGCGCGGATCACCGGATGCTCGGGCTGCTAGGTCTGCAGCAGCGCCTCGCCCGGCCGGTCGGCGCGGCCCGCGCGCCCCGAGACCTGCCGCATGAGCGCGAAGGTCCGCTCGGCGGCGCGCAGGTCCGAGCCCTGCAGCCCGAGATCGGCGTCGATCACGCCCACCAGCGTCAGGAGCGGGAAGTTGTGCCCCTTGGCGACGAGCTGCGTGCCCACGACGATGTCCGCGCCGCCCGCGGCGATCGCCTCGACCTTGGCCTTGAGCGCGCGCGAGGAGCCGAACAGGTCCGAGGACAGGATCGCCACCCGCGCCTCGGGGAAGAGCCCCGCGACCTCTTCGGCCATCCGCTCGACGCCGGGGCCGACGGCGGCCATCTTGCCCGCCACCCCGCAGGACGGGCAGGCCTCGGGCATCGGCGCCTCCGCCCCGCACTGGTGGCACATCAGCCGGGCGCGGAAACGGTGCTCGACCATGCGGGCGTCGCATTGGTGGCAGGCGACCTGCTGGCCGCAGGCGCGGCAGAGCGTGACGGGCGCGTAGCCGCGGCGGTTGAGGAAGACGAGCGATTGCTCGCCCGCCGCGAGCCGCGCGGCCATCGCGTCGCGCAGGCGCGGCGAGATCCAGCGACCGGCGGGGACCGCCTCGGCGCGCATGTCGACGGCGCGCAGCACGGGCAGGGCCGCGTCGCCGAAGCGCGAGGCGAGGTCGAGGCGGCGGTACTTGCCCGCCTCCACGTTGGCCCAGCTCTCGAGCGATGGGGTGGCGGAGGCCAGCACGACCTGCGCGCCCTCGCAGGACGCGCGCAGCACCGCCATGTCGCGCGCCGAGTAGAGCACGCCGTCCTCCTGCTTGTAGGAGGTGTCGTGCTCCTCGTCGACGACGACCAGCCCGAGGTCGCGGTAGGGCAGGAACAGCGCCGAGCGCGCGCCCACGACGAGCCGCGCCTGCCCCTCGGCGGTGCGCAGCCAGCAGCGGCGGCGCTCGGCCTGCGTGACGCCCGAATGCCACTCGGCGGGGCGCGCGCCGAACCGCGCCTCGACCCGGGTGAGGAACTCGGCCGTGAGCGCGATCTCCGGCAGCAGGACGAGCGCCTGCCGCCCGCGGGCGAGGCACTCGGCGACCGCCTCGAGGTAGACCTCGGTCTTGCCCGAGCCCGTCACGCCCTTCAGGAGCGTGGTCCCGTAGCCGCCCGCCGCCATGGCCGCGCGCAGGGCCTCTGCGGCCTCCGCCTGGTCGGGGGCGAGCGCCTTTCCGGGGCGGGCGGCGTCGAGCGGCGGGTAGTCGGGGTCGCGCGGGCGGTCGCTCTCGGCCACCGCGCCCGAGGGCAGCAGCCCCTTGACCACGCCCGCGGACACGCCCGCGATCCCCGCGAGCTCCGACAGCGCGAACGCCTCGCCCGGCCGCTCGCGCAGAACGTCGAGCACCTGCGCGCGCGCGGGCGTCATCCGGTCCGGCTCGCCCGCGCCGAGCGCGTAGACCCGTCGCGCGGCCGGCGCCTCGCCAAGGCCCGGAACCCGGAGCGCCAGCCGCAGCATGGCGGGCAGCGGCGTGAGCGTGTAGGCCGCCGCGCGTTCGAGGAAGTCGCGGCAGCCGTCGCCCATCGGCGGCACGTCGAGGATGCGGGCGACGGCGCGCAGCTTCTCGACCGGCCAGTCGCCAGCGGCCGGGCCCCAGACCACGCCCGGTACGCGGCGCGGGCCGAGCGGCACCTCCACCAGCGCGCCGTCGGCCACGCCGCCCTCGGGCGCGCGGTAGTCGAGCGGGCGGTCCAGCGGCTGCGTCGTCAGGACGGCGAGCGGCGCGCCGGAGGGATGGTGGCGGGGCATGGGCCCCATATCGGCCCCCGCCCGGCCACATGCCAGTGCTCAGGCCGCGCGCCGCGCCAGCGCCGTCGCCGCGCCCATGGCCATCGGCGCCGCGCCCCCGGCGCGCGTCAGCCCCCGGAGCACCGCCGGCCGGCGCATCCTCCGCCGCATCCGGTCGGCGAGCAGCGCGCAGGCCAGCGCGTCGAGCGCGGCGAGCGACACGAAGGTCGCCACCAGCGTCGCGAATTGCGGGGCAAGCGGCTCGGCCGGACGCACGAACTGGGGGACGAAGGCCACGAAGAACACGATCGACTTCTGGTTAAGCGCCGTCACCGACGCGGCCCGCCCGAGCACCTCGCGGGCGCCGACGTCACGGCCGGCATCGGGGCGTTCGAGCGTCGCCGTGGCGGCCGAGCGCCACAGCCGCCATCCCATCCAGAGCAGACAGGCCGCGCCGATCCACTCGAGCGCGACGAAGAGCGTGGCGGAGGCGAGGACGAGCGCGCCGAGACCGGCGAGCGAGGCCGACATCGCCACCGCGTCGCCGGTCGCCACGCCCGCCGCCGAGGCGAGCGCGACGCGCCGCCCCTGCGACAGCGAGTAGCCCATGACGAGCAGGACCGTCGGCCCCGGGATCGCGAGAGAGCGGCGGAGGCGGCCACGAGGCGAGCCAGAGGGTCGGGTCCACGGGGATGGTCCTCGTCGGGCGACGGGCGTATCAGGCGTGAGGAAACCGCAACCCCCGCGAGGACGCCATGAAATTCTTCGTCGACACCGCCGACATCGACGCGATCCGCGACCTCCACGCGCTCGGGATGGTCGACGGCGTGACGACGAACCCCTCGCTCATCATGAAGGCCGGGCGCGACATCGCCGAGGTGACGCGCGAAATCTGCGAACTGGTCCCCGGCCCCGTCTCCGCCGAGGTGGTCGCGGTGGGCCACGAGGACATGCTGGCCGAGGGGCGGCACCTCGCGAGGATCGCGCCCAACATCTGCGTCAAGGTTCCGCTGACCTGGGACGGGCTGCGCACCTGCAAGGCGCTGAGCGACGCGGGCACGCAGGTCAACGTGACGCTGTGCTTCTCGGCCAATCAGGCCCTGCTGGCCGCCAAGGCGGGGGCGACGTTCATCTCGCCCTTCGTCGGCCGCCTCGACGACATCAATCTCGACGGCATGGACCTGATCCGCGACATCCGCGAGATCTACGACAATTACGGGTTCAAGACGCAGATCCTCGCGGCCTCGATCCGCAGCGCCAACCACATGAAGGAGGCGGCTCTGATCGGGGCCGACGTGGCCACCGCGCCGCCCGCCGTGATCCGCAAGATGATCGAGCATCCGCTGACCGAGGCCGGGATCGCGGCGTTCACGAAGGACTGGGAGAGCACGGGCCAGAAGATCCTCTGACCGCCGCCCCCGCCCCCGGGCGCCGCGGCCACACCCCGGCCCCATCCGTGCCCGCCCCCTCGCCCGCGCCTGCGGCCGTGGTATCGTCGCGCGAACGGCGGCAGACCGGAGCAGGCAAATGAGCGACACCGAAGCGGCACGCGAGGCGCCCGACTGGCGCGACCGGGTGATGACGGACCCCGACATGATCCTCGAGGACCGCGACGTGATGCGCGCGCTCTTCGCGGCCGACGAGCGCCAGCAGGGGGCCAACGTCGTCGACATGCGCGGCGTGGCGATGCAGCGGCTCGAGGAGCGGCTCGACCGGCTCGAGGGCACGCATCGCAGCGTGATCGCCGCGGCCTACGAGAATCTCGCGGGCACGCACCAGATCCACCGCTGCGTGCTCGAGATGCTCGAGGCGGAGGATCTGCCCGCGCTTCTCGACGCGCTCGTGGGCGCGGTGGCCGACATCGTGCGCGTCGACCTCGTGCGTCTCGTGCTCGAGACCGTCGATCCGCGCGGCGCGCCGCATCCCGCCATCGCGCCGGTCGGCGCGGGCTTCGTCGACGGCTACCTCACGATGGGCCGGGACGTTCCGGCCCGGCAGGTCACGCTGCGCCCCTGCGATCCGGCCGCGGCCGAGATCTACGGCGAGCGGGCGCCGCAGATGGGGTCGGAGGCGCTCCTGCGGCTCGAGCTGGGCGAGGGGCGTCTCGGCGCGATGCTGGCCTTCGGCTCCGCCGATCCGCGCCAGTTCCGCGCCGTGCAGGGGACCGAGCTGCTGGCGTTCTTCGCCTGCGCCGCCGAAAGGATCCTGCGCCGGCACCTCGCGTGACCGCGCGATGACGCGCGCGACCGGGTTCGAGATCTCGCCGGGCGCCCGCGACGCGGTCTCGGCGTGGATCGACCACATGCGCGCGCTCGACGGCGCGGCCGGCAACACGCTCAAGGCCTACCGCGCCGACGTCGCGGGCTTCCTCGCGTTCATGGCCGGGCATCGTGGCGGCCCCATGGGGCTCGCGGAGGTCGCCCGGATCGGCACGTCCGACATGCGCGCCTGGCTCGCCGCCGAGCGGATGCGCGGAACCGGGGGGCGGTCCGCCGCCCGCCGCTTGTCGGCCGTGAAGGCATTCGTTCGATGGCTGAGCGAGCGCGAGGGCTTCGATCCGACCGCGATCCTGTCGACCCGCGCGCCCCGGTTCCGCCGCCCCCTGCCGCGCCCTCTCCCCGAGGCGGCTGCGCGCGACGTGATCGACGCGATCGGCACGCAGCATCCGGTGCCGTGGATCGCCGCGCGCGACGCGGCGGTCGTGACGCTGCTCTACGGCTGCGGGCTGCGCATCTCCGAAGGATTGGCGCTCGACGGCTCGCACGCGCCGCTGCCGGACATGCTGACGATCGCCGGCAAGGGCGGCCGCGAGCGGATCGTCCCCGTGCTGCCCGCCGCGCGCGAGGCGGTGGACCGCTACGTCGCGGCCTGCCCGTTCGACCTCGAGCCCGCCGGGCCGCTCTTTCGCGGGGCGCGGGGCGGACGGCTCGGCGGCGGCATCGTGGCGCGGGTCATGGCCACCGCCCGGATGGGGCTCGGCCTGCCTTCGAGCGCCACGCCGCACGCGATGCGGCACAGCTTCGCCACCCACCTGCTCGAGGCGGGCGGCGACCTGCGCGCGATCCAGGAGCTGCTCGGGCACGCCTCGCTGTCGACCACGCAGGCCTACACCGCGGTCGATGCCGTCCACCTGATGCGGAGCTACGAGGCCGCGCATCCGCATGCCCGGTGACGCCGCGCTCGCCAGGGCGGTCGCCGCGGTCGAGGCGGCGATGGAGGCCTCGCCCGCGCGGCCCCTCGTCGTGGGCATCGCGGGCCCTCCGGCGGCGGGCAAGACGACCTTCGCCGACGCGCTCGCCCGCGCGCTCTCCCGCGTCCCGGGGCGGCGGGTCGCGGCGCTCCCGATGGACGGCTTCCATCTCGACGACGCGACGCTGCGCGCGCGCGGCATCCACGCGTTCAAGGGCCGCGAGGACACGTTCGACGCGGCCGGGTTCGTGCGCCTCCTCGGGCGGGTGCGGGGAGGCGGGTACGGCTTCCACTGGCCGACCTTCTCGCGGGCGCGCGAGGCGGTGGCGCCGGACGGGCTGTGGATCGGCGAGCCGCCCGACGTCGCGGTGGTCGAGGGCAACTATCTTCTGCTCGACCGCGGCCCCTGGGCGGAGGTCCGTGCCATGCTCGATCTCGCGCTCTTCGTCGACGCGCCCGAGCCCGTACTGACCGAACGCCTCCTCGCGCGCCACGCGGAAGGCGGGCGGACGCCCGCTGAGGCTCGCGCGAAGGCGGAGGGCACCGACCTGCCCAACATGCGGACGATCCGCGAGACCGCCGCGCGGGCCGATCTCGTGCTCGACGCGGAGGGCTAGGACGCGCGGGCCGCCGTCACGATCACCTCGACGCGGAAGTCGGGCGAGGCCAGCTTCGCCTCGCCGCAGGCACGCGCGGGGCCGTGGCCCTCCGGCACCCAGTCGTCCCAGACCGCGTTCATCTCGTCGAAGTCGGCCATGTCGGCGAGCCAGATGACCGCCTGCAGGATGTGTTCGCGATCCGAGCCGGCCTCGGCCAGCAGGCGGTCGACGGAGGCCAGCATGTCGCGCGTCTGATGCGCGACGGTCGTGCCGCGGCCGACCTGACCGGCGAGGTAGATCGTGTCGCCGTGGACGACGATCTGGCTCATGCGGGCGGTGGTATGGTGACGCTCGGGCATGGTCATACCGTGTAATTGAGGGGAAGGCGGCCGCCGTCGACGTAGATCGTCTCTCCGGTCACGTAGCTCGCGCGTTCGGAGGCGAGGAACGCGACGACGTCGGCCACCTCGCGCGCCGTGCCGGGGCGGCCGAGCGGGGTGCGCGACATGGCGCGGGCGAAGGCGGCGGGATCGGCGTTCACGGAGGCCATCATCTCGGTGTCGATGCTGCCGGGCCCGACCGCGTTGACGCGGATGCCGTGGGGGGCGAGCGCGAGGGCCGCGACCTTGGTGAGCTGCATCACGCCGCCCTTCGACGCGCAGTAGCCCGCGATGGCGGGGATCGCGACCTGCGCGTTGACCGAGGACATGTTGACGATCGCGCCGCGGATGCCCTGCGCCACCATCGTGCGGGCGGCTCGCTGCGTGGCGAGGAACACGCCGGTCAGGTTCACGTCGATCACGCGCCGGAAGTCGGAGAGCGGCATCTCGAGGAAGTCGCCCGCGATGGCGAGGCCGGCGTTGTTGACGAGGACATGGGCCGCGCCGACTTCCGCCTCGACCCGGTCGAAGAGCGCGGCGACTTGCTCGGGCTCGCCCATGTCGCAGGCGTAGCCGGTGCCTTCGAGCGAGGCGGCGGCGTCGTGGACCGCGTCCTTCACGTCCGCGAGGACGATCCGGCAACCCTCCTCCGCCAGCGCCTGCGCGCAGGCCAGCCCGATCCCCTGTGCCCCGCCGGTGACGAGCGCGATCCGGTCCATCGCCGCCTCCCCTGTCGGCTTCCGCCGGTTTGGACCCCGGGGAGGAGCGGGTCAACGAGAGGATGCCCGGGGGAGCCGTCGTTCGGGGGTCGGGAGGGACCGGCGCCGGATGGTGCCCGAGCGAACGACCCGTGGCGCGCGCCGGACGGGCGATGCGCATCGCGCGGACAGCACCGACCGCTCGCTCGTCCTGCGGGCTGCGAGGACCCGCGGTCTCGGAGCCCTTCGACGCCGAACTCCGGATCGCCGTCGCGGGAAGCGGGGATGTTTCGGGGGGACCCATTCGCCTGTGCGACCGACCGGGCGGAACGGACGGCCGGGCGCGGCGTGACGCGCCGCCGCGCCCGGTCCGCTCAGTCGGCGGTGAGGAGGGGCGGTTTCTTGCTCGCGATCTTGGGCGCGGCCGGGGCCTCGACGCGCAGGTCGAGCGCGCCGTTCTTCACGCCGACGCGGACCAGCCCGCCCTTGGCGAGCTTGCCGAAGAGCAGCTCCTCGGCGAGCGGCTTCTTCAGATGCTCCTGGATCACGCGGGCGAGCGGCCGCGCGCCCATGCGGTCGTCGTAGCCCTTGTCGGCGATCCATTCGGCCGCCGCGCGGTCGAGCTCGATCGTGACGCCACGGTCGAGGAGCTGCGCCTCCAGCTGGAGGACGAACTTCTCGACGACCTGGAGGATGGTCTCCTTGGGGAGCGCGCCGAAGCTGATGACCGCGTCGAGGCGGTTTCGGAACTCGGGCGTGAATGTCCGCTCGATCGCCGCCGTGTCCTCGCCCTCGCGCCGGTCGCGGCCGAAGCCGATCGCGGACTTCGCCATCTCGGAGGCGCCGGCATTCGAGGTCATGATCAGGATCACGTTTCGGAAGTCGACGGCGCGGCCGTTATGGTCCGTCAGCTTCCCGTGGTCCATCACCTGCAGCAGGATGTTGAAAACGTCCGGATGCGCCTTCTCGATCTCGTCGAGAAGCAGGACGCAATGCGGATGCTGGTCGACGCCGTCGGTCAGCAGGCCGCCCTGGTCGAAGCCGACATAGCCCGGGGGCGCGCCGATCAGGCGGCTGACCGCGTGCTTCTCCATGTACTCGGACATGTCGAAGCGCAGCATCTCGACGCCCATCGTGTCGGCGAGCTGCTTGGCGACCTCGGTCTTGCCGACGCCGGTGGGGCCCGCGAAGAGATAGTTGCCGATCGGCTTCTCGGGCTCGCGCAGGCCGGCGCGGGCGAGCTTGATCGCCGAGGCCAGCGCCACGATCGCGGCGTCCTGTCCGAAGACGACGCGCTTGAGCGAGCCCTCGAGGTCGCGGAGCACCTCGGCGTCGTCCTTGGACACGTTCTTGGGCGGGATCCGCGCGATCTTGGCGACGACGGCCTCGATCTCCTTGGTGCCGATGGTCTTGCGGCGGCGCGATTCAGGCAGCAGCGCCTGCGCGGCACCGGCCTCGTCGATCACGTCGATCGCCTTGTCCGGCAACTTGCGGTCGTTGATGTAGCGCGCCGAGAGCTCGACGGCGGTCTTTATCGCCTCCGCGGTGTACTTGATGGCGTGATGGTCCTCGAAATAGGTCTTCACGCCCTTGAGGATCTTCACCGTGTCCTCGACCGACGGCTCGTTCACGTCGATCTTCTGGAACCGGCGCGCGAGGGCGCGGTCCTTCTCGAAATGCTGGCGGAACTCCTTGTAGGTGGTCGAGCCCATCGTACGCAGCTTGCCGCCCGCAAGCGCGGGCTTGAGGAGGTTGGACGCGTCCATCGCGCCGCCCGAGGTCGCGCCGGCGCCGATGACGGTGTGGATCTCGTCGATGAAGAGCACCGCGTCGGGATGCTCCTCGAGCTCGGTGACGACGGCCTTCAGCCGCTCCTCGAAGTCGCCGCGATAACGCGTGCCGGCCAAAAGCGCGCCCATGTCGAGCGAGTAGATCGTGGCGCCCGCCAGCACGTCGGGCACCTCGCCCAGCACGATCTTGCGCGCGAGCCCCTCGGCGATGGCGGTCTTGCCGACGCCGGGGTCGCCGACGAGCAGCGGGTTGTTCTTGCGCCGGCGGCACAGGACCTGGATCGCGCGCTCGACCTCGGCCTCCCGTCCGATGAGCGGATCGATCTCGCCCTTCGACGACTTCTTGTTGAGGTCGACGGTGTACTTGGCGAGCGCGCTCTCGCGGTTCTCGGACGCGTTGGGGCCGGACGGCTCGTCCCCGTTCGCCGCTTCCTCGTCGTCCGATCCGGTCACCGCGCGGGGCTCGCCGAACTCCGGGTCCTTGGCGACGCCGTGGGCGATGAAGTTGACCGCATCGTAGCGGGTCATGTCCTGCTCCTGGAGGAAGTAGGCCGCGTTCGACTCGCGCTCCGCGAAGATCGCGACCAGCACGTTGGCGCCCGTCACCTCGGTCCGGCCGGACGACTGGACGTGGATCGCGGCCCGCTGGATCACCCGCTGGAACGCGGCGGTCGGCACCGCCTCCGAGCCCTCGACCTCGGTCACGAGGGTCGACAGGTCGTCCTCGATGAAGGCCTCCACCGTTCGGCGGAGCGCGTCGAGGTTGACGCCGCAGGCCTGCATCACGCGGGCCGCGTCGGGCTCGTCGATCAGGACGAGGAGGAGATGCTCGAGCGTGGCGAGCTCGTGGCGTCGGGCATTGGCCTGCGCGAGCGCCGCGTGGATGGCCTGTTCGAGCGTATTCGAGAACGAGGGCATGATGTTCTCCTCCAGCGTGCGGTGCGGTCCACGGGACTATGGCCGCGCTTACTTAAGTTTTGGTTGCCGACCCGTCGTGTTCAACCCTTTTCGTCGCCGGATGCCGCCGCCGTGACGCGGTGCCGCCCCGACGATGCCATGCGCCCGACCCGGCGTCAGCCCGCGAACGTGTCCTTCGCGGCACGGATCGCCGCGAAGGTCTCGACGTCGTGGCGGCCCTCGGTCCCGGTCGCCGCCTTAAGCCCAGGCTCGTGGACGCGCAGGTACGGGTTCGTGCGCCGTTCCGCCTCGAGCGTCGAGGGAACGGTCGGCTCGCCCCGGGCCCGTCGCGCCCGGACCACCCGGAGACGTTCCGCGACGGCCGTATTCTCGGGCTCGAGCGATGCCGCGAAGACGAGGTTCGCCTGGGTGTATTCATGGCCCGACGCGACGAGCGTGTCGCCGGGAAGGTCCGCGTAGCGCCCGAAGCTCTCGTGCATCCGCGCGGGCGTCCCCTCGAACAGGCGTCCGCACCCGCCCGCCATGAGGCCGTCGCCGGTGAACGCCACGTCGTCGAAGAGGAACGCGACGTGCCCCACCGTGTGGCCCGACGCATCCACGACGCGGCCGGTCTCCTCGCCGATCGCGACCGCGTCGCCGGGCGACAGCGCGTGGTCGACCGGCGGCAGGCGGTGCGCGTCGGCGGCCGCGCCCCAGACCGCCGCGCCGGTCTCCGCCACCAGCGCGGCCACGCCCTGAACGTGGTCGGGATGGTGGTGCGTCAGCAGGATGTCGGTCAGGCTCCAGCCACGCTCGGCCAGCCCGGCGAGGATCGGGGCGGCCTCGGGCGCGTCGACGAGCGCCACGCGGTCGCCCGAGCGGAACAGGTAGGCGTAGTTGTCCGCCAGACAGGGGATGGTGACGAGCGTGGCGCGGGCGGTCATGGCGTTCTCCGGATGGCCGCCCTAGCATGGCGGACGCACCGGGAAGGGCAATGCCAACATGCATCTCGACGCGCTCGACCTGCGGCGGTTCTACTACCGAACGCGACTGGGGCGCGCCGCGCAGAAGGCGGTGCGCGACCGACTCGTGGAGATGTGGCCCGAGGCGAAGGGGCAGACGGTGGCGGGTTTCGGCTTCGCGGTGCCGCTGCTGCGGCCCTACCTCGCGCAGGCCCGCCGCGTGATCGGGCTGATGCCCGCGCCGCAGGGCGTGATGCACTGGCCCGCGGGGATGCCGAACGTGTCGGTGCTGGCCGAAGAGACGTCGTGGCCGGTGGAGACCGGGCTGGTGGACAAGCTGGTGCTGCTGCACGGGCTGGAGACCTCCGAGAACGCGACGGCGGTGCTCGACGAGTGCTGCCGCGTGCTCGGGCCCGGCGGGCGGGCGATCTTCGTGGTGCCCAACCGGTCCGGGCTCTGGGCGCGGCGCGACGGGACGCCGTTCGGCTTCGGGCGTCCCTACTCGCTGGGCCAGCTCGAGGCGCAGGTGCGCGGCGCGGGCCTGATCCCCGAGCGTCATGCGGCGGCGCTGTTCTCGCCGCCTTCCGAGCAGGACTTCTGGCTCCGCGCGGGGGGCGTGGTCGAGCGCGTGGGCCAGCGGCTGTCGCGGTCGGGCGGCGGCGGGGTGATCCTGCTGGAGGCGTCCAAGCAGGTGCCGGCGCGTCCCCGGACGGGGCTCGCCGAGCGGGTGCGGCGCCCGCTGCGCGTGCTCGACGGGGTGGCGGAGCCGGCGGCGACGCGGCGGGACCGACCGCGCTGACGCGACGGGGCCGCGCGACCGGATGTCCGTGGCCTCGCGATCACGGCGACGGGTTGGCGCGACTGTCCGAGCGACGGATCGCGGACGGCTGCGGGATCCGCCGTTTCGAGCGTCGAGACGCAGTTGCGGGGTCCAGACCCCTCTGCTAGTGGAAGCGCGATTTCACGATCCGGTGCCGAGGGGGCGTCGGGTCCGGCATGGCCGCCTTCGCCAGCGCGCGGTGCGGTCCGGCGAACGTCGGACGAACGTCGAAGGGGTGGACGTGTCAGAGGCAGCATCGATCTCCACCGGCGTCTCGGCGCGTTACGCCCAGGCGGTCATCGACCTCGCGCGCGAGGCTGACGCGACGGAGCGGCTCGGCTCGGACGTGCGCGACCTGCAGGCGGCGATCGAGGCGTCGTCGGACCTGCGCGCGCTCCTCGTGTCGCCGGTGGCCACCCGCGAGGAGGGCCGCGCGGCGATCGAGGCGATCGCGGGCAAGATGGGCCTCGACGCGATGCTGACGAACACGCTCGCGCTGATGGCGTCCAAGCGGCGGCTCTTCGTCGTGCCCGCGATGCTCTCGACGCTGCGCGCGATGATGGCCGACGAGCGCGGCGAGACGACCGCCGAGGTCCGCGCGCCGAAGGCCCTGAGCGACGCGCAGGCCGCGCGGCTCACCGAGGCGCTCAAGGCCAGCACGGGCCGCGACGTGGCGCTCGACGTGACGGTCGACGAGAGCCTGATCGGCGGCCTGGTGGTGCAGATCGGGTCGCGGATGATAGACACGTCGGTCCGCGCGCGGCTCGACGCAATGCAGAACACGATGAGGGAGGCCCGCTGATGGCGATCCAGGCTGCCGAGATTTCCGCGATCCTGAAGGATCAGATCAAGAACTTCGGCCAGGAGGTCGAGGTCGCGGAGGTCGGTCGCGTGCTGTCGGTGGGCGACGGGATCGCGCGCATCTACGGGCTCGACAACGTCCAGGCGGGCGAGATGGTCGAGTTCCCCGGCGGCGTGCAGGGCATGGCGCTCAACCTCGAGGCGGACAACGTCGGCGTCGTGATCTTCGGGTCGGACGGCGCGATCCGCGAGGGCGACACCGTCAAGCGCACCAACTCGATCGTGGACGTGCCCGCGGGCGAGGGGCTGCTCGGCCGCGTGGTCGACGGGCTGGGCAATCCGCTCGACGGCAAGGGGCCGGTCGAGTTCTCCGAGCGCCGCGTCGCGGACGTGAAGGCGCCGGGCATCATCCCGCGCAAGTCCGTCCACGAGCCGATGGCCACCGGGCTCAAGTCGGTCGACGCGATGATCCCGATCGGCCGCGGCCAGCGCGAGCTGATCATCGGCGACCGCCAGACCGGCAAGACGGCCGTGGCGCTCGACGCGATGCTCAACCAGAAGACCTACAACGACGCCGCCGGCGACGACGAGGGCAAGAAGCTCTACTGCATCTACGTCGCGATCGGCCAGAAGCGCTCGACCGTGGCGCAGCTCGTCAAGCGGCTCGAGGAATCGGGCGCGATCGACTACTCGATCGTCGTCGCCGCCACCGCGTCGGACCCCGCGCCGATGCAGTTCCTCGCGCCCTATGCGGCGACCGCGATGGCCGAGTGGTTCCGCGACAACGGCAAGCACGCGCTGATCGTCTACGACGACCTCTCCAAGCAGGCGGTGGCCTACCGGCAGATGTCGCTCCTGCTGCGCCGTCCGCCCGGGCGCGAGGCCTATCCGGGTGACGTGTTCTACCTGCACTCGCGCCTGCTCGAGCGGTCGTGCAAGCTCAACGAAGACAACGGCTCCGGCTCGCTCACCGCGCTCCCGATCATCGAGACGCAGGGCGGCGACGTGTCCGCGTTCATCCCGACCAACGTGATCTCGATCACCGACGGGCAGATCTTCCTCGAGACCGAGCTGTTCTACCAGGGCATCCGCCCGGCCGTGAACACCGGCCTGTCGGTGTCGCGCGTGGGCTCGGCCGCGCAGACCAACGCGATGAAGTCGGTCGCGGGCCCGGTGAAGCTGTCGCTCGCGCAGTACCGTGAGATGGCGGCCTTCGCGCAGTTCGGCTCCGACCTCGACGCGGCGACGCAGCGGCTCCTGGGCCGCGGCGCGCGCCTGACCGAGCTGATGAAGCAGCCGCAATACGCGCCGCTGACCAACGCGGAGATCGTCTGCGTGATCTACGCGGGCACGAAGGGCTATCTCGACAAGGTGGACGTAAAGGAGGTCGGCCGCTGGGAGGCGGGCCTGCTCAAGCATCTGCGCGGGCCGGCCAAGGACGTGCTCGACTTCATCACGCGCGAGGACCCGAAGGTGAAGGGCGACGCCGAGGACCGGATCAAGGCGGCGATCGACGACTACGCCAAGTCCTTCTCCTGAGGGCCGCGTAGATGCCCAACCTCAAGGTCCTCAAGAACCGGATCGCGAGCGTCAAGTCGACGCGCAAGATCACCAAGGCGATGCAGATGGTCGCCGCGGCCAAGCTGCGGCGCGCGCAGGACGCGGCGGAGGCCTCGCGGCCCTATACCGAGCGGTTCCTCGCGGTGCTGGCCGGGCTCGCCTCGTCGGTGGGCGAGAGCGCCTCGGCGCCCAGGCTCCTGACGGGGACCGGGTCCGACAAGGTCCACCTCCTCGTGGTGCTGACCTCCGAGCGGGGGCTCTGCGGCGGGTTCAACGCCAACATCGCCAAGCTGGCCAAGCAGCGCGCGATGAAGCTGCGCGGCGAGGGCAAGACGGTCAAGATCCTGACCGTCGGCAAGAAGGGCCGCGACTCGCTTCGGCGCGACTACGGCGACCTGTTCGTCGGCCATGTCGACCTCTCGGCGGTCAAGCGGCTGGGCTACGGCGACGCGGCCGGGATCGCGGCGGACGTGCTCAAGCGGTTCGAGGCGGGCGAGTTCGACGTCGCGACGATCTTCTACGCGCGCTTCAAGACCGTCATCTCGCAGGAGCCGACGGCGCAGCAGATCATCCCCGCGACCTTCGAGGCGGACGGCGCCGAGACCGCGCTCTACGACTACGAGCCGTCGGAGGAGGCGATCCTCGCCGACCTGCTGCCGCGCGGCGTGGCCACGCAGATCTTCGCCGCGCTTCTGGAGAACGCGGCCTCCGAGCAGGGCGCGCGGATGTCGGCGATGGACTCCGCCACGCGCAACGCGGGCGAGATGATCGACAAGCTGACGATCGAGTTCAACCGCTCGCGCCAGGCCGTCATCACCAACGAGCTGATCGAGATCATATCGGGCGCCGAGGCGCTCTGAGGAAACCGGAGACGAACGAATGGCCAATGCAGGCAAGATCACACAGGTCATCGGCGCCGTCGTCGACGTGCAGTTCGAGGGCGACCTGCCCGAGATCCTCTTCGCGCTCGAGACCGACAACCACGGCAACCGCCTCGTCCTCGAGGTCGCGCAGCACCTGGGCGAGAACACGGTCCGCACGATCGCGATGGACTCGACCGAGGGGCTCGTGCGCGGGCAGGCCGTGACCGACACGGGCGGGCCGATCATGGTGCCGGTGGGCGACGCGACGCTCGGGCGGATCATGAACGTCGTGGGCGACGCGATCGACGAGAAGGGCCCGATCGGCGCTTCCGAACATCGCTCGATCCACAACGCGGCGCCCGAATTCGCCGCGCAGGCGACCACGTCCGAGGTGCTCGTGACCGGCATCAAGGTCATCGACCTGCTCGCGCCTTACGCCAAGGGCGGCAAGATCGGCCTCTTCGGCGGCGCGGGCGTCGGCAAGACGGTGCTGATCCAGGAGCTGATCAACAACATCGCCAAGGTCCACTCCGGCTACTCGGTCTTCGCCGGCGTGGGCGAGCGGACGCGCGAGGGCAACGACCTCTACTACGAGTTCATCGAGTCGGGCGTCATCAACGCCGAGGACCTCACCAAGTCGAAGGTGGCGCTCGTCTACGGGCAGATGAACGAGCCGCCGGGCGCGCGGATGCGCGTGGCGCTGTCGGGCCTGACGATGGCCGAACAGTTCCGCGACCAGTCGGGGACGGACGTGCTGTTCTTCGTCGACAACATCTTCCGCTTCACGCAGGCCGGCTCGGAGGTCTCGGCGCTCCTCGGCCGGATCCCCTCGGCCGTGGGCTACCAGCCGACGCTCGCCACCGACATGGGCATGATGCAGGAGCGCATCACCTCGACCACGCGCGGCTCGATCACCTCCGTGCAGGCGATCTACGTGCCCGCCGACGACCTTACCGACCCCGCGCCGGCCACGTCCTTCGCCCACCTGGATGCCACGACCGTGCTCGACCGCGCGATCTCCGAGAAGGGGATCTACCCGGCGGTCGACCCGCTCGGATCGACCTCGCGCCTGCTCGATCCCGCCATCGTGGGCGAGGAGCACTACCGCGTCGCCGCCGACGTGCAGCAGGTGCTGCAGCGCTACAAGTCGCTGCAGGACATCATCGCGATCCTGGGGATGGACGAGCTTTCGGAGGAGGACAAGCTGTCGGTCGCGCGCGCACGCAAGATCGAGCGGTTCCTGTCGCAGCCCTTCGACGTGGCGCAGGTCTTCACCGGCTCGCCCGGCGTGCAGGTCCCGCTCGAGGTCACCATCGCCTCGTTCAAGGCCGTGGTCGCGGGCGAGTACGATCATTTGCCCGAGGGCGCGTTCTACATGGTCGGCGGCATCGACGACGCGAAGGCGAAAGCCGAGCGGCTGGCCGCCGAGGCCGCCTGATGCAGTTCGAGCTCGTCTCCCCCGAGCGGCGGCTGGCGTCGCTCGACGTCACCGCGGTGCGCATCCCGGGCGCCGACGGCGACCTGACGGCGATGGAGGGGCACACGCCGGCGATCGTGTCGCTGCGCCCCGGCATCCTGACGGTGGAGGCTCCGGGCGGCGAGCAGGCCTTTGCGGTGACCGGCGGCTTCGCGGAGATCGGTGCGGGCGTTACCGTGCTGGCCGAACGCGCGCTCGCCACCGGCGACATGACGCAGGACGTGTTCGACGACTGGGTGACCGAGGCGCAGGCGGCACGGCAGGAGGCCCCCGAGGACGGCGTCGACGCGGCGGCGAAGCTGCTCGCCGACATGGTCGCCATCGGTGGTCATATCGGCCTCAGCTCGAAGCAGGCGAGTCTCTAGTCAGCGCGCGCCCCGGTCGAGGCGGAGGATGCCGGCGGCGGGCAGGTCGTGCCCGGCGAAGGATCGCGGCCCGGCGGCGTAGTTGAAGACGAACCGGGTGTGGCCCGCATCGCGCAGCCGCACCCCGTCGGGCAGGTCGTGGACCTCGAGCGCCGCCTCCACCGCGAGCGCGCGCAGGATGCGCCGCGCCGCCTCGGCGTCTGGCCAGGTCGTCAGATGCAGCCGGCGGCCGCTCCGCAGCAGCGCGGGCTCGCCGTCCTCCGTCGCCTCCACCACCTCCGTCCCGCTCTCGTGATGCTCGAGCCAGAGCGTCGCGCGGCCCCCGCCGACGAGCGGCCGGGCCGCGTCCGGCGGCATCGTCTCCTCCATGACCGAGCGGGTGACGAGGCCCGGCAGGTCCGGCCCGAGCGGGTCGCGGATCGCCAGGTGCGGGTCGCGCAGGTCGGTGCGCGGGCCGGTGACCACGAGGCCGGGGGCGGCCTCGATGGCGGCGCGCAGGGCGGGCGACAGCGTCAGGACGCCCGGCACCAGCGTCAGCGCGTAGCCGTCGAGCGAGTCCGCGTCCGGGGGCAGCACGTCGATCGAAAGCCCGAGCGAACGCAGCGCGCGGTAGAGGTGGAACGCGAGCGCGAAATGGTCGAACCCGCCACCCTGCGGCTGCACCTCCCAGGCCCATTGCGAGACGTAGTCGAACACGAGCGCGACGGGGGACTGCCCCGCCTCCACCTCCGGCGCGTCCGCGAGCTCGGCGGCCACGCGCGCGGCCTCGGCGAAGCCCGGCGCCTCGCTCGAATCGGGACGCAGGAGCCCGGCATGCTGGCTCTCCTGCCCGTGCGTGAACTGCCGCCAGCGGAACCAGCACACCGCCTCCGCCCCGTGCGCGAAGGCCTCCCAGGACCAGAGCCGGACCATCCCCGGCAGCGGCGCCGGGTTCCACGGCGCCCAGTTCACCGGGCCGGGCTGCTGCTCCATGACCCACCACCGGCCGGCCGCTACGGCGCGGTAGAGGTCGTGGTGGAACGCCTGGAAGTCGGGGTCGCCCTGCCGGAGATACGCCGCGCGGTCGCCGCTCGGGACGCGGTCGAGCAGGAAGCCGAGCGGATAGCTGTCCCAGGTCGCGATCTCGAGGTCGCGGCCGAGTTCGAAGTGATCGAACTCGGTCACGCGCCCCATGAAGTTGTGCGACACGGGCGCGTCGGATCGGGCACGGATGGCCTCCACCTGCGCACGGTTCCAGTCCACGACCATGTCGGAGGAAAAGCGCCGGAACGCCAGCGCATGCGCCGGGCTCGGCTCCGTCACGGTGCGGACGGGCAGGTCGATCTCGGACCAGTCGCGCACTTCCATCGACCAGAACACGTTGCCCCAGGCCTCGTTGAGCGCGTCGACGTCGCGGTATCGCGACCGCAGCCAATCGCGGAACGCGTCCCGCGCCACGGGCGAGTAGTCGAGCACCGTGTCGTGGCAGCCGTACTCGTTGTCGACCTGCCATGCGGCGACCCGGTCGCCGTAACGGTCGGCCAGCCGCCCGGCCATCGCCGCCGCGTCGGCGCGGTAGCCGCCATGCGCCATCGCGTAGTGGCGGCGCGATCCGAAGCCGCGCGGGCGTCCGCCGGCGTCGTGGGCGAGCATGTCGGGATGGCGGTCGAGCATCCAGCGCGGCGGCGTGGCCGATGGCGTGCCGAGCACCACGGAGAGCCCCGCCTCCGTCAGCACGTCGATCGCGCGATCCATCCAGTCCCATCGGTAGTTACCCGGCGACGGCTCGAGCCGCGACCAGGCGAACTCCCCGATCCGCACCCAGGTGAGGCCGAGATCGGCCATCCGACGCGCGTCGTCGGCCCAGATCGTCTCGGGCCAGTGCTCGGGGTACCAGCAGACCCCCAGCGTGCGCCTCACCGTCCTGCTCCGGGAGGGCGCGTCACGCCACCACCCGCCGCTCGGGAATGCCGCGGACCGGCATGTCCGCGACCCAGGTGCGCCCGCCGCCCGGCTGATGCTCGAGCGCGCCGTCGGGCAGGCCCTGCGTCGCGGAGGTCACGAACATCCGGCCCAGCCCCTCGCCGCCGAAGGCCGGGCAGGTGGTGTGCGCGGCCCCGCATCCGAGCGCCGTGCGGAACCGCCCGTCGGGCCCGTGGCAGGCGACGCGCCAGCCGCCCCACTGCGCGATCCACACGTTGCCCTCGGCGTCGCAGACCGCGCCGTCGGGCGACAGGCCGACATGGGAGAAGTCCGCGAAGGTCTCGGGCCTGCCCGACGGCCAGCCCGCGCGGTCGATCGGCTGCCGCCAGACCGCGTGCTTGGCGGTGTCGGCGAAGTAGGCGACGTCGCCGCCCGGCGAGAAGCAGATCGCGTTCGGGATCGTCACGTCCTCGAAGAGCTTGCGGACCTCGCCGCGGAAGTAGCGGTAGATCGAGCCCGCGCCGGGCTCCGCCTCGCGCCCCATCGTGCCGATCCAGAATCCGCCGAGCGGGTCCGCCCGGCCGTCGTTCGAGCGATTGCCGGGCCGGTCCGCCTCGAGCGGCACGATCCGCTCGCGCGCGCCCGACGCGACGTCGAAGCGCCAGAGCGCGGTCTCGCCGGCGACCATCAGCGTGTCGCGATCGATCCAGCCCGGCGGCACTGACCATCTCGTCCCAGGCCCATTCGAGCGGTCCGGTGGCGTCCGAGGACAGGAGCCGCCGCGCGGTCACGTCGAACCAGAAGAGCTGCTGCCGCTCGGGATGCCACAGCGGCCCCTCGCCAAGCGCGCAGACGCGGTCGTCGTGGACGCGCACGGGGATCACGCGAGCGTCCCGGCCCCCGCGGCGCGGTCGTAGGCGTCCACGATCCGGCGCGCGCGTGCGGCGATCTCGGCCACGGGCAGGGCGGGGACGTAGAGCGCGGAGCCGATCCCGAACCCGTCCGCCCCGGCATCGAGCCAAGCCGCGAAGGTCTCGGGCCCCGCGCCGCCCACCGCGTAGACCCTCGCGTGCCGGGGCAGGACCGCGCGCATCGCCGCGAGCCCCGCTGGACCGGCGAGCGAGCCGGGGAAGAGCTTGAGCCCGGTCGCGCCCGCGCGGAGCGCCGCGAAGGCCTCCGTGGGCGTGAAGAAGCCGGGCCAGGACTGCATCCCGGCCGCGCGGGTGGCGGCGATCACCTCGATGTCGACGTTGGGCGACACGATCAGCCGGCCGCCCGCCTCGGCGACCGAGGCGACCTCGGCCGTGGTCAGAACGGTGCCCGCGCCGATGGTCGCGCGGTCCCCGAACGCGTCCGCCATCGCGGCGATGGACGAGAGCGGTTCCGGCGAGTTCAGCGGGACCTCGATCGTGTCGATGCCGGCGTCGATCAGCGCGGCGCATGCCTCGATGGCGTCCGCGGGGCCGATGCCGCGCAGGATCGCGATGAGGGGTCGGCTCGTCGTCATCGGTCGTCCTCCAGGGCGGCGGCGAGGCCCGCGAGCGTGGTCGCCTCGCCCGGCAGGACGGTCGGGACGATCCCCTGGGCACGGAGCGCCGCCTCGTAGGCGCGGGTCGTGGCGGGCGAGCCGACGATGGCGACATCCCGGCCGAGCCACCACGCCTTCGTCGCCGCGAGTTCGGCGCCGATCAAGAGGCCCGAGAGGATCGAGGCGGCGATGGCGGGGTCCTGCCCGTGGAGCAGGTCCGCCGCGCGCAGCTCGAACAGGCGGGCGACGAGCGTCTCGGGGCGGGAGAGGGCGTCGGAGACGGCCTCGAGGAACGCGGGCCCGTCCCAGCCGTCGGGGTCGAGGGAGTGGCGGAGGACCGTGTGGCGGCAAAGCGTCGCGTAGAGCTCGCCGGTCATCGCGGTGCGGAAGGACACGACCTCCCCGGCGCTGACATGGGCCCATTTCGCATGGGTGCCGGGAAGGCAGGCGATGCCGTCGAAGTCGTCGTTATCCGAGAGGAGTCCCGCGATCTGGGTCTCCTCGCCGCGCATGACGTCCGGGTGCGGCGCGCGCTGCGAGAGGCCGGGGACGATGCGGACGTCGAGGCGGGCATCCCCGGTCGGCGCGCGCATGAGCGCATCGCCCAGCGGCGCGCAGGGGACCGGGCGGTAGGGCGCCTCGATCCAGCCCTGGCGGGCGCCGACCATGCCGCAGGCGACGACGCGCGTCGGGCCGTCGATCCAGTCGCCCGCGAGCGCGAGCAGGGCCGGCTCGAACGCGTCGCGGGTCAGCCCGCCCATGCCGTCCGCGCTCGACCGCGTCCCGATCGCGCGCGCGCCGTCCATCTGGGTTAGGCGCAGGGCGGTCGTGCCCCAGTCGGCGGCGATCCATCGGCTCATCCGGTCGTCACCACGCCCCCGTCCACGACCATCGCCTGCCCGGTCATCATGCGCGAGGCTGTGGAAGACAGGAACAACGTCGGCGCGACGATGTCGGCAGGTCGGAGGTGCTCCTTGAGGCAGGCGCGGTCGAGATGGGCGGCGAGGCCGTCGGGGTCGGCCCAGAGATCGAGCTGCTTGGGCGTGAGCACCCAGCCGGGGGCCAGCGCGTTCACGCGGACGCCGCCGGGGCCGAACTCGCGGGCGAGGGAGCGGGTCATCGCCGTGATCGCGCCGTTGGCGGCGGTGTAGATCGGGTAGCCCGCATTGCCCATCATGTAGCTGATCGAGGAGAAGTTGACGATGTGTCCGTAGCCCGCGGAGAGCATCGCGGGAACGGCGTGCTGGCAGGCGAAGAAGTAGGCCTTGAGATTGATGGCGACCATGCGGTCCCAGTACGCCTCGTCCACGTCGAGCGTGTCGTGGCGCTGATCGTTCGCGGCGTTGTTGACGAGGCGCGAGATCGGGCCGTGGGCGGCGGCGGCCTCGTCCATCGCGGCGCGCAGGCGGGCGGTGTCGGTGATGTCGCCCTTCACGAAGAGCGGTGCGTTTCCCGTGGCCTCGCGCATTTCGTCGACGAAGGCGGAGGCGTCGGAGCGGCCGACGAAGGCCACCCTCGCGCCTTGTCGCAGGAAGCCTTCGGTCAGGCTCGCACCGATGCCCGAGCCGCCGCCGGTGACGAAGACGGAAGCACCGTCGAGGTCGGGATAGGTGGGGTCGCTCATGCGGGGCGGCTCCGGCGTAGGACGTCGTGATCGCTGTCGTGACATAGGTCGGGACGCTGGTCATGCCACGATCCGCGCACGCTTCGGACGGTATGCCGTTCGGATCGCGCGCAGGTGCTCAAAGACGTGTACCCTCGACGACCCACATCGTCTCGGGGCTCGACCACGGCAGCACGATGCCGTGCCCCATCAGCCACGCGCCCGGCAGCTCGACCGGCCCGTCCTTGAGCGCGGGGGCGCCGCGGCTGAGCCACCCGACGTCCTCCCGGTTCGCGAGGTCGAGCCGGTAGGTGGCGCCGGGGTCGAGCGCGGTTAGCCGGAGGGGGCGCGGGGCGATCTGCGCGGAGGCGGCGGGGCGTCCGGCGAAGACGACGAGGCGCGAGCCGTCCTCGGACGACTGCTGCTCGGCGATCACGGCGGGATCGTCCGCGTCGAGGCGGTGGATGTCGGCGCGCGCCATCCAGCCGCGGTTGGCCTTCCACCAGGCGGTGACGCGGGCGAGCACCGCCGCCTCTCGGTCGTCGAGCTCGCGGGGGTCCATCTCGAAGCCCATATGCCGCTGCGCCGCGACCCAGGCCCGGAATCCGATGTCGAGCACCCGGCCCGAGGTGTGGCAACGGCGCGGGCCGACATGGGAGCCGGTGACGGCGGCGGGGAGGAACAGCGCGGCGTCGTGCTGGATGCGCAGCCGCTCGAGCGCATCGTTGCTGTCGCGACAGCCAGACGCGATGCGTGCGCGCGAGGATGCCGAAGTCGATGCGGCCGCCGCCCGAGGCGCAGGACTCGATCTCGAGCGCGGGGAAGTCGGCGCGCAGGCGGTCGAGGAGGGCGTAGGTGCCGCGGGCCTGCGCGGCGTCGGGGGCGGGGAGGACGCGGTTGTGGTCCCATTTCAGATAGTCGATCGCGTGCGCCCGGAGGATCGCGGAGAGCGCGGCGTGCAGGTGGTCGCGGACCTCCGCGCGGGCCATGTCGAGGACACGCTGGTGGCGCCCTTCGATCTGGTCGTCCGGTCCGAGCAGCCAGTCGGGATGCGCGCGGGCGAGGTCGCTGTCGGGATTGGCCATCTCGGGCTCGACCCAGAGGCCGAAGGTCATCCCCTCGGCGTGGACGTGGTCGATCAGGGGGGCGAGGCCGTCGGGCCATTTGCGGGAGTCGACGGTCCAGTCGCCCAAGGAGGACGTGTCGTCGTCGCGCCGCCCGAACCAGCCGTCGTCGAGGACGAAGCGCTCCGCGCCAAGCCGCGCGGCGCGGGTGGCGATGTCCATCAGCGTGGCGGGGTCGTGGTCGAAATAGACCGCCTCCCAGCAATTGTAGTGCACGGGGCGCGGGCGGGCGGGGTCGGGCCACGGCACGATCCGGTCGCGGACGTGGCGCTGGAACGCGGTGGCGCAGCCGTTGAGGCCGGCGCCGGAATAGGCCGCGTAGAGCGGCGCGGTCTCGAACCGGGCGCCGGGCGCGGTCTCGGAGCCGGCCGCGTGGCCGAACTGGATCTGGCGGCGGCCGTCGGGCAGCTCTTCCGCGACCATGCGGTGCCCGCCCGACCAGCCGTAGTGGAACGCCCACGCCTCGCCGCGCGCGTTCGTCGTGCCGCGGGCGGGGACGACGAGGCCGGGGAAGTGCTCGTGCCCGGTGCGGCCGGTGCGGTTCTCGCGGCAGCGGATGCCGGGCGACCAGGGCGTCCGCTCGAGTTGGAACTCCCCGCACCAGCGGCCCGAGACGTCGATCATCTCGGCGGCGGCGTGCGGGCCGGGCAGGACCGGGGCGGCGAGCCAGTAGCAGGCGGACGGGGGCGTCGGCGTCGAGCGTGGTGCGCAGCGTCAGGACGCGGGTGGCCGGGTCGGTCGCGAGGTGGAACGTCAGCGTCAGTCCGAGCGCGTCGTCGGCGTAGGTCAGCGCGAGGCCGTCGGCGGCATCCTCCGCGTGGTAGGCGAAGCGCGGCAGCAGCGGCGCGCCGTGGGCGTCGTGCAGGATCAGACCGGGCTGACCGGGGAATGACCGGCTCGCCTCGGGGCAGAGCGACAGGTCGGGGTTCGCGTCGAGCTGGCCGCCGGTAACGTCGATGACGTGCGCGGCGGCGAGCGTGGCGAGGTCGCGAGCCCGGCGGGAGCGGCGCGCCCCAGTGGACGACCTGCGGCAAGCGGTCGTCCGTGGCGGCGAGCACCAGCGTCTGCGCGCCGTCGTCGAGGCGCCAGCAGCGCGGGGGAGAGGAGGCGGGTGCGGGCAACTGCGGGGCCGCGGGGGCTACTTGACCGCGCCCAGCGTCAGGCCCGCGATGAAGTGCTTCTGCATCAGGAAGAACATCGCCACCGGCGGCAGGGCGGCGACGATGCTGCCGGCGCTCATGAGGTGGTAGGCGGCGCGGTACTGCGAGTTGAACGAGGTGATCCCGGCGGTGACTGGCGTGGCCTCGGGCCCCTGCGTCAGCACGATGGCCCAGAAGTAGTCGTTCCAGATGAAGGTGAAGACGAGCACCGCCAGCGCGGCGATCGCGGGCTTCATCAGCGGCAGGACGACGAAGACGAAGATCCGCCACTCGGCCACGCCCTCGACCCGCGCGGCCTCGATCAGCGGGAACGGGAGCTGGCGGATGAAGTTGCGCATGAACAGCGTGCAGAACCCGGTCTGGAACGCGATGTGGAACAGCACGAGGCCGGTCTTGGTGTCGTAGAGGTCCATCGCCAGCGTGAGGTCGCGGACCGGGACCATGAGGATCTGGAACGGGACGAAGTTGCCCGCGATGAACATGAAGAAGATCAGAAGGTTGCCGCGGAACCGGTACACGCCGAGCGCGAAGCCGGTCATGCAGCTGATGGCGATGGTCCCGATCACGGTGGGGACGGTGATCAGCAGCGAGTTCAGCAGGTAGCGCGGCATCCGGCTCTCGAAGAAGACCTTCGAGTAGTTCTCGATCAGGTCGAACGAGCCGGGCAGGCCCCAGTAGTTGCCGGTGGTGAAGTCGGTGTCGGGCTTGATCGAGAAGTTCATCACCGCGACGAGCGGCAGGAGCCACAGGAGCAGGGCGAAGGGCAGCAGCGTCTGGTAAGTGAGCTGGGCCGCGCGCGACGACTTCTGGATCGGACGGGGGAACATTCAGGTCGCCTCGCGCTCGGGGAGGGTCGCGCGCACGGCGCGCGTCAGGCCCGCGCGGATCGTGTCGTAGCTGACGGCGATGCGGTGCGCGGCCTCGTCCGGGTCGAGCGCGGCGAGGTCGAGCCGGACCCAGGCGCCGCGGAAGTAGGCGGGTTTGGCGGCCGCGCCGGTCTCGATCAGCATCCGCGCCATGTCCGCGTCGGCGCAGCGCACGACCGCGTGGTCGTCGTTGGCGGGCCGTGTGTCGACGTGGCCGAAGCAGGCGAACATGCGCCCGCCGACCTTCCACGCGTCGAGCTCGCCCGGGCCGGAGAGGACGGCGCCGGGATGGGTGGCGCAGAGGGCGTCGAAGTCGGGGCGGGTCATCGGATCAGGTCCATGATCGGCCCCATCGCCCCGTCATACGCGAGATAAGCGATCTCCGCCCGGCCGTTCAGCACGATCGTGTCGGTGTAGAGGAACAGCACGACGTCGCCGCTCGAGTAGTAGGCGACCGCCCTGCGGGCCACGCCGGGTGGCAGCCGCTCCTCGAAGATGACCTCGCAGCGGGTGTAGTAGGCGGTGACCTGCTCGGCATCCGCGCGCATCGTGTCGATGAGCTCGGGCGGAAAGTACGACAGCGCGCCCGCGGCGGCGTCCCAGTCCTGCCGAGGATCGCGGCCTCCAGGGCGGTGACGACCTGCGCGTCTCCCGCGACCGGACCGCAGGGCGACGCGGCGGCGGGGGCCGCGAACCCCGCCGAGGCGAGGACGAGGGCGGCCGCGCCCCTCACCGCGCCCCCCGCTCGTCGCGCCACATCGACCAGAGGAAGTAGGCGATGAAGACCATCATGATGAGGAACAGCACGACCGCGATCGCCGCGCCGTAGCCCATGCGGAAGCCGAACTCGGCCAACGCCTTCTCGAACATGTAGAAGCGCAGGACGCGGGTGGAGCCGAACGGGCCGCCGTTGGTCATGATCGAGATGAGGTCGAAGGAGCGCAGCGCGCCGATGATCGTGACGACGAAGGCGATGAAGGTCGCGGGCTTGAGCTGCGGGACGATGACGAACCACAGCAGCTTCCAGCCGCGCGCGCCGTCGAGGCGGGCGGCCTCGACCTGCTCGGGGTCCACCGCGTTCAGCCCGGTGAGGTAGAGGATCATGCAGTAGGCCGTCTGCGGCCAGAGCCCCGCGGCGATGATGCCGTAGGTGGCGAGGTTCGGGTCGCCCAGCACGTTGAGCGAGGTGCCGAACCAGCCGAGGATGACGTTCAGCAGCCCGAAGTTCGGCAGGTAGAACCACGAGAAGACGAGGCCGACGACGACCTGGCTGATGACGAAGGGAAAGAAGAACAGCGACTTGTAGAGCCGGATGCCGCGCACGTTCTGGTTGAGGAAGAGCGCGATGGCGAGGCCGAGCGGGATCGCGAGGAGGTAGAGCGCGAGCCACCTGAAGTTGTTCCACAGGCTGATCTCGAAGTTCCGGTCGCCCGCCAGCTCGCGGTAGTTGCCGAACCCCACGAACGTGCCGGTCTCCGACAGCTCGGCCAGCCCGTCCCAGTCGTAGAAGCTGACGCGGAAGGACTGGAAGATCGGGAAGATCACGTAGAACGCGAAGAAGAGGATGCCGGGCGCGAGGAACAGCCACGGCGTCAGCGCGATCTCGCGGCGGCGGTACCAGCCGCGGGCGCGGACGGGCGGATGCGTGTCGGGGACGGCCGGCGCGGCGGTCATGGGCCTCTCCTGCTCCGGCGCGTGCGGGAGGCGCGGGGCCTCGCGGATGCGTCGGGTCGGGGCCGGCCCGAAGGCCGGCCCCGCTGCGTCAGGCGCGGATCATTCGTAGACGCGCTGGCGGGCATCCTCGAGCCGGGCCAGGATGTCCTCGAGGTTGTCGGGGAACACCATGAACTCCTGCAGCCCCTCCATGCCGACCGACGCCATCTCGGCGGGGAAGTCGCGGTCGAAGAACTGCGCCACGCCGCCCTCCGCGTCGTTCTGCAGCATCTCGAAGCCCGCCTCGAGGAACTTGTCCTCGTCGACCGAGGAGGCGGCGTTGACCGGAAGCTGGCCCAGCGCGTCGCCCGCGTTGATCTCGGTCTGCACGTCGGCCGAGACGACGTACTTGAGGAACTCGCGCGCGGCCTCCTTGTTCTGCGGCGTTCGCCGCGATGTGGAACGTGTCGGTCGGCGCGTCCTCGCCCTTCGGCACGTCGGCGATGGTCGGGAACTGGTAGAAGCCGAGCTGCTCGTCGGTCAGCCCCGCCTCGCGCATCGGCGCCACCGCGAAGTTGCCCATCAGGTAGGCCGTGGCCGAACCGTCGATCATGAACGGCAGCGCCTCCTGCCAGGAGTAGTTCTGATGGTCGGGCAGGAACGCGCCCATGTCGATGAGCTCGCGCCAGTTGGCGAAGGTCTCGCGGACGCGCTCGTCGGTCCACTCGACCTCGCCATTGGCGAGCTGCTGGTGGAAGTCGAAGCCGTTGGTGCGCATGTTGAGGTAGTCGAACCAGCCGCCGGCGGTCCACAGGAACTTGGTGCCGATCGCGTAGCAGGAACGGCCCGAGTCGACGATGACCTGGCAGTTGGCGATCTCCTGCTCGAAGGTCTCGGGCGCCTCGAGCCCCAGCTCCTCGAAGATGTCGGCGCGGTAGTACATGCCCCACTGGTAGTAGGTGTAGGGCACGCCCCACTGCTTGTCGTCGATCGTCAGCGCGCCCTTCACGGCATCGAGCCCGTCGAGCTCGGTCCACAGGTCGGACACGTCCTCCATCAGCCCGGCCTCGACGTAGGGGCCCATGCGGTTGGCGGCGTACCAGTTGAACACGTCGGGCGGGTTCGCCGTCAGCGCGTTGCGGATCTGGCCCTTCCAGGCCTCGCGGTCGACGATCTCCAGCTCGACCTCGAGGTCCGGGTGCATCGCGTCGAAATCGGCGGCGAGCTTCTCCATGACCGCGCGCGGAGCGGGGTTCGACATGTCGGAGACGATGCGCATGGTCCCGGTCAGGTCCTGCGCGAAGGCGGGCGCGGCGAGCGCGGTGGTGGCGGCGAGCGCCGCTGCGAAACGTGTCATGATCTTCCTCCCAAGACGGGGGCGTTCGCCGCCCCTCGGCTGGTCGGGACGTTAGCCGGGGCGGAGGCGGCGCGGCAAGGGCGGCGGGAGGCCGGTCCCCCGCGAACCGGGCCGGCCGCCGCCGACCGGGGCCGACGCCCGCATCCGGCCCCCTGCGCGTCGTGGCCCTGAGCAGACCGGCCAAGCTTCCCTCGCATTCACGTTCCGACGACCCCGCCTAGCGCCGCCCTGCGTCACGGACCGGGGACGAACGGCAGGGCTCTCGCTCCGACCGCTCCGGGCGGACCCACCGCACGCCCCCCGCCCGGCACCGTTGCAATCCCGCCCCCGATGGCCTTCCCTGCGCGCGGGGTCTGGGAGGGCGCGATGTCGGGTGTCGAGCTGCGGGACGTGGTCAAGCGCTACGGCGACGTGCAGGTGATCCACGGGGTCGACCTGACGGTGGAGGAGGGCGAGTTCTGCGTCTTCGTCGGGCCGTCGGGCTGCGGGAAGTCGACGCTGCTGCGGATGATCGCGGGGCTCGAGGAGACGACCGACGGCGCGGTCCGCATCGGCGCGCGCGACGTGACCCGGATGGACCCCTCCGAACGCGGCGTGGCGATGGTGTTCCAGACCTACGCGCTCTACCCGCACATGACGGTCGCCGCGAACATGGGGTTCGGCCTGCGGATGAACGGCCACCCGAAGGCCGAGATCGCCGAGAAGGTCGGCCGGGCCTCCTCGATCCTCAAGCTCGACCCGTATCTCGACCGCAAGCCCGCCGCGCTCTCGGGCGGGCAGCGGCAGCGGGTGGCGATCGGGCGCGCGATCGTGCGCGGGCCGGAGGTGTTCCTCTTCGACGAGCCGCTCTCGAACCTCGACGCCGAGTTGCGCGTGGAGATGCGCGTCGAGATCGCGCGGCTTCACAAGGAGATCGGCGCGACGATGGTCTACGTCACGCACGACCAGGTCGAGGCGATGACGATGGCCGACAAGATCGTCGTCCTGCGCGACGGCCGGATCGAGCAGGTCGGCGCGCCGCTCGAGCTCTACCGCGACCCCGACAACCGCTTCGTCGCGGGCTTCATCGGCTCGCCCTCGATGAACTTCCTCGAGGGCACGGTGCGCGGCGGCGCGGTCGAGGTCCCGGCGCTCGGCGCGACGCTCGCGCCGCCCGTGGCGCTGCCGCCCGAGGGCGCGGCGGTCGTGCTCGGCCTGCGCCCCGAGCATCTCGAGATCGGCCCGGGCGACGCGCTGGCCGTGGACCTGACCGAGGCGCTCGGCGGGGTGAGCTACGCCTACCTGACCGCGCCCACCGGCGAGAAGCTGATCGTCGAGGAGCGCGGCGACGTGCGCTCGAAGGACGGCGACCGGGTCGCGCTCGCGATCGACCCCGCCCGCATCATGGCCTTCGCCGCCGACACCGGCGCCCGCCTGCGCTGAGGCGTCGGGCACCCCTCGACCATCCGCATTGACGCACGGCCCCCCCGGCTGTTCACATGGCCCCGACCCGCCCGGCAGAGGCGGGGCGCGTCGTCGGGAGGGGCACGTGGGAGGATTGGTCGCCGCCGCCCGCGCGCTGGGCGCCGTGAACGCCGCCGCGCTCGCCCTGGGCCGTGCGGTCGGCATCGCCTGCATGGCGCTGATGGTGGTGTTCATCCTCGTGCAGGTGTTCTGGCGCTACGTCCTGTCGAACCCGCTGCCCTGGCCCGAGGAGGCGGCGCGGTTCCTTATGCTCTGGCTGATGGTCGTCGCCCCCACCGCGCTGCGCCGGGGCGGGTTCGTCGCCATCGACATGATCCAGCTCTTCGTGCCGCGCGTCGCGGGCGCGCTCCTGGTGCTGGCGCTCCTCCTGCTGTCGCTCGTCGTTCTCGTCGTCGCGGTCGGCATCGGCTGGGCGGAGGTCACCGGCTTCTCGGGCCGGTTCACCTCCTCGTCGCTCTACTATCCGTCGCCCGGCGGCTGGGAGAAGATGCCGAAGGCGTGGATGATGGCATCGCTCCTCGCGGGCTTCGTCATGCTGACGGCGGTGACCGTCGAGCTGATCCTGCGGCAGGTGATCGGCCTCGCGGGGCGCGGCGACGCGCTGCCGGTCATCCCGCACGCTGCCACGGTCGGGGCGGAGTAGGTGCTTGTCTGGTTCCTGCCCGTCTTCCTCGTGCTGCTGATGGTCGGCCTGCCGGTGTTCTTCTGCCTGCTCGCGGCGCCCGGGCTACTGCTGTGGCTCAACGGGCAGGAACGCGACCTCGTCCTCCTCTACCGCAACACTTACAACGGCATGGACAGCTTCCCGCTGATGGCGATCCCGTTCTTCCTGCTCGCGGGCGAGATGATGAACCGCGGCGGCATCACGCTGCGGCTCGTGGAGTTCAGCCAGGCGCTCGTCGGTCACTTCCGCGCGGGGCTGGCGCAGGTCAACGTGCTGTCGTCGATGCTTTTCGCGGGGCTGTCGGGCTCGGCGGTGGCCGACACGTCGGCGCTGGGCTCGATGCTGATCCCCGCGATGGAGCGCGAGGGCTACACGCGCCGCTTCGCCGCCGCCGTCACCGCCGCGTCGTCGGTGATCGGGCCGATCATCCCGCCGTCCGGCATCATGATCATCTACGCCTACGTCATGGAGCAGTCGGTCGCCGCCTTGTTCCTCGCGGGGATCGTGCCCGGCGCGCTTGTGGGGATCGGGCTGATGGCCTGCAACAACGTCATGGCGCGGCGCAGCCCGGACCGCTTCCCCGGCCTGAAGCGCCGGGCGACGTGGGGCGAGAAGGGCACCGCCTCGCTCAAGGCGTTCTTCCCGCTGCTCACGCCGGTCATCATCCTCGGCGGCATCCTCGGCGGCGTGTTCACCCCCACCGAAGCGTCGGCCATCGCCGTCGCCTACGCCGCGGTCGTGTCGATCTTCATCCTGCGCGAGATGACGTGGCGCGACCTGCCCGACGTGCTCGGCCGAGCCGCGCTCACCGCGTCGGTGGTGCTCCTCCTCGTGGGCGCGGCGCTCGCGTTCAAGACCGTGGTCGCGCTCAGCCACGCGCCCGAGGCGATGGCGGCGTTCATCCTGTCGCTGTCGGACAACCCGCTGATCCTGCTGTTCCTGATCAACCTGCTCCTCTTCGTCGTCGGCATGTTCCTCGACGCGGGACCCGCGATCATCATCCTCGGCCCGATCCTGGGCCCGATCTTCGTCGCGCTCGGCGTCGATCCCGTGCACTTCGCGATCATCATGTCGGTCAACCTGACCGTGGGCCTCGCCACGCCGCCGATGGGGCTCGTGCTCTTCGTCGCCTCCTCGGTCTCGGGCGAGCGGGTCGAGACCATCGCCCGCGCCATCCTGCCGTTCCTCGCCGTGGAGGTCGCGGTGATCTTCCTGATCACCTACGTGCCCGCGATCTCGCTGGCCGTGCCGCGCTTCTTCGGCTTCCTATAGCCAACCGGTCCAACAGGGAGAGAGACCATGAGACTGACGACCACCCTCGCCGCCACCGCGCTCGCCGCGGTGCTGGCCGCGCCCGCGCTCGCGCAGGACGTCATCAACCTGCGCGCCACCGCGAACTCCAACGAGGCCGACGAGGACTACGACGGGCTCGTCGTGTTCAAGGACTACGTCGAGTCCGCGTCCAACGGCGCGATCACGGTCGAGCTGTTCATCGGCACGCAGCTCTGCGCCTCGGGCGCCGAATGCCTGCAGGGCGTGGCCGACGGGTCGATCGACATCTTCGTGACCACCAGCGGCGGCGCGGCCGGGATCTTCCCCTACGTGCAGATCTTCGACCTGCCCTACCTGATGAACGACGACCGCATCGCGGAGGCGGTCCTGACCTCCACCACGCTGACCTCCGAGATGCGCGCGCGCGCGCTCGAGGACAGCGGCGACGCGATCCGCATCATGACGATCGGCAATACCGGCGGCTGGCGCAACTTCGCCAACACCGAGCGCCGCGTGCAGACCCCCGAGGAGATCGCGGGCCTCAAGCTGCGCACGGTGGAGGCCGATCTGCCGCAGGAGCTGGTGACGACGCTCGGCGCCTCGCCGACGCCGATCCCGTGGCCCGAGCTCTTCACCTCGCTGCAGACCGGCGTGGTCGAGGGCACGGCCAACGGCATCACCGACATCATGGGAATGAAGTTCCCCGATGCGGGGCTCAAGTACCTCACGCTCGACCGGCACAGCTACATGGCCGCGATCTGGGTGATGAACAACGAGCGGTTCATGGCCATGGACGACGCGATGAAGCGCGTGGTCGTGGACGGGTTCGCCGAGCTCCAGCAGGCGACCTTCGCCTCGCCCAAGCGCAAGTCGATCCAGGCCTACGAGGACTTCGCGGCCGAGGGCGGCGACGTCTACGTGCCGACGCCCGAGGAGAAGCAGGCGTTCCAGGACGCGGTGCAACCGGTCTACGAATGGTTCGGCGAGAACGTGGACGGCGGCTCCGAGATGCTCGACGCGTTCCGCACCGCGATCGCGGAGGCCGAGGAGTCCGTCGGCGCCGCGCGCGAGGCCGAGATGAACTGAGGCCGACGGCCATGCCTTCCACCCCCGGTGGCCCGGGGGTGGGAGCGCGGCCGCGTGGGTCCGCCGGACGGTCCGAACGGGTCGGGCGTACCAAGGCGCGTGGAGGGACGAGGCGATGGCTCGGCCCGGGCCGGAGCCACTTTCAGCCCCCCGGTCATCGCGGCACCGGCACGAGGCGGCATCGACCCGCGAATGCGTGCGCCCGGCGACCCTGCGGGCGATCGCCGCATCGGGCGCATGGCCGTCCGCGGCGCCGCGAGGATCGGAGGCCGGCACCGACGATTGGGCTGGGCCGGCGATCGCCGGCAACTTGGGCAGGCACCGTATCTGAACCCACGAGGGACGAGGCGCGAACCGCCCGTCGGGACTGCGATGCCGGTCGACCGGGGCGACCTGTTTCGCGACCCCTCGGCGGAGGCGTCTCGTTTAGCTCGTCGCATCGGGCCACCGCGATCGGCCTGACGTTGCTTTGGATCGGTCCAAGGCACGCTTGATCGCCCCCAGGGGTGACGGTCGCGACGCTCCAAAAGCCTAGCGGCCTTCGATCGCCTCTCGGTCGCCGACGGATCCGATGGGCTATGGCGGGCGTGAGCCGTCGGGTCGCCGAAGCGCTACGGTCCGCCATGGCCGAAGGCGACCGGTCGCCATCACCTGCCGGCCATCGATGACCCGGACCGCCGGGCTGGCATCGGAAGCATCGAGACGCATCACGGCATTCCAACTCCCGGAAAGCGATCGTCGTATCCGTCGCCGTTTGGATCTTGGCTGCGAACGAGGCCCTCGGCGCGAATGGTCGGAGGGGAACGAAGCCGACCGTTCACCCCGGCACCGGCTTGCGCGTCCGGTGGGCCGACCCACGTCGGACGTGCCCGCGCTCGGTGCCATCCTCGGTGGCGTTCCGGCTCGGAGCTTGCCGGTCGGGCGTGTCGATACGGGGCCGGTCAGGCCGCCCGCGAGCCGCCGGCGACGGCTCGCAAGCCGGACGTCCGGGGCGACGCGCCGGGCGATCCCCGTGAGCCATCGCCGAGATCGAAGCTGTCGACGAGCGTGGAGAGCCCCTCGGTCGCCTCGGCCAGCGTGCCGGAGAGTTCGACGCCCTCCCGCGACGCCTCGATGTCGCTGCGCATCGAGCGCGCCATCGCGGCGATCGTGGTCTCGATCGCGCCGAAGCGATCGGCCTGCGCCTCGCCGGCGTCGATGATCCCGCGGAAGACGGACCGGCTCTCCACGAGGCTGTCCTCGAGCTGCGTCAGAACGGCGCCCGTCTCCTCGGTCCAGCTCCGCCCGAGCGCGACCTGCGCGGCATTCGCCTCGGCGAGCGCGCGGATGTCGTCGGCGCCCCTGGTCACGCGGGTGGCGAGCGAGCGCACCTCGGTGGCGACGACCGAGAAGCCCCGTCCCGCTTCGCCGGCGCGCGCGGCTTCGACCGCGGCGTTCAGCGACAGCAGGTGCGTCTGGTGCGCGATCGTGTCGATGAGCTGCGCGAGGCGCTGCACCGCGACGCTGCCCTCCTCGATCCGGGCCATGCCCTCGGTGATCCGGCCGATGCCGAGCCCCGCGTCGCGCGCGCCGTCGCCGACGCGTTCGAGCGCGCGGCGGGCCACGTCCGCGGAGTCGCGGTTGCCGTCGAGCGCATCGCGCATCGAGCCCGCGCTCTCGGTGAGGACGTCGAGGTGACCGCGCTGGTCGTCGGCTCGCGCCTCGAGCGCCGTGGCCTGGTCGCGCAGCGCATGCGAGGCGGTGCTGATCTGCGCGGCGGTCGCCCGGATGCGCGCGAGCACCCGCGCCGTCGCCTCGATAGACGTGGCGATGTTGGTCTGGAGCGCGCGGAAATCGCCGACGTAGTGGCCGTCCATCCGCGCGTCGAGCCGACCCTGCGCGAGATCGCTCAACGCGTCCATCGCGGCCCGCAGACCGGTCTCCATCGTCTCCATCAGGACGTTGAGGTCGGCGCCGATCGCCGCGAGCGTCGGGTCCGCGAACTCACCTCGGACGCGGTGCGAGAGATCCCCCTCCTTCGCGCCCTTGAGCACGGCGCCGAGCGATTCGCGCAGGCGCACCTCGAGCGCCTCCCGCTCGGCCTGCGCGCGTTCCGCCTCCATCGCGTCGAACGCGCGCAGCACGCCCATCAGCTCGTCGTTCATCGCGCGGATGAAATGCTCGGCCCCCTCCGGCCCGAGACCGAGGAACCGCGACGTGCGCTGCAGGAGCGAGGCGAGCATGAGCGTCTGCAGCCGCCGGTGGGTCTGCGCGAAGACCTGGAAGTCCATCCCCAGACGATCCATGTCCTCGGCGAGGCTCCGGCGGTGGAACGCGCATTCCGCGCTGTCGGGCGTGAGAAATGCCTTCTCCATCCGGTCGCGGACGCGGTGGACGAGCGAGGGATCGGCCTCCTCCGGCGTGCCGCCGAGCGCCTCCGCGAGCATGATGCGCGCGTTCTCCTCGAGATCCATCGCGCAGATGCGGAACACGGCCTCGGCGGTTTTAGGCTGCGTCGGTCGATGGTGCTGGATCGGCTGCATGGATCGGCTCGCTCCGGGGGCTCCGGGATGACTACGGCAGGAGGCTCAACATTCCCTTAAGGCCGTGGTCACCGGAACGGGTACATCCAGGGCCGGTAGTCCCCGACCATCTCGAGCGCCGCCGCGACCTGCTCGGGCGTCATCTTCTTGGCCACCTCCTCCTGGCTCACCGCGGCGTCGGGGTCGCCGCCGACGGTCGACAGGACGTACCACATGTAGGCGCGCACGAGGTCGGGCGCCTCCATCCCGAGCCCCGTCTCGTAGTACCAGCCGACGCCCGACTGCGCGCCCGGATGGCCCTTCATCGCCGCGCGCAGGTACCATTCGAAGGCCCGCCGCGGGTCGCGCGGGACGCCGAGCCCCAGCGCGTGCATCACGCCGATCAGCTCCTCGGCCTCCGCGTTGCCCGAGCGCGCCGCGGGCGCAAGCGCCGCGCGCGCCGCCTCGAACCGGCCCGCCTCCATGAGGTCGCGCGCCGCCTCGAGGTCCGCCCGGGCCGGGCTGGACAGGGCGAGCGCCGTGACCAAGATGAGCGCGTGGGACCGCATCGCCTCCTCCTCGCCGCGTTTCTCGCCGCCGCGCCCGCCGCCGCGCAAGAGGTGGCGTTCCACCCCTACGCCGAGGACCGCGCCGCGATCGGGCGGCTCCTGTTCTACGACCCGATCCTGTCGGGCAACCGCAACGTGTCCTGCGCGACCTGCCACCACCACGAGACGTTCTCGGCGGACGGGCTGAGCCTCGGGATCGGCGAGGGCGGGGCGGGGATCGGGCCGCGGCGCCGGGTGGCCGAGGGCGGCATCGCCAAGCGCATCCCGCGCAACGCGCCGGGGCTGTGGAACGTCGGCGCGGTGGCGATCGAGAGCTTCTTCCACGACGGACGCGTCCAGCGCTCGCCGCACTATCCCAGCGGCTACGACACGCCGGCGGAGGAGTGGCTGCCGGACGGGCTGCCGACGCTCCTGGCCGCGCAGGCGCTGTTCCCGCTGACGTCGCAGTTCGAGATGGCGGGCGATCCCGGCGAGAACGCGGTGATCGGCGCGGTCCGCGACCGGATCGACGGCGGCTGGCCGATCCTCGCCAAGCGGGTGCGGACGATCCCGGCCTACGGCGAGGGGCTGGCGGCCGCCTTCGACCTCGACGCGGCGGAGGACGTGCGGATCGAACACGTGGCGATCGCGCTGGCGGATTTCATGAATGCGGAATGGCGCTCGCTCGACGCGCCCTGGGACGCGTGGGTCGCGGGCGAGGGCGGGCTGACCGCGCCGCAGGAGCGGGGCCGCTCGCTGTTCTTCGGTCGCGCGGCCTGCGCATCGTGCCATCCACCGCCGCTCTTCGCCGATCAGGGGTTCCACGCGCTCGCCATCCCCGCCTTCGGGCCGGGGCGGACGCGGCCGTTCGACCCGATGCCTCGCGACGTCGGCCGGATGGCGGCGACCGACATGCTCGAGGACGCCTACCGCTTCCGCACGCCCTCGCTGCGCAACGTGACGCTGACGGGGCCGTGGGGGCACGACGGCGCCTATCCGACGCTCGAGGGGATCGTCGCGCACCACGCCGACCCGGCCGGCATGGCGGTGGCATGGACGCCCGACCTGGCGCGGCTGCCGGACGCGCCGTGGCTCGCGGCGGGCGACTTCGCGATCCGCGACGACGCCGCCGAGATGGCGCGCGTGGCGGCGGCGATCGACATCGCGCCGGTCGCGCTGTCGGCGGCGGAGGTGGCCGACCTCGTCGCGTTCCTCGGCGCGCTCGAGGGCGGGGCCAGCCGCTACGGACGGCTCGGGGCGCCCGACGCGGTGCCGTCCGGCCTGCCGGTCGAGCGGTGAGGATCCTCGTCTGCGGGCTGGCCTGCCTCGACGTGGTGCATCTCGTCGACGCGCTGCCGGAGGGGGGGAACAAGCATCGCTCGCACGGCCTGCGCGAGATCGGCGGCGGCTGCGCGGCGAACGCGGCGGTGGCGATCGCCCGGCTCGGCGGCGAGGCGGTCCTAGTGACGCGGCTCGGGGACGACCGCGCAGGGCGGTGGCTCGCGCAGGCGTTGGCGGCGCAGGGCGTGACGCTGCTGTCGCCGCCCGTGGCGGGCGGGCAGACGCCGCAATCGGCGGTGATGGTCGACGCGGCGGGCGAGCGGATGATCGTGAACTTCCGCGGCTCGGGGCTTCCCGACGCGCCGCCGGACCTGCCGGGCTTCGACGCGGCGCTCGCCGACACGCGCTGGCCCGCAGGCGCGCAGGCCGTGCTGGATGCGGCGGCGGCGCGCGGCGTGCCGGGCATCCTCGACGGCGAGGCGCCCACCGGCCCCGAGGCGCGGCTCGCCAGCCACGTCGTCTTCTCCGCCCCCGGCCTGCGCGCCTTCGCGGGGGCGGACGACCTCGACGCCGCGCTCGCGGCCTGCGACCTGTCGGGGCGCGTGGCCTATACCGACGGCGCGGCGGGCGTGGTCTGGCGCGACGGGCCGCGCCTCGCGCCGCCAACCGTGGCGGTCGTGGACACGCTGGGCGCGGGCGACGTCTGGCACGGGGCCTTCGCGCTGGCCACGGCGCGCGGGGAGGGGCTGGACGCCGCGAGCCGGTTCGCCAATCATGCGGCGGCGGCCAAGTGCGCGCGCGCGGGCGGTTGGGAGAGCTATCCGACCGCGCGGGACCTCGAGCCGCGGGAGGACGCATGACCACCACCCTGACGCCGGGCAAGCAGCTCGGCCTGCGCCGCATGTCCGACGCGGCCGGCCGCTTCAAGATGACCGCCGTGGATCAGCGCCCGCCGATCAAGGGCCCGATCGCCACCTTCCACGAGGGCAAGGCGCCGTGGCGCGAGGTCGCCGCCGTCAAGACGATGCTCCTCGAGGCGCTGCAGCCGGCCTCCACCGCGATGCTCCTCGATCCGCACTACGCCGTCCCCCACGGCTGGCGGGCCTTCGATCCGCGCAAGGGGCTGATCGTGACGCTCGAGGACTCGCTCTTCCGCGAGACCGGGCAGGGGCGGCTCTCGGCTGAGATCGACGACTGGTCGGTGGGCAAGATCAAGCGCATGGGCGCGGACGCGGTGAAGGTGCTCGCCTGGTACCGCCCCGACGTGTCGGCGGAGGTCGCGCGCGCGCAGCACGACTTCGTCGCGCGGACGGGGGAGGCCTGCGCGCGGCTCGACATTCCGTTCCTCTTCGAGCTTCTCGTCCACCCGGTCGAGGCCGACGCGGAGCAGACCTCGGACTACACCGAGATGGCGAGCAAGCATTCCGACCACGTCCTCGCCTCCGTCGAGGCCTTCGCGGGCGCCGATTACGGCGTGGACGTCTTCAAGCTCGAGAGCCCCGTCCCGGCCAAGGGGATCGCGGCGGGCGACGCGTCGGTGCAGGCGCTGTTCGACCGGATGGGCCTGCTTGCCGGCCGTCCCTGGGTGATGCTTTCGGCGGGCGCGACCAAGGCGGACTTCCGCACCGTGCTCGACTACGCCTACGCGGCCGGCGCGTCGGGCTACCTCGCGGGCCGCGCGATCTGGCTCGACGCGTTCGACCGCTACCCGGACTGGGAGGCGATGCGCGCGGGGCTGGCCGAGGACTCGGTGCCCTACATGGAGAGCCTCAACGCCCTGACCGACGCGAAGGCCGCGCCGTGGCACGCGCACGAGCGCTACGGCGGCGACGGGCTGGCGTTCTGCGACCCGACGGCCGGTTTCCGCCACGGCTACGGCGACCTGTGATGCGCGTGGGCCTGCTCCCGCTCGCACGCCCGACCTTCGACGTTCCCTATGCCGAGGAGCGGCTGGCGGCGATGCTGGCCGCGATCGACGATGAGGCGCGGCGGAACGGGCACGAGATCGTGGGGCCGCGGACGCTCCTGATGGGGCCGGACGAGGACGCGCTGGCCGCGGTCGCCGGGGCGGACGCGCTCCTGATCCTTCAGGTCACGTTCACCGACGCGGCCTTCGCCACCCGCGCCGCCACCGGGTTCGCGGGCCGCGTCGCGGTCTGGGCCGCGCCCGAGCCGCGCGTCGGCGGTCGGCTGCGGCTCAACGCGTTCTGCGGGCTGAACCTGCTGTCGCACGCGCTCGGGCTGCGCGGGCGGGCCTTCACCTGGGCCTACGACGACGATGCGGACCTGAGCGCGCTCCTGTCGGGCCCCGAGCCCGCGCCGCGCGTCGGCGCGCCGACCGACGCCGCCCCGGTCGCGATCCGGCGCGACCTGCGGATCGCGCGGATCGGCGAGCGCCCGGCGGGGTTCGACACCTGCGCCTACGACGCGGGCGCGCTGCGCGACCTGACGGGCGCGGCGGTGACGGAGCTGGCGCTGCCCGACCTCTTCGACCGCGCCCGCGCGCTGCCCGAGGCGGCCGTCGCGCCCTACGCCGCGCAGGCCGCCGGGCTCGCGGGGATCGACGCGCTGGACCCCGGCGAGCGGGACCGCTCGCTCCGGCTCGGGGCCGCGCTCGACGGGCTCTGCCGCGAGCACGGCTTCGACGCGATGGCCGTGCGCTGCTGGCCCGAGACCTTCACCGAGTACGGCGGCGCGGTCTGCGGCCCGGCGGCAATGCTGGGCGAGGCGCGGATACCCTGCGCCTGCGAGGCGGACGTCTACGGCGCGGTCACGCAGGCGATCCTGCAGGACGTGGCCGACGCGCCGGTCTTCCTCGCCGACCTCGTGGAGTTCGACGACGAGACCGGCGTGGTCTGGCATTGCGGCCAGGCCCCCGCTTCGATGGCCGCCGCGCCGCCCGCCGCCACGGTCCACACCAACCGCCGGCAAGCGCTCCTCTTCGAATTCGCCCTCAAGCCGGGCCGGGTCACGCTGTTCCGACTGAGCCAGGCGCGGGGCGTGCCGCAGGTCGCGATCGCCACCGGCGAGGCCACCGACGCGCCGATGGCCTTCACCGGCACGTCCGGCACGATCCGCTTCGACCGCGGCGCGGGCGCGGTGCGCGACGACCTGATCGCGTCGGGGCTCGAGCACCACATGGCGCTGGCCTACGGCGACCACGCGGGAGCGTTGCGCGGCGTCGCGGCGGGGCTCGGCGTGCCGGTCCTGGAGCTCGGCGCGCCGGAGCGCGGCGCGTGATCCGCTACGGGCTGATCGGTGCGGGCATGATGGGGCAGGAGCACATCCGCAACCTCGCGCTCCTCGACGGCGCGACCGTGACCGCGGTGGCCGACCCCGACGAGACGATGCGGATGGCCGCGATGACGACCGCGCACGCGCAGGGCTTCGAGCGGGCCTGCGACCTGATCGCGTCGGGCCTGTGCGACGCGCTGCTGATCGCCGCGCCCAACGACCTCCATGCCGGGCTGCTGCGGCAGGCGATGGCGACCGACCTGCCGATCCTGGTCGAGAAGCCGCTCGCCACCACCTCCGAGGATTGCCGCGCGCTGATCGCCGCCGCATCCGCGCGGCGCGCGCCGGTCTGGGTGGCGATGGAGTACCGCTACATGCCGCCGATGCAGCGGTTGGCCGCGCTGGTGGCCGAGGGCGTCGCGGGGACGCCGCGCATGGTCTCGATCCGCGAGCACCGCTTCCCGTTCCTGCGCAAGACGCGCGATTGGAACCGGTTCAACGCGCGCACCGGCGGCACGCTGGTGGAGAAGTGCTGCCACTTCTGGGATCTGATGCGGCTCCTGCTCGGCTCGGACCCCGTGCGCGTCTACGCCTCGGGCGGCGGCGGCGTGAACCACGGCGCCGAGCGCTACGAGGACGGGACGCCCGACATCCTCGACCATGCCTACGTGATCGTGGATTTCGCGAGCGGGGCGCGCGGGATGCTCGACCTGTGCATGTTCGCCGAGGGCGCCTACTGGCAGGAGCAGGTCGCCGTCACCGGCGATGCCGCGCGGATCGAGGCCTTCGTGCCCGGCCCCGCGCGCTTCGCCCCGGACGGGATGCCGCGCGAGGCGGAGGTCGTCGTCTCGCCGCGCGCGACGAAGGAGGAGGTCCGCGAGGTCGTCCACACGCCGCCCGCGCTGCTGATCGCGGGCGACCACCACGGCTCGACCTACTATCAGCACGAGCGGTTCCGCGACCTGGTGCGGGCGGGGCGCGGCGAGCCGGAGGTGACGATGGCGGACGGGCTCTGGTCGGTGATCGTGGGCGAGGCGGCCGAGGCGTCGGCGCGGACGGGGCGGGCCGTCGATCTGAGGGAGGTCATCGGATGATCGTCGTCACCGAGTTCATGGACGAGGCGTGGATCGACTGGCTGCGCGAGCGCACCGACGTGTTCCACGACCCGGCGCTGCACGGCGACCCCGAGGAGCTCGCGCGGCTGGCCGCCGAGGCCGACGCGCTGATCGTCCGCAACCGGACGCCGGTGCGGGGCGCGATGCTCGACGCCGGGTTCCGCTGCGTCGGGCGTCTCGGCGTCGGGCTCGACAACATCGACGTCGAGGGCTGCGAGGCGCGGGGCATCGCGGTGCTGCCCGCGACCGGCGCCAACGCGCTGTCGGTCGCGGAATACGTCGTCACCACCGCCGCGATGCTGCTTCGTGGGGCCTACGGCCTGCGCACGGAGATGGAGGCGGGCGAGTGGCCGCGCGCGCAGGCGGGCGAGGGGCGCGAGATCGCGGGCAAGGTGCTGGGGCTCGTGGGCTACGGCGCGACCGCGCGCGAGACGGCGCGGCTGGGCGGCGCGCTCGGCATGTCCTGCCTCGCCTGCGACCCTTATGCCGACGATTTCCCCGGCGCGATGGAGGGGACCGAGCGCGAGGTGCTGACTCAGGCCGACGTGCTGACGCTCCACGTCGCGCTGACCGAGGAGACCCGCGGGCTGATCGACGCGCGGGTGATCCGGTCGATGAAGCCCGGCGCGGTGCTGGTCAACGCGTCGCGCGGCGGCGTGGTCGACGAGGACGCGGTCTGCGACGCATTGCGCGCGGGCCGGCTCGCGGGCGCGGCGCTCGACACGTTCGAGACCGAGCCGCTGACGGCGGGCAAGCGGTTCGCGGGCGTCCCGAACCTGATCCTCACGCCCCATATCGGCGGCGTGACGCGCGAGGCGAACGCCCGCGTCTCCGAGACGACCGCGCGCCGGGTGGCGGCGCATCTGGGCTGGACTAGGCGGGCGCGATGCGACCGGCCTTCACCATCACGGGCGGCGGCCTGACGGCGACCCTCACCGATCTCGGCGCGGTGCTGTGCGACCTGCGGCTGGCGGGCGTGGACCATCCGCTCGTGCTCGGGCTGGCCGATCGCGACCACTACCCCGAGCACTCGAACTACATGGGCGCCACCGCGGGGCGCATGGCCAACCGCATCGGCGGCGCGCGCTTCGCGCTCGACGGCGCCGAGCACCGGACCGATCCGAACTACCTCGGCCGCCACACGCTGCACGGCGGTTCGGCGGGGACCGGCAAGCGGGTCTGGGACGCGCTCGACCACCGCGTCGATGCGGTCCGCTTCGGCATCGACCTCGCGGACGGCGAAATGGGGTTCCCCGGCGCGATGCGGATCGAGGCGACCTTCGCCTGCCTCCCCGGCCCGACGCTGCGGCTGGACTACGAGGCGACCTGCGACGCGCCGACGCCCTGCAGCCTCGCGCATCACACCTACTGGAACCTCGACGGCTCGGACGACGTGTCCGGCCACTACCTGACCGTGCGCGCCGACCGCTACGTGCCGGTGGACGACGCGATGATCCCCACCGGCGTGGCCGAGGTCGCGGGCACGCGCTTCGATTTCCGCGCCGGGCTGCCGCTGCCGGGCGAGGGGCTGCTCGACCACAACCTGTGCCTGTCGGACGCGCGCGAGCCGCTGCGCGACGTCGCCATGCTGCACGCGCGCGGCCTGCGGATGACGCTCGCCACTACCGAGCCCGGTCTGCAGGTCTACGACGGCGCCAAGCTGAACACCCGGGTGCCCGGCCTCGACGGGCGCACCTACCGCGCCCATGCGGGCGTGGCGCTCGAGCCGCAGGGCTGGCCCGACGCGCCGAACCGCCCCGGCTTCCCGGACGCCACGCTGCGCCCCGGCGAGACCTACCGGCAGACCACGACCTTCACCTTCGCGAGAGGATAGTCCCATGCTCGACGGCGCCTTCAAGACCTACATGCGCGAGGCCAACCTGGTCGCCGGCGAATGGATCGGCGCCGACGACGGTGCCACGGTCGACGTCACGAACCCCGCGGACGGCTCGGTGATCGGCACGGTTCCCGGATCGGGGCGCGCCGAGACCGAGCGGGCCATCGCGGCCGCGACCGCGGCCTTCCCCGGGTTCCGCGACACGCCGCTGATGGAGCGCTGCGCGCTGCTCTGGCGCCTGCACGACGCGCTGATGGACCATCAGGCGGAGTTGGCCGAGCTCCTGACGGTCGAGATGGGCAAGCCGCTGGGGGAGGCGAAGGGCGAGATCGCGATCGGCGCGCAATACGTCCGCTGGTTCGCCGAGGAGGCCCGCCGCGCGAAGGGCGAGATCGTGCCGGCCGGAGCCGCCGGTCGCCGCATCCTGGTGACCAAGCACGCGATCGGCGTGGTCGGCATGATCACGCCCTGGAACTTCCCTTCGTCCATGCTCGCCCGCAAGCTCGCCCCGGCGCTCGCCGTGGGCTGCACGGTCGTCGCCAAGCCCGCGACCGCGACGCCGTATTCCGGGCTCGCCTGGGGCGCGCTGTGCGAGGAGGTGGGCTACCCGGCGGGCGTCGTGAACGTCGTCACCGGCTCGGCGCGCGCGATCGCGGGCGCGATGATGGCGTCGGCGGCGGTCCGCAAGATCACGTTCACGGGCTCCACCGAGGTCGGCAAGGAGCTGATCCGGCAGTCGGCCGACACCGTGAAGAAGGTCTCGATGGAGCTCGGCGGCAACGCGCCGTTCCTCGTCTTCGACGACGCCGATCTGGATGCCGCGGTCGAGGGCGCGATGGTCTCGAAGTTCCGCAACGCCGGCCAGACCTGCGTCTGCGCCAACCGCATCTACGTCCAGTCCGGCATCCACGATGCCTTCGTGGCGAAGCTCGTCGAGCGGACGCGCGCGATGAAGGTCGGCGACGGGCGCGAGGCGGGCGTGGAGCAGGGGCCGATGATCGACGAGGCGGCGGTCGCCAAGGTCGAGCAATACGTGGCGGACGCGAAGGGGCAGGGCGCGCGGGTCGCCATCGGCGGCGGGCGCCACGGGCTCGGCGGCACGTTCTTCGAGCCGACGGTGATGACCGGCGCCACGCAGGCGATGCGCTTCGCCACCGAGGAGATCTTCGGCCCGCTCGCCCCGGTCTTCCGGTTCGAGACCGAGGCCGAGGCGGTCGAGATGGCCAACGCCACCGTCTACGGCCTCGCCTGCTACGCCTACACCCGCGACCTCGCCCGCGCGTTCCGGCTGAACGAGGCGCTGCAATACGGGATGATCGGGATCAACTCGGGCCTCATCACGACCGTCGAGGCGCCGTTCGGCGGGGTCAAGGAGTCGGGCCTCGGCAAGGAGGGCGGGAGCCAGGGGCTCGAAGACTACCTCGAGACGAAGTACGTCTGCATCGACGGGGTGTGATCGATGGAGTCCTTTCGTTTCGTTACGAAGGCTCCCCGAACTGAGGCTTACGGACCTGCGACAGGTTTGCTCACGCTGCCGGGGCCACCGCGGCGGACCCGACGGGACGCGACGGCGCCGGGTCGAGACGGGCGCGGATGAACCGTTGCGCGGGCGCCTCGAAGTGGCGGTAGCAGAGGAGCGACAGCGCGACGAGGACGACGAGGTAGCCCGCGACGAAGCCGTGGGTCAGAAGGAGCGTCGCGTCGAACAGCCCGAGCCCTCCGGTGACGAGGATCGTCATCTGCATCGGCGTGTGCAGCAGGTAGCTCGAATAGGTGATGTCGCCGAACCGCCCGAGCGCGCGGAAGCGATCGGGGGCGAAGGCGCGCTCGACCGTGCCGAGCGCGCATAGGAGGAGGGCCACGAACGGCGCGCCGAGCAGCGTCGTCGGCAAGCCCGGAACGGCCCCGCCCACCGCGAGGATGCCCGCCCCGCCGGCGGCGCAGGCAGCGGTTCCGGCGATGCGAAGAGCCCCGGGCAGGCGGCCGAGGAACGCGAACCCCCAGTAGCCCAGGCAGCCGGCGAAGAAGTAGGTGCCGCACAGGGCCGCATCGTGGCCGCTCAGGCGGTAGAGCACGGCGAAGCCCGCGAGAGCCGCGAGGATCGGCGCGATCCGGAACGGGAACGCCATGACGTGCAACAGGAAATAGGCGTAGATCAGCACCTCCACCGAGACCGACCAGAACGGGCCGTTGAACGTCAGGGGCGCGTCCGGCACCCAGTGGGACGCCATGAACAGGTGGAGCACGAACCGGCTCGGTTCGTCCGCCGGATACATCACCTGCTCGCCCAGTACGGCGGTCGAGGCCGCCTGCATGACGACGATGTAGATCAGCGTCGCGAGATGCAGCGGGTAGAGCCGCGCGAATCGCCGGACCGCGTAGGATCGTGCCGAGATCGACCCCCGTCGGTCGCCGTAGCAATGCGCGAAGACGAAGCCCGAGATCGCCCAGAACAGCATCACGGCGAGGTAGCCGTGCGTCATGACAGGGGCGAAGAACTCGAACGCGGCCATCGAGCGGAACGCGCCGTCCGGCAGTCCGGCGGTGAAGGGGTTCGCGAAGAAATCCTTGTAGTGGAACAGCACCACCGCGAGCGCGGCGAGGCATCGCAGACCGTCGACGAGGTGGAAGCTGCGCATCTATCGGGGTCCCGCATGTGGCACCCTCGGGTAGCGCAGCAGGATTAAGGACCGATGTACACGATACGTTCTCCAGCCCGGCGGCCGGGCCGATCAACACCCGACAGGGTTCGGTGGCTCGCGCCCCTCCGCGATGGCCACCGCATTATCGAGCGCCATCCGGCCCATCGCCTCCCGGACCTCGAGCGTCGCGGTCCCCAGATGCGGCAGCAGCACCGCGTTCTCGAGCGCGCGGAGCCGTTCCGGCACGACCGGCTCCTCCTCGTAGACGTCGAGCCCCGCGCCGCCGATGGCGCGCGCCTCGAGGGCCGCGATCAGCGCGGCCTCGTCCACCACGTCACCGCGCGCGACGTTCACGAGGATCGCGTGCGGCCGCATCGCCGCGAGCGCCGGGCCGTCGATCAGGTGGTGCGTCTGCGGCGTCGCGGGCACGGTCACGACCACGACGTCCGCCGCCGCGCAGACCTGCGTCACCGAGCCGAGCTGGCGCGCGCCCTCCACCGCCTTCGTGGAGCGATTGTGGAACACGACGTCCATGCCGAACCCATGCCGGCAGCGATGCGCGATCGCCTGCCCGATCCGTCCCATCCCGATGACGCCCAGCACCTTGCCGGTGACGTGCAGCCCCAGCATCTGCGTCGGGTGCCAGCCCTCCCAGGCCCCGGCCCGGACCAGCCGCTCGCCCTCGCCAGCCCGCCGCGCCGCCATCAGCATCAGCGTGACCGCGACGTCCGCCGTCGCGTCGGTCACCGCGCCCGGCGTGTTGGTCACCACGAGCCCGGCGGCGCGGGCCACGTCGGCGTCGATATGGTTCGTGCCGACGCCGAAGTTCGCCAGCCCGCGCGCGCGGATCGGTCCGTCGAACGCCGCCGCCTCGAACGCGTCGCCGAGCGTGGGCACGATCACGTCCGCCCGGGCCAGCGCGGCGCGGCATTCCGCGACATCCATCGGTCGCGTGGTGTCGCGCACCTCCACGTCGAACGCCGCGCGCGCCGCCGCCATCACGCTTTCGGGCAGGGCACGCGAGATCAGGAGTCTCAATGCATCCGCCCCCCGTCGGGCACCGGACGCTCCGGCGCCAGCAGGACGACCTCGCCGTCGGCATCCGGCAGGCCCAGGACGAGAACCTCCGAACACGAACGGCCCGATCCGCCGCGGGGGCAGGTTCACGACCGCCAGCACCTGTCGCCCCACGAGCGCCTCGGGCTCGTAGCGCGCGACGACCTGCGCCGAGGACGGCCGCGTCCCCACCTCCGGGCCGAAATCGATCCAGAGCTTGATCGCGGGGCGGCGCGCCTCGGGGAACGGCTCGGCCCGCGTCACTGTGCCGACGCGGACGTCGATCCGGCCGACGTCGTCGATCGTGGCCCCGGCCGTCATCCGCGCAACGCCCGCGCACGCTCGGTCGCCGCCGCCACCGTGCGCGCCATCAGGTCCGGCAGGCCGGCCATCAGCACCTCGAGCCCCGCCTGCGTCGTGCCGTTCGGGCTGGTGACGTCCTCCCGAAGCCGCGCCGGGTCCCCGCCCTCAATCGCCAGCGCGCCCGCCCCGGCGACCGTCGCGCGCGCCAGCCGCAGCGCGAGGGCGGGGTCGAGCCCCTGCGCCACGCCCGCTCCCGTCATCGCCTCGATCATGTGGAAGACGTAGGCCGGCCCCGATCCCGAGAGCCCCGTCACCGCGTCGATCGACGCCTCGTCCTCCAGGCGCACGACCTCGCCGACCGCGCCGAGCATCCGCTCCGCGAGCGCGAGATCGGCCTCGCCCGTCGCGGCGTTGCCGACGATCGCGGTGATGCCCCGGCCGATGGCGGCGGGCGTGTTGGGCATCGCGCGCACGATCCGCGCGCCGGGCAGCGCGTCGCCCAGGGCGGCCAGCGTCGTCCCGGCGGCGATCGAGATCGTCAGCGCGCGGCCCAGGTCGCGCAACGCGGGCAGCGCGTCGCCCATCGCCTGCGGCTTGACCGCGACCAGCGCCAGCGCCGCCTCGGGCGGGAGGGGGCCGCCGAGGCGCACGCCGGTCCCGCGCAGCCAGTCCGACGGCGCGGGATCGATCACCGTCACCGCGTCCGGCACGAGCCCCCGGTCGAGCCAACCCGCCAGCAACGCCGAGCCCATCCGCCCGCATCCCAGCAGGACGACGCCGCGCGCCGAGATGTCGTCCATCGCCGCCCCTCCCGCCGATCAGGCGTGCCCGTAGGCCTCCGCCATCGCGACCTGCATCGCGTCCGCGGGCGCGCGCCCACCCCAGCAGACGAGCTGGAACGCGGGGTAGTAGCGCTCGCCCGCCACGATCGCTTCGGCGACCATGGCGTTGACCTGCTCGACCTGTGCGCAGGCCCCGCCCGCGAGCACCAAACCGTAGCGGTAGACCATCATCTTCTGGCCTGCCCAGAAGCTGAACGACCCGGCCCAGCATTCGTCGTTGGCGAGGTTGAGCACCTCGTAGAGACGCGGCAGGCTGACCTCCGGCGGCTCCATCTCGAAACAGCAGATCAGCCGCAGCGTCTCGTCGCTGTCCGACCATGCGAGCGTGATCGAGTAGCTGCGCCATTGGCCTTCGACGACCATCGCGATCTGGTCGTCGCCGACGCGGTCGAACTCCCAGGCCTGGCTCTGCGCGACCGTCTCCACCAGGTCGATCGGGTGGAGGTCGCCCGTCTCGGAGAATTGCTGGCGGTGATGGAGCATGTCGTGCCTTCCCGGTGGACGTCATAGGGCTGGCGCCCGCGACGATCGGTATGACGAGGGCGTCGTGTCGCCCACAAGATATGGTGACCACCCCGGCGACTCGCTGTAAAGCGCGCATTCGGCCTTCTCCACAGCTTTCCCCCGCCCGCGTCGTCGCTAGGATCGCGTGAGCGAAACGCGGAGGACGGGATGGAACTCAGGGACAGCGTGGTGGCGATCACCGGCGGGGCGGGCGGGCTCGGGGCGGCGGTGGCCCGGCGGCTTGCGGCGGCGGGCGCGCGGGTGGCGATCCTCGATCTCGAGGCGGCGGCGGAGGCGGGCGAGGCACTGGCGAGCGAGGTCGGGGGTCGGTTCGAGCGCCTCGACGTGACCGACGCGGAGGCCTGCGCGGCGGCGCTCGAGACGGTCGGCGCGGACGGGCTGCACCTGATGGTGAACTGCGCGGGCGTCGCGCCGGGCATGAAGACGGTGGGCAAGCACGGCGCGCACGATCCGGCGATGTTCGCCCGCACGGTCGCGATCAACCTCACCGGCACGTTCAACTGCGCGTCGGCCGCCGCGGCGATCATGGCGCGCGGCGACGGGCGCGGCCCCGACGGCGAGCGCGGCGTCATCGTCAACACGGCGAGCGTCGCGGCGTTCGAGGGGCAGGTGGGGCAGGTGGCCTACGGCGCGTCCAAGGGCGGCGTCGCGGCGATGACGCTGCCGATGGCGCGCGACCTCGCCCCGCTCGGAATCCGCGTCGTGGCCGTGGCGCCGGGCATCTTCCTGACGCCGATGGTCGCGGGCATGCCGCAGGACGTGCAGGACTCGCTCGGCCGTCAGGTGCCGTACCCGCCGCGGCTCGGCCAGCCCGACGAGTACGCGGCGCTGGTGCAGCACATCGCGGAGAACGCCATGCTGAACGGCGAGGTGATCCGGTTGGACGGCGCAATCCGGATGGCGCCGCGGTGACGGTCGCGTCGCGCGGCGGGAACGCGCATCGCCTCACCGCCTGCGGCCCCGGATCGTCAGCGTCGATGAAGGGGTCGCGCGCGCGATGACCGATCTCGCGCATTGGCGGCCGCTCGTTTGGGACCCGCCCGAAAGTCTCGAGGGCGTCCATGCACGGCTCGAGCGGCTCGGGCCCGCGCATGTCGAGGCGCTTCACGCGGCCAACCCGACGCACCCGGACCACTGGCGCTACATGGCCTACGGGCCGTTTCCCGACGAGGCGGTCTATCGCCTCTGGGCCGACGGCGCGGCCGAGAGCGCGGACCCGGCCTTCTACGCGGTCCGGGGTGCGGCGGGCTGGTCGGGGGTGGCGGCGCTGATGCGGATCGACCGCTCGCACGGCGTGATCGAGATCGGCTCGATCGCGTTCTCGCCGCCGCTGCAGCGCACGCGCGCGGCGACCGAGGCGATCCATCTGCTGCTGGCGCACGCGTTCGACGGAGGCTTCCGGCGGGTGGAGTGGAAATGCGACGCGGGCAACGCGGCGAGCCGGGCGGCGGCCGAGCGGTTCGGCTTCGACTACGAGGGCACGTTCCGTGCGCACATGGTCGTGCGGGGGCGCAACCGGGACACCGCTTGGTTCGCCATGCTGGCGGCGGACTGGCCGCAGGCGCGCGTGGCGCAGAAGGCATGGCTCGACCCGTCGAACTTCGATGCGGAAGGCCGGCAGCGGCGCCCGATGCGCGACCTCGTGCGGGAATAGGCTCAGACGGCGCGTTTCCGGTCGCCGTCGCGCCGTTGCGCGATCAGGTCGCGCAGCCGCGGGCGCAGCTCCTCCATCGTGGCGTCCGCGAGCCCCCGCGTCGCCGCGAGCAGCTCCGCGTCGTGGCCCGTCCGCGCGAGGCCCGCAAGGAAGTCCGCCACGAAGCGCGGCGCGACGCCCTCGTCATCGAGGAGGCGGTCGGCGGCGGCGAGGTCCTCGGACAAGGCGAGCCGGTCGGGCGCGACCGTCTCGGTCCCGACGGCGCGGAGGCCCTTCGGTCGCGCATCTTCGGGCAGGTGCCGCAGGATCGCATGCTGGAACGCCGCGAGGCTCTCCACCGGCTTCGGCAGGAAACCGTCCGCCCCGGCGGCGATCGCGTCCGCCTCGACCTCGTCGGCCGATCGCCCGGACGTGGCCAGCAGGACCGCGGGGCGCATCGTCGCGCGCGACAGCCGCGCGATCAGCTCGAGCCCCGACCCGTCCGGCAGGCCGAGATCGACGATTGCCACGCCCGCGCGGTAGTTCACCAGATGCCGCTCGGCGGACGCCATGCAGTCGGCCCGCCGTATCCGCGCGCCCGAGCGAAGCGCGAGCATCCGCACCGCCTCGGAGGCGAAGCGGCTGTCCTCCACCAGGAGCAGCGTCTGCCCGAGCAGCGGGCGCTGAAGCGTCGGCGCGGGCTTCGGCATCACGAAGGCGTCCGCCACTTCGGGGGTCTGCGTCTGGGGCATGGCGATTCTCCTGTGTCCTCGCGTCACCCTGCCGCGCGCTTCCCTAACGAAACGTGAATGTGGCGAAGGAATGGCGGCCGTGACCTTGCGGCGGCGAGGGCGGGTCACCATCCTCGGAGCCGGATGGCAGCGACAGGCGGCGCGATGATCGGCAGGCTCAACCACGTCGCGATGGCCGTCCCCGATCTCGACGTCGCCGCCGCGCAGTACCGCGACGCGCTCGGGGCGACGGTCCATCCGCCGCTCCCGGTGCCCGATCACGGCGTTACCGTAGTGTTCGTCGACCTCCCGAACACGCGCATCGAACTGCTGCACCCCCTGGGCGCGGACAGCCCGATCGCGGCGTTCCTCGAGCGCCATCCGGCGGGCGGGCTGCACCACGTCTGCTACGAGGTGGACGACATCGCCCGCGCGCGCGACCGGCTCGCGGCGTCGGGCGCGCGCGTGCTGGGTTCGGGCGAGCCCCGGATCGGCGCGCACGGGAACCCGGTCCTGTTCCTGCACCCCAAGGACTTCGCCGGCACGCTCGTCGAGCTCGAGGAGACGGGGGCCGCGCCGTGATCGGCCCGTTCTCCGCCTTCGTCGTGTTCGCGATGGTCTGGGCGATGGTTTTCCTGATCGGGCTCCAGATCGGCCAGGACACGCAGGGCGACCGCGGCGAGCGGGTGCCGGGCACGCACCTGTCGAGCCCGGTCCGGTTCGACCTGTGGCGCCGGGTGGCCTGGGCTACGGTCATCGCGGTCGCCGTGACCGCGCTCCTGGTCTGGCTGATCGTGTCGGGGCTGATCACGATCGACGGCATCCGCTGGCTGACCGGGCGTCCGACGATCGGCTAGGCCGCGCCCTCGCGCCGGCGCAGGCGGTGGAAGAGGTGCGTGAACGTCGCCGCGCCGAGCACCGGCACGAGCAGGTTCACCACCGGCACCGAGAGCGGCATCGCCATCAGCACCCCCGTGGCCCAGATCGCGCCGCGATGGCGGCGTCGGAAGCGCACGGCGTCGGCGCGGGGCATCCGGCGCATCGCCACCATCTGCGCGTATTCGCGGCCGAGCAGGAACCCGTTGACCGCCCAGAACACGAGGAGCGCGGCGGGCGCGAGCAGCAGGTAGGCGACCAGCGCCGCGGCGTTCACGACCACCACCAGCCCGAGGAACCCCGCGCTCTCGGCCGCGACCTCGCCCCATCCCTGCGCGCGGGGCGGGGGCAGGTGGGGGTAGTGCCGGTCCTCCACCGCGTCGGCGATCCGGTCGAGGAACATCCCCGAGAACGCGGAGGCGACCGGCACCATCAGGAACACCGACGCGAGCAGCGTGAACGGCACCATCGCCCAGCCCGCCACGTCGTCGAGCCACGTCACCGTCCCGATCCAGGGCAGCGTCACCGCGGGGCCGACCAGCGCCGACGCGCCCCAGACGAGGAGCGCGGCGAGCCCGACGAGGAGCGCGACGGAAAGCGCCACGCCCAGGGCCAGGACCCGGCGGAACCGAGGGTCGCCCATCTGCGCGAGCGCGCGGCCCGCGTCGGCGATCATGCGTCGCGCCACTCCGTCAGCCGGTCGAGGTCGGGTCGCGGGCGGTCGGGCGGCACCGCGGTCGGGGTCCCGAGGACGACGTGGCCCGCGACCCATTCGGTCGGCCCCAGCCCCATCGCCTCGGAGAGCCAGCCGCGATCCGTCGCCGTCCAGCCCGAGAGCCAGTTCGCGCCCCAGCCCGCCGCCGCCGCGGCGTTGACGAGCCCGAGGCAGACCGCGCCCGCGCTGAGCACCTGCTCGGCCTCGGGAATCGCGTCCGATGCGACGGGGGCCGCGACGACCGAGACGAGGCACGGCGCGTCGCGGAACATGGCCACGGACTTGGCCAGCCGGTCCGGGTCCATGCCGCGCTCGGCGCCCAGCCGCGCGGTCGCGTCCGCCAGGCGCCCGAGCGCCCCGCCGGTGGACACGACGAAGCGCCAGGGCTCGAGCTTGCCGTGGTCGGGCACGCGCAGCGCCGCCGTCAGGATCGGCCGCAGCGCGGCGCCGTCCGGTCCCGGCGCCGCCAGGCTTCGAGCGGGGCGGGACCGGCGGCTCAGAAGGAAAGCCATGACCTCGGGGTGGGCGTGGCGGGCGGTCTCGTCGGGCATCGGGGCCTCCGGGTCGATCGTTCGGGCGGCGCGCGGCGGCGGCGTTCCTCCGGGCGAACCGCGAGGGCCGGCCGGTGCGGGCGCGTTCAGCCGTCGGTCGGCTTTGCGGCCTTCGGCTTCGGCTGGCGGGTTTCTTCGCCGCCGGCTTCTTGGCCGCGGTCTTCTTCGCGGCCGGCTTCTTCGCCGCGGGCTTGCGCTTGGGGGACTTTGCCGCCTTCGCCTCGATCAGCTCGACCGCCTGCGCCATCGTCAGCGCGTCCGGCTCGATTTCCTTCGGGAGCGTCGCGTTCACCTTCTCCCACTTGACGTAGGGCCCATAGCGGCCCGGCCATCACGACGATCGGCCCGCCCGCCTCCGGGTGCTCGCCCAGCTCGCGCAGCGGCGGCGTCGCGCGACCCCGCCCGCCGCGCGAGGCGAGCTTCTCGGCCAGCACCTCGACGGCGCGGTTCATGCCGATCGTGAAGATCTCCTCCTCGTCGGGCAGGTTGGCGTAGACCTTGTTCCACTTCACGTAGGGCCCGTAGCGGCCGAGGTTCGACTCGATCGGCGCCCCGTCCTCGGGATGCGTGCCGACGTGGCGCGGCAGCGACAGCAGCATCAGCCCGCGCTCGAGGTCGATCGTGTCGGGGGCCCAGGCCTTGGGCAGCGACGAGCGCTTGGGCTTGGGCGCCTCCTCGGTGGCCTCGCCCAGCTGCACGTAGGGGCCGAACCGCCCCGACTTCAGCCAGACCTCGGTCCCGCTCTCGGGCTCGACGCCCAGCATCCGCTCGGCGCCCGACTGCTCGCCCTCCATGCCGGGCGGGCCGAAGGGCCGGGTGTAGCGGCATTCGGGGTAGCGCGAGCAGCCGATGAACGCGCCGCCCGAGCGCGCGGTGCGCATCGACAGCCGCCCCTCGCCGCAGGTCGGGCAGAGCCGCGGATCGGTCCCGTCGCCCGGGTCGGGGAACAGGTGCGGCTCGAGCACCTCGTTGATCTTGTCGAGCACCGCGCCGATCCGCAGCTCCGCCGTCTCGCCCAGCGCGGCCGAGAAGTCGCGCCAGAACCGGTCGAGCACGTCGCGGTAGTCGAGCCCGCCCGCCGAGACGTGGTCGAGCTCCTCCTCGAGCCCGGCGGTGAAGTCGTAGCTGACGTAGCGCGGGAAGTAGTTCGACAGGAACGCCGTCACGAGCCGCCCCTGATCCTCGGGGAAGAGCCGGTTGCCCTCCTTGCGGGCGTAGCCGCGGTCCACGATCGTCGAGAGGATCGACGCGTAGGTCGAGGGCCGCCCGATCCCGAGCTCCTCCATGCGCTTCACCAGCGTCGCCTCGGTGTAGCGGGGCGGCGGCTGGGTGAACGACTGCTGGCCCAGCACCGCGTCCGAGGGCGCGCGGATCAGCGCGTTGTCCGATGTCTCGTCGGCATAGGCCGCGACCTTCTTGGCGCGCTCGCCCTCGTGGACCTGCGGCAGCCGGCGGTCGTCGCCGGTGGCCTCCTCGTCGTCGCGCCCCTCGGTATAGACCTTCATGAACCCGTCGAAGACGACGACCTGGCCCGTCGCGCGCAGCTCCACCTGCCCGTCGCGGTCGGCGACCGTCACCGTGGTCCGCTCGAGCCGCGCGGGCGCCATCTGCGAGGCGAGCGTGCGCTTCCAGATCAGGTCGTAGAGCTGGCGCTGGTCCTTCTCGAGCTTCAGGTCGGCCGCGGCGGCGGCCATGTCGGTCGGCCGGACGCATTCGTGCGCCTCCTGCGCGTTCTTGGCCTTGTTCTTGTAGACGACGGGCTTCTCGGGGACGTAGTCGGCGCCGTAGCGCGCGCCGATCGCGTCGCGCGCCTCGGCGACCGCCTCGGCGGCCATGTCGATCCCGTCGGTGCGCATGTAGGTGATGTGGCCCCGCTCGTAGAGCCGCTGCGCGGTGGACATGCAGGCCTTCGCGCCCATCCCGAACTTGCGGCTGGCCTCCTGCTGGAGCGTGGAGGTCATGAACGGCGGGGCGGGGTTGCGCGTGGCGGGCTTGGCCTCCACCGCCGCGACCGACAGCTCGCGGCTCTCGACGGCCTGCACGGCGAGCTCGGCCTTGGTCGCGTCGGCGAGGTCGAAGCGGTCGAGCTTCGCGCCCGCCAGCGAGACCAGCCGCGCCTCGAAGGTCTGGCCGCGCGGCGTCTCGAGCATCGCGCGGACGGACCAGTACTCGCGCGGGTCGAACGCCTCGATCTCCATCTCGCGTTCGACCACGAGGCGCAGGCAGACCGACTGCACGCGCCCCGCCGACTTCGCGCCCGGCAGCTTGCGCCAGAGCACGGGCGAGAGGTTGAAGCCCACGAGGTAGTCGAGCGCGCGGCGCGCGAGGTAGGCGTGGACGAGCGGCGTGTCGATCTCGCGCGGCGCGGCGATGGCCTCCTGCACGGCCTTGCGGGTGATCGCGTTGAACGCCACGCGCCGCACCGGCCCCTCGAGCTTGAGGCCCCGGCGCGCCAGCAGCGCCTCCTGCAGGTGCCAGGAGATCGCCTCGCCCTCGCGGTCGGGGTCGGTGGCGAGGATCAGGTGCGGATCGGCCGCCAGCGCGTCGGCGATGTCCTTGATCCGCTTCTTGCTGTCGGACGGGATCTCCCAGGTCATGCCCCAGCCCTCGGGGTCGACCGAGCCGTCCTTGCCCACGAGGTCGCGGACATGGCCGTAGCTCGCGAGCACGGTGTAGTCCTTACCGAGATAGCCCTCGATCGTCTTGGCCTTGGCGGGGGATTCGACGACGACGACGGGCATGGGCGCGGACCTCGGGAAGCTCGGATGGGCGGCGGTCCGGCCCGTTCGGCCGGGCCCCGTTCCCTTGGGCGGCGGACCATGTGTCGGGGGTCCGCGCGTTGTCAATGCCGGGGCCGGGGCGGCCTCCGGGACGTCAGAGACGGACCAGCGCGCCCCCCGCGCGGCGCGCGACGACGCCGCCGAGCTCCAGCTCCGAGAGCTGGGCCGCGACCTCGCGCGCCGCCGCGCCGCCGCCCGGCGCGAGGTCGCGCAGGAGCTGATCCTCGCCCACGGGGACCGGCGAGAGGAGGGCGAGGATGCGGGCGCGCAGGCCGTCCGCACCGGGCGCGTCGGGCGCGGCGCGGGGCCGGACCTCGACCGGGCGCGGGACCGGCGGCGGGGCGGCCGCGGGCGCGTCGTGGAGCCCGGCCAGCGCCTCGAGCACGTCGGCCGCGTCGCGCACCAGCGTCGCGCCGTCGCGCAGAAGCAGGTTGCAGCCCGAGGCGCGGCCGTCGAACGGATGGCCCGGCACGGCCATCACCTCGCGCCCCTGGTCGGCGGCGTCGCGGGCGGTGATCATCGAGCCGGACTTCGCCGCGGCCTCCACCACCAGCACCGCGAGCGACACGCCCGAGACGATGCGGTTGCGGCGCGGGAAGTCGCGGGCCTGCGGGGCGTGGCCGAACGGCCGCTCGGAGAGCGCGCAGCCCTCGGCCGCGATCCGGCGCCCCGAGCGCCACGTTCGACGCCGGGTAGACGCGGTCGAGCCCGCCGGCATGGACGGCCACCGTCGCGGGCAGCGCGGCCTCGTGCGCGGCCGCGTCGACGCCCCGCGCGAGCCCCGACGCGACCGTGATCCCGGCGGCCGCCAGGTCGCGGCCCAGCGCGCGCGCCATGCGCAGCGCGAGCGAGGAGGCGTTGCGCGTCCCCACGATCGCCACCGTCGGGCGGTCGAGCAGCGACGCGTCGCCCTGCGCCCAGAGCACCGGCGGCGCGTCCGCGATCGCCGCCAGCCGCATGGGATAGCCCGCCGCGCCGAGGCTCAGGAGCCGCGCGCCCGCCGCGCGGGCGGCCCGGATCTCGGCGCGGATGTCGGCTTCCGCGGCGGGGCGGTAGCCGGTGTCCCCCGCCTCGGCGGCGATGGCGGGGAGCGCCTCGAGCGCGGCGATCCCGGTGCCGTGCGCCGCGAGCAGGCGGCGGAACGTGACGGGACCGATGCGGCGCGACCGCGCGAGGCGCAGGCGCGCGAAGAGCTCGGCCTGCGAGGGGCGGCCGTCGAACGGCGCGGGCGCCTCCGCCATGCCGGGCGGTCGATCGAGCAGCTCTCCGGGAATCGGCAGGTCCATGCGCGCATCATCCCCTTCGGCCCGTTGCGGAATGGTTAACGGCGCGCGACGGCCCCGGGGCGCAAGAGACGGATCGTCCCGCGGATCGCCCTGGACGAGGCTCCGAACGCCAGCGCCCAGACCATCGCGAATGCGACGTAGGGCAGGAGTCGTTCGAAGGGTCCGACCGGATATACCGGCTGGACCGCTGACCAGAACCCGGCCACCAGCGGGACCGCCGCCGCGAGCGCGGTCGGCGCGGCGACGAGGACGAGCCAACCGCCCAGGCCTCGGCGCAGGGCGACATAAGTCAGGATCAGGGTCACCGGCACCGCGGCCGCGGCCATGATTGAGGCGACGAGGAGCGGTTGGACGTACGGGGATGCCCGGATCAGCACGTCGGACGTACCCAGCACCTCGAAGCCCTCCGCAACGCAGTAGAAGAACGCTATCGGTGCGATGGCGCCGACGAGGCCGAGGATCGGCCAGTCCCGTACGCGCAGGAGCCTGTCGCCGCGCAGGATGGTCCGGACCGCGCTCACCGGAGTGCCGGCCGAAAGGGTGGCGCGATCGACGCCCGCCGCGTCGCCGTGCCCTTCGCGCGCATCATCGCCGCCCTCACGCCGCCGATCCGCCGACCGTCAGCCCGCCGATCATGAGCGTCGGCTGACCCACGCCCACGGGCACCCATTGGCCCGCCTTGCCGCAGTTCCCCATGCCGGGGTCGAGCGCCATGTCGTCGCCGATCGCGCGGATGCCCTGGAGCGCCGTCGCGCCGTCGCCGATCAGCGTCGCGCCCTTGACCGGGGCCACGACGCGGCCGCCGAGCACGCGGTAGGCCTCGGTGCAGGAGAACACGAACTTGCCGTTGGTGATGTCGACCTGCCCGCCGCCGAAGCCCACGGCGTGGATGCCGTCGCGCAGGTCGGCCACGATGCCCGCCGGGTCCGCGTCGCCGCCCAGCATGTAGGTGTTGGTCATCCGGGCCATCGGCGCATGGGCGTGGCTCTCGCGGCGGCCGTTGCCGGTGGGCGCGACCCCCATCAGCCGCGCGGACTGGCGGTCCTGCATGTAGCCCACGAGGATCCCGTCCTCGATCAGCACGTTGCGCGCGCCGGGCGTGCCCTCGTCGTCGACGGTGATCGAGCCGCGGCGGTCGGGGATCGTGCCGTCGTCGAGCACGGTCACGCCGGGCGAGGCGACGCGCGCGCCCATGAGGCCCGCGAAGGCCGACTGACCCTTGCGGTTGAAGTCCCCCTCGAGCCCGTGGCCCACGGCCTCGTGCAGCAGGATGCCGGGCCAGCCGGGGCCGAGGACGACGTCCATCACGCCCGCGGGCGCGGGGACGGCCGAGAGGTTCACGACGGCGATCCGCAGCGCCTCCCGCGCCACGGCCTCCCAGTGCCCGCGCGCCATCAGCCCGGTCAGCGCGACGCGCCCGCCGCCGCCCGCGGAGCCGCTCTCGCGCCGCCCCGCCTCCTCGACGATGACGGAGACGTTGAGCCGGACCATCGGTCGCACGTCCGCGACGCTGCCGCCCTCGGGACGCAGGATCTCGACCTCCTGCAGCGAGGCGGCCATCGAGGCGGAGACCTGCACCACGCGCGGATCGAGCGCGCGCGCGTAGGCGTCGATCTCGCGCAGCGCGTCGAGCTTGACCGCGAAGGCCGTGCCCGCGATCGGGTCGTCGTCGCCGTAGAGCCGCCGGTTGGTGCCCGCGGGCGCGTCGGCCAGCGTGCCGCCGCCATCGCCGACGGCCAGCCGCGCGGTCTCGGCGGCGCGGCGCAGCGCGGCCTCGGAGATCTCCGTCGAGTGGCCGTAGCCCGCGGTCTCGCCGCGCACCGCGCGCAGGCCGAACCCCTCGGAGGCGTCGTAGCTCGCGTTGCGCACGCGGCCGTCGTCGAAGACCACCACCTCCGAGCGCCGCCGCTCGAGGAACAGCTCGCCGTCGTCGGCGCCCGCCACCGCGCCGCGCAGGATCGCGAGCGCCGCGTCGCGGTCCAGCATCGTCTCGAAGGGGCGGAACGGGTCGGTGCTCGGGGCGTCGGTCATGGCGGTCTCCGGGTGGGTCTCGGGCCTGTGGCGCGGGTGCGACATGAGGCCCGCGGGCCTTGCGGCGCCCCCTTCCGATATGGTCTTAAGCCGCCGTGACGCAACGGGGCCGGACGCGCAGGCGCCCCCGCCGCCCCGCCACGACGACGAGCCCGATCCCGAAGCGAGACAGGACCCGCGCCCATGAAGAAGCCCCTGCACGGCGTCCTCGCCGCCCTCGTCGCGGCGACCCTCACCTTGCCCGCCTCGGCGCAGGAGGCGCCGATCCCGTTCGAGGAGCTGCAGATCATCGGTCAGCCGGTGCCGGGCGGCACCGGGTTCCAGCCCGCGGTGACGCGGCTCGCCGCGGAGATCCACTGGCTCGACACGTTCCTGCTGTTCATCATCACGGCGATCGTGCTGTTCGTGACCGCGCTGATCGGCTGGGTGATCTTCCGCTACAACCGCAAGAGGAATCCCGAGCCGGCCGGGTTCACGCACAACTCCCCGCTCGAGGTCGCCTGGACGGTCGTGCCGATCCTGATCCTGGTGGCGATCGGGGCGTTCTCGCTGCCGGTGCTGTTCGACCAGCAGCGCATCCCCGAGGGCGACGTCGTGGTGAAGGTCTCGGGCTTCCAATGGGCCTGGAACTACGAGTACCCCGACGAGGGGATCGCGTTCGACAGCTACATGATCGGCGCCGAGACCGACAACATGATGACCGAGGAGACCCGCGAGGCGCTCTACGCCGCGGGCTACACCGAGGACCAGTTCCGGCTGGCCACCGACACCTCGGTGGTCGTGCCGGTGGGCAAGACCATCGTCATGCAGGTCACCGCGATCGACGTGATCCATTCCTGGACGATCCCGGCCTTCGGCGTGAAGCAGGACGGCATCCCCGGCCGCCTCGCGCAGCTGTGGTTCGAGGCCGAGCAGGAGGGCATCTACTTCGGCCAGTGCTCGGAGCTCTGCGGCATCGCGCACGCCTACATGCCGATCACCGTCAAGGTCGTCTCCGAGGAGGCCTATGCCGCGTGGCTCGAGCAGATGAAGGCGGGCGAGCTGCAGACCTGGTGAGCCGATGACCGACGCCGCCCTCCATTCCGCCGCCCCGGCGCGGCCCGCCGCGGACGAGGCGGGCCTGCGCGACTGGTGGCGGCTCTTGAAGCCGCGGTTGATGTCGCTGTCGGTTTTCACCGCGCTCGTGGGGCTGCTGGTCGCGCCGGGCGGCGTGCATCCGTTCATCGGCGCGACGTCGATCCTGTGGATCGCGCTCGGGGCCGGGGCCTCGGGTGCGCTCAACATGTGGTTCGACGCCGACATCGACCGGGTGATGAAGCGCACGCGCAACCGGCCCGTCCCGTCGGGCCGGGTCGCGGCGTCGGACGCGCTGGCGTTCGGCCTGTTCCTGTCGGTCGTCTCGGTGACGATGCTGGGGCTGACGGCGAACTGGGTCGCGGCGGGCTGGCTCGCGTTCACGATCTTCTTCTACGCGACGATCTACTCGATGTGGCTCAAGCGCACGACGTCGTGGAACACCGTCATCGGCGGGCTCGCCGGGGCGTTCCCGCCGCTGATCGGCTACGCCGCCGTGACCGGCGCGACGCCGCTCGAGGCATGGCTGATGGTCGGGCTGATCTTCTTGTGGACGCCGCCGCATTTCTGGGCGCTCGCGCTCTTCGTGAAGCTCGACTACCACGCCGCGCGCATCCCGATGCTCACCGTCACGCATGGCCGCGCCGAGACGCGTCGGCAGGCGTGGCTCTACGCGGTGGCCCTCGCGCTCGTGTCCGGCGCGACGGCGCTGTCGCCGCTGGGCGGGCCGCTGACGCTGGCGGTGGCCGTGGTGCTCAACGCGGAGTTCCTGCGGCTCGCGTGGACGATGCGCGGGCGCGACGACCCGGCATGCGAGGCGGACGGGCACGCGGTCGAGAAGGCGCTGTTCAAGTGGTCGCTCGTCTACCTCTTCGCGCATTTCGCCGTCTTCGTGGCCGAGGCGGCGCTCGGGCCCTGGGGAGGATGGTGATGCACCGCGACCACGAGCTCCATACCCGGCGGCGGACCCGCAACTTCGGCCTGTTGGCGGTGCTGTTGTCGTTCATCGTGGTGATCTTCGGGCTGACGCTGGTGAAGGTCCGCGAGGGCGGGCTCAGCCAGGCCTTCGACCATGTCGCGCGCCCCGAGATGATCCCGATCGAGCCGCAGGAGCCGGGACGATGAGGATGTGGCGCGACCTGTCGCCCAACGGCCGCGTCGTCGCGGCGACCGTGGGCACGGTGATCGGGATGGGCTCGCTCGGCTGGGCCTCGGTGCCGCTCTACGACCTGTTCTGCGCGGTGACGGGGTTCGGCGGCACGCCGCTGCGCGCCGAGGCCGGGGCTGCGGAAATCCGCGAGGAGACCGTGCTCGTGCGCTTCGACGCTTCCACCGAGCGCGGGATGCCGTGGACGTTCACCCCCGTGCAGCGGCAGATGCGCGTGCGACTGGGCGAGACCAACCTCGCCTTCTACGAGGCGACCAACCCGACCGACTCGCCCGTCGCGGGGACGGCGGCGTTCAACGTCGCGCCCTACGAGTTCGGCGGCTACTTCGTGAAGATCGACTGCTTCTGCTTCGAGGAGCAGGTGCTCGCCCCCGGCGAGACCGTCTCGATGCCGGTGACGTTCTACGTCGACCCCGAGGTCGCGGACGACCCGGACGCGGCCGGCATCCCCGAGGTCGTGCTGTCCTACACGTTCTACGAGATCGACTTGCCCGACGACCATGCCGCGCTTACCAGCGTGGGCGACACCGCGACGAATTGAGGGGGACGAGATGGCCCAGGTGAAGAACCACGACTACCACATCCTCCCCCCGTCGATCTGGCCGTTCCTCGGCTCGGTGGCGGCGTTCTTCATGCTGCTGGGCGCGGTGTTCTGGATGACGGGGAGCGGGCCGTGGCTCTTCGCGGCCGGGCTCACCGGCGTGCTCGGGGTGATGTTCGCTTGGTGGGCGGACGTGATCCGCGAGTCGAACGCGGGCGACCACACCCCGGTCGTGCGGATCGGCCTGCGCTACGGGTTCATCTTCTTCATCATGTCGGAGGTGATGTTCTTCGCCGCCTGGTTCTGGTCGTTCTTCAAGCATGCGATCTATCCCGGCGGCCCGATGCAGCCCGCCGCGTTCGACACCTGGCCGCCCGCGGGGATCGAGACGTTCGATCCCTGGCACCTGCCGCTCATCAACACGCTCATCCTGCTCTGTTCGGGCGCCGCGGCGACCTGGGCGCACCACGCGCTCGTGCACGAGAACAACCGCACCGACATGAAGTGGGGCCTCGCGCTTGCGATCGGGCTCGGCGTGATGTTCACCGGCTTCCAGCTCTACGAGTACAGCCACGCGCAGTTCGGCTTCGCAGGCAACATCTACGGCGCCAACTTCTTCATGGCGACGGGCTTCCACGGCATCCACGTCTTCATCGGCACGATCTTCCTCGCGGTCTGCCTGTTCCGCCTCCGGGCCGGGCAGTTCACGCCCTCCAAGCACATCGGCTTCGAGGCGGCGGCTTGGTACTGGCACTTCGTCGACGTGGTCTGGCTGTTCCTTTTCGCGTCGATCTACGTCTGGGGGCGGTGATCGGGACGGCCGCCGGGGGCGCCCCGGACGAGGACGGACCGGGCGGGCGATCCGCGATGCGGCTCGTTCTGCCCCTTATTGCGGGCCTGCTCGGGACGGCGATCCTCGCGGGCTTGGGCGTCTGGCAGCTTCAGCGGCTCGACTGGAAGGAGGGGGTGATCGCCGAGATCGCCGCCCGGATCGGCTCGGAAGCCGTCCCGCTGCCCGCCGCGCCCGACCGCGACGCGGACGCCTACCGCCCCGTCACGCTCACCGGGACGGTCGACGGGCCGGCGCTCAAGGTGCTCGGCGCCTGGCGCAACGGCGGGCCGGGCTTCCGCATCGTCGCGCCGCTGGAGACGGATGACGGCCGCCGCGTGATGGTCGACCTCGGCGTCACGCCGCTCGACACCGCCGATGACGATGCCCCGCCGGTCCTGCCCGCCGGGCCGCTCGCGATCCTGGGCAACCTCGACTGGCCCGACGACCTGAACGCGTCGACCCCGCCGCCCGACGGCGACGTCTGGTTCGCCCGCGACGTCGAGGGCATGGCCGACGCGCTCCTGACCGAGCGGACCTTCGTCGTGGCGCGCGAGGTCGTGCCGCCCGCGGGGCCGGCGCCGGTCCCCGTCGGGCTCGAGGGCATCCCGAACAGCCATCTGGGCTACGCGATCCAGTGGTTCGGGCTGGCGGCGGTCTGGCTGGGGATGACAGGCTACCTGCTGTGGCGTATTTCGCGCCGCACCGTCTGAGGGGCCCGGCCATGCGCTACATCTCCACCCGCGGCCGCGCGCCGGTGCTGGGCTTCGAGGACACGATGCTGACCGGGCTCGCGCGCGACGGCGGGCTCTACGTTCCCGAGGCAATGCCGACCTTGAGCCATGCCGACATCGCCGCGCTCGCCGGCCTGCCCTACGAGGAGGTCGCGGTCCGCGTGATGCACCCGTTCGTGGCGGAGGCGTGGGACGAGGCGACCTTCGCCGACATGGTGACGGCGGCCTATGCGGGCTTCGGTCACGAGGCGCGCGCGCCCCTCGTGCAGGTCGGCCCGGACCACCACCTGCTCGAACTGTTCCACGGGCCGACGCTCGCGTTCAAGGACTTCGCGATGCAGCTGATCGGACAGATGTTCGAGCACACGCTGACGCGGCGTGGCGAGCGCGTCACCATCGTCGGAGCGACCTCGGGCGATACCGGCTCGGCCGCGATCGAGGCGTTCCGCGGGCTGGACGCGGTGGACGTGTTCGTCCTCTACCCCCATGGCCGCGTCTCCGAGGTGCAGCGCCGGCAGATGACCACGCCGGTCGAGCCCAACGTCCACGCGCTCGCGATCGAGGGGCATTTCGACGACGCGCAGGCGCGCGTTAAGGACATGTTCAACGACTTCCCCTTCCGCGACCGGGTCCGACTCGCGGGCGTGAACTCGATCAACTTCGCCCGCGTGCTGGCGCAGGTCGTTTACTACTTTACCGCCGCCACCGCGCTTGGCGCGCCGCACCGCACGGTCTCCTTCACCGTGCCCACCGGCAATTTCGGCGACGTCTTCGCGGGGCACCTCGCCAAGCGGATGGGCCTGCCGATCGACCGGCTCGTCGTGGCGACGAACCGCAACGACATCCTGCACCGTTGCCTGTCGACGGGCGAGTACCGCACCGGCGCGGTCCATCCGACGATCTCGCCCAGCATGGACATCCAGGTCTCTTCCAACTTCGAGCGCGCGTTGCACCTCGCGCTCGGCGGCGACGGGCGCGCGGTCGCGCAGCTCATGGAGGAGCTCCGCGGCGGCGGCTTCGCGGTCCCGCAGGGCGCGCTCGAGGCGCTGCGCGAGACCTACGCGTCGGGCCGCGCCTCGGAGGCGGAGACGTCGGCGACGATCGCGCGGACGCTGGAGCGGACGGGCGAGCTGCTCTGCCCGCACTCCGCCGTGGGCGTCCACGTCGCGGGCCAGCAGTCCGGCGCCGGGCCGATGGTGACGCTCGCGACCGCGCATCCCGCCAAGTTCCCCGACGCGGTGGAGGCCGCGACCGGCATCCGCCCGCCGCTGCCCGCGCGCATGGCCGACCTTTTCGGGCGACCCGAGCGGATCGTGCCGGTCGCCAACGACCTCGCGGCGATCGAGGCGGCGATGGACGCTCGCCTGGGCGTCGCCGCATGAGCGTCGAGCTGCACCGGCTGCCCAACGGCTTCCGCGTCGTGACCGAGCGGATGCCGGGCCTCGAATCGGCCTCCGTCGGGGTCTGGGTCGGCGCGGGCGGGCGCCACGAGGCGGTCGAGCAGAACGGGATCGCGCATTTCCTCGAGCACATGGCGTTCAAGGGCACCGCGCGTCGCGACGCCCTCGCCATCGCCGAAGAGATCGAGGACGTCGGCGGCTACATCAACGCCTACACCTCGCGCGAGGTCACGGCCTACTACGCGCGCGTGCTGGCGGGCGACGTGCCGCTGGCGCTCGACCTGATCGCGGACATCGTGCTGAACCCCGCCTTCGAGCCGCGCGAGATCGAGGTCGAGCGGGGCGTCATCCTGCAGGAGATCGGCCAGGCGCTCGACACGCCCGACGACATCATCTTCGACTGGCTGCAGGAGGCGGCCTACCCCGAGCAGCCGATGGGCCGCACGATCCTCGGTCCGAGCGAGCGCGTGCGCGCCTTCTCGGCGGATGACCTGCGCCGCTTCACGACGCAGCATTACGGGCCGGGCCAGATGATCCTCGCCGCCGCCGGGGCCGTCGACCACGACGCGATCGTGCGGCTGGCCGAGGCGCAGTTCGGCCACCTCGCACCCCGCCCACAGGCCGTCGCCGCGACGAGCGTCTACCGGGGTGGCGAGGTGCGGCGCGTCCGCGACCTCGAGCAGGCGCACCTCGCGCTGGCCTTCGACCAGCCCGGCTATCTCGACGATGCGGTCTACACGGCGCAAATCTATGCCGGCGCGCTCGGCGGCGGCATGTCCTCGCGCCTGTTCCAGGAGGCGCGCGAGAAGCGCGGCCTGTGCTACTCGATCCATGCCAGCGTCGCGTCCTGCTCGGATGCGGGGCTCCTGACGATCTACGCGGGCACCGGCGCCGAGGATCTCGCCGAGCTCGCCACGCTGACGATGGACGAGCTGCGCCGCTCGGCGGACGACATGGGCGAGGCGGAGGTCGCCCGCGCACGCGCGCAGATGAAGGCGGGGATGCTGATGGGTCTCGAATCGCCGTCCTCGCGCGCCGAGCGGCTGGCGCGCGTCGTGGCGATCTGGGATCGCGTCCCGCCGCTCGCGGAGGCGGTCGAGAAGATCGATGCGGTCGACGTCGCGGCCGTCCGCGCGCATGCCGGACGCCTGCTCGGCACCGCGCCGACGCTCGCGCTCTACGGGCCCGTCGATGCAGCGCCCGACGCCGCGACCCTCCAGGCGAGGCTCGCGGCGTGATCTTCGGCCCGTTCCGCCGTCCGCGGATCGAGACCGACCGGATGATGCTGCGCCTGCCCCAGCACGCCGACTATCGCGGATGGGCCGCGCTCCGCGACGCTTCCGCCGCGTTCCTCCAGCCGTGGGAGCCGGAATGGGCGTCCGACCACCTCAGCCGGAAGTCCTTCACCAACCGCGTCTATTGGGCGCAGCGCGGCTTCGCGCAGGGCACCGCGCTCGCCCTCCTGCTCACGCGCAAGCCCGACGGGGCGATCCTGGGGGCGATCACGCTCGACAACATCCGCCGCGGCCCCGCGCAGGACGGGACGCTCGGCTACTGGACGGGCGAGGTGCACGCCCGCCAGGGCTACATGCGCGAGGCCATCGTCGCCGTCGGCCACCACGCCTTCCGCCGGCTCGACCTGAGCCGCATCCAGGCCGCCTGCCTCGAGGAGAACGTCGCCTCGCGCGGCCTCCTCGAGCGGTCGGGGTTCAAGTACGAGGGCGTCGCGCAGGCCTACCTCCAGATTGCCGGGCGCTGGCGCAACCACGTCCTCTACGCCATGCTCCGCTCCGACCGGCGCGGCCGCGCCGAGACCTGACGCCGACCCGCGCCATGAGCGGGCAAGCAACGAGGCCCGCCATGATCCGCATCCTCGCCGTCCTCGCGATCCTCCTGCCCACGATGGCGGCGGCGCAGCAGGACCGCCGTCCGAGCCACTGCATCGCCATCGCGCAGGCGCCCGGGCTCGAGGTCGTCCACCGCGCGTCCTACGGCGAGGCGCTGGCCGACTACACGGTGCGCCTGAGCTACGTCGACCACGCGATGTTCATGCTCGAGACGCCGGGCGGGCTGCGCGCGGTGACCGACTTCGTGGGCTACATCGGCCCGGTCGCGCTGCCCGACCTGGTGACGATGAACCGCGCGCACATCTCGCACTGGACGCCGAGCCCCGACCCCGCCATCGGCCACGTCCTGCCCGGCTGGTCCGACGAGGTGGGCGAGCCTGCCGGGCACTGGGTCGACCTGGGCGGCATGGTCGTGCGCTCGGTCTCGACCGACATCCGGTCCTCGGCCTCGCGCGGGGTGGAGCGCAACGGCAACGCGATCTTCGTGTTCGAGGTCGAGGGGCTCTGCATCGGCCATCTGGGCCACCTCCACCACGAGCCCACCGACGAGCAGTACGCCGCGATCGGGCGGCTCGACGTCGTGATGGCGCCGGTCGACGGCGGGCTGACGCTCGACCTGCCGACGATGATCCGCGTGGTCGAGACGCTGCGCTCCTCGGTGGTGATCCCGATGCACTGGTTCGGGCGCGGCTCGCTGGAGCGGTTCCTCGCGGGCATGTCGGAGGAGTTCGAGATCGTGCGCGAAGGGGCGAATGCCTACGAGGTCTCGCTCAACACGCTGCCCCGCCGCCCGACCGTCGTGGTGCTCGAGCCCGCCTTCCTCGGCGCCGACCGGTGAGGGACGCCCTCGGGGACGCCGACGACGCTTTTGCGGACGATCTGCGCGCGCGGCTCCCCGCGGCCGCGTTCCGTGCGATGGAGCCGCGCTACCTGGAGGAGCCGCGTGGTCGATGGGCCGGGGCGGGGGGGCTCCTTGTCGCGCCCGCCACCGTCGAGGAGACGGCCATCGTCGTGCGCGCCTGCGCCGCCGCGCGCGTGCCGGTCGTGCCCTATGGCGGCGGGACCGGGCTCGTGGGCGGGCAGGTCTCGGACGACCTTCCGGCGCCCGTCGTCGTCTCGCTCGAACGCATGGCGGCGATCCGCGACGTCGACCCGGTGGAGAACGCGATGGTCGTCGAGGCCGGCGTGATCCTGCAGCGCGCGCAGGAGGCCGCCGAGGCCGCGGGCCGCCTGTTCCCGCTGGCCATCGCCGCGCAGGGCTCCGCGCGGATGGGCGGGATCCTGTCGACCAACGCGGGCGGGGTGAACGTGCTGCGCTACGGCAACGCGCGCGACCTCTGCCTCGGGATCGAGGCGGTGCTGCCCGACGGCTCGATCCTGCGCGGGCTCTCGCCGCTCAGGAAGGACAATACCGGCTACGACCTGCGCCACCTGCTGATCGGTGCGGAAGGCACGCTCGGCATCGTCACCGCGGCGACGCTCAAGCTGCTGCCGCGCCCGGTCCGGACGGGGGCCGCGATGATGGCGGTGCGCGACCCGGCGGCGGCGATCGCGCTCCTGAACCTCGCGCGCGACCGGATCGGGGAGGGGGTGTCGGCCTTCGAGCTGATCGGACGGATGGGGCTCGACTTCCTCGCCGAGACCCTGCCCGAGGTCCGGCTGCCGATCGGCCGCCCGGACTGGTCGGTGCTGATCGACCTCGGGATGGGTGCCACCGCCGACCCGGCCGAGGCGCTTACGGGCCTGTTCGAGGCCGCGCAGGAGGCCGGGCTCGTCGCGGACGGCGCGATCGCGCAGACGGAGGCGCAGCGCGCCGCGTTCTGGCACGTCCGCGAATCGATCCCGGAGGCGAACCGCCGCGTGGGCGCCGTCTCGAGCCACGACATCAGCCTGCCGATTGCCGCGATCCCGGGCTTCGTCGCGACCGCCCCGGAGGCCGTCGCGCGGATCGGCGCGTTCCGCATCAACTGCTTCGGGCATGTCGGCGACGGGAACCTGCACTACAACGTCTTCGCGGCGCCGGGCCGGGGCCGGGCCGACCATCTGGACGATCGCGACGCGATCAAGACGGCGATCCACGACGCGGTCCACGCGCTCGGCGGGTCGGTGAGCGCCGAGCACGGCGTCGGCCGCCTCAAGGTCGCCGACCTGGAACGTTACGGCGACCCGGCGAAGCTCGCCGCGATGCGCGCGATCAAGGCGGCGCTCGATCCGGCCGGGATCATGAACCCTGGCGCGGTCCTGCGGCGCGTGGGATAAGGCGGATCCGTGGAGCGGTCGCCCTCGGCCGGGAGTGCCGCCCCGTGCCCCGAGCGCTCGACTGGCCACGCGGCCCCCTGCCCAACCGGCGGAAGGGGGTAAGCCCCCAATTGACGTTCTTACCGACGGCCGGAGCTCGCTCACATGCTGCCCGAGAGGGACCGTCGTCGGAATGGCGGCGGGGGAAGCACGTGGGGGTGGGCGGCTTGGCGACGTCCGTGTCGGGCAAACGATCGCGATACGATCGCGGCCTATCGAAGGAGTTGATGCCGGTTGCCGGAGGGGGCGTCGAACCGGGCGGGGCGCGTGGTCGTGACCTCGGCTATCGACGGACGGGACGGGTGACGATCCGAAGCCGTTGCTGGCGCCGCGGCGCCAGCGAGATGTCATAGACGCTTGCGTGGGGGGCGCGCAGGAACGATGCGCCTCGCCGCATGCTCGTCGGGCGCGCCGTGCCTCGACCGCACCACCCCGGCTCGATATTCCGTGAGCCTCTGCCCGGTGGATCGCTGCGAGACGGCCGCATGCCCGCCGCGAATGCCCTCCGACACATCCGAAAATGTCGGGATGTCGGCGTGAGGATCAGGGGGAGGGGGTGCGCCCTGCCGGGGGATGGCAGGGCGCGAGGGGGGAATGCGCGGCCGTCTGTCCGACCGCACCACCTCGGTATCGACGATTCGTTACCAAAACGTTAAGTGAGATCAAGGCGCCGCGCGTGGAGCCTCAGCGGTTCGCGGCGAGGACGATCGTGGGGGCGTAGTGCCGCCGCAACGCCATCGCGTCCTGCCCTTCGAGCCGGGTCGCGTAATTCCCGTCCTGCGAGAAGATCGAACGACCGTAGGCGCGTCCACGGATGTCGGTGATCAGGCCCAAACCCTGCACCACCTCCTCGAGCATGATCGAGTGCAGTTCGTCGTGGCGCGCGTGGACGGAGATTGCGACCTGCGCGGTGTGGATCTCGCTCCCCCGCGCCCGCACCGCAACGCGGGCGAGCGGCAGGACGACGCCGTCGAGGCCCGCGACGCCCGTGCCGGTCATCCGCCGTCCGGGCGGCGTGTGGACGACGTGGACCGAGATCGCGGCCGGGCCGTCGACCCTTCGCAGCCGGATCCCCGCGCCGGCCGCGTTGATCTCCTCCACCGCGACGTCGAGGGCGCGGCCGTAGATCTCGCGCTGCCACGCGGCGAGCGGACGCGCCGTCGGGCGCAGCGCGATGGTGAGGTCGCCGCGCAGCGCCTCGGGCCAGTGGAGGAACGGCTTGCGGCAGGCCGAACCCGGGCTCGCGGCGCAGGCGACGACCCGGTAGAACGCGTCGTCGTGCAGCGCGCCGCCCACGCTCACGAACTCCTGCGCCCGTGCCGCGGCGGGCAGCAGGAGCAGCGCCGCCATCAGCGAAACGAGGACGCACCGGATCACGGGACGCGTCCCGCGAAGCCGCTCCACCGCTTGACCGTCGCCGATCCGCGCGCCCCCGGCGGCGTCGAGCACGGGTTCGCGACCTGCCCCGCATCGCCCCGACGCGCGGCGCCGCGCGGGAAGCGCCCGGACCATCGTGACCGCGCGCGCGCCGGTCTCCGCGAGCAGTCTCAGGATGCCGACGATGCGCATGGCGGCGGGGTCGGCGCGCCGAATGCCGTCGTCCGTGACCATTGCCACGGCGGCCTCGCGCCACTCCGCCTCCCGCACAGGCGGCGTCTCAGGCATGCCGGTCACGTCCTCGTACATCCTCACCCTCCCCGCGGTTCGCCGATCCCACGAGGCTGGCCGTCGATCGTTGCGCATTGGTTAACGGAGTGGGTCCCGGACGTCGGTCGATGTGGCGAATGCGATCGATCGAGCGGTTTCCCGCCGGGTGCCGCTTGGGAACGGCAGCGCCTTTCCGCCCACCGCGCGCGTCGCCAGGCGGGCGATCGCCTTCCGCCCCGCCCCTGTCGCACCGGGCGGGGGCCTGTTACGGGGCGGCGCATCCCACAGCGCCACGGAGGCCGCATGCCCGACACCTCCCTGCTGGCGAGGCTCGCCGACCGCTTCGACGGACCGGACCTGCGCATGGCGCCCACTTCGCGGATCACGCCGTCGGTCCTGCGGGTGGAGGTGCTCGCGGGCCTGACCGTCGCGCTCGCGCTGGTGCCCGAGGCCGTGGCCTTCGCCTTCGTGGCGGGGGTCAACCCGCTCGTCGGGCTCTACGCGGCCTTCATCGTGGGGCTGATCACCGCGCTGATCGGCGGGCGGCCGGGGATGATCTCGGGCGCTACCGGCGCGCTCGCGGTGGTGATGGTCAGCCTCGTGGCCGAGCACGGGGTCGAGTACCTCTTCGCCACCGTCGTGCTGATGGGCGCGCTGCAGATCCTCGCGGGCGCGCTGCGCTGGGGCAAGTTCATCCGGCTGGTTCCGCATCCGGTGATGCTGGGCTTCGTGAACGGCCTCGCCATCGTCATCTTCCTCGCGCAGCTCACCCAGTTCCGCACGGCCGACGGCGCCTGGATGCCGCCGGCGCAGATCGTGTGGATGCTGGGCCTCGTCGCGCTCACGATGGCGGTGATCTGGGGCATGCCGCGCCTCACGCGCGCGATCCCCGCCCCGCTCGCGGGCATCGCGGTGACGGCCTTCGTGGTGATCGCCTTCGGGCTGCCGGTGCCGCGCGTCGGCGACCTCGCCTCGATCTCGGGCGGGCTGCCGGCGTTCCACGTGCCGACCGTGCCGCTCACCCTCGAGACGCTGCAGATCATCCTGCCCTACGCGCTGATCCTCGCCGCCATCGGGCTCATCGAGTCGCTCCTGACCCTCAACCTCGTGGGCGAGATCACCGGGCAGCGCGGCGGCGCGAGCCAGGAATGCATCGCGCAGGGGGCGGCGAACACCGTGACGGGCTTCTTCGGCGGCATGGGCGGCTGCGCGATGATCGGACAGTCGATGATCAACGTGAACTCGGGCGGGCGCACGCGCGTGTCGGGCATCGCGGCGGCGCTGTTCCTCCTGGCCTTCATCCTCGTCGCGGCACCCGTGATCGAGCAGATCCCGCTCGCCGCGCTCGTGGGCGTCATGTTCATGGTCGTGATCGGCACCTTCGCGTGGAACTCGATCAAGATCCTGCGCGTCGTGCCGCGCATCGACGCGGTGGTGATCGTGCTCGTGACCATCGTGACGGTCGCCACCGACCTCGCCATCGCCGTCATCGTCGGCGTGATCGTCAGCGCGCTGGCCTATGCCTGGCAGAACGCGACGCGCATCCGCGCCACCACCTACGAGACGCCCGAGGGCGCGCGGGTCTACCGGATCAGCGGGCCGCTCTTCTTCGGCTCGGCCGCGGGCTTCGCGGAGATGTTCGACCCCTCGGGCGACCCGTCGAAGGTCATCGTGGACTTCGCCGAGAGCCGGGTCGCCGACCAGTCCGCGCTGCAGGCGATCGAGGCGGTCGCCGCGCGCTACGAGGCGGCGGGCAAGTCGATCCAGCTGCGGCACCTGACGCGCGACTGCCACCGGCTGCTGACGCGGGCGGGGCACCTGATGGTCGACAGCGACGATGACCCCGACTACGCGGTCGCGGCCAATTACGGCGTGCGGACCGGCATCCTCGGGGGGCATTGAGGGCCGCCGCCGTTCACTCGCCGGGGCGTCGGAGCTCGAACAGGTCGCCCACCCGGGTGTAGTCCTTGTAGCCGAGCCGGGCGAGCGGCCGGAACGTGGTCACGTCGAACCGGCCGTCGACCAGGCAGTCGTCGCGCAGATGGATGCCCACCACTTCGCCGAACACCACGAAGTTCGCCTCCCCCGGCAGGCGCTCGATGCGCGTCAGCCGGCATTCGAGCGCCGCCGGCGCGCCCGCCACGCGGGGGCAGTCGATCGTCTCGCACTCCGCCTTCGCCACCCCCGCCAGCGCGAACTCGTCGGCCCCGGCCGGATGCGCGCCCGAGGAGGCGTTCATCGCCTCGCGCGCCGCGTATTCGACGACGTTGACGCAGAAGACCTCCGTCTCCCGGATCTGCGCCACGCTATCCTTGGTGCCGTCGCGGTCGTCCTTCGCGGAGGTCGAGGCGAACATCACCTGCGGCGGCACGTAGGCCACCGCGTTGAAGAACGAGTAGGGCGCGAGGTTGTCGCCCATCGAGCCGCGCGTGGCGATCCAGCCGATCGGACGCGGCGCCACGACGGCGTTGAACGGGTTGTGCGGCAGGCCGTGGCCGTCCTCGGGGCGGTAGAACATCGGCGTCTCCGGGCAGGATGCGCCGCAGCCCTAGCCTCCGCCCGCGCGGGACGCCACAACGCCCGCCGGAGGGGTGCGATGGAGCTCGCGACGGAGGCGCCCGGCGACGGGCCGGAGGTGGAGGCGCTGCTCGACCTGTGCTTCGCGCCGGGCCGCACGCTCCTGTCGTCGTACCGCCTGCGCGACGGCGTCCCCCCGGCGCGCGACCTGTGCATCGTGGCGCGCGGCCGCGCGGGCGAGGTCGCGGGCGCGATCCGGTTCTGGCCGGTTCGGATCGGCGCGCATGCGGCGATGCTGCTCGGCCCCGTCGCCGTGCATCCGACGCGGCAGGGCGAGGGGCTCGGCGCGTTCCTGATCCAGTCGGGGCTGGGGCGGGCGCGCGGGGCGGACGTGGCGCGCGTGCTGCTGGTGGGCGACGCGCCCTACTACGCGCGGTTCGGCTTCGCGCGGCTCGAGGGCGTGGCGATGCCGCCGCCGACGAACCCCGCGCGCGTGCTCGGGACGTGGGACTGGCAGGGAGTCGCGGGGGCGGTGACGCGCGCCGCGTGACGGCGCTTGCCGGGACGGCCTGCCGCACCCACATTGCCGCCATGACCGATCAACTCGACCAGCCCCGCCGCGAACAGGTGTTCCCGCCCATGGACCGCGACGCGGAGCTCGACCGGCTCGCGCAGATGATGCGGCGCGCCTCGGGCGTCGGGCTGCAGGTCCTCTCGCTGATCGGCCATCAGGCCGAGAACCTGATCGACATGCTGCCGGGCCCCGTCCGCGCGGGCCTCGAGCGCGCCACCGCCGCCGCGCTCGAGCAGAGCTTCGACGCCGCCGCGCGGACCCGGCGGGGGCGCATCGCCGACGCCTCCGACTGGCTCACCCGCGCGATCACCGTCGGCACCGGGGCCGTGGGCGGGCTCGGCGGGCTGCCCTCGGCGCTCGCGGAGCTGCCGGTCACGACGACGGTGATCCTGCGCGCGATCCAGACCATCGCCGACGAGCACGGCTTCGACCCCGCGCTCCCCGAGATCCGCGCCGCCTGCCTTCGGGTCTTCGCCGCCGCCGGGCCGCTCGACGGCGACGACGGCACCGACCTCAGCTTCCTCACGATGCGCCTGACGGTGACGGGCAGCGCGGTGCACGGGATCATCGCCAAGGTCGCCCCCCGCCTGGCCGTGCCGCTGGGCCAGAAGCTCGCGACGCAGGCGGTCCCGGTGATCGGCGCGGCGGCGGGGGCGGCGACCAACTACGTCTTCACGAGCTACTACCAGGAAGTCGCGCGGGTGCAGTTCGGCCTGATGCGGCTGGCCGCGCAGACGGGCGAGGAGATCGAGACGCTGGCCGCGGAGCTCAAGCGGCGCATGTGAGCGCCGCCGGCGGGCTTCGGGGCGGGCGATGTGCGCGGGCGCCGCCCCGCCGAGCGGCTCACGTCCAGTAGAGCACCTGCGCCCCCGGCAGCCTGGCGGCGACCTGCGCCTCGAGCGCCGCGCGCATCTCGGCCATCGCCTCCTTGGGGTAGACGTACTTGCGGCCGCCGAACTTGTTGCGCTTCACGGTGCGGACCGCCTCGTCCATTTCGAGGCCCGTGGCCGGGTACCAGCCCATCAGCACGGCCTTGGAGCCGGGCGTGAAGCGGTGCGTGATCAGCTCCGCCGTCACGTCCGCCCCTGCGGGCAGCGCGTCGGCGGCGGCGGCGAAGAGCGCGTCGTAGGCCTCCCGCCAGCCCTCGATCGGCATGATCGGCGCCACCGTCAGCCCGACCGGGTAGCCCGCCCGCGCCAGCCGCCCCATCGCGGCGAGCCGCCCCGCGAGCGGCGCGGTCCCGCCCTCGAAGCGGCGCGTGACGTCCTCCGCGTTGACCGAGAACCGCGCGCGCGTCCGGCCGCCATGCGCGGCGCCCTCGAGCGTCGAGGTGTCCGCGAACTTGGTGGTGAAGCGCAGCCCCAGCCCGCCCCTCGCGCCGAACCACTCCACGCAGTCCGCGAGCCCGCCCGTCAGGTGCTCGAACGCGAGCGGGTCGGTGTAGCACGACGCCTCGAACGTCGTGCCCTCGTCCATCCGCGCCGCGTTGCGCGAGGTGACGCGGCCCTGGCCCTCGAGCGGCGGCAGGCGGTCGAGGATCTCGGGCAGGTTGGCGAAGAGCCGGGTGACGGGCGGCCCCTTCAGCGAGCCCGCGAGGTAGCAGTACTGGCAATGCGCGGGGCAGCCGGTGGCGAGGTCGAACCGGAAGTCGGCCGAGGGCGGGATCGGTTGCGGGCGCATCGCCGCCTCGGACGCGACGGTGACGGCGAGCGTCGACTTCGCGCGCCGGTAGGTGTCGCGGTCGTCCGCGCCCTTGAGCCCGGTGATCCGGTCGCCCGGCAGCTCGACGATCTCCGCGCCCTGCGCCGCCGCGCGCTCGGCCACCCGCGCGGCCATCGGCCAGTCCCGCGCCGCGCGCGTCAGCAGCACGCGGCGGGGCCGCCAGAGGCGGGCGGGCGCGTGCGTCCTGATCGGGCAGGGCGTCCGCGAGCGCGTCGGGGTCTCGGCGGGGGGCGGGCTCGGCGGTCGGGGCGATGTGCGGGGCGTCCATGCCGGGCCAACGCGTGCGGCGCGCGCGGGTTCACCCCTGCGTCGGCATGTCCGCCAGCAGCGCCTCCAGCGCGTCGAGGTCCGGCCCGCCGTAGCGCCCGAACCCCTGCATCCAGACCCACGCTTCGCGCATCGCGTCGGGGTCGAGCTTGCACCAGACGACGCGCCCCCGCCGCTCGCGCGCGATCAGCCCGGCCTCCGCGAGCACGCCGAGATGGCGGCTCACGGCGGCGAGCGAGATGCCGAACGGCTGCGCGACGTCGGTCACCGCCATATCGTCCTCGAGCAGCATCGCGAGGATCGCGCGCCGCGTCGGATCGGCCAGGGCGGAGAAGACCGGGGTGAGGGGATCGCGCATGGGGCCGCGTAACGGATCGGCGGGGCACGTTCAACGCGGCGGTTGAGCATCGCCGGCCTCCCGAGGGCATCGCCGCCCGATCGAACTGCCCTCACAAACCACTCGTTTCCAACGCTTTTCCCGCACGTTGACACGCCGCCTCCCCCCGCCCTACACCCGCCCCCGACATCCACGGGGTCCCCATGTCCGACGACGACGCCGCCCGCCTGCGCGCCCTCGAGGCGAAGCTCGCGGCGCGGCGGCCCAAGGCGGAACGGGACCACATGGACGATTCCCATTCGCGGGCGCAGCTCGCCTGGCGGATGGTGATCGAGCTGGTGGCGGGGCTGGGGATCGGCTTCGGGATCGGCTACGGCCTCGACCACCTGCTGGGCACCGCGCCCTGGCTGATGGTCGTCTTCACGCTCCTCGGCTTCGCGGCCGGGGTGAACACGATGGTCCGCTCCGCCCGCGAGGTGCAGGGGCGGCTGGACGCGGGCGACGCGCTGCGGGAACCGGGCGCGGGCGCGCCCCGAGACGAGGGACGCTGAGCGATGGACCAGGACGTTACCGTAGCGCCCGACGGCCGCGTCGTCGCGGCGACCCCCGTTCCCGACGACGCGGTGGTCGACATCGCGCATGGCGGCGAGGGTGCCCAGCCCGGCCTGTCGTTCCATCCGATGGACCAGTTCATCGTGAAGCCCCTCTTCGGCGAGGCGGGCGACCCGGTCCACTGGTTCACGATCACCAACGCGACGCTGTGGCTCGCGCTCGCCGTGGCCTGCGTCGCGGGGCTGTTCGTGCTCGGCACGCGCGGGCGGGGCGTGGTCCCGACGCGGATCCAGTCGGTGGCCGAGCTCGCCTACGGATTCATCTACAAGATGGTCGAGGACGTGACGGGGCGCGACGCGATCCGCTACTTCCCTTACATCTTCACGCTGTTCGTCTTCATCCTGTTCGCGAACTTCCTCGCGCTGATCCCGGCCTCGTTCTCGACCACCTCGCACATCGCGGTGACGGCGGTGCTGGCGCTCGCGGTGTTCCTCGCGGTGACGATCCTGGGCTTCGTGAAGAACGGCGCGTCGTTCCTCGGCCTGTTCTGGGTCACCTCGGCGCCGCTCGCGATCCGGCCGGTGCTCGCGCTGATCGAGGTGATCTCCTACTTCGTGCGCCCCGTCAGCCATTCGATCCGGCTCGCGGGCAACATCACCGCCGGTCACGCCGTGCTCAAGGTCTTCGCGGGCTTCGCGCAGGTCGCGGCGATCTCGCCGCTGGCGATCCTCGGCGTGACCGCGATCTACGGGCTCGAGGTGCTGGTGGCGTTCATCCAGGCCTACGTCTTCACCATCCTCACCTGCGTCTACCTCAAGGACGCGCTGCACCCGTCCCACTGACGTCCGCGCATCCCGCGCGACCGTTCCACCCACCCCACGGACCAACCTCAAGGAGACACCCCATGGAAGGCGACATCATCGTCCTGTCGAACCTCGGCGCCTACATCGGAGCGGGCATCGCCGCGCTCGGCTCGGGCCTCGCCGCCATCGGCGTGGGCAACGTCGCGGGGAACTTCCTCGCCGGCGCGCTGCGCAACCCGTCGGCCGCGAACTCGCAGACGGCGACGCTGTTCATCGGCATCGCCTTCGCCGAGGCGCTCGGCATCTTCGCGTTCCTCGTGGCGCTCCTGCTGATGTTCGCCGTCTGAGCGGACGCGATCCCCGGGCGGGCGGCCAGAGCGGCCCCCGCCCCACGACCTTCCACGCGACGGGACCCCGCCGATGGCCACCGAACCGATACTCCTCGAAGCCGCGGGCACCTGCGTCAGCACGCTCGGCCACGCCATCGGGATGCCGCAGCTGTGCGACTCGTGGTTCGCCAACCAGATCTTCTGGCTCGTGGTCGCGCTCGTCTCGATCTACCTGATCCTGACCAAGCTCGCGTTGCCGCGCCTCTCGGCGGTCCTCTCGGAGCGCGCGGGCACGATCTCCAACGACATCGCGGCGGCCGAGGACCTCAAGCGCCAGGCCGCCGATGCCGAGGCCGCCTACGACAAGGCGCTGGCCGATGCCCGCGCCGACGCGCAGCGCATCTCCGACGAGGCGCGCGCGGGCATCCGCGCCGACCTCGACGCCGCCATCGCGGAGGCCGATGCCCGCATCGCCGGGCGTACCGCCGAGAGCGAGGCGCAGATCGCCGAGATCAGGGCGGGCGCGCTGGACAGCGTCTCCGAGGTCGCCCGCGACGTCGCCGGCAGCATCGTCGCCGCGCTCGGCGGGCAGGCCGACCAGGCCACGGTCGACGCGGCCGTGGCCGAGCGGATGGGGAGGGGCTGAGATGCGCTGGATCCTGCTGCCCACGATCCTCGCCGCGACGCCCGCCCTCGCCGCGACCGGCCCGTTCTTCAGCCTCGCCAACACCGACTTCGTGGTGCTCTTGGGCTTCCTCGCCTTCATCGGCATCCTTCTGTGGTTCAAGGTGCCCGCCAAGCTCTCGGGGATGCTCGACGACCGCGCCACCGGCATCCGGTCCGACCTCGCCGAGGCGCGCGACCTGCGCGACGAGGCGCAGGCGCTGCTGGCCTCCTACGAGCGCAAGACCCGCGAGGCCCGCGACCAGGCCGACGAGATCGTCGCCAACGCGAAGGCGGAGGCCAAGTCCGCCGCCGCGCAGGCCAAGACCGACCTCGCCGACAGCGTCGCGCGCCGCCTCGCCGCCGCCGAGGACCAGATCGACGGCGCGCGCTCGGCCGCGATCCGCGACGTGCGCGACCGCGCCATCGCGGTGGCGGTCGCCGCGGCGGGCGACGTGGTCGCGCGGCAGATGACCGCCGAGCAGGCCGACGCCTCGATCGACGCGGCCATCGAGACGGTCGCCGCCAAGCTGCACTGACGCCCGCTCACGTCCCGCGCGGCTTCGCGCGCTCGGTCGGGGCGGCCGCGGCGGGATCCTCGGGCCAGGGGTGGCGGGGATACCGGCCCCGCATGTCGCGCCGCACGTCCGCCCAGGCCCCCGCCCAGAAGCCGGGCAGGTCCTGCGTGATCGCCACGGGACGGCGGCCGGGCGACAGGAGCTCCATCCGCAGCGGCGCGCGCGCCACCACCGGATGGCGCGTCACGCCGAACGCCTCCTGCACCCGGATCGACACGGTCGGCGCGTCCGGGGCGTAGTCGATCGCCACGCGGCGGCCCAGCGGCGAGCGCCAGTGCGCCGGCGCCGCGGCATCGACCGCGCGCATCCCCTCCCACCCCAGCCAGGCCGCGAGCGCCTCGCCGGGATCGAGCCGCGTCAGCGCCTCCGCATCGCGCACCCCTCCGAGGAACGGCGCGAGCCAGTCGCCGGCCGAGGCCAGCAGCGCCGCGTCGGACACGTCCCGCACGCCCGACGCGGCGATCCGCGCGCGCAGCAGCCGCGCGCCGCGCGACCAGCCGAGCGCGTCCACCCCGAGCGCGCAGACGCCGTCGAGCAACGCCGCCACCACCTTCGCCTCCGGCACATCCGTCCAGGCCCGCTCCGCCAGCACCATGGCGCCCAGCCGCTCCTGCCGTAGCCCCTCCACCCGCCGGTGCCGCACCGACCATGCGCAGGTCTCGACCCACGCGATCCGGTCGCCCGCGACCTCTCGCAGCTCCCCCTCGTCGATCGCGAGTCCGCGACGGACCCGCGCTTCCGTCGGGTCCCCGTCGAGGTCGCAGGCCACGATCAGCCGCGCCCCCGCCAGTGCGTCGCCCGTTTGCATCCGCGCGCCCTTGCCGCCCGAGAGCAGCCATCGCGGCGCGTCGCCCGGCCGCCGCAGCCCGATCCGGTCGGGATAGGCCAGCGCCAGCCGCTGCGCGTCCGAGCGCGCCGGTCCCGCCTCGTGGCGGCGCAGGCGCTTCGCCTCCGCGCGGGCCTCGGCGGGCGGGTCGCGCAGGAGGCCCGACAGGTCCACCGGCCCGGGTGGCAGCCGCGCCGACAGCAGCCCCGCCAGCCCCGCCGAGCCGGGCCCGCCGCGAAGCAGCAGGTGGCCGAGCCGCGGATGCAGCGGGAGCCGCGCGAGCGCCCGCCCGTGATCCGTGGGCGCCCCCGCGGCATCGAGCGCGCCGAGCGAGGCGAGCAGCGCGCGCGCCTCCCTCAGCGCGCCCTCCGGCGGCGGGGTCAGGAACGGCAGCGCGGCCGCGTCCCGCGCGCCCCAGACGGCGAGCTCCAGCGCCAGCTCCGCGAGGTCGGCCGAGGCGATCTCGGGGTCGGGGAAGGCGCGCATCGCGCCCTCCTCGCCGCGCGTCCAGTTCGCCCAGGCGACCCCCGCCGCGACCCGCCCCGCGCGCCCCGCCCGTTGCACGGCCTCGGCGCGCGTCGCCCGCTCCGTCACGAGCCGCGCCATGCCCGAGGACGCGTCGAACCGCGCGCGCCGGGCGAGGCCGCCATCGACCACCGCGCGCACCCCCTCGATCGTCAGCGAGGTCTCGGCGATGGCGGTCGCGAGCACCACCTTGCGCCCCGTGGCGGCGGGCGCGATCGCGGCGCGCTGCGCCGCGAAGGGGAGGGCGCCATAGAGCGGATGCACCGCCACCCCGTCCGGCAGCCCGCGGCCGAGGATCGCCGCGCAGCGCCGGATCTCGCCCTCGCCCGGCAGGAACGCGAGGACGTCGCCGGGCCCCGCCCCGAGCGCCTCGCGCACCAGCCCCGCCACCTGCGCCTCGAACGACAGGCCCTCGGGCGGCGGCCGCTCGCGCCAGCGCCGCTCGACCGGAAAGGCGCGGCCCTCGGAGGCCACCACAGGCGCGCCCATCAGCGCGGCCACCGGCCCGGTCTCGAGCGTGGCCGACATCACCACCACGGCGAGGTCGGGCCGCAGCGCGCCGCGCACCTCCAGCACGAGCGCGAGCCCCAGGTCGCCCGCGAGCGCTCGCTCGTGGAACTCGTCGAAGATCACCGCGCCGACGCCGTCGAGCGACGGGTCCGACTGCAGCATCCGCGTCAGCACGCCCTGCGTCACGACCTCGATCCGCGTGGCCGCCGACACCTCGGTCGCGCCGCGCATCCGGTAGCCGACCGTGGCGCCCACCGGCTCGCCCAGCGTCGCGGCCATCCGCTCGGCCGCCGCGCGGGCGGCGAGGCGGCGCGGTTCGAGCATCACGATCCGGCCCGCGACGCGGTCGAGCAGGGCGAGCGGCACGCGCGTCGTCTTGCCCGCGCCCGGCGGCGCCGACAGCACCGCCACGCCGCCCGCGTCGAGCGCGGCGAGCAGCTCCGGCAGCGCCGCCTCGATCGGAAGCGTCACCGGCGGCGCAGCACCGCGTCGCCCAGCGGCGTCGGCGCGCGGATCTCGGTCACGCGCACCGCGCCGTTGCCCGCCGGCCCGTAGGTGATCGCCATCGGCGAGGCCGGCCGGCGCGCCATCTCCTCGGGATCGTAGCCCGCCACCCGGCGATACTCGGCCGCGCAGGCGATCGTCCCGTCCGCGCGCGCGGACGGCGCGCCCAGCGTCACGCGCGTGACGTGGCGGCCGTCGAACATCGTGTGCGACTGCGCGCAGGCCCCGGCGGGCGGCACGTCGCGCAGCAGCAGGTAGAGCCCCGTCAGCAGGTCCACCGCGCGCCCGACCTCGGCGGGCGCCACGTCGTAGGGGCGCGGCTCGCGGGGCGGGGTGAACGTGACCGTGGCGGGCGCGCCGCGCTCGAACGTCGTGACCGAGCCCGTCAACTCGCCGTCGTCGTCCTCGCGCTCCTCGTACCGGGTCGCGACGTGGGTGCCGCCGCGGACCACGCCCTGCGCCTGGCCGGTGTAGGAATAGCGCCCGAACAGGCTGCCGAGCCCGGCCGAGCGGACGGCGGAGGAGACGGCGTAGGCGCCGCCCGCCTCGGTCGCGCGCATCCCGATCTGCCCGGCGGTCAGGCCGCGGAAGGTCAGCTCGTACTGCGCGTCCATGCCCTGCGCCGCGGCGGGGGCGGCGAGGAGCATCAGGGCGGCGAGCGCCGCGGGCAGGGGTCGCAGGGGTCGGGGCATCGCGCGGTCCTCGTGGGGCTCCCGTCCCATCTAGGGCGGCTCGGCCGTCCCGTCACCGGGCGCGGCTTGCCAGGTCGCGCCCCGGCGGGCATCCCCGGAGCGATGGCCGCGACCGAGCCCCCGCCCGACGACCCGCTGCGCGCGCCGCTCCTCGCGGGCGACCGCCGAGCGCTGTCGCGGGCGATCACGCTCGTCGAATCGACCCGGCCCGACCACCGCGCGCGCGCCGACGCGCTGCTCGCCGCCCTGCGCGGCAGCGGGCGGGAAGCGCTCAGGATCGGGCTCTCGGGCACGCCCGGGGTGGGCAAGTCGACCTTCGTGGAGGCGTTCGGGACGATGCTGACGGGGCGGGGGCTGCGCGTGGCCGTGCTCGCGGTGGACCCGTCCTCGGCGCGCACCGGCGGCTCGATCCTGGGCGACAAGACGCGGATGGATCGGCTCGCGCGCGACCCCCTGGCCTATGTCCGCCCGTCGCCCGCCGCGAGCCATCTGGGCGGCGTGGCCCGGCGCTCGCGCGAGGCGGTCGCGCTCTGCGAGGCGGCGGGCTTCGACGTCGTGCTGATCGAGACGGTGGGCGTGGGCCAGTCCGAGACGATGGTGGCGGGGATCTGCGACCTGTTCGTCCTTCTGCTGGCGCCCGCGGGCGGCGACGAGCTGCAGGGCGTCAAGCGCGGGATCATGGAGATCGCCGACCTGATCCTCGTGAACAAGGCCGACGGCGACCTGCGCGCCGCCGCCGCCCGCACCGTGGCCGATTACGCGGGCGCGCTGCGGCTCCTGCGCCGCCGGCCGCAGGACCCCGATGGGACGCCGATGGCGATGCCGGTCTCGGCCACCGAGGGCACCGGGCTCGCGGAGGCGTGGGAGCGGATGGAGCGGCTGGCCGAATGGCGGCGCGCGCAAGGTCACTGGGCCGCCAATCGTGCCGAGCAGGCCGCGCGCGCCTTCGACGAGGCGGTCCGGGATACCCTGCTGGCGGGGCTCGACACCCCCGAGGCGCGGGCCCGGGCGCGCGCGCTCCGCCATGCGGTGGCCGGGGGCGAGACGGGGGTGGCGGACGCGGTGGCGGCGATGCTGTCGGCGCTGCCCGGCCCCGGCGCCTGACTTCCCCGCGCTTGACCTCCCCCGACCCCGCGACTATCACGCCGCGACCGCGCGGGGCCCTGGCCTCGCCATGCCCCATCCACCGACCCGAGGTCCCCCCATGTCGCGCGTCTGCGAACTCTCCGGCAAAGGCCCGATGTCGGGCAACAACGTCAGCCACGCCAACAACAAGACGCGGCGCCGGTTCCTGCCGAACCTCAACGACGTGACGCTCCAGTCGGAGGCGCTCGGCCGCGGCTTCCGCCTGCGGATCTCGGCCTCGGCGCTGCGCACGGTCGACCATCGCGGCGGGCTCGACGCCTACCTCGCCAAGACCAAGGACGGCGACCTTTCGGCCCGCGCGCTCAAGATCAAGCGCGACGTCGCCAAGTCGTCGGACACGGCGGCCGCGCTCGAAGCCTGACGCCGACCCGATCGCCGGACCCCGAAGGCCCCCTCGCGGGGCCTTCTTCGTCTCCGGCCGTCAGGCGCAGCTTCGCTCCGCCACCGCGACGAACTGCTTGTAGCGGGTCCAGAACCGTTCGTCCGCCGGTCGGTCGGACTGGCGCACGACCTGCGCGTCGGCCGGATCGCCGAAGAACTTCATCGCGCGCGCCTGTTCGCGCGGCTCGAGGACCGTGTCCGCCGAGGCCTGCACGCAGCCGCACAGGCCGGGCGACTTCGCGGGCCGGTCCGAACGGAGGCAGGCCAGGTAGATCGGCCCCGTCGCGAAGCTGCGCACGGGCCCCTCGATGCGGTCGGGCCCTCCGCCGCCGCAGGCCGAGAGCGTAGCGAGCGCGAGAAGCGCCGCGGAAATGCGGATCGGGATCATGACGGCTCGGACCTCGTCGTTTTCGGCGACGATGCCAGAGGGTTCGGACGTCGGCAATCGCTCCCGGACGGGCGCGGGGCCCGCCGGGAGCGACGTAGCGTCACGCGTGGCGGCGGGGCCGGCGCTTGCGCGCCGCGCCGGGCTTGGCGCCCTGCGGCTTGGGCGCCCCGGATCGGCCGCCGCCGCCCGACCGCCCGCGGCCGCCGCCGCCGCCGCGCCCGCCGCGCACCGGCTTCTCCTCCTGCGCGGGCGACCAGCGCGAGCCGGACGCGATCGGGATCGACGTCTTGATCACCTTCTCGATGTCCTTGAGCTCGCCCATCTCGTCGGGCGCGCACAGCGTGATCGCCGCGCCCTCGCGCCCCGCCCGCGCCGTGCGCCCGATCCGGTGCACGTAGGTCTCCGGCACGTTCGGCAGCTCGTAGTTGTAGACGTGCTTGACCACCGGGATGTCGAGCCCGCGCGCGGCCACGTCGGTCGCCACCATCACCGGCGCGGTCCCGTCGGTGAACGCCTCGAGCGCGCGCATCCGCTGGCCCTGGCTGCGGTTGCCGTGGATCGCCACCGCGTTCACGCCCGCCGTCGTCAGCTGCTTGGCGAGCCGGTCGGAGCCGTGCTTGGTGCGCGCGAACACGAGCGCCGCCTCCCCGTCATGCGCGCGCAGCAGGTCGATCAGCAGCCCCGGCTTCTCGGATTGCGCGATGTAGTGGATCGACTGCTCGACCTTGTCGGCCGTCTGGCCGGAGGTCGCCACCTGCACCCGCACCGGCCGGTCGAGATAGGTCGCGGCCAGCGCCTCCATGTCCTTGGGCATCGTGGCCGAGAACAGGAGCGTCTGGCGCTCGGACGGAAGCTTGGCCGCGATCTTCCGCAGCGCGTGGATGAAGCCCATGTCGAGCATCTGGTCGGCCTCGTCGAGCACGAGGAAATGGGAGCCCGACAGGTCCACCGCGCCGCGCTCCATCAGGTCGATGAGCCGCCCCGGCGTCGCCACGAGGAGGTCCACGCCGCGTTCGAGACGCTTGATCTGCGGCACGATGCCGACGCCGCCCACGACCTTGGCCACGCGCAGGTGCGTGCCCCGGATGAAGCCGTCGAGGCTCTCGCCGATCTGGTTCACCAGCTCGCGCGTCGGCGCGAGGATGAGCGCGCGGGCGCGGCGCGGCGCGGGCCGCACGTCCCCCTCGAGCAGGTGCTGCGCGAGCGGCAGGCCGAATGCGGCGGTCTTTCCGGTGCCCGTCTGCGCGAGGCCCATCACGTCGCGGCCTTCGAGCGCGGGCGGGATCGCCTGCCGCTGGATCGGGGTCGGGTCCTCGATCCCCATTTCCTTGAGCGCGGCGATGAGGCGGGGCTTCAGCCCCAGCATGTCGAAATCCATGGTCTTTCCTTCGCGCCGCGACCCCGGACGGGGCGGGCGCAGGGGCACGCCGATGCGGCGCGCGGTTGGGGTCGCGGAGCATGGCGCTCCGCGCGTCCCTGGCGTGATCCTGGGGAGCCTGTCCGCCCGTCGTGGAGATCGTCCCGGATGGACGACCGGCTCACGCGGCCCGAGGGGCGGGGTCGGGCGCCAGATGGGCGCGCGAGGCCCGCCTGTCAAGCCGCCAATGCGATCGCCCGCCCGGAAAGGTGCCGCCGTGGCGGGTCGAGGCGTCGCCGTCCCGCGCGCGCCGACGCGCGATCCGCCTCCGCCCGGACGCTTCGCCGTCGCCGCGCGCGTGGCCCCGTCGCGCGCCGGCCCGCGCCGACCGCCCGCTCGGCGCTTGCGATCCGGTCCCGCCCGCCGCACCGTCGCCCCGACGTCAGCCGGAAGGAGTCCGCCCATGATCCGCCCCGTCCTCGCCGCCTGCCTCGCGCTGGCCGGTCCCGCCATGGCCGACGGCCGCGTCGACGGCATCCGGCCCGACGCGCCCGCGCTCGCGCGCTACGGCGACCGCTACGTCGGCGTGCGCACGCTCACGTTCACCGACCCCGCCCGCATCGACGTCGCCGCCACCGAAGGGGAGGGCGAACCGCCCGTCGCCGACCGCACCATCGTGGCCGAGGTCTGGTATCCCGCCGCCGACGGCACCGAGCCCGGCGGCACCTACGCCGCCCTCCTGCGCGACGGGGAGACCGAGGTGGCGCTGCAGGGTCAGGCCGCGCGCGACGCCGCGCCCGACGAGGGCTCATTCCCGCTCGTGGTCGTCTCGCACGGCTATCCGGGCAACCGCTTCCTGATGGCGCATCTGGGCGAGGTGCTCGCGTCCAACGGCTACGTCGTGGTCGCCCCCGACCACCCCGAGAGCACCTACGACGACATGGGGCCGTTCGCCTCGACGCTGGTGAACCGGCCCGTCGACCAGGCCTTCGTGATCGACGCGATGGCCGGGCTCGAGGGCGAGATCGGCGCGATCGTGGACGTTGGGAACACCGCGGTGGTCGGCTACTCGATGGGCGGCTACGGCGCGCTGATCCTGGGTGGGGCGGGCGTGACGTCGGAGGCGGTGACGCGGACCGAGCCCGCCTTCGCCGCCGTGCCGCAGGGGTTGCTCGGGCGGCACGAGGCAGGGAGCGACGGCCTCGCCGCGCTGGCCGATCCGCGCGTCAAGGCGGTGGTCGCCATCGGTCCCTGGGGGCGCAACCGGGACTTCTGGGACGCGGACGGGCTGGCCGGGTTCGACCTCCCGCTGATGCTCGTGGCGGGCTCGCAGGACGACGTGAGCGAATACGACGCGATCCGCGCGATCTTCGAGGAGACGACGGGCACCAACCGCTACTTGCTGACCTTCGAGGGCGCCAACCACAACGCGGCCGCCCCCATCCCCGCGCCGTCCGAGGCGTGGTCGCCCTCGCCCGCCACCGGGGCCGTGACCTTCGACCACTACGCCGACGCGGTCTGGGACAACGTCCGCATGAACAACGTGCTCCAGCACTTCGTCGGGGCCTTCCTCGCGATCCACCTCAAGGGCCGCAGCGAGGCCGCCGACTACCTCGACCTCGTGGAGCGCGCCGAGGACGGCGTCTGGTCGCGCGACGAGGCGGGCGAGCCGCTGGACGACGACACCTACTGGGCGGGCTTCCCGAACCGCACCGCGAAGGGGCT
>CAVSOF010000024.1:0-239632 GCA_963729425.1 uncultured Alphaproteobacteria bacterium | reverse complement strand
CGTGCTCGAGATGGGGTTCGAGCGGCTGGGCGGGGTGGACTTCCGCAAGGGCTGCTACGTCGGCCAGGAGGTCACGGCGAGGATGAAGCACAAGACCGAGCTTCGAAAGGGCCTCGGCCGCGTGCGCGGCGCGGTCGCGGCGGGGGCGGCGATCGTGGCCGACGGGCGCCCGGCCGGGACCGTCCACACCGTGTCGGGCGACCGCGCGCTGGCCTACCTGCGCTTCGACCGGACCGAGGGGATGGCGACCGAGGCCGGGCCGGTCGCGCTCGACTGACGGCGCGGTTGCCGGGCCGCGGCCGCGCCCATAGGTAACGCGCGATCCCCCGACACGAGGCCCGCGATGACCCTGCCCTTCGACGCCAACGCCAATGCCGGGGGGGACGCGCACGGCCGCGGGCTCGGCAACCTGCCCGTCTGGAACCTCGACGACCTGTATCTGGGCCAGGACGATCCGGCGCTCGCGCGCGACATGGCGTGGCTCGAGAAGGAATGCGCGGCCTTCGCCGCCGACTACGAGGGCCGCCTCGACACGCTCGACGCCGCGGGGATGCTGCGCTGCATCGAGCGCAACGAGAGGATCGACGCGGTCGCGGGCCGGATCATGTCGTTCGCGGGCCTGCGCTACTACCAGGTCACCACCGACGGCGCGCGCGCCAAGTTCCTGTCGGATTGCGAGGGTCGGATCACCGACGCCACCACCCCGCTCGTGTTCTTCGCGCTCGAGTTCAACCGCATCGCCGACGACGCCTACCAGGCGCTGATGGCGGCGAGCGAGGCGCTCGCGCGGTATCGGCCCGCGCTCGACCGGCTGCGGGCGATGAAGCCCCACCAGCTCTCCGACGAATTGGAGAAGTTTCTCCACGACGCGTCCGTCGTCGGCGCGTCAGCGTGGAACAAGCTCTTCGACGAGACGATCGCCGGGCTGACCTTCGACGTGAGCGGCGAGACGCTCGGGATCGAGGCGACGCTGAACCTCCTGACGGATCAGGACCGCGCGAGGCGCGAGGCCGGGGCGCGCGCGCTCGCGGACGTGTTCGGCCGCAACGTGCGCACCTTCGCCCGCGTCCACAACACGCTCGCCAAGGAGAAGGAGATCGGCGACCGCTGGCGCTCGCTGCCCTCCCCGCAGGCCGCGCGCCACATCGCCAATCACGTCGAGCCGGAGGTGGTGGAGGCGTTGCGCAACGCCGTCGTCGCGGCCTATCCGCGCCTGTCGCACCGCTACTACGCGCTCAAGGCCAGGTGGCTCGGGCTCGAGACGATGCAGGTCTGGGACCGCAACGCGCCGCTTCCGATGGAGGAGGACCGCCTCGTCGGCTGGGACGAGGCGCGCGCGACGGTGATGGACGCCTATGCCGGGTTCGATCCGCGCATGGCCGAGATCGCCGAGCCGTTCTTCGAGCGCGGCTGGATCGACGCGGAGGTGAAGCCCGGCAAGGCGCCGGGCGCCTTCGCGCACCCGACCGTTACGACCGTGCACCCCTACGTCATGCTCAACTACCTGGGGAAGCCGCGCGACGTGATGACGCTCGCCCACGAGCTCGGCCACGGCGTGCATCAGGTGCTGGCCGCGGGCCAGGGCGAGATGCTGTCCTCGACCCCGCTCACGCTCGCGGAGACGGCGAGCGTGTTCGGCGAGATGCTGACGTTCCGCGCGATGCTCGACGCCACCGACGACCCCGCGCGGCGCAAGGTGCTGCTCGCGGGCAAGGTGGAGGACATGATCAACACGGTCGTGCGCCAGATCGCGTTCTACGACTTCGAGGTGAAGCTGCACGACGCGCGGCGCGCGGGCGAGCTGACGCCCGAGGACATCGACGCGCTGTGGATGTCGGTTCAGGCGGAGAGCCTCGGCCCGGTCTTCGAGTTCATGCCGGGCTACGAGCATTTCTGGGCCTACATCCCGCATTTCGTGCACTCGCCGTTCTACGTCTACGCCTATGCGTTCGGGGACGGGCTGGTGAACGCGCTCTACGCCGCCTACCGGGACGCGCCCGAGGGGTTCCAGGACCGCTACTTCGACATGCTCCGCGCGGGCGGGTCGAAGCACCACCGCGAGCTCCTGGCGCCGTTCGGGCTCGACGCGTCCGACCCGGCCTTCTGGGATCGCGGGCTGTCGATGATCGAGGGGTTCATCGACGAGCTGGAGGCGATGGAGGGGTGAGGCGCGGTCCCCGGCCCCGCCGGGGACGGAACGCTCCGGTGGAGCGTTCCGAGCGCCGAACGGGTCGCCCGCGAGGGTGACCCCGGCCCGAAGGGAGGCGCGCCCAAACGACCATCCTACGGAAGGTCCTCGGCACCGAACGTGGCCCGCGCGAGGGCGGCCCCGGCCGGCAGGGAGGCGCGCTCAGACGACCTTCAGTTTAAGATAATCAGCGCCGACCGCGGCCTGCGAGGGTGGTCCCGGCCTGCAGGAGGGCGTGCCGCCGACGACCGCGCCCCGCGCCGGAACACCCGCCCGAGGGCGCGCCGTCACCTCCCTCGCGCCCGTCAGACGGCGGCGGTAGGATCAACTCGATGCCGGTGGAGGACCAAGCCATGCAACTCTGGGTGGGGCTCGGCAATCCGGGCGGCAAGCACGCGGGCAACCGCCACAACGTCGGGTTCATGGCGCTGGACCGGATCGCGGAGGACCAGGGCGCGCCGTGGCGGGCGAAGTTCCAGGGCCAGCTCGCCGAGGCGCGGTTCGGATCCGGGCGGGTGTGGCTCCTCAAGCCCTCGACCTACATGAACCTCAGCGGGCAGTCGGTGGGCGAGGCGATGCGGTTCCACAAGTTGCAGCCCGCCGACGTCACCGTGTTCCACGACGAGCTCGACCTCGCGCCGGGTCGGATGAAGCTCAAGGCCGGCGGCGGCCATGCGGGGCACAACGGCCTGCGCTCGATCCACCAGCATGTCGGGCCGGACTACGCGCGGGTGCGTCTGGGGATCGGGCATCCGGGGCACAAGGACCGGGTGGCGGGCTACGTCCTGTCGGACTTTGCGCGCGCCGAGGGCGACATGCTCGACGACCTGCTGCGCGGCATCCTCGACGGGGCGCCGATGCTCGCGGCCGGGGACGGGCCGGGCTTCGCCAACGCGGTCGCGCTGCGCACCAGCCCGCAGCGTCCGTCGGGCGGGACGAAGCGGGCGCCGGCGGACGAGGCGGCGCCCGTAGAACCCGAGCCCGCGCCGGAACCGAAGCCGACGGCGATGCAGCGGCTGGCCGCGCGGTTCCGGTGACGCTGGCGGCGGCGTTCGCGGCGCAGGCCGCGTCCTGCGCGGCGCTCGGATCGCCGTTCACGGCACGCCTGATGGCGATGCTGGGCGAGCGGATGGCGCCCGGCCACGGGGCGGTCGCGGAGCGGCTGCATGGCTGGCGCGGCGACGTCGCCTCATCGGGCGCGTCGCTGCCGCTGCGTCTGGCGGGCGGCCTGCACGCGCTGGCGCTCGGCGGGCACGAGGGGCTGCGCGCGTGCTATCCTCCGTGCGAGGGGCCGGACTGGGACGCGGTCTCCGCTGCCTTGACCGACGAGGCGCCGTTCCTGCTCGACTGGATCGCCTCGCCGCCGCAGACGAACGAGCCGCGCCGCGCGGCCGCCCTGCGCGCGGCGGGGCAGTGGCTCGCCGCGCGTCACGGGCTGCCGTTGGAGATCCTCGAGCTCGGCGCGTCGGCGGGGCTGAACCTGTGGTGGAACCGCTACGCGCTCGCCGTCGGGGACGCGACGTTCGGGCCGGCCGATCCGGTCCTGACGCTCGCGCCGGACTGGCCCGGGCCGCCGCCGCCCGCGGTCGAGCCGGTGGTGGCGTCGCGGCGAGGCGTTGACGTCGCGCCCGTCCCGCCCGTCCGCGACGCGCTCCGGCTGCGCGCCTACACCTGGCCCGACCAGCCCGACCGGATGGCGCGGCTCGACGCGGCGCTGACGCTCCCGCCCGCGCCGGTGGACCGCGCGGACGCCGCCGACTGGCTCGAGGCGCTCCCGCCGCCCCCGCCCGGCACGACGCGGATGATCGCGCACACCGTCGCCTGGCAGTACTTTTCGGGCGACACCGCCGCCCGCGCGCGTGCCGCGATCGAGCGGATGGGGGCGGCGGCGACGGTGGACGCACCGGTCGCGTGGTTCGGCATGGAGGCCGATGGCGGACGCGGCGCGGCGCTGACGCTGCGAAGCTGGCCGGGTGGGAGAGTGCGCGCGGCGGGCTGGGCCGACTTCCACGGCCGGTGGGTCGACTGGCGGCTAGCGTGAGCGGCGCTAGCTTCGCCTCCCGAGGAGATCCGCCATGACCGACGCCCCCGCCCCCGCCCCCGGCCGCCTGCCGTCCCGCAACGTCGAGGGCGGCGCGCTCGCCTCGTGCTCGACCGCGCCGGTCACGGGGTTCTTCCGCAACGGCTGCTGCGACACGGGGCCGATGGATGCGGGCGTCCACACCGTCTGCGCGACGATGACGGCCGAGTTCCTCGCGCATTCCAAGTATCTCGGCAACGACCTGTCGACGCCGCGCCCCGAATACGGCTTCGCGGGGCTTGCGCCCGGCGACCGCTGGTGCCTGTGCGCGGCGCGCTTCCTGCAGGCCCACGAGGAGGGCGTGGCGCCGGAGGTCCATCTCGACGCGACGCATGAGCGCACGCTCGACATCGTCCCGCTCGAGGTGCTGCGCGCCCACGCGGCGGCGGAGTGACGCTCGACGACGGGCTCTACGCGGTGCCGGACGGGATGCTGGCGGCGGTGGTCACGCATCTGGCGATGACCGCGCCGCCGCCCGACCTTCCCGCGCCGCTGCCCGACGGCATGACGCTTCGGCACGTCGAGCGGCCCGACGCGGACTGGTACCGTGACCTGTTCGAGCGGGTGGGCTCGCGCGACCATCTCTGGATCAGCCGCCTCGCGCTGACGCGCGACGCGCTCGAGGCGATCCTGGGCGACCCGGGCGTCGAGGTCCGCGCGCTCGAGGCGGGGGGCCGCGCCGAGGGGCTGGTCGAGCTCGACTTCCGCGAGACGGGGACGTGCGAGCTCGCGTTCTTCGGGGCGACCCGCGCGATGCGCGGACGCGGGGCGGGGCGCGCGATGATGGCCGCCGCGACCGCGCGCGCCTTCGCCCGGGGCGTCCCTCGCCTGACGGTCCATACCTGCACGCTCGACGCACCGGCGGCCCTGCCCTTCTACCTCCGCGCGGGGTTCGTCGCGCTGCGCCGGGAGGTGGAGGTCTTCGCCGATCCGCGGCTGTCGGGCCTGCTGCCGCGCGACGCCGCCCCCGGCGTGCCGACGATCCCACCCGGCTCGCCATGACGGCCGCGCCGTGGCACGCTCTGCTCAGACCGGCATCGGCCGGAGGGGAGGACGGACCATGAGGACCACGCGCATCGCCATCGTCGCCGCCACGGCCGCCATGCTGGCCCCGGCGGCCCTCGCCGCCTGCGCCACCGATGCGGAGGTGGAGGCCTTCGTCGCGAGCTATCGCGCCGGCACGCCCGCCGTGGCGCTCGGCGCGAACGGCGACCTCGAGGACGCGCTGTGCACGCAGGACAAGCTGGGCCGGGCGCTCGCCTCGGTCCTGGGCCCGGTGGTGGGCTACAAGGCCGGGCTGACCTCGGCGCCCGCGCAGGAGCGGTTCGGCGCGACGGGCCCGGTGCGGGGGCTGCTGTTCCGCGACACGATGCTGGCCGACGGCGCGAGCCTGCCGCAGGCCTTCGGCGCGGTGCCGCTGATGGAGGCGGACCTCGTGCTGGTGGTGGGCGACGCCGCGATCGGGGAGGCCACCGACGCGGCCGGGGTGATGGCGAACGTGTCGGCGGTGCATCCGTTCATCGAGCTGCCCGACCTGATGCTCGAGCAGGGCGAGCCGATGAACGCCGAGACGATCACCGCGATGGCGGTCGGCCCCCGCTTCGGCGTGCTGGGGGCGGCGATCCCGGTGGACGACCCGGCGGCAATGGCCGAGGCGCTCGGCACGATGACGGTGACGATGCGCGCGGCCGACGGGACGGTGCTGGCGCAGGCACCGGGCGCGGCGGTGCTGGGCCACCCGGCGGAGGCGGTGCTGTTCCTGCTGCGCTCGGGCGTGACGCTGCTGCCCGGCGACCTGGTCTCGGTCGGCTCGTTCGGGCCGCTGGTCCCGCCCGCGCAGGCCGGGGGCGCGGCCACCGTGCGCTACGAGGGGTTGCCCGGCGACCCGACGGTCTCGGTGCGGTTCACGCGGTAGGGCGCGCGCGCTCAGGCTGGCGCGCCCATCTCCCAGCCCAATGCCTTCGCGACGGTGAAGATGTCCTTGTCGCCCCGCCCGCACATGTTCATCACCAGCAGGTGGTCGGCGGGCAGGCCGGGGGCAATCTTCATGACATGCGCGAGCGCGTGGCTCGGCTCGAGCGCGGGGATGATCCCCTCGAGCGCGCAGCAGAGCTGGAACGCCTCCAGCGCCTCCGTGTCGGTGATCGAGACGTAGCTCGCCCGCCCGGTCTCGTGCAGCCAGGCGTGCTCGGGGCCGATGCCGGGATAGTCGAGCCCCGCGGAGATCGAGTGCCCCTCGAGGATCTGCCCGTCCGCGTCCTGCAGCAGGTAGGTCCGGTTGCCGTGCAGCACGCCGGGCCGCCCGCCGGTTAGCGAGGCGGAATGCTCCATGCGGTCGTCGACCCCGTGCCCGCCCGCCTCCACGCCGACGATGGCGACGTCCGGGTCGTCGAGGAACGGGTGGAACAGGCCCATGGCGTTCGACCCGCCGCCGATGGCCGCCACCAGCGTGTCCGGCAGGCGGCCCTCGGCCTCGTGCATCTGGCGGCGCGTCTCCTGCCCGATGATCGCCTGGAAGTCGCGGACCATCGCCGGATAGGGATGCGGCCCCGCGACCGTGCCGATGCAGTAGAACGTGTCGCCGACGTTCGTGACCCAGTCGCGCAGCGCGTCGTTCATCGCGTCCTTGAGCGTGCCGCGCCCGGACGTGACCGGGATCACCTCCGCGCCGAGCAGCTTCATGCGGAACACGTTGGGCGACTGCCGCTCGACGTCGGTGGCGCCCATGTAGACCACGCAGCGCAGCCCGAACTTCGCGCAGACGGTGGCCGTCGCGACGCCGTGCTGGCCGGCGCCGGTCTCGGCGATGATGCGGGACTTGCCCATGCGGCGGGCGAGGATGATCTGGCCCAGCACGTTGTTGATCTTGTGCGCGCCCGTGTGGTTGAGCTCGTCGCGCTTCATGTAGACCTTCGCGCCGCCCAGATGCTCGGTCAGCCGCTCGGCGAGATAGAGCGGGGACGGCCGGCCGACGTAATGCGTCCAGAGGTGGTGCATCTCCGCCCAGAACGTGTCGTCGGTCTTCGCGTGCTCGTAGCGGGCCTGCAGGTCGAGAATGAGCGGCATCAGCGTCTCGGACACGAACCGCCCGCCGAACGTGCCGAACCGGCCGCGCTCGTCGGGCCCCGAGGCGTGGGTGTTCAGGCGGTCGTCGGGCATGTCGCGCTCCTTAGAAGCCGAACTCGGTCTTGAGCACATCGAAAAGCTGTCGTGCTGATTTCTCGTCGAACTGGAGGGTCTGGCTGAGCTTGTCTTCTACCGCGCGACCGACGGATCCGTATGAATTAATCTGCAACAGCCTCGTGCCATCGGGTTCGCCGGTCGAATACCGCGCCACCAGGGTCGTAGGATGCACCGACCGCATCTCCCGCTCGTCCCGTTCGAGATGCGTCACCAGCGCCATGGTCGTGCCCCCCCGCTATCTCCCTCTATCCGGGCATCGGATGCGATGCACAAGTCGGGGCGGACCCCTGCGCGAGCCGGAACCGGCGATGGCTTCCCGCGCCTCGACGAACCCCGTCGATTTCGGCGTGATGGTCGGATAGAACAGAAGCACGGAGGAAGCGTCATGGCCGGACGGACCGTCAGCTTCACCACCTTCAACCTGCTGAACCTCAACGAGCCCGGCCGCGCGATCTACAACGACCGCGACGGCTGGGACGCGGCGCTCTACGCGCGCAAGGTCGCGTGGAGCGCGGCCAAGCTGCGCGAGTTGCGCGCGGACGTGTTCGGCTTCCAGGAACTCTGGCACGCCGACAGCCTCGACGCGGTCCTCGCGGCGGCGGGCATGGCCGAGGACTACGCCGCGCTCGTCCCGCCGGGCCAGTCGGGGCAGCGGATCGTCTGCGCGGCGGCCGTGTCGCGCGCGGTGCTGGCGGGCGAGCCGGAATGGATCACCGACTTCCCGCCGGACTTCGTGCTCCGCTCGGGCGGGGACGATCCGCAGACCGGCGACATCGCGGTCGCGATCTCGTCGTTCTCGCGCCCGGTCCTGCGCTTCGCGATCAAGCCGCGCTCGCGGGGGCCGGAGGTCAGCGTCTACGTCTGCCACCTGAAGTCGAAGGCGCCCACGCGCATCTGGCGCGAGGGCTGGTACGAGCGCGACGTCCATGCGCGCCACGCCGAGGCGATCGGCGCCGCCCTGTCCACGATCCGGCGCACGGCGGAGGCCATGGCGCTTCGGATGCTGCTGACGGAGGAGATGAAGGGCACCGACCGGCCGGTGGTCGTGCTGGGCGACTGCAACGACGGGCAGCATTCCAACACGCTCGACATCCTGACCGGGCAGCCGCGCTTCCTGACGGCGTTGTCGACGGGCGGCGGCGACGCCGACCTCTACGCCGCGCAGACGCTGCAGCAATACCGCTCGGAGACCGACGTCTACTACACCCACGTCTATCAGGAGTCGCGATCCTCGCTCGACCATGTCCTCGTGAGCCAGGAGTTCTACGACATGAGCCGGAAGCGCCTCTGGGCGTTCGACGGTCTCGAGATCGCCAACGACCACCTGAATGCGGACGACCACAAGGTCTCGGGGACGGGCGACCACGGCGTCGTGCGTGCGCGGTTCCGGTGGCGGCCCGCCAGGCGCTAGCGGGGCAATGCGGCGAGGAAGTCGGCGACGAGGCCCGGATCCTTGACGCCCGGCGCGCGCTCGACGCCCGACGAGACGTCGACCTGCCGCGCGCCGGTCAGCCGGACCGCCTCCGCGACGTTCTCCGGCGTCAGCCCGCCCGCGAGCATCCACGGCCCCGCCCAGGCGCGGTCCGCGATCAGCGACCAGTCGAAGCCGACCCCGTTGCCGCCCGGCAGCGCCGCGCCGCGCGGCGGCTTCGCGTCCACGAGGATCTGGTCGGCGGCCTCGGCGTGGGCGTCGAGCGCGGCCAGGTCGGCGGCGTCGCGCAGGCCGACCGCCTTCATCACCGGCAGCCCCGCGCGGGCGCGGATCGCGGCGACGCGTGAGGGCGTCTCGGCGCCATGGAGCTGGATCATGTCCACCGGCACGTCGCGCATCGCGGCGTCGAGCGTCGCGTCGTCGGGATCGACCAGCAGCAGGACCTTCGCCACGCCGACGGGCACGTCGACCGCGAGCGCGCGGACCTCGCCGAACGTGAGGTGGCGCGGAGAGGGCGCGAAATGCACGAAGCCGACATAGGACGCCCCGGCGCCGGCAGCGGCGGCGACCTCGACGGGGGTCCGCAATCCGCAGATCTTGGCGCGCACGCCGCCCGGGCGGCGCGTCACCGCGAGCATTTCAGCGCGGCGCGTCGATCAGGGCGAGGACGTCGTCCTCCTCGGTGCGGGTGGTGCGCGTCCGCGCGAGCTCCCGCTCCAGCCGCTCGCGCTCGGTGCGCTGATGGCTCGCCTCGGCCCGGTGCTTGTGCTCGCGCAGCCATTCCCAGACGAACCCGACGAGCAGCCCGACCGCCATCGCGAGGAAGATCACGACGAAGAGCGGCGCCTCGAACGAGGCGGAGAGCCCGAGATAGGCGCCGATATCCTCCGGGAGGACCCGCAGCGTTACCGGCATGCGGTTCGCGAGCGCGAGGATGACGAGGATGAGGGCGAGCGCGCCGAGGAAGAGGTACCGCAGGATGGCCATGCAGCAGGACTAGCCGCGCCGCGGGGCCCTGTCCATACGGCCCGGCCCGCCCGCGGGCGGCTCAGGCGCGGTCGTTGAGCCGGTCGCGCAGCAGCTTGCCGGCCTTGAAGAACGGCACGTGCTTCTCCTCGACCTGCACGGATTCGCCGGTGCGGGGATTGCGGCCGACGCGCGCGTCGCGCTGCTTGATCGAGAACGCCCCGAAGCCGCGCAGCTCGACCCGCCCGCCATGCTCGAGCGTCTCGGCGATCTTCTCGAAGATGGCCGACACGATCCGTTCGACGTCCCGATGGTAGAGATGCGGATTGGCGTCCGCGATCTTTTGCACGAGTTCGGATCGTATCATGTCGCTCTCCCACGACGGCGGACATCGACCGTCGACCCCTTGCCGGATGTCAAAGGTTATAGTGGTTCGATCGCGAATGGATACCACTCCGTGGCCGGGTTCGCCGGGATTGCCCGAATTTTATTCGAACGGCATGACAGGTGAAGTGTCAGCCGGGCTTGTCACCTCGGAATACGCATCACGCAAATCGTTGTTTTATGAGGGATCGCGGCACGTTCCCGCCCCGGTCCTCGCCCGTATCCGCCCGAACCGATCGGTGACCGGTCTGTGGCCATCGTGCCGCAAGGCGGCGCGCCACCGTGCGTGGCCCCCCGAAGAAGAGGCCCCGACCCTTTCCGGGTCGGGGCCTCCGCGGCCATCAATCGTGCCGCCCGGCGTCGTCAGTCGTCGTCGCCCTTGAGCGCCGCGCCGAGGATGTCGCCCAGCGACGCGCCCGAGTCCGAGGAGCCGAACTGCTCGACGGCCTCCTTCTCCTCGGCGATCTCCCGCGCCTTGATCGAAAGGCCGATGCGACGGTTCTTCGAGTCGACGTTGGTGACGCGGACGTCGACCTTGTCGCCCACCGAGAAGCGCTCGGGGCGCTGGTCGGCGCGGTCGCGCGCGAGGTCGGAGCGGCGGATGAACGCCTTCATGCCCTCGTACTCGACCTCGATCCCGCCATCCTCGATCTTGGTGACCTCGACGGTCACGATCGAGCCGCGCTTCACCCCGCCGATCGTCTCGGCGTAGGGATCGCCCCCGGCCGCCTTGATCGAGAGCGAGATGCGCTCCTTCTCCTGGTCGACCTCGGAGACCACCGCCTGGACGATGTCGCCCTTGCGGTAGTCGCCGATGACGTCCTCGCCCCGGCCCTCCCAGGTGAGGTCGGAGAGGTGGACCATCCCGTCGATGTCGCCCTCGAGCCCGATGAACAGGCCGAACTCGGTGATGTTCTTGACCTCGCCCTCGACCGGCGTGCCCTCGGGATGGGTCTCCGCGAAGACCTCCCACGGGTTGCGCATCGTCTGCTTGAGGCCGAGCGACACGCGGCGCTTCTGCGTGTCGATCTCGAGCACCATCACCTCGACCTCCTGGGAGGTGGAGACGATCTTGCCCGGATGGACGTTCTTCTTCGTCCAGGACATCTCGGAGACGTGCACCAGCCCCTCGACCCCCGGCTCCAGCTCCACGAAGGCGCCGTAGTCGGTGATGTTGGTCACGCGGCCCTGGTGGACCGAGTCGAGCGGGAACTTGGCGATCACGGTGTCCCACGGGTCCTCGAGCAGCTGCTTCATGCCGAGCGAGATCCGGTGGGTCTCCGTGTTGATCTTGATGACCTGCACCTTGACCGTCTCGCCGATCGAGAGGATCTCGCGCGGGTCGTTGACGCGGCGCCAGGCCATGTCGGTGACGTGCAGCAGGCCGTCGACGCCGCCGAGGTCGACGAAGGCGCCGTACTCGGTGATGTTCTTGACCACGCCGTCGACGTTCTGGCCCTCGGCGAGGTTGCCGATGACCTCCGCGCGCTGCTCGGCGCGGCTCTCCTCGAGGATCGCGCGGCGCGAGACGACGATGTTGCCGCGGCGACGGTCCATCTTGAGGATCTGGAACGGCTGCTTGAGGCCCATGAGCGGGCCCGCGTCGCGCACCGGGCGCACGTCGACCTGGGAGCCGGGCAGGAACGCCACGGCGCCGCCGAGGTCCACGGTGAAGCCGCCCTTGACCCGGCCGAAGATCGCGCCCTCGACGCGCTCCTCCTTGCCGTAGGCCTCCTCGAGCCGGTCCCACGCGGCCTCGCGGCGCGCCATCTCGTGGGAGATCACCGCCTCGCCGCGCGCGTTCTCGACGTTGCGCAGGAACACCTCGACCTCGTCGCCGACCTCGATCTCGGCGGTCTCGCCGGGCTGGGCGAACTCCTTGAGGTCGACGCGGCCCTCCATCTTGTAGCCGACGTCGATGATGGCCTGGCCCGCCTCGATGGCGAGCACCTTGCCCTTGACCACCGAGCCCTCGCTCGGCGTGTCGATCTCGAGGCTGTCGTTCAGGAGGGCCTCGAACTCCTCCATGGTCGCGTTCTGAGCCATATGGCTGATGGTTCCTATCGGTTGCGATGTGACTGGCCGCGCGGTTGTCTCCGCCGGTCTGGACTTGGTCGGATAGCGCCGCCTCGAAGGCCGGGGCCGTGGCGGGATCGCGCTGTCGGGTGACGGACGGGGCCTTACGGGAAGGGATGCCGCGCTGCAAGGCCGGGGGCGCGGGGCGCGCGGTCGCTACCCCTCCCGCACGGCCCGCACGAGCGCCAGCGCCGCCTCCACCGCCGCGCCGACCTCCATCGCCGAGGTGTCGAGGATCGTCGCGTCCGCCGCCGCCACGAGCGGCGCCTCGGCCCGCCCCATGTCGCGCGCGTCCCGCGCCAGCACGTCCTCGAGCACGCCCTCCCGCGTGGCCGTCGGATCGCGGCCTGCGAGCTCGAGGAACCGCCGCTCGGCGCGGACCTCGGGCGAGGCGGTGACGTAGAGCTTCACCTCCGCGGCCGGGCAGATCACGGTGCCGATGTCGCGGCCGTCGAGCACCGCGCCGCCGGGCGCGCGCGCGACCCGGCGCTGGAGGTCGACGAGCGCGGCCCGGACCTCCGGGATCGCGGCGACCCGGCTCGCCGCCGCCGCGACCGCCGCCGTCCTGAGCGCGGCGTCCTCGAGGTCCTCGGGCCGCACCGCGCGCGCCGCCTCGGCCGGGTGCGCGCCGGCCAGCACCCGCGCGCCGACCGCGCGGTAGAGCAGCCCGGTATCGAGATGGCGGAACCCGAACGCCGCCGCGACCGCCCGGCCCACGGTCCCCTTCCCCGCCGCCGCGGGGCCGTCGATGGCCACGGTGAACGCGCCCCCGGTCACGGCACGGGCCGGGAGATCGAAGGATCGCGGCCCGCCGCCTGCCGCTCGCCTTCCGGGATGTCGTACCAGTCGCCCTTGTCCGCGCAGAAGATGTGGCCCGCCAGCCGCAGCCCCGTCGGCCCGTCGAGCGTCCCCGCCCCGATCGACAGCCGCTCGCCGCCGCCGTCCCAGAACAGGTTGGAGCCGCAGGATGGGCAGAAGCCGCGCCGCGCCCGCGCCGACGACGCGAACCAGCGCACCTCCCCCGTCACGGTCACGGCGGATCGCGGGGCGGAGGTCGCCGCGACGAAGTTTCCCGACGCCCGGCGGCACTGCCCGCAATGGCAGGCGACGACCGGGCGCATCGCGCCCGCGACCGCGAAGCGCACGTCGCCGCACAGGCACCCCCCGGTCCGTCCCTCGGTCGCCTCGGCCATGGCCCCCCTCCGTCGCGCACGTTCCTTAGCGACACCGTCCGCGCCCGTCCACTTGACCCGCGCCCCACGCGCGCGACGATGGGGCCCGTGCGGCGCGTCATGATCATCGGTCAGCCCGGCTCGGGCAAGTCCACCCTGGCCCGCGAGATGGGCGGGATCGTCCATCTGCCCGTGGTCCATATCGACCGCATCCACTGGCGGGCGGGATGGGTGGAGCGCGAGCGCTCCGAGAAGGCGCGTCTGTGCGCCGAGGTCCACGCCCGCCCGGCCTGGATCTTCGAGGGCGGCCATTCCGCGACCTGGCCCGAACGGCTCGCGCGCGCGGACACGGTGATCTGGCTCGACCTTCCGGTGGCGCTCCGGATGGCGCGGGTCGCGCGACGGACGCTGCGGTGGTGGGGTCGGACGCGGCCGGATCTGCCCGATGGTTGCCCGGAGGCCTTCGCGCCGGACTTCTGGGCCTACATCTGGCGCACCCGCCGCTCGGGGGCCGCGTCCTGCGCCCGCCTGATCGCGCGCGCCGGCCCCGACCACGCGGTCCACCGCCTGCGCTCGCCCGCGCAGGTGCGCCGCTACCTCGACGCGCTGCGCGGCGCCGTCGCCCTAGGCAATCTCGGCGTCGCGCACCGCCAGGCGCCCGCTTCAGGAGACCGTCGCGCCGAGCCCCTCCATCAGCGGGCGGAAGATCGGGAACGACGTCGCGATCGGCGTCGCGTCGTCGACCGTGACCGCCCGCGCCGCGGCCATCCCGCAGACGAGGAAGCTCATCGCGATCCGGTGGTCGAGATGCGTGGCCACCGTCGCCCCGCCCGCCACGCCGCCGGGGCCGCGCCCGTCGACCTCCCACCAGTCGGCGCCGTCGCGCACGTCCACCCCGCACGCGCGCAGCCCCGCGGCCATCGCGGCGATCCGGTCGCATTCCTTCACCCGCAGCTCCGCCACGCCGCGCATGACCGTCGTGCCCGCGGCGTTCGCGGCGACGACCGCGAGGATCGGGTACTCGTCGATCATGCTCGCGGCCCGGCCCGGTGGCACCTCGACGCCGCGCAGGTCGGGCGAGAACCGCGCGCGCAGGTCGGCCACCGGCTCGCCCCCCTCCTCGCCCTCGTCCTCGTAGGTCAGGTCCGCGCCCATCTCGCGCAGCGTCTCGAAGAGCCCCGCGCGCGTCGGGTTGAGCCCGATGCGCGGCACCAGCACGTCCGAGCCCGGCACGATCAGCGCGGCGCAGACCGGGAACGCGGCCGAGGACGGGTCGCGCGGAACCGCGATCGCCTGCGGGCGCAGCTCGGGCCGCCCGACCAGCACGATCTCGCGGCCCTCGCCCATGTCCCGCACCTCGACCTCGGCCCCGAAGCCCCGCAGCATCCGCTCGGAATGGTCGCGCGTCGCCTCGCGCTCGACCACGACCGTCTCGCCGGGCGCGTTGAGCCCCGCGAGCAGCACCGCCGACTTGACCTGCGCCGAGGCCACCGGCGTCGCGTAGCGCACCGGCACCGGCTCGCCCGTCCCCACCACCGTCATCGGGAGCCGCCCCCCGCTGCGCCCGTGCGCGACCGCCCCGAAGAGCGCGAGCGGGTCCGTCACGCGCGCCATCGGACGCGCCCGCAGCGAGGCGTCGCCGGTATAGGTGACCGAGAAGCCGTGCGTCGCCGCAGCCCCCATCAGGAGCCGCACGCCGGTGCCCGAGTTGCCGCAATCGATCACGTCCTCGGGCTCCATCAGTCCGCCCACGCCCACGCCGCGCACGACCCACGCGTCGCCGTCGCGCTCGACGCCCGCGCCGAAGGCCCGCATCGCCGCGCCCGTGTCGAGCACGTCCTGCCCCTCGAGCAGCCCCGTCACCCGCGTCTCGCCCACGGCCATCGCGCCCAGGATCAGCGCGCGGTGGCTGATCGACTTGTCGCCCGGCACGCGCGCCTCGCCCGAGAGCGGGCCGGAGGGCGCGGCGGTCAGCGGCTCGGCGGGTCCGTGGCTCATGGGCGGGCTCCGATGCGGGTCACGGGGGGCCTAGGCCGCGCCGCCGCGCGCGTCCAGCCGAGGCGGCGCGCTTCCCAGCGGCGCGCCGTGCCCTATGGTGGCGGCGATGAGACGCCGCACCCTCCTCGGCCTCGGCGCGGCGGCGCTCGTGGGGGCCTGCGCCGCGCGGGAGGCCACGATGGGCAACGCCTACTATTCCGGCCCCCCGAGCGACCATTTCGACGGGACACGCTTCTTCAACCCGGACGGCGCGACGCCGAGGGGCTTGGGCGACCTGCTGCGCTGGCGCTTCGGCGAGAGCCGCGAGCCCTGGCCCGACGCGGTCGGCGTGCGCCGCGCGAGGCCCGACGCGGCGGTGGCGGGCCTGCGCGTCACGATGGTCGGCCACGCGACGGTGCTGATCCAGGCGGGCGGGCGCAACGTGCTGCTCGACCCGGTCTGGTCGCACCGCGTCAGCCCGGTGCGCTTCGCCGGCCCCGCCCGCGTGACCGCGCCGGGCGTCGCCTTCGCCGACCTGCCGCGCATCGACGCGGTGCTGCTGAGCCACAACCACTACGACCACATGGACCTCGACACGCTGCGCCGCCTGCACGCGGCCCACGCGATGCCGGTGCTGACGCCGCTCGGGAACGACACGATCCTGCGGGGCGCGATCGGGGGGATCGACGCGCGGGCCGGCGACTGGGGCGACGTGCTCGAAGGAGGGGGCGTGTCGGCCCGCCTGCTGCGCGCGCATCACTGGAGCGCGCGGAGCCCGCGGGACCGGTCGCACGCGCTCTGGTGCTCGTTCGCGCTCGACACCCCGGCGGGGCGGGTCCTCGCCTGCGGGGATACGGGCTACGACCGCGGGCGGCCCTACGCGGCGGCGGCGGCGCACGGGCCCTACCGGCTCGCGATCGTCCCCATCGGCGCCTACGCCCCGCGCTGGTTCATGCGCGATCAGCATCAGGACCCGGCGGAGGCGGTGGCGGGGTTCGAGGCCTGCGGGGCCGCGCGCGCGCTCGGCCACCACTGGGGCACGTTCCAGCTCACCGACGAGGGGCGGGACGATCCGCCCGCGCGGCTGGCGGCGGCGCTGGCGGCGCGCGGGATCGCGGCGGAGCGGTTCCGAACGCTCGAGCCGGGGGCGGCCTGGGACGTGCCGGAGGGCTAGAGGCGGCGGAACGTCAGGTAGGCGGGCGTCCGGCCCTCGCGAACGGCCTTCGCCTCGTAGCGCGTGCGGGTCCAGTCCGGCCAGGGATCGCCGCCATGCGAGACGAGCGCGAAGCCCGCGCGGGGGACCGCCTCGAGCGTCTGGCGGACGTAGTCGGGGATGTCGGTGGCGACGCGGAACTCGGCGCCCGGCGCCATGCAGCGCGCGAGCGGCTCGAGATGCTCGGGCGTGACGAAGCGGCGGCGGTGGTGGCGGGCCTTGGGCCACGGGTCGGGGTAGAGCAGGAACGCCCTGGCCAGGGAGGCGTCGGGGAGCACGTCGAGCAGGTCGCGCGCATCGCCAGGATGGATCCGGACGTTGGAGCCCCCGGATGAATGAAGCTTGCCCAGCAGCATGGCCACGCCGTTGACGTAGGGCTCCGCGCCGAGGATGCCGATGTCGGGGTTCGCGGCGGCCTGGTGGACGAGGTGCTCGCCGCCGCCGAAGCCGATCTCGAGCCACACGTCGCGATCGCCGAACGCGGCGCGCAGGTCGAGCGGGCGGCGGTCGGGGTTCGCGTTCCAGTCGACGGGGCCGGGGGAGAGGGCCGCGAGGTCGGCGTCGAGGCGCTCCTGCTGGCTTCGGCGGAGCGAATGGCCCTTCAAGCGGCCGTAGAAGTTGCGGTGCGGTCGAATCTTCACGATCTGGGGTAACTCTCCGGTGCGTTCTTCACGTCTCGTACGAAGCTCATGCGCCCCGCAGGACGCGGTTCGCGTGGCCCATCTTGCGGCCCGGCCGGGCCTCGGCCTTGCCGTAGAGATGGAGGCGGAGGTCGGGCTCCGCGAGTAGCGCGGGGAGGGTCGCGACGTCGTCGCCGATCAGGTTCTCCATCGTCACGTCGGCGTGCCGGCGGCCGTCGCCGAGCGGCAGGCCCGCCACCGCGCGGACGTGCTGCTCGAACTGGTCGACGGCGCAACCGGCCTCGGTCCAGTGGCCCGAATTGTGGACGCGCGGCGCGATCTCGTTGACGACGAGGCCACCGGGCGCCACGAACAGCTCCACCCCCATCACGCCGACGTGGTCGAGCGCGTTGACGATCCGGCCCGCCAGCAGCGCGGCGTCGGTGCGCTGCGCGGTTCCGAGCGTCGCGGGGATCGTGGTCGTCTGCAGGATGCCGCCGCGATGGACGTTCTCGCCCGGATCGTAGCAGACGACCTCCCCGCCGAGCCCGCGCGCGACGATCACGCTGATCTCGCGCTCGAACGCCACCACCCCCTCGAGGATCGCGGGCGCGCCGTCGAGCGCGGACCACGCGGCGGAGGCCTCGGCGGAATCGTCGATGCGGACCTGCCCGCGCCCGTCGTAGCCCAGCCGCCGGGTCTTGAGGATCGCGGGCGTGCCGAGCGCGGCCAGCGCGGCGTCGAGCCCGGCCGCGTCGGGGACGTCGCGCCAGGGGGCGACGGCGAGGCCGAGGCCCTCGAGGAACCGCTTCTCGTCGGCGCGGTCGCCGCTGGCCGCGAGCGAGGCCGCGCCGGGACGCACGGGGACGCGGGCGGCCAGGCGGTCGAGCGCGGCGACGGGCACATTCTCGAACTCGAACGTGACCACGTCGCAGGCGGCGGCGAAGGCGTCGAGCGCGGCCGCGTCGTCCCAAGCCGCGCGGGTATGGGCCGCCGCGACGGCGAAGGCGGGCGCGTCGTCCGGGGCATAGACATGGGCGCGGTAGCCCAGCCGCGCGGCGGCCATCGCGAGCATCCGCCCGAGCTGCCCGCCGCCGAGGATGCCGAGCGTCGAGCCCGGTGGGAGGGCGCTCATCCCGGCTCGTCGGGGATCGAGGCCGAGAGCGCCGCCCGCCACGCGGCGAGACGGGCGGCGAGCGCGGGGTCCGAGAGCGCGAGGATCGCCGCCGCCATCAGGCCCCCGTTCGCCGCGCCCGCGGCGCCGATGGCCATCGTGGCGACCGGGAAGCCGCGCGGCATCTGCACGATCGAGTAGAGCGAATCGAGGCCCGCAAGCGCCTCGGTGCGGATCGGCACGCCGATAACCGGCAACGCGGTCTTGGACGCGAGCATCCCGGGCAGGTGCGCCGCCCCGCCCGCGCCCGCGACGATGACGCGGACGCCACGCTCCGCCGCCTCCGCCGCGTAGGACCAGAGCCTGTCGGGGGTGCGGTGCGCCGACACGATCCGGTCCTCGTGGGCCACGCCGAGCGCGTCGAGGATCGCGGCCGCCTCGCGCATCGTGGGCCAGTCCGAGGCCGAGCCCATCACGATGCCCACGCGCGGGGGGGGCTTCGCCGCGGCGGTGGCGGGCGCGTCCGGAGCGGTGTCGAGGCCGGGATCGGCGGTCGGCAGGACGGCGATCTCGGTGACGGTCGCGGGCGCGTCGGGGATGTCGGTGGCGGAGGCGTCGGGGGGCTCGTCCGCGCTCCCGACGGGCGACGCGATGCGGGAGGGCGCGCGCCCGCCCGGTTCGTCCGGCGCGCGGGACGCATCGCGGAGGGGCGGGGCGGGCGCCTCCGCGCTCGGACCCCGGCGGGTCCCCGGGGAGGTGGACGTGGCGGTCGCGGTCCGGCGATCCGCGGCGTCGGGGGCACGGTGATCGGCGCCCGCGCCGGTCTCCTCCCCCGAGCCCTCGCGGACCGGAGGGGGACCAGACGCACCGGGTGCGTCCGCACCGCCCGTCGCATAGCGTGCGCCGCCCGCGCTCCGGGAGGATGGGGGGGTCGTTGGTGCGAAGCCCGCCGGTCGACCCGTCGGGGCGAGCCGCGCACCGCCGGCAGCGCCGGACCGGGGCGCCTCGCCCGCGCCCCGGAAGGATGGCGCGGCGGACGCGTCCCGACCGTCCGCCGCCCGGAGCGCGTCGCCACGGGCCCGGCCGCAAGGTTGCCCGCCGACGCCCCAAACGGCCGCGGCGACGGGAGGGGCGGCGATGACCGAGGTGGCGCGCGCATCCCCGCCTCCCGGAGTGGCAGGCACGCGACGTCCCTCGCCCGCCCGACGGGCGGTCGAGGGGGGGGCGGCCACGTGCCGGCGGACCGCGAGGACGGGCGCGTCGCCGCCTTCGCGCCGCGGGGGCTCGTCATGCCGGGTCACGCGATGATGTCCGGGGTCAGATCGTCCTCGATGCGCGCGATGCGGTCGCGCAGGTGGAGCTTCTGGCGCTTGAGCCGCTTGACCACGAGGAGGTCGGGCGCGACGCCCGCCTCCACCGCCGCGATCGCCACGTCGAGGTCGCGGTGATCCTGGCGCAGCACCTCGAGCCGCATCCGCAGGATCTCGTCGTGCTCGATGGTCTCGGGCGGTCGGGTCACGGGCGCGCGGTCCTGCGGGCGGGGGTCGCAGCGGTGTTACATGCCCCGGCCGCACCGTCCAACCGTCTTGCGCACGCGGGCCGCGATCCCCACCTTGGGTTGCGCGACCGGTGCCGCGTGGCGGGCCGGGACGCGGCGGATCGCCTCGAGGGAGGGCCCGAGAATGACCAAGCCGACCTTCGGCGCGCACCCGTTCCTGCTCGGCTTCGACGAGCTCGAGCGGCTGGTGGAGCGGACCGCGCGGGCGGGGTCGGACGGCTACCCGCCCTACAACATCGAGCAGACGGGCGCCGACGGGCCGCCGGGCGAGGCGGGTTACCGGATCACGCTCGCGGTGGCGGGCTTCGCGCAGGCCGACCTTTCGGTGACGGTGGAGGACCGGCAGCTCGTCGTGCGCGGGCGCGCGCCCGAGGGCCCGGCGCGGACGTACCTGCATCGCGGGATCGCGGCGCGCCAGTTCCAGCGCGCGTTCGTGCTGGCCGACGGCATGGAGGTGCGGGGCGCCGCGCTGTCGCATGGCCTGCTGCATCTCGACCTGCAACGATCGGCCCCCGAGAGCGTTGCACTGACGATCCCCATCGAGACCGACCGCACCGCCTGAGGGTGTGCCGGCAGAGCGAAGGACCCGGACATGGCGCAGACCATCGACATCGAGGAGGCCGGCGGCTCGCTGGTCTACGTGCGCGAGGTGCAGGTCGCGGACCTGCCGGACGCGGTGCGCGAGGAGGCCCGCGAGGGCGGGCTGGAGGTGCTCTACGCGCTCCACCGCACCGACGGCGAGCAGGTCGCGCTCGTGGGCGACCGGCGGCTCGCGTTCAACCTGGCGCGGCAGAACGACCTGCATCCGGTGAGCGTCCACTAGGCGGTCGCGGGGGCCGGGGCGAGCGGTCGGCGGCCGGGCGTCGGGCGGACCAGGGCAGGCGGCGAGCGGATGCCCGTCGGTGCTCGGGTCGCTCGGTACGCGTCCGGGCCGGCGTGGTGCGACGCGGCTGCGAAACGACCGATGCCGGCCCCGCCACGGGCGGCAGGTCGCGTCGCGACGCCACATTCGGCGGGCTTCGACGATACCGCGATCGAAGCGTCGCCCGCCGGGCTCCGCGCTCGACATCGTGCTCCGCGCTCGCGGTGGGGCGATGGAGCGGCGCCACCGTTCGGGCTGACGGGTCATCCGGATCGGGACGTGTCCGTCCGGCTCGACCGGCCGCCTCCCGGAAGCCGGGGGCATCGGCACGCCGACGCGGGCGCCCGTGCGGGCCGGGGGCCGGGCGCGTGTATCGGCTGGCCGGACCGTCGGATCGACGCCGTCGGACTGGATGTCCTCGATCCGAACGCTGGCGATGGCGCGGCCTCCGGCCGGCGGGTCGCCGGGGGTGTCGCTCAAGGGTTCGGCCGGAACGGAGGGCATCGCCTCCCCCGGCCGTGTCGCCGTCGGGTCCCGGGACGCCAGGCCCCGGATAGGGTCGGGGCCGCCCCATGCCGGCGAGCGCCTGGCGGATCGGCAGAGTCGATGGGGACTTGCCCACGATGCCGGGCGCAGGCGCGTGGATCAGGTCGCGGTGGCCGTCGAAGGTCGGCGCGGCCGTGGTCCGTCGGGGCTGGGCGCGCCCGTCCGGCGCACGCGACGCACGACCCCCTCGTCCGTGCGGAGGCGTGCGATGTGCGCGATGGCCGAGCCCCGGAGCCCGCTGACGGCCTGCGTTGGTGTCGCCATCGCCACGCGGCCTGGGGCGATCGTGCGACGGGCGCGCGCGATACCTGCGATCCCGCGGATGCCACCGGACCGGGATGGGCGCTCGAACCCGGCATCGGCGTCGATCACGAGGCGGGGCATCGGTTGGCAGCGTCTCGAGCAGGTTCGCGGGCATGGGCCGTTAGGCGGTCCTTCGGAATCGAGTAGTCCGCTCTGGTCGGGCCCGGTACCGGCCGGCGGGCGAGGAGGCACCGCCTGGCCCCGCGTCACGACCGATGGCATTCGCGCAGGCCAGACGGGGGTCCGGTCCTTCACGGTCGCGCGGTCGGGCTCGAGCCGCCGGGCCCCAAGATCCGGCTCCGCCGATGCGGGGGTGATATCGCGGGAACGTTCCGGGCCATGACAGGCATAAGGGAACAGAATTCGAACGATCACGCTCGATCGAACGGGGGCGGAGCGATTTGGACGTTGTTGGCCCGGCCGAGAACGGAGAACCGCGGCCGCACGGTCCGATTCGCGACGGATCAGCCGCTCGACGGGCGGGCGCCCCCCGGGGCCGTCCGCCGTCCCGCCTAGTCGCGCCCGCGCCGGCGCTCGTCCGTGCGCCGCGATGTCCGTCCGCGACGCGGGCGGCCATCGTCGCCCCTCCCCGTCGCCTCCCCAGGATCCGGATACGCGCCGCTTCGACGACGGCATGGCCCGAATGGCGTCCATCATCGACCAGGATGCGCTACCCGTCGCGAACCGCCGACATCGGGGGACCGAGCCCGGACGGTTCGCTTCCGGGATCGCCACGGCCGCGGAAACGCGCACTGGGCGGATGGATGAAGATCACGCATACGTCGGAAGCGAGCCCTGACCTCATCGAGCCCGCGCCACTTCACTAGATCCAGGATTTCCCATGCGCCGCCGCGGCAGGCCGGCACCCGAGCTTCGCCGGGTTAGGACGCCGCGCGGAACGGGGCGTGCACGCGGTGCCGGCGGGTCAGGGCGTGGTCGCGCAGGTCGACGAGCGCCTGCGCGATGTGGGCCATCCGCGCGGGCTTGGGCAGGATCGGGACGCCGGGGCCGTAGCGGTCGCGCAGGCCCGAGGTGTCGGAGCGGGCGGTGTGGAACAGGATCGGCGTCGCGCTCGCGCGCAGCCGGTCGGCGACGGGGAAGATCGCCTCGCACCCCACGTCGACGTCGAGGATCGCGGCATCGGCGCGGTCGCAGGCCCGGAGCGCGCCGGCGACGGAGCCGAACGGTCCGATCACCGTCGCGCCGAGCTCCTCGAGCGACATGGCGAGGTCGAGCGCGATCAGCGCTTCGTCCTCCACGACCATGATGGTGCACCGGTCCGCCATTGTCTCCCGACCCCTGCGGGCCGCCTTTGTCATTTCACACTCGCGTCGTCATCTGAACGGACTTACTCCGACCAATGTTCCCCGGAGGAATGAGGGTTCGGTTCACGCCGCCGCGATTGCGACACGTGATGCCCCGCGGTGACGGATCGTGGCAGGAATGCGGCGAGGCCCCCGTGCCGTTCAGCCGGCGATCAGGCCCATCCCCTCGAGGCGCAGCAGCACCTGCTGGACGCAGTGCTCGACGGCGAGCCCCTCGGTGTCGACGACGAGCTCGGGCGCCTCGGGCACCTCGTAGGGGTCGGAGATCCCGGTGAACTCGGCGATCTTGCCCTCGCGCGCCAGGCGGTAGAGCCCCTTGCGGTCGCGGCGCTCGCATTCCTCGAGCGAGGTGGCGACGTGGACTTCGACGAAGGCGCCGTGCGCCTCGATCATCTCGCGGACGTGGCGGCGGGTGGCGGCGTAGGGCGCGATCGGCGCGCAGATCGCGACCCCGCCGTTCTTGGTGATCTCGGAGGCGACGTAGCCGATGCGGCGGATGTTGATGTCGCGATGCGCCTTCGAGAAGCCCAGCTCGGAGCTGAGATGCTTGCGGACCACGTCGCCGTCGAGGAGCGTCACCGGCCGCCCGCCGGCCTCCATCAGCTTGACCATGATCGCGTTGGCGATCGTGGACTTGCCCGATCCCGACAGCCCGGTGAGGAACAGCGTGAAGCCCTGGCACGCGCGCGCCGGCGAGGAGCGGCGCAGCTCGGTCACGACGGCGGGGAACGAGAACCATTCGGGGATCTCGAGCCCCTCGCGCAGTCGACGTCGCAGCTCGGTGCCGGAGATGTCGAGGACCGTCACCGCGTCGCGGTCGGGGATGGCGTCGGCGGGCTCGTACTGCGCGCGCTCGGCGACGTAGACGAGCTGCCGGAAGTCGACCATCTCGATGCCGATCTCGGCCTGATGCGCGCGGAACAGATCCTGCGCGTCGTAGGGGCCGTAGAAGTCCTCCCCCGCGGAGTCCTTGCCCGGCCCCGCATGGTCGCGCCCGACGATCATGTGGGTGCAGCCGTGGTTGCGGCGCACGATCCCGTGCCAGAGCGCCTCGCGCGGCCCCGCCATCCGCATCGCGAGGTTCAGGAGCGACAGCGTGGTGGTCGATTGCGGGTAGTGGTCGAGCACCGCCTCGTAGCAGCGCACGCGGGTGAAGTGATCGACGTCGCCGGGCTTCGTCAGCCCCACGACGGGGTGGATAAGGAGATTCGCCTGCGCCTCGCGGGCGGCGCGGAACGTCAGCTCCTGATGCGCGCGGTGCAGCGGGTTGCGGGTCTGGAACGCGACGACGCGGCGCCAGCCGAGCTTGCGGAAGAGCGCGCGAAGCTCTCCCGGCGTGTCGCGACGCGCGCGGAAGTCGTAATGGGTCGGCGCCTGCAGCCCGGTGACCCGTCCTCCGAGATAGACCGGGCCGGCGACGTCGCGAAGGTAGGCCACCGCCGGATGCGCCGGGTCGTCGGCGCCGAACACGGCCTCGGCCTCGCGGCCCTTGTCGGGGGTCCAGACGTCGGAGACCGCCAGCGTGGCCAGGATCACGCCCTCGGGGTCGCGGAGCGCGATCTCGGCGCCCGGCGCGAGGCCGCCCGAGAAGGCATCGGACACGTCGAGCGTGATCGGGATCGGCCAGAGCGTGCCGTCCGCCAGCCGCATCGCGTCAACGACGCCGTCGTAATCCGCCCGCCCGAGGAAGCCCGCCAGCGGCGCGAAGCCGCCGTTCATCAGAAGCTCGAGGTCGCACATCTGCCGCGCGGTGAGGTCCCAGGACGGCAGCTCGGCCGCCGCGGCGCGAAGCCCCGGCAGGGCGTCGGGCGCGGCGTAGAGCTCGGGGACGGCGTCGTCGGGCGACAAGGTCATGGGTCCGGCCTTCGGGCGTCAAGGGACGCGAGGCGATAGTGCGCTCGCGCCCCGGAACGCAAGTTGCCGGGGGAGGAATGTCGCCCACGATCTCCGCTCGACGTGCCGAGGCGGCGGCGTACCGGCTGGAACGGCTAAACCGACTCGGTCTTGGCACGCCCGTCGCGCGCGAGGCCCGCGCCGGACGGGGCATCGCGCCTACGAGCGCGGCGCCGCCCCGTGACGTGGGGTATGGCGCGGAACACCGGGACCGCGACGATGCCGACGATCACGCAGGCGACGATCTGACCGAGGAGGAGCAGGGGATAGGCGGCGTCCCTCGCGCCCCAGCCCAGGAAAACGCCACCCCGCCGAACATGGAGATCGTCAACCTGTGCGTGCAGTAGATGGTGAAGAAGCGTGGCTCGAGCCAGAACGCCGCCTGCCGCAGTCCCCGCCCGTGTCGCACGACGAGGATCGTGGCGAGGAACATGGCGGACGACACCGCCGCGCGGTCCAGGACGTCGGCGAGAAGCAATGGCCAGTGCTGGCCGTCAAACGCCGCTTGGACGTCGAACACCCGCGAAGCGCCATAGGCCGCGAGCAGGACCGCGACCGCCCGCCAGCCCGGCTTCCGATCGGCGCGCCCGGCCATCGCCATCGTCATCCCGGCCGTGAAGAACACGAACACGTGATGCCGCGCCATCAGCGAGGCGCCGTCGCGTAGTTCGAAACGCGCCACCGCGACGAAGGCGGCCACCGCGAGCAGGCGCGAGAACCGCGCGACGGTCTGCAACGCCGTCGCGTAGAGGCACATCACGACGATCTCCCGGAAGAAATGCAGGGGCGAGTTGGCCGGACCTCCCCCGATGCCGAGGATCTGCCCGACCCAGTAGATCGGCGTCCGGGAGGGGTCGATCGCGCCGGTCCGCAGAAGATCCTCCGCCAGGATGATCGGGACCATCATCGCCGACCAGAACATCATCGGCCAATAGAGCGTCAGCATCTTGTCGCGGATGACGACCCTCCGGCGCCGTCCCCGCGACAGCGTCACGAATAAGAGCCTCCCGGAGAAGTAGCTAAGCAGCGGAACGGACGCGTGCCCGAGCACGTCGATGAGGATATGATAGAAAGGCTCGAGCGCGGTGCCCGCGTTGGTTTCCATGATCATCTCGCCGCCCGGCCAGGCATGCACGGTCATCATGAACAGGATGCAGAGGACCCGCGCGACCCGGATGGCGTCCGACGTCTCCGGATCGGTCCCCGCGCGCTTCGCAGCATTCGCGGGCGGCGGAGGACCCGCGAGAGCGTCGGAGGAAGGTAACGGCGGAACGCCGGTGCCGCGGGCGACGGAGGGGGACATCCGGTGCTCCGGGACCACGGGACCAGACCCCGCTCAAACGCCGGAACAGCGATCACAAACTGGGGAATCGAGGCTCTTCGTACCACCCCGCCCCGCATTGACGAGGATCAATCCGTATGGACGTTGACGACCCCCTCCCCCTCCGGCGCGCCCCAGCCGCCGATCGGGCCGGACGTGTCCTGCGTGAGCGGGCCGTCCTGGCCGTGCTCGGCGAGGAACCGCTCGGCTTCGAGCGCGGCCATGCAGCCCATGCCGGCGCTGGTCACCGCCTGGCGGTAGACGTGGTCGGTCAGGTCGCCCGCGGCGAAGACGCCGGGGATGGAGGTCGCGGTGGAGTCGGGCTTCGTGACGACGTAGCCGCCGTGATGCAGCTCGAGCCAGTCGGCCACGAGCGCGGAGGCGGGCGCGTGGCCGATGGCCACGAAGACGCCGTGGACGGCGATCGCGCGGGTCTCGCCCGTGCGCGCGTGGCGAAGGCGGAGCCCCTCGACGCCGCGCGGCTCGTCGGTGCCCGTCACCGCGTCGACCTCGTGGTCCCAGATCACCTCGACCTTGGGGTGCCGGAAGAGCCGATCCTGCAGGATCTTCTCGGCGCGCAGCGCGTCGCGACGGTGGATCAGCGTGACCTTCGAGGCGAAGTTCGTCAGGAACAGCGCCTCCTCGACCGCCGTGTTGCCGCCGCCGACGACGGCCACCTCGCGGCCGCGGTAGAAGAACCCGTCGCAGGTCGCGCAGGCCGAGACCCCGAACCCCTTGAAGTGCTCCTCCGACGGCAGGCCGAGCCACTTCGCCTGCGCACCCGTGGCGAGGATGAGCGCGTCGCAGGTGTAGCGCGCGCCGCCGTCGGAGGTGGCCGCGAAGGGCCGGCGCGACAGGTCGAGCGCGGCGATGTGGTCGGAGACGATCTCGGCGCCGGTCTCGCGGGCATGGGCCTCCATCCGGGCCATCAGGTCGGGTCCCATGACGGAGGCGTCGCCGGGCCAGTTCTCGACATCGGTGGTGATCGTGAGCTGCCCGCCCGGCTGGATGCCCTGCACCAGCACGGGGTCGAGCATGGCGCGCGCGGCGTAGACCGCGGCGGTGTAGCCCGCGGGCCCGGAGCCGACGATCAGGACCTTGGAATGGCGGGCGTCGGACATGCTGGGCTCCTCGGGCTCGGGGGCCCGATATGGCCCGCCACGCGGCGCGACGGAACCCCCGCGGGGCTGGGCGGGCGGCGGCGCGGCTGCTAGCCTCGCCCTACGCGCCACGCCTGGAGGTCTCCCATGCGCCTGCCCCTCGCCGCCTTGCTGCTCTGCCCCCTGCCCGCGCTCGCGCAGGAGGCCGAGCCCCTGCCCTGCACCGTCGCCGCCGAGAGCGCGGTGATCCGCGTCGCCGTGTGCGAGCGGTCGGGCACGGATGCGGAGATGGCGGCGTTCGGGCGCCAGGCCTGCGACGGCGCGCTGCCCTGCGGGGTGTGGTTCTGGACCGACGCGGCGGACGCGCCCGCCGCCGCGCCCGAGAACCACGACGGGCTGAGCCAGGCGCAGGTGACGTCGTCGCTGGGCGTCTGGGTGGCCGAGGACCAGCGCGTGATCCGTCTCGAGGAGGTGGCACGGTAGGCGTATCGGGACGGCCCGCGCGGCGCGGGCCGTCCCATGTCGTGCTGTACCGTCAGGCCGCGCCGCGGCGGCGGCGAAGCGCGGCGAAGCCGGCGAAGCCCGTGAGGAGCAGCGGCAGCGCGGCCGGGACGGGAACCGGGGGCAGCTCCGTGCCGCCGCCGGTGTCGACGACGACGCGCCCGATCTTGGCGACGATCGCGGCCTCGTAGTCGGCGAACGTGTTGACGCGGATGACGAAGCCCGTCGTCGTCGCATTCGGAATGTCCGCGATGTCCGTCACGATCGTCGCGTCCGGGTCGAACGGTCGGGCGAGCGCGAGGATGTCCGACTCGTCGCCGAGCGACAGGCTGATGCCCTCGAAGCTGAGCCCGTCGACGCCGGACCCGATCACGCTGTCCGCCGCCGCGAGCGCGGCCGCCTGCGAGTTCGGCTGACCGTCGGTGGTGATGTTGAACAGCGTCGTGTCGCCGAGCCCGCCATCCGCGACGAAGAGGTCGCGCAGGTTGGTGATCGCGAGAGCGGTATCCGTGCCGCCCGTGATGCGGACGGCGCCTCTCAGGGTGTTCTGGAGATCGGCGAGGATGGCGCGAGAGGTGACCTCGGTCGGGGCGACGATCGTCTGCACTCCGGTGCCGAACTGCGTCACCGCCACGCGGTAGACGTTGTCCCCGCTCGTCGGAATCGAGCCAAGCGCGGTCGCGAGCGCGTCGCGGGTCAGGTTGAAGTTGCGGTTTCCCACGCTTCCCGAGCCGTCGAGGCTGAAGCCGAGGTCGATGGTCGCGGCGGCCGCCGCGCCGCCCGCGAGGGAGGTTAAGCCGATGGCGGCAGCCCCGATGAGGTTTCTTAATAACATGCGCTTCCCCAGTTCCGGTTGGACAGCGACCGGCCGATAATGTCGCCGGACGGACCGACCTTAACGCCGGTTCATCTTCCCTAAAGTAAGGTTAACCCTACCTCCGCCCCGGGCTTCGCCCCGACCTTCCCCCGCCGCGTTCGCTCGTGCAGGTAGGGCCGACCCCCGCCCCGGAGCCCCGCGATGCCCCGCGCCCCCCTCGACCCGCTCGACCGCCGCATCCTCGCGGAGCTGCAGGCCGACGGGCGGATGACGAACGTGGAGCTCGCGCGGCGGGTGGGGATCAGCGCGCCGCCCTGCCTGCGCCGGGTGCGCGCGCTCGAGGAGGGGGGGTTCATCCGCGGCTACCACGCGGCGCTCGACGCGCGGCGGCTCGGCTTCGAGGTGCGCGTCTTCGCAATGGTGTCGCTGGCGCGTCAGGCGGAGGCGGACCTGCGCGCGTTCGAGACGCTGGCCGAGGGCTGGCCCACGGTGCGCGAGTGCCACATGCTCAACGGGGAGATCGACTTCCTCCTGAAATGCGTGGCCCCTGACCTGCCCGCGTTCCAGGCGTTCCTGACGGGCGAGCTGACGGCCGCGGAGAACGTCGCGCACGTCAAGACGTCCTTGGTGATCCGCGCCGCCAAGGATGCGCCGGGCGTGCCGGTGGCGGCGGTCTGAGGCTCAGACCCTGAGCGCCGGGATGATCTGCTTCTTGCGGCTCATCACGCCGGGCAGGACCACGGTGTCGCCCGTGGGCGAGGCGCCGAAGCTTGCCTGCGCGACGCGGCGCACGAGGTCGTTGGGGACGAGCAGCGTCGCCTCCTCGCGCAGGATGTCGACCACGAAGAGCAGCACCTCCGACACCCCGTCCTCGGCCGCGACCACGGGCATCGCCGCCATCAGCGCGGCGCGCCGCGACAGGATCGCCTCGGGCGCCGTCGTCTCGAGCACGGAGACGCGGAACGAGGTGCCCCCGGTGGCGAACTCCTTGCTGTCCATCCGCAGCAGCTCCGCCTCCGAGAAGCGCGAGACGTCGGACTTGGCGGCGAACATCTCGGCGGCGAAGGGCTCGATCTCGACGCCGAGCTCGCCCGCCATCCGCTCGGCCAGCGCGCGGTCGTGGTCGGTGGTGGTGGGCGAGCGGAAGGCCAGCGTGTCCGACAGGATGCAGGTCAGCATCGCGCCGCGGATCGCCTCCGGCGCGCCGGGCAGCGCCGGGCCCATCAGGTCGGCCATCACCGTCGCGGTGCACGCCAGCGGCCGGATCGTCACGTCGAGCGGCACCAGCGTCGAGAGCCCGCCCGACAGCTTGTGGTGGTCGATGATCGCGCGCAGCTCGGCGCGGGCGATGGAGGCCGGAAGCTCGGCGGGGTTGTTGGTGTCCACCACCACGACCGGCTGCCCCTCCTCGACGTCGAGGATCACCTCGGGCTTCGGCAGCCCCCACCGCTCGAGCATCCACGCAGCCTCGGTGTTGGGCTCGCCCAGCAGGACCGCGCGCGCCTCGACGCCCGCGACCTCGCTCAGGTACCACGCCCAGGCGATGGCCGAGCCGGTCGAGTCGGTGTCGGGCGAGGTGTGCCCGAAGACGAGGACGGTCGCGGCGGGGTCGGTCATGGTCGGGGCCTCGGGCTGGTGCGGATCGCGCGCGGCTCTAGCGTGACCGGGGGGCGGTGTCACGGGGAGGCGGGAATGCGCGAGACCGATCTCTACGCGCCCGTGAAGGCGTTCCTCGAGCGGCAGGGCTACGCGGTGAAGGGCGAGATCGGCCCCGCCGACGTCGTCGCGCTGCGCGGCGACGAGCCGCCGGTAATCGTCGAGCTGAAGATTGGCTTCTCGCTGGCGCTGATCCATCAGGGGATCGACCGGCAGGCCGCGACCCCGCACGTCTACCTCGGGGTGCCCGACGCGGACGGACGGCGCGGGCTGGCGGCGTTGCGCGCGAACCTCAAGCTCGCCCGCAGGCTGGGGCTCGGCATGCTGACGGTGCGGCCCGCGACGGGGGCGGTGACGGTCCATTGCGACCCCGGCCCGTTCCGCCCCCGCCTCCTCGCCCGGCCGCGCGAGCGTCTGCTGCGCGAGTTCGCGGCGCGGCGCGGCGATCCCTCGCGGGGCGGCGCGACGCGCGACGGGCTCGTGACGGCCTACCGGCAGGACGCGACGCTCCTCGCCGCGCACCTCGCCGCGCACGGGCCCTGCCGCGGGCGGGACGCGGCGGCGGCGACCGGCGTCGGCCGCGCGACGGCGATCCTGGCGGCGGACCATTACGGCTGGTTCCGCCGCGCGTCGCGGGGCGTCTACGCGGTGACGGAGGCGGGGCGCGCGGCGGGGATGACGGTTGGGGCTGGGCGGACCGGACCGGACGCGTGAGGTCGCGTGTCGAGGCATGGCAGACCGGGCCCGGCACGCGGAGCGGCGCGCGCGAGACGTGTGCGGCGACGCATCGAGCGCCGTGCGCGAGCTGGATCGACAGGACCGTCGCGTGCCAATCGTCGAGCGTCAGCCGCCTGTTCGGCGGTATCGAGGATCCGGATGCGGCGCGACGTTTCGGGGGCGACGACCGGGTCGCGTCGCCAATGGCCGAAGCCCCGGCCCTCGACGGGCACGTCGATCGGCAAGGGGCGGACCAAGACTATCCGGCATGCGGCGTCGAACCGTTTGCGCTCGCATCGCGCCCTCTGACGCGGGGCCAATTTCGGGAGGCGGCGGTCGGATGGTGTCGCGTCAGATTGAAGGCCCGGCACTCGAAGCATCGGATCGCGTGGCCCCTCGACACCGCCCGTCCCCTCCACCACCACGCCGGCCATGCCGCTCGCCGCCCTCACCGCACTCGCGCTCTGCCTGCTCGCGGCGAACTCGCTGCTGACGCGCGCGGGCGTGCTCGCGGGGACCGACCCGATGGCGTTCGCGGCGATCCGGGTCGTCGCGGGCGCGGCGGTGCTCTGCGCGCTCGCCGCCCGCCGCGGCGTCCCGCTGCGGGGCGCGCGGCGCTGGGCGGCGGGGGCGGCGCTGGCGCTCTACCTCGTGGCGTTCTCGCTGGCGTACCGCACGCTCGACGCGGGGCTCGGCGCGCTGATCCTGTTCGCCACGGTGCAGCTCGGGCTCTTCGGCTGGTCGCTCGCGCGCGGCGAGCGGTCGGGGCGGCTGCGACTGACGGGGATGGGGCTCGCGCTCGGCGGCCTCGTCTGGCTGCTCGCGCCCGGCGGCGGCGTCCGCGCGGCGCCGCCCGACGTCGCGCTCATGGTCGCGGCGGGGCTCGGCTGGGCGGGCTACACGATCGCAGGACGCGCCGAGGCCCGGCCGCTCGCGGGCTCGGCGGGCAACTTCGCCGCGGCGACCGCCATCATGGCGGCGCTCGGGGTCGGTTGGCTCGCGCTCGGCGGCCTCGATCTCGCGGTGACGCCCCGGGGCGCCGCGATGGCGGTCGCGTCGGGCGGGATCGCGTCGGGGCTGGGCTACGCGCTCCTGTTCCGGGTGCTGCCGTCGATGGGAATCGCGACGGCGGGCGTGGCGCAGTTGGCGGTGCCGGTGATCGCGATGGCGGCGGGAGCGGTCCTGCTGGGCGAGGTGCCGGCCCCACCCGCGCTCGCGGCGGGCGCGCTGGTGCTCGCGGGCATCGCGCTGGCCGTGGCGGGGGCGGAGCGCCGGCGGTGACGCTCTGGCGCGGGGTCCGGAGCGCGCCTACATCCCGGCGATGCGCGCCGCGTCCCTCCTCGTCCTCGCCCTCCTCGCCGCGGTCCCGGCCCGTGCCGCCGACTGCGTGATCCTGCTGCACGGGCTCGCGCGCAGCGGCGCGTCGCTCCTGCTGCTCGAGGAGGCGTTGCGGTCGGAGGGGTTCGCGGTCGTGAATGCCGACTACGACAGCACGGCGGGCGAGATCGGGCCGCTCGCGGACGCCACGATCCCGCCTGCCGTCGAGGCCTGCGGCGAGGCGCCCGCCATCCATTTCGTCACGCATTCGATGGGCGGCATCCTGCTGCGCGACCGGCTGGCGCGGCACGCGGTCCCCCGGCTCGGGCGGATCGTGATGCTGGCGCCGCCCAACGGCGGGTCGGAGGTCGTGGACCAGCTGTCGCCGCTCGCGGCCTTCGACTGGCTCAACGGGCCCGCGGGCGCGCAGCTGCGCACCGACGGCCTGCCGGGGACGCTGCCGCCGGTGCCGCCGGGCACGGGCGTGATCGCGGGCGACCGCAGCCTGAACCCGGTCCTGTCCTCGATCCTGCCGGGGCCCGACGACGGCAAGGTCTCGGTCGCCTCGACGCGGGTGGCGGGGATGGACGACCACCTCGTCCTGCCGGTGACGCACACGTTCATGATGAACCAGCCGATCGTGATCGGCGAGGTGCTCGCGTTCCTGCGGACCGGGCGCTTCGACCCCGGCCTGACGCTGGGGGAAGTGTTCGAGACGCTGACCGATTGAGCGCGCGGCTCAGTCGCGGGGCAGCACGCCGCGCCGCTCGAGCGCGTCGAGAAGCGGGCGCATGTGGCCCTCCACCGCCCGCCAGCCGCCCTTCGACGTGCGGTAGAGCGGGCGGCGGACCTGCGCGAAGCTCAACGTGTCGACGCGGCCCGCGCGCTCGTGGAACGCCAGCACGCCCGGATCCCAGTCGAGCCCGACCGCGTCGAGCAGCCGTCGCGCCTCGCCCTCGGCATCGTCGAGCAGTGCCTCGTAGGCGATCTCGTGGAACGCGCCCGGCAGCGCCGCGCGCCACGCCGCCACCGCGTCGCCGAACAGCGCGACGTGCTCGGCGATCCCCTCGGGCGTCGCGGCGTAGCGGTGCGTGCCCTCGCGGAAGTGGTTTCGCCAGATCGACAGCGCCACGTCGCGCGGGTCGCGGTGGACGACGACGATCCGCGCCCGCGGCAGGATCGCGAGCGCCTGGCCCATGCGCGCGAAGGTGTGGATCGACTTGTCGGTCAGCCGCCGCGGGTCCGGACCGCCCGACGCCTCGTCGGCGGCGCGCAGGTAGGCGTCGGCGCAGGCGTCGAGGAGCGCCGCGTCGGGCGCGCGCCCCTCGGCCAGCGCGCGCTCGAGCGGGGCCAGGGCGGGGGCCAGCACGCCGAGCTCGCCGCCCGCGCGCACGTCCGCGTGCGCCGACAGGATCGCCTCCACCAGCGTCGTCCCCGAACGCGGCAGGCCAGTGACGAAGATCGGCGCAGACTCGGAGGTGCCCGCGACCCCCGCGTCGCGGAGCGCCGTCCAGACAGGGCCGGTCATCCGCGCGAGGTCGGCGCGGTCGGCGCGCGCGTCGTGGGGATGCGCGGCGGCGGTGGCGGCCTTGGCGCGGGCCAGATGCGCGAAGCTTCCGGCGGGATCGGAGCGCTCGGTCACGCGGGCCAGCGCGTAGGCGAGGCCGCGGGCGTCCTCGGGGGTGGTGGACGGGGCGGCGAGGGCGGCGCGCATGGCCGCGGCCTCCGGGCCGTCGGGGTCGAGCCTCGTGCCATAGGCCAGCGCGCGCGCCGCCTCGCCGTGGTCCCGCCGCGCGGCGAGGACGGCGCGCAGGTCGGCGCCTGCCTCCTCGTCCCGGCCGAGCGACTGGCGAAGCGCCGCGCGGGCGAGCCGGGCGTCGAGATCGCCAGGGGTACTAGCCAGCGCCGCGTCAAAGGCCGCGAGCGCCGCGTCCGACCGGCCGCCGGCCGCGAGCGCGCGGCCCAGCAGCCGGTCGCGCCCCGGCGCGGAGGCGGCGCGCGCCCGCGCCAGCTCGGCGGCGCGCGCGGGGCGGGCGCCGGCCAGCGCGGCCTCGGCGGCGAGCGCCTGCGCGGCGTCCAATCGCGGGGCGAGCGCCAGCGCGGCCTCCGCCGCTTCGAGCGCGCGCGCGCCGAGCCCGTGGCGCAGGCAGAGCCGCGCGAAGGTCGCCTGTGCGTCGGCCCAGGCCGGCGCCGCCCGCGCCGCGCGCCGCGCCTGCGCCAGCGCCTCCGGACCGTGCTCGCCCGCGAGCGCGCGCGCGAGCCCGAGCCGCAGGTCGACCGCGAGCGGCTCGAGCGCGAGGCCGGCCCGGAACGCCTGCGCCGCCTCCGCCCGCGCACCGCGTGCGAGCCGGGCACGCCCGAGCGCGGCCCAGAGCACGGCCCCCGGCCCGCGCGCGAGGAGCCGCGCGGCCAGCGCCTCCGACCCGCGCGGATCGCGCTCGAGCGTGGCCAGGTCGCGCCGCGCGGCCGTTCCCTTGCCTTGCGCCCGCGCGCCCGTCCCGCGAGCCGCGCCCTCGGCCATCGCCGCGAGCGGGCGCGGCAGCCCCGCCTCACGCAGCCGCGCCGCGAAATGCGCGCCCGCGTCCGCGCGCCAGGCGGCGAGCCCGTACTCGACCCAGATCGCGGGCTCGCGCGGCGCGACGGCGAGCACCGCCTCGAACGCCGCGCGCGCGCCCGCCGCGTCGCCCGCCAGCGACAGCGCTCGCGCGAGCTCGAACCGCGCGTCGGCGAGGTCAGGCCGAGCGGCGAGCAGGTCGCGCAGGATCGGCTCGGCCACCTCGGGGCGCTCGTCTTCGAGCGCGCGCCGGGCGCGGGCGAACGCCTCGCGGAGGGCATCGGGGTTCGCGGGGTCAGGGATCGTGGGGTCGGGCATCGCGGCCACCTAGCACGGCGGGCGAGGACCGAAACCGTGCGTTTCGGCCCGTCGGGTTGCCTAGGAGTCTCCGCGGCTGCTAGGTCGTCGTGCGTGGCGGGGGCCGCATCGCGAAAGGGTACGGGCCTGCCGTGACCCATCACCGCCCCGTCCTGCCCCCCTGCACGGTCGCGCTGGCCTGGCTCGGGCTCGGCGACCGCGTGCTCGATGCCGTCCGCGAGCTGCCGCCCTCGCCCATGCTCGACGCCGCGACCGCGCATCTGGGTCGCGGGACGCCGCTGCGCGGACGCGGCGGGCCGGTGCCGGTGGAGGACGTGCGACCGGGCGACGAGGTCGGCACGGCGCACGGCTGGGCCCGCGTCGTCTGGACCGCCGCGCGCGACGCGCCGTCCGCGATCCGCGTGGCCGAGGGCGCGCTCGCCCCGGGTCCACGGGCGCCGATCGTGCTGGGCTACGGCGCGCTGGTGCTGCTCGAGGACGAACGCTGCCGCCCGCTGGTGGGCGCGCGGCGGGCCTTCGCGCCGCTGGCCGCGCTCGTGGACGGCTCGCGGGTGGCGCGGGTCGAGCCCAAGGGCGGGACGCCGATGCACGCGCTGGCCTTCGCGTCGCAGGGGGCGGTCTGCGCGAGCGGCATCGGCGTCGCGGCCGCGCATCCCGCCCACGCGCTCGTCGGCTGGCCCCTGCCCGAGGCGGTGGCGGCGCTGCCGGCGCTGTTCCCGAACGTCGCGGCGGGCGGGGCGTTCGGACGACTGCGCACGGCGCTGCTGTCGCATGCCGAGGCGCGGGAGCTGATCGAGGCCGGCGGGATCCAGGCGGCGGCATGCGGGCTGCCGGACCGCTAGACGCGGCGGTGGCGCCGGGCCACGGCACGGCCTAGACCGCGCCCGACCGCCCGCCAACCGGAGCCCGCCCGATGCCGATCGTCACCGCCCTGAAGCAGGTTTCCGCCGGCTACGACGCGCTCTTCGTGGACTTGTGGGGCTGCGTGCACGACGGGGTGCGGACGCTGCCGGGCGCGGTGGAGGCGCTGCGAGCCTACCGCGCGGGCGGGGGCCGGGTGATCCTGGTGACGAACGCGCCGCGCCCGCGCGACGAGGTCGCCGCGCAGATCGCGGGCTTCGGCGTGACGCCGGACGCCTGGGACGACATCGCGACCTCGGGCGACGCCGCGCGGATGGCGATGTTCGACGGCGTGGTCGGGCGCGCGGTCTGGCACCTCGGCCCGCCGCACGACGCGGGCTTCTTCGAGCCGCCCGAGGGCGCGACCGGCGCGGTCGAGCGCGTCGCGCTGGAGGCGGCGCAGGGCATCGTCTGCACCGGGCCGCCCGATCCGCTCGCCCCGCCCGACGCGTCGCGCGCGGCGCTCGCGGACGGCGTGCGCCGGGGCCTGCCGCTCCTGTGCGCGAACCCCGACATCGTGGTCGACCGCGGCGGGGTGCGCGAGTGGTGCGCGGGCGCGGTGGCCGCGCTCTACGTCGAGATGGGCGGGCGCAGCCTGTGGTTCGGCAAGCCGCACGCGCCGATCTACGACCTCGCCCGCCGCCGGCTCGCGGCGCTGGCCGACATCCCCGACGCGCGCATCCTCGCCATCGGCGACGGGCCCGGGACCGACGCGAAGGGCGCGGCGGATGCGGGGCTCGACCTGATGTTCGTCGCGGGCGGGCTCGGCGCGGCGGAGACCGGCACGCCCGTCGGCGGCGATCCGGAGCCCGCGCGGCTCGAGGCCTACCTCGCGGCGAACGGCATCGCGCCGCGCTACGTCATCGGGACGCTGCGCTGAGGCGGGGCGGCGCGGCCATTGCGCGCCCCGGAGCGGCGGGCTAGCCCGCGCCCATGCGGACGTTCCGGGACCATCGCGACGTGCCGGCCGACGCGCGCGGCGCCTCCGCCGCGATCGGCAACTTCGATGGCGTGCACCGGGGCCATCAGCACGTGCTCGACCTCGCGCGCCGCGACGGGGAGCCGCTCGCGGTCGTGACGTTCGAGCCGCATCCCCGGCAGGTCTTCGCGCCCGACGCGCCGCCGTTCCGCCTGATGTCGCCCGCCGCGCGCGCCCACCGGCTCGCGAAGCTCGGCGTGGAGACGCTGTTCGAGATGCCGTTCGAGGCGATCTCGACGCTGTCGGCGGAGGCGTTCATGGCGGACGTGCTCGCGGATGGCCTGGGCCTTCGCCACGTCGTCACCGGCGCCGACTTCCGCTTCGGGAAGGGCCGCGCGGGCGACGTCGGCACGTTGCGCGAGGGCGGCGCGCGCCTCGGCTTCGAGGTCACCGAGGCCGCGCTCCTGGGCGAGGACGGGCCGGTGTCGTCCACCGCGATCCGCGAGGCGCTGAGCGCGGGGCGGCCGGAGGTGGCGGCGGCGATGCTCGGCCACCGGCACCGGATCGAGGGGCCGGTGCTGCACGGCGAGAAGCGCGGGCGGACGCTGGGCTACCCGACCGCGAACCTGGCGCTCGAGGGGCTGCACCTGCCGCGGCTCGGGGTCTACGCGGTGCTGGCCGACGTGCTCGACGGGCCGCATGCGGGCACGTATCGCGGCGTGGCCTCGCTCGGCGTGCGCCCGATGTTCGGGGAGAACGCGCCCAACCTCGAGACCTTCCTGTTCGACTTCGCGGGCGACCTCTACGGCGCGACGCTGTCGGTGGCGCTGGTCGCGTTCCTGCGCCCCGAGATGCGCTTCGACGGGGTCGACGCGCTGGTGGCGCGGATGGACGAGGACAGCCTAGCGGCCAGGGCGGCGCTCGATGCCGCCTGAGGCCGATCCGATCGACCGCACGGGGCTGCGACCGCGGTTCTGGGAGCGCCCGCTCGACCGGCTCGCGCCCGCGGAGTGGGAGGCGCTCTGCGACGGCTGCGGCAAGTGCTGCCTCAACAAGCTCGAGGACGAGGAGACGGGCGAGGTCGCGCTGACGCGGATCGCCTGCCGGCTGTTCGACGACGCGACCTGCCGCTGCTCGAACTACGCCGACCGGCTGCGCCACGTGCCCGAATGCGTGGTCCTGACGCCCGCGACGCTGCCGAAGGTGGTCTACTTCTTCCCCGAGACCTGCGCCTATCGCCGCCTGCACGAGCGCCGCCCGCTGCCGCGCTGGCACCCGCTCCTGACGGGCGACCCGATGTCGCCGCACCTCGCCGGGGCCTCGCTGATGGACGAGACGGTGGCCGAGGGGCAGGTGGACGAGGACGACTGGGAGGACTTCGTGATCGAGGAGCCGCTGGGCGACGGATGGCGCGGGTGACGGGCGGGCCGGCGCGCGCCGCCGCCCGGAGAGGCGCGGCGTGAACCTCAACTTCGCTTCCGACAATACCGGCCCCGTCGCGCCGCGCGTGATGGCGGCGATGGTCGCGGCCAACGAGGGCGCGGCGATGCCCTACGGTGCCGAGCCCGCGATGGCGCGCGTGCGCGACCGGCTGCGCGCGCTCTTCGGCTGGCCCGAGGCCGAGGTTCTGTTGGTCGCCACGGGCACGGGCGCCAACGCGCTGGCGCTCGCGGGGATGGTCGAGCCGTGGCAGGCGGTGCTCTGCCACCGGCTCGCGCATGTCGAGGCCGACGAATGCGGCGCGCCCGAGTTCTACACCGGCGGCGCGAAGCTCGTCCTGGTCGATGGGCCGGACGGCAGGATGACGCCCGACAGCGCTCGCGGCGGCCGCCGCGCCGCTGGGCCGCCGCGGCGTGCACGGGGTGCAGCCCGGCGCGGTGTCGATCACCAACGTGACCGAGGCGGGCACGGTCCATTCGCTCGGCGACCTCGCCGCGCTCCTCGAGGTCGCGCGCGGGCACGGGCTCTCGGCGCATCTCGACGGCGCGCGCTTCGCCAATGCCTGCGCGGCGCTCGGCTGCTCGGCGGCCGAGATGGTCGCGGGCTTCGACGTGGTCAGCTTCGGCGGCACCAAGAACGGCTGCATGGCGGTCGAGGCCATCGTGCTGCGCGACCCCGCGCGGCACTGGGAGATGCAGCTCCGGCGCAAACGCGGCGCGCAGCTCTGGTCCAAGCACCGGTTCCTGTCGGCGCAGATGGAGGGCTATCTCGAAGGGCGACCTCTGGCTCGACGACGCGCGCGCCGCGAACGCCGCCAGCGCGCGCCTCGCCGCCGGGCTTCGCGGGCTGGGCGCGGTCATGGAATGGGAGCCGCAGGCGAACATGATCTTCGCCCGCCTGCCCCGCGCGGCGCACGACCGCGCGCGGGCGGAGGCCGATTACTACCTGATGGACGAGACCGAGACGCCGCTCTGCCGCCTCGTCTGCGACTTCACCAAGACCGACGCGGAGGTGGACCGGCTGCTGGAGCTGCTGGCCGGGGGCTAGGCCGACCGACGGGTTCGGCGTCTCGATGCCGAAGGCGCCCGACGGTCCGGGTCGGAACCCGACCCATACCGCGGCGGCGGAGTGGATCCCTACCCGGCCACGGCGAACGACCGATCCACCACTCCCGCGCAGGGCCCGTCCCTACCCCTTCGCCATCGCGTCGAGGCGGGCGCGCAGGGCGTCGTTCTCCTCGCGGGCCTTCTGCGCCATCGCGCGGACGGCGTCGAACTCCTCGCGGGTGACGAAGTCGCGGTCGGCCATCCAGCGGTCCATCAGCGACTTCATCGCCGTCTCCGCCTCGGCCCGCGCGCCCTGCGCGACGCCCATGGCGTTGGTCATCAGCTGGCCGATATCGTCCATGAAGCGGTTGTTGGTCTGCATGTCGCGGCTCCCGTGCCCGTGGTCGCCATCGATATGGGCGCGCGCCCCCGCGACCTCAAGGACCGCCGCCCGCGCCGGGCCCGGGACCGGGCATTGACCGCCCCCGGACCGGGTGGCATCGCGGGCCATGCCGCTGGTCCTGCCCTTCCCCGACATCTCCCCGGACATCTTCCGGATCACGATCGCGGGCTTCGACATCGCGCCGAAATGGTACGCGATGGCCTACATCCTCGGCATCCTCGGCGGCTGGGCGATGGCGCGCTACGCCGTCTCCCGCGCGGCGTTCTGGCCCGGGGGCGAGCCGCCGATGACGCGCGCGCAGGTCGAGGACGTGATGACCTGGATCACGCTCGGCATCGTGCTGGGCGGGCGCCTGGGCTACTGCCTGTTCTACCAGCCCGCCTACTACCTGCAGAACCCGCTGGAGATCGCGATGGTCTGGCAGGGCGGCATGTCGTTCCACGGCGGGATGATCGCCACCGGGCTCGCGGTGATCGGCTACGCGATGCGCCACGGCATCCCGATCCGCTCGATCCTCGACGTGGCCGCGCTGGCGACGCCGCTGGGCCTCGGGCTCGGGCGGGTCGCGAACTTCGTCAACGGCGAGCTCTGGGGCCGGCCGTCGGAGGCGCCCTGGGCCGTGATCTTCCCGGGCAACGCCGCGCAGCAATGCGAGAACGTCGTGGTCGAGGGGATCGCGCTCTGCGCCCGCCACCCGTCGCAGCTCTACGAGGCCGCGCTCGAGGGGCTGCTGCTGCTCGTGGTCCTGTGGTGGGTCGCGTTCCGGGGCGGGCTCGCGGTGCGCGGGCTGATCTGCGGGCTGTTCCTCGCGGGCTACGGCGCGGCGCGCATCTTCGTCGAGTACTTCCGGCAGGCGGACGCGCAATACGTCACCGCGGACAACCCCTGGGGCCACGTGATCGGCTGGGGCGAGGTCGGGCTGACGATGGGGCAGGTGCTCTCGCTGCCGATGCTCGTCGCGGGCGCGGGCGCGGCCTGGCTCGCGGTGCGCGCGTATCGCCGGGCCGTCCCGGTCCGCCGCGCGGCGTGAGCGCGGCGCTCCGCGACCACCTCCTCGCGCGGATCCGCGCCGCCGGGCCGCTGACGGTGGCCGACTGGATGGCCGACTGCCTGCTGCATCCCGTCCACGGCTACTACGTCACCCGCGACCCGCTGGGCCGCGCGGGCGACTTCACGACGGCGCCCGAGATCAGCCAGACGTTCGGCGAGATGCTGGGCCTGTGCCTCGCGCAGGTCTGGCTCGAACAGCGCCTCGGCCCCGTCACGCTGGCCGAGCTCGGCCCCGGGCGCGGGACGCTGATGGCCGACGTGCTGCGCGCGACGCGGGGCGTGCCGGGGTTCCAAGACGCGGTCTCGGTGCATCTGGTCGAGGCGTCGCCGGTCCTGCGCGCGCGGCAGGCGGCGACGCTCGAGGGGCTCGCCGCCCCGGTCTGGCACGACGGCGTGGACGCGCTGCCCGACGGCCCGATCCTGCTCCTGGCCAACGAGTTCCTCGACGCGCTGCCGATCCGCCAGCACGTCCGCGCGGGGGGCGGCTGGCGCGAGCGGCTGGTGACGGCGCGGGACGGCGCGCTCGCCTTCGCGCTCGGGCCCGAGGTCGCCGTGCCCGAGCTCGACGACCGGCTGGACGAGACCGAGGGCACGATGGTCGAGCGCTGCCCCGCCCTGCCCGCCATCGTCGGCGCGGTGGCGGCGCGCGTCGCGCGCGGCGGCGCGGCGATCGTCGTCGATTACGGCCACTGGCGCGCGCGCGGGGACACGCTGCAGGCGGTGCGCGACCACGCCCCCGTCGATCCGCTCGCCGATCCCGGGCGGGTCGACCTCACGGCGCATGTCGACTTCGAGGCGGTGGCAAGCGCCGCCGCCCCCGCCCGCGCGTCCGGCATGGTGACGCAGGGGGTGCTGCTCGAACGGCTCGGCATCGTCGCCCGCGCCCGCGCGCTCGCCGCCCGGCTCGACGGCCCGGCGCTCGATGCCCACGTCGCCGCGCATCGCCGCTTGACGCATCCCGCGGAGATGGGCGACCTGTTCAAGGCGCTCGCGCTCGTGCCGCCGGGCGCCCCCCTGCCGCCGGGATTCGGGCCATGAGCCTCGACGTGATCCGATCGGACCTGCTCGGCCCCGTGGCCCACGGGTTCTTCGGGCGGGCGGGCGGCGCGTCCTCGGGCATCTTCGCGGGCCTCAACTGCGGCACCGGCTCCTCGGACCAGGCGGAGGCGGTGGCGCTCAACCGCGCGCGGGTCGCCGCGGCGATGGACGGCCCGCTCCACGGCGTCCACCAGGTCCACTCGACGGAGGTCGTGGTGCTGGACGGCCCGCTCTCGGACCCCGCGCCGCGCGCCGACGCGCTGGTGACGACGACGGCGGGGCAGGTGCTGACCGTGCTGACGGCCGATTGCCAGCCGGTCCTGCTGCACGAGCCGCGCGCGGGCGTGATCGGCGCGGCCCATGCGGGCTGGCGCGGCGCGCTCGGCGGCGTGCTCGAGGCGGTCGTGGAGGCGATGGTGGGCCTGGGCGCCGCGCGCTGCCGCATCCGGGCGGCGATCGGGCCCGCGATCTCGGGCGCGGCCTACGAGGTCGGCGACGCGTTCCGCGACGCGTTCCTGCGCGAGGACCCGGACGCGGAGCGGTTCTTCGCCGCCGGGCCGTCGGGCGCGCCGCATCTCGACCTGCCGGGCTACGGGCTTCACCGGCTCAGGGCGGCGGGGGTGGAGGCGGAATGGACCGGCCACTGCACCTACGGCGACCCGGCGCGGTTCTTCTCCTACCGGCGCGCGACGCATGCGCGCGAGGCGGATTACGGGCGCCTGCTCGCGGCCATCCGACTTTAGCCACGATTGGGCCGCGCAATGGCCGCGGATCGGTCCCACCGGCGCCCCGGAGGCGCGGGAAGACGGGTTAACGGAACCTGTCACGGAGGTCGCCCATGTCCCGCCGCATCTGGCTCGAGGAGACCATCGCCGCCGCGCGCGAGGCCGATCTGCGGATGCCGTGGGACCGCCGGCCCGCGCCGCTGCCGCTCAGGAAGGCCGGCTAGGCCGCCACCGGATCGGCCGGATGCCGGGGCCCCGCCGCCCCGCCCGGCCGTGGGGACGCGGCCCGGCTGCCACCGCGCCGCGTCCCCGAAATCACCCTCGCGCCATCCCCGACAGCGACGTCCCCGGCGCCAGCATGTCGGGATCGAGCCGCAGGTGGATCACCGCGAGCGTCCCGCAGCCGAGCGCCGCCTCGAGCGCGGGCGCGAACGCCGCCTGCTCGTCCACCGTCCAGCCCTGCCCGCCATGCGCCCGCGCGAGCGCCGCGAAGTCGGGGTTGACCAGGTCGGTGCCCGAGACGCGGCCGGGATAATGGCGCTCCTGATGCATGCGGATCGTGCCGTAGCGGCCGTTGTCGCACACGATCACCACGGGGGTCGCGCCGTGCTGCGCGGCGGTGGAAAGCTCGTTCGACGTCATCTGGAAGCAGCCGTCGCCCGCGAGGCACGCGACCGCGCGGCCCGGATAGCGCAGCGAGGCCGCGATGGCGGCGGGCAGGCCGTAGCCCATCGAGCCGGAGGTCGGCGCGAGCTGCGTGCCGTACCGCGTCCAGCGGTGATAGCGGTGCAGGAACGCCGCGTAGTTGCCCGCGCCGTTGGTCACGATCGCGTCCGCCGGGAGCGCGCGCCCCATCTGGGCGACGACCTGCTCCAGCTTGACCGCGCCGGGCGTCTCGAGCGGGGCGGTCCAGGCCTCGTACTCGGCCCGCGCCGCCGCCTGCGCGGCGTGCCAGCCCGGCAGCGCGTCGTCGCGCGCCACCAACGCCGCGACCACGTCGGCGGCGCGCGCGGGGATCGCGATCTCCGCCGACCAGACGCGGTTGAGCTCGCCCGGGTCGGGATGGACGTGGATCAGCGCGGGGCGCGTCGCGGGCCGGATCGAGCGCCGCGTATCCGCCGGTCGCGACGTCGCCCAGCCGCGTGCCGAGCGCGACGAGCAGGTCGGCCTCCGCCAGCCGCGCCATCAGCCTGGGGTTCGGCCCGACGTTGAGGTCGCCCGCGTAGCACGGCGATCGGTTGTCGACGTGGTCCTGCCGCCGGAACGCGACCGCGACGGGCAGCCCGTGCCGCTCGGCCCAGGCGGCGAGGTCGCGCGCGGCGCGGTCGGACCAGTGCGACCCGCCCGCGACGACGATCGGACGCCGGGCCCGCCGCAGCCGCGCGATCATCGGTCCGAGGTCGGGCACCGCCGCGCGCGGCGGCGCCACGGCGGGCCGGTCGGGCACCTCCGCCAGCGCCGAAAGCATGTCCTCGGGCAGCGCGAGCACGACCGGCCCCGGCCGCCCGGACATCGCCGTCGAGAAGGCGCGCGCGACGTATTCCGGCAGCCGCGCGGTGTCGTCCACCTCCGCCGCCCACTTGACGAGGCCGGCGAACGTCGCGCGGTAGTCGACCTCCTGGAACGCGCCCCGGTCGCGGTGGCCGCGCGCGACCTGCCCCACGAAGCACACCATGCGGCGTCGAATCCTGCATCGCCACGTGCAGCCCCGCCGAGGCGTTGCACGCGCCCGGCCCCCGCGTGACGAAGACCACGCCCGGCCGCCCGGTGAGCTTGCCGTCCGCCTCCGCCATCATCGCCGCCCCGCCCTCGTGGCGGCAGACGACGTTGGCGATGCCCGAGCCGTGCAGCCCGTCGAGCGCGGCGAGGAAGCTCTCGCCGGGCACGGAGAACACCCGGTCGACGCCCTGCACCCGGAGCTGGTCGACGAGGATCCGGCCGCCGTGGCGCGGGCCGCCGCTCACGGCGCGGGCAGCTCGACCTCGCGCGGCGCCGTGCCGCCCGATCCCGCCCCGCAGAACGCCCCGCCGTAGCCGATGCCGCAATCGCGGCCCGCGAGCGCCGCGAGGCAGGCCAGCAGGACGATCCTCACACCCCCGCCGCCACGATCGCGTCCGCGAGCAGCGGGACCGTCGCCGCGTTCAGCCCGGCGACGTTCATCCGGCTGTCGCCCACCATGTAGACGCCCGCGTCGCGGCGCATCGCCTCGACCTGCTGCGGGCGTGGCGCCGAGGAGCGAGAACATGCCGCGATGCGCGGCGAGGAAGTCGAACCGGTCGGAGTTCGACCGCGCCCGGAGCGCGTCGGCGAGCGCGGTGCGCAGGCCGAGCATCCCGTCGCGCATCGCCTCGAGCTCCGCCGCCCAGTCCGCGCGCAGCGCCTCGTCGGTCAGGATCGTCGTCACGACGCGCGCGCCGTGATCGGGCGGGAACGACCAGTTCAGCCGGTTGAGCGAGGCCATCGCGCCCTGCGTCACCTTCAGCCGGTCGGGCCCCGAGACGAGCGCCATCAGGAGCCCGGTCCGCTCGCGGTAGATGCCGAAGTTCTTCGAGCACGACACCGCGACGAGCAGCTCCGGCACGCGCCCCGCCATGTGGCGCAGCCCGGCCGCGTCCGCCTCGGGCCCGTCGCCGAAGCCCTGGTAGGCGAGGTCGACGAACGGCGTCAGCCCGCGCTCGATCACGAGATCCGTGACAGCCTCCCAATGCTCCGGCGTCAGGTTCGCGCCGGTCGGGTTGTGGCAGCAGCCGTGCAGCAGCACCACGTCGCCCGCGGGGGCCCGCGCGAGGTCAGCCATCATTCCATCGAAATCGACCGTGCCGGTCGCGGCGTCGAAGTAGCGATAGCCGCGCATCGGCATCCCGAGATATTTCGCGATCGCCGGGTGGTTGGGCCAGGTCGGCTCCGACAGCCACAGCGTCGCGCCCGGCGCGGCCATCCGCACGAGCTCGAGCCCCTGCCGGACCGCGCCGGTGCCGCCGGGGGTGGCGACGCAGGCCAGCCGGGACGCGTCGCGCGCAGGACCGAGCACCAGCGTCGACAGCGCCTCGGCGAAGGCCGGGTCGCCCGCGAGGCCCGTATAGACCTTGGTGTCCTGCTCCTCGACCAGCCGGCGCTCGGCGGCCTTCACCGCGCGCATCACCGGCGTGCGGCCCGACGCGTCCTTGTAGACGCCCACGCCGAGGTCGATCTTGGCCTCGCGCGGGTCCTCGCGGTAGGCGGCCATCAGCGCCAGGATCTTGTCGGGGGCCTGCGCCGTCAGGGCGTCGAGCATCATCGCGCGTCTCCAGTCTCGATCTCGAAGTCGGGGTAGCCGCCCCATTCGGCCCAGGAGCCGTCGTAGAGCGCGTGGTCGGGATGGCCCAGCCGGGCCAGGGCGAGGTTCAGGATCGCCGCCGTCACGCCCGAGCCGCAGGACGTGATGACCGGTCGGCGCAGGTCGACGCCCGCCGCCTCGAAGACCGCAACGAGGTCGTCTCCGTCCTTCATCGTGCCGTCCTCGCGCAGGAGCGTCGCGTAGGGGACGTTGCGCGCGCCGGGCACGTGCCCCGCGCGCAGGCCGGGCCGGGGCTCGGGCGCGTCGCCGCGGAACCGCGCGGCGGCGCGCGCATCCACGATCTGCGCGTGGCCGAGCTTCGCCGCGCGCGCCACGTCGGTCACGTCGCGCAGCAGCGACGGCGCGCCCTTGCCCGCGACCAGATGCGGCTCGCGCGCCTGCGGGACGACGTCGTCCACCGGCCGGCCCTCGGCCAGCCAGCGCGGCAGCCCGCCGTCGAGCACCGCCGCGCGCAGACCGTGCCGCCGCATCAGCCACCAGAGCCGCGCCGCCGAGAAGATGCCCGTCGCGTCGTAGATCACGACCACGTGCCCGTCGCCCACGCCCGCGCGTCGGAGCCGCGCGAGGAGCTGTACCTCGCCGGGCGCGGCGTGCGGCAGCGGCGAGACCGGGTCGCTCACGTCGTCGAGCGACACGAACCGCGCGCCGGGGACGTGACGCTCGGCGTATTCCGTCGCCGGGTCCCGGCCCGCATCGGGCAGGTGCCAGGACGCGTCGATCACACGCAGCTCCGGGTCGCGCAGCCGGGCGGCGAGCCAGCCGGTCGAGACGAGGATGGACGGGTCGTCGGTCACGGGGTCGGCCTCCACGGCCGCGTGCCTAGCGCCCGCCCGCCCCGACCGCAATCGCGGCCCTTGCCAGCCTCGCGCACCGGCTTTAGGGGACGGCACTTCGAATGCCGGGCGGACACCCTTGGAGGCCGCCCCACAAGTCTGATTGGAGAAACACATGGCTGGAGAGATCCCCGATCTCGTCGCTCATGCCCGGACGGGGACAGGCAAGGGGGCCGCTCGTCAAGCTCGCCGCGACGGGATGGTCCCGGGCGTGGTCTATGGCGGGGGCGCCGATCCGCTGCCGATCGCGCTGCCGTTCAACGACCTCCTGACGAAGCTGCGCGCGGGCCGGTTCCGCGCGACGCTCTGGAACCTCAAGGTCGAGGGCCAGGAGGACGTGCGCGTCATCGCCAAGGACGTCCAGCGCGACGTGGTCAAGGACCTGCCGACGCATGTCGACCTGATGCGCCTGCGCCGGACCTCGAAGGTGAACCTGTTCATCCCGGTCGTGTTCGAGGGCGTCGACGGCTCGCCGGGCGACAAGCAGGGCGGCGTGCTCACGGTCGTGCGCCCCGAGGTCGAGCTGCGCGTCACCGCGGGCGACATCCCCGAGAACATCACCGTCGACTGCTCGAACCTCGAGATCGGCGACACGCTGCACATCTCGGACGTGACCCTGCCCGAGGGCTCGCGCGCGGTGATCGACCGCGACTTCGTGCTCGCCAACATGCAGGCCCCCTCGAGCCTCAAGTCGATGGAGGACGAGGAGGAGGTGACCGAGACCGAGGTCATCAATCAGGACGCCGAGACCGTCGAGGGCGAGGACGACGCGAAGGCCGACTGAGGTCGCACGCACGGCGGATCGTCTGGGACGCGCGGAGGGGAGACCTTCCGCGCGTCCTTCGTTCCGGAGGATGGCCGGGCGCCGACAGGGTCCAGGGCGACGGCCTCGAGGACCGCCCGGTGTCCGAGCCGGCCGCGCGCCGGCCTCCCGCGCCCCGAGCGGTCCCGACACGCGCCGATCTGAATCGGCCCCCGTCGTTCGAGTGGCGCGACGGCATCCGCCGCGCGCGTCCGGGCGCGCGAGGGCACGACGATCGTACTGTCGCCGACGGCGCCTCCCAGATATGGCAGGTGCTGCGTCGCGTCGACGCCGCGGCGCCGCTGCGGGACCGTCGGCGATGCGAGACGGGGCCGCGGCGTTCGACATTGATGCCTCCAGCCCGCCGAACCCGACAACGCGCCCATCGGACCGAGAACAATTCGTATCGAGGCCCCGACCCGGCCCAATCGGGCGGGCGGCCGCCTTGACCATGATTGGTCCCCCTGGCTCCGTCGCGAGCGACCGATGATGGCGGGCATGGGGGTGGTAGAACGCCCCTTCGCCCTCCCGCTCCGTCAAACCCCGCCGCGCGCCGCCCCGGCCGCCCGCACGCGGTCGAGCACGGCGAGCGTCCCGCGGGCATCCTCGAGCGCCCACGGATAGGCGCCCTCCCCTCGGATCGCCGCGCCGAACGCCTCGACCTGCCGGACGTACTGGTCGATCCCGTGCCAATCGCGCCGATGCGCCACGCCGTCCGTCCCGCGCCATTCGACCGCAGCCACGCCTCCGGGGCCGGGGGTGAACGGGGTCGGCATCGCGATCCGGCCGCCGTCGCCATGGAACGTCATGCCCTGCGCCCGCGCCATCCGCATCGAGACCAGCCACCCCGCGCCGAAGCCCTCGAAGCGCGCGGCGGCGCGGGCGAAGGTGTCGACGCCGCGCTCCGTCACGACCTCGGCATACGCGATGTCCGAGGGCTCCGACCGCGTGGCCCAGCGCGTCGCGCCGACGGGATAGACGCCCACGTCGGCCAGCGCCCCGCCACCGAGACCCCGATCGTTGCGGATGTTTCCAGGGTCGCCGGAATTGTCGTAGGTGAAGTGTCCCTCGACCTGCCGCAGCCGCCCGACCGCCCCGCCATCCAGCAGGTCGCGGAGGAACGCCCATTGCGGATGGTGGACGATCATGAACGCCTCGGCCGCGACAAGCCCCGTCCGGTCGCGCGCGGCGATCAGCGGCGCGACCTCGCCCGCCGACAGCGCCACCGGCTTCTCGATCAGGACATGCTTCCCGGCCTCCAGCGCGCGCAGGCCCCATTCGACGTGCAGCGCGTTCGGCAGCGGCACGTACACCGCGTCCACCCCCGGATCCCCCAGCAGCGTGTCGTAGCCGCAATGCACGCGCAGGCCCGGCGCGAGCGCCTCGAACGGCGCGGCCCGGGCCCGGTCGCGCGTCGCGAGCGCGGCGAGGACCGCATGCCGCGCGCCGTGGATCGCGGGCGCCATGTCGCGCAGCGCGAAGTTCGACGCGCCCAGGATGCCCCACCGGACCGGATCGCTCATCGGAGCTGGCTATCCTTGGAGCCGCGCCGGTTGATCCCGCCGCGCGGCGTCGCACGGCGGTCGCGACCCGACGCGCAGTCGACGCAGAGCTTGACGCCCGGCACCGCCGCGCGCCGGGCCTCGGGGATCGGCTCGCCGCATTCCGCGCAGTCCTCGCGGGCCACGCCCACCGGCGCGCGCCGCGACCGCATCCGCGCGAGCTCGTCGGCGATCGATGCCTCGATCTGCTCGCCGACCGCCCCGTCCTTCGCCCAGCCGCCCGCCATCAGGCGCGCAGCTCGAGGATCGGGGCGAACCCACCGAAGATCATCCGCGCGCCGTCGAACGGCATCGCGCCCATGTCGGAGAGACCGGCCTCGAAGTCCGGCTCGCGCATCCGCGCGTTCGCCGCGTCGTGCGTCGCCCTGTCGGGCCATTCGATCCAGCCGACGACGACCGTCTCGTCCGGCCCCGCGCGCACCGCCATCGGGAAGGACGTCACCTCCCCGTCGGGCACGTCGTCGCCCCACGCCTCGACGCAGCGCAGCGCGCCCAGCGGCGCGAAGATGCGCTCCCACGCCTCGCGCGAATGCGCGACGTAGGCGTCCTTGCGGTCGGTGCCGACGGCGGCGGCGAAGATGGCGAGGTAGGACATCGGGCGACTCCCTGCTGGTCGGACCAGCCTAGCCCATGGGGCCGATCCGTCCAAATCGCCGCAACCGCCGGGCCGCGTCGCGTCGGCGGGCCCGGCGATCGGTCGGTCAGGCCGGAACCATCCCCTTCTCGCGCGCGAGCTCCCGGACGCGCTTCGATAGCTTCTCGAACGCGCGGACCTCGATCTGCCGGATGCGCTCGCGGCTGACCTTGTACTTGGCCGACAGGTCCTCGAGCGTCACCGTCTCCTCGTTGAGCCGCCGCTGGCTCAGGATGTCGCGCTCGCGCTCGTTGAGGACGTCCATCGCGTCGGTCATCAGGCCGATACGGCTCTCGAACTCGTCGCGCTCGGCGTAGTCGCCGGCCTGGTCTGCGCTGTCGTCGGCGAGCCAGTCCTGCCATTGCGCGGTGCCGTCGCCGTCGGCGCCGACCTGCACGTTGAGCGAGGCATCGCCGCCCGACATGCGCCGGTTCATGCTCGTCACCTCGGTCTCGGTCACGCCGAGGTCCTTGGCGATGCGCGCGACGTTCTCGGGCCGCAGGTCGCCCTCCTCGAGCGCGCCGATGCGGTTCTTCGCCTTGCGGAGGTTGAAGAACAGCTTCTTCTGCGCGGAGGTCGTGCCGAGCTTGACCATCGACCACGAGCGCAGGACGTATTCCTGAATCGAGGCGCGGATCCACCACATCGCGTAGGTCGCGAGCCGGAACCCCTTCTCGGGATCGAACTTCTTGACCGCCTGCATCAGGCCCACGTTCGCCTCCGAGATCACCTCGGCCTGTGGCAGCCCGTAGCCGCGGTAGCCCATCGCGATCTTGGCGGCGAGGCGCAGGTGCGAGGTCACGAGCTGGTGCGCCGCGTCGGTATCCTCGTCCTCGACCCAGCGCTTGGCGAGCATGTATTCCTGCTCGGGCTCGAGCATCGGGAAGCGCCGGATCTCCTGCAGGTAGCGGTTCAGCCCCGCCTCGGGATTCGGGGCCGGAAGGTTCGCATAGGTGGCGGCCATGTCTCGTTCCCCTCTCGTCGACGGCGGATCCGTCCCATGAAACATGGGCTCCGAACGCGCGGCGGGCAAGGCGCGCTCACGCGACCGTCATGCCCGGCGGACCGCATGGAGGCGCCCCGTCGCCGCGACCATCGCCCGCAAGATACTAACGTGAGGTAAACTTCGTCAGCCGCGCAGCGCGTCGCGCAGGTCCGCCATGTCGTCCGGCAGCGCCGCCTCGAACGCCATCGCCGCGCCCGTCACGGGGTGCTCGAAGCCCAGCGTCGCCGCGTGCAGCGCCTGCCGCGCGAAGCCCGCTGCCGCGGCGGCGCCCGGATGGCCCCCCGGCAGACGGCGCGCGCCGCCGTAGGTCGGATCGCCAATCAGCGCGTGCCCCGCATGGGCAAGGTGGACGCGGATCTGGTGCGTACGCCCGGTCTCGAGCCGGCACTCGAGCAGCGCCGCCGCACCGAGCCCCTCGAGCACGCGCAGCCGCGTGACCGCGTGCCGCCCGCCCTCGGCGACCACGGCCTGCCGCTGGCGGTCGGTCCGGTGCCGCGCCAGCCGCGTGGCGAGACGCAGGACGTCGGCCCCCTCCCAGCTCGCGCCCCGCACGCCGCGCAGCCGCGGATCGGCGGCATCGGGCACGCCGTGGCAGACGGCGAGGTAGCGGCGCTCGGCGGAATGCGCGGCGAACTGCGCGGCGAGCCCGTGATGCGCGGCGTCGGACTTCGCCACCACGAGCAACCCCGACGTGTCCTTGTCGATCCGGTGCACGATCCCCGGACGGCGGGCGCCGCCCACCCCCGACAGCGCGCCGCCGAAATGGTGAAGGAGCGCGTTGACGAGCGTGCCGGACGGCGAGCCCGGCGCGGGGTGGACGACCATGCCGGCGGGCTTGTCGATCACGATCAGGTCCGCGTCCTCGTGGACCACGACGAGCGGGATCGCCTCCGCCCGCGTCTCGGGGTCGTCGGGCGCGGGCACGGCCACGACCACCTCGGCGCCCTCGGCCACGCGGTCGCGCGCGCCCGCCACCACGCCGTCGACGGTGACCGCGCCGTCCGCGATCAGCCGGGCGAGGCGCGAGCGCGACAGGTGCGCCTCGTCTGGCACGTCGCGCGCGATGGCCTTATCGAGGCGCGGCGGCGGGCCGGCCGCGATGCGGAAGGTGACGCGGATGTCCGACACTGGCGCTCCCGAGCCGCCGAACCTGCGCTTCCTGCGGGTGCTGGTGACGGTCCTGACGGCGGTGATGATCGGCGGGCTGATAACGGTGGTGGCGCTGCTTGTCACGCGGCTGCCGGGCGCGGCGGTGACGGTTCCCGAGGCGCTCGCGATGCCCGAGGGCGCGCGGGTGCTGGCGGTGACGCAGACGCCGTCGGGCTGGCTCGCGACGACGATGGACGACCGGCTGCTGCTGTTCGCGCCGGACGGGCACCTGCTGCGCGAGATCGCGCTAGGCGAGTGAGGCCACGATCGGCCAGAGCGACGCGACCAGCAGCGCGGCCATCGTCCAGTTGAACGCGCGCAGGCGGCGCGGACCCGTCAGGAGCCGGCGGATGCGCGTCCCGATCAGCGTCCAGGCCGTGGCCGAGCACAGGCCGAGCGCCGCGAACACGCCCGCCACGGCCAGCACGCGCGGCCAGCCGCCGGTGGCGGCGTAGAGGCTCATCGCGCCGAGCGCCATCGCCCAGGCCTTCGGGTTCACCCACTGGAACGTCGCCGCCTGCAGGAACGACAGCGGCCGCCCGCCCGCGCGCCCCTCGCCCGGCGCGCCCGCGTTCGCCACCTTCCACGCGAGCCAGAGGAGGAACGCGATCGACACCACCTCCAGCACGACGCGGGCGGGCGGCCACGCCTCGAAGAGCGCGCCGAGCCCGAGCCCGACGCAGGCCGCGAGCATCGGGAAGCCCAGCGCCACGCCGAGGAGGTGCGGAAGCGTCCGCCGCAGGCCGTAATTCGCCCCCGACGCCATCAGCATCACGTTGTTGGGCCCGGGGCTGAACAGCGTGGCCACGGCGAAGCCCGTCGAGGGCGAGGAGGAGGTCGGGCGTCATGCGCGCAACCTATCGAGTCATCGCGCGACACGGGCTTGCGTTCCGCGGCGCATCCGGCGATCGAGCGCAAGCAATGACCCCTATGGACGCCTTCGACGACAGCATCCTGCGAATCCTCGCACGCGAGGGGCGCATCACCAATCAGGCGCTCGCCGCGCGCATCGGCCTGTCCTCCTCGGCCACGCTGCGCCGGGTGCAGGCGATGGAGCGGACCGGCCTGATCCGCGGCTACCGCGCCGTGATCGATCCCGACCGCGCGGGCATCGGCTTCACCGCCTACGTCGCCGTCGGGCTCAACGACCACACCAAGCGGGGGCAGGAGGCGTTCGAGCGCGGCGTCGCCGCCGCCCGCCAGGTCCGCGAGTGCCACAACGTCACCGGCACCGTCGAGTACCTCCTGCGGATCGAGGCGCGCGACCTCGCCGCCTACAAGCACTTCCACACCGAGGTGCTGGGCGTCCTGCCGCAGGTCGCGACGCTGACCACCTACGTCGTCATGGGCAGCCCCGTGGACGAGCGCGCCTGACCCCCGATGGAGACCGCCATGCCCCCGTTCCGCCCGCTGGGCCTCGACCACGTCGTCCTCTGGATCCACGACCTGCCGCGCGCGGTCGCCTGGTACCGCGACGTGCTGGGCTGCGAGCCGGGCTTCCGCTACCACGAGATCGGCATGGAGCATGTCTGGTTCGGCACCGTCCTCCTCGGGCTGTGGGATGCCGACGACCCCCGCGCCGCGTCCTCGCTGCCCGAGGTCCCGGGCACCAATGTCGACCACCTCGCGCTCGCCATCGGCCCGTTCGAGCCGGACGCGCTGCGCGCCCACCTCGCCGCGCACGGGGTCGCGGTCGACTGGGAGACGCACCAGACCGGGGCGAGGGGCTACGGCCATTCGGTGTACCTCCATGACCCGTGGGGCAACAAGTTCGAGCTCAAGGGCCCGCCCCTGACGGTGGAGACCGCGCCGCCCGCGCGGTGAACGGCTGGCCCCCGCCCGGCCGCCGCGATAGGTGCGGGCCCGACGGACGGCCGCGCCGCGCGGACGTCCCCACGCCAGGACAAGGACCGCTCCCCATGACCGACGTCGTCATCGCCTCCGCCGCCCGCACCCCCGTGGGCTCCTTCCTCGGCGCCTTCGCGAACGTGCCCGCGCACGACCTCGGGACGGCCGCGATCGAGGCGGTCATAGCCCGGGCGGGCATCGACAAGGCGGACGTGTCCGAGACGATCCTGGGGCAGGTCCTCACCGCGGGCCAGGGCCAGAACCCTGCCCGGCAGGCGCATATCAACGCAGGGCTGCCCGAGGCCGCCGCCGCCTGGGGCATCAACCAGGTCTGCGGCTCGGGGCTGCGCGCGGTGGCGCTCGGGGCGCAGCACATCATGCTCGGCGACGCGTCCATCGTCGTCGCGGGCGGGCAGGAGAGCATGTCGATGTCGATGCACGCCCAGGCGCTGCGTCAGGGTCAGAAGATGGGCGACACCAAACTCGTGGACACGATGATCCGCGACGGCCTCTGGGACGCCTTCAACGACTTCCACATGGGCCAGACCGCCGAGAACGTCGCCGAGCAATGGCAGATCACCCGCGACGCGCAGGACACGTTCGCCGTGGGGAGCCAGAACAAGGCCGAGGCGGCGCAGAAGGCCGGCCGGTTCCGCGACGAGATCGCCCCCTTCACCGTGAAGGGACGGAAGGGCGACGTGACGGTCGAGGACGACGAGTACATCCGCCACGGCGCCACCATGGAGGCGATGGCCAAGCTCCGCCCCGCGTTCACGAAGGACGGCACCGTGACGGCCGCCAACGCGTCGGGCCTCAACGACGGCGCCGCCGCGACGCTGCTGATGTCCGCGGAGGAGGCCTCGAAGCGCGGGATCGAGCCGCTCGCGCGGATCGCGAGCTACGCCACCGCCGGGCTCGATCCGAAGATCATGGGCGTCGGCCCGATCTACGCCTCGCGCCGCGCGCTCGAGAAGGCCGGCTGGACCGTCGACGACCTCGACCTCGTGGAGGCCAACGAGGCCTTCGCGGCGCAGGCCTGCGCCGTGAACAAGGACATGGGCTGGGACCCGGAGATCGTGAACGTCAACGGCGGCGCCATCGCCATCGGCCATCCGATCGGCGCGTCCGGCGCCCGCGTCCTCAACACGCTCCTCTACGAGATGAAGCGGCGCGACGCGAAGAAGGGGCTCGCGACGCTGTGCATCGGCGGCGGCATGGGCGTGGCGATGTGCGTGGAGCGCGACTGACGCCGCAGCCGAAGGCGGCTTTCTGCGATCGGCGCGCGCGGCGGACGTCGCCCGCCCGCGTCCCGCCATCGGCGCGGGTCGCGCGCCCGGATCGACGGTCGCGGGCGATCGGTTCGGATGCGGGTCACGGGGACGGAGCGGAACGAGCGCTGGCACCGCTTCCACGACCGGCGCGGGACGGCTCGCCCGCGACCGTCACCCCCGCCGGCGCAGCAGCCACACGAAGAACGCGCCGCCGACGAGGCCGGTGACGATGCCGACGGGGACGTCCTCGGGGGCCATGACCGTGCGCGCGGCGATGTCCGCCCAGACGAGGAACACCGCGCCGACGAGCGCCGAGGCCGGCAGGACGCGGGCACAGTCCCCGCCGACCACGAGCCGGACGACGTGCGGGACCATCAGGCCGACGAAGCCGATGATGCCCGAAAACGCGACCATGCAGCCCGTCATCAGCGCGCCCGCGACGAAGACGGCCAGCCGGAACCGCGCGACGGGGATGCCCAGCGTGGAGGCGGTTTCGTCGCCGACGGTCATCGCGTTCAGCCGGCCCGCATTCGCCATCAGCCAGGCGCCGCAGGCGGCGAGGATCGCGGCCGGGTAGAGCAGCTGGTCCCACCGCGCGAGGCCGAGACCGCCGAGCATCCAGAACACGACCGTGTGCGCGGCCCGGGGGTCGCCGAGGAAGATCAGCACGTTCGCGCAGGACATGACGACGAAGGAGACGGCCACGCCTGCGAGCACCAGCCGGTCGGCGCTCGTGGCATGCGCGACGTTCGCGACGGCGAGCACGAGGAGCGTCGCCGCGAGCGCGCCCGCGAAGGCCATCAGCGGCACCGTGAGGACGCCGAGGAACAGCCCCGTATGCAGGAGCGCCGCGATCGCGCCGAACGCGCCGCCCGCCGAGATCCCGAGCAGGTGCGGATCGGCCAGCGGGTTGCGCGTCACCGATTGCAGGCTCGCGCCCACCAGCGCCAGCCCCGCGCCGACCATCGCCGCGAGCAGCGCGCGCGGCAGCCGGATCTCCCAGACGATGGCGGCCTGGCCCGTGGTCCAGTCGGCGGTGACGAGGCCCGGGACGAGCCGGTCGGCGATCACGCCCCAGACCGTCCCGAGCGGCACGACCACCGCCCCCACGCCGACCGCGACCGAGATCGACAGCGCGAGCGCCGCGGCCCCCAGCACCGCCATCGACGGCGCCGCCGCGCGCCGCGCGCGGCCTCGTCCGACGGTGGTGGCCACGCCGTGATCGGTCACGGCGCGCGGAACGCCCGCGCCAGCGTGCCCACCGCCTCGACGTTGCGGGGCCCGGGCGTGGCCTCCACGTAGTCGAGCGTCACGAAGCGGTCGTCGCGCACCGCGGCGATGCCGGCGAAGGCCGGGCTGCCCGTCACGAAGGCGCGCTTCTGCTCGGCCGTCACGTCGCCGTAGTCGACGATCACGATCACCTCCGGGTCGCGCGCCACGACCGCCTCCCAGCCGACCGTGGTCCAGCTTTCCTCGACGTCGTCCATGACGTTGCGCCCGCCCGCCGCCTCGATCAGCGCGGTCGGCATCGCGTGGCGCCCGGCGGTGAACGGCGCGTCCTCGCCGCTGTCGTAGACGAAGACGCGCGGCGCCCGCTCCAGCGGGGCCAGCGAGCTTACGATCGCGTCGAGCCGCTCGCGGTAGCCCGCCACCAGCGCCGCCGCGCGGTCCTCCACGCCGAAGATCGCGCCGAGGTTCGTCAGGTCGGCGTAGAGGTCCTCCATGCTCGCCGCGTCCCTGCCCATGACGTGGGCGCAGCTCTCGGTCAGCTCGTAGACCGCGATCCCGTGGGGCGCGAGCGTGTCCGGCGTGACCTCGCCGCCGAGCTCGAGCCCGTAGTTCCAGCCCGCGAAGTAGAAGTCCGCGCCCGCGCCCAACAGGACCTCCCGCGACGGGTACCGCTCCGCCAGCTCGGGCAGCGCCGCCACGCCCGCGCGGATCGCGGGGTCGAGGTTGCCCCAGCCGGAGATGCCGGTGTAGCCGGCCATGCGGTCGGTCAGGCCGAGGACCAGCATCATCTCGGTCAGGTTCACGTCGTTGGAGACGGCGGCGCGGGGGGCCTCGTCGAAGGTCACCTCGCGGTCGCAGCTGCGAACAGTGACCGGATGGGCCAGCGCGGGGGCGGCGAGCGCCGCGAGCGCGAGCGCGGGAAGGGTCGGCCTCATTCGGCGGGCTCCTCGTGGCGGAGGTGGAAGGTCAGGTGCGGATCGCCGTCGGGCGCCAGCGTCCGGCGCCGGACGCGGACGCCGAAGGCCCGCGCGATCACGGCCTCGCTCAGCACCGCGTCCGGCGGCCCGCAGGCCAGCGCGCGCCCGCCCGCGAGGACGAGCACGTCGTCGGCGAGCCCGGCGGCGAGGTTGAGGTCGTGGAGCGTGACGACGACCGTGACGCCGAGGTCACGGATGAGTGCCAGCACCTCGAGCCGGTGGCGGATGTCGAGATGGTTGGTCGGCTCGTCGAGGATCAGCAGGCGCGGCTCCTGCGCGAGCGCGCGGGCGACCATCACGCGCTGCCGCTCCCCGCCCGACAGCGTCCCGAACGCCCGCCGCTGGAGGCCCGCGAGGTCGAGCCGGGCCAGCGCGCGGCGCACGATCGCCGCGTCGCCCGAGCCGCCGCCCGCGAAGCCCGCGCGGTGCGGCGTCCGGCCGAGCGCCACGACCTCCCCCACCGTGAGCGCGCTCTCGCCCGCCTGTTCCTGGAGCACGACGGCGATCTCGCGCGCGACGTCGCGGGCCGACGCGTGCCAGACGTCGCGATCGTCGAGCAGCACGCGCCCGGTGGCGGGACGCAGGTAGCGGTAGAGGAGCCGCAGCAGCGTCGACTTGCCGGCCCCGTTCGGGCCGACGATGCCGAGGACGCGGCCCGGCTCCACGGCGAACGAGACCGGGTGCAGCACGGTCGCGCCGCGCCGGGGGGCCCAGCTCGCGCCCTCGACGCGCAGCGCGGCGCGGGTCATGCGGCGGCTCCGGTCGGCATGGCACGGCACGCTTCGCCCGGTCGCGCGGTCGTAGGGCGTGCGCCGCGATCGCCCGCGGGGGGCGAGACTGCCCCGTCCCGGAAGCCGCGGCTGGGGTCGACCACGACGCGGGGATGCGAGGCGCCGAACCGGTTCGTCACCGCGGGGGATCGGTCACGGCCCGAGGCGGCGCGCGGCGCGAACGGGCCGCCTTCGGAGGTGGCAATATGGCCCCCGTGCTGCCACGAGGCGCCGACGGCGCCCCCGTGGAAATGGTCTCCGGTCCGTCCCATCTCGCCCTCCGCGATGCGGCGGGGGCGGACGCGGGGCACGGGGGTGCCGGGACGCGACGCGCCCGGCTCGACCAACGTGACCTACGGTCCGGACACCCCGCCCGGGTTCGTCGTCGTCGCGATGGCAGGTCTCCTGACTCGCGGGTCACGGCTTCCCCGAACCTTCCCGGACCATAGCGGGGTCCAGTGGCGTCCTCGGGGTCGCTCGCCGCTCACAGTTGCGGGGGCAGTCGCGGGTTCGGCGCCTGTTGGCTACACCTCACCGCGTTCCCTTTTCATCCCTCGGCCCCTGTGGGGGTTCCGGGAACCATCGGACGCGATGCTGCGCAGGCGGGGCGGCGGGGGTCAAGGGCGCCGGTGCCGGATCTCGCCACGCCGCGGGGCCCGACCGCTCCCCCGGCCATCTCGCGCGCGTCCCGAAGCGAAGCACATGCCGGGACTCGACGACCGCGCGGCACGGCCGAGCCGTCCGGCGACCGCCCTCACGGCGTCACGACGTTCCAGTCGCGCAGCTCGTCGGGCGACAGGATGTAGATCTCGTCGGCCGGGGTGGCCATCGAGGGGCCCATGATCCGGAGATCCACGCCCATCGCCTCGAAATGCGCCAGCACGTCGGCCTGCCCGCGCTGCATGTCCTCGACGGCGAGGAAGGCCGGGAGCAGGGTCGCCTCGCCGTAGCTGTGCTGGTGCACACCGAGCCGGGCACCCTCCGAGGCCGCCCGCTCCACGCCGCCCGCGAACATGAGCGGGCAGGCCGAGAGACAGACCGCGTCCGCCACGAGCCGGGTCGCGGCCCCCGTCTCGCGGATCGCCCGCCCGATCGCGAGCGCGTCGCGGACCGACCCGCCGGGGCTGTCGAGCACGACGAGCGCCGGGGGCGCCTCGCCCAGCGCCGCCGCGATCCGGTCGCCGTCGCCCGGCGCCACCGCGCCGCGCAGGCGGATGGCGGGCGCGCCGTCGACGCGGACGCGGTCGAGCACGAGGCGGCGCGGCATGTCGGGATCGACGCCGGGGCCGGGATGGGCCGGGTCGGCGGGCCGGTAGCGGCGCGTCTGATCGCCCGGCCGGGTGGGGCGGTCGAGCGCGGGCGCCCCGGAGGGGCTCACGAGCCCCGGCAGCGCGGGCGCGAGATCGACCGCCACCAGCGCGGCGGCAAGCGCGAGCTGCGCGCCGAGCAGCCAGCGCAGCGTCCGGGTCGTCGCGTCCGGGGCCCGCGCGGGCTCTCCGCTCATTCGGCCACGACCCTCGGCGGGTCTCGCGGGCGGACCGGCGCGTCTTCGCCGGGCTTCACGGCACCCGGCTCGACCGCCTCGATCTCGCGCAGGGCGCGGACGGCGGCGCGCAGCTCGGCCACGGTCATCGCGTCCTCGGGCTCGGACGGGTCGCGGCCCGCGCGCATCGCGGCCTGCGCGACCGCCACGATCAGCACGAGCACCGCCGGAAGCAGGTCGATCGCGATCGCGCCCGCCCAGGACGGCGCGAAGTTGCCGGCGTAGCGGATCACCGCGTCCGCCGTCGAGATCGGCACGTAGACCACTTCGGGCGGCGGCTCGAGTGCGAGGACCTCGGCGGCCGCGCTCTGGAGCGTCGCGGCGCGCTGCCCCACCACGTCGAGGAGCGAGGCGATCGTCGCCTGCTGCGCGGCCTGCCCGCCCGCGTCGTCCGCGTCGAGCCGCGGCAGGACGACCGACTGCGCGAGGTCGCGCGCGGCGCGGTCCACGAGCGGCGCGACCGAGAGCTGGCGCAGCGTGGTGATGATCCCGGCGAGCCGCACGGCCTCCTCGGAGAACTCCACCGCGCGGTCCTCCACCGGCCCCGGCGCCACCGTCAGCGCGCGCATCCGGCTCAGGATCGCGTTGCCCTCGCCGAAGGCCGCCGCCACGGGCGCGTCCTGCGCGGCGATCAGCGCCTCGAGCGCGGCCAGCTCGTCGGACTTCTGCGTCAGCACGCGGAACACCGCGCCGCGCCCCGCGAGCCCCGACAACCCGCCCACGGCCTCCTGCTCGGAGAGGTCCTCGAAGCCCTGCCGGGTGCGGCCGACGTCGAGGCCGAGCGCCTGCGCCTGCAGCGTGGCCTCGTTGGCCCGCTCGAGCGAGGCCTGGTAATCCTGCACGGTGCGCGCGAGGTGCTGCTCGACCGCCGCCGAGCCCGCGAGCGCCGCGGCGTTGAGCCACGACGACATCGCCACGATCGCCGCCGAGCCCACCAGCATCGCCGCGACGAGCCCGAGCCGCGTCGCCGCCGTGCGCATCGCCGGCAGGAGCCGCATCAGGTAGGACCAGAACACGAAGATGCCGGTCGAGACCGCGCCGCTATAGGCGATCGCCGCGAAGATCGAGAGCGCGCCGCCGTCGTCGAGGAGGCCGCGCACGCCCAGGTAGGTGTAGATTCCCGACGCCACCGCGAGCACGCCCAGCGCGGCGGAGGTGAAACCGTCGAGCCAGCCCAGATGCCGCTCGACCTCGCGCGCGTGCCGAAGGCCCGTGGTCTCGCGGCTCATGGCGTCTCCCCTTCGCAGTCGCACATGGTCACCGCGCGGGCGTCCGGCAAGCGCCCGACGTCAGAGCGCCAGCCGGAACCGCGCGAAGCCGTCCGCCGTGTCCTCGACGAACTCGGGCGCGGCGCCCACCCGGTCGGCATAGGCCTTGGCGCCCGGCCCGGTCTCGAACGTCACGCTCGTGCCGGGCATCGGCGCGAACGACCAGTTCGCGTCCGCCGAGGGGTCGATCGTGCCCTGCTCCACGATGTAGCGCACGATCACGTCGCGGTTGGTGTCGGGGCCCACGAAGATCACGGCCTCGTCGGTCACGCCGGGGAACGCCCCGCCGCCGCCCGCGCGGTAGTTGTTGGTCGCGATCACGAACGAGGCCGCCTCGTCGATCGGTTCGCCCTCGTGGGTCAGGTCCACGATCCGCCGCGCGTCGGGCGCGACGAGCGCGCCGTCGACGTCGTAGCGCGACGGCTGCGACAGGTCGATGCGGTAGGACACGCCGTCGATGACGTCGAAGTTGTAGGACGGGAAGTCGGGGTTCAGGAGCGGCGCGTCCACGGCCCCCGGCTCGACCCGGTTGAACATGCCCGCCGAACGCTCCAGCCATTCGCGGACCTCGGCACCACTGACGCGCACCGCCTGCACGGTGTTGGGGTAGAGGTAGAGGTCGGCCACGTTCTTGATCGCCACGTCGCCCGCGGGCACGTCGGTGTAGTAGTCCGGACCGCCGCGCCCGCCCGCCTTGAAGGGCGCCGCCGCCGACAGGACCGGCAGGCCCTCGTTCTCGGTGCCCGCCATCATCTGCGCGATGTACCAGGTCTGCGCCTGGCTCACGACCTGCACCGAGGGGTCGTCGGCGACCTGCGCGAAGTAGCTGAAGAGCGGGGCCGAGGTCTTGCCGACCGAGCGGCGCACGTAGGCCAGCGTCTCGTCGTGCTCGGGCTGCGCGGCCTCGAGCACGGCGGGGACCGACTCCACCAGCGCCACCTTCTCGCCGTCGACCCGCTCCATGATCGGCCGCGTCTCCACGGCGAAGTCGGCGACGCGCCAGCCCTCGCCCTCGCGCTCGAGCATCAGGTCGATCAGGCCGAGATGACTGCCCCAGAAGTTGGCCATCACCGCGGGCTTGCCCATCAGCGTGCCGCGCTCGGCGTCCACCCCCTCGATCCCGGCATAGTCCTCGCCCGGGAACAGCCGGTGATGGTGGCCGGTCATCACGACGTCGACGCCCTCGACCTCCGCCACGTAGAGCGAGGCGTTCTCCATGCCCTCGACATAGGGCGCCTCGATTCCCGAATGGCTCAGCGCGACGACGAGATCGACGCCCTCGGCGCGCAGGCGCGGAACCCAGGCGCGGGCGGCCTCGACGATGTCGCGGGTCGCGACGCGGCCCTCCAGATGGCGCTTGTCCCAGGTCATGATCTGCGGCGGCACGAAGCCGATCAGGCCGATGCGGATCGGATGGGTCTCGCCGTCGCCGGTCGTCACCGCGCGCTCGATGATCGCGTAGGGCGGGACGATGGTGTCGTCCTGCGTGGGGTCGGCGCCCAGCGGCAGCCGCGCGACGTTGGCGGAGACGACCGGGAAGTCGGCGTCGTCGATCGCGTCCATCAGGTAGTCGAGCCCGTAGTTGAACTCGTGGTTGCCCAGCGTCGAGGCGTCGAAGCCGAGCGCGTTCATCGCGGCGATCATCGGGTGCACGTTTCCGCCGTCGAGCCCCTTCTCGTAGGCCATGTAGTCGCCCATCGGGTTGCCCTGGATCAGGTCGCCGTTGTCCAGGAGCACCGAGTTCGTCGCCTCGGCGCGGATCCCGGCGATGCGCGCGGCGGTGCGCGCGAGGCCGAAATCGTCCACCGCGCGGTCCGCGTAGTAGTCGTAGGGCCAGACGTGGACGTGCAGGTCCGTCGTCTCCATCAGCCGCAGATGCGCCTGGCCGCCCTGCGCGCGCGCGCTGAACGGGTGGAGCGCGAGCGCGGCGCCCGCGGCTCCGGTGGCGAGCAGGCGGCGGCGCGTGAGGGATGCGGTCATGGGAACTCTCCGGTCGGGGCAGTCGGGGGCGGGCTCCGCGAACGGCTAGCGCGGTTTCCCCGACGAGAGAAGCCGCCCGCCCCCCGCCCGACCTCGTCGGCGCCGCCGCGCCCGGGGCCGTTGCGGACCGGAGCCTCCGCGTCGTAGCCCTTGGTCGATCGTGCGGCACCCGAGGCGGACGACGCAGACCCCGGGGAGGAACGACCATGACCAGACCGCAGACAAGCCAGCTCGCGCGCGAGAGCATGGCCTTCATCCTCGCGGGCGGGCGCGGCTCGCGGCTCGAGGAGCTGACGGCCCGGCGCGCCAAGCCCGCGGTGCCGTTCGGCGGCAAGGCGCGGATCATCGACTTCGCGCTCTCGAACGCGGTCAACTCGGGCATAAGGCGGATCGGCGTCGCGACGCAGTACAAGGCGCATTCGCTGATCCGGCACCTGCAGCGCGGCTGGAACTTCCTCTCCAACGACCGCAACGAGGGGCTCGACATCCTGCCCGCCTCGCAGCGCGTCGAGGACCGCGACGTCTATCTCGGCACCGCCGACGCGGTCTGGCAGAACCTCGACATCGTCGAGGGCTACGGGCCGAAGTACATCATCGTGCTGGCCGGGGACCACGTCTACAAGCAGGACTACGCCCGCATGATCGCCCAGCACGTCGAGAGCGGGGCGGACGTCACCGTCGGCTGCATCGAGGTGCCCCGCGGCGAGGCCACCGCGTTCGGCGTGATGCACGTGGGCGAGCGCGACCGCATCGTCGACTTCCTCGAGAAGCCCGCCGACCCGCCCGCCATGCCCGGCCGCCCCGACATGGCGCTGGCCTCGATGGGCATCTACGTGTTCGAGACCGCGCGCCTGTTCGAGATCCTCGCCGCCGACGCCGCCGATCCGCATTCCTCGCACGATTTCGGCCACGACATCGTCCCCGCGCTGGTCAAGGGCGGGCACGCGGTGGCGCATCCGTTCTCGCGCTCCTGCGTGATCACCGGGCAGGAGACGGCGCCCTACTGGCGCGACGTGGGCACGATCGACGCGTTCTGGCAGGCTAATCTCGACCTGACCGAGTTCAACCCCGCGCTCGACATCTACTCCAACGACTGGCCGATCTCGACGGACGCGGAGATGACGCCGCCCGCGAAGTTCGTCCACGACGAGGCCGACCGGCGCGGCTCGGCGGTCTCGAGCCTGGTGAGCGGCGGCTGCATCGTGTCGGGCGCGGAGGTGCGCGAGAGCCTGCTCTTCACGGGCGTGCGCTGCCATTCCTACGCGCGGCTCGAACGGGTCGTGGCGCTGCCGCAGACGGTCGTGGGGCGCCGCGCGCGGCTCCGCGACGTGGTGATCGACCGCGCCGTCACGATCCCCGAGGGGCTGGTGGTGGGCGACGATCCGGAACTCGACGCCAGGCGGTTCCGGCGCACCGCGAAGGGCGTCTGCCTCATCACCCAGCCGATGCTCGACGCGCTCGGGGAGTAAGGCGCGTGGACGTCCTGCACGTCGCTTCCGAATGCGCGCCCTTCGTCAAGACGGGCGGGCTCGCCGACGTCGTCCAGGCGCTGCCCAAGGCGCTCGGCCGGATCGGCGTGACGGCGCGCGTGATGCTGCCGGGCTATCCCGCGCTCGCCGGGCCGATGGCGGCCGGGCGCGAGCTCGCGCGGCTCGACGATCCCGTGGGCGGCGCGATGCGCGTGGTCGGCGTCGAGGCGGAGGGCCTGTCGCTCCTCGTGCTCGACGCGCCGCATCTCTACGCGCGCGAGGGCAACCCGTATCTCGGCCCCGACGGGCGCGACCGGCCCGACAACGCCGTCCGCTTCGCCGCGCTGTCGAGCGCCGCGGCCACGGTCGCCGCGCGGGGCCTCGACGGCTGGACCCCCGACATGCTCCACGCCCACGACTGGCAGGCCGGGCTGGCGCCGCTCTACCTGCGCGCGCGGGGCGACGCGGCGACGGCCTGCGTCGCGACGATCCACAACGTCGCGTTCCAGGGGCTGTTCGACGCGGACGCGATCGGGCCGCTGGCGCTGCCGCCCGAGGACTTCCACCCCGAGGGGTACGAGTATCACGGCCGGATCAGCTTCCTGAAGGCCGGGCTCGTCCGGTCGAACCGGATCACCACCGTCAGCCCGACCTATGCTCGCGAGCTCGCCGACCCCGCCTTCGGGATGGGGTTCGAGGGGATCCTCGCCGCGCGGGGCGACCGTCTCTCGGGCATCCTCAACGGCATCGACGCCGAGATCTGGGACCCGGCCGCCGATCCCGCCCTCGCCGCGCGCTACGGCCCGCGCTCGCTCGGTCGGCGGGCTGCGAACCGCACGGCGCTGACGGATCGCTTCGGCCTCGACCTCGCGCCCGACGCGCCGCTCTTCTGCGTCGTCAGCCGCCTGACGACCCAGAAGGGCCTCGACCTGTTGCTCGAGGCCCTGCCCCGGCTCGCGGCGCGCGGCGCGGGGCTCGTCGTGCTCGGCACCGGCGACGCGGCGCTCGAAGCCGGCTGGCGCGCCGCCGCCGCCGCCGACCCCGCGCGCGTGGGCGTCCAGATCGGCTACGACGAGGGGCTGGCGCATCTCATGCAGGGCGGCGCGGACGCGATCGTGATCCCCTCGCGCTTCGAGCCCTGCGGCCTGACGCAGCTCTACGGCCTGCGCTACGGCTGCGTGCCGGTCGTGGCACGCACCGGAGGGCTCGCCGACACGGTGATCGACGCGAACGACGCGGGGCTCGCGGCCGGGGCGGCGACCGGCATCCAGTTCGCGCCCGGCACGGTCGATGCGCTCGGCCACGCGATCGACCGCGCCTGCGACCTCCACGGCGACCGCCCGGCCTGGGAGCGCATGATGCGACGCGGCATGGCGCATCCCGTGGACTGGACGCGCTCGGCCGAGGCCTACGCGGCGCTCTACCGCGACGCGGCCGCCGAATGACGGGGCACAGAACGGAGGACGAAATGAGCATCGAGACCGTCAAGACATCGCCCGTGCCGGGCCAGAAGCCCGGCACGTCGGGCCTGCGCGCGAAGACGCGGACCTTCATGCGGCCGGGCTTCCTCGAGAACTTCGTGCAGTCCACCTTCGACGCGATCGGGCCCGTCGAGGGGCGAACCTACGTGATCGGCGGCGACGGGCGGTTCTTCAACCGCGAGGCGATCCGGACGATCCTGCGGATGGCCGCCGCGAACGGGGTCGCGCGCGCGATCGTCGGGCGCGACGGGCTGCTGTCCACGCCCGCCGCCTCCGCCACGATCCGCCACCGGGGCGCCGATGGCGGCCTGATCCTGTCGGCCAGCCACAATCCGGGCGGCGAGGACGGCGATTTCGGGCTGAAGTACAACATCGCCGCCGGCGGGCCCGCGCCCGAGGCGGTGACGGCCGCGATCCACGCCCGCACGCTCGCCATCGACGCCTACCGCATCCTGCGCGGCGGCGACGTCGATCTCGACACCTTGGGCGAGACCCGGCTCGGCGACATGGCGGTGGAGGTGATCGACCCGGTCGCTATCCATGCCGACCTGATGCGCTCGCTCTTCGATTTCGACGCGATCCGCGCGCTGTTCGCCGGCGGTTTCCGGATGCGGTTCGACGCGATGCACGCCGTCACCGGCCCCTACGCGCGCGCGATCCTCGAGGGCGAGCTCGGCGCGCCCGAGGGCACCGTCGTCAACGGCGTGCCCCTGCCCGACTTCGGCGGCGGCCACCCGGACCCGAACCCGGTCCACGCGGCGGCGCTGGTGGCGGAGATGATGGGCGAGGACGCGCCCGACCTCGGCGCGGCCTCCGACGGCGACGGGGACCGCAACATGATCGTCGGGCGCGGCCTCTACGTCACGCCCTCCGACAGCCTCGCGGTGCTCGCGGCCAACGCGCATCGTGCGCCGGGCTACGCGGACGGGATCGCTGGGATCGCGCGGTCGATGCCGACCTCGCGCGCCGCCGACCGCGTGGCCGCGCGGCTCGGCGTGGAGCTGCACGAGACGCCCACCGGCTGGAAGTATTTCGGCACGCTCCTCGACGCGGGCCGCGCGACGATCTGCGGCGAGGAGAGCGCGGGCACCGGCTCCGACCACGTCCGCGAGAAGGACGGGCTCTGGGCGGTGCTGCTCTGGCTCAACGTGCTGGCCGCGCGCGGACAATCCGTCGCCGAGATCATGGCCGAGCACTGGGCGCGTCACGGCCGCGACTACTACGCGCGCCACGACTACGAGGCCGTGGACGCCGCGGCGGCCGAGGCGCTGATGGACGCCCTGCGCGGCTCGCTCGACGACCTGCCGGGCCGCGCGGTCGAGGGCATGACCGTCACCGCGGCCGACGACTTCGCCTATGTCGACCCGGTCGACGGCTCGACCGCGTCGCGGCAGGGCATCCGCGTGGTGCTGGGCGACGCGGCGCGGATCGTGTTCCGCCTGTCGGGCACGGGCACGGAGGGCGCGACGCTGCGCGTCTACCTCGAACGGTTCGAGCCCGACCCCTCGAACCACCGGCTCGAGCCCCGGGAGGCGCTGGCCCCCGTCGCCGCCGCCGCCGAGGCGCTGGCGGGGATCCGCGCGCGGACCGGGCGCGACGCCCCCGACGTCGTGACCTGACCGGGGGCATTTCCCGTCGCGTTGACGGATCCTTAGCCTCGGGTCGGCTAGGCTCGCGTCGAACGGATGGCGCCCTGGCCGATCCGAAACGCGGGGGCGGAGACCGTCATGCGCCGACGAACCGACGGCCTCCCCCTCCCGCGGACATGCGGCGCCGGACCCGGCCCGCGCTGATGGCCCCGAAGGCCCTGCACCGGGAGTTCCCGTTCTCCGACGAGGACTTCCTCGACATCGCCGCGCGGGCGCATGCGGCGTTCGGGCTGCATCTCGGGCTCGCCAAGAAGCAGCTCGTCTATTCGCGTCTGGCCAGGCGCCTGCGCGCGCTCGGGCTGCGGGATTTCGAGGGCTACCGCGCGGTGCTCCGCGGGCCGGAGGGCGCGCTGGAAGCGCGCGAGATGCTCTGCGCGCTCACCACGAACGTGACCCAGTTCTACCGCGAGCGGCATCACTTCGACCTGCTCGCGCGCGACGCGCTGCCGGGCCTGCTGCGCCACGCCGAGGCCGGGGGCCGCGTGCGGTTCTGGTCGGCCGGCTGCTCGGCCGGGCAGGAGGCGTACTCGCTGGCCCTGACGATCCTCGCCCTGTGCCCCCGCGCGCCCCGCCACGACATCCGCATCCTCGCCACCGACGTGGATCCCGTCGTCCTCGAACGCGCCCGGCTCGGCCGGTACCCGGCGCCCGAGCGCGATGCGCTGCCGCCTCCGGCGCGCGAGGCCCATACCGTGGCCGGTCCCGACGGCACGTTCGAGATGGGCCCCGCACCCCGCGCCCTCGTCGAGATCGCCGAGCTGAACCTGACGGAGGCCTGGCCGATGCGGCGGGCCTTCGACGCGATCCTGTGCCGCAACGTCGCGATCTATTTCGACGCGGCGACGCAGGCGCGGCTCTGGACCCGGCTCGCCGACGCGATCGTCCCGGGCGGGATGCTCCTGATCGGACATTCCGAGCGGCTCACGGGGCCCGCGACGGCGACGCTCCGTGCCTGCGGGATCACCGCCTACCGCAAGACGACCGACCCGTTCGGTATTCGGTCGGGTGCGGGTCGGACCGGCTAGGCGCAGGCGGACGGCCACGGTGGAGCCGCGGCGACGGGTCTCTTGCGGCGAGCCGGGCGTCCGCCGCCCGCGCCGCGTCGGTCCCATCCGCCGGAACGCGGCGCCCGAACCCGCGCCGCCTCAGCCCTCCCGCGCCACGGCACCCAGAAGCCCCGCGATCCGATCCGCCTCGCGCCGCGCCGCCGCGGCCAGCAGGCTCACGTCGTTGGGGCCGACGATCAGTCGATGGCCGTCGCGCGCGAGCGCGCCGGCGTCGCGGCCTCGCCCCTCGATCGTGCCGAGCAGGCAGCCCGCGCCGAGCACCGCGGCCTCGACCGCCGCGATCGCCGCGGCCACCTCGGGCGCGTCGAGCCGCTCGAGGAAGCCCATCGACGCGGCGAGGTCGTTGGGCCCGACGAAGACCATGTCCACGCCCGGCACGGCCGCGATCCCGGCGGCCTCCGCGGCGGCGTCGACGTGCTCGACCTGCACCGCGAGCAAGCACCTCCTCGACCGCGTCGGCGGCGTAGGCGGGCCAGGTCCCGTAGCCCGAGGCGCGCACGATCGGCGCGGCGTAGCCCCGGCGCCCGTGCGGCGCGTAGTGCACGCAGGCGGCCACCTCGCGCGCCATCGCGGCCGAGTTGCACCATCGGCACCACGAGCGAGCGCGCGCCGCGGTCGAGCGCGCGCTTGAGCGTCGTCTCCGCCCCGTCGGGCACGCGCACGATCGCGTCGCCGCCCGCGGCCTCCACCGCGCGGATCAGCGACAGCCCCTCCTCGAGCCCCGCCGCGCCGTGCTCGCAGTCGATCACGATCGTCTCCCAGCCGTGGCGCACGAGGATCTCGGCCACCTCCGGCGAGCCGGTCTCAAGCCAGGCGGCGGCGACGCAGCGACCCTCGCGCAGCCGCGCCTTCAGGCGGTTCGCGATCCTCATTCCGCCGGCCCGCGCGCGTGGGAGGCCACGAGCTCGCGGCCCGCGCGCGCCAGCAGGAGCGCCCAGACCACGAGCGTCACCACGCCCAGCACCGCCGCGCCGGGGCGCGCGAAGAACTCCGTCAGGTCGCCCCGCGCCTTCATCATCGACACCATGAAGTTGTCCTCCACCACCTGCCCCAGCACCACGCCCAGCACCGCCGGCGCCAGCGGGATCGACGCCCACGCCATCGCGTAGCCCAGGAGCCCCAGCACGACCACGATCCAGATCGCGACCGGGGTTCCCAGGATCGCGTAGGCGCCGATCATCGACAGCATCAGCACGCCGGGCATCAGGATCGAGCGCGGCACGCGCAACAGCTGCGTGGCCACCGCGACGGCGAGCCCGCCGGTGAACAGCATCACCACGTTGGCGAGGAAGAACGCGCCGAACAGCGTCTGCACCAGGAGCGCATCCGCCTCGAAGATCGCGGGGCCGGGCGTCAGCCCCTTCATCAGCAGCACGCCGATGGCGATGGCCGTCACGCTGTCGCCGGGGATGCCGAACACCAGCGCCGGCGTCCAGGCGCCCGCGACGGCGGCGTTGTTGGCGGCGCCGCCCGCGACGATCCCCTCCATGTGGCCGCGGCCGAACCGCTCGGGGGTGCGCGACAGGCGGCGGGCGACCGCGTAGGCGATCCAGGCGGCGACGTCCGCGCCCGCGCCCGGCAGCGCGCCCACGAACGTGCCCCCGAGCCCCGAGCGCACCAGCGCGGCGGGGCTCGAGCGGATCGTGGCCCAGGCGGAGGCCAGCGCCTCGCGCATCGGCTCGACGCGGATGCGCGCGGGCGGGGCGTCGCGCGGTGCCTGGACGTCGCGCAGCAGCTCCGAGAAGGCGAAGAGCCCGATCATCGCGGGGATGAAGCTCACCCCGTCGTAGAGCTCGCCGATCCCGAACGTGTAGCGCGGATGGCCCACGGCGACGTCGATCCCGACCGAGGCGATGGCGAGCCCGACGAAGAGGCTCGCGAAGTTGCGCGCGACCGAGGCCCCGCCGACGAACACCGCGCAGCTCAGGCCGAGCGTCGCGAGCCAGAACGCCTCGTCCGAGGAGAAGCCCGAGGCCAGCCGCGCGAGCAGCGGCGTGGCCGTGGCGAGCACCGTCACCCCGATCACCCCGCCGATCGCCGCCGCCATCAGCGACACGAGGAGGACCGCGCGCGGCTGTCCCCCGCGCGCGATGGCGTAGCTGTCCTCGACATAGGCCGCGGAGGCCGGGGTGCCCGGCATCCGCAGGAGCGCGCCCGAGATGTCGCCCGCGAAGATCGCCGTGGTGGTGGTGGCGACGATCGCGGCGACCGCCTGCACCGGGTCCATGAAGTAGGTGAACGGCACCAGCAGGGCCACCGCCATCGTCGCCGTCAGCCCCGGCATCGCGCCCACGAACGAACCATAGAGCGTGCAGGCCACGATCGTGAGCACGATGCGCGGGTCGAGCACCGCGGCGAGGATCGCGCCCGCCTCCATCGGCTACCAGGCCACCGGCAGCAGGAGGCCCCAGGGCAGCGGAACGCGCATGACCGAATAGAACAGGGCGTGCAGGAGCGCGGTCCCGACGGCGCCGAGGACCAGCGCGAGCGCCCATCCGCCGCCGAAGAGCCGGATCGCGGCGGCGGCGGCGAGCCCGCCCGCGACGTGGAAGCCGAGCGGGTCGAGCGTCAGCGCGAAGGCCGCGGCCACGGCGACGAGCCCCCAGTGCCGGACGGGCGAGCGGGCGCGGGCGGGCGCGTCGGGCGCCGCCTCGAGGGCGACGCCGAGGCCCGACAGCATCAGGCCCGCGCCGACGATGGTCGGGAACAGGTCGGGGCCGTAGGCCATGGCCCCGATGGAGGGAAAGCCGCGCGCGACGATCGCCATGCCGGCGCCGAGGAGGATCAGCGCGCCCCCGGCGATCCGGTCCCGTCCCCTGCCCCCGACCACGGGATCGCTACTCGGAGAGGCCCACCGCGGCGATCACCTCCCCCAGCGCCGCGTCGCTCTCGGCCATGAACGCCGCGAGCTCGTCGCGGGGCATCGACACGACGTCCGCGCCGCGGCCCGCCTTGAACTCAGCCCATTCGTCGGTGGCGAAGATCTCCGCGAGCGCCGCCTCGTAGGAGCAGGCGACGGCCTCCTCCATCCCCGCGGGCCCCGAGGTCGTGATGTAGGCCGCGAGCGTCCAGCCGCTGTCGAGCGCGTCGGCGGTGGTCGGCACGTCGGGCAGCGCCGCCATCGGCGCGTCGTGCATGTAGGCCAGGGCGCGGACCTCGCCGCCTTCCACGAGGCCCTTGCCCTCCGACAGCGCCGGGGTGGCGACGTCGACGCCGCCCGCGATCAGCTCCTGCAGCGCGGGCGCGGCGCCCTGCGACGGGATCCAGCGGATCGCGTCCGGCTCGAGCCCCTCGGCGTTGAGCATCCCCGCGAGCGCGAGATGCCAGATGCCGCCCAGCGACGTGCCCGACGCGGTCAGCTCGCCCGGGTTCTCGCGCGCGAAGGCGAGGAGGTCGTCCAGCGTCTCGTACTCGCTGTCGGCGCGCACGAGGACCGAGGCCGGGACGATGTCGACGAGCGCCAGCGGCGTGATGTCCTCGGTCGTCAGCTCCGTCAGGCCGACCCAGTGCATCGTGTTGATCTCGACCGTGACGGCGCCGATCGTGTAGCCGTCGGGATCGGCCATCGCGATGGCGGAGTGCCCGGTGACGCCGTTCCCGCCGGTGCGGTTGACGACGTTGAAGGGCTGCCCCCACTTGCGCTCGAGCATGGCGGCGACCTGCCGCGAGTTCGCGTCCGTGCCGCCGCCCGCGCCCCAGGGCACGATGTAGGTGACGGCGCGGTCCGGCGCCCAGTCGCAGGCTTCCTGCGCCACGGCGGCCGTGGCGGTGACGGCGAGCGCCGCGGTCAGCGCGACGATGGTCTTGGTCATGGTGGTTCCCTCCCAGGTTCCCAGCGGCGCCCCGGGGCACCGTCGACACGGGGGCGATGCTGTCGCCCGTGCGGCAACCTGTCAACGACCGGGATCGGCGGGCGGGTCGCGCCACCGCGCCGGCCTCGCGGACGCGCGGCAAGGGCGTCGTGGTGGTGGGGGGCCGAGCCCGATCCTGCGGCCGCCACGAGGGCGCGGCGCGCAGGGCCCGACCGTCGGCGGCGCGGCCCGCGGGCGGTCGGCGGGCCGCACCGGGCGCGGCGGAGGCTTTCCCCGCCCGGTCCGCTGCTCTAATCACGGCCGGGGCGCCGCGCGGGGCGGAGGGCCGGGGAGGGGCGCGGAGGCACCGCCGATGGGGATCGCCGTCGAACGGTCGGCTCCGTGGGGCACCGCCGCTCCGCTCGTCTCGAACCCGCACCGCTCGCGACCGCGCGGGGTCGCCGCCGGGCGCCACGCCGACCCTCGCCCGAGTCTGAAAGGATCGCCATGCTTCCCGTCGTCCCCACCGCGTTCACGCCCTGGGCCTCGCTCGCGGGCGGCGTCCTGATCGGGCTGTCCGCCAGCGATGGTCATGGCGCTCCTCGGCCGCATCGCGGGCATCGTCGGGATCACCGCGGGCGCCGTCGCCGGACCGGACCGCGGCTGGCGCATCGCCTTCGTCGGCGGGCTGCTGGCCGCGCCGCTCGCCTGGGCCGCCGTCGCGGGCGGCTTCCCGGCGCAGACCGTGTCGTCGAACCTGCCCGCGATGGCCGCCGCCGGCCTGCTCGTGGGCGTCGGCACCGCGCTCGGCTCGGGCTGCACCTCCGGCCACGGGGTCTGCGGGCTCGCGCGCCTCTCGGGCCGCAGCCTCGCGGCCGTCGCCACGTTCATGGCCTTCGCCGCCGCGACGGTGTTCGTGCTGCGCCACGTCGCGCCGGGGATGGCTTGATGCGCGCCGCCGCGGGCTTCGTCGCGGGTCTCGTCTTCGGGCTGGGCCTCCTGCTGTCGGGCATGGCCGACCCGGCCAAGGTGCTCAACTTCCTCGATGTCGCGGGCGCCTGGGACCCGAGCCTCGCCTTCGTGATGGGCGGCGCGGCGACGACCGCCTTCGTGGGCTTCCGCCTCGCCCGGCGACGCGCCGCGCCCGTGCTGATGCCGTCCTTCGAGCTGCCGGCGGCGGCGCGCGTCGACCGCCCGCTCCTGACCGGGGCGGCGCTGTTCGGGATCGGCTGGGGCATCGGCGGGTTCTGCCCCGGCCCCGCCTGGACCGCGCTGCCGATGCTGGCGCCCGGCACGCTGGCCTTCGTGCCCGCCATGCTCGCGGGGATCTGGCTCGGCCGCCGCGCGAAGGCCGCGCCCGCGATGCGGGGGGCCGCGGCATGAGCGACGGCCCGATACGCCATTCGCCCTCGACCGGCCCCGGCAGCCCCGACGTCTGGGGCCTCTACGAGCCCGAGAGCGGGTCGGTGCAGTACGTCTGCGCCTGCCCGGCGACGCGGCGCTGCGCGCTGATCGACGTGGTTCGCGATCTCGAGCCGAAGGGGCTCGCCACCGGCACCACGGCGATGGACCGCGTGCTGGCCCTCGTCGCGCGCGAGGGGCTGGAGGTGGCCTGGATCCTCGACACGCATCCCCATGCCGACCACCTGATGGCCTCCGCGCTCCTGCGCGAGCGGACCGGCGCGCCGACGGCGATCGGGGAGCGCGTGCGGGCGATCGCCGATCTCTGGGCCGGGCTCTACCACCTGCCGCACGCGTTCGACCCCGACCGCGACTTCGACCGGCTGCTGGCCTGCGGGGACGCGGTGGAGGTCGGCGAGCTGACGCTGGCGGTGGAGCTGATGCCCGGTCACACGCTGGGCTCGGTCGGCTTCCACGCGGGCGACGCGTCCTTCGTGCACGACACGCTGATGATGCCCGACATGGGCTCGTCGCGCGCCGACTTCCCCGGCGGCTCGGCCGAGGACCTCTGGGAGACGATCCAGTCGATCCTCGCGCGCCCGGCCGGGACCCGGCTCTTCGTCGGCCACGACTACGGCGCGGACGGGCGCTCCGAGCCCGCATGGGAGGCGACCGTGGCCGAGCACCGCGCGCGCAACCGCCACGTCGCCGAGGGCACGGAGCGAGCGGACTTCGTGGCGACGCGCCGGGCGCGCGACGCCACGCTCGCGCTGCCCGACCGGATGCTCGCCGCGCTGCAGGTCAACCTGCGCGGCGGGCGGCTGCCGGAGCCGGAGGCGGACGGGCATCGCTACCTCAAGATGCCGCTCGACCGGTTCTAGGCGCGCCCCTCAGCCCCGCCGCTTGGCGAGCGTCGCCACGGCCACCGCGGCGATGACGAGGACGCCGACCAGCACCTCGCGGACGTAGCTGTCGACGCGCATCTGCGTCAGCCCGTTATCGAGGATGCCGAGCACCAGCACGCCGAGCAGCGTCGCCGCCACGCGCGGCTCGCCCTGCCGCGTGGTCGTCATCCCGAGGAACACCGCGGCGATCGCGTCGAGCATCAGGCCCGCGCCCTGCGTCGGGTTGGCCGAGGCGACGCGCGAGGCCAGCATCAGCCCCGCCCCCGCCGCGCCGAGCCCCGCCAGCGCGAAAGCCGCCGCGCGCAGCCGCACCACCCGGACGCCCGCGAGCCGCGCCGCCTCGCGGTTGCCGCCGATCGCGTAGAGATGCCGGCCCGGCACCGTCCGCTCGAGGAGGAACCAGCACGCCAGCGTGACGGCCGCCGCCGTCAGCGCGAGCGATGGCAGCGTCACGGCGCCGATCTCGACGCCGCCGCGCGCGAAGTCCGCGAACCCGGCCGGGATGTCGCGCCCGAAGATCGTCCGCCCGTCCGAGACGATGAACGCCGCCCCCGAGAACACCGTCAGCGTGCCCAGCGTCGCCACGAAGGGCAGGATGCCCACGACCGAGACGAGGAACCCGTTGAGCGCCCCGCCCGCGATCCCCGCGACGAGCGCGAGCGCGAGCCCCGCCCAGACCGGCATGCCGGCGGCGAAGGCGGTGGCCGCGACGACCCCCGCGAGGCTCGCCATCGAGCCCACCGAGAGATCGAAGTCGGCGGTGACCATCACGATCGTCATCGTCGCCGCCACGACGGCCAGCATCGAGACCTGCGTGGCGACGTTGGCTAGGTTGCGTGGTGCGAGGAACGTCTCCGGCAGGCGGATCGCGAAGAACGCGACGATCAGCGCGAAGCCGAGCAGCGTCGCCGACCGGCGCAGGCGGGCGCTCACCGCGGGCCCGCCGCCCGCGCCCGGCTCACTCGGCGGCGTCGGCGGCGGTGACGAGCCGGGTGGGCACGTAGACCACGCGCGCGCGCTGCTCCTCGCCCGCGATCGCGCGCAGGGCGATCGCCGCCGCCTGCGCGCCCATGGCCGCGAAGTCCTGCGCCACCGTCGCCTCGAACGGCCCGCCCTGCGCGACGGCGTCGCGGGCCTGCGGGTTGGCGTCGATGCCCACGATCACGATGCCCTCGCCCGCGCGGCCGGCGCCCTCGATCGCCTGCAGCGCACCGAGCGCGGGCTGGTCCCAGGCGGCCCAGACCGCGGCGATGCTGCCGGGCTCGGGGTTGGCCGCGAGGATCGCCTCCATGCGCGCGCGGCTGTCGGCGATCCCGCCATCGGCCACGTCGGGCGTCACCCGGTCGAGGATCTCGATGTCGGGGAAGTTGGCGAAGATCGCGTCGGCCACGACGCCGCGGACCTGCACCGGCGGGAAGGCGTCGAACACGAACATCACGACCGCGCCCTCCCCCTCGATCCGGTCGGCCACGTAGACCGCCGTCTCGGCGGCCATCGCGTAGCCGTTCGAGGTCACGTTCGCGACGAGGAGCGGGTCGGCCCCCGCGTCGAGTCCGATCACCGGGATGCCGGCATCCGCCGCCGAGCGCAGCCCCGCGCCGACCTGCGCGGGATCGACGGCGATCACGATCGCGTCGACGCCCTGCACCACCGCGTCCTCGATGCGCGCGATGACCGCGGCGACGTCGCCCGCGGTGTCGACGACGTCGACCTCCATGCCGCCCGCCGCCGCCTCGAACCCCTCGATCGCCGCCTGCGTGCCGGGCTGCGCGAGATAGGGCGTGATCACCGCCACCGACTGGGCGAGGGCGCCCGTCGCCGAGACCGCGTAGGCCGCGCAGACCAGGAACTTCAGCATGTCGTCTCTCCCGTCGATGCTTGCGCGCCCACCGTGGCGCAGCGCCCGCCGGCTGTCACGCCCCCGTCTCGCCCGGCCGGTCCAGCGCCGCGAGCCGCCGCCCGAGCGACGCCGCCGCCGCGACCGCGTCCACGTAGATGCCGAAGAGCGCGTCGTAGGCCGCGTGCCGCGCCATGTCGGGCTCCACCACCCGCTCGACGACCGCGAGCGCGTCGCCGGCCTCCCGGAGCGACCCGAACATCCCCGTCCCGACGCCCGCCAGCATCGCGGCCCCCGTCAGCCCCGGCTCGCCGCCGCGCAGGACCCGGAGCGGGACGCCCATCACGTCGGCGCGCAGCCGCGTCGCCGCGTCCGACCGGAAGCCGCCGCCGCCGCAGGCCAGCGCTCCGGCGCGCGCGCCCGTGGAGGCCTCGAGCGCGCCGAGCGCGTGCCGAGCCGACAACGCCACCCCCTCGAGCACCGCGCGCGCCATGTCCTCGCGCGTCGTCCGCCGCCCGAGACCCAGGAAAGCGCCGCGCAGGCTCGGGTCCCAGAGCGGCGCACGCTCGCCCTCGAGCTGCGGCAGGAAGAGCGGCACCGAGGCGGACCGCGCCGCGACCGGCTCCGCCGCGCCCGTGACGCCATCGAACCACCGCACCGCGTCGCCGCCCGACTGCGTGGGGGCCGCGTGCATCCGCACCCCCTCGCAGGCCGGGAACACGATCGCGCCCGGCACGGGCACGACGCGCGCCGAAGCGATGCCCAGCACCTCGCTCGTCCCGCCGAGCCAGGCCGCCGCCCCCTCGCGCGCGCCGCAGGCCCCGACGAGCCCCGCCCATGCGTCCATCGTGCCCGACACGACCGGGACGCCGGCATGGGGCCCTCGCGCGACCGCCCCGATCACCGCCGAGGGCGGCGCGAGCGGCGCCATCCGCTCCGCCGCGCCGTCCACCAGCGCGAGCGCGCCCAGGGCGGGGGCGAGGTCCGGCCCCACCAGACCGACGTTGGACAGCGGATCCGTCGTGACCGTCCCGGTCAGGTGGCGCAGGCAGTGGTCCTTGGGCAGCAGCACGTGCCGCGTCCGCGCCCATACGTCGGGCCGGTGCTCCGCGACCCAGGCCATCCGCGCGAGCGCGTGGCTCGCGTCGATCGGCATCGGCGCGCCCCACCAAGCGACCTTGCGCGCCGCGTCGACCGTCGCGTCGAGCGCGCGCGCCGCCGCGTCCGCGCGCGCGTCCTGCCACACGATCGCGGGCATCAGCGCCGCGCCGTCCGCGCCCGCGAAGACGTGCGTGTTGACCTGACTGCAGAGCCCGACCGCGCCGACCGGGTGGCCCGCGAACCGCTCCATCGCCGCGTCGACGAGCCGGGTCCAGTCGCCCGAATCCTGCTCGATCCATCCCTCGACGGTCCGGCGCGTCGGGTAAGCCTCGGCGAAGGTCGCGCGCACCGCGCCGTCCGGCCCGATCACCGCGGCCTTCACCGCCGTCGTCCCCACGTCGATCGCCAGGATCGCCTCGCCCCGCATCGGCCCCCGCCCCTACAGCAGCGATCGCGGCCGGCGCGCCGTAGGCCGCGACCTCGGGATCGACCGTCCAGAGCGGCAGCGCCTCGGCGCGCGCCTGCGCCAGCAGCAGCCGGTCGAAGGGATCGCGATGCAGCGGCGGCAGCCCGCCCACGCCGAGCACGTGCGGCGCGGTCAACGGCAACTCCTCGTAGCCGCCCGCCACGAGCCCACGCCGCGGCGCGGCCGCGTCGACCGCGAAATCGGCCCGGCCGAGCCCGGCCTTGATCACCACCTCCCAGAGCGAGGCGACGGAGAAGACCGGCCGGAACGCCGCACGCGCGCAGCGCCCCGGCGACCGTCGCCGACAGCCGCGCGGGCTCGAGCGCCGCCCGGAGGAGGAGGCGGGTGTCCAGCAGCGCCGCCTTCGCCTCGCGGGGCATCGCGTCAGCCGCCGAACGACCGCGCAATCGCGTCGCGGCCCATGCGGTCGAAATCGGACGGGACGGCACCCTGCCCGGCGAGGAACCCGGTGCGCCGCCCGGCGGCCTCCCCCTCCGCGAGCCTCTCGACCTTTACGAGCGTCCGCCCAACCCGCGCGATCACGAACAGCTTCCCCCGGGCGGCGGCCTCCACGAAGCGCGAGAGCGGGGTCCTGGCGTCGTGCATGTCGACGATCTTCATGGCGACCTCCGAACCTCGTCCCGTTCTACCTGGTCCGGTCGGGGCGCGGGTGCAACCGGCGCATCCCCGAACGCGCGAGGCCGACCGAAGGCGCGCCCGAGCGGGCCCGCGCCCCCCTCGGTGCGGTCCATCGAGGATCGGATCCCACGCCATGCCCGCGCGGATCGCCCGCCGCCGCGTCGGCGACGCGCTCGCGTCGCTCCCCGGGATCGGGCCGTGCCGAAGCGGGCTCCGCCTCGGGAGGGGTGCGATCCATCGACGCCACCGGGCACGCGATCACGGACATGCGCTGCGGGAGGCACAGGCGACGCCGCCCGCCGATGGCGTGGGCGAACGAGCGGCCGTGCCGGACCGCGACGCCGATCCCGCAATCCTCCGACGTGGCTCCGAAGGGCGATGAGTAGGCCGCACGCTTCGAGCTGACCTTCGCGACATGCGGCCCGCGCATGCGCGGGCCGAGCGCATCGACCGGTCAGGCGGATGCGGCCGAGCGCATTGCCACCGCACGGACGCCCCCCGATCCGCCCGCCGCGCTCAGGCGCCGCCCAGCGCCTGCCGCTCGATCTGCGTCCAGATCGCGACCTCGTCGTAGATCGCCCATTCGCGGCGCAGCCCGCGCGGGCCGAACTCGGCATGCGAGATGCCCATGACGTGGACCTCGGCGCCGGTCGGCTCGCCGAACAGCCCCCACCCCTCGTGGCGGCCCTCGAGCGACCAGCGCAGCGCGGCGCGGGGCGACAGCAGCGGGTCGTGCCGGCCCATGCGGTGATGGACCTCGAACGACGCGGCCGGGAACGACGCGCGCAGCCCGGCCCAGAACGCGTTGGCGTCGTTCGGCCCGTGGCCCTCGCGCCCGCCCGGATAGTGCAGGTGGCATTGGCCGTCGTACTCGGCGGGGATCGCACTCAGGTCCCCCGCCATCGTGGCCTTCAGCATCGCCTCGTAGCGGATGCCCCACGGATCGTCGTCGCCCGCGCTCCGGTAGGGGCCGGGCCGGTCGGTGGCGCGCGTGAGCGGCGTCCCGGCGCGGCCGGTCTCGACGAGGTGGCGGGCGAAGGCGCGCGGCTCCCAGCCGAGCTGGCGCGCGATGGCGCCGCGGTCGCTCACCAGCCACTCGTCGTCGATCCGGACGCCCCGCACCGCGCAGTCGGCGGCGAGCCAGTAGCGCAGATGCGTCCCCGTGGCCGGGCCGTAGACGTCGTCGGTGGCGTGGACCGAGCGGTCGCAGCAGCGGTGCGACGAGTAGTGGTGCCCGGTCTCGTCCGCGGTCCAGATCACGTCCTCGGCGCCCTCGCCGCGGTCGGTCGTCTGCGCGCACGCCTCGAAGGTGTCGCGCACGACCGCCTCGACGCCCTCGATGATCCCCGACGGACGCCGGACGATCACGTCGGGGGCGTAGTAGTCGTGGATCTTGAGGATCTCGCGGTCGTCCCAGATCTCGGCGGTGATGCCGATGATGTAGTCCGGGAAGTCCGCCCACCGCCCCTCGAAGCGCTGCCCGTCATCGCCGCTCATGCCGCGCCCGTATGCAGCAGGATCTGCTTCCAGACGGCGATCTCGTCGTAGAGCGTGCATTCCATGCGCAGGCCGCGCGGCCCGAACTCGGCATGGGTGAAGCCCATCACGTAGACCTCCGCGCCGGTGGGCCGGCCGAAGGCGCCGTAGCCGTCGTGGCGGCCCTCGAGCGACCAGCGCACGGCGGCGCGCGGCGGCATGTGCGGGTCCTCGCGGCCGATGCGGTGCTCCACGCGGAACGCCGCGGAGGGGAAGGCCGAGCGCAGCGCGAGCCACTGCGCGTCCGCGAACTCCCACGACCACCCCGCGCGCCCGCCCGGATGCTCGATGCGCGCGGCGCGGTCGTAGTCCCGGCGGATGACCGAGAACTCGGCGTCCATCATCCGCGTCATCGTGTCCGCCAGCCGCTCGCCCCAGGGATCGTCGTTGCCCCGACCGCCGTAGCGGCCCTTCACGTCGCGCGAGGGGTGGAACGGCGCCGGCGCGGCCTCGGGCCCGCCGGCATCGGCGATCTCGGCGCGGGCCTGGTCCACCGGGTCGATGCCGAACTGGATCGCCAGCGCCGACTGGTCGCTCAGCACCCACTCGTCGTAGATCACGTTGTCCTTGGCCGCGCAGTCGGCGAAGGCGCGCATCTGGAAGCGCCGCCCGGTCGGCGGCCCGAGCCGGCCGTGGCCGGTATGGTGCCCGTAGGTCATCAGCCGGTGCGAGGACAGGAACCCTTCCTCCTCGTCGCCCGACCAGATCACGTCCTCCGCCAGAAGGTTGCGGTTGGGCGCCTGCGCGAGCGAGGCCATCGTGTCGTGGATCATCGCGACGTTGCCGTGGATCACGCCGCCCGGCGTGCGCACGATCACGTCGGGCGCGTAGTAGTCGTGCAGCGTCGAGAGCCCCCGCCCCTCCCAGATCTCCTCGGTGATGCGAATGATGTAGTCCGGGAGGTCCGCGAACGTCTCGTCGAAGCCCTTCATGGGGGTCCTTTCGGCACGTGGTATCGGCCCGCGCGCGAACGGCGCGGGCCCGGTGGTCGGGCGCGGTGGCCCCTCAGTCGAGGAAGCCCGCCTCGGTCGCCGCCGTGCGGTAGGCGGTCTCGATGTCCGCGAGCGCCTGGTCCGCGTCCTCCTGCCCCTGCACGAACTCGGCGAGGTTCTCGCTCAGCGCGGTGTGCAGCAGCCCCATGAACGGCTCCATCGGATAGGAGCGCGCGCCGCCCTCGATGTTGCCCGAGACGCCCTCCGCGGCCTTCGCCGGCTCGTAGCCCTCCACGAGCCAGACCGCCGAGTCGCCATGCGCCTCCATCAGCGCGGGCGAGAGCGCGTGCATCATCGTGCGGAACGAGGCCTCCGCGTCCTCGTCCGAGACGTTGCGCGCGATCGAGAACCCGTCCCACCAGAGCGCGGCCGCCGGCGGGCCGCCCGCCTCCATCGCGGGCATGGGCGCGACCGCGATGGCGTCGCCCAGCTCGCCGTCGAGGATGTCGCGCGCCCGCGAGCCCCACTGGAACACCACCGCCAGCTCGCCCTCCTTGAAGAGCGGCGTGATCGTGTTGGCGTCGTCGGTCACGAAGTCGGGCCGCATGTACGCCGCGAGGCTCGCCATCGTCCCGAGCACCCGCCGCCCCTCCTCGCCGTCGATGGCGAGCTCGGCCGAGCCCGGCTCGAAGAACTCCGCGCCGGTGCCGAGGTACATGTTCACGAACGAGGCCGCGAGGTCCCAGCCGGGCTCGTAATTGGCCGCGAAGGGATGCTCCATCCCGTTCTCGCGCAGCGCGGCGAGCACCTCGAGCAGCTCGCCCATGGTCGTGGGCGGCTCGACCCCGGCCTCCTCCAGCAGGTCCTCGCGGTAGAACAGGTGCTCGCCGTTGGCCATGAAGGCGATGGCCATCACGCCCTCGTTCATCCGCACGAGCTGGAAGTCCTGCAGGCCCTCGCCGTAAGCCGCCACCAGGTCGTCGAGCGGGCGCACGAGGCTCGCGTTCAGGAGCGGCACCAGCGAGTTGTTCGCGATGCCGGCCACCGTGTAGGTCGCGGGGTCGGTCGTCAGCGCGGGGACCTGGATCGTCTTGTGGTCGATCGTGTGGTCGGTCGTCACCTCGACGCCGTCGCCCGCGCATTCCGACGCCGCCTCGCCCACGACGCGCAGCGCCTCGAAGTCGTTGGTCAGGATGCGGACCGAGCCCGCCTCGATCCCGCAATCCGCCTGCGCCGTCCCCGCCATCAGCGCGCCCATCGCGCCCGCGATCATGATGTGCCGCATCGTCCCCGCTCCTTGTCCAAGTGGCGCCAACCCCGCCATTCGCCCGGAGCCTAATGTCCGGGAAAGCGGTTGCACAAGACGTATCGCCGGGGTCAGATCATGCCCAAAGGCGAGGGCGCCCATGCCGCACCGGACTTTCTTCCTCTTCATGGCCCCCTCGCTTGCGGTGATGCTCCTCTTCATCGCGCTGCCCATCGTGTCGGTGCTGGGCCAGTCGCTCCACGTCGAGCACGCGCAGGTCATGACCGTCACCGAGACCTGCGGGCCGTTCGGCTGCACCGAGCGCGTGCAGGTCGACGCGGCCGCGATGGCGACCTTGCGCGAGGAAGCGCCGATGGGCCGCTTCAACGGGCTGGGCACCTATCTCGACGCGCGCCACCTCGCGGCGGACGCGGTCGGCACGCTCTGGCGCGCGTCCGAGGGGTGGGGCGCGTTCGCGTCGGGCGTGCTGAACCTGCCGTTCTACCGCGCGCTCGCCTTCACGCTCCTCTACACCGCCGTGGTGACGCCGGTGGTGATCGTGCTCGGCCTCTTCGTGGCGCTGGGCGTCGACGCGGTGCACCGCGTCCTCAAGGGGCCGGTGATCTTCTTCTCGCTGCTGCCGATGATCGTCACGCCGCTGATCGGCTCGCTCGTGCTGTTCTGGATGATCGACACGTCGGGCGTGATCGGCGCCACGCTGCAGGCCCTCACCGGCGACCCGGACCTGAGCCTCAAGGCCTCGCCCGCGCTGACCTGGGTGGTGCTGATCGTCTACGGCGTCTGGCACAATCTCCCGTTCAGCTTCCTCGTCTTCTACGCGGGCCTCCAGACGGTGCCGGGCGACACGCTCGAATCCGCGGTGATGGACGGGGCGAGCCGCTGGGAGCGGGTGCGCTTCGTGATCGTGCCGCACCTGATGCCGCTCGTGGTGTTCGTGGCGCTCCTGCAGCTCATGGACAACTTCCGCGTCTTCGAGCCGATCATCGGCTTCTCGGCGCAGGCCAGCGCGACCTCGCTCTCGTGGCTCGTCTTCAACGACCTGCGCGCCTCCGACCAGCCGCTCTACGGCTCGGCCGCGGCGACGAGCATGCTCACGATCGCGGGCATCGGCATCCTCCTCGCGCCGGTGCTGGTGCGGACCTGGCGCGACTTCGACCGCCGGCGCGGCGCATGAGCCGGGCGATGCGCCGCCCGCCGGCGCTCGCGGTCTTCTCGACCGTGATGGTCCTCGCGTGGCTCTTCATCGCGGCCTTCCCGTTCCTCTGGACCGCCTGGGGCTCGTTCAAGGTCGAGGCCGATTTCTTCAGCCGCACCGACTGGACCCGCGCGATCACCGCGCCCGCCACCATCGCGCAGGAGGGCGTCCCCTTCACGCTCGAGGGCTACGAGGGCGCGTGGATCGAGGAATCCTTCTGGCGCGCGGCGCTCAACACCGCGCTCATCACCGTCGGCGTGACCGCGATCTCGATGACGATCGGCACGCTCGGCGGCTACGCGCTCGCGCGGTCGACCTATCGCTACGCGTTCTGGATCCTGATCGCGGCGCTCGTGTTCCGCGCCATGCCCCACGTCACGCTCGTGTCGGGCTACCTGCTGCCGTTCTTCGAGCTCAACATCTGGGGCCATCCGGCGACGACGATCATCGTCATGGTCGCGATCAACCAGCCGTTCACGCTTTGGATGCTGCACAGCTTCTTCCTCAACATCCCGCGCGACCTCGACGAGGCGGCGATGATCGACGGCTGCGACCGGTTCCAGGCGTTCCGGCTGGTGATCGTGCCCGTCATGTGGCCCGGCGTGATCACGACCGCGCTCTTCGCGTTCCTGCTAGCCTACAACGACTTCACCATCGGCGCGCTCCTGCTGAGTCAGGCCAACCAGACCATGGTGCCGCAGATCGCCGCCTTCCTCGGCACCACGCAGGAGGTCGGCCGCGTGATGTTCGCGGTCGCCGCCGTGGTCTCGGCCATCGCGCCGCTGTTCCTGCTGGTGCTCTTCTTCCAGCGCCGCATCGTCAGCGGGCTCACCGCGGGGGCCGTCAAGGGCTAGGGCTCCGCGGCCCGCGCGGCCCTGATATGGACACCCCCCGGACCGCTTGCGACAACCCCCCCGACCACAGGGGGAGGGAGACCCACATGCCACGCATCGCACTCGTCACCGGAGGCAGCCGGGGGATCGGCGCGGCCATCGCGCAGGCGCTCAAGGATACCGGCTGCGAGGTCGCGGCGACCTATGCGGGCAACGACGAGAAGGCCACGGCGTTCACCGAGGCGACGGGCATCGCGACCTACAAGTGGAACGTCGGCGACTACGAGGCCTGCGCGGAGGGGGTCGCGAAGGTCGCCGCCGACCTCGGACCCATCGACATCCTCGTCAACAACGCGGGCATCACGCGCGACGCGCCGTTCCACAAGATGACGCCGCAGCAATGGGCCGAGGTCATCGACACCAACCTCACCGGCGTCTTCAACATGAGCCACGTCGTCTGGCCCGGCATGCGCGAGCGCAAGTTCGGGCGCATCGTCACGATCAGCTCGATCAACGGCCAGAAGGGGCAGTTCGCGCAGGCCAACTACGCCGCCGCCAAGGCCGGCGACATCGGCTTCACCAAGGCGCTCGCGCAGGAGGGCGCGCGCGCGGGCATCACCGTCAACGTCGTGGCGCCGGGCTACATCGACACCGACATGATGGCGACGATCCCGCAGAAGGTGATGGACGAGGTGATCCTGCCGCAGATCCCGGTCGGCCGTCTGGGCCAGGCCTCCGAGATCGCGCGCGCCGTGGTGTTCCTCGCCTCCGACGACGCGGGCTTCGTGACCGGCTCCACGCTGTCGGCGAATGGCGGCCAGTACCTGCATTGAGGATCGTACGATCCGTGAAGGACGGCCTTCCGGGTTCGTACGATTTGTGAAGAACCGGTTTTTCGGCCCGTACGATTTGTGAAGAACGGGGCCCGCGCCGTCATCCGACGGTGCGGGCCTCTCTTCGTCGCACCCCCGCGATCAGCGATGGCGACGACCCGACGACGGACGCAGGAGACGCAGGATCGCGCGGAGCGCGTCCCCCCGTGCGGCATGGGCGCGGGCATAGGCGTCGGCATGGGTCGGGGTGAGGTGGGTCTCGATCACGGCGGCATTCCTTCGGTTCAGTTCGCTATCGTCTGAGCCGAAGATGGGGGTCCAGGGGGAAGCGCACAAACGAGACTTTCCAACCCGTCGGTCAAGATATACTTGTCCGACGTGACCGACCGCCTGCCGCCCCTGACCGCGCTCCGCGCCTTCGAGGCCGCCGCCCGCCACCTGTCGTTCCAGCAGGCCGCGAGCGAGCTCGCCGTCACCCCCGCCGCCCTGTCGTTCCAGATCAAGGCGCTGGAATCCCACCTCGCCGCCCCCCTCTTCCGCCGCCTCAACCGCCGCGTCGAGCTCACCGAAGCCGGCCGCGCCCTCGCTCCTCTCGCCTCCGAGGGCTTCCAGACCCTCGCCGCCGGCTGGCGCGCCGCTCGCCGGACGCAGGACAGCGGCGTCCTCACCGTCACCGCCGGCCCCGCCTTCACCGCCAAGTGGCTCGCGCCCCGGCTGTTCGACTTCGCCGCCCGCCATCCCGAGATCGAGCTGCGCTTCGCCGCGACCCTGCGCCTGCTCGATTTCGCGACCGACGACGTCGACGTCGCGATCCGCTTCGGCGTGGCGGAACGCGGCGACGAGGACGGGCTCCACCTCGCCGCGACGATCGAGGAATGGGTCACGCCGATGATGCATCCCGACCTCGCGGCCGCGCATCCCACGCCCGAGAGCCTCCTGGGCGCGACGATCGTCTTCGACGATTCCATCGCGTTCCTGCGCCATCCGGTGACCTGGCCCGACTGGTTCGCCGCCCACGGGCTCGACGCGGGCGAGCTGCACGGACCCCGGTTCAGCCAGGCCGACCACGCCATCGACGCCGCCCAGTCGGGCGCGGGCGTGGTGCTGGGCCGGGTCTCGCTCGCGGAGGCGGCGCTGCGGCAGGGCAGCCTCGTCGCGCCGTTCGAGATCGCGCTGGTGCCACGCGCGGCGTTCCGCGTCCTCTGCCCGCAAGGCGCGCAGACGCGGCCCGCCACGCGCGCGTTCCTCGACTGGCTGGAGGTGGAGGCGCGACGGATGGACGTCCACCGCGAGGGGCGCCGCCTGATCGCGGCGACGTGAGGGACGGCCCGACCGCGCGACGGCGACCGGGCCGCCCGCCGGTCAGGCCTGCGCCGACAGCTTCTCGATCTCGGTCTTGAGCGCGAGCTTGCGCTTCTTCATCGCCGTCAGCGCCACGGAATCGGTGCCGGGGCGGCGCGCGCCCTCCTCCACCTTGCGCGACAGGGTCTCGTGCTTCCTGCGAAGTTCCGTCAGGTGCGACGTCAGCGACATGGTCGTCCTCCGAGATTGTGACGGTTTCATTGCAGCACGCCCCCGCGCCGCCTGTCACGCGGTTTCCCGTGCGTCAGGCGGATTGTTGCAGCCGATTTGAATTGCCTTAACGGCGCGGCATCAGGGGCTGACGTGGACATCGTTGTCGCGCATCGTCGCGCGCGCCATGAACAGGTCGGCATCCGCCACCATCATCCGACGGGGCAGGATCCCGATCGAGCCCTCGAGGATCGAGATGTTGGCGTCGAGCACGAACCAGTCTATGCCCTCGCCGTCCAAGAGGGCCGATGCGAAGGCGATGACCGTGGGGTCGTTCGTGCGGAGCAGTTCCTTCATGTCGCGCGCAGGGCTAGATCGGCCCGCCGGCCTTGTCGAGACGGAGACGGAATGAACGACGCCCCGTCCCCCGGCCCCGCGCCCGAACGCCTCGCCGCGGCCCTCGCGGACGACATGGACGCCGTCGGCCGGCTGATCGCGTCGCGCATGGCCTCCGAGCACGCGCCGCGCATCCCCGAGGTCACGGCGCATCTGGTGGGCGCGGGCGGCAAGCGGGTCCGGCCGCTGCTCACGGTCGCGGCGGCGCGGCTCTGCGGCTACGCGGGCGAGGACCACCTGAAGCTCGCGGCCACCGTGGAGTTCATCCACACCGCGACGCTCCTGCACGACGACGTGGTCGACGAGAGCCGGCAGCGCCGCGGGCGGCCGACGGCGAACCTGCTCTGGGACAACCAGTCGAGCGTGCTGGTGGGCGACTACCTGTTCGCGCGCTCGTTCCAGCTGATGGTCGAGTGCGGCTCGCTGCGGGTGCTCGACATCCTCTCCGGGGCGGCGGCGACCATCGCGGAGGGCGAGGTGCTGCAGCTCACCGCGTCGCGCGACCTCGCCACGTCGGAGGCGACGTATCTGCGCGTCGTGCGCGGCAAGACGGCGGCTCTGTTCCGCGCGGCCTGCGAGTCCGGCGCGGTGATCGCGGAGGCGCCCGAGGCGCATGTCGACGCGCTGGCCACGTTCGGGGACGCGATCGGCGTGGCCTTTCAGATGGTCGACGACTGGCTCGACTACGGCGGGGCGGGCGACGCGATCGGCAAGGATCTCGGCGACGACTTCCGGGAGGGCAAGCTGACGCTGCCGGTGATCCGCGCGCTCGCGCTGGCCGACGAGGGCGAGCGCGCGTTCTGGCGCGAGGCGCTCGAGCGGGGCCGGTCGGACGACCTCGGGCGAGCGCGCGCGATCCTGGACCGGCACGGGACGCTCGAGGCGACGCGGCTCGAGGCGCTGGCCTGGCGCGACCGCGCGCTCGAGGCGCTCGAGGCCCTGCCCGCCGGACCGCTCCGCGACCTGCTCGCCGACCTCGCCCGGCACGCGGTGGCGCGGGCGAGCTAAGCCAGCGTGCAGGCGCGGACCCACCAGCCGGGGCGGGCGAGCGCGCGCGCCGCCCGCCGCGCCTCGGTGGCGCCGGCGTAGAGCCCGAAGCAGGTCGCGCCCGAGCCCGACATTCGCGCCACCGCCGCGCCGGTCGCGCGGATCGCGTCGAGGACGCCGCCGATCCCCGGCGCGACGCTCCGCGCGGCGGGCTCAAGGTCGTTGCGCTGAGCGGCGAGCCAGCCCAGCCAGGTCGCCGCATCGCCGTCGGGCAGCCCGTCATGGCCGGCACCATCCGCTCGAGCGAGCGCGCGGAACACCGCGCCCGTCGGTACCGCGAGGCCGGGATGGACGAGGACGGCGGCCAGCGGTGGCAGCGCGACCGGCTCGACCGCCTCCCCGATGCCGCGCATCCGCGAGGCGCGCCCGGCCAAGCAGACGGGCAGGTCCGCGCCGAGCGACAGCAGCTTGGCCCCGTCGAGGCGAGCGTCCGCGAGCCGCAGGACGGTCGCCGCGTCCGACGAGCCGCCGCCGATTCCGCCGGGATGCGGAAGGCGCTTGTCGATCGTGACCGCGCGCCGGAGCCCGGCGGCGTCGAGGGCGCGCAGCGCGAGGTTGGTGCCGTCCACCGGCACGCCCGGGGCGAAGGGGCCGGTGACGGCGAGGCCGCAGCCCTCCGCCACGGTCACCACGTCGCCCAGGTCCGCGAAGGCCACCACGCTGTCGAGCACGTGCATGCCGTCCGCCCGCCGGCCGGTGACGTGCAGCGTGAGGTTGACCTTCGCGGGCGCGAGCGCCGCCCGGCTCACTCGTCGGCGGCCTCCACCGCGGCGCCGGCGTCTTCCTCCTCGAGCACGGTGTCGAGCCCGACCTCGAGCTTGCGGCGGATGCGGTCGACCTCCTCGGTCGGGTCGAGGCTGAGCGCGCGGCGCCACTGGAACCGCGCCTCGCGCTCGCGGCCTACCATCCAGAGCACGTCGCCAAGGTGATCGTTGATGAGCGGGTCCAGCGGCTCGAGCATCACGGCCCGCTCCATCGGCTCGACCGCCTCCTCGAACCGTCCGAGCCGGTAGAGCACCCAGCCCAGCGAGTCGGTGATGTAGCCGTCGCGCGGCCGCGCGGCGACGGCGCGCTCGATCAGGTCGAGCGCCTCGTCGAGCTTCATGCGCTGCTCCACGAGCCCGTAGCCCAGGTAGTTGAGCACCTGCGGCTGCTCGGGGTTCAGCTCGAGCGCGCGCCGGAAATCGGCCTCCGCGCCCGGCCAGTCGCCGGTCTGCTCGCGCGAGACGCCGCGGGCATAGGTCCAGAACCAGGTCCCCGACTCCGCCCCGCCGTCGAGCTCGATCGCGCGGTCGTAGGCCGAGACCGCCTCCCCGTGCCGGTCCAGCCGCCGGAGCGCGTCCGCGTAGGCGGCCCAGACCTCCTTGCGATCCGCGTTCGAGCGCGTGAGCGACAGCAGCACCTCGATCGCCGCGTCCTCGCGTTCCGAAACCAGAAGCACGTCGGCGCGCGCGATCTCGGCGCCGAAGAAGGACGGGTGGTCGCGCGGCACCTCGGCCAGCGCCTCGCCCGCGAGGACGTACTCCCCCTGCTCCTCGAGGAGGTCGGCCACGAGCACCAGCGCATCGACGTGGTCGGGCCGAAGCGCCGTGGCCGAGCGCGCGTTCAGGAGCGTGAAGGTCGGCGAGCCGTCGCCCGCGAGGATCGCGGCGAGGGTGAAATAGGCCTCGGCCATCCCCTCCACCGGGGTGGCGATCATGTCGTAGGGAACCGTCTCGCCCGCCTCGATGCGGGCCTGGAGGTCCTGCAGCATCGGGCTGTTGGCGGCGTCGTTGGCCTGCGTCAGCAGCTCGAGCGCATCGTCGCGGCGGTCGAGCTGCATCAGCACCTGTGCGTGGACCGCGACGCCGCGGGTGTTCGCCTCGAGCGGGCCGTGCGCGCGGCCCGACAGGATCTCGTCGGCGCCCGCGTAGTCGCCCGCGATCGCGAGCGCGTAGGCCTCGTGGGCGCGCGCGATGGGGGCGAAGCCCTCGGTCCCGGCGAGCGCCCCGAACGCGGCCGAAGCTGCCTCCGCGTCGCCCGCGGCCACGTCGATCCAGGCCGCCAGCAGCCCGTCGAGCAGCGCCCCGCCCACCCCGTCCTGAAGCGCGGCGCGGGCGTCGTCGAGCGCCCCGTCGCGGAGCGCCTCCACGAGCTGCGCGTTGCGGCCGAACTGGCTCGAGCGGCCGTCCTCGTCGAGCTTCCGGCCAATCGTCGCGGCGGCGTCGAAGTCGCCCAGCACCGAGAAGATGACGACCGCGTTCTCGCGCACCTGCGGGGGCACGTCCGAGCGGTCGACCATCCGCCCGTAGTAGCGCCCGGCCGAGCGGTAGTCGTTCTGGAATCCGGCGATCCGCGCGGCGAGGTAGTTGCCCGCGATGCCCTGCGCCGCGACGGGCGCGGGCAGCAGCGGGAAGGCGAGAGCCATGGCGAGGAGCAGCGGTCGAAGCATGGGCGTGAGCCTTCCGGGGCGCGGTGCGCGCGACGCTAGGAGGCGGCGCGCGGGGATGCAACGCGACCCGCCGCGCGCCGCTTCACATGTTCGGGTAGTTCGGCCCGTCGCCCCCCTGCGGCACGGTCCAGACGATGTTCTGGGCCGGGTCCTTGATGTCGCAGGTCTTGCAGTGGACGCAGTTCTGGAAGTTGATGACGAACTTCGCGTCCTCTCCCTCTCCAACGAACTCGTAGACGCCTGCCGGGCAGTAGCGGCTGGACGGTCCCGCATAGACCTTCAGGTCGACCGCCACCGGCACCGACGCGTCCTTGCAGCCTCAGATGCGGCGGCTGGCTCTCCTCGTGGTTGGTCCCCGAGAACGCCACGTTGGTCAGCCGGTCGAAGCTGAGCTTGCCGTCGGGCTTGGGGTAGTCGATCGGCGCGTGCTTCTCGGCGGGCTCGGTCGCCTCGGCGTCGGTCTTGCCGTGGCGGTTCGTGAACGGCGACCAGCCGACCAGCTGGTTCATCCACATCGACGCGCCGCCGCCGAGCATCGAGGCGGCAAGGCCGTAATTCGACCAGAGCGGCTTGACGTTGCGGACCCGCTTGAGGTCCTTCCCGATCGGCCCCGAGCGCACCTCCGCGTCGTAGGCCTCGAGCACGTCGCCCTCGCGCCCGGCCTCGATCGCGGCATGCGCGGCCTCGGCCGCGGCCTTCCCCGACAGCATCGCGTTGTGGTTGCCCTTGATGCGCGGCACGTTGACCATCCCCGCCGCGCAGCCGAGCAGGACGCCGCCGGGGAAGGCGGTCTTGCGGGAGCGACTGCCACCCCCCTTCCGAGATCGCCCGCGCGCCGTAGGAGACGCGCTTGCCGCCCTCCAGCAGCTCGGCCACCATCGGGTGGTGCTTGAACTGCTGGAACGAGAGGTAGGGGTTCACGTAGGGGTTGCGGTAGTTGAGGTGGACGACGAAGCCGACGTAGACCTGGTTGTCGTCGAGGTGGTAGATGAACGACCCGCCGCCCGCGTTCCTGCCCAGCGGCCATCCCATCGTGTGGACCACGCTGCCGGGCTTCGACTTGGCCGGGTCGATCTCCCACAGCTCCTTCATGCCGAGGCCGTACTTCTGCGGCTCGGCATCGGCGTCGAGCGCGAACCGCTCGATCACCTGCTTGGAGAGCGAGCCGCGCACCCCCTCGCCCAGCATGACGTACTTGCCCCGCAGCTCCATGCCCGGCTCGTAGCCCTCGCCGATCGAGCCGTCGGGCTGCCGCCCGAACTCGCCCGCCACCACGCCGGCCACGCGGTCGCCGTCCCAGACGATCTCGGAACAGGCCATGCCGGGGAACACCTCGACGCCGAGCGCCTCGGCCTGCTCGGCCAGCCAGCGGCAGACGTTGCCCATCGAGACGACGTAGTTGCCGTGGTTGGACATCAGCGGCGGCATCGCGGCGTTCGGGCACGCGGACGCGTCCGCTCTCGCCCAGCACGTAGAACGCGTCCGAGGTGACGGGGACGTCGAGCGGCGCGCCGGTCTCCTTCCAGTCCGGCAGGAGCGCGTCGAGCCCGACCGGGTCGAGCACCGCGCCCGACAGGATGTGCGCGCCGACCTCGGAGCCCTTCTCGATCACCACGACGGAGCGCTCGGGGTCGAGCTGCCGCAGCCGGATCGCCGCCGAGAGACCCGCCGGGCCCGCGCCGACGATCACCACGTCGTAATCCATGGCTTCGCGTTCGATGGTCTCGGTCATGGTCGGGCTCCCGTCCTCGCGCGTGGCAGCCGATATGCGGACGGCTGACGCAAGCGTCAATCGTGACGCAGCATCATGTCGCGCCCGCCCGCGGCCGACCCGGTTCCCCCGCCCGGCGGGACCGGATAACGAGGCGCGACCCCGATCACGGAGCGCGCGCGTGGCCCCCATCCGTCTCGTCTGGCTCGCGCTGTGCGTCCTCGGCACCGTGCTCCCGATGCGCCATTTCGTGCCCGGCCTCGCGGCGTCCGACTACGATTTCGGCGCGATGATCGCCGCGTGGCAGGCGGACTGGGCCACGCGCGGCCTGCTCGCGGACCTCGCCGTCGTGGCGCTCACGCTCGTCGTCTGGATCGTCTGGGACTGCGCGCGGCGGCGCGACTGGCTGGGGCTGGTGGCGCTGCCCGCGATCCCGCTCGTGGGCGCGTCGCTGGCCCTGCCCCTGCACCTGTTCCTGCGGAGCCGCTGATGGACCATTTCCTCTACCGCGACGGCGCGCTCCACGCCGAGGACGTGCCGCTGGCCCGGATCGCGGCCGAGATCGGCACGCCGGCCTACGTCTACTCGGCCGCCACGCTCCTGCGGCACTACCGGCTCTTCGACGCGGCGCTGGCCTGGGGGCCGCACCTCGTATGCTACGCGGTCAAGGCGGCGAGCAACGTGGCGATCCTCAAGCTCCTGGGCGACGCGGGCGCGGGCATGGACGTGGTGAGCGAGGGCGAGTACCGCCGCGCCCGGGCCGCGGGCGTCGCGCCCGACCGGATCGTGTTCTCGGGCGTGGGCAAGACGGAGGGGGAGATGCGCCACGTCCTCGCGGGCGGCGTGCGGCAGATCAACCTCGAGAGCGAGCCGGAGATGCGGCTCCTGAGCCGCGTGGCCGCCGACATGGGCGTCGAGGTGCCCGTGACCGTCCGCGTGAATCCCGACGTCGACGCGCGCACCCACGAGAAGATCGCCACCGGGCGCGCCGAGAACAAGTTCGGCATCCCGATCGCGCGCGCCCGCGACGTCTATGCCGAGATCGCCCGCCTGCCGGGCCTGCGCGCCGTGGGGATCGACGTCCATATCGGCAGCCAGCTCACCGACCTCGACCCGTTCCGGCAGGCCTACCGGCTCGTCGCCTCGCTCACGGGGACGCTGCGCGCGGACGGCCACGCCATCGAGCGGCTCGACCTCGGCGGCGGGCTCGGGATCCCCTACGAGCGCTCGAACCTCGCCCCGCCCGAGCCGTCCGACTACGGCGCGCTGATCCGCGAGGAGGTGGGGCATCTGGGCTGCGAGATCGAGATCGAGCCGGGGCGGCTGATCGCGGGCAACGCGGGCGTGCTCCTGAGCCGCGTGATCTACGTCAAGGAGGGCGAGGGGCGGACGTTCCTGATCCTCGACGCGGCGATGAACGACCTCGTGCGGCCCGCGATGTACGGCGCGCATCACGACATCGTCCCGGTGGTCGAGGCGGCGCCCGGCGCGCCCGTGCGGCCCTTCGACGTGGTCGGACCGGTCTGCGAGAGCGGCGACACCTTCGCGCGCGCCCGCGACATGGTGCCGCCGGCGCCGGGCGACCTCGTCGCGTTCCGCTCGGCCGGCGCCTACGCCTCGGTCATGGCCAGCGAGTACAACACGCGCCCGCTGGTGCCCGAGGTGCTGGTCTCGGGCGACGAGCACGCCGTGATCCGCGCGCGCCCGGATTGGGATGCGATCATTTCGCGCGACGTCATTCCCTCCTGGCTCGAACGGGCCTAGATTGGCTGGACCGCGACCACCGAGGACGTCCCCGATGGCCGACCCGCGACCCGATCCCCGACCCGACCCCGGACATGGCCGACACCTCGCCCGGCAGCTCCGGCTGACCGGCCTCGGCCTCTGGGCGGAACGGCTGGTGCGCGCGCTCTGGCCCGCCTGGACCGCGGCGCTCGTCGCGGTGGCGGTCTGGTCCTCGGGCGTCGTGGCCCCGCTCTGGGAGGCGAGCCTGCTCGGCGCGCTCGGCCTCCTCGCGCTGGTCCTGCTCGTCCTTGGCCTGCGCGGTTTCGAGCGGCCCGACGCGTGCCGACGCCCGCGCCCGCCTCGACGCGACGCTGCCCGGCCGGCCGCTGGCGACGCTCGACGACGACCTCGCGATCGGCTCGGGCGATGCGGGTGCCTCGGCCGTCTGGGCCGCGCACCGGGCGCGCATGGAGGCGCGCGTCGCGGGCGCCCGCGCCGTGCCGGGCGACCTGCGCCTGTCGGACCGCGACCCCTACGCGCTGCGCTACCTCGGCCTGCTTGCCCTGGCGGTGGCGCTCCTGTTCGGCGCGGCATGGCGCGCGCCGGTCCTGCCCGACGTCGCCGGCGGCGGCACGGCCGTCGCCACCGGTCCGGCCTGGGAGGGCTGGCTCGCGCCGCCGCGCCATACCGGCCGCCCGACGCTCTACCTCGCCGACATCGCCCCGGGGCCGGTCGCCGTGCCCGAGGGGACGGTCGTGACCCTGCGCCTCTACGGCGAGCCGGGCGCGCTCGCGGTGGCCGAGACCGTGTCGGGCCGCGCCGTGACCGATCCGGGCGCGCCGATGCAGGACTTCGAGGTCGCCCGCTCCGGCACGCTCTCGATCGACGGCCTGCCCGACGGCAGCACGCCGCTCTGGACACTCGACGCGGTGCCCGACGCGGCCCCGGAGATCGAGACGACCGGCCCGGCCGCGTTCGAGCAACCCGGGGAGACCACCCTGCCCTGGCGCGCGGCCGACGATCACGGCGTGGTCTCCGCGACCTTCGAGGCGGCGCTCGACGCGGGCGCAGCCGAGCGCCGTCACGGGCTCGCCGTCGAGCCGGAGCCGCGCGAGGCGCTCGTGCTCGAGATGCCGTTGCCGATCGCGGGCGATCGCGGCGAGGTGGCCGACACGTTCCGCGCCACGCTCGCCGACCACCCGCTCGCGGGGATGCCGGTGAGCGTGACGCTGACGGCGAGCGACGCGGCGGATCAGGAAGGCACCCATGTCGAGGCCATGATCCTGCCGGGGCGGCCGTTCTACGATCCGATCGCCGCCGCGCTGATCGAGCAGCGGCGCGACATCCTGTGGTCGCGCGCCAACCGCGCCCGGGTCGCGCGCCTGCTCCGCGCGGTGACGTGGGAGGCGGACGACGACTGGAACGCGCCGGGCGCCTACCTGATGACGCGCATGGCGATCCGCCGTCTGGCCGAGGGCCCGCTGACGCTGGAGACGCGCGACGCGGTCGCGGAGATGCTCTGGGAGGCCGCGACGAGGATCGAGGACAACTCGCTCGACGGGGCGCTCGAGCGGCTCCGGGAGGCGCAGGAGCGGTTGTCGGAGGCGATCCGCCAGGGCGCTCCGCCCGAGGAGATCGAGCGCCTGATGGCCGAGATGCGCCAGGCGATGGACGAGTACACCCGCCAGCTCGCGCAGCAGGGCCCGCAGGATGGTCAGCAGCAGGCCGAAGGCGGGGGCGAGACGCAAGCGATCACGCCTGACGTGCTCGACGAGATGATGCGCCGGATCGAGGAGCTGATGGCGGAGGGCCGAACCGCGGAGGCGCAGGAGCTCCTGCGGCAGCTGCAGGAGATGATGGAGAACCTGCAGGTCGCCGAAGGCGGCCAGGGCGGTCCAGGGCGGCCCGCCGAGCCCGGGCCAGCAGGCGATGGACGAGCTGCGCGATCAGCTCCGCGAGCAGCAGGACCTGTCCGACGACGCCTTCCGCGAGCTTCAGGAACGGTTCGACGGGGAGCAGGGGCAGGAGCGCGAGCAGCCCGGCGAGGGGCAGCAGCCGGGTCAACCGGGTCAGGGGCAGCAGCCCGGTCAACCGGGTCAGGGCCAGCAGCCGGGCCAGGGACAGCAGCCCGGACAGGGGCAACCGCAGCAATCCGGCGAGCCCGGCTCGGGCGAGGGCGGCACGAGCCCCGACGCGCTCGAGCGGCGGCAGCAGGCGCTCCGGCAGGGCCTCGAGACGCTGCGCGATGCCCTGCCCGGCGCCGGGTCGGAGGCGGGCGACGCGGCTCGCGAGGCGCTCGGGCAGGCCGAGGAGGCGATGCGCGACGCCGAGAACGACCTCGGCCGGGGCGACCTCGGGGGCGCGCTCGACGATCAGGCGCGGGCGATGGACGCGCTGCGCGACGGGATGCAGGCGCTCGGGCGCGCGCTCGCGGGCGACCGCGAGCCCGGCGAGGGCGAGGGGCGCGGCCAGGCGGATGCCCGCGACGGCCGCGCCGCCGACCGCGACCCGCTTGGGCGCCGTTCGGGCGAGGGCGGGCAGCTCGGAACGCGCGACGAGTTCCTCGACGGGGAGACGGCGATCCAGCGCTCGCGCGACCTGATGGACGAGATCCGCCGCCGCTCGGGCGAGCGCGACCGGCCGAAGCCCGAGCTCGACTATCTCCGGCGCCTTCTCGAACGGTTCTGACGCTCAGGCGTCGGGCGCGATCCGCGTGGCGAGCGCGTCGACCTGCGCGTCGAGCGCGATCCGCAGCCCGTCGACCCAGGTTACGTAGTCGGTGAGCATCGGGGCGACCGCGGGCACGAGCGCCGCGATCGGCCCCGCCAGCGCGTAGATCGCGATCGGCACCGCGAGGACGAGGATCGTCCAGGCCATCCCGCGCGCGAAGCCGCCGCGACGCGCGGCGGGCCGTTCCGCCGCACGGCGCGGCGCGGTCCGGGCGGGCGAGGCCATCGACGCGTTGATCGCGTCGACGTCCGGCAAGCGATCGCGGCGCATCGATCCCCGGTCCCCCGCGGGGATCCGCGACGGCGGCTCGCCGTCCCGATCGTCAGCCCGGCGCAGCCGTGCGGTCGCCGCCGCCGCGCCCATCCGCTCGCGTTCCGCCGCGGCCGTGGCGCGGGCGCCGCCGGGTCCGTTGGAGAGCGTCGAGAGGTTCGCCGGGACGGGCTTGGCCGCCTGCCGGGACCCGGCCCGGTCGCGGTCGGCGCGCTCGCGCTCCTCCCTCAGGATCGCGGCCGTGCGGGGATCGACGCTCGGCCTCGCGGCCCCCGGCGGCGGTGGCGGCGCGGGTCCGTCGTCGTCCCCGTCGCTCGTATTCGAACGCATCGGTACCGGCAGCCGCGTCCGGCTGCGGCGCGGCGTCCGGCGCGGGCGGCGGCCGGCCTTCTTCGTCATCGGGCTTCGGCGCGCCCGCGAGCTTGGTCGCAGCCCTGCGCGGTGCCCGCGGCCGCGGCGCGGGATCGCGGGGCTCGCCGTCCTGGAACCACCCGTTCCCGCATTCGGAGCATTCGAGATCGCGGCCGCCGGGCGGGATCAGGGCGGCGTCGATCTCGTACTGGGCGCCGCAGTTCGGGCAGGTGATGCGCATCGCTCTAGGTCGCGTCCTCGGGGCTGCCGGCTCGCCCACGATGCGCCCGATCGGGCCGCCGGTGTCAACCCCGGGCCCAAGGCGGTCCCATCCCCTCCGCATGTGCCGCGCTCCCTTCCCCGCGGCGGCCGATATCGGCTAGGGACGGGGGATGCAGCTCGTCCGCTCCGTAGCCTTCGTCGTCGCGATGTACGCCTGGATGGCGGTCATCGGGCTGGCCTATGCGCCCTGGGCGATCGCATCGCCGCGCGGTGCGCGCGCCGGCTGCGACGCCTATGCCCGGCACGTCCGCTGGCTGCTCGAGCGGATGTGCGGCCTGCGCACCGAGGTCCGCGGCACGCCGCCCACCGGGGCGGTGCTCGTGGCCGCCAAGCACCAGTCCTTCCTCGACATCCTCGTGATCTGGACCGCGATCCCGCGCGGGTTCTTCGTCATGAAGTCGATCCTGCGCTTTGCCCCCATCCTGGGCCAGTACGCGCTTCGCCTCGGCTGCATCCCGGTGCGGCGCGGGCGCCGGGCGGAGGCGATCAAGCGGATGCTCGCGGAGGTCCGCGCGGGCGAGCGGTCGTCGGGCCAGCTCCTGATCTACCCGCAGGGCACGCGCGTGGCGCCCGGCGCGGCGGCAGCCTACAAGGTCGGGACCTTCGCGCTCTACGAGCAGCTCGGGCAGGCCTGCATCCCCGTGGCGACCAACGTGGGGCTGTTCTGGCCCAAGCGTGGCGTCATGCGGAATCCGGGGACCGGCGTGGTCGAGTTCCTCGACCCGATCCCGCCGGGGCTCGACCGGGCGACGTTCATGGCGCTCCTCGAGGAGCGGATCGAGGACGGCTCGGACCGGCTGATGGCGGAGGCCGGCCATGCGCCGCCGCCCCGCCCGACCCCCGCCGACGTCCTGCGCGCCTAGGCGGAGACGAGCGCCCGGAGCCCGCGGACCGACAGCTCCGCCGCCACACCGTCGCCAGCAAAACCTGCATCCCCGCGGGCGCGCGGCGCCGCCGGAGCCGGATCGCGGCCATCGCGCAGCGCGCGACCTCGAGCGGCGCGATCCAGCCCGCGCCGTGCGCCACGTCCCAGCAGCTGTAGGGGCTCGCGCAGATCGCGTCCCAGACCGGCCGGAAATGCGCCCGCCCGTCGTCGTGGTGCAGCGGCAGGTCGCAGGCGAGGTGCAGCAGCCCCGCCCCCGCGAGCGCCACGACCCACGCCCGCGAGGTCCGAAGCCCCAGAGCCGGCACCGCGCCCCAGACGAAGACCGAGTTTTCGACGGCGAGGATGCCCTGCCACAGGTCGGAACAGTACCGTTCCCGGAATACGGTCTCGGCCGGGGTGCCGACGGCGAGCGAGCCGCCCGCGAGCAGGGAGAGCGACAGGTCCGGGATCAGGCCGCCCGCGAGAGCGGCCGCGGTCATGCGGGGCCGGCCAGGCTTGCCGAACGCGGCCAGACCGAGGATGAGGTGCGCCGGCGTGTTCATGCGCCGCGACCCGAGGGGAGGCGCGCGGCGGTGGCACGGGCGATCATGGTGCAGGGCGCGGGGTCGAACGTCGGCAAGTCGATGCTCGTCGCGGGCCTGTGCCGCCACTTCGCCCGCCAGGGCCTCCGGGTGCGCCCGTTCAAGCCGCAGAACATGTCCAACAACGCCGCCGTCACCGCCGACGGGGGCGAGATCGGGCGCGCGCAGGCGATGCAGGCGATGGCCTGCGGGGTCGAGCCGCTGATCGACATGAACCCGGTGCTGCTCAAGCCCGAGAGCGAGAGCGGCAGCCAGGTCGTCGTCCAGGGCCGCCGCCTCGCCACGGTCCGCGCGCGCGACTACGCGGCGCTCAAGCCGCGACTGCTCGCCGCCTGCCTCGAGAGCTTCCGGCGGCTGGCCTCGGGCGCGGACCTCGTGATCGTCGAGGGCGCGGGAAGCCCGGCGGAGATCAACCTGCGCGCGGGCGACATCGCCAACATGGGCTTCGCGGAAGCCGCGGAGCGTGCCGGTGATCCTCGCGGGCGACATCGACCGCGGCGGCGTCATCGCGCAGCTCGTCGGCACGCATGCGGTCCTCGCGCCCGGCGACGCGGCGCGGATCGAGGGGTTCCTCGTCAACAAGTTCCGCGGCGACCCGACGCTGTTCGAGGACGGCACGGCCGAGATCGCGCGCCGCACCGGCTGGGCCGCGCTCGGGACCGTGCCGTGGTTCGCCGACGCCTGGCGGCTGCCGGCCGAGGACGTGCAGGACCTGCGCTCCGCCCCGCGCGAAGGCGGGTTCCGCATCGCCGTGCCCCGGCTCGGCCGGATCGCGAACTTCGACGACCTCGACCCGCTCGCGGCCGATCCCGCGCTGTCGGTCGAGGTGGTCGAGCCCGGCCGCCCCCTGCCCGTCTGCGACCTCGTGCTGATCCCCGGCACGAAGTCGACCATCGCCGATCTCGACGCGTTCCGCGCGCGAGGGCTGGGACATCGATCTCGCGGGCCATGTCCGGCGCGGCGGGCACGTGCTGGGGCTCTGCGGCGGGCTACCAGATGCTCGGCCGGCGCGTCGCCGACCCGGACGGGCTGGAGGGGCCGCCGCGCACGGTGGCGGGGCTCGGGCATCTCGACGTCGAGACGGTGCTGCATGCCGAGAAGCGCCTGGAGCGGGTCGCGGCGGTCGACGTCGAGAGCGGAGCGTCGGTCGCGGGCTACGAGATCCATCTCGGCCGGACGGACGGGCCCGACGCGCGGCGCGGCTGGATCGCGCGGGGCGACGCGCGGCTGGGCGCGGCCTCGCGGGACGGGCGCGTGCGCGGATGCTACCTGCACGGCCTCTTCGCGGACGACGCGTTCCGGGCGGCCTATCTCGCGCGGCTCGGCGCGCGCGGGACGCCCCGCGACCACGGCGCCGAGGTGGAGGACGATGCTCGACCGGCTCGCCGATCACCTCGCCGCCTCGCTCGACCTCGACGCGATATCGCGCATCGCGCGCGTCATCCGATAACCGGATGGTCACGATTGCCGAATAGGCCGCGCGTGTTAGTGTCCGCCGCGACACGCCTCCGGAGGTTCCGCATGATCCGCGCCATCGCCCTGCTCGCCGCCCTCGCCGCCCCGCCCGCCCTCGCCGCGCAATGCGGCAACGACGGCGGTGGCTTCGAGCGCTGGAAGCAGGACTTCGCGCAGGAGGCGGCGGCCGTCGGCATCGGGCAGCGCGGCCTCTCCGCGCTGTCCAACGCGTCCTACGCGACGCGCACGATCGCCGCCGACCGCAACCAGAAGGGCGTCCGCTACGCGCTCGACGACTTCGTCCGCATCCGGCTGGGCTCGCTCGACGGCTTCGCCGCGCAGGCCACGCGCCGGCTCGATCGCAATCGCGGATTCTTCCAGTCGCTCGAGGCGCGCTACGGCGTGCCGGCGGGGATCCTGCTGTCGATACACGGGATGGAATCGGGCTTCGGCAACAACATGGGCTCGGAGAACGTCGTCTCCTCGATCCTGACGGTGGCCTACGATTGCCGCCGGTCCGACTTCTTCACCCCGCATGCGCTGGCCGCGCTGTCGATGGTGGACCGCGGGATGCTGTCGCCGGGCCAGGCCGGCGCGGCGCATGGCGAGCTCGGCCACACGCAGTTCCTGCCGGGCAACGCGCTGCGCTACGGCGTCGACGGGAACGGCGACGGGCGGGTGGACTTCTACGACGAGCGCGACGCGCTGGCCTCGACCGCCAACTTCCTGCGCCAGAAGGGCTGGCAGCCCGGACAGCCGTTCCAGGAGGGGACGGCGAACTTCAGGGTGCTGGACGAGTGGAACGCCGCGACTGTCTACCAGCAGGCGATCGCGCTCGCCGCGGCGCGCATCCGCTAGGCGGCGGGCGGGCGACGTACGGGCGGCGGGACTCGAACCCGCACGGGCCAGGCCCTTCGGATTTTAAGTCCGATGTGTCTACCGTTCCACCACGCCCGCACGGCCCCCGCTTAGGGTGCGCCGGCCGCGGATGGCAAGCTCAGAGGTCGGTCGTCTCGGGGCGCAACGTCAGGAAGCGCGCCTCGTCGAGCCAGGGGTTCAACGCGAGCGCCTCGCGGATCGCATCCTGCCCCTCGCGGATGCGGCCGAGCTGAATAAGCGTCATGCCGCGTCCGGCGATCGCCGCCACGTGTCGCGGCTCGAGCGCGATGGCCCGATCGAGGTCGGGCAGCGCCGCCTCGAAGTCCTCGCGCAGGAAGTTGGCGAAGGCGCGCTGGTTCCAGCCCTCGGCGTAGTCCGGGCAATAGGCGACCAGGAGGTCGAACCCCGCCACCGCGCCGGCGAAGTCGAAGCTCGCGCGGCGCGCCATGCCGTCGTCGAGCATCGTCTGCGCCCGCTGATCGGGCGCGTCGATCCAGACCTCCCAGAGCCGGTTCGACACACGGCGCGCGGCGCTGCGATCGGGCGCGGCCTGCACCTCCGCGAGGAGCGCGTCGATCTCTGCGTCGCGATCCGGCGCCACGGGGCATTCCTGCGCCTGCGCGGTGGTCGCAAAGGCGACCGTCAGCGAGGCGGCAGCGAAGAAAACTCTGAGCATCATTGGCGTAGACGTGGTCCGCGTCGCGGCGCGGTCAAGCGTCAGCGGCGCCGGGCCGCCATCGTGAGCGTGCTCGGCGTGCCGACCGCGACGCGCCGCCCGACGGCGGCCGGTCGCTCCCCCACCGAAAGCGCGCGCAGCAGGTCGTCCAGTCCCCGGTCCAGCCCGGCGGCGAGCGCGACGCGCCGACCGTCCCGCGTCGCGGGCGCGACGGCGACGGCCGCGAGCCGCCATCCGCTCCCGTCCGCCACGAGGACCGGCGCGCCGGGCAGCCCGAGATCGCATCCGATCGAGATCACGTCGCGGTCGCGCGAGACGACCGGGCATCCGGTCACGAGCGACGGCGCGTCCCCGCCATCGGGGTAGCCCACGACCGCGACGGCATGCCCGGCGACGGCGACCCCGCCCGACGGCACCGGCGTCACGTGGCCGAGACGGATGGGCGAGGCGAGGGCGAGCAGGGCCAGGTCGTGGGCGATCCGTCCGGTCGCTCCGCTGCGCCGCGCGTCGGTGCCAGGGTGGCGGACGATCCGCGCGACGCCGCGATGCGCCTCCGCCCGGCCCAGCCGCAGGCCGGCCGCGAAGGTGACCCGCGACGGAGCGACGTGCGCGGGCAGGCATCGCGCCGCCGTCAGCACGATGGCGGGCGCGATCAGCGTGCCGGTGCAGGTCGCGCGCCCGTCGATCGCCACCGCCCCGACGGAACGCCAGTCGCGCGCGGCGTCGGCGGCGCGCAGCGCGACGACCGCCGGCTCCGCGGCGGCCGCGCCCGCCGCGACCAGCAGCCCGGCCGCCAGGATCGCCGCGCGGATCACTGTCCGGGCCGAACGAAGCGGATCGTGCCCGACCGTTCCGCGCCCACGCGCAGCGACTTGTGCGACGCCCCGGCCATCGGCGCGCGGGCGAACTCGCGCACGAGGAGCGACAGACCCTCCTCCACGGTGACGGCGAAGGCGGCGGGGCGGCCGTCCCATTCCCCCTTGGCCGAGATCACGGAGACGATGGTCGGCCCGCGCCCGTCATCGATCAGGACCGGCGCGCCCGACGCGCCGAAATCGACCGAGCAGGTCAGCACGAGGATGCGCGCGTCGCGCTCGAGCACGCCGCAATCGGCCTCGTCGGAAGGGGCGTCCTCGCGGTGGCGCGCGTAGCTCACCACCCGGACGCGGTCCCCCGCACCGAGCCGCCCGCTCGCGGGGAAGGGCCGCACGTTCGGCAGCTCGAGCGCCGCGTCGAGCTCGAGGAGCGCGAGGTCGGCCGAGACGCTCTCGAAGGTCGGACGCGGCTCCGGGCGGTAGGCGGGGTGGACGATCATCCGGCGGACCCGGCGGACGGCGTCGGCATGGCCGTCGCGCAGGCCAGCGCGGAACGTCATCTCGTCGGCCAGGTGCGGCGTGCCGTCCTCGCGGTGCACGCAATGAGCCGCCGTCAGCACGAGCGTCGGCGCGACAAGCGTGGCGGTGCAGAATCCGCTGTCGCGCCCGGAGGCCATGTCGAGCCGCCCGATCCCCTCGAGCCCGCGCATCGCCTCGGCGGTGTCGAGCCGCGCGAGGCCCTCGGCCCGGGCCGGGCCGGCGAGGGCGAGGAGGATCGCGAGGAGGAGGGGCGTCGCGCGCATGTCGGGCTCCGGGACCGGGCGGGGTCCGGGCGGCCTAGGGCGCGATTGCGGCCGCGATTCAGCGCAGGCGGGGCGGTTCCGGGGCGGTGGCGTCGGCGCGCGCGATCGCGGGCGGCATCGGCCCGCCGGTCGCCCAGTCGAGCAGCTCGACGGTGTGGACGACGGGCACGGGCACGGCCCGGCCGATCTGCATCATGCAGCCGATGTTGCCGGCCGCGATCACGTCCGGCGCGCGGTCCATCAGCGTGGCGGCCTTGCGCCGACCGAGCTCGCCCGCGATGGCGGGCTGCATCAGGTTGTACGTCCCCGCCGAGCCGCAGCACAGATGCGCGTCGCGCGGCTCGGTCACCTCGAACCCCGCGCGCGCGAGCAGCGTCTTCGGCGCGGCCTTGATCCGCTGCCCGTGCTGGAGCGAGCAGGCGGCGTGGTAGGCGACGCGCAGCGGCCCGCCGCCCGCGTCGTCGGGCATGCGGGCCAGCGGCACGCCGCCGACGCCGTCGCGGGCGGGGCGCGCGGGCGGCGCGAACGCGTGGCCCTCGGGCAGGAGGTCGAGCAGCACCTCGGACACGTCGCGCGCGATCGCGCTGACCGCCGCGGCATCATCCGCGAGCGGGCCGCCGCGGAGCATGTGGCCGTAATCCTTGACCGTCGTGCCGCAGCCCGAGGTGTTGACCACGATCGCGTCGAGCCCATCGCCCGCCATCTCGCGCGTCCAGGCCCCGACGTTGCGGGCGGCCTGCGCGTGGCTCTCGTCGGACTTGCCCATGTGGTGCGTGAGCGCGCCGCAGCAGCCCATGTCGCGCGCGATCACGACCTCCGCGCCGAGCCGCGTCAGCAGGCGGATCGTCGCGTCGTTGATGTCGGTGTTGAGCGCCCGCTGCGCGCATCCGGTCATGAGTGCCACGCGCATCCGCCGCTCGCCGCGCGCGGGGTGGGTCTGCGGGTCGTCGCCCCGGCTGACGGGCGGGATCGTGGCGGGCGCCATCTCGAGCATCGCGCGCAGGCGCGGATCGGGCATCCACCGCGCGAAGGGCCGCCCGAGCTTCGCGCCGAAGAGCGCGAGCCGGAACCGGCCGGGATGCGGCAGGATGCGCGCGAGCGTCCAGCGCAGCAGCCGCTCGAAGGGCGGGCGGCGATAGGTCCGCTCGATATGCGCTCGGGCGTGGTCGACGAGGTGCATGTAGTGCACGCCCGACGGGCAGGTCGTCATGCAGGCGAGGCAGGATAGGCAGCGGTCGATGTGCTTGACCGTGTGCGCGTCGGCCGGCCGGTCGTTCTCGAGCATGTCCTTGATGAGGTAGATGCGCCCGCGGGGGCTGTCGAGCTCGTCGCCCAGCACCTGGTAGGTCGGGCAGGTCGCGGTGCAGAACCCGCAATGCACGCAGGCGCGCAGGATCTCGTTGGACCGCGCCGTATCGGGATCGGTCAGCTGCTCGGGGGTGAAGGTGGTCTGCATGTCAGGCCGCGCCCGCGAGGATGCCGCGCGGGTCGAACCGGCTGCGCAGGCCGCGCGACAGCGCCGCGATGCCCGCGGCCTCGGGCACCGCGTCGGGCGCGCCCCGGACCCGGGTCGCGTGGCCGTCGAACGCGCCGAGCCGCGCGCGCAGGTCGGTGCCGGGGGGCACGAGGATCCAGATCAGCCCGCCGCCCCAGTCGAGCAGCGCCGCGTCGGCCCCGGCGCGCTCGACGAGCCCGGCGGCGCGGCTGGGACGCGCATGGACGCGCCAGATATCGCCCGCGCCCGAGAGCGGACCCACGTCCCGGACACGCCGCCAGACCGCCTCGGACGCGTCGGGGTCGAGCCGTTCGGCCGTCCCATGCGGCATCAGGACGGCGGCCAGCCGGCCGGCGCGGTAGTCGACGGAGCCCGCCAGCCCCTCGATCCGCAGCCACGTCGCGCCCGCCCGCGGGTCGTGCGCAGCGCCCGTGACCTCGAACGGCGAGCCGAGCCCCGCGGCCATCGCCGCCACCGCCGCCTCGATCGCAAGCCCGTCGAGCCGCAGCGTGGCCTGCGTCGCCGCCGCGGGCAGCACCTTGAACGCGACCTCGGTGAGGATGCCGAGCGAGCCCCGCGCGCCGGCCATCAGGCGGGCGAGGTCGTAGCCGGTCACGTTCTTCATCACCCGGCCGCCGTTCTTGACCACCGTGCCCTCGCCGTCGACGAAGCGCGCGCCGATGAGGCTGTCGCGGCACGCGCCGGCCTGCACGCGGCGCGGCCCGGATACGTTCATCGCCACGGCCCCGCCGATCGTGGGCTCGCCAGTGGTGCCCAGGAGCCCGCGATGGTCCATCGGCTCGAACGGCAGCCGCTGCCCCTCGGCGGCGAGCGCGGCCTCGACCGCCGTCACCGGGGTCCCCGCCCCGGCCACGAGCGTCAGCGCGCCAGGCTCGTAGAGCCGGATCCCCGCGAGCCGCGCGGTGGTGAGCGGGGTGCCGTCGCCGGGGACGTGCCGCGTGCCGCCGCCGCGCACCGCGAGCGGGCCGTTCGCGCCGCGGACCATCGCCGCGAGGTCGGCCTCGTCCGACGGCTCGAGCACGCGGCTCAACCGGCCGACCGCCGGCCCTCGGAGGCGGCGAGCGGGAAGACCTTGGCGGGGTTCAGAAGCCAGGCCGGATCGAACGCGTCCTTGACCCGCATCTGCGCCTCCATGTCCTCGGGCGCGAACTGCACGCCCATGAGGTCGCGCTTCTCGACGCCGACGCCGTGCTCGCCCGTCAGGCAGCCGCCGACCTCGACGCAGAGCTTCAGGATCTCCGCCCCCATCGCCTCGCAGCGTTCGAGGTCGCCCGGCTCGTTGGCGTCGAACAGGATCAGCGGATGCATGTTGCCGTCGCCCGCGTGGAACACGTTGCCGACCCTCAGGCCGTAGCGTTCCGACAGATCCGCGATGCCGCGCAGCACGCGGGGCAGCTCGGAGACCGGGATCGTGCCGTCGAGGCACATGTAGTCGCCCAGCTGCCCCATGGCGCCGAAGGCCGACTTGCGCCCGAGCCAGATCCGCGCGCTCTCGTCCTCGGACTTCGAGCGGCGCAACTCGACCGGATCGTGGGCGCGGGCGATGCGCTCGATGGTCTCGAGCTGCTCGTCGATCTCGCCCTCCGACCCCTCGACCTCCACGATCAGCAGCGCCTCGACGTCCGGGTATCCGGCATGGGCGAAGGCCTCGGTGGCTCGGATCACGGGGCGGTCCATGAACTCGATGGCAACCGGCAGGATGCCCGCGCGGATGATGTCGGCCACGCAGGCGCCCGCGACCTCGAGGTCGTCGAACGCGATCAGCACGGGACGCGCGCCCTCGGGCTTCGGCAGGATCCGCAGCGTCGCCTCGGTGACGACGCCGAGCTGGCCCTCCGAGCCGCAGATGACCGACAGCAGGTCGAGCCCGCCCGCATCCATGTGCGCGCCGCCGACCTCGACCACGGTGCCGTCCATCAGGACCATCGTGACGCCGAGCAGGTTGTTCGTCGTCACGCCGTACTTGAGGCAATGCGCCCCGCCCGAGTTCATCGCGACGTTGCCCGCGATGGCGCAGGCGAGCTGCGATGACGGGTCGGGCGCGTAGAAGAAGCCGTCCGCCTCGACGTGGCCGGTGACGGAGAGGTTGGTGCGCCCCGACTGCACGCGGATCATGCGGTCGGCGTAGTCGACCTCGAGCACCTCCGTCAGCCGCGCGACGCCGAGGATCACGCTGTCGGCCGTCGGCAGCGCGCCGCCCGCGAGCGAGGTGCCCGAGCCGCGGGGCACGACGGGCACGCCCATCTCGTGGCAGACGCGCAGGACGGCCGAGACCTCCTCGGTGCTGCGCGGCAGCACGGCGGCCATGGGCGGGCAGCGATACGCCGTCAGCCCGTCGCATTCGTAGGCGCGGGTCTCGGCCTCGGCATGGATCACCGCGTCGGCGGGCAGCACCGCGAGCAGGCGGGCGACGAGCGCGTCCTTCTTGGCGAGGCCGAACGGGTCGATCCGGGGCATCTCCATGGGGCGGGCTCCTGTCGGCTTCGCGGGCCGCCATCCTACGCAGCCGCGCGTCCCGTGCCAAGCGGAGGCCCCGCCCGGCGCTCAGGCGGAGTGCGCGCCCTCGGCCAGCGCCGCGACGTAGGCCAGCACGTCCGCCACGCTCTCGCCCCGCCCGATCCGGTCGACGATCCCCGAGCCCACGACGCAGCCGTCGGCCACCGCGGCGATGTCGCGCGCGGCCTCGGGCGTGCGGATGCCGAAGCCCACGATCACCGGCAGGTCCGTCGCCGCCTTGATCCGCGCCACCTCCGGGCCGACCTTGGCCGCGTCCGCCGCGCCCGCGCCGGTGATCCCGGTGATCGAGACGTAGTAGACGAAGCCCGACGTGTTCTCGAGCACGCGGGGCAGGCGCGCGTCGTCGGTGGTGGGCGTGGCGAGCCGGATGAAGTCGATCCCCGCCGCCCGCGCGGGCAGGCACAGCTCGTCGTCCTCCTCGGGAGGCAGGTCCACGACGATGAGCCCGTCGACCCCCGCCTCCGCCGCCTCCGCGAGGAAGCGGTCCACGCCGCGCGCGTGGATCGGGTTGTAGTAGCCCATCAGCACCACCGGCGTCGCGTCGTCGCGGCGGCGCAGGTCGCGCACGATGTCGAGCGTGCCCGCGAGGGTCATCCCGCCCGCGAGCGCGCGCTGCCCGGCGAGCTGGATCGTCGGGCCGTCGGCCATCGGATCGGTGAAGGGCAGCCCGAGCTCGATCACGTCGACGCCCGCGCCGGGCAGGCCGCGCACGATCTCGGCGGTGGTCCGGGCATCCGGGTCGCCGGCCATGACGTAGGCCACGAAGGCGCGCCGTCCCTGGCCGCGCAGGCGTGCGAAGGTGTCGTCGATGCGCGTCATGGCCCCTCCCCGTCCATGGCCCGGATGCGACGCCCGCGCGGCGGGGTCAATCGCGGCCGCGAGGCGATTGCAGCCGCAGGGTATGGAACCGGACGGCGGCGATCCCCATTTATCCGGCATGAACTACCTGCTCGCCATCCTCCTCCCGCCGCTGTCGATCTTCCTCGCGGGGCGTCCGATCCTGGGCGTCGTGACGTTCCTGATCTGGATCCCGGCCCTGCTGTTCTCGGGCGGGCTGACGCATCCGATGTTCGTGATCCTCGCCTGGTTCATCATCTTCGAGCGGCGCAACCGCGCGGCGTGACCTTGTGAGGCCCCGGCCCCGCGCGTAGGGGCGCCCCGACGCGGGCGCGGGAGGGGATCATGGGTTTCAGGATGGGCATCGTCGGGCTGCCGAACGTCGGCAAGTCGACGCTCTTCAACGCGCTTACCCGCACGGCCGCGGCGCAGGCCGCCAACTTCCCGTTCTGCACGATCGAGCCGAACGTCGGCGACGTCGCCGTGCCCGACGCCCGGCTCGACCGGCTGGCCGAGATCGGGAAGTCGAAGCAGGTGGTGCCGACGCGCATGACCTTCGTGGACATCGCGGGCCTCGTGCGCGGCGCGTCGAAGGGCGAGGGGCTGGGCAACCAGTTCCTCGCCAACATCCGCGAGACCGACGCGATCGCCCACGTCCTGCGCTGCTTCGAGGATGGCGACGTCACCCATGTCGAGGGGCGCGTGGACCCGGTGGCCGATGCCGAGGTGATCGAGACCGAGCTGATGATCGCCGACATGGAGTCGATCGAGAAGCGGCTGCAGGGGCTCTCGCGGAAGGTCCGCGGCGGCGACAAGGAGGCGGTCGCGCAGGAGCGGCTGCTGGGCGAGGCGCTCGAGGCGCTGAACGCGGGCCGCCCCGCGCGCACCGTCGCGGTGGACGAGGACGACCGCCGCGTCTGGGACATGCTGCAGCTCCTGACCGCCAAGCCCGTCCTCTACGTATGCAACGTGGAGGAGGCGTCGGCGGCGGACGGCAACGGCCAGTCCGCGCGCGTGGCCGAGATGGCGGCGGCGCAGGGGGCGGCGCACGTCGTGATCTCCGCGCGCATCGAGGAGGAGATCGCGCAGCTGCCAGCGGACGAGGCCGCGGAGTTCCTGAGCGAGATGGGGCTGGAGGAGCCCGGGCTCGATCGGCTGATCCGCGCGGGATACGCGCTCCTCGCGCTCGAGACCTACTTCACCGTGGGCCCCAAGGAGGCGCGCGCCTGGACGATCCCTCGCGGAACGAGCGCGCCCCGCGCCGCGGGCGTGATCCACGGCGACTTCGAGCGGGGCTTCATCCGCGCGGAGACGATCGCCTATGACGACTTCGTGGCGCTCGGCGGCGAGCAGGCGGCCAAGGAGGCGGGCAAGATGCGCTCGGAGGGCAAGGGCTACACGGTCCGCGACGGCGACGTGCTGCATTTCCTGTTCAACACCTGAGGCGCGGCCCTACGTCTTCGTGAGGATCGTCGGCGAAACCTTGCCCGGCGGACCGCGCATGGGCTAGCAGGGGACCGACCGACGGCGCCCGACCGCCGCGCACCGATCGAGAGGATACGCCATGGATCGCCGCCAGCTCATCGCGGGCTCCGCCGCCGTCGCCCTGTTCGGTTCCGCCGAAGCGATGGCGCAGACCGTGACGCCGACCAGCATGCGCCCCGATTTCCTGCCCGTGGAGGTCCCGATCCAGCCCGGCATCGCGCCCGGCGAGATCCACGTCGTGCCCGACACGTTCATGCTCTACTGGACGCTGCCGAACGCGCGCGCGATCCGCTACATGGTCGGCATCGGGCGTCCGGGCCTCTACGAGTCGGGCGAGTTCGTCGTGGGCGCAAAGAAGGAATGGCCGTCCTGGACGCCGACGCCCGACATGATCGAGCGCGATCCGGACGCCTACGCGCAATATGCCGACGGGATGCCGGGCGGTCCGGACAACCCGCTCGGCGCGCGGGCGCTCTACCTGTTCGTGCCGGGGCGCGGCGACACGTTCCTGCGGATCCACGGGACGAACGCGCCCGGCACGATCGGAACCGCCGTGTCGAACGGCTGCGCCCGGCTCGTCAATGACCAGGCCGTTGACCTCTACAATCGTGTCCCGCTGCAGTCCCGCGTGGTCCTCTACCCGCAATCGGTTTGACCCGGGGGGCTACGGGACGGCGACGTCGTGGATCTAACCGGTGCGCGTCGAGGCCGGGTGATCCAACGGCAGGCCCGCGACGATGGAACGCAGACTCGCGGCGGACGTTGTGACGGACCGCAACCAGCAGGAGCCACCGTCATGCGCAATATCTTCTACATCATCGGCGTGGTCGTCGTCGTTCTCGTGATCATCAGCCTGCTCTGAGGGGATGATGTCGGGGGGACGGGCGCGGTGGCGGCCATCCCCCCGTCGTCGATCAGGCCGCGTCGGCGTTGATCGACCCGGTCGCCAGTGCGGTCATGCGCTCGTCGCCGTCGTAGGTATGGCCGAGATGCTCGTCGAGCTTCGCCACCTCCTCGGGCAAATCCAGCCGTCCCGCGAAGGCCTTGACGCAGCCGTAGCCCGCGATCGCGTAATGCGCCATCCGCTGGTACTGCGTGATGATGGACGCGTCGCGCACCGCGTCGTCGGTGAACGTCTCCTCGAGCGCGTGGGCGCGGGCCTCCTTCACGAGCCCCTCCATTCCCTTGCAGTGCTCGCCCGAGGGCTTCTCGCCGTGGCCCGAGATGAGTTCCTCGAGCATCGTCATCCCTGCCGAGATCCCCTCATGGCCCGAATGCAGGGCTTCCTTGAGGCCGGGATCGGTCGCCGCGCGCTCGAGTTCCACGGTCACGTCGCGCGATTGCTTGCACGCCGAGTAGATGTCGCGCAACTGATCGACGTATAGATCCTTCAGGGTGTCCATGTCGCTTCTCCTCCGTCGTTTCCGGTTCGATGCTTCAACGTGCGGCACCCCGGCGTCGTTCCCCGCCATCCCCGGCCGGGACGCGACGTGATGGACGATCCCGCCACGACGAACCTGCGCGACCGCCTGCGGACCGGGACGCGCCGCGCGCAGGACGCGCTCGAGGAGGCGTTCGCGCGCTTCGACCTCGCCACGCCGGAGGGGCTCGCGGCCTTCCTCCTCGCGCAGTCGGAGATCGTCACGATGCTCGCCGGGGCGGGGGATCCCGATCTCGGGCCAGCGCTCGCGTCGGCCGGCGAGGACATCGCGGCGGACCTCGCCGCGCTCGGCCGTCCGGCGGCGGTGGAAACGCGGGCGATGCCCGCCAACGACGAGGCCGTCGCGCGCGCCTGGCTCTGGCACGCGACCCGGCTCGCGCTGCGGATGCAGCGTCGCCGGCTCGGTCCCGACCTGCCCGACCGGACGCTCGAGGCGCCGCGCGACAGCGCCGCGTGGCGCGACTTCTGCGACGTGCTGGAGGAACGGGACGGCTACGGCGCGGCGGCCGAACGCGCGGTGACGTCGGCCAACGAATGGTTCGCGCTGTTCGAGACGATCTGCCACGCGCGGGCACGCGAGGGCTGAGGCGGGATCGGGGACCATCGCCGGCGAGGTCCGGGATCGGTCGCGAGCCTATGGTGGCGGCGCTCACCCCCGATTACGCCGGAGCCCCCTCGTCGCGGCCTACCGCAGGACCCCGCCAGCAGCGCGGGGCCTGGCGGCAATGGCCGAGACGCTCGCCGACCTTGCCGAGTCCCGCGCGACGATCGACGCGCGCGGGGCCATTCAGGCGACGACGCACGATCCGACGGTCGGTGCCGCCGGCCGCGTCACGGACGCGGCGGGGCAGGAGAGCGGCGAACGGAGCACGACACCGGCTCGCCCCTGCGATCGCGGCGGCGGCGGCCGCGTGCGAGCCTTCGGAGGCGTGCCGATCGAGCGCGGGGCGAGGCCGCGTTCGGACCGGGGGGCACGGCGGATCGCCGGTTTCGCTCATGCGACGTTCGGAAGCGCCCCGTCGCGCGGGAAGCGCCGAGCCACGCGCGGCGGCCCGGGATCCTGCGGGCGGAGGCACGAGACCCCTGCGGGCTCCGCAGGTTCGAGCACGACGACGGACGGACCGGCCCCCGGGGCGCGCGACGCCGCCCGGCCTTCGAACCAAGCACTCAGGCGCGCCATTCGAAGAAGTCGGCCGGCGCGCGGGACAGCAGGTCCTTCGCCAGCCGCCGGCCGAGGTTCGCGCCCTCGTCGAACGGGCAGTCGCCCTCGGCCATGAGTAGATCGGAGCCGTCGGGCCGCAGGATCTCGCCCCGGAACCGAAGCCGCGCGCCGTCGAGCACGGCGAGCCCGGCGATCGGCGTCTCGCAGGAGCCGTCGAGCGTGGCGAGGAACGACCGCTCGCAATCGAGCCGGAGCCCCGTCGCCCCGTCGTGGATCGGCGCGAGCAGCGCAGCGACGCGCCGGATCGTCCGACCGCCGCTCCACCCCGATCGCCCCCTGGGCGAGCGCCGGGAAGCATGTCGTCGACCTCGATCGCCACGCGCGGCACGTCGTCCATCCCGAGCCGCGACAGCCCGGCCATCGCGAGGAACGTCGCGTCCGCCACGCCGTCGCGCAGCTTGGCCATCCGCGTCTGCAGGTTGCCGCGAAACTCCACCACGCGCAGGTCGGGCCGCCGGATGAGGAGCTGCGCGTGCCGGCGCAGCGACGACGTGCCGATCGTCGCGCCCTCGGGCATGTCCGCGAGCGCGCGGCCGTCGAGCGTGACGAAGGCGTCGCGCGGGTCCTCGCGCGGGAGGTGGCAGTCGATCACGAGCCCCTCGGGCTGCAGCGTCGGCATGTCCTTCATCGAGTGTACGGCGAGGTCGATCCGTCCCGGCCAGCAGGTCGGCCTCGATCTCGCGGGTGAACAGCCCCTTGCCGCCGATCTCGCTCAGCGGCCGGTCCTGCACCCGGTCGCCCGTGGTCTGGATCACCACGATCTCGAACGCGTCCTCGCCCATCCCATGCGCCGCCATCAGCCGCGCGCGCGTCTCGCGGGCCTGCGCGAGAGCCAGCGGCGAGCCGCGCGTGCCGATGCGGAGCGGCGCGTCGGGCGTGGGCAGGTCGGAGGGCGGCAGGTCGGGCATCGGGCCTCCGGGAGCGGTCGGTTGACACCACCTGCCCCCCGTCACAGGTCGTGTCCACCCCGAGGCCCGGACGGAGCGCGACCCATGACGAAGCCCCTGCTGCGCGCGCTCGCGGGCGAGACCCTGCCCGTCCCGCCGATCTGGATGATGCGGCAGGCGGGGCGGTATCTGCCGGAGTACAAGGCGACGCGGGCGCAGGCCGGGGACTTCCTGTCCCTGTGCTACGATCCCGAGCTCGCCACCGAGGTCACGATGCAGCCGATCCGGCGCTTCGGCTTCGACGCGGCGATCCTGTTCGCCGACATCCTCCTCGTGCCGCAGGCGCTCGGCGCGGAGCTCTGGTTCGTCGAGGGCGAGGGGCCGCGGCTGTCGACGATCACCGGGCCCGACGGGCTCGCGAAGCTCGGCGCTGCCGGACGACATCCACGACACGCTCGCGCCGATCTACCAGACGGTCCGCAACCTCGCGGGCGCGCTTCCGTCCGAGGTCGCGCTGATCGGGTTCGCGGGCGCGCCGTGGACGGTCGCGACCTACATGATCGCGGGGCGGGGCACGCCGGACCAGGGGCCCGCCCACGCGCTGATGGCCCAGGATCGCGTGACGTTCGACGGGCTGATCGCGCGGCTGACGGCGGCGACGATCGAGTACCTGTCGGCGCAGATCGAGGCGGGGGCGGAAACGGTCAAGCTTTTCGACAGCTGGGCCGGGTCGCTCACCGGCGAGGCGTTCGACCGCTACGCGCTGGCGCCCGCGCGCGAGATCGTGTCGGCGCTCCACGTCCGCCATCCGGGCGTCCCGGTCATCGCCTTCCCGCGCGGCGCGGGCGAGCGCTACGCGGGCTTCCACGCCGCGTCGGGCGCGGAGTGCGTGGCGGTGGACGACGCGGTGAGCCCCGCATGGGTCGCGGAGCACGTCCAGCCGGGCGGCTGCGTGCAGGGCAACCTCGCCTCGCGCCACATGGTCACCGGCGGCGACGCGCTCGTGGCCGAGGTCCGCCGCATCCGCGACACGCTCGCGGGCGGGCCGCACGTCTTCAATCTCGGCCACGGGATCACGCCGGACGCCGATCCCGCCAACGTCGCGCTGATGATCGAGACGCTGCGCGAGGCGCGCTAGCTCAGGGCCACTTCGCCTCGGGCGGCAGCGACATCAGCACGGCGGTCGCGTCGTGGCCGGTCTCGAGCCCGAACTTCGTGCCGCGATCGTAGACGAGGTTGTACTCGGCGTAGAGCCCGCGATGGACGAGCTGTGCCTCCTTGTCCGCCTCGCTCCACGCCGTGTCTCGCCGCCGCTCCACCAGCGGAACCCATGCCGGCAGCAGCGCGCGGCCCACGTCCCGCGTGAAGGCGAAAGCCTCCTCCCAGTCGCCGCCGAGATCGTCGTAGAAGATGCCGCCCACGCCCCGGGCCCGGTGGCGATGCGGCACGTAGAAGTACTCGTCCGCCCAGGCCTTCAGCCGGTCGTAGCGCCCGGCCTCGTGGCCCTCGCAGGCGTCGCGGAGCACGCCGTGGAAGTGCGCGGTATCCTCGGCGTATTCGAGCGCGGGATTGAGATCCGCGCCGCCGCCGAACCACCAGGCATGCGGGGTCCAGAACATCCGCGTGTTCATGTGGACGGCGGGCACGTGCGGGTTGCGCATGTGCGCCACGAGGCTGATGCCCGCGGCCCAGAACCGCGGGTCGTCCTCCATGCCGGGCACGCCGCGCGCGGCCATCGCCGCCTGCGCGCGGGGCGCGAGCGTGCCGTGCACCTCCGACCAGTTGACGCCGACCTTCTCGAAGACACGCCCGCCGCGCAGCACCGACATCACGCCTGCCGCCCGCGTCCGAGCCGTCCTCGGCCGCGCGCTTCGTCGGCGTGACCTCGAACCGGCCCGCGCGCAGCCCGTCGAACGGTCCCGTCGCGCCGACATCCTCGAGCGCCTCGAAGGCCGCGACGATCTCGTCGCGCAGGCTCCTGAACCACGCGGCGGCGCGGGGGCGGTCGGGGGCGGTCGGCTCGGACATGGCGGTCTCGCTGGCTGGATCGCGGCACGAATGAGGCGGAGCGGGCTGCCTTCGGAGCGCGTTTCGCACGGGCCGATGCGCGACCGCCACCCCGCGGGGGCGATCGTGACCGTAGCGCGAACGGAATGTGGTCATTTCGGGGCAGCGCCCGTCGCGATGGATTTCCGCTCCCGCATCGCCTAACGTGATCGCAAATCACACGGCACGTCCGGCGAAAGATCGGACGGCCCCCGGCGATCGAGCATGCCCGTGAACCCTGTCCTGACGATCCGGGCCCTCGCGGCCCTTCTGTCCCTGTGCGCCGCGCTCGCGGTGGCCGCTCCCTCCGCGGCGGCCCCCTACGCGGAGATGGTGATGGACGCGCGCACCGGCGAGGTGCTGCGCTCGCGCAACGCCGACACCCGGCTGCACCCGGCCTCGCTCACCAAGATGATGACGCTCTACATCGCCTTCGAGGCGGTGCGGCACGGCGAGATCACGCTCGACACCGAGGTCCGCATCAGCCGGAACGCGTCGGCCGAGCCGCCGTCGAAGCTCGGGCTGCGGCAGGGGCAGAGGATCGCGCTGCGCTACCTGATCCGCGCGGCGGCGGTGAAGTCGGCCAACGACGCCGCGACCGCCATCGGCGAGGCGATCGCGGGCTCCGAGGAGGCGTTCGCCGCGCGGATGAACCGGACCGCCCGCGCGCTCGGCATGGACGCCACCAGCTTCCGCAACGCCCACGGGCTGACGGCGCAGGGTCACATGAGCACCGCGCGGGACATGACCGTGATGGGGCGGCGGCTGTTCTACGACTACCCCGAATACTACAACCTGTTCTCGCGCCGCGCGACCGATGCGGGCGTCACGCAGGTCCGCAACACGAACCGCCGGTTCCTCGACGCCTATCGCGGCTCGGACGGGATCAAGACGGGCTACACCTCGGCCGCCGGCTTCAACCTCGTGGCATCGGCCGAACGCGACGGCGAGCGGATCATCGCGACCGTCTTCGGCGGACGCTCGACCCCCGACCGCAACGCGCGCATCGCCGAGCTGCTCGACCTCGGCTTCGAGCGCGCGCCGAGCCGCGTGACCGAGCTGCGCCCCGAGCTGCCGACCTACGCGGCGGTGGGGACCGTGGCCGGCGCCACGGCGCCCACGCGCTCGATGCGGCCCGCGATGCGACCGGGCGGCGTCGCGTCGGGGCTCTACGCCGCGATCCTCGGGCAGGACGCGGATGCGCCGGCGGCAGGCGCGGTCGTCACGCGGGCGCCGCTCGCCGGGCCGCCCTTCGGCATCCGCCTGCCGCGGCAGGGCTCGCGCTCGGCCGCCGACAAGCTCCTGCTGCGCGCGACGCTGCAGGAGCTCGAGACGCTGGACGGGGCGTTGCGTCGCGTCGATGCCGTCGCGGGCGGGTTCCGGCCGGGCTTCGTGGGGATGAGCGAACGCGACGCCGAGCGCGCGTGCTCGCGGCTGCGCGCGCGCGAGATGGCCTGCGACGTGGTGATCGGCGGCTGAGGGCCGCCCGGTTCAGACGGCCGCGGCCACGTCCGCCTTGAGGTCGAAGGCCGCCGCCATCAGCGCGCGGGTGTAGGGGTCTGCGGGCGCGTCGAAGACCTGCGCGGCGTCGCCCGCCTCCACCACGTCGCCGCGCTTCATCACCATGACCTTGTGGGCGAGCGCGCGAACGACCTTCAGGTCGTGCGAGATGAAGAGGTAGGCCAGCCCGTGCCGCCGCTGCAGCTCGCGCAGGAGCTCGACGATCTGCACCTGCACGGTCTGGTCGAGCGCGCTGGTGGGCTCGTCGAGCACCACGAGCCTCGGCCGCAGGATCATCGCGCGCGCGATCGCGATGCGCTGCCGCTGGCCGCCGGAGAACTCGTGCGGGTAGCGGTCCATCGTCGCCGGGTCGATGCCCGTCTCCGACAGCATCTCGGCCACGCGGTCGCGGGCGGGCCGGTCGTCGCCGGTATCGTGGATGCGCAGCCCCTCGGCCACGATCTCCGCCACCGTCATGCGCGGCGAGAGCGAGCCGTAGGGGTCCTGGAAGACGATCTGCATGTCCTGGCGCAGCGGGCGAAGCGCCCGGGACCTGAGCCCGTCGATCCGCCGCCCCGCGAGCACGATCGGCCCCTCGGACGCGATCAGCCGCATGATCGCGAGCGCGAGCGTGGTCTTGCCGGACCCGCTCTCGCCCACGATCCCCACGGTCTCGCCCGCGCGCACCGCGAGCGTCGCGTCGTTGACCGCGCGGACGTAGCCCGTGGTGCGCTTCAGAAGGCCGGTCTGGATCGGGAACCAGACGCGCAGGCCCTTCCGTCGAGGCGACCTCGGGCGCGTCGCGCGCGACCGGGTCCGGCACGCCGGTCGACTCGGCCTCGAGCAGCATCCGCGTGTAGGGGTGCCGCGGGCGCTCGAAGATGTCGGCGACCGGCCCCGTCTCCACGATCTCGCCCTGCCGCATCACGCAGACGCGGTCGGCGAAGCGGCGCACGATGCCGAGGTCGTGCGTGATGAAGAGCATCGACATGCCCTCGCGCGCCTTGAGCTCGGCCAGGAGCTCGAGGATCTGCGCCTGGATCGTCACGTCGAGCGCGGTGGTGGGCTCGTCGGCGATCAGCAGGTCCGGGCCGTTCGCCAGCGCCATCGCGATCATCACCCGCTGCCGCTGCCCGCCCGAGAGCTGGTGCGGATAGGCGCCGAGCCGGCTCTCCGCGTCGCGGATGCCGACCTTGGCCAGGAGGTCGAGGATGCGCGCGCGGGCCTTCGCGCCGGTCAGGCCCTGATGCAGCGCGAGGCTCTCGGAAAGCTGCTTCTCGATCGTGTGCAGCGGGTTGAGCGAGGTCATCGGCTCCTGGAAGATGAAGCTGACGTCGTTGCCGCGCACCCGGCGCAGCTCGGCCTCCGGCGCGCCGACCATCTCGCGGCCCTCGTAGCGCACGGAGCCGGTGACCTCGGCGCTGTCGGGCAGGAGCGACACGGTCGAGAGCGCCGTGACGGACTTGCCCGACCCGCTCTCGCCCACCAGCGCGACGGTCTCGCCGCGGCCGACGGCGAAGCTGACCCCGCGCACGGCCTCGGAGACCGCGCCGTCCTGCCGGAACGCGATGCGCAGGTCGCGCACGTCGAGGACGGCGTCGCCCGCCCCGCTCACGCGAACGTCTTGCGCGGGTCGAAGGCGTCGCGGATGCCCTCGAAGATGAACACGAGCAGCGACAGCATCACCGCGAAGGTCACGAAGGCGGTGAAGGCGAGCCAGGGCGCCTGCAGGTTCTGCTTGGCCTGCAGCGTCAGCTCGCCCAGCGAGGGCGACGACGACGGCAGGCCGAAGCCGAGGAAGTCGAGCGAGGCCAGACCGCCGATCGTGCCGGTCACGATGAACGGCAGCAGCGTCACCGTCGCCACCATCGCGTTCGGCAGGACGTGGCGGAACATGATGGTGCCGTTGCCCACCCCGAGAGCGCGTGCCGCGCGGACGTATTCGAAGTTGCGCGCGCGCAGGAACTCGGCGCGCACCACGCCCACGAGCGCGGTCCATCCGAACAGTGTCATCAGGCCGACCAGCAGCCAGAAGTTCATCGGGATGATCGCGGCCACGATGATGATGATGTAGAGCGACGGGGTGGAGCCCCAGATCTCGATGATCCGCTGGAAGATCAGGTCCGTCCAGCCGCCGAAGAAGCCCTGCACCGCCCCCGCCGCGATCCCCATCACGCTGGTCAGCAGCGTCACGACGAGCGCGAACGCCACCGACAGGCGGAACCCGTAGATCACGCGCGCCAGCACGTCGCGCGCGGTGTCGTCGGTCCCGAGCCAGTGCTCGGCGTCGGGCGCGGAAGGCGCGGCGCCCTCGATGTCGGCCACGGTGTTGTACTTGTAGCGGATCGGCGGCCAGAGCAGCCAGCCCTGCTCCACCGCCTCGCCGCCGAAGGCCCCGGTCTCGCGGACCTCCGCCATCACGCCCGTCCGGGTCGTCGAAGCAGTCCTCGAGCCCGCCCGACACGATCAGGCAGCGCACCTCCGGGTCGCGGTAGGGCGCCTCGGTGCGGAAGTCGCCGCCGAACGCGGTCTCGGGATAGAACCGTGCGATCGGGACGTGCAGCTCGCCGCGGTAGCTCACGAGGATCGGCCGTTCGTTGGCGATGAGCTCGGCGAAGAGCGACGCGCCGAACAGCACCGCGAAGATCGCCAGCGACCAGACGGCGCGGCGGTTGCGCGTGAAGTTGCGCCACCGACGGGCGTTGAGCGGCGAGAGGGCCATCGCTCAGGTCTCCCGGCTCTCGAAGTCGATGCGCGGGTCGACCCAGATGTAGGTCAGGTCGGTGATCAGCCCCATCACGAGCCCGATCAGCGCGAAGGCGTAGAGCGTCCCGAACATCACCGGGTAGTCCCGGCTCACGGCGGCGTCGAAGCCCATCCGCCCCAGCCCGTCGAGCGAGAAGATCGTCTCGATGATGAGCGAGCCGCCGAAGAACACGGACACGAAGAGCGCCGGGAAGCCGGAGATGACGATCAGCATCGCGTTGCGGAACACGTGGCCGTAGAGAACCGACCGCTCCGGCAGGCCCTTGGCCTTGGCGGTGACGACGTATTGCTTGCGGATCTCGTCGAGGAACGAGTTCTTCGTCAGCAGCGTCAGCCCCGCGAAGGCCGAGATCGTGGAGGCCAGCACCGGCAGCGTGATGTGCCAGAGGTAGTCGAGCACCTTCTCGAAGGCGTTCATCTGCTCGAAGTCCGACGAGGTCAGGCCGCGCAGCGGGAAGATCGAGTAGAACGACCCGCCCGCGAACAGCACCAGCAGCAGGATCGCGAACAGGAAGCCCGGGATCGCGTAGGCCACGATCACCATGCCCGAGGTGACCGTGTCGAAGCGCGTGCCGTCGCGCGACCGCCTTGCGGATCCCCAGCGGGATGGAGATCAGGTAGGCCAGCAGCGTCGACCACAGCCCGAGCGTGATCGAGACCGGCATCTTCTCGAGCACCAGGTCGACCACGGAGATCGAGCGGAAATAGCTCTCCCCGAAGTCGAAGCGCAGGTAGCCCCACATCATGTCGAGGAACCGCTCCAGCGGCGGGCGGTCGAAGCCGAACTGCGCCTCGAGCTCGGCGATGAACTCGGCCGGCAGGCCGCGCGCGCCGATGTAGCCGCTATCCGCCCCGCCCTCGGTCCGCTGCATCAGGTCGCCCGACCCGCCCGAGATGCCCGCGAAGCTGTCGCCGCCGCCCTCCATCCGCGCGAGGATCTGCTCGACGGGGCCGCCCGGCACGAACTGGATCAGCACGAAGTTGATGACCATGATCCCCACCAGCGTCGGGATCATCAGGAGCAGCCGCCGGAGGATGTAGGCGCCCATCCTAGAGCGCGCCGGCCTCGCTCAGCCGGGCCGCGGCGTCGGCATCGAACCACCAGAAGTCGAGGATGCCGAGCGCCAGCGGCGGGAGCTCCTCGGGATGGCGGTACTGGTCCCAGTAGGCCACCCAGCTCTCGGCGTTGGTCCATTGCGGGATCCAGAAGCCCTGCGCGCGCAGGACCCGGTCGAGCGCGCGCACGCGGGGGCGGAGCTCCTCGAGCGAGCCCGCCTCGATCACCGTGTCGATCAGCCGGTCCACCGCCGGGTCCGCGAGCGCCATGATGTTGCGCGAGCTGTCCTCGGCGGTCTCCGAGCCGAACCACTGCTTGAGCCCGATCGACGGCTCGAAGTCCTGCCCCGGCGACTGGTTCGTCAGGTCCCAGTCGCCCGAGCGCCGACGCTCGATGTATTGCGAGCTGTCGATCCGGTCGAGGCGGGCATTGATGCCGATGTCGCGCAGGTTCTCGATGTAGGGGTTCACGATGCGGTCGAAGGTCGGGTCGCGCTGGATGATCACGAGGTCGAGCGTCTCGCCCGCCTCGTTGCGCACCAGCCCGTCCTCGCCCGCGGTGTAGCCCGCCTCGTTCGAGAGATTGAGCGCCGCGCGCCGGTTGCCCCGCGACGGCTGGTTCTGCGCCGCGTCGTTGGTCGGCGGGATCGCGGCCTCCTCGGTGAGGATCGACGCGTCGAGCAAGCCCCTCGTCCACCAGCGGCTGCAGGATCGCGGCCTCCTCGCCTTCGGGAACGCCCGTCGCCTCGAGGTCGGAATTGCCCCAGAACGACACGGGCCGCTCGTAGAGGCCGTAGAACAGCGTCTCGTTCGACCACTCGAAGTTGAACATCATCCGCACCGCGTCGCGCACCCGCGCGTCCTGCCAGGCCTCGCGCTTGAGGTTGAAGACGAAGCCCTGCGCGGTGGTGATGTTGCCGTCGGGCAGCGTCTCGCGCACGACGTAGCCGTCGTTCAGGGCGGGGAAGTCGTAGGACGTCGCCCATTCCTTCGAGGAGTTCTCGACGCGGATCGTGTACTCGCCCGCCTTGAACCCCTCCATCGCGGCCGCCGAGTCGCCGAAATACTCGATGCGGACGGCGTCGAAGTTGAACCGGCCGCGGTTCATCGGCACGTCCGCGCCCCACCAGTCGGGATCCTTGGCGTAGATCACCGACCGGCCCATGTCGACGTCGCCGATCACGTAGGGCCCGGTCCCCATGAAGGCCACATCGGAGGATTCGTCGAGCCGCGCGCCGGTCTCCTCGAACCAGGCCTTCGAGAACGGGTTCCAGAGCCCCACCAGTCCCATCCGGTCGCGCAACGGCGCGGCCTCCTCGAACTCGAAACGGATCTCGTAGGGCCCCGTGACCTCCACCGACTTGAAGAAGCCGTCGATGATGCTGCGGAACTCGGTGATACCCTGCTCGAGGAACAGGTCGATCGTGAACTTGACGTCCTCGGCCGTCATCGGCGTGCCGTCGGCGAAGGTCACGTCCTCGCGCAGCGTGACGATCACGTAGTCGAGCCCCTCGGGGTACTCGACCGTCGTGCACAGGTAGCAGTAGATCGCGTAGGGATCGTCCGCCGCCGCGACCATCAGGTCCTCGTAGAGCAGCGCGGTGCCCGAAGGCTCGACCACGCCCTTGCGGGTGTACTGGTTGAAGCTGTCGAACGTGCCGAGCGAGTTGAAGCTGGCCTCGCCCCCCTTGGGCGCATCGAGGTTGACGTAGGAGAATGGCTCGTCCGGACCGTATTTCAGCTCGCCGAAGTTCGAGTAGCCGTGGCTGACGGTCGTCTCCTGCGCATGCGCGGGGGCGAGCGGCGCCAGCAGGGCGAGGGCGGCGAGTGCGGACCGTGGCGTCATGGAAGGCTCCCTGGCTGCGTCGCCGGGCAGCTAACGAGGGATGCGCGGGGGGTTCAAGGCCCGCGACGCCGCAGGCCTGCCCGTCACGCGGACGTGACGGCCTCAGCCCTCCTGCGTCGCCAGGTAAGCGATCAGGTTCGCGCGGTCGTTCACGTCGCCCATGCCGCGATAGGCCATCTTGGTGCCCGGCGCGTAGTCCTTGGGCGCGAGGATGAAGGCGGAGATGTTCTCGGGCGTCCACGCGCCCTCCGTGGCCGAGCAGCGCCTCGGAATAGGCGTAGCCCGTCGACCTGGTGCTTCTCGCGGTCGACGACGCCGTTCAGGTACGGGCCGGTCGCGTTCGAGCCGTCGAGGTTGTGGCAGGACGCGCATTGCCGCCAGAGCCCCTCGCCCGCGGCCGCGTCGGCGGAGGCGTAGATCTCCTCGAACGGGATCTCGGGCTCGTCGGAGGCCTCCTCCGGCTCGGCCGAGGCGACCTCGATCGCGTAGCCCTGCACGTGCTCGCCGTCATGCGCGGTCTCGTCGAGGCCCACCTGGTAGATGTTGGAGGCGACGTAGTTGCCCAGCATGAAGATCAGCAGCGCGCCGCAGAAGGCCCCGATCGTCTTGGTGATCGTCATCGTGTCCATGGCGGGCGGCCTCTTCGCGGCGGTTGGTCGGTCGCGGGTCATGTATGTGGTTCCGCGGGCGGCTGGCAAGGGATAGGGCCTGCGGCGAACCGCACGCGCCGCCGCGCCGACGCCACCCCGCGAGGACCGCCCCATGCCCGCCATCGCCTTCCAGGGAGAGCCCGGCGCCTATTCCCATCAGGCCTGCGCGGATGCCCGGCCCGACCACGAGCCCCTGCCCTGCCCGACCTTCGAGGCGGTGGTCGAGGCGGTCCGCGAGGGCCGAGCCGCGCTCGCGATGCTGCCGGTGGAGAACACGACCTACGGACGCGTGGCCGACATCCATTCGCTGCTGCCGCGCTCGGGGCTGCACATCGTCGCGGAGGCGTTCGTGCGCGTCCGCATCAGCCTGCTCGCGCCGCCCGGCGCGACGGTCGACGGCATCCGCGTCGCCCGCTCCCATCCCGTCCTGCTGGGCCAGTGCCGGGGCTTCCTCGCGCGCCACGGCATCCGCGCGCAGGTCGCCGCCGACACGGCGGGCGCGGCGATGGAGGTGGCGGCGGGCGACGATGCGTCCGTGGGCGCGCTGGCCTCGGAGCTGGCGGGCGCGATCTACGGCCTCGACGTGCTGGCGCGCGACGTGGAGGACCACGACCGCAACACCACGCGGTTCCTCGTCATGGCCCCCGACCCGGCACGCCCGGCGCCCGGCGACGGCCCGGTCAAGACGACCTTCGTGTTCCGCGTCCGCAATCTGCCGGCGGCGCTCTACAAGGCGATGGGCGGGTTCGCGACGAACGGCGTCAACATGACAAAGCTCGAGAGCTACATGGTCGATGGCAGCTTCCAGGCGACGCAGTTCTACGCCGACGTCGAGGGCCATCCCGAGGACCCGCCGCTCGCCCGCGCGCTCGAGGAGCTGCGCTACTTCACGTCGTCGCTCGACGTCCTCGGGGTCTATCCGGCCGATCCCGCGCATTTCGAGGGCGGGACCGTGGGGGGCTGATGCGCCTCAGACGCCGGGCGCCTTGCCGATCCGCTTGGCCAGCCCCGAGACCTGCCGGGCGTAGCGCCCGCCGAGCCGGTCCTTCGCGGCGCCGGCGGCGGCCAGCAGCAGCTTGCCCGCGATGCCCTTCGCGGTGGCCCGCGTCGTCACCGTCAGCGTCGTCAGGCTCGGGCTCGACACGGTGAGGACGATGTCGACGTCCACCTCGACGCCCCCGACCTCCGCCTGCGCGCGCAGGCGGTGCGGCGGGTCGATGTCGGCCACGTGCGCCTCGACGTCGTAGGCCTTTCCCATCACCTTCGCGCGCGCCGTCCAGCGCGTGCCGCGCCCCGGCGGACCGGGCGGGCGGCGCTCGAGGTCGTCGACATGCGGCCGGACGCGGGCCTCGAACTCCTCGAGGTTCGACAGCCGCTTCCAGACCTCGTCGATCGGCTGCGAGACGTGCTCGGTCGCGGTGAACTGCATGGGCGGGCCTCCTGTCGCGCCACAACGGGCACGGGCGGCATCGGGTTCAATCCAGCCGGTCGGCGAGCCAGGCGCGCAGGAGGAAATGCGCGATCGCCCCCTCCCGCGCGGGGGCGACGCGCGGATGGCGCCCCGCGAAGACCTGCGCCAGCTCCTCGCGCGTGAGCCAGAGCGCCTCGGCGATCTCCTCGGGGTCGATCTCGATCACCTCGCTCACCGCCTCGCCATGCGCGCCGAGCATCAGCGAGCCGGGGAACGGCCAGGGCTGCGAGGCGAGGTAGCGGACCGGCCCGACCCGCACCCCGGTCTCCTCCCGGACCTCCCGCCGGACCGCGCCCTCGAGCGTCTCGCCCGGCTCCATGAAGCCCGCGAGGCACGAGAAGAACCCCTCCGGCCAAGCGGGCGAGCGGCCGAGGAGGACCGAATTGCCCCGCGTGACCAGCATGATCACCACCGGGTCGGTGCGCGGGAAGTGCATCCGCCCGCAGCCCGCGCAGCCCCGCATCCAGCCCGCCTTGCCCGGAGCGGTCGGCGCGCCGCAATTCGCGCAGAACCCGTGGCCGCGATGCCATTCGAGCACGCCCTTCGCCGTCGCCGCGACCTCCGCCTCGAACGGGGAGAGCGAGAGCATCGCCTGCCGCAGCTCGGTGAAGGCGGCGCCCGCGGGCAGGCTTGGATGCGTCTGCGCGGAGGCGTCACGGAACGCGCCGACCGCCTCGTCCATGCCCTCGACCTCCAGCCCGGACACGTCCCGCGCGAAGAGCGCCGCGCCGCCGATCCGCCCGATCAGCACGGGATGGCCTTGGTCCCCGAAGGCATGGCCGTCCATCGTCGCGAGCCTTCCACTTCGCATCGCGGGCTTGCCGCGCCAGAGCGGCAGCGTGCGGGCGGGCAGCGCCGCGAGCGCCTCCGGATGCCGCCGCAGGTCCTCCGCCCGGTCCAGCCCGCCGCCCCCGAAGGTAACGCTTTCCGCGATCCGCATCCGATCCTCCCGTCCGTCGCCCTCCCCTCGGCCATCGCCCGGCGGCGGACAAGTCAAGCGGCCGCCCAATACTTGGGCAGATCCTCCGCGGTCGCCCAATGCGTAGGCGTCGTGGCCGCGTCACAGGATGTCGGCCTCCCCCGCGATGGCCCCTGCCCGCCCGGTCCGTCACGAAGCGGCGTCCCTTCACGATGGAGAGCCCCGATGTTCCACCGCCTCGCCGCCACGGCCCTCGCCGCCGCCGCCGCCTTCCCCGCCGCCGCGCAGACCGAGATGCCGTTCGCGCTCGACTGGAAGTTCGAGGGGCCCGCCGCCGCCTACTTCGCCGCGATCGACAACGGCCACTTCGCCGATGCGGGCCTCGAGGTGGAGGTGAGCGCCGGCCAGGGCAGCCTCGACGCGATTCCTAAGGTGGCCACCGGCGCCTTCCCGGTTGGCTTCGCGGACATCAACTCGTTGATGCGGTTCCTCGACCAGAACCCCGGCGCGCCGGTGATCGCCGCGATGATGATCTACGACAAGCCGCCCTTCGCCGTCGTCGGGCGCCGCTCGCTCGGCATCGACGACGTCGCCTCGCTCGAGGGGACCACGCTGGGCGCGCCGCCGCCCGACGGCGCCTGGGCGCAGTTCCCCATCTTCGCCGCCGAGAACGGCCTCGACATGGAGACGATCACGGTCGAGCCCGTCGGCTTCCCGACCCGCGAGCCGATGCTGGCCGAGGGCGAGGTCGACAGCGTCACCGGCTTCAACTTCTCGTCCGTCCTCAACCTCGAACGGCTCGGCGTGCCCGAGGACGACATCGTCACCATCCTGATGGCCGATCACGGCGTCGCGCTCTACGGCAACGCGATCATCGTCAACACCGACTTCGCCGAGGCCAATCCCGAGGCCGTCACCGGCTTCCTCACCGCCGTGGCGCAGGGCTGGCGCGACGTGATCGCCGATCCGGCCATGGGCGCGCAGGCGGTGATCGACCGCAACCCGGCGGGCGACGCGGCGCTCGAGCAGGAGCGGCTGCAGATGGCGATCGACGCCAACGTGATGACGCCCTACGCGGTGGAGAACGGGATCGGCGGGATCGACCCGGAGCGGATGGCCAAGGCCATCGAGCAGACGCGCTCGGTCTACGAGTTCCAGCAGGAGCCGGACGCGGCGCTCTACTTCACCGACGCCTACCTGCCGCCCGCCGACGCGCGGATGCTCAAGTAGACCGAAGGCCCTGCCGCGCTGCCGCTCCCGTGCGGCGGCGCAGCGCTTGCCCATGTCCCTCCCCGTCTCCCTCGAGCGCGTCAGCCACGCCTACCGCACCGCGGCGGGCCCCCTGCCCGTGCTCGACGACCTCTCCATCGACATGCCCGAGGGCAGCTTCACCGCCGTCGTCGGGCCGTCGGGATGCGGCAAGTCCACGCTGACGCGGCTCGTCGCGGGGCTGATGAAGCCCGATGCGGGGATCGTCCGGCTTGGCGGCGAGCCGGTGACGGGGCCGCGCAGGACGGTCGGCATGGCGTTCCAGAACCCCGTCCTGCTCGAATGGCGGACGATCCTGGGCAACGTGACGCTGCCGCTCGAGATCGTCGCCACGGGGATGTCGAAGGTCCAGCGCGAGGACCGCGCGCGCGAGCTTCTGACGCTCGTCGGGCTCGAGGGGTTCGAGGACAAGCGGCCCTCGGAGCTGTCGGGCGGGATGCGCCAGCGCGCCTCGCTCTGCCGCGCGATCGTGCACCGGCCCGAGGTGCTGATCCTCGACGAGCCGTTCGGCGCGCTCGACGCCTTCACCCGCGAGGACCTCTGGACCACGATGCTCGAGCTCCGGCGCCAGGAGCCGTTCACCTGCGTGCTCATCACGCACGATCTTCGGGAATCGGTGTTCCTGTCGGACCGCACCGTCGTCTTCTCCGCCCGCCCCGCCCGCGCGCAGCGCGTGGTGGAGATCGACATGGGCGACCGGCGCACGCTCGACGACCTCTACGCCCCCCACGCCGTCGAGCTGCTCGCCACGCTGCGCCGCGAGATCCAGGTCGCGCAGGGCCGCGACGCCCCGCCGCCCGTCGCGGCGGCTCCTGTGCCGGGCGTCGCGGCTCGCCCCGTGGAGCGCGTCGCGGCGACCGCGCAGGATCCCTCGACGGAGGCGCCGCGATGAACCTCGCGCGCAGGATCGCCGTCCCGCTCGGCGCGGTGGTCGTGTTCCTGCTGGCATGGGAGTGGCTGGTCTGGGCCAACGGCTGGCCGAACTACAAGATGGCCTCGCCGTCGGACCTCTGGCCCGCGTTCTGGCGCTTCCGCTGGCTGTTCCTCGAATACGGCTGGCAGACGCTCTGGCGCACCATCGCGGGGCTCCTGCTGGCGGTCCTCTTCGGCACCGCGCTCGGGATGGTCATGGGGTTCTCGCGGACGATGCGCGAGGCGCTCTACCCGCTGCTCGTGGGCTTCAACGCGGTGCCCAAGGCCACCGTCGTCCCGGTGCTCGCGCTCATCCTGATCGGGCAGGACGACCTCAACACCGTGCTGATGGCGTTCATGATCTCGTTCTTCCCGATCGCCGTCTCGGTCTCCATCGGCCTGTCGACGCTCGAGCCCGAGTACCGCGACATCCTGCGCTCTCTCGGCGCGTCGAACTTCACGATCTTCACCAAGATCGCCCTGCCCAAGACGCTGCCGGAGTTCTTCGGCGCGCTCAAGGTGGCGGTCACGCTGGCCTTCATCGGCACCAACCTGATGGAGATCGTGCAGCCGCACGGGAAGGGGCTCGGGCACCTGTTCGATTCGGGCAAGATCAACGCCGACTATCCGCTGATGTTCGCCGTGCTGATCGCGCTCGCCGTGCTCGGCATCGCGCTGTTCTACGTCGTCGTCGCGCTCGAGCGGGTGTTCGCGGGCTGGGCGGAGCGGGCGCCCGGCTGACGTTGCAAACCGGCGCCGGACGTCCTAGCTAGGGCTCGAGAGGTTGGCGCGGGCAGGCGCCTCGCCAACCTGGTCAGGCCCGGAAGGGAGCAGCCACAACGAGCCCCGCTTGGGTCGTCGTCCAGCCTCTCACCATACCTTCACACCTCATAGCGACCGCGACGGAATCCCCATGGCAGAACGAGCGACCGTCTTCGTGACGCGGGCGGACGAGGATTCGCCCGCCTTCGCGATCCGGGCCGATACCGACGAGACCGTGTTCATCCCCCACGCCACCGCCGAGCACGTGCAGCTCGAGGTCGGCGACGAGCTGATCGCCGTGCTCAAGGACAACGACAAGCCCGAGCGCGCGCGCTGGTTCGCGATCGCGGTCAAGCGGCTGGGCGAGGCCGGATAGGGCGTGGCCGAGGAGCACCGCGGCGACGACCGCGACGCCAAGACGCAATGGGCCGAGGACCGGACCGATTTCGCCGAGGACCGCACGATCCTCGCCAACGAGCGCACCTTCGCGGGCTGGCTGCGGACCGGCGCGGCGGGGATCGCGGTCGCCATCGGCCTGCGCGCGGTGTTCGACGACGCCGAGACGGCCTGGCTGGCCAAGGGCGTCGCCACGATCTTCCTCGCCGCCGCGCTGGTGATCTTCTGGTCGGCGCGCCGCAACGCGGTGAAGGCGCAGGAGCGGCTCCACGCGCATCAGGCCGAGATCCAGACGACGCGCGTCTTCACGCTGCTGGCCGTCCTCTTCTCGATCGGCGCGGTCGCCGTGGGCGTCATCCTCTGGTCGCTGTGACCGCCTCGCCGGTGGACCCCCGGGCGGGCCGGGCGTAACCTCGCCCGGCGGCCCCCCCGGCATCCGAGGCGACATGAGCGACACCGAGCATCGGGTGCTGGCCCGCAAGTACCGTCCCGCCACCTTCGCGGACCTCAAGGGCCAGGACGCGATGGTCCGCACCCTGCGCAACGCCTTCGCCACGGGGCGCATCGCGCAGGCGTTCATGCTCACCGGCATCCGCGGCACCGGCAAGACCACGACCGCGCGCATCGTGGCCAAGGGGCTCAACTGCGAGGGCCCCGACGGCGAGGGCGGCCCGACCACCGAGCCTTGCGGCGTCTGCGCGCCCTGCATGGCGATCGCCGAAGGGCGGCACGTCGACGTGCTCGAGATGGACGCGGCGTCGAACACCGGCGTCGACGACATGCGCGAGATCATCGACTCGGTCGCCTACCGGGCCGCGTCGGCGCGCTACAAGATCTACATCGTGGACGAGGTCCACATGCTGTCCACGAACGCGTTCAACGCGCTCCTCAAGACGCTCGAGGAGCCGCCCGCGCACGTGAAGTTCATCTTCGCCACCACCGAGATCCGCAAGGTGCCGGTGACCGTGCTGTCGCGATGCCAGCGCTTCGACCTGCGCCGCGTCGAGCCGGAGACGATGATCGACCACCTGCGCGGGATCGCGTCGCTCGAGGGGGCGGCGGTCGGCGACGACGCGCTCGCCCTGATCGCGCGGGCCGCCGAAGGGTCCGTGCGGGACGCGATGTCGCTTCTCGACCAGGCGATGAGCATCGGCGGCGAGGAGCCGGTCGGCGCGGCGCAGGTCCGCGCGATGCTGGGCCTCGCCGATCGCGGGCGGGTGCTCGACCTGTTCGAGATGGTGATGAAGGGCGAGGCCGCCGCGGCCCTCCTCGAGCTCGGCGCGCAGTATTCGGAAGGCGCGGACCCCGTCGCCGTGCTGCGCGACCTGGCCGAGGTCACGCACTGGATCAGCGTCGTGCAGATCACGCCCGACGCCGCCGAGGACCCCACCGTCGGCCCCGACGAGCGCGCGCGCGGCCAGGCCTTCGCGCAGGGGCTGCCGATGCGCGCGCTCACCCGGACGTGGCAGATGCTGCTCAAGGCGCTCGAGGAGGTCGCGTCCGCCCCGAACCCGATGATGGCCGCCGAGATGGCGGTGATCCGGCTGACGCACGTGGCCGACCTGCCCTCGCCCGACGAGCTGATCCGCAAGCTGCGTGACGCGCCCGCCGCGACCGGCGCCGCCCCCGCGCCCCGGCCCGCGCCGCCCGCCGGCGGGGCGCCGGTCGCGCGCGGCGGGCGGCGGCGGCGCGCGCGCCGCGGCGCGGCCCGCGCCCGCGGCGGAGCCCGACGAGGATCCGGCGCTCGCCCGGTTCCGCACCTTCGGCCAGGTGGTCGAGCTGATCCGGGCGAACCGCGACGTGAAGCTCATGATGGAGGTCGAGGCGGGCCTGCGGCTCGCGCGCTACGCCCCCGGGCGGATCGAGTTCGAGCCTTCGCCCGCGGCCTCGCCCGGACCTCGCGGCCAAGCTCGCGGGGCGCCTGCAGGGCTGGACCGGCGTGCGCTGGACCGTCGCGATCGTGGCCGAGGGCGGCGCGCCCACCATCGCGGAGGCGCGCGACGGCGTCGCCCGGCGCGCGGAGGCCGACGCGATGGCGCATCCGCTGACGCAGGCGGTGCTGGCGGCCTTCCCGGGCGCCGCGCTGGTGGAGGTCCGCACGCGGGAAGCGGCGGCGGAGGCCGCGGCAGGCGAGGCGCTGGCGGAGGTCGAGGACGAGTGGGACCCGTTCGACGAAGGCTGAGGCACGGCCCTCGATGCAACCGAACGCGGCGCTGCGCCGTTGGCACCCGGACGCAAACACCCCCGAGGAGACCCCCATGCCCGAGAGCTTCGTCACCGGCCTCGACCAGCAGACGCAGGAGCAGATGTGCGAGCTCCTGAACGCCCGGCTGGCCGACGGCATCGATCTGCGGCTGGCCGTCAAGCAGGCACACTGGAACTTGCGCGGCAGCGGCTATATCGGCGTGCACGAGCTGCTCGACGAGGTCTCCGCGCGGCTGGGCGAGGCGACCGACACGATGGCCGAGCGCGTGGCGATCATGGGCGGCTTCGCGCGCGGCACCACGCAGGTCGTGGCCGAGCGGTCGAAGCTCGAGCCCTACCCGGTGGAGATGACCGAGATCCAAAGCCACGTCGCGGCCCTCGCCGACCGGTTCAAGGCCTACGGCGAATCGCTGCGCAAGGGGATCGACTCGGCGGGCGAGGCCGGGGACGAGGACACTGCCGACCTGTTCACCGAGGTCAGCCGCGTGGTCGACAAGGACGCCTGGTTCATCGGCGCGAACGCCGCCGCGCAGTGACGCGCGATCGCCCGTCCGCGGTTGCCGCGGGCGGATGCCGCGCCTAGCTGCGGTGGACGCAACGGGATGGGGGACGCGCGCGATGCTGAAGGGTCTGGGTGGTCTGGGCGACATGGCCGGCATGATGAAGAAGGCTGGCGAGGTGCAGGCCGAGATGGCCGCGATGCAGGAGGGGCTCGCCGCGCTGAGCATCGAGGGCGAGGCGGGCGCGGGCCTCGTGCGGGCCACGGCGAACGGCAAGGGCGACCTCACGGCGCTGGCGATCGACCCGTCGGTCTTCGTGGCGTCCGAACGCGAGATGGTGGAGGACCTGATCGTCGCCGCCGTGCGCGACGCGCAGGCCCGCGCGACCGAGCGCGCGCAGAAGGAGATGGCGCGGATGGCCGAGGGGCTCGGCCTGCCGCCGGGCATGAAGCTCCCGTTCTGAGCGCGTGGAGGGCCATCGCGACATCGAGGCCCTGATCGCGATGATGGCGCGACTGCCGGGGCTCGGGCCCCGTTCCGCCCGCCGCGCCGTCCTCCACCTTGTCAAGCGCCGCGACGCGCAGCTCGTGCCGCTGGCCGCGCTCCTCGCGGAGGTCGGGCGGAACGTGAGGACCTGCGTGACCTGCGGCAACCTCGCCGGCGGCGATCTCTGCGCGATCTGCACGGCCGAGAAGCGCGCCAACGGCCAGCTCTGCGTCGTGGAGGACGTGGCCGACCTCTGGGCGATGGAGCGCGCGCGGGTGTTCGGCGGACGCTACCATGTGCTCGGCGGAACGCTCTCGCCGCTCGACGAGGTCGGGCCGGAAGAGCTCGGCATCCCGCGCCTGCGCGGCCGGATCGGGCCGGAAGGCGTGACCGAGGTGATCCTCGCGCTCAACGCGACGGTGGAGGGACAGACGACCGCGCATTACGTCGCGCGCGAGCTCGCCTCCACCGGGGTCGCGATAAGCGGCCTCGCGCAGGGCGTTCCGGTGGGTGGCGAGCTGGACTATCTGGACGACGGCACCCTTCGCGCGGCATTGTCGTCGCGTAAGCCGTTCTGAGCGGGCCCGCGTCGGGCGCCACGGGACGAGCCACCCGGAGGGCCGGATGCGAGACCGCCTCGCCCGTCGCGCAGCCACGATCCTCGCCGTCGGGACGGCGGGGTTCGTGCTTGTGCGGAGGCGCCTCGATGCGCTGCGCCGAGCGCGGTTCGGCCGCGCGCGCATGCGAGCGACGTTACCGGACGGTCCGGGCGCCGGAGCCCTCGCGCTGATCGATGTCGACGACCTGAAGGGCCTCAACGTGCGAGAAGGGTTCGACGTCGGCGACCGGCTCCTAGACGCAACCTTCGACGTGTTGCGCCGCGCCGTCCCGCCCGGCGTCGAGCTCGAGCGGACGGACGGCGGCCGCTTCATCGCCTGGATGCCGCCCGCGCTCCGCGGCGAGGCGCGCGCGGTGGCCGAGCGGCTGCGCGTGCTGGCGAGCGAGACGATCGTTGAGGGCGCCGCCGGCCCGGTCTCGTGCAACGTCTCCGCGGGTACGGTCGCGGTCCAGCCCTCCGAGAGCCGCTCGCGCGCGATCCTTCGGGCCGATTTCGCGCTCGCCCGCGCGAAGGGGCTCGGCGGCGGCCGGACCGAGCAGGTCCGCGCCCTGCCCCCGCGCACGCTAATGCCGGACCGCGCCGACGTGGAGGCGGCGATCGCGGCGCGCGACCTCGAGTACCACGTGCAGCCGATCGTGGCGCTGGCCGACGCGCGGCCGGTGGGCGTCGAGGCGCTGATTCGCTGGCGCCGCGACGGCGGCGGCGTGATCGGACCCGCGGGCTTCCTCGACACGCTCAACCGCATCCCCGAGGCCGGCTCGGACCTGTTTCCCGACATGGCGGTGGAGGCCGCGCGGCCCTTCGTCACCGCCGACGACCCGCTCTACGTCACGTTCAACGTCACCGGCGCGGTGCTGGACGGGAGCGACGATCCGGGCGCGCGCTGGCTCGCCGCCGTGATCGAGAGGATCCCGAGCGACCGGCTCGTGCTCGAGGTGCTGGAGACGGCCGTGATCGTCGAGCACAAGCGCGCCCTGGCGGTGATCGAGCGGTTGCGCGCGCGGGGGGTCCGCTTCGCGCTCGACGACTTCGGCACGGGGCTGTCGAACCTCGAGCGGGTCCGCCGTTTCCCGTTCGACATCCTCAAGATCGACCGGGCCTTCGTCGACGTGCTCGACGGCGAGGGCCGCGAGGCGGCGATCCTGGACGCGATGGTCACCCTCGCGGGAGGGCTGGGCATCGACCTCGTCGCGGAGGGCGTCGAGACCGGCGCGCAGGTCGCGAAGCTGCGCGAGTTCGGCGTCCGCTTCGGTCAGGGTTACCATTTCGGGCGACCCGCCGCCGCCGGCGACTGGGCGCAGCGTTTGGCCGGCCGCCCGGCGGCCTGAGGGCTCAGCGCACCGGCGAGAGCAGCGCGTCCTCGAGAGCGCAGTCCCGCACGACGTCCGCCCCGCAGGCGCGCGGCGACAGGTCGCGCGCGAGGCAGACGCGCACCTCCTGCACCCGGCCCGCGCGGCAGGTGATCGTCACGCCGTCCGCCTCGAGCCCGGGGTTCGCGTCGAGGAACGCGGCCTCCACCACGCGCGCGGGCAGCGTCACCTCCCGGCCGAGCGCGGCGAGCTCCGGCGGCCGGGCGATCCGCTCGAACGCCTGCCGCGAGAGCGCGAGATAGTCGGCGCCGTCGAGCCCCGAGCAGGTCCCGTGCTTGCGCCATTGGTGGAACGCGAGCCCGGCGCTGCCCATGATGTCGGTCATCGCCGCCGTCTCGCGCCGCGTGGGCGCGCGCGCGACGGTCGGGCAGTCGGACGGCCAGCCGATCGCGTGCTGCGGCCAGAGCCCGTGCAGCGTGAACCCGGCCCCCGCGCCCTCCGCGCAGTCGGCCGCGCCGCGCGCGTCGCCCTCGAGCGCGCACCAGGTCGGCGTCCAGCTGAGCGCGAGGACGTAGTAGTCGAACGCCCCCGCGACGTCGCCGCGCGCGGAGGCGGCGGGCGGGGCGAGCGTGCAGAGAAGGGCGAGGACGACGGTCAGGTGGCGCATGTCGGGCCTTTCGCGTGGGGGCGTCGTGGCCTATGTAGCCGCGAAGTTCCCCCGAGCGCGAGAACGGACGGCCCCGGCCGCAGCCCGACGAAGGGCGCCGCGGAAGCCGCGCCCGGCGCCCAGACGAGAAGGTGCGATCCGATGAACAAGCCCATCATGGCGAAGGCCACCGCCGTCTGGCTCGTGGACAACACGACGCTTTCGTTCAAGCAGATCGGCGACTTCTGCGGCCTCCACGAGCTCGAGGTGCAGGGCATCGCCGACGGCGACGTCGCGGCAGGCGTGAAGGGCTTCGACCCGATCGCGAACAACCAGCTGACGACCGACGAGATCGCGAGCGCCGAGAAGGATCCCGGCCGCGCGCTGACGCTCAAGCACTACGCCGCCGCCGAGGGAGAGGAGAAGCGGCGCGGGCCGCGCTACACGCCGCTGTCCAAGCGCCAGGACCGCCCGGCCGCGATCCTGTGGCTCGTCAAGTTCCACCCGGAGCTGGCGGACAGCCAGATCGGCAAGCTGATCGGGACCACCAAGCCCACGATCCAGACGATCCGCGAGCGCACCCACTGGAACATCCAGAACATCCAGCCGATCGACCCGGTGGCGCTCGGCCTGTGCCGGCAGACGGAGCTCGACGCCGCCGTCCAGAAGGCCGCCGCCAAGCAGGCCGGCGCGGGCGGCGAGGCGTTGACCGACGAGGAGCGCCGCCGCCTCGTCTCCACCGAGCAGAGCCTCGCCTCGGGCGACGACGACGCGCAGCTGCCCGCGAGCATGGCCGGGCTCGAGACGTTCACGCTGTCGCGCGAGGACGACGAGGACAAGCCGGACCGGCGCAACGTCCGCGACGCGGAGAGCTTCTTCAACATCCCCAAGGGCGACAAGGACGGCGACGACGTGTAGTCGCGCCGGACGCCGCCCTCAGGCGTTCTGCTTCTCGATGTAGCGCTGGAGCTCGGCCGCCTCGTGGCGCGCCTCTCGCAGCCCCTCCATCGCCGCGCGCTGCTCGGCCTCGGCCTCCGACAGCTTGGCGGTCAGCTCCTGCTCGCGGTACTGCAGGTAGGTCAGCGCCTCGTCGCGGGCCTCCTCGGCGTCGTGGAGCGCCGAGGCCATCTCCTCCAGCTCGGCCACGTCCGAGACCGTGACCCGGCTGAAGCGGTGCACGAGCCAGGACGCGAACCAGCCGAGCGCGAAGGCGAGGAACAGCACGGCCGCGATGGCCACGACGAACTCGGTGCGGTTCATTCCGGCGCCTCCGCCGGCGCGGCCCCCAGTAGGGCGTCCGCGCCCGTCGCGTCGCCGTCCGTCTCCACGCCGCCCGTCTCCCGCCGACCCAGGAGCGTGAAGGTGATGCGGCGGTTCGCCTCGCGGCCCGCCTCGGTGGCGTTGTCGGCGATCGGCTGCGCCTCGCCGTAGCCCTCCGCGACCAGCTGGCTCGGGAAGGCGCCGCGCGCGATCAGCGCGTCACGCACCGCCTCCGCGCGCCCGACCGACAGACGCAGGTTCGACTCCTCGCGGCCTTGGCTGTCGGTATGGCCGCCGATCTCGAACACCGCGCGCTTGCACAGCTCGAGCTTCTCCTCGAGCCGGCCGATCTGCCCCTCGCCGGACGTCTCGATCACCGCCTCGCCGGGCGCGAAGCTCAGCTTCTCCTGCGTGAGGATGGCGTTGAGCTGCGCCTCGCATTCCTCGGGCGTCGGAATGCCCATGAGCGGATCGAGCTCCTCGTCGTAGGTGACATCGATGCGGAAGTCCGCCTGCGCGCCGAGCTCCTCGGACAACAGACCCGAGATCTCCGCCTCCGCATCGCGGCTACCGGTGACCCCGGCCAGCGTCACGGTGTCCTCGCGCACCGTCACCGACCCGCTCTCGAGCCGCGACAGCGCGTCCATCCCGGCCATGACGCGACGCGGCCAGCCCTCGGGTACGCCCGGATCCTCCCGCACGGCCACGCCGGTGCCCGCGGTCCCGAACAGCGCGCGGCCGTAGCTCGCCACCGCGCGGCGCTGCGCGGCGTCGTAGACGCGCCCGCGCAGCTCCGCGGTCCCGTCGACGGCGAGGGTCGCGGCGAAGACCGGCGGCGGCGCCTCGTCGGTCGCCGTGCCCGGGGCCGCCGGGGCTTCCGGCAGCACGGCCGACAGCACGAAGATGTCGGGCAGCGCCGCCTCGAGATCGGCCGCGACGTCGTCGAAGCGCGCGCGGTCCGCGCCCTCGCGCGCGACCAGCGAGACGTCGGCATCCGACATCGTCAGCGCGCCGCCGCCCAGCCGCGCCACCGCCTCGATCCCCGCCTCCGCGGCCCGCGCCCATCCCGCCGAGGGCACGCCGAGCGCGATCACGCAGCGGGCCTCGTCGGTCATGCCCGCCTCGACGGCCGCGGCGACGATGCGCGCGCGCGCCTCCTCGGTGTCAACCGCGCAGGCCTCGAAACGCGGGGGCGACCCCTCCTCGAGCACGAAGCGCAGCGTGAACGGCGAGACGACGGGCCGGGGCGAGGCGATCTCGAGCACGAGCTCGACGCCCTCGGGCGCCGCCCGGACGAGGTCGCGCTCGATCCGGCGGCGCTCCTCGTCGCTCGCGGCGACCGCGGTGACCGTCACGCGGCCGGACGCGACCGACACCTTGGAGCGCTCCAGCGCGGCGAGCGCGGCCATGGCGAGCCCGAGCGTCTCGTCCCAGCCCTCGGGCGCCGGATGCTCCGCCGTCTCGACCATCGACGTGGCGTCGCGGCCGGCGCCGACGCCCGCGCGCGCCAGCATCCGCTCGAGCGCCTCCGCGCCCTCCGCGCCCGGGACAAGGCCGAACACCGACACGCCCGCCTCGTTGCGCAGAATCTCGAGCGAGAAGCGCGGCAGCGCGACGGGGCGGCGCGCGGCGACGTCCATCGCGTCCACCACGCGGCCCGGATCGACCACCGCGCCCGCCCCGGTGATCGCGCGGAACCGGGCCGGCTCATCGGGCGCGGTGCCGGTCAGGATCAGGCGCAGCCCGTCGGTCTCGACCGCCGCCCAGCCGAGACCGGCATCGGCCAGCCGGGCCTCGACGCCCGCGCGCGAGCTCCGCTCGATGACCCCGGCCCCGACCCAGGCGCCCGCGGCGGAGGCGGCGGCGGCGAGCGCGAAGGCGGCGAGCGTCGCGGCTTTGGTCCTGCGGCTCATGTCACGGCTCCCTGCACGGCGCGCCGGGCATAGCCGCGCGGCCGCGCCGGGGCAATCACAGCCACGCGGCGACGGCGAGGAACGGCAGGGGCAGCAAGCCCGCGAGCCGGTTGGAGCGGAACAGCGCGAGGCACGCGGCCGGGTCGCGCACGTCGAGGCGCGCGAGCTGCCCGGCCATGTGCGCGCCCATGGCGGCCACCCCGAGGATCGCCGCGAGCGCGGGCAGCGGCGGCAGCGCGAGCGTGGCGGCGGCAGACAGGAGGAGAACGGAGGCCGCGGCGAAGGCCGCGAGCCACGGCGCGGGCCGATCGCCCAGGCGCCGCGCGGTGGAGCGGACCCCGATCAGCGCGTCGTCCTCCACGTCCTGATAGGCGTAGATCGTGTCGTAGAAGAGCGTCCACGCGATCCCGCCGAGCCACAGGAGCACCGGCGGCCATCCGAGAGATCCGGCATGCGCGGCCCAGGCCAGCAGCGCGCCCCAGTTGAACGCGATCCCGAGGAACGCCTGCGGCCACCAGGTGAAGCGCTTGGCGAACGGATAGATCGCGACCGGCACCAGCGCGGCCATCCCGAGCGCGATCGCGGCGGGGTCGAAGGTGAACAGGATCGCCGCCGCGAGCGCGACCTGCGCCGCCATCCAGGCGAGCGCGCCGCGGACCGTGACCTCGCCCGACGGGATCGGGCGCGACCGGGTGCGCGCGACGCGGCCGTCGATGTCGCGGTCGCTGACGTCGTTCCAGGTGCAGCCCGCGCCGCGCATCAGGACCGCGCCCGCCGCGCATCCCGCGGCGATCCAGACGTCCGCGGGCCGGAACCCCGTCGCCGCGACCGCGAGCGCGAGCCCCCACCAGCACGGGATCAGCAGGAGCCACGTCCCGATCGGCCGGTCCACGCGCGACAGCCGGAGCCAGGGCCGCCACGCGGCAGGGCGCGCGCGCGTCGACCCAGTTGCCCTTGACGGCGTCGGCCACCTGGCCTTGATCGGTCGCGTCGGAGATCGGGGGCCTCGTGGACAGCAGGGTCAGGCTGCACATAGCCGGTCCGCTCGGACCCGGGCAACAGGCCGTCCTTACGGCGGCGCAGGGCCACTACCTGTCGGGTGTGATGCGGCTCGCACCGGGCGACACGCTGACGGTGTTCGACGGCGCGTCGGGGGCGTGGCGCGCGCGGATCGAGTCGGCGGGCAAGCGCGGCGGCGCGGTGGCGGTCGAGGAACGGACCGCCCCGCAGCGCGACCCGCCCGACCTGTGGCTCCTGTTCGCGCCGATCAAGAAGGCGCGCACCGACTTCATCGTGGAGAAGGCCTGCGAGCTGGGCGCGCGGCGCATCCTCCCGGTCTCGACGCGGCGCACCAACGCCGAGCGGATCCGTCGCGACCGGCTGCAGGCGCACGCGGTCGAGGCGGCGGAGCAGTGCGGCGGGACCTTCGTGCCCGAGGTGGCGGAGATCGCGCCGCTGGACCGCGTGCTCGACGCCTGGTCGGACGGCCGCGCGCTGGCGTTCTGCGACGAGGCGCTGTCCGCGGATGCCGAATGGCGGGTCGATGGCCGGGCGGGCGCCGACGGACCGTGCCCCCGGCCCCGGCCGCGATCCTGATCGGGCCGGAGGGCGGCTTCGCCCCCGAGGAGCGCGAACGCCTGCGCGCGATGGCCGCCACGGTCCCGGTCTCGCTCGGCCCGCGCATCCTGCGCGCGGACACCGCAGCGGTCGCCGCCCTCGCGCTCTGGCAGGCCGCGCGGGGCGACTGGACGTGACCCCGGTGACGGAGGCCATGCGTTCCGCGCTCGAGGCCGCTCTGCGCCGCGACGTGGAGGGCGCGATGTTCCCGCTGGGCAACCTCGCCCGGCACGGGATCGGCGCGACCGGCGCGCCGCACGCGACGCGCTACTGGATCGGCGAGGCCCCGGCCGCGCCGGTCCTCGCGGTGAGCGAGTGGGGGATGGCGATGGTCCACGCCCCCGCGGGGCTCGACGCGGCTCGCGTGGCCGATGCGCTGCGCGGCCGGGCTCTGCGCGGCATCTGCGGCCCGGCGGAGACCATCCGGGCGGTGATGGCGGAGGCGGGGCTGGCGGGCGCCCCGACCGTGCTCGACGGTGACGAGCCCCAGTTCTCGCTCGACCTCGACGCGCTGGACGCGCCGATGCGGCGCGCTCGGCCGCTCGAGCGGGAAACGGCGCTCGAATGGCGCGCCGCCTACGAGGCGGAGCTGCATCTCGGACGATCGGACGCGGCGGCCGTCGCGGCGTCGGTGGACGGCTGGATCGCCGCCGGCAGCCACCGGATGCTGTTCGAGGACGGCATGCCGGTCGCGCTTACCGGCTTCAACGCGGCGCTCGCCGACATCGTGCAGGTCGGCGGCGTCTACGTCCCCCCTCCCCTGCGCGGGCGGGGCCTCGCGGGCCGGGCCGTCGCGCTCCATCTGGCGGAGGCGCGCGCGCGGGGCGTGCGGCGCGCCACGCTCTTCGCCGCGTCGGAGGCCGCGGCGCGCGCCTACCGCCGGATCGGCTTCGCCCGCGTGGGCACCTTCGCCCTCGTGCTCTTCGACGGGACCGTCGCGGCATGATCCGGCCCGACGCCGCCGACATGCTATCGCGATGGCGCGAGGCGGCGATCGGCGCGGTCGCGCTCGTGCTCGGCGGCTGGCTCTGGAGCGTGGCCTACGGCGTGCCCGCGCTTCTCGGCGGCGTCGCGGCGGCGGTCGGCGCGGTGCTCCTGATCTCGGGCATCCGGCGCGCCCTGTTCCGGTCGGATGCCGAGGCGCCGGGGCTGGTGGAGGTGGACGAGGGGCGGATCACCTATCTCGGCCCGGTCATGGGCGGGTCGGTGGAGATCGACGATCTGAACGAGATCGCGTTCCGCCGTACCGCGACCGGCGAGGCGTTCTGGCGGCTGAGCCAGGCGGAGGGCCGGCCGCTCGCGATCCCCGAGGGCGCGGCGGGGGCGGAGCGGCTGCTCGACGCGCTGGTCTCGCTGCCCCGGCTCGACACCGGCGCGATGGTCCGCGCCATCCGCGCGCCCGCCCCGGCCACGATCGTCGTCTGGCGACGGCCCGGCACGCGCGCTCCGCACCCCGCCTTGACGGGCCCCTGACCCGCGCTCATTCGTCCCGGGCACCACGCGGAGGCCGGCCCCATGTCCATCCCCCAGTCCGGCGGCGGGCCGATCGAGGATCGCGCCCAGCTCGCGGGCTATCTCGCGTCGGGATGCAAGCCCGAGGCCGACTGGCGCATCGGGACCGAGCACGAGAAGTTCGGCTATTGCGAGGACAGCCTCCTGCCGCTGCCCTACGAGGGCGAGCGCTCGATCCACGCCGTCCTCGCGGGCCTGCGCGACCGCTTCGGCTGGCATCCGGTCGAGGAGGGCGGGCACCTGATCGGGCTGGAGCTCGACGGCGCCAACGTCTCGCTCGAGCCGGGCGGGCAACTGGAACTGTCAGGCGCGCCGCTCGAGACCGTGCATCAGACCTGCGACGAGGTGAACGAGCATCTGCGGCAGGTGAAGGCGGTGGCCGACGGGATCGGCGTGCGCTTCATCGGCATGGGCGCGGCCCCGGTCTGGACCCACGAGCAGATGCCGCTCATGCCCAAGGGCCGCTACCGGCTGATGGACGACTACATGGGCCGCGTCGGCACGATGGGGCGCACGATGATGCGCCGCACGACCACGGTGCAGGTCAACGTCGACTTCGCCTCCGAGGCCGACATGGTGCTCAAGCTGCGCGTGGCGATGGCGCTGCAATCGGTGGCGACCGCGCTCTTCGCCTCGTCGCCGTTCTTCGAGGGGCGGCCCAACGGCCACAAGTCGTGGCGCGCCCGCGTCTGGCGCGACCTCGACGCCGACCGGACCGGCATCCCGGCCTTCGTGTTCGAGGACGGGATGGGGTTCGAGCGCTGGGCGGACTACGCGCTCGACGTGCCGATGTACTTCGTCTACCGCGACGGGCGCTACGTCGACGCGCTGGGCCAGTCGTTCCGCGACTTCCTGCGCGGCGAGCTGCCCGCGCTGCCGGGCGAGAAGCCGACGCTGTCGGATTGGGCGGACCATCTGACCACGCTGTTCCCCGAGGCGCGGATCAAGAAGTACATGGAGATGCGCGGCGCCGATGGTGGCCCGTGGCGAAGGCTCTGCGCGCTGCCGGCGTTCTGGGTCGGTCTGCTCTACGACCGGACCTCGCTCGAGGCGGCGTGGGACCTCGCGCGCGGCTGGGACCAGGAGACGCGGCTCGCGCTGCGCGTCGCGGCGAGCCGAGGACGGGCTGGCCGCGCGTGTGGGCGCCGTGCGGATGCACGACCTCGCACGCGAGCTGCTGGCGATCTCGGAGGCGGGCCTCAAGGCCCGGGCACGGGCCGGCGCTGGCGGACTGGTGCCCGACGAGACGCACTTCCTCAACGCGCTGCGCGAGTCGGTCGAGACGGGCCGGACGCTCGCCGACGAGATGCTGGCGAGCTACGAGGGCGAGTGGGACGGCGACCTGAGCCGCGTCTACGAGGCGCACGGGTACTGAAGGACGTCGCCCGCTACTTCGCCCCGATCCGCGGCTCCCGGCCCTCCATGATGCGGATCATGTTCGCCCGGTGCCGCCAGACGATCAGCACCGCGAGCGCCCAGCAGAGGACCCACGCCTCCGGCCGCAGCCACATCGCCCAGAGCGGCGCGGAGACGGCGGCGACGAGAGCGGCGAGCGACGACATCCGCCCGAGCGCGGCCGTCGCGAGCCACGTGACGCAGGCGGCGAGCCCGAGCGGCAACGACAGCGCGAGCACGGTGCCGAGGAACGTCGCCACGCCCTTGCCGCCCCGGAAGCCGAGCCAGACGGGGAAGCAGTGCCCGAGGAAGGCCGCGAGCCCCGCGACCTGCGCCGCATCCTCGCCCGCGAGCGCGCGCGCGAGCAGCACCGCCGCCCCGCCCTTGCCCGCGTCGCACACGAGGGTAAGCGCCGCGGCGGGCCGGTTGCCGGTGCGCAGCACGTTGGTCGCGCCGATGTTGCCCGACCCGATCGCGCGCAGGTCGCCCAGCCCGAAGGCGCGCGCCCAGACGATGCCGAACGGGACCGAGCCCAGCAGGTAGGCGAGGATGGCGGTGGCCGCGAGGAGCGCCGGGGCGGTGTCGAAGGGCGGCACGGGCGGTCTCCGGTCGGGGCGCGGTCCCGCCGAGACCTAGCCGACCCGCGGGGCCTCGGCCATCGCGGCGTCGCGGTCCCAGACGCGCCGCCCGCCGACCCAGGTGCCGATCACCCGCCCCTCCATCCGCGCGCCGTCGAACGGCGTGTTCTTGGACTTCGACGCGAGCGTCCAGCGGTCGAGCACGAAGGGCGCGTCGGGGTCGAACAGCACGAGGTCGGCGGGCGCCCCCTCCGCGAGCGTCCCGCAGGGCAGGCCGAGGCGGCGGGCCGGGTTCGCCGAGAGCGCCCGCCAGAGCGCGGGCAGCGTCAGGTGGCCGGCATGGACGAGCCGCATCGCGGCGGGCAGCAGCGTCTCGAGCCCCACGGCGCCCGGCGCGGCGGCCTCGAACGGGAGCCGCTTGGACTCCTCGTCCTGCGGCGTGTGCATCGAGGAGATCAGGTCGATCGTCCCGTCCGCCAGCGCCTCGACCGCGGCGAGCCGGTCGTCCTCGTCGCGCAGCGGCGGTACCAGCTTGAAGAAGGTCCGGTAGTCGGCGACGTCGAGCGCGTTGAGCGTCAGGTGGTGGATCGAGCAGCCCGCCGTCACGTCCTGCGCCGAAGCCTTCGCGCGGCGCAGCGGCTCGAGCCCCGCGGCGGTCGTGACCTGATCGAGATGGTAGCGCACGCCCGCGGCCCCCGCGAGCGCGAGGTCGCGTTCGACCCCCATGCGCTCGGCCAAGGGGGACACGGCGGGCAAGCCGCGCAGCGACGCGAACGGCCCGGCGGTCGCACAGGCGCCGGCCGAGAGATCCGGGTCCTGCGGATGGCCGATCACGAGGACGCCGAGCGAGGCCGCGTAGGTCAGGCAGCGCGAGAGCACGCGCGCGTCGCGCACGACGTGCGTGCCGTCGCCGAACGCGGCCGCGCCCGCGTCGCGCAGGAACCCGATCTCCACCATGTCGCGGCCCTCGCGCCCGCGCGTGAGCGACGCCATGTGCAGGACGCGGACGGGCGCGGTCACAGCGCGCGCGCGGACGTGCTCGAGCATCTCCGGCCCGTCCACCGGCGGCCGCGTGTCGGGGCGGCAGACGATCGTGGTCACGCCGCCGCGCGCCGCCGCCTCGCCCGCCGAGCGGAAGCTCTCGCGGTGGCGCTCGCCCGGCTCGCCCACCTTGACGCCGATGTCGACGATGCCCGGCGCGAGGCAGCGGCCCCGGCAGTCCACGACGCGGGCGGCGGGCCCCGGGCCGGCGATCGCGCCGTCCACGACGCGCAGGTCGCCCCGGCGCTCGGTCCCGGCGACCGGGTCGATCAGCCGCGCATCGGTGAAGAGCGTCGCGTCCATGCGCACGGGCCTAGTCCCGGCCCCGCCGCCTGTCCACGATCCGCGCCCGGCCTAGAGCAGGAGCAGCACCGCCCCGGCCAGCCCGAGCGCCACGAGCACGATCCAGGTCGTCGCGCGTGTGGCCAGCGGACGCCGGGGCGGCGCGGCAGGCGCGCGCGCGGCGGCGGCGCGGGCCGAGGGCGGCAGCGCGCGCGGCACGTCGTCGGCGCGGACCGGAACGTAGCTGCCCAGGTGCTCGATCTGCTCGACCGGCGCGAGCGCGTCGAGCCCCGCGACCGCGCGCGGCGCGAGGATCGCCACCACGCCACGCGCGGCGTCGAGCCGCCCACGATCGACCGACAGCGCGGCCTGCGGCACGTCGTGCGCCTGCGCGAGGTAATCGCGCAGCGACAGCGGCGCGATGTCGCCCAGCGCGAAGACCTCCGCGTGGGACGCCGCGACCGGCGCGCCGAACGCCTCCTCGAGCGGGGTCTCCTCGCCGGTCTCCTCCGCGCCCGAAAGGTATGTCCGCCGGGCCAGCCGGACCGGCCCCGGCCGCACCGCGAAGACGTGGATGCGGGGGTCGCGGGGCTGCAGGTCGAGCGGCATGGTCGGGTCTCCGAATGGCAGGGTCGCTCGGCCAACGTCCGACGGGCGATCGGGGTCCGACTCCGACCCTCACGATTCCACGAGCGCGGCGCGCTCCGTCCGCCGCACCCCGGCCAGCAGGTCCATCGCCGCCATCCGCACGGCAACGCCCATCTCCACCTGCTCGCGGATCACCGATCGATGGATGTCGTCGGCGAGCGTCCCGTCGATCTCCACCCCGCGGTTCATCGGGCCGGGATGCATCACGATCGCGTCGGGCCTGGCGTGCGCGAGCTTGGCCGCGTCGAGGCCGAAGCGGTGGTAGTACTCGCGCTCGGAGGGCACGAACGCGCCGTCCATCCGCTCGCGCTGCAGCCGCAGCATCATCACCACGTCGGCGCCGGCGAGCCCCGCCGCCATGTCGTCGGTCACCTCCACCCCGAGCGACGCCACGCCAGGCGGCATCAGCGTGGGCGGCCCCACGAGGCGGATGCGGTTCTCCATCTTGCCCAGCAGCAGGATGTTGGAGCGCGCGACCCGGCTGTGCGCGATGTCCCCGCAGATCGCCACGACGAGCCGATGCAGCCGCCCCTTGGCGCGCCGGATCGTCAGCGCGTCGAGCAGCGCCTGCGTGGGGTGCTCGTGACGCCCGTCGCCCGCGTTGAGCACCGCGCAGTCGACCTTGTCGGCCAGGAGCGCGACCGCGCCCGACTGGGGATGGCGCGCCACGAGGATGTCGGGGCGCATCGCGTTGAGCGTCAGCGCGGTGTCGATCAGCGTCTCGCCCTTGCTGACCGACGAGGCCTGCATCGCCATCGACATGACCTGCGCGCCGAGCCGCCGCCCGGCGATCTCGAAGCTGGCCTGCGTGCGGGTGGAGGGCTCGAAGAACATGTTGACCTGCGTGAGCCCCGCGAGCGCGTCGCCGAGCGGCGCCCCGCTCCGCACCCGCTCGGCGTATACCTGCGCGCGGTCGAGCAGCGCCACGATCTCGGGCGGCCGCAGCGGCTCGATCCCCAGGAGGTGGCGCTGCACGAAATCCATGCCCCTAGTGTCGCGCGGCGGGCGGGTCGCGGGCAAGGCTTTCCGTCGCGCGCGGGGCCGCGTATCCGTGCCGGATGCACACCGAGCTCGACGCCCGGGCCGCGCGCGCGGCCCTCGAATGGACGATCGAGCTCGGATGCGACGAGGCCATCGCCGAGCATCCCCTGAACCGCTTCGCCCTGCCCGAGCGGATGCCCGCGCCCGAGGCACCGCCCCCGCTCGCCGCGCCCGCGTCGGGTGCGCCCGCGCCCGAGGACCCGGTCGCCGCCGCCGAGCACGCCGCCGACGCCGCCGCCGACATCGCCGCGCTGCGCGAGGCGCTGCAGCGCTACCCCCATTGCGACCTGCGGCTCGGCACGTCCTCGCTCGTCTTCGCCGACGGCGATCCGCGCGCGCGCGTCATGATCGTCGGCGACGCGCCCGACCGCGACGACGCCCGCGCCGGACGGCCCTTCGCGGGACCGGCGGGGACGCTCCTCGACGCGATGCTGGCCGCGATCGGTCTCGCGCGCGACGCCGATGCGCCCGATCGCGCGGCGTACCTGACCTGCGCGATCCCGTGGCGGCCCGCGGGCGCCGACGCGGAGGCCGCCGACATCGCGATGCTCGCGCCGTTCCTGCGCCGCCACGTCGAGCTGGCCGCGCCCGAGGCGGTCGTGCTGATGGGCAACGACGCCTGCGCCGCAGCACTTGGCGAGCGCGGCATGACCCGGCTCCGCGGCACCTGGACCGAGGCGTTCGGGCGGCCCGCCCTGCCGATCTACGGGCCGCGCCATCTGATGCGCCGCCCCGAGGCCAAGCGCGAGGCCTGGGCCGACCTGCTCGACCTCGCCGCCCGGCTCGACCTTCCCGTCCCCACGTCCCGAAAGGACCCCCGATGACCGAATACGTCCCGCCCAAGGTGTGGCGGCCTGTGGAATCCGGCGGCAAGTTCGCCTCCGTGAACCGCCCCACCGCCGGTGCCACGCACGAGGCGGCGCTTCCGCAGGGCGAGCACCCCTACCAGCTGCACTCGCTCGCGACGCCCAACGGGGTGAAGGTCACGCTGCTGTTCGAAGAGCTGCTCGAGGCGGGCTTCGACGCGGAATACGACGCCTGGCCGGTGGACATCTTCGAGGGCGAGCAGTTCGCCTCGGGCTTCGTCGACATCAACCCGAACTCCAAGATCCCCGCCCTCCTCGACCGCACCGGGCCCGAGCCCGTCCGCGTGTTCGAGAGCGCGGCGATCATGCTGCACCTGGCGGAGCGGTACGACGCATTCCTCGGCGCGCCGCGCGCCGAGATGCTGTCCTGGCTGTTCTGGCAGATGGGCTCCGCGCCGTTCCTCGGCGGGGGCTTCGGCCATTTCTACGCCTACGCGCCCGAAAAGCTGCAGTATCCGATCGACCGCTACGCGATGGAGACCAAGCGGCAGCTCGACGTGCTCGACCGCCACCTGGCCCGACCACGAATGGATGGCCGGCGACTACTCGATCGCCGACATGGCGATCTGGGCCTGGTACGGGCAGCTCTGCCTCGGGCGGCTCTACGGCGAGGCGGTCACGTTCCTCGACTGCGCGTCCTACGAGCGGGTGATGGCCTGGGCCGAGCGGATCGACGCGCGCCCGGCGGCGCGGCGCGGGCGGATGGTGAACCGCACCTTCGGCGACGACGAGGCGCTCAAGCTGCCGGAGCGGCACTCGGCGGCGGACTTCGACGGGCGATGAGCGAGCGCGACTTCCTGCCCTGCCGCATCGCGGTCCTCACGGTGAGCGACACGCGCGGCGACCGGACGACGACCGCTCCGGCGACGCGCTGGTGGAGCGGCTGGCGGCGGCGGGGCACGTCCTCGCCGCCCGCGCCATCGTGCGCGACGAGCGCGCGGCCATCGCGGACCGGCTGCGCGGATGGTGCGCCGACGACGGCGTCGACGTCGTCGTCTCCACCGGCGGCACGGGGCTCACGGGCCGCGACGTGACCGTGGAGGCGCATCGCGACGTCTACGAGAAGGAGATCGACGCCTTCGCGACGATGTTCACGATCCTGTCGATGGAGAAGATCGGCACGTCCGCCGTCCAGTCGCGCGCCTGCGCGGGGGTGGCGGGCGGCACCTACCTCTTCGCCCTCCCGGGCTCGCCGTCGGCCTGCCGCGACGCCTGGGACGGCATCCTCGCGCCGCAGCTCGACTACCGGCACCGCCCCTGCAACTTCGTGGAGATCATGCCGCGGCTGGACGAGCACCTCAGGAGGAAGTGAGGGGATGGGGATACCGGACTTCCAGACGCTGATGCTACCGGTGCTGCGCGCGAGCGCGGACGGCGAAGATACGCATCGCCGAGGTCATCGACGCGGCTTGCCGACGAGCATCGGCCTGACGCAGGAGGAGCGGGCGGAGCTGATCCCGTCCGGACGTCAGGCGACGTTCTGCGAACCGCGTTCACTGGGCCCGCTTCAACCTGGTGAAGGCGGGGCTGATCGGACGTACGCGGCGGGGACACGTCGCGATCGCGGAGCCGGGTCGCGCGCTTCTGTCGCGACCCCCTGATCGGATCAACGCTTCGCTTCCTCGGAGATCGATCCGGCCTTCCGTGAGTTCGACGGCCCGGAGCTTCCGGCGCCGACGAGAGCCCTTCTTCGCTCGGCATCTGCGGTCTCCGATGCGACGCCGGAGGAGGCTCTTGGCGCAGTTGCATGCGCCGGATCGACGAGCACCTCGCTTCCGACCTCCTCGCCCGCGTCCGCGCCGCCTCCCCCGCCTTCTTCGAGAAGCTCGTCGTCAACCTCCTCGTCGCCATGGGCTACGGCGGCTCGACGGTCTCCATCGACCGGGCGCTCGTGGGCCGGTCCGGCGACGGCGGCGTGGACGGGGTGATCGATCAGGATCCGCTCGGGCTCGACCGGGTCTACGTGCAGGCCAAGCGCTACGGCGAGGGCAACACCGTCGGCGCGGGCGCGATCCGCGACTTCTTCGGCTCGCTCGACCGGTTCAAGGCGGCCAAGGGCCTGTTCGTGACCACTTCCACCTTCACCCGCGACGCCGCAGGACACGGCGGGGATGCTGTCGAAGCGGATCGTGATGATCGACGGCGACCGGCTCGTCCGCCTGATGATCCGCCACGACGTCGGTTGCCGGGCGCAGGAGACGCTCGTGCTCAAGCGCATGGACGACGACTTCTTCGAGGACTGAGCCGCGACGATCTCGTGAGTTGGCAGCCGCGCGGAACGGCGTATCTGTCACGGACGGCATTCGGAGACCCGATGCGATTCCTCGGCAGAAGCCTCGCCGCGCTCTTTCTGCTCGCCCTGACGGCGGGGCTGCTCGCGTGGGCGGCGCAGATCACGTTCGGGGCGCTTGAGGAGCGGCGGGCGCGCGACGGGGGCGGACCGCCCGCGCGCGAGCGCGTGCTCGCGGTCAACGTCGTGGTGGCCGCGCCCGAGACGATCGTCCCCGTGCTGACCGCGTTCGGCGAGATCCGGGCGCGCCGCGTGCTCGAGCTCCGCGCGCCGGTGGGCGGGCGGATCGTGGCGCTGGCCGAGGGCTTCGAGGAGGGCGGGCGCGTGGCGGAGGGCGACGTGCTGATGCGGATCGATCCCGCGGGCGCCGAAGCCGCTTCGGCCGTCGCCCGCGCCGATCTCGCGGGCGCGGAGGCCGAGGCGCGCGACGCCGAGCGCGCGCTCGCGCTCGCCCGCGACGAGCTCGAGGGGGCGCAGGCGCAGCGCGCGCTTCAGGCGCAGGCCGTCGCCCGGCAGCGCGACCTCGCCGCGCGCGGGGTGGGCGCGGCCGCGGCGGTGGAGGGCGCGGAACTGGCGGAATCGGCGGCCGCGCAGACCGTGCTCGCCCGGCGCGGGGCCGTCGCGCAGGCCGAGGCGCGCATCGACGGCGCCTCGCTCGCCATCGACCGCGCCCGCATCGCGCTGTCGGAGGCCGAGCGCGACCTCGCGGACCGGGCGGTCGTCGCGGCCTTCGACGGGACGCTGGGCGACGTCTCCGTGGTCGCGGGCGGGCATCGTCTCGCCCAACGAGCGCGTGGCCACGCTGCTCGATCCCTCCGACCTCGAGGTGGCGTTCCGGCTCTCGGCGGCGGAGCACGCGCGGCTCCTGGACGGCGGCGCGGCGCTCGGCGCCGCCCCCGTGCGCGCGGTCCTCGACGTGGCGGGGCTCGACCTCGTGGCCGACGGGACCGTGACCCGCGAGGCGGCCGCCGTGGGCGAGGGCCAGACCGGCCGGCGCGTCTTCGCGTCGCTGAGCGGCGCGCGCGGCTTCCGCCCCGGCGACTTCGTGCGCGTCGAGGTCGAGGAGCCCGCGATCGACGGCGCGGTTCGCCTCCCGGCCTCCGCCCTGTCGGCGCAGGGCGACGTGCTCGCGCTCGGCCCCGAGGACCGGCTCGAGGCGCTGCCCGCGACGCTCCTGCGGCGGCAGGGCGACGACGTGCTCGTCGCGGCGGGCGAGCTCGCGGGGCGTCGGATCGTGGCGGAACGCACCCCGGCGCTCGGCGCGGGCATCCTCGTGCGCGCGCTCGACCCGGCGGGCGCGGAGGCGCGCCCGCAGGACGCGACCGTGGCGCTCGAGCCCGAGCGGCGCGCGCGGCTCGTCGCGTATCTCGAGGCCAACGACCGCATCCCGAGCGACGTGAAGTCGCGGATGCTGACGCAGCTCGAGGCCGAGCGCGTGCCCGTGGCGATGGTCGAGCGGCTCGAGTCGCGGATGGGCGGCTGATGGGCGCGCTCGGCTACTTCGTGCGCCACCGGACGGCGGCGAACCTGCTGCTCGTGCTGATGGTCGCGGCGGGGGTGCTGGCGCTTCCCAACATGCGCGCGCAGTTCTTCCCCGACGTCGTCGTCGCCGACGTGTCGGTCTCCGTCGCCTGGGAGGGCGCGGGCGCCGAGGACGTCGACCGCGGCGTGGTGCAGGTGCTCGAGCCCGCGCTCCTGGGCGTCGAGGGCGTCACGAGCACCTCGGCCACCGCGCGCGAGGGGGGCGCGTCCATCGCGCTCGAGTTCGAGCCGGGCGTGGACGCGACGGCGGCCGCCGACGAGGTGCAATCCGCGCTCGACGGCGTGTCGGGGCTGCCCGAGGGCATCGAGGAGCCCGAGGTGCGGCAGGGCCGGTGGCGCGACCGCGTGACCGACGTGATCGTGACCGGCCCGGTCGGTGTCGACCAGCTCGCGCGGATCGCCGACGAGATGGTCACCCGGCTCTTCGCGGCGGGCGTCACGCGAAGCACGGTGCAGGGCGTGGCCGCGCCGCAGGTGATGGTCGAGGTGCCGACGACGAGCCTCCTGCGGCACGGCGTCACGATGGCGGAGATCGCCGCCGCCATCGCCGCGCAGGCGCAGGCCGATCCCGCCGGCGACGTGTCGGGCGCCAACGCCCGCGTCCGCACCGGGGTCGCGCGGCGCGACGCCGCCGAGGTCGAGGCCATCGTGCTGCGCCGCGACGCGGGCGGCGGCACGCTGACGGTGGGCGACGTCGCGCGCGTGACCTCCGACGGGATCGACCGCGAGCGCGCCTCCTTCGTGGGCGACGACCCGGCGATCTCGATCCGCGTGGACCGCTCGGCTGAGGGCGACGCGCTGGCGCTGCAGGCGAGCGTCGAGGCCGTGGTGGCCGACGTGCTCGCCGACGCGCCGCAGGGCACCCGGATCGACCTCGTGCGCACCCGGACCGAGGCGATATCGGGGCGCATCGCGCTCCTGGTGGACAACGCCCTGCTCGGGCTCGCGCTCGTCGTCGGGTTGCTGTTCCTGTTCCTCAACGCGCGCACCGCGCTCTGGGTCGCGGCGGGCATCCCGGTCGCGCTCTTCGCGGCGCTCGGGCTGATGTGGGCCGCGGGCGTGACGATCAACATGATCTCGCTCTTCGCGCTCATCATCACGCTCGGCATCGTCGTGGACGACGCGATCGTGGTGGGCGAGCACGCGGACTTCCGCGCGCGAAGGCTGGGCGAGCCGCCCCAGATCGCCGCCGAACGGGCGGCGCGGCGGATGTTCACCCCGGTCTTCTCGGCCACGCTCACGACCGTGATCGCGTTCTTCGGGCTGGTGGCGATCGGCGGGCGGTTCGGCGACCTGATCCTCGACATCCCGCTGACGGTGATCGCGGTCCTGCTGGCCTCGCTGGTGGAATGCTTCGTGATCCTGCCGCACCACATGGCCGGCGCGCTGGCGCATGTCGACCGGCGGCCATGGTACGACGCGCCCTCGCGCGCGGTGAACCGGGCGCTCGACCGGGTGCGCGAGGCCGCGTTCCGCCCGCTGATGCGGGCCGTGATGTGGGCGCGCTACCCCGTCGCCGCGATCGCGGTGGTGCTCCTGTCCTCGCAGGTCGCCTCGATCCTGCGCGGCGACGTGCAGTGGCGGTTCTTCAACGCGCCCGAGCAGGGCTCGGTCACCGGCAACTTCGCGATGGTCGACGGCGCGACGCGCGCCGACGCGCTCGAGCAGATGCGCGAGTTCCAGGCCGCGACGCTGGCGCTCGGCGCGAAGTACGCCGAGGAGCACGGCGCGAACCCGCTGCGCCACGTCATGGCGGAGATCGGCGGCAACACCGGGCGCCCGCTGGCCTCCGCCGAGGACAAGGACCCCGACCAGCTCGGCTCGGTCTCCATCGAGCTGATCGAGGCGGACCTGCGCCCCTATTCGAGCCGCCAGTTCGTCTCCGAGCTGCAGGACGCCGTCCGCCAGCTTCCGCTGACCGAGGAGATCAGCTTCCGCTCCTGGGGGTCGGGGCCGGGCGGCGACGGGCTGCTCGTGGATTTCTCGGGCGCCGACTCGGCCACGCTCAAGGCCGCGGCCGAGGATCTCAAGCGCGCGGTGTCGCAATACGCCGAGGTCACGGGGGTCGAGGACACGCTGCCCTACGACAAGGACGAGCTGGTGCTCGAGCTGACGCCGCAGGGGCAGGCACTCGGCTTCGACGTGGACGGGCTCGGGCGGGTGCTGCGCGCGCGTCTCGGCGGGATCGAGGCGGCGACCTTCCCCGCCGGGCCGCGCACCGGCTCGATCCGCGTCGAGCTGCCGCCGGGCGAGGTGCGCGCGGACTTCCTCGACACGCTGCGCCTGCCCGCGCCGTCGGGCGGCGGCGACGTGGCGCTCGCGGACATCGTGACCGTCCGCGTCGAGCAGGGCTTCGCCACCGTGCGCCGCGAGGACGGCGTTCAGGTCGTCACCGTCGCGGGCGAGCTCTCGCAGGACGACCCCGCGCGCGCCAACGAGATCCGCCGCGCGCTGGCCGAGGACATCCTGCCCGCGATCGCCGGGGAGCGGCAGGTCGCGTTCCGCCTCGGCGGGCTCGCGGAGCAGGAGCGCGAGTTCCTCACCGACGCGACGCTGGGCTTCGTCGCGTGCCTGCTCGGCATCTACCTCGTCCTCGCGTGGATCTTCTCGTCGTGGTCGCGGCCCGGCGTCATCATGGCGGTGATCCCGTTCGGCCTGATCGGCGCGGTCTGGGGCCATTGGTGGTGGGACGTGCCGCTCAGCATGTTCTCGGTCGTGGGCCTGATCGGGATGACCGGCATCATCATCAACGACTCGATCGTGCTGATCTCGACCGTGGACGAGTATTCGCGCGACCGGGCGCTGCGGCCCGCGATCGTGGACGCGGTCTGCGACCGGCTGCGCCCGATCCTGCTGACGACGCTCACGACGGTGCTGGGCCTCGCGCCGCTCCTCTACGAGACCTCCGCGGACGCGCAGTTCCTGCGGCCGACGGTGATCACGCTGAGCTACGGGCTGGGCTTCGGGATGCTGCTCGTGCTGATCCTCGTGCCCGCGATCCTCGCCATGGGCGCGGACGTCTCGCGGCTCGCTCGCGCGCTGCGGCGGCTCGCGCGGCTGCCGATGCGCGCGCGCGGGCGGCGCGTGGGCGTGGCCGGGCTCGCGGCGGGCACGCTCGTCGCCGCCTGGGGCTTCGTCACGCTGGGCTGGCAGCTCGTGGCCGGGACGGTCTGGCCGCCGCTCGCCGCACGCCTGCCCGCGACGTCCGAGGCGGAGGCCTTCGCGCTGTTCCTCGCCGGGGCGGCGGCGATCCTGCTCGCGGTCTGGCTCGTGGGCGCGGCGACGATCGGGCGCGGGCGGCGGCGGCGCGCGGCGGCCTGACGGTCCGGCCTATCGCTGCGCCGGACGCTCCGCGCCCCGGAACGCCTCGGGCTTGGCCTCGCGGGCCATGTGGTCGAGCACGGCGTTGACGAAGCCCGCCTCCTTGCCTTCCGGGAAGAACGCGCGCGCCACCTCGACGAACTCGTTGATGACCACCTTGGGCGGCGTGTCGCGGCCGAAGAGCTCCGCCCCCGCGGCGCGGAACACCGCGCGCAGCGTCGGGTCGATCCGGCCCAGCGGCCAGCGTTCCGCGAGCGCGCGATCGGTCATCCGGTCGATCCGCGACTGGTTGTCCACCGCCGCGTCGAGCAGGCCGCGGAACAGGTCCACGTCGCCCTCCTCGACCGCGCCCTCGTCGGTGACCATCCCGAAGCGGTGGTCCTCGAACTCGACGCGCACGCGGTCGACGCCCTGCCCCATCGCCTCCATCTGGAACAGCGCCTGCACGGCGTAGAGCCGCGCGGCGGACTTCATCCGGCGCTTGAGCAGGCGGCGTTCGTCGGCGGTCAGCGGTTGCATCGGCGCGGCGTAGGGGGGCGACGCGCGGCGGTCAAGCGCGCGCGGGGCGACCGGGCGTCATGCCACGCTCGGCCCCGACCTGCCCGCCGCATCGTGGCGGAACGCGCCCGGCCGGAAGCCGACGTCGCCGTCGGGCTTGCGCATCGTCCGCTGCAGCGCGATCAGGTGCAGCGCCGCCGCCGCGGCACCCCCCGCCGTGTCGAGCCGTGCGGCGTCCGCGCGCTCCTCGGCCTGCGCCATGTCCTCGACCGTGATGATCCCGTTGCCGATGCACGCGCCCGCGAGCCCCAGCGTCGCGATCCCGCGCGCGCTCTCGCCCACCACCACGTCGTAATGCGAGGTCCGCCCCCGGATCACGCAGCCGAGCGCGACGAAGCCGTCGAACGTCGCCCTGCCGCCAGGCGATGCCGATCGCCGTGGGGATCTCGAGCGAGCCGGGCATCTCGACGGTCTCGTGGACCGCGCCGCCGCGCTCGAGCACCGCGCGCGCGGAGGCGAGCTGCGCGGCCGAGATCGCCGAGTAGTAGGCGGCGATCACGATCAGCACCTTCGGCGGCGCGTCGAAGGTCGGCAGCGGCGCGTCGACGTCGGAATGGCCGGCCATGCGCTCAGACCTCCGGGATCGGGCGCGTGCCCGCGATCGACAGCCCGTAGGCCTCCAGCCCGACCACGCGGGGCGCGCCCGAATTGGTCACCAGCTCGAGCGTCTCGAGGTCGAGCGCCGCGAGGATCTGCGCGCCGAGCCCGTACTGCCGGAGCTTGGTCGGGCTGACGCCGCCGCCCTCCTCGGTCTCGATCTTCATGCCGGTGTCGCGCAGCAGCACGACTACCCCGCGCCCCGCCTCCGCGATCACCCGCATCGCGCCGCCGAGGTCGCTCGAGCCGATGCCGAGCACGTCCTCGAGCGGGTTCATCGCGTGCATCCGCACCAGCACCGGCTCGGGCCCGCCGAGATCGCCCTTGGTGAGCACGAGGTGCTCGGCCCCCATCGTCTCGTCGTTGAACACCCGCATCAGCCACTCGCCGCCGACCCGCGCGGTGACGGGGCGGCTCGAGGTCTGCGTCACGAGGTTGTCGTGGCGGCGGCGGTAGGCGATCAGGTCGCTGATCGTGCCGATCTTGAGCCCGTGGAGCTGCGCGAACCCGACGAGGTCCGGCAGGCGCGCCATGTGGCCGTCCTCGTTCATGATCTCGCAGATCACGCCCGACGGGTTCAGCCCCGCGAGCCGCGCGATGTCCACCGCGGCCTCGGTATGCCCCGCGCGGACCAGCACCCCGCCGTCGCGCGCGCGCAACGGGAAGACGTGGCCGGGGGTCGCGATGTCGGCCGCGCCGCGCGCCGCGTCGATGGCCACGCCGATGGTGCGCGCGCGGTCATGCGCGGAGATCCCTGTGGAGACCCCCTCGCGCGCCTCGATCGACACGGTGAACGCGGTCTCGTGGCGCGAGGCGTTCTGCGACGCCATCAGCGGCAGGCCGAGCGCGTCGATCCGCGCGCCGGGCAGCGCGAGGCAGATCAGGCCACGCCCGTGGCGGGCCATGAAGTTGATCGCGTCGGGCGTGGCCATCTGTGCGGGGATGACGAGGTCGCCCTCGTTCTCGCGGTCCTCGTGGTCCACCAGCACGAACATCCGGCCGTTGCGCGCGTCCTCGATGATCTCCTCGACGGTGGAGATGCAGTCGCGCCAGTCGGCCTCGACCCGGCCGGGCGTCTCGAACGGGATCGGGTCGGGCATGGCGTCCTCCTGTCGCGTCCCGCGCCTACCGCGCGGCCCGTCGGAGGGCCAGAGGGCGAAGGGCCGCGGCGACGGCCTCCGGCGCGCCCGGCCCGCGCGCCCCTCAGCGCGCGCCGCCGAAGTACCGCTCCCCCGTGACGTATCCCGCCGCCCGCATCGTCGCGCACCAGGTCCGCTCGAACGCCGTCTCCCCGATCACCAGGACCGCGTCCGCCGGTAGCCCCCGACGATGGAGCAGGTCGCGCAGCCGCGCGCGGGTCGCGGTCCAGCTCTCGGCGAAGACCGGCGCGGGCTCCGCCCAGTCGAGCGGCACCACGGGCTCGGCCGCGAGCGGCGGGTGCATCAGCGCGCCGCGTTCGGCCTCGACCCGCGCCAGCGCCGCCGCCCGGCGCGCGTCGAGCTCTGCGCGCCGGATCATGCCGAGCGCGTTCGACGAGAACAACAGCGCCGCGATGTCGCGCCCGGTCCCCGCGCGCACGCTCGCGTAGGTCCCGTAGTCGAGCCCGAGCGCCGCCGCCCGCCGCACCCGCGTCCGGACCACCTCGACCGGCAGCGCGTTCCCCAGGAGCGCGCGCCGCGCCGAGCGCCACTGGACGAGCCGGCTCGCGTAGCCGGTCGGGTCCTGCCCGCTGTTGTGCCCGATCCCCGGCGGCGCGGTCACGGCGCGAGCCATCCGACCGCGCCCGCCGCGCCGGCCCGGGCCGCGTTGCCGGAGGCGAAGCCGTGCCGGAGCGGATGCGGCCGCCGCCAGCCATGCGCGTCCTCGGGATCGCGCCGGCACTCGACCCGGGCCCAGCCGCCGGGGCCGCAGATCATGTCCACGCAGCGATCGCCGCCCGCATCCTCGAGCGAGACCGCGACCACGGCCCTCATCCGGCCTCCGTCAGCCGCGCGACGTAGCGGGCGACCGTGTCCACCTCGAGGTTGACCGCGTCGCCGACCCGCGCCCCGCCCCAGGTCGTGACCGCCTGCGTGTGCGGGATCAGATTGACGCCGAAGACCGCGCCGTCGACCTCGTTGACCGTCAGCGACGTCCCGTCGAGCGCGACCGACCCCTTGGGCGCGACGAACCGCGCGAGCGCGTCGGGCGCCCGGAACCGGTAGCGGACCGAGCCGCCCTCGGGCTCGATCGAGAGGATCTCCGCCGTCCCGTCCACGTGGCCCGAGACGATGTGCCCGCCCATCTCGTCGCCGACCCGCAGGCTCCGCTCGAGGTTCACCTCCGTACCCGGCTTCCAGCCCCCGAGCGCCGTCCGGGCGAGGCTCTCGGCCGAGACGTCCACGTCGAACCAGCCGCCATCGGCATCCGCGCCCCGGTCCACCACGGTCAGGCAGCAGCCGTCGCAGGCGATCGACGCGCCGATGGCGATGCCGTCCGGGTCGTAGCGCGTGCCGATGCGGGCGCGCAGGTCGCCGCGCCCCTCGAGCGCGCGGACCGTGCCGATATCGGTGACGATGCCCGTGAACATGCGCGACTCCTCCGAACGCCCCCGCCTCGCTAGGCGCGTGGCCGAAATGCCGCAAGTGGCCCGAGAGCGATGCGATCCCGGCTCGCTCGCGCGGCGCGTTCGGTGCGACAGCCCCGAAGTGACTGCGGATCCTTGCCTGGACTGCGTGGAACGATCGGGGGGGGCGATGATGGGCCATGCGATCCGTCGGACGAGCCGCGCGGCCACCATCCGGCTCTGCGCCGCCGCGCTGGCGTCCTGCGGCCTCGCGCCCCGCGGCGTCGGGCCGAACCGGGCCGAGATCCTGGAGGGCTCCGTCCAGCGGCAGGGCGACGCCTTCGTGGTCGACGTGACGCCCCGCGTGGCCAAGGCGACGGCCTACCACCCGGCCTTCGGCTTCTCGGCGCCCCTGCGCGAAGCCTCGGCCATATCGCCCGACGCGATCCGGCCCGGCGATACGCTCAGCCTCGTCATCTACGAGAACGCCGAGGACGGGCTCCTCGCCGGGGCGGGCGAGGCGGCCTCCACCGTCGGCGAGGTCCAGGTCGTCCGCGACGGCTTCGTCTTCGTCCCCTATGCCGGACGGGTCCGGGCCGCGGGCAACACCCCCGAGGCGCTGCGCCGGATCGTGACCGACCGGCTGGAGGAGCAGACCCCGACCCGCAGGTCGTCGTGCGACGCGTCGCGGGCGACGGCGCGACGGTGTCGGTCGTGGGCCTCGCGGGCGCGCAGGGCGTGTATCCGATCACCCGCCCGACGCGGACGCTGAGCGCGATGCTCGCGGCGGCGGGCGGCGCGTCGATCCCGCCCGACGTGGCGCTCATCTCGATCACCCGCGGCGGGCGCACCGAGACGGCGCGGCTCGCCGACGTGTACCGCGACCGGCGGGCAGACCCGGTTGGCCTTCGAGACCGACCGGCTCACGGCGATGGACGCGCTCGCGCTGGTGGACGGGCTCGACGGGAACCGCGCGGCGCTGTTCGGCTCGCTCGGATCGCTCGCGGGCGCGGGGCGCGCGGGAGGGGTCGAGTGAGGGCGCGACGGCCGCCATCCGCGCCACCATGTCGCCGCCCCGACGCCATGTCAGCGTCCCGATGGCGGTCGATCGTCGTGGCGAACCTCTCCGATGGAGACCGCGATGATCGATCCCGTCATCCCCGTCATGCTCGCGGGAGTCGTGCTCGCGCTGGCAACGACGATGCACTTCTCGCGCGCCGCGCCGCCCCTGCCGTCGGTCTCGGCCGCGCCGTGCCGCAAGCGGGCCCTGCTCGGCGCCGCGGACAGGGACCTCTTCGCGACGATCGAGCGGTCGCTGCCGCCCGGCCACCGGCTGCTGCCGCAGGTGCCGCACGACGCGATGCTCGCGGGCGCCGCGCCGATGGCCCCGCACGGCGCCGCCGGCGCGCATGCGGCGATGGTGATCTGCGACGCGCGGTTCCTGCCGGTCGCGATCCTCGCGCACAGACGGCGGCGGACCCGCCACGACGCGGCGTGCCGCGCAGCCTGCGCCCAGGCCGGGCTGCCGGTGGTAGAGCTGCCGGACGCGCCCGACGACGCGACGGCCCGGCGCGTCGTCGCCCGTGCGATCGCCGCGGGCAACGGCGCATCGCCGATCGATGCGAGGTGCAGGGTCGAACGGTGGTGGAGCCGAGGGGAATCGAACCCCTGACCTCGTCATTGCGAACGACGCGCTCTACCAACTGAGCTACGACCCCATCGGAGGCGCATATGGCGGGGGCGCGGGGTGGCGTCAAGCGCGGGCCCGCCGCCCGTCATTCCCGCCAGGCCTCCCGGACCCAGGTCGACGGAAGGATGAAGTGACGCAGGTAGCGCATCCGCGTGTCGGGCCGGTCGCGGCCGAAGGCGGCACGGGCGTGGGCGGTGCGCGAAAGCACGGGATACTTGGCCTTGTAGCGACCCGCGACGGCGTCGACCGGATTGAGTTGCCCCGCAAAGATCGCCACGCGCGCGCCACGCGGCAGGCGCGGCTCGAGCAGGAAATTGAGCGGAAAGATCCTCGCGCAGTGGTGGCGGAAATGCACGACCCACCCGCGCGGCCAGAACGTCACCCCACCCGGCGCCCGGCGGGTGACGAAGCGCTGCTCGTAGCCGAACTCGGCCGCGACGCCCGCCGGGTCCGCGCGGAACGCGTCCCAGAGCGGGCTCAGCGCGCCGATCTCGAAGCGGTAGATCGACGTCTGACCGAGACGTTCGAACGGCTTGACGACGTTGCGGGCGAGGATCGTGTCGCCCGGGCGCCCGCGATCGAAGAAGGCGTCGAGGCTGCCGGTGATCACCACGTCGAGGTCCACGAAGAGCACCGTCCCGGTGATCCCGGACACCTCGGGCTTCCACAGCCGCGACTTGTTCCAGATGCCGCGCTCGACGCGCGGCATCTCGAAGCCGAGCTCGGGCATCGGGCGGCAGTCGACCTCGGGGCGCACGCCCGCCGGATCGTCGGTCAGGCAGTAGAAGGCGAAGGGCGGGGTCAGGTGCCGCGCCACCATCGCGTAGAGCCGGTTGACGTATTCCGGGCCGTACTTGCCGCCCCATCGCATGCATATGACCTGCTTCACGCCCGCCTCCGGCCCCGTCGCGCCGCCGGGGTGCGGCGGCGGCGGGGCCGGTGTCAACCGCCTCACTCGGCGGCGAGCGCGTAGTCCTCCACCGGCGGGCAGGTGCAGACGAGGTTGCGGTCGCCCGCGACGTTGTCCACGCGGTTCACCGGCGGCCAGTACTTGTCGACCCGGAACGCGCCCGGCGGGAAGCAGGCCGCCTCGCGCGTGTAGGGCCGGTCCCAGTCGCGGACCATGTCCTCCATCGTGTGCGGCGCGTTCTTGAGCGGGTTGTCCGCCCGGTCCATCTCGCCCCGCTCGATGGCGGCGACCTCCTCCCGGATGGCGAGCATCGCGGTCACGAAACGGTCGAGCTCCGGCTTCGGCTCGCTCTCGGTGGGCTCCACCATCAGCGTCCCCGCCACCGGCCACGACATCGTGGGCGCGTGGAAGCCGTTGTCGATGAGCCGCTTGGCGACATCATCCACGGTGACGCCGGCCGCCTTCTCGAACGGGCGCGTGTCGAGGATGCATTCGTGCGCCACCCGCCCGCGCGCGCCGCGGTAGAGCACGTCGAACGCGCCGTCGAGCCGCGCGGCGACGTAGTTCGCCGACAGGATCGCCACCTTCGTGGCCTGCGTCAGCCCCGCCCCGCCCATCATCATCACGTAGGCGTAGCTGATCGGCAGGATCGAGGCCGAGCCGTAGGGCGCGGCGCTCACCGGCCCCTCGGAGCCGTGCTCGGGATGCCCCGGCAGGTGCGGCGCGAGATGCGCGCGCACCCCGATCGGGCCCATCCCCGGCCCGCCTCCGCCATGCGGGATGCAGAACGTCTTGTGCAGGTTGAGGTGGCTCACGTCCGCGCCGATCTCGCCGGGCTTGGCCAGCCCGACCAGCGCGTTCAGGTTCGCCCCGTCCATGTAGACCTGACCGCCATGCGCATGCGTGATCTCGCAGACCTCGCGCACCGTGTCCTCGAACACGCCGTGCGTGGACGGGTAGGTGATCATGCAGGCCGCGAGCCGGTCGCCCGCCGCCTCGGCCTTGGCGCGGAAGTCGTCCACGTCGACGTCGCCGTTGGCCGCCGCGCGCACCACGACGACCTCCATCCCCGCCATCGTGGCCGAGGCCGGGTTGGTGCCGTGCGCCGAGGTCGGGATCAGGCAGACGCGGCGGTCCTCGCCGCGCGAGCGATGATAGGCCGCGATCGTCAGGAGCCCGGCATACTCGCCCTGCGCGCCCGAGTTCGGCTGCATCGACATCGCGTCGTAGCCGGTGATCGTGCAAAGCCGCGACGACAGCTCACCGATCATCTCGGCGTAGCCCTCGGCATCCTCGGCGGGGGCGAAGGGGTGGATGCGTGCCGAATTCGGGGAACGTGACCGGCATCATCTCGACGGCGGCGTTCAGCTTCATCGTGCACGAGCCGAGCGGGATCATCGCCCGGTCGAGCGCGAGGTCGCGGTCGGCGAGGCGGCGCATGTAGCGCATCATCTCCGCCTCGGCGCGGTTGAGGTGGAAGATCGGATGAGTGAGGTAGTCGGACGTCCGCCGCAGCGCCTCGGGAATGTCGATGCGCTCGGCCGCCACCTGCCCCTCGATGCCGAAGGCACGCAGGAGCCGCGTCAGCACGTCGGCATCCGTCATCTCGTCGCAGGCGATCCCGAGCCGGTCCGTCCCCACGCGCCGCAGCGTGATCCCCTCGGCGCGCGCCGAGCGCCAGATCACGCCCTGCATCGCGCCGACGGTCACGTCGAGCGTGTCGAAGATCGGCTCCCCGGCGACGTCGAACCCCGCCCCCGCGAGCGCGTCGCGCAGCGCGACCGCGTGCGCGTGGACGTGCGTGGCGATGTGGCGAAGCCCCTCGGGCCCGTGGAACACCGCGTAGAAGCTCGCCATCACCGCGAGCAGCGCCTGCGCGGTGCAGACGTTGGAGGTCGCCTTCTCGCGGCGGATATGCTGCTCGCGGGTCTGCAAGCTGAGGCGGTAGGCGAGGTTGCCGTGGCTGTCGACGCTGACCCCGACGAGCCGCCCCGGCATGTGCCGCTTGTGGGCGTCCGCGCAGGCGAAGAACGCGGCATGCGGGCCGCCGTAACCCAGCGGCACCCCGAACCGCTGCGCCGAGCCGATGGCGACGTCCGCGCCCATCGCGCCCGGCTCCCGCAGCAGGCACAGCGCGAGAAGATCCGTCGCCACCACCGCGATCGCGCCCGCGCCGTGCAGCGCCTCGATCTGGCTCGACGGGTCGCGCAGGCGGCCATGCGTGTCGGGATACTGGAAGATCGCGCCGAACACGGCCGCGGGGTCGAGCGCCTCGGTGTCCCCCACGATCAGCTCGATCCCCAGCGGCTCCGCCCGCGTGCGCATCACCGCGAGCGTCTGCGGATGGCAGGCGGCGTCGGCGAAGAAGCCGCGCGCCTTCGACCTCGCCACCCGGCGCGCCATCACCATCGCCTCGGCCGCCGCCGTCGCCTCGTCGAGCAGCGACGCGTTCGCCACCGGCAGCCCGGTCAGGTCGGCCACCATCGTCTGGAAGTTCAGGAGCGCCTCCAGCCGCCCCTGCGCGATCTCCGGCTGGTAGGGCGTGTAGGCGGTGTACCAGGCGGGGTTCTCGAGGATGTTGCGCTGAATCGCGGGCGGCGTGACCGTGTCCGAGTAGCCCTGCCCGATCATCGACGTCGTGACCCGGTTCTTCGCGGCCAGCGTGCGCATCCGGCCCAGGATCGCGTGCTCGGTCATCTGCGGCCAGGGCAGCGGGTCGGCCTGCCGGATCGCCGCGGGCACCGTCTCGTCGATCAGCGCGTCGAGGCTGTCGCAGCCGACGACGGCCAGCATCGCCTCCATCTCCGCGGGCGACGGACCGATGTGGCGGCGGTTGGCGAAGTCGTAGGTATCGTAGTCGGTCAGCGGCATCGGGTGGCTCCGGAATGGGTCAGGGCGCGGGGTCGGAGCGCGCTCCGTAGGGATGGGCGGTCGGCGCCTCTCGCGCTTTGGCATGGACGGCACGAACCGACTACGTCTGGATCGTGACGTCGGAGGCGGCGCGGTACGGGAGCCGAGCGTCGGCGGCGGGTTCACCGGTCGCGAATGCCGGGACCGTCATCGCCGTGACCCCCGTTCGACCGGCCGCGCCGAATGGTGGGGCGGCCGCTCGAAACGCCTTGGCCTCGCCCGCGCGACAGTGATCGACGTTCCGGTGGGCCATCTGCCCGACCCTCCGCCATGCCTCGCCGTCTCCAGACGCATGCCTCACCCCTCGACGAACTCGCGGTACGCGTCCTCGTCCATCATCGACGCGATCTCCTCGGGCGTGGTCGTCGTCATGCGGAAGAACCAGGCCGCCTCGGCATCCTCGTTCACGAGCCCCGGATTGTCGGCCAGCGCGTCGTTGACCTCCACGATCTCCCCGTCGAGCGGCGACAGGATGTCGGAGGCCGCCTTGACGCTCTCGATCACCACGATCTCCTCGCCCTTGGCGACCGTGCGCCCGATCTCGGGCAGGTCGACGAACACCACGTCGCCAAGCTGCTCGGCGGCATGCGCGGTGATGCCGACGGTGATCGTCCCGTCGACGTCCTCGAGCCATTCGTGCTCCTCGGTGTACTTCATGCGGGCCTCGCGGATCGGCGCACGTAGCGCGGTTGGTGGAACGGCAGATCGGTGACGGCCACCGGCAGCCGCCGGCCCCGCACGTCCCCGAACAAGATGGTCCCCGGCGCGGTTCCGGCGGGGACGTAGCCCATGGCCACGGGCGCGCCCACGGACGGGCCGAAGCCGCCCGACGTGACCGTGCCGACCGGCGCCGCCGCGTCCTCGGCGGCATGGAGCATCGTCCCCGCCCGCATCGGCGCACGTCCCTCGGGCAGCAGCCCCACCCGCCGCCGCGACGGGCCGTCGGCCAGCTCGCGCAGGATGCGATCCGCGCCGGGGAAGCCGCCCGCCCGCGCCCCGCCCGCGCGGCGGACCTTGGCGATCGCCCAGCCGAGCCCGGCCTCGACGGGGGAGATGTCGGGCGTCAGGTCCTGCCCGTAAAGCGGCATCCCCGCTTCGAGCCGCAGCGTATCGCGCGCGCCGAGCCCGATCGGCAGCACCGCCGGATCGGCCCGCAGCGCGCGCGCGAGCGCCTCGGCCGCCGTCACCGGCACGCTCACCTCGTAGCCGTCCTCCCCGGTATAGCCCGACCGGCTCACCCAGAGGTCGGCCCCGCGCCACGCATAGGACTCGCCGTCCATGAACCGCATCGCCGCCACGCCCGGCACGATCCGCTCGAGCACCGCCTCCGCCTCGGGCCCCTGCAGCGCGAGCAGCGCGCGGTCCTCCAGGAGCTCGACCGGCCGGTCGGGCATCCCCGCGACGAGCAGCGCCAGATCCGCATGCTTCGTGGCCCCGTTCACCACCAGCAGGTGATGGTCGCCCCGGTTCGCCACCATCAGGTCGTCCGCCACCCCGCCGTCCGGCGTCGTCAGCAGCCCGTAGCGCTGCCGCCCCGCCGCGAGCCCCGCCACGTCCACCGGCAGCAGCGTCTCGAGCGCCGCCGCCGCGCCGCCGCCCCGCACCACGACCTGCCCCATATGCGAGACGTCGAAGAGCCCCGCGCGCGAGCGGACGTGCAGATGCTCGGCCATCACCCCCGCCGGGTACTGCACCGGCATCGAATGGCCCGCGAACGGCACCATCCGCCCGCCGAGCTCGGCGTGGAGCGCCGCCAGCGGCAGCGCGATCGGCTCAGTGGTCGGCTCGTTCTTGGGATCAGTTGCGGTCACGGCACCTCCTCGGGCGGATCGCCCGGCTTCGATGCCCCCTCTGTCCGTGGTGCCTGAGATCGCTATCCCGTCGGCGCCGCCCCGGGGGGCGGTCTCTCCAGAGTGTCCGTCGCGCGGCCGGTCCGTTCGCCTGAGAGTTTACCGGGGCGGTTGCTCCTTCGGCCCTGCCCTGCGACAGAGTCTCCCGGGCCGTGCGAGCGCGAGCGTATCCGCCCCACCGACCGCCGCGCAAGAGGGTCGCGCGGGGACCGGGATCGCCACGGGCCGGGCACGCGCGGGGGACGATACCGGATGCACCGCTTCTTCGGCTACGGCAGCCTCGTGAACCGGCGCACCCACGGCTATCCCGGCGGCATCCCGACGACGGTCCGGGGCTGGCGTCGCGTCTGGCGCCACACCCGCCTGCACCCCGCGCCGTTCCTGACCGCGACCCGCGACGCGGGCTCCGCGATCGACGGGCTGACCGCCGAGGTGCCGATGGGCGACTGGGAGGCGCTCGACGCGCGCGAGGCGGGCTACCTGCGCGAGCCGCTCCCCGAAGGCCCTTCGATCTACCACATCCCCGAGGGGCACCACGCGCCCCCCGACGCGCTGCACCCGATCCTGCTGAGCTATCTCGACGTCGTGGTGCAGGGCTACCTCACCGAGTTCGGCGAGGCCGGGGTCGCGCGCTTCTTCGAGACCACCGACGGCTGGGACGCGCCCGTCCGCGACGACCGCGCCGCGCCGATCTACCCGCGCGCGCAGCGGCTCACGCACGAGGAGCGGGCGCTCGTGGATCGCTGGCGGGCCGCGCTCGGCGGGTGACGGCGGGCGCCGGTGTGCGGATGCGTACCGAGCCTGACGGAACCTGGCCGCCTGCGTTAACCTGTGGGCACCGCCGATGCCTGAGCACGGCGGATCGCACCAATCGCAGAGGATACCCGATGGAGGGCTTGGACAAGGACGTCGACGCCGGCCGGGCGTTCCGGGCGATGCTCGCCGACGACGATCGCCTGCGACGCACGGAGGCCGACCACCGCATCGCCAACAGCCTGCAGATGGCGGCCGCCGCGCTCATGTCCGAACGCCGCAAGCTCGAGCATGGCGGCGCCGCGCGGGACGCGCTCGACGCGGCCTCGTCGCGGCTGTGCGCCTCCGCGAGGCTGCACCGGAGCATGGCCCGTCCGGCGGGGTCGGAAGAGGTCGGGATGGCGGACTACCTCGCCGACCTGCGCGACGACCTCGCCCAAAGCGTCGGCGGCACGTTGCGGGTCGATGCCGGCGAGGTGGCGCTCCCGGCGCGATCCGCCGGATACGTCGGCATCGTGGTCGTCGAGATGATGACCAACGCCGTCAAGCACCACGCCCGCGACGGGCGCGGGCCGGTCCTGACAGTGGAGATCGATCGCAGCGGCGCGGGCGACACCCGGCTGCGGATCCACGACGACGGCCCGGGCTTCCCCGACGGCTTCGATCTCGACGGGGCGGATTCGATCGGCCTGTCGATCGTCCGGGCCTCGGTCGGGCGGCTGGGCGGCACCATGCGTCTCCTGCCGCGCTTCGGTCCCTACCTCACGGTCGGCGCGGGCCTCGAGATCGTGCTGCCGCCGCAGGGCGCGCACGACGCCTGACGCCCCTCCGTCGGGTCAGCCGTCCGGGTACAGCCGGGCGTATTCCTCCTCGGGCACGCCGTAGTAGCCTCGCGCCTCCTCCTCGAGGCCCTCGCGGTCGAGGATCGCGATGCGCCCGCGCCGCGCCCGGATCAGGCCCTTGCCCTCGAGGAGATGCGTGCCGACGGTCACGCCCGCGCGCCGCACGCCCAGCATGATCGCGAGGAACTCGTGGGTCAGCGGGACCTCGCCCCCCTCCACCCGGTCGTCGCACATCAGGAGCCAGCGGGCGAGCCGCGCCTCGAGCGAGGCATGCCCATTGGCGAGCGCCGTGTGCATCGCCTGCACGAACATCACCTGCGCGTAGCCCAGCAGGTGCGCGCGCATCGAGGGCCGCGCGGCCATGGCCTCCCGCAGGTGTCCCGCCTCGATCCGAAGGCCCTCGCCCGCGATCTGCATGAGCGTCTGCGTCGGCAGCCGGTCGCCGCCGGTGATCAGCGCCATGCCCGACATCCCCTCGCGCCCGAAAAGCCCCGCCTCGATCCGCCGCCCCTCCGGCCCGGACGCGATCATCGAGGCGACGCCGCGGACCGGGAAGACGACGTGGGCGATCGGTGCGTCGGCCTCGTCGAGCACGGATCGCAACGGCAGATCGACGGGCGACAGATGCGGCTCGAGCGCGGCGCGGTCGGCAGGATCGAGCGTGCGCAGGAGGTTGTTCTGCCCGATCGGGCAGACGAGACGTCTGGGCATCGGTTGCGCTCCGCCGGGGGGCAAGAGCGCTTCGCACGACGTCTCCCAATCGGTCGCGCCCTGATGCGTTGCAGCCGATAGTACCACATTAGCATACTACGTCGGGTCCGAGAAGAAACTCCGGCCGAGCGTGCGTATCCGTACGGTCGCTCCCCCACGCGACCTAGCCGCCCGCCGCCGCCAGCGCGTCCAGCACCGCGCGCTCCGTCAGCAGCTCCGGGAGCACGATCCCCTCCGGCGCGCCCGGCCCGTAGACCGCGTCGAACGGGATGCCGAACCGTCCGTGCCCGCGCAGCCAGGCCGCGATGGCCTCGTCGGGGCGCGTCCAGTCGGCCCGCATCGCGACCGTTCCCGCCAGCGCCTCGGCCACCGGCGCGCGGTCGAGCACCAGCCGCTTGTTGGCGAGGCAGGTCAGGCACCAGTCCGCGGTCACGTCCACGAACACCACCCGCCCCGCCGCGACCTCGTCCGCGATGCGCCCGGGCTCGAACCGCGTCCAGCCCGCCGCCGACCGCTCCGCCGCCGGGGCCGCGGGCACGAGGAGGGCCGCCGAGAGCGCGAGCGCGAGCCCCGCCGCGCCGAGCGCCGCCGGACGCCGCCACGCCGCGAGCGCCGCGAGCAGCGCCGCCGCGAGTCCGCCCACGATCCCCGCCACGCGCCAGCCCGCCGACCCGGCGAGCACCGTCACCAGCCAGATCGCGGTCCCCACCAGCAGCAGCCCCAGCGCGCCCTTGATCCACACCATCCACCGCCCCGGCCGCGGCAGCCGCGCCACCAGCCCCGGCCGCGCGGCGACGACGAGGTAGGGCGAGGCCAGCCCCAGGCCCATCGCGCCGAACACCGCCACCGTCTCGACCGGCCCGCGGGTCAGCGCGAAGGCCACCGCGGTCCCCACGAACGGCGCCGAGCAGGGCGTGGCCATGAGCGCCGCGAACGCGCCGGTGGCGAAATCGCCGCCCAGCCCGCCGCGCGCCTCCGCCCGCGCCATCCCCGTCATCGCGCCCTGCCCCAGCGAGACCTCGAACAGCCCCAGCAGGTTCGCCGCGAACAGCGTGACCAGCATCACCATCGCCGCGAGGAAGGCAGGCTGCTGGAACTGCATCCCCCAGCCCACCGCGACGCCGCCCGCGCGCAGCGCGATCGCGAGCCCCGCGAGCGCGAGGAAGAACGCCACCGCGCCCGCCGCCGAGGCCGCGAAGCCCGCCCGGACCCGCGCGACAGGGCGGTCGCGCGCGCCCAGCGCGGAGGCGAGCTTGAGCGACAGCACCGGCAGCACGCAGGGCATCGCGTTCAGGATCAGCCCTCCCAGCGCCGCCACCGCGAGCATCGCCCAGAGCCCGCGCCCGGCGGCGGGCGGCACCGGCGCCACGTCCCCCGGCTCGGCCCCGATCGTCACCGCGCGCGCCCCGTCCACCAGCGTCAGGTCGAGCGGCCCCTCGCCCGCCGCCAGCACCGGCACCCGAGCCCAGAGCGCCCGGCCGCCATCCGACAGCATGATCTCCGGCAGCCCGAACGCCGCCGATCCGTGCTCGGGAAACACGTCCACCGCGCCGAACGGCGTCGCCGAGCGCGCCTCGAACGTCAGCGCCTCGCCGTCCAGATGCACCGCGCCGAGCGCGATCCCGGCCGCGTCGCCGGCCCCCGGCACCCGCGCGATCCATTCCGCCATCGCCGCCGCCGCGCCCGCGTCGATCCCCCCGCCGCGCGGCAGGTCGAGGGTCACGCGCAGCGTCTCGGGGACGCAGATCTCGGCGCAGACTAGCAGCTCCGCCGTGACGTCGAGCCGCGCCGGCTCCCCCGGCCGCTCGAGCGCCACCGCAAGGGGGAACGTGACCCCGTCCGAATAGCCGAAGTTCTGGATGCCGAACGCCTCGAACCGCTCGGGCGCGGGGTAGGCCAGCTCGACCGAGGCCACGTTGTCGCTCGCCGACCAGTCGAGCGCGGGCGGCAGGCCGACCTCGCCGGGCGAGCGCCAGTAGGTGTGCCAGCCGTCGGCGAGCGACAGGGCCAGCCCGGCCGAGAGCGTCGCGGCGCCGGGCGCGACCCCGTCCTCCACCGCGATCAGCCGCGCCGTCACCGCGTTGCCCTGCGCGGGAGGCGACTCGGCCGCGAACGAAGGGGCGGCGAGGCCGAGGAGGAGGCACGGGAGGAGCAGGGCGCGCATGGCCCCCGTGCCTAGCCCGACGCGCCCCCGCCCGGCGAGGTGGCGTCCGACGCCCTGACGCGAACGTGACCGCGCGCGCTTGCGCCCGGCACGCCCGCCCGGCACCGTCCCGCTCGACCGCACCCGACCCAGCCGGAGACCTCCATGCGCGCCGCCGCCATAGCCCTCGCGACCGCCCTCGCCCTGCCCGCCGCCGCGCAGGACCTGACCGAGGCGCAGGTCCGCGCGCTCGTGCTCGACACGATCCGCGCGAACCCCGAGATCGTGATGGAGGCCGTCGGCATCCTGCAGCGCCGCGACGCCGCCGAGGCCGAGGCCCGCGCGCAGGAGACGCTCGGCACGGCGCGCGACCGGCTCGAGCGCGACCCGAACGCGCCGGTCGCGGGCAACCCCGACGGCGACGTCACCGTGGTCGAGTTCTTCGACTACAATTGCCCCTATTGCCGCCGCGCCGCCGACCAGGTCGCGGCGCTCGTGGACGAGGACGACATGGTCCGCATCGTCTACCGCGAATGGCCGATCCTGGGCGAGGGCTCAGTCGCGGCCGCCCGCGCGGCGCTCGCCGCCCGCGAGCAGGACGGCTACGAGGCGATCCACGCGGCGATGATGGCCGCGAACGGGCGGCTCGACGAGGCCGCCGTGCTGCGGATCGCGGGCGATGTCGGGCTCGACGTGGACCGGCTGCGCGCCGACATGGACGCGCCCGAGGTGCAGAATCATATCGACGCCTCGATGGCGCTGGCCGAGGAGCTCGGCTTCACCGGTACGCCCAGCTTCGTGATCGGCGACACCCGCGCCCCCGGCCTGATCGACGCGGGCCAGATGATCGAGGCGGTGGAGGCGGCGCGCGCGGCGACCGACTGAGCGCCCCGGGTCGCGGCGGCGCAGCGGACGCCTCCTGGTCCGCCCGCGCCGGCGCCCCCCCGGCATGCCGACCCGGCCGCGGGCGCCGAGGCTTCGTCAGTTGCGTCGAGGGCGGGTGCGGACCTCGCCCGCCCGACCGCGCCGATGGTCCGGCCCTTCCGCGGCGACCTCACCGCATCGGCGGCCCGCCGGACCCCGCGCACATGCGGGGCGACGCTCGCCTAGGTCCGGACCGGCACCATCGTCCCGAGCGACGTCGCCACATGGACCTCGCCGGCCCAGACGTCGGCGGCCACCGCGATCAGCCGCCGCCCCGGCCGCACCACGCGGCCCTCGGCCACCAGCATTCCCGTCGCGGGCGCGAGCAGCGAGATGCGGAACTCAGACGTCACCACCTCGCAGCCCGCTTCCATCGTCGACAGCGCGGCGTAGCCCGCCGCCGTGTCCGCGAGCGCGAAGGTCAGCGCGGCGTGGCCCGCGCCCTGCTGCTGCGAGGTGGCCTCGACCACCTCCGCCGCCACCCACACGACGCCCTCGCCCACATGGACGAGCGTGGCGCCCAGCGTCCGCATCATGCCCTGCCGCGCGAAGCTCGCGCGCACCCGCGCCTCCGCGTCGCTCATCCCGGCAGGATGATGCAGGTGGTGGAGCCCGTCGCGTAGAGCCGTCCGTCGCCCGCGCCGCGGATCGTCCCCTCGGCCACGCCGGTCGTGCGGCCCGAATGGCTCACCGTCCCCACCGCCTCGACGCGCGTGCCGGGCGGGATCGCGCGGACCACGTTCACCTTGTACTCGAGCGTCGTGTAGACCGACCCCTTCGGCACGCGGGTCATCACCGCGCAGGCCATCGCGCTGTCGAGGAGCGTCCCGTACCAGCCGCCGTGGACGCTGCCCATCGGATTGACGTGGTCGAAGCCGGGCGTGCCCGCGAACGTTGCCCGGCCGTCCTCCACCCCCGTCAGGAGGTAGTCGAGCACGCGCCCGATCGGCGGCTGCGGCAGCGTGCCGTCGAGGATCGCGCGCATGAAGTCGAGCCCCGACATCGACAGGACGGTATCGCGCGAGGCGAGGTCGGCGGGGGCGGCGGCGAACACCGCGTCACGCTAGCCGCGCCGCCCCGCCGCCGCCAGCCGCTCAGGCCACCGCGTCGAGCGACGGCCGCGCGTCGATCCCCAGCGCGCGGCAGACGTCCCGCGCGAGCGCCGCCCGGTTCATCGTGTAGAAATGCAGGTGGTCGCAGCCCTCCGCCACCAGCCGCTCCGCCAGCGCGGTCGCCTGCTCCAGCGCGAACGCCTCCGCGCGCCCCTCCCGCTCCGCCGCGTCGAACCCGGCCCGCACGTCGCCTGGGATGCGCGCGCCGCAGCCGTCGGCGAACGAGGCCGCCCGCGCCCAGTTCCCGACCGGCAACACGCCCGGCACGATCGGCGCCCCGATCCCCGCCGCCGCGCAGCGGTCGCGGAACCGCAGGAACGGCTCGGCGTCGAAGAAGAACTGGCTCACCGCCTCGCTCGCCCCCGCCTCGACCTTGCGCCGCAGCCAGTCCACCTCCGCCTCCGGCGACGCCGCCTCGGGATGCCCGTCGGGATAGCAGCCGACGCGCACGTCGAAGCCCTCGCGCGCGAGCGCGGCCACTAGCTCCACCGAGTCCTCGAACCCCTCGGGATGCGGCTCGAACGCGGCCTCCCCCTCGGGCGGATCGCCGCGCAGCGCGACCACGCCGCAGGCGCCCGCCTCGCGGAATTCGCGCGCGGCCTCCATCGTCTCCGCTCGCGAGGCGCCCACGCAGGTCAGGTGCCCCGCCACCGGCAGCCCGAACCCCGGCCCGATCGCGGCCACCGCCTCGCGCGTGAGCTCTCGCGTCGATCCGCCCGCGCCGTAGGTCACCGACACCCATTCCGGCCCGAGCGGCGCCAGCGTCCGCAGGCACTCCCACAGGCGGAACGACCCCCGGAGCGACTTCGGCGGGAAGAACTCGAACGAGACGGCGGGTCGGGTCATGGCGGAGCCTCCTGATGCCCAACACCGCGCCGCCCGCGCGGGTTGCGCGGGTGGCCCCCCCGGCCCCCGGGGCTGGCCCCCCGCCCGAGGCCACGCTAGACGCCCGCCCTGACCCCGACCCCGGAGCCCGACGATGCAAGGCAGCGCGAACCTCACCGTCATGCTTAAGGCCGCGCGCCGCGCCGGGCGCTCGCTCTTGAAGGACTTCGGCGAGGTCGAGCAGCTCCAGGTCTCCGCCAAGGGGCCGGGCGACTTCGTGAGCCGCGCCGACCGCGCCGCCGAGGAGATCGTGCGCGAGATGCTGACGACCGCGCGCCCGAGCTACGGCTGGCTCGGCGAGGAATCCGACCCCGTGGAGGGGAAGGACCCGACCCGGCGCTGGATCGTCGACCCGCTCGACGGAACCACCAACTTCCTGCACGGGATGCCGCACTGGGCGGTCTCCATCGCGCTCGAGCACAAGGGAGAGACCGTCGCCGCCGTGGTCCACGACCCCGTCAAGGACGAGACGTTCTACGCCGAGAAGGGCCAGGGCGCGTGGCTCGACGGCAAGGGCCGCCTGCGCGTCTCGGGGCGCACCGCGATGATCGAGACGGTCTACGCGACCGGCCTGCCGTTCGGCGGGGGCAAGCATCTTCCGGCGGCGCTCAGGGACCTCGCGCGCCTGCTGCCGGTCTGCGCGGGCGTGCGCCGCTGGGGCGCGGCCTCGCTCGACCTTGCCTACGTCGCCGCCGGGCGCTTCGACGGGTTCTGGGAGCGCGGGCTGAAGCCGTGGGACATCGCGGCGGGCATCCTGATCGTGCGCGAGGCGGGCGGCTTCGTGGAGCCGATCCGGCCGGGGCAGGTGCTTATCGAGGACGGCCACGTCATCTGCGGCGCGCCCGCGATCTTCGAGCGCTTCGCCGGGATCGTGCGCACCGCCGACTGATTGCCCGCGCCGCCCGCCCGTGGCAGCGTCCCGCCCGACAGGGGAGCCGACCGTGACCGCCACCGCCCTCCGACGCAACGCCGGGATGCCGTTCGACCCGGCCGCGATCCCCGCGATCCGCGTCAACGCGCCGGCCGCGCAGCGCCGCGCGGGCACCATCGCCGCGCGCCGCTCGCTCAAGAAGGAGTGGCAGGCCGCCTGGCTCGCGCGCGCCGTCTCGATGATCGACCTCACGACGCTCGCGGGCGACGACACCGAGGGGCGCGTGCGGCGCCTCTGCGCCAAGGCGCTGGCCCCGGTCCGCGCCGACATCCTCGAGGCGATTGGCCTGCCCGGCCTCACCGTGGGCGCGGTCTGCGTCTATCACGAGATGGTGCCCGCCGCGGTCGAGGCGCTCGACGGCCGCCTGCCCGTCGCCGCCGTCTCCACCGGCTTCCCCGCCGGGCTGTCGCCGTTCGAGCTCCGCCTGCGCGAGATCGAGATGAGCGTCGCCGCCGGCGCCGCCGAGATCGACATCGTCATCTCGCGCCGCCACGTCCTGACCGGCGACTGGCAGGCGCTCTTCGACGAGACCGCCGCGATGCGCGAAGCCTGCGGGCCCGCGCACATGAAGGCGATCCTGGCCACGGGGGAGCTCGGCACGCTGTCGAACGTCGCCCGCGCGAGCCACGTCGCGATGATGGCGGGCGCCGACTTCATCAAGACCTCGACCGGCAAGGAGGCGGTCAACGCGACCCTGCCCGTCAGCCTCGTGATGATGCGCGCGATCCGCGCCTACGAGGCCGCCTCGGGCTTCGCGGTCGGCTACAAGCCCGCCGGCGGCGTCTCGAAGGCCAAGGACGCGATCACCTACCTCGCGCTCCTGAAGGAGGAGCTGGGCGACCGCTGGCTGCGCCCCGACCTGTTCCGCTTCGGCGCATCCTCGCTCCTGGGCGACATCGAGCGGCAGCTCGAGCATCACGTCACCGGGCGCTACTCGGCGGCGCATCGGCACGCGGTCGCATGAGGGTCGCCCTCCGCGCATTGATCGCGAGAGCGATTCTCGGCTCTCCCTCCGGCGAATGGCCGCGAATGATCGCATCGATGCCCCGGACCTGCCTTTCCGGCGGGGGTGGCACGCGGCTCGTCCTGCGCGGATCGACTGTGGCGGGCATCGCGGGCCATGACGTTCCCGATGCGGGCGCGGTGGCGGTCGCCCCGCGACGCGGCGGCGGACCGGCCTCCCGGCCCATGGGATCGCGCCGTGGAACCGGCCCGCGCGCCGCAGCGAGTGCGTCGCCGGTCGACCCGATCCTGGACGGAGTTGGAGAATGACGCGCGTGGCGGAGATCTTCGAGAGCATGGATTGGGGCCCGGCGCCCGAGGGGCGCGGCGAGGCGGATGCCTGGCTCGACGCGCACGGTCGCGCGTTCGGCCACTGGATCGGCGGCGAGCGGCAGGCGCCGGACGACGGCTTCGACACCGTGAACCCCGCGACCGGCGAGGTGCTGGCGCGGGTCACGCAGGGCACCGGGGACGACGTCGCCGCCGCCGTCGAGGCCGCGCACGCCGCCGCGCCCGGCTGGGCCGCGACTAGCGACCACGACCGCGCGCGCATCCTCTATGCTCTGGCGCGGGGGCTGCAGAAGCATTCCCGCCTCCTCGCCGTGCTGGAGACGCTCGACACCGGCAAGCCGATCCGCGAGGCGCGCGACATCGACGTGGCGCTGGCCGCGCGGCACTTCTACCACCATGCGGGCCACGCCGCGCTGCGCGGCGAGACCATGCCCGGCGCCGAGCCCTGGGGCGCGTGCGGCGCGATCGTGCCGTGGAACTTCCCGCTCCTGATGCTGTCGTGGAAGCTCGCCCCGGCGCTCGCTATGGGCAACTGCGTCGTGCTCAAGCCGGCCGAGTGGACGCCGCTGACCGCGCTCGCCTTCGCCGACCTGTGCGGGACGGCGGGCGTGCCGCCGGGCGTGGTCAACGTCGTCACCGGCGACGGCGCGATCGGCGCCGCGCTCGCGCGCGCCGACATCGCAAAGCTCGCCTTCACCGGCTCCACCGAGGTCGGGCGCATCCTGCGCCGCGAGACCGCCGGGCGCGGCATGGGCCTCACGCTCGAGCGCGGCGGCAAGTCCCCCTACCTCGTGTTCGAGGACGCCGATCTCGACGGCGCGGTCGAGGGGCTTGTCGACGCGATCTGGTTCAACGGCGGGCAGGTCTGCTGCGCCGGCGCGCGGCTGCTGGTGCAGGAGGGCGTGGCGGACGACGTCCGCGACCGCCTCCTCGCACGGATGGCGAAGATCCGCGTCGGCGATCCCCTCGACAAGTCCGTGGACATGGGCGCGATGGTCCATGCCGAGCATCGCGCGCGGATCGAGGCGATGCTCGCGCGCACGTCCGGCACCGTCCATCGCGGCACCGCGCCGGAGGGCGACGGCTACCTGCCGCCGGTCCTCGTGACCGACCTGCACGGCGCCGACCCGCTAATGCGCGAGGAGGTGTTCGGCCCGGTCCTCGCGATGACCACCTTCCGCACCCCGGCCGAGGCGGTGACGCTCGCCAACGACACCGCCTACGGCCTCGCCGCCTCGGTCTGGTCGCAGGACATCGACATGGCGCTCGACACCGCGCCGCGGATCCGGGCGGGCGTGGTCTGGGTCAACGGCGCGAACATGCTCGACGCGGCGGCGCCGTTCGGCGGGATGAAGGAGAGCGGGTTCGGGCGCGAGGGCGGGGTTGTCGGCCTGCGGGCCTGGCTGCGGCCCGCCAGGGGTGCACGAATGCCCCCGGTCCCGCGTTTCGAGATCGTACGAAACGTGAAGGACGGGATCGACCGCACCCCCAAATTGTACGTTTCCGGCAAGCAAGTCCGTCCCGACGGCGGCTACACCCGCCCCGTCGCGGGCCCCGACGGCGTCGTGGGCGAGGTCGCGGTCGCCAACCGCAAGGACCTCCGCAACGCGGTCGAGGCGGCGAACGCCGCCCGCGGCTGGAGCGCGTCGACGGGGCACATGCGCGCGCAAATCCTCTACTATCTGGCCGAGAACATGACCGCCCGGGCGCCCGAGCTCGATGCCCGGCTGGCCGCGCAGACCGGCGGCGCGCCCGAGGCGGAGCGCGCCGTGCGGCACCTGTTCCGCTGGGCAGCCTGGGCCGACAAGCACGACGGCCGCACCCTCGGCGTCCCCCTCCAGGGCCTCGCCCTCGCCCTCAACCGCCCCCAGGGCACCATCGTCGCCTTCGCCCCCGACGCCGCCCCGCTGCTCGGGCTGGCGCAGATCGTGGGGGCGGCGATGGCGACCGGGAACCGCCTGATCCTGATCGCCCCCGAGGCCGCGCCGCTCCTCGCCGCCGACCTCTACGCGCTGCTCGAGACGTCCGACGTCCCGCCCGGCGTCGTCAACGTGCTGACCGGCGACCATGTTGAGCTCGCCCCCCACGCTGCGGGCCATGCCGACGTGGACGCGGTCTGGTCGTTCTCCTCCGCGGACCTCTCGGCGGTGATCGAGCGCGAGTCGTCGCATGACCTCAAGCGGACCTGGGTGAACGACGGCCGCGGGCGCGACTGGGACGCGGCGGCGGCGGGCGAGTGGCTTCACCACGGGACCGACGTGCAGACGGTATGGATCCCGTTCGGCCTGTGATGCGCGCTCGGCCCGGTTGTGCATCGGGTCCGATCGGATAGACGGTCGCGGGACGCAGAAGGAACGCCATGGCCGCCACGCATGAAGACGCGCCCCCGCTGGGCGGACCGGCGGGCTGGGTCTCGATCGCGGTCCCGCTCGCGCTGTTCGCGTGGTTCGCGCAGTTCGTGCCCGCGGTGGCGGCGGGCGAGGTGCTGGTCTGGCGGATCGACTGGGCGCCCACGCTCGGGGCGTCGCTGGGCTTCCTGCTCGACGGGCTGTCGCTGACCTTCGCGCTGCTGATCACCGGGATCGGCGCGCTGGTGACTCTCTACGCCTCGACCTATCTCGGCGGGCACGGGCACTACGTCCGCTTCGTGTGCTACCTGCTGGCGTTCATGGCGGGGATGCTTGGGCTGGTGCTGTCGGACGACCTGCTGGCGCTGTTCGTGTTCTGGGAGGTCACGACGGTATCTTCCTACCTGCTGATCGGGTTCGACGCCGACAAGCCCGAGGCGCGGCGCAACGCGCTGCAGGCGCTGCTGGTGACCGGGACCGGCGCGCTCGCGTTCCTCGCGGGCATCGTGCTGATCGGGACCGCTGGCGGCGGCTACGCGATCTCGGCGCTGCCGGACCTCGCGACGCACCCGCTCTACGTGCCGATCTTCCTGCTCGTCGTCGCGGGCGCCTTCACCAAGTCGGCGCAGGTGCCGTTCCACTTCTGGCTCCCGAACGCGATGGCCGCGCCCACGCCGGTCTCTGCTTACCTGCACTCCGCCACGATGGTGAAGGGCGGGGTCTACCTGCTGGCGCGGATGAACCCGTCGCTCGGCGGGACCGACCTTTGGTTCTGGACGCTCGTGATCTTCGGCGGGGTGACGGCGGTGTTCGCGAGCGTCGTGGCGCTGCGGCAGACCGACATCAAGCAGGTGCTGGCCTACACCACGCTGATGGCGCTCGGGACGCTGGTCCTGTTCATAGGCGTGGGCACCGAGGCGGCGATCCTGGGCGCGATGACGTTCCTCGTGGTCCATTCGCTCTACAAGGCCGCCCTGTTCCTGATGATCGGGGTGGTCGACCATGGCACCGGAACGCGCGACGCGACGGTCCTCCGGGGGCTCGCGCGCGCGATGCCGGTGACCGCGCTCGCCGCCGGGCTCGCCGCGCTCGGCATGGCCGGGCTGCCGCCGCTCTTCGGCTTCGTCGGCAAGGAGTTCCTCTACAAGGCCGCGCTCGACGCGCCCGTGTGGTGGTGGGTCACCGGCTGCGCCTTCGCGGCCTCCGCGCTGATGTTCGCCGCCGCGGGGATCGTCGCGTTCCGGCCGTTCGTCGGGCGGCTCGCGCCCACGCCGGTCGCGCCGCACGAGGGGCCGTGGCCGATGCTGCTCGGTCCGGTGCTCCTCGCGGTGCTGGGCCTCGCGCTCGGGCTGGTGCCGGACTGGGCGGAGCCGCTCGTCGCGCCCGCGACGGCGGCGGTGCTCGGACGGGCGGCGGAGGCGGATCTCTACCTGTTCAAGGAGGTCAACGCGGCGTTCCTCCTCTCGCTCGCCACCTTCGCGGCAGGCCTCGTGCTCTACCTGCTGCACGTCCGGCTTCGCAGCGGCCTGGCCCGCGTCCCCGCGCGTTTCGACCCCGGCTGGGACCGGCTGATGGGCTGGGTGGCGGCGGGCGCGAAGGGGCTGACCGGACTGATCCAGACCGGCCAGCTCACGCGCTACGTCTTCGTCACCTTCGCCGCGCTGGCGGTGATCGTCTCGACCGCGCTGTGGCGCGCCGACCTGACCGCGCCGCCGCCCGAGCTGGGCGAGCTGCGCGCCAAGCACTGGTCGGTGCTGATCTTCATCCTCGCGGGCGCGCTCATCACCGCCACGTCGCCGTCGCGGATGACTTCCGTGGCCGCGCTCGGCGTGGTGGGGATCGGGGTGGCGCTGATCTTCATCATGTTCGGCGCGCCCGACGTGGCGATCACGCAACTGCTGGTCGAGGTGCTGCAGGTCGTGCTCGTCGCCGTCGCGATGCTCAAGCTGCCGCAGCTCGACTTGCGGCAGAACGTGCGGTTCCGCCCGGTCGACATGGCCCTCGCCATCTCGATCGGGGCCCTGACGAGCGCGGTGCTGCTCGCGGTCATGGCCGCGCCGCTCGACCTGCGGCTGACGCGGTTCTTCGAGGAGAGCTCGATGCCGCTGGCCTACGGGCGCAACATCGTCAACGTCATCCTCGTCGACTTCCGCGCGCTCGACACGTTCGGCGAGATCGCGGTGGTGGCCGTCGCGGCGCTCGGCGCCTACGCGCTGCTGCGCGGCGGACGGAGGGCCCGGCCATGACCTCGCTCATCGTCCGCGCGGCGACGCGCATCCTCGTCGGGCTCCTGCTGCTGTTCTCGCTGTGGATGCTGCTGCGCGGGCACAACGCGCCGGGCGGCGGCTTCATCGGCGGGCTGATCGGCGCGACCGGGTTCATCCTCTACGCGATGGCGCATGGCTGCCGCGCCGCGCGCGAGGCGCTGCGCCTCGATCCGCAGACGATCGCGGTGGCGGGGCTCGGCGTCGCGCTCGCGTCGGGGCTGATGGGGATGCTGCCGGGCGACGCGCCGTTCACCGGACTATGGCTGTTCCTGGGCGCCACGGCCGACAGCAAGGGACTGCCGCTCTCGACGATCCTCGTCTTCGACGTGGGCGTCTATCTCGTCGTCCTCGGCTCGGTGCTCACCCTCGTTCTCGCGCTCGAGGAGGAGGTCTGAGATGGCGGTGCTCGTCGCGCTGATGGTCGGCGCCCTCGTGGCCGCCGCGGTCTACCTGATGCTCGCGCGCGACGTGCTGCGCTTCCTGTTCGGCCTGATCCTGATCTCGAACGCGGCCAACCTGCTGATCTTCGCGTCGGGCGGGCTGACGCCCGAATCCCCGCCGCTGGTGCCCGAGGGGGCCGAGTTCCCCGATCCGGGCGTGGCCAACGCGCTGCCGCAGGCGCTGGTGCTGACGGCGATCGTGATCGGGTTCGGGCTCTTCGCCTTCGCGCTCGTGCTCGTCTTCCGCGCCTACCAGACGATCGGCACGCTCGACAGCGACGAGATGCGGATCGCGGAGCCGCGCGACGGGGCGGAGGACGCGCGCCCGTGACGGACCTGCTGCTTCCCGCCCCGATCCTGATCCCCTTCGTCGCCGCGATCCTCGCCTTCTTCTTCCGGCACGGCCGCGAGGGGCGCTGGATCTCGGTCGGCGGCTCGGCCGCCATGCTGGTCGCGGGCGGCTTCCTACTCGCGGTGGTGCTCGAGCGCGGCCCCGTCGCGGTGTCGATGGGCGGGTGGCAGGCGCCGTTCGGGATCGCGCTGGTCGCCGACACGCTGTCCGCTGTGATGGTCGTCATCACCGGCATCACCGCGCTCGCCGTCTCGCTCTACGCCACGGCCGACGTCACCGCCGACATGGAGCACCAGGGCTACCACGCGCTGTTCCAGGTGCTGATCGCGGGGGTGTCGGGCGCGTTCCTCACGGGCGACCTCTTCAACCTCTACGTCTGGTTCGAGGTCATGCTGATCGCGTCCTTCGGCCTCCTCGTGATGGGCGGGCGGGCGGTGCAGATGGATGCGGGCATCAAGTACGTCACACTCAACCTCATCTCGACCATCCTGTTCCTGTCGGGGATCGGCCTGCTCTACGGCGTGACCGGCACGCTCAACCTCGCCGACCTGCACTTCGCCGTTCAGGACGCGGAGGCGGGGCTGGTGACGGCGATCGCCACGATGTTCATGGTGGGCTTCGGGGTGAAGGCCGCGGTGTTCCCGCTCTTCTTCTGGCTGCCCGCCTCCTACCACGCGCCCTCCTTCGCGGTCTCGGCGGTCTTCGCGGGGCTGCTCACGAAGGTCGGCGTCTACGCGCTGATGCGCATGTTCACGCTCGTCTTCACGCAGGACGTCGCGTTCACCCACGGCGTCCTGCTCTGGGTCGCCTGCGCGACGATGGTGACGGGCGTGCTGGGCGCCGCGGCGCAGACCGGGTTCCGGCGGATCCTGTCTTTCCACATCGTCAGCCAGATCGGCTACATGGTGCTTGGCCTCGCGCTGATGTCGCCGCTGGCGCTCGCGGGGGCGGTCTTCTACCTCGTCCACCACATCGTCGTGAAGGCGAACCTGTTCCTCGTGGCGGGCGTCGCGAACCGCATCGCGGGGGGCGAGGACGTGGACCGGATCGGCGGGCTCTACCGCGGGGCGCCGTGGCTCGCCTTCCTGTTCCTCGTGCCCGCCTTCTCGCTCGCGGGCTTCCCGCCGCTGTCGGGCTTCTGGGCGAAGTTCGTGCTGGTGAAGGCGTCGATGGACCTCGGGATGTGGCTCGTCGCGGGGATCGCGCTCGCCGTCGGCCTGATGACGATCTATTCGATGACCAAGATCTGGGGCCGCGCGTTCTGGGCTCCGGCTCCCGACGGCGTCGTGCCGACGCTGGCCTCGATCCCGCCGGGCGAGCGCGCGGCGCTGATGCTGCCGATCGCGGGGCTGGCCGCGATCACGGTCCTGATCGGCCTCTTCCCGGAGCCGTTCCTCCAAATCGCCACCCGAGCCGCCGATGAGCTGCTCGACCCGCAAGCCTACCTGACGGCCGTGCTGGGGGTGCGGGAATGAGCGTGTTCCTCCTCAACCTGCTGCTCGCGGTCGCTTGGGCGGCGCTGACGGGGCAGTTCACGCTGGGCGGGCTCGCAATCGGCTTCGCGGTCGGCTTCGCCGCGCTGTGGGTGATCCAGCCGCTCTTCGAGAACCGGGGCGGCGGCTACTTCATCCGCGTCTGGCGCTGGATCAAGCTGCTGGTGCTGTTCCACTACGAGCTGATCGTGTCGTCGATGCAGGTCGCCTGGGACGTGCTGACCCCGCGCCACCGCGCCCGCCCGGGCATCATCACGATCCCGCTGCGCGCGAAGGGCGAGGCGGAGGTGCTGCTCGTGACGAACCTGATCTCGCTGACGCCCGGCACGCTGTCGCTCGACGTGACCGAGGATTGCAACACGCTGGTGGTGCACGCGATGTTCGCCGACGATCCGCAGGCGATCGCGGACCAGATCGCGAACGGCATGGAACGCTGGGTTCGGGAGGCGCTGGAATGACGCTGACGGAGGCGATGCCGATCCTGGACGTGTGCGTGCAGGTCTCGTTCGTGCTCGTGATGGCGGGCGTCCTGCTGGCGATGATCCGGCTCTTCATCGGTCCCTCGCTGCCCGACCGGGTCGTGGCGCTCGACACGATGACGGTGCTGATCGTGACCTTCTGCGGGCTCTTCGCCATCGACACGGGACGCGCGGCGTTCATCGACGTCGCCGTGGTGCTCGCGCTGGTGGGCTTCCTCGCGACCGTGGCGCTCGCCCGCTACGTCGAGCGCCGGACCAAGCGCGCGGAGACGCCAGGCGTGGAGGAGGTGCCGTGATCCTCGAGCTGTTCCTGTCGGCCTGCGTGCTCCTGGGCGGGTTCTTCGCGCTGATCGCGGGGCTCGGGATCCTGCGCCTGCCCGACGTGCTGATCCGGATGCACGCGACGACGAAGGCGGGGACGCTCGCCTCCGGGCTGGTGATGCTGGCCGTCGCCGCGGGCTTCGCCGACGCGCCCACCGTGGCGCGCGCGGTCGCGGTGATGGTGTTCCTGCTCCTGACGGCGCCGGTGGCCGCGCACATGATCGGCCGCGCCGCGTTCCGGTCGGGCGTGCCGCTCTGGCCGCCCACCAAGGTCGACCCGGCCGCGCGCACCAAGCTCGGGATGCCCGCCGAGGATCCCGACCGGGCGCCGCCTCAGCCGTAATTCAGCCAGGCCAGCAGGATCAGGAACGCCGTCGCGGGGATCACGAACACGCCGAGGATCATCGGCCGGCGGAGCCGTTCGGATTGCCTCGCAAGCCCGATCGCGACATGCGTGTGCCGCGGCAGGGGCGGGCGTTCGCGCGCCCATTCCTCCTCGAGCCGCGCACGCTCCCCGGACCGCAGCCACGCCCAGACGCAGACGTAGACCACCGTCAGGCAGGCGAGCAGCAAGCCCAGCAACCGCAGCAGAACGAACATCGGCCCCTCCCCGTTCGCGCCGCATCTAGCCCGGCAGGGCCCGTCTCACCACCGCGCGGTCGTCCAGCCGCGCGGCCGGTTCGCGAGCGACAGGACCATGATCGGGGCCCAGATGAGCGCGCTGCGCGCGGCGACCGCCGCGAAGTGGAGGGGCGCGGCGCGTAGGGCCGGCCACCCCGCCTCGCCGTAGAGCCAGACGAAGCCGGCGGCGGCGATGCCCGCGAGTACGAAGGTCGAGAGCACTCCGTTTAACGCGAGCCAGCCGACACCTTCCGGCAGGATCCGCCCGAACGCCGATGGGACGAGCCAGGCTAGTACGGCGAGCCCCGTAAGCGGAATCGCGACCTCCGTCAGCATGTTCCGTCTTCCACGATCGCACCTCCCGGCGACATGCCCCGGTTCGCCGATCGGCGACCGACGGGCCCGATCAGACGGTGCTCGCGATGCCCGCGCCGAGGACCCGGCCGAGCCGACATCGAGCGGCGCCATGGCATGGTATCGCGAACGCCCCCAAGGGGGGTCTTCCATTAACGAAGTGTTAAAGAACCGCTTCCCATTCGTCTCGTCTCACGGCTATGCAGAGCTTCGTTACGACGGCACTCCCGCCGCGTTATGGAATTAAGAGGTACACATGCGTAATATGTTGATCGGAGCGGCCGTTGCCGCAGGTATGCTCACCGCCGGCGCCGCGAACGCCGCGCTCATCGACTTCACGAACGAGGCCTCGTACTCGAACGGGACGTTCGCCTTCTCCACCAGCTCGATCACCGGTTCGGTCAGCGGCGTGAACTTCTCGCTGATCCCGACCCCCGCGAACGGCACGCTGACGCGCACCACCGGCGACGCGCCCGGCAGCAATGCCGCGCCGCTCAACGGCAGCAACGACGGCATCGGCATCGACACGGACGAGGTGAACTTCACCGCCGCGGGCGGACCCCAGCAGCTCACGCTCACCTTCGCCCGCGAAGTCACGGTCAACACGTTGTACTTCCTCGACATGTTCACGCAGCCCAATGCCGGCGACGACGACGACAAGAAGGAGGCCGTCACGGTTTCCTACGGCGCGAACTCGCAGACGTTCCGCTCGACCGAAGAGTTCGTCGCCGGCCGGTTCGGCTTCAAGTCCTTCGGTGGCCTCTCGCTCACCGGCACGTCGTTCGTCTTCACCCCGACGACGGGCACCGACCTGCAGGCCGACCCCGACTTCGCCTTCGCCGGCGTGGACGTCACGGTCTCCGACGTGGCCCCGGTTCCGCTCCCGGCCGGCATCGTGCTGATGGGCACCGCGATGGCGGGCTTCGGCGCCATGCGCCGCCGCAAGGCCAAGACCGCCGCCTGATACCGGGCAACGGACGATGACGACGGGCGCGCGGATCCCTCCGCGCGCCCGTCGCGTTTGATGTCGATGCTCTCCGCCGACGACCGCCTCGACATGATGACCCGTCTGCGCGCGTGGCTGCCCGCGCCGCCGCGGCCGGCGGCGAAGGGCGGGCGGGACGCGTTCCGCTCGGTCGTCTCGTGCATGCTCTCGGCGCAGTCGCTCGACCGCAACACCGAGGCCGCGTCCGCCGCGCTCTTCGCGCTCGCGGACACGCCCGACGGGGTCCTAGCGCTCGACGACGCCGCGATCGTCGATGCGATCCGCCCGGCGGGGCTCTACAACGTGAAGGCCCGCAACCTGCGCGCGATGTGCGGCGCGCTCCTCTGCGACCACGGCGGCGCGGTGCCGACCACGCGCGAGGGGCTGATGTCGCTGCCGGGGGTGGGGCGCAAATGCGCGGACATCGTGCTGCACTTCACCTTCGGCACCGACACGATCGCCGTCGACACGCATGTGCATCGCGTCTGCAACCGCACCGGGCTCGCCGTCGGGAAGACCGAGGCGCAGACCGCCGCGTCGCTGGAGGCGCGGATCCCGGACGGCTTCCTCGGCGACGGGCATCTGCTGCTCCTGAACCATGGCAAGCGGACCTGCCGCGCCCGCGCGCCACAATGCGACGCCTGCGTGCTGGCGCATCTGTGCGAGGCCCGGGCGGACCCGTCGCGCTTGCCCAGCCGTGCCCCGCCTGCCTAAGTGCGCGCGATCTCGGGAGGGACGACCATGCTAATCAGGACCGTCGCCGCGCTGCTGGCCGCCCTCCTCGCCACGGGCGCCGCGGCGCAGCGCACCGACGTCACGCTCGGCATGGTGCTCGAGCCGCCGAACCTCGACCCGACGGCGGGCGCGGCGGCGGCCATCGACGAGATCGTGTACGCCAACGTGTTCGAGGGGCTGACACGGTTCGGCCCGGACGGCTCGATCCTCCCCGCGCTGGCCGAACGCTACGAGGCGAACGGGGACGCGACGATCTGGACCTTCCACCTCCACGAGGGCGTTACGTTCCACGACGGCACGGCGATGGATGCGGACGACGTGGTCTTCTCGCTCGACCGCGCGCGCGCCGAGGACAGCGTGAACGCGCAGAAGGCGCTCTTCGCGGGCATCGAGAGCGTCGAGGCCTTGGACCCCGCGACCGTCCGCATCACGACGGCCGAGCCGGACGGCGACCTGCCCTTCGCGCTCGCCTGGGGCGACGCGGTGATCGTGGCCCCCGAAACGGCCGCGACCGCCGCCACCGATCCCGTCGGCACCGGCCCGTTCCGCTTCGTCGAATGGCGGCAGGGCGACCGTGTCGTGCTCGAGCGCTTCGACGGCTACTGGGGGCCCGCGCCTGCGATCGAGCGCGCGACGTTCAAGTTCATCGCCGACCCGAACGCCGCCTTCGCCGCCGTGATGGCGGGCGACGTGGACGCGTTCCCGAACATTCCCGCGCCCGAGACGCTCGCCACGCTGCAGGGCGATCCGCGCTTCGCGGTGATCGTCGGCTCGACCGAGGGCGAGACGATCCTCGCGATGAACAACGCACCCTGCAGGACGTCCGCGTGCGCGAGGCGATCGCCCATGCCATCGACCGGCAGGCCGTCATCGACGGGGCGATGTTCGGCTACGGCACGCCCATCGGCACCCATTTCGCGCCGCACCACCCCGACTACGAGGACCTGACGGCCCGCTCCGACTACGACCCGGAGCGATCGCGCGCACTGCTGGCGGAGCTGGGCGAGGTGCCCGTGCTCCGCCTCATGCTGCCGCCCCCGTCCTATGCGCGCCGCGGCGGCGAGATCGTGGCGAGCCAGCTTCGCGCCGTCGGCATCGAGACCGAGACGTCCAACCTCGAATGGGCGCAGTGGCTCGAGCAGGTCTTCGCGAACCACGATTTCGACCTGACGATCGTGAGCCACACCGAGCCGATGGACATCAACATCTACGCCCGGCCGGACTACTACTTCGGCTACGACAGCCCCGACTTCCAGGAGACTGATGGCGCAGTTCGAGGCCACGACGGACGACGCGCAGCGCAGCGCGCTGCTGAAGCAGGCGCAGGAGAAGATCGCGGACGATTACGTCAACGTCTACCTGTTCCAGCTTGCCAAGACCGGCGTGGCCGACGCGCGCCTCGCGGGCTGTGGGAGAACGCGCCGACGCAGGCGAACGACCTGACCAACGTGCGATGGACGGAGTGAAGGCGAGGGGACATCGCGCCGCTGCTGGCCGTCGCGAGTCCGCTCGATGACGATCCGCGCCATCCTCCTCCTCCTCGCCTCGCTGGCCTTCGCCGTCTCGCCGCTGCTCATCCTCGGCTTCGGAGGCTACGATCCCTCGCAGTTCCCGATGCCGGTCGAGGACCCGCCGATTCTGCCCGCGGGCTACGCGTTCTCGCTCTGGGGCCTGATCTATCTCTGGCTCATCGCGATGGCGGGGTTCGGCGTCTGGAAGCGCGCGGGGATGCCGGCTGGGACGCGACGCGCCTGCCGATGCTGGTCAGCCTCGCGATCGGGGCGATCTGGTTGCCGGTGGCGACGGTCTCGCCGGTCTGGGCGACCGTGCTGATCTGGGCGATGCTCGTCGCGGCTCTCTCGGCGCTGCTGCGGACCCCCGCCCGCGACGTCTGGTGGCTGCGCGCGCCCGTCGGCCTCTATGCCGGCTGGCTGACGGCGGCGTCCTGCGTCTCGCTGGGCACGACGCTGATCGGCTGGGGCGTGCCTCCGCTCGGACTGGTCGGCTGGTCCGTCGCGTGCCTCGCCCTCGCGCTCGCGATCGGCGTGGCGATCCTGCGCGCGCGCCCCTCGCTCGCCTACGGCGCGGCGATCGTCTGGGCGCTCGTCGCGGTGACCGTGCGGGACGGCGCGGTGGTGGGCCTCTTCGCGCTCGGGGCGGCCGTCGCGGTGGCCGCCCTGATCACCGGGATGCGGGGCCGCGGCGCCTAGATCGTCGCGTTCGTCGCGCCGCCATCGCAGAGCAGGTTCTGCCCGACGATGAAGCCCGCCTGCACCGAGCAGAGGAACGCGCAAGTCGCGCCGAACTCGTCGGCCGTCCCGTAACGGCGCGCCGGGATCGTCGCCTCCCGCTGCGCGCGAGCCTCCTCCATCGAGATGTCCTGCGCGCGGCTCACCCCCCCGTCGAGCGAGACCGCCCGGTCGGTCGCGTGGATGCCGGGCAGCAGGTTGTTGATCGTCACGCCCGACGGCGCGACCTGCCGCGCCGTGCCGGCGACGTAACCCGTCAGCCCCGTGCGCGCCGCGTTCGACAGGCCGAGCGCCGGGATCGGCGCCTTGACCGATTGCGACGTGATGTTGACCACGCGGCCCCAGCCACGCTCCATCATGCCGGGCAGCAGCGCCGTCATCAGCGCGATCGGCGTCAGCATGTTGGCGTCGAGCGCGCGCGATGAAATCGTCGCGGTCCCAGTCGGACCAGATCCCCGGCGGCGGCCCGCCCGCGTTGGTCACGAGGATGTCGACGCGCCCCCGCGACGCCAGCACCTCGGCGCGGGCTTGCCGCTCGGTCATGTCGCCCGCGACCGTCTCGACCGAGACGCCGAACTCGTCGCGGATCGCCTGCGCCGACGCCTCGAGCGCCTCCGTCCCGCGCGCGTTCATCACGAGATCGACCCCCGCCTCCGCCAGCGCGCGGGCGCACCCGAGCCCGAGGCCCTTCGACGAGGCGCAGACCAGCGCGCGCTTGCCCTTGATTCCGAGATCCATTCCGCCCCCCCTGCCTTCGTTCGCGCCCTGCAAGCCCGTCGCGGCGACCAGCGCGCCAGCGCGGCCTCGTCGGCGTCGCGCGCCTCGACCCAGTCCGCGCCGTCCGCGCCGTCACCTCCTTCTTCCAGAACGGCGCGCGCGACTTGAGGTAATCCATCAGGAAAGCCGCCGCCTCGAACGCCGCCTCCCGGTGGCGCGACGCGGTGGCGACCATCATGATCCGGTCGCCGGGCACGAGGTCGCCGTGCCGGTGGATCATCGTCACCCCGGTGAGCGGCCAACGCGCGGCGGCCTCGCGGGCGATCGCCTCGAGCGCGGCCTCGGTCATGCCCGGGTAGTGCTCGATCTCCATGTGCCGCAGCCCGTCCGCCGTGTCGCGGACCCGGCCGGTGAAGGTGACGACCGCGCCGGTGTCGGGCCCGTCCTCGAGCCGCGCGGCCTCCGCGCCGAGGTCGAAGTCGGCCCGGTCCACGACGACGCGGATCGCCGTGCCCTCAGCCGCCGGTCATCGGCGGGAAGAACGCGACCTCCCTGGCCCCCGCGAGCGGCGCGTCGAGGGGCGCGAGCACCTGGTCGACGGCGCAGCGCACCGCGGCCATGTCGGCGAAGGCGGCCGCGTAGCGCTCCTCGCGCGCGCGCAGCTCGTCGACCAGTTCGGCCACCGTCGCGGCGCCGGTCTCGACCTCCTCCCGGCCGAGCCCGATCCGCTCGCGCAGCCAGGCGAAGTAGAGGACGCGCAGCGTCACCGCACCGGGTCCGGCCGGTCGCCCAGATGCGGCTTGGCCTTCGCGAAGTAATCCCATCCGGTATAGGCGGTCAGCCCGGCGGCCAGCCACAGCAGCACCGTCCCGGCGAGGAACGTCGCGTCCTCGAGCCACCGGAGCCGGTTCAGCCCGAGCTCGTCGGGCGCCGCGCCCGCGAGGATCGCGCCGACCGCGTCGACGTCCATGCCGAAGACCCGCTCGGCGAAGTGATGCTCGAAGATGCCGGTCGAGAAGAGCACGGCGATCGCAACCATCTGCGCCGTCGTCTTCCACTTGGCGAGCCTGGTGACCGCGAGCAGGCTCCGGGACGCGCCGAGGAACTCGCGCAGACCGCTGACGAAGACCTCGCGGAACAGGATCACCGTCGCCGGCAGCAGGATCCAGGGGTTCATGCCCGAGAACCCGGTAATGACGAGGAGCGCGATTACCACCATCGCCTTGTCGGCGATCGGGTCCAGCATCGCGCCGAACCGCGTCTCCTGCTGCCACTCGCGGGCGAGGTAGCCGTCGAACCAGTCGGTGACGGCCGCCACGACGAACAACACCAGCGCGAACCAGTCCGCCCAGGGTCGCGCGAAGAACAGGAACATGACGGCGACGCCGGGCGCGGCGAAAAGCCGGATCACGGTCAGGATGTTGGGGATCGTCCAGCGCATGGGCGCGGTTCTAGCGCGGCCCGCCCGAGGCGGCTAGCCGCGTTCGTGGAAGTGGTGGTGGATCGCCTCCGCCATCGCGCCCGAGATGCCGTCGACGGCCTGCAGGTCCTTCAGCGCCGCGCGCGCCACGGCCTTGGCGGACCCGAAATGCTGCAGGAGCGCGCGCTTGCGCGTCGCGCCCACGCCCGGCACCTCGTCGAGCGGGCTCGCCACCAGCGCCTTCGAGCGCTTCGCGCGGTGCGTGCCGATGGCGAAGCGGTGCGCCTCGTCGCGCAGGCGCTGCACGAAGTAGAGGACCGGATCGTTGCGCTGCAGCGCCATCACGGTGCGCCCGGTGCGATGGAATTCCTCCTTCCCCTGGTCGCGGTCGATACCCTTGGCCACGCCGACCATCGCAATGTCGTCGAGCCCGAACTCGGTCATGATCGCGCGGACGGCACTCACCTGCCCCGCGCCGCCGTCGATCAGCAGCAGGTCCGGCCAGGTGCCCGAGGTCCGCTCCGGGTCCTCCTTCACCAGCCGGCGGAAGCGGCGCGTCAGCACCTCCTTCATCATCCCGAAGTCGTCGCCGGGCGTCACCTCGTCGCCGCGGATGTTGAACTTGCGGTACTGCGCCTTCTCGAGCCCTTCGGGCCCGCTGACGATCATCGCGCCCACGGCAAAGCTGCCCTGGATGTGCGAGTTGTCGTAGACCTCGATGCGCTGCGGCGGCGCGGGCAGGTCGAACGCCTCGGCCAGGCCCTTCAGGAGCCGCCCCTGCGTCGCGCCCTCCGACATGCGGCGCCCGAGGCTCTCGCGCGCGTTGCGGACCGCGCCCTGCACCAGCTCGTGCTTCTCGCCCCGCTGCGGGACCAGCAGCGTCACCCGCCGACCCGCGCGTTCCGACAGGGCCTCGACCATCAGCTCGCCCTCCTCGACGCCGTGGCTCAGCAGCACCATCCGCGGCGGCTCCTTGTTGTCGTAGAACTGCCCGAGGAACCCCTCCATCACCTCGGCGGGGCTCATGTCGTCGGCCACGCGCGGATAGACGTCGACGTTGCCCCAGTTCTGGTTGGCGCGGATGAAGAACACCTGGATGCAGGCCTGCCCGCCTTCCATGTGGAGCCCGATCACGTCGGCCTCCGGCACGCCCTGCGGGTTCACGCCCTGCACCGACTGCACGTTGGTGAGCGCGCGGATGCGGTCGCGGAGCGCGGCGGCGCGCTCGAACTCCATCTCGGCGGAGGCGCGCTGCATCTCGGCGGCAAGCTTCTCCTGGATCGACGTCGTCTCGCCGCGCAGGAACCGCTCCGCGTCCCGTACGGAGGCCGCGTAGTCGCCCGGAGCGACGAAGCCGACGCAGGGCGCGCTGCACCGCTTGATCTGGTAGTTGAGGCAGGGCCGCGTCCGCCCCTCGAAGTCGCTGTCCGAGCAGTTGCGGAGCAGGAAGACGCGCTGGAGCTGGTTGAGGACGCGGTTGACCGCGCCCGCGCTGGCGAACGGGCCGAAGTAGGAACCGGCGCCCTTCTTGCCGCGATGCTTGCGGATCATCGGGTATTCGTGGCCGCCCGTGACCTCGATGTTGGGGAACGACTTGTCGTCGCGCAGCAGCACGTTGTAGCGCGGCTTGAGCTGCTTGATAAGGTTCTGCTCGAGCAGGAGCGCCTCGAGCTCGGTCCGCGTCGTCAGGACCATCATCGACGCCGTCTCCGAGATCATCCGCGCGATCCGCGCGGAATGCCCCTGCAGTCGGGAATAGTTCGCCACCCGGTTCTTCAGGTTCCGGGCCTTGCCGACGTAGAGGATCCGGTTCTCCGCATCGAGCATCCGGTACACGCCCGGCGATCCGTCGAGCGTACGCAGGAACCGGCGGATCACCTCCGGTCCCGTCGCCTTCGCCGTCCCGTCCACCTTCGCCGTCATCCCACCTCGATTTGTGATTTCGCTGCGCCGGTTCGTCGCCTCGTGCAAGGGAGGGAGCCGGCGAGGGGACGACCGGGCCTTGTGGATAAGGCTGGGAGCGGAAACCGCAAACCCCTATTTCGCTTCAACGCCTTCACCTCACCGTCACAAATCGCCGCATGCCTAAAATCGCGCAAACGACTGCGCTTGAACGATAAAAGAATTACCGCCGCGTTAGCGTTCACGGCGACCCGCGCGCGGATGCGGTTAGGAAGCGCCGCGGTGCCCGACGTGGACAAGATCCTACGGGCTCGGGCCGGTGGGACTCAGCCGCTGCCGATCACGTCCGGGGTGCGCCATCCGAGATGCTGCCCTCCATCCACGCAGATCAGCTGTCCGGTCACCGCCTTGGCCTCCACGAGGTAGCGCAACGCGGCGCGAACGTCGCCCGCATCCGCGCCGCGCTGCAGGACCGTGCCGGCCCTCTGCGCCGCGAAATGCGCCTCGGACTGTCGCTCCGCGCGAAGCGTCGGCCCCGGCCCGATCGCGTTGACGCGGATGCGCGGCGCGAGCGCCTGCGCCGCGGTCCGCGTCAGCGTCCAGAGCGCCGACTTGGCGAGGGTGTAGGTCATGAAGTGCGGGGTCAGCTTGCGCACGCGCTCGTCAACGACGTTCACGATGCATCCCGTCGACAGGGGTTCGCCATCGGACGCCGCCGCGGGCGCCTGCGCGGCGAAGGTCTGGATCAGGACGAACGGCGCGCGCAGGTTCGCGCCGATATGCCGGTCCCAGCTCTCCCGCGTCGCGGTGTCGATCTCGTCGCGCTCGAAGATCGCGGCGTTGTTGACGAGCACGTCGATCGGCCCGCCGAGGGCCTCGGCCGCGCCCGCGACGAGGCGCTCGCAGGCATCGAGGTCGAGGAGGTCGGCGCCGATCGCCGCCGCGCGTCGACCCGTCGCCCGGATCGCCGCCGCGCCCGCCTCCGCGCCCTCGGCATCGCGATGATGATGCAGCGCCACGTCGGCTCCCATCTCCGCCAACTCGCGGGCCATCGACGCGCCCAACCGCGCGCCCGCCCCCGTCACGAGCGCCCTCACGACAGCGAGAAGACGACGTACGCGACGTAGAGCCCGGTCAGCGCGAAGCCCCACGCCCGCGTGATGTTGCGACGGAGGAAGACGAACGGGATCAGCAGGAGCGTCGCCCCCAGCATCACCCAGAGGTCGAACCGCAGGAATCCTGCGTCCACCGGTACGGGTCCGACGAGGACGGCGATGCCCATGATCCCCAAGCAGGTTGAAGAGGTTCGAGCCGATCACGTTGCCCAGCGCCACGTCCACATGCCTCCGGATTGCGGCCATGACGGTCGTCGCGAGCTCGGGCAGCGACGTCCCGATCGCCACGAGCGTCAGGCCGATCACCGTCTCGCTGACGCCGAAGGCGCGCGCGATGTCGGTCGCCCCGTCGACCAGCAGGCCCGCGCCGACGGGCAGGCCGATCAGTCCCAGGATCAGGAATATCGCGATCCGCAAGCCCGGCAGCCCCGGCTCCGCGCCCTCGACCTCCACCTCCTCGGCGCGCGAGGACAGGAACGTCGAGATCAGGATCGCCGCCAGCGCCGCGAGCAGGATCAGGCCGTTCCACCACACGAGGATGCCGGTCAGGCACAGGCCGATGAACAGGACCGTCCCGCCGAGCATCATGAGATAGTCCCGCCGGGTGTCGCAGCCCGCGGTGTGCATCGTCGCCAGGAGAGCGGGCACGCCGAGCACGAGGAGGACGTTAGCGGTGTTCGAGCCGACGACGTTGCCGAGCGCGAGCCCCGGGGCGCCGTCGAGGATCGCCTGGACCGACACGAGCAGCTCCGGCGCCGAGGTGCCGAAGGCGACGACGGTGAGGCTGACGACGAGCGCCGGGATGCCGAGGCGCAGCGCGAGGTTGACCGCGCCCTTCACCAGCGCGTCGCCCGCGAAGACGAGGATCAGCAGGCCGACGGCGACCATGGCGAAGTCGATCGCCATCCGCTCAGCCCTTGCCGCAGGGGCATCGCCCGCGTCCGACGCGTGGCGACGCCGCATCCGGCGCAGGTCGCCGCGCGGGCGACCCCTCGACGCGGAAAGCGCAATCGGCCGAACATCGCGAGGATGGCCATGCCGATCAGGAACAGGGTGACGATCTTGACGATCATCCTAGAGCCCGAACCGCGACCAGGCCGCCCGCGTCTCGACCGCGTCGACGCCGGCGGCGACGACGGCGCCCGCATCGATCCCCGGCAGCAATCGCCGGAGCAACGGTCGGCGAAGCGTCAACGCCCGGACCTTGACGTCCTCTCCGTAGAGCGACCGAAGCTTCGGCACCAGTGGCCGATCCCGTCCGCGAGACCGACCTCGACCGCCCTGCGTGCCGACGAAGACCTCGCCCCCGAAGAGCCCGCGGGACGCATCGATACGGCTTCCCCGCCGTGCGGTGACGTGCTCGATGAAATGTTCGTGGACATGGACCTGCAGCGCTCGGAGCCGATCGATGTCCTCCGACCGCTCCGGGCGGAACGGGTCTAGCAGGGACTTGTCCTCCCCGGCCGTATGCACCCGGCGCTCGATCCCCACGCGCTCGAGCAGCTCGGGAAATCCGAACCCGGCAGAGATCACGCCGATCGAACCGACGATCGAGCTCTCGTCGAGCCAGATGTCGTCGGCCGCGGCGGCGAGCCAGTACCCGCCGGACGCCGCCACGTCCTCCACGAAGGCGTGGACGGGGATCGCGAGCTCGTCCGCCACGCGACGGATATGGCCGCCGATCAGCGACGATTGGACCGGCGACCCGCCAGGCGAATTGATCGCGAGCGCCACCGCGGTCGGCCGACCCTTCCGGAAACGCGCGTTCGATCATCGGAGCGAGCGCCGCGTGCGAGAGCGTCCCGCCCCCGACGGTCGCGCCGATCACCCCCTGGAGCCGGATCGCGGCGACGCGAGGCGGCCGGGCGCGGAACGGGGACCATCTCGACATCGTCGCGGGTGTATAGGCGACGCACCGGAGGGACAAGTCGACGGCCGCGGCGGCGTCGACGACTCTGCCCGCGGACGTGACCGCGCGAGCTGACGATCGGTGGAGCGGACGGTCGGACGACCCGACCGGTCTCCGGGGAGGGGAGGATCCTGATCCGCTGGACCTTGCGGAAGGTACGGAGGATTACGGCAGATCCGTTCATCCTCATCGAGCGACGAGACCGCTGCCCCATAAGTGGCGCGTTGCGCTTCCGCGCTGGGCTTCGTGAGGTGCGGAAACGTCCCGCTGGCGAAGGTGTCTTCGGCACCGCTGCTCGTCGAGGCTTGCGGCTCGACGACCGGCATCGGGAAAGCGGGGATGCGGATAACCGTGTTGCGCGCCGTCGGTCGCGTGGGCGATAACGCATCGCGGCCTCGACCGAACGCGGATGCGCGTCGCAGCTACCGGATCATCCATCGATCCCGAAGAACACGCGCGCCGCCCTCCGGGCCAATTGAACCAAGTGTTCGGCGGCGGCCGCTACCTCCGCTCGTGCCGCTACAACCGCTCCTAAGGTTTAGCTCCAAGCTCGCGATGCGGTCTTTCGGTTTGCCCGCCGCGTTTGGATAAGAAATCTTTCAGAACCGGCGCCTGTCGATGGTTCCAACGCCATCCGGTGAGTCTTTGACACGCTAAGTATGAATAATAGGCGAGACGTTAGAGTGCAATGCCTTGAATATGACCATCATGGATCCGCTCATGGGATCGAACAGGGAAGGTCCGGGGAAAGCCGATCGACAACCCTCTACCGGCACGCCGCACGGATAAGCCTCGACGGGCATGAAATGCCTGATGAACACGATGCTTCTCACCAGCTTGGGCTGGTAATTGCAATTGTACCAGATGATCCCGCCCACAATCATGCGGTCGTCCGACGGCGCATTGCGAAACACATTCGGCACCGGTACGAGCGTCTGCTCGCGCCGGCCATACGTACGCCAGAATCATTTACCAGCGCAGACTTCCACCCGGGAGGCATACAAGTTATCTTAGCTCAAGCTGCGATAGACCGATTTGAAGATTTCGGACTTAACGCACGACGAACTCAGCATGCAGCGCTCCGGCAGCCTTGATACTCTTCAGGATGTCGATCATGTCTCGTGCCGATACGCCAAGAGCGTTCAATCCGGCGATCACGTCCGAGAGTGACGTACCAGCTTGCACGAGCGCTAGCCCAGGTCCTGCTTCTTCCTCAAGCGCGACGCCGGTGCGGGGTACGACGACCGTCTCGCCGTCTGAGAACGGGTTAGGCTGCACCACGAGTGGTGCTTCCTCAATCCGCAACGTTAGATTGTTTTGAGATACGGCGACTTCCGAGATGCGTACGTCGCTTCCCATCACGATCGTGCCCGACGCTTGATCGACCACCACCCTTGCTTTCTGCTCCGGTGTGATCGTAACATTTTCGATCGCGCTTAACGCATGGGCCGGGGAGGCCCGACCTGCGCGCGCAATATCAAGAAGGACTGTCCCGGCATCGAGCATCCGCGCCACACCGCCACCGACCTCTCGGTTGATCGCCGTTTCGATCCTCGCCGCCGACGTGAAGTCCGGGTCACGGAGCGCGAGACGGATCTGCGTCATCGACGAGAAATCGAAGTCCACCTCCCTCTCGACCCTGCCTCCTCCAGGTACCACCCCGGCCGTCGGCACGCCTTCTACGACGGTCGCACCCTGGCCGGTGGCCGATACGCCTCCGGCTATGATCGTACCTTGAGCGACCGCATAGATCTCTCCATCCGGGGCTGTCAGTGGAGTCATGACGAGCGTTCCGCCCAATAGGCTATCGGCGTCCCCGATCGCGGACACCGTCACGTCGATACGGCCACCACTGCGCGCGAACGGTGGTAATGTCGATGTCACGATGACAGCAGCAACGTTTCGGGGACGGAACTGCTCCCCAGTTACATTCACGCCAAGGCGCTCGAGAATGCTGCTCATGATCTCCTCGGTAAAAGGAGCGTTGCGGAGGCCATCTCCAGTGCCATTCAATCCGACGACAAGTCCATACCCTAGCAAGTCGTTGCCCCGCACCCCGTCGAACTCAACTAGATCCTTGATCCGAATCGATTGCGCCTGTGCATCGGAGATTATTATCGATCCCAAAAGAAGGCCGGTGGCGACAATCCGTATTACTCGCCCAATGCAACTGACGGGAATCCGCAGATAAGTAATCATCGCATGTAATCCGTCAGCTTGAGCCGAGCCCGTCTTGCGGTGATCGCGAAGATGCTCTCGAGCTTAGTCATCTCGGCTTGCAATCGCGTAGCGGTTTCGTAAGGGTCCGCAGCGACGAAGTCTGCTCGCCTTGCCTCAAGTCGACCTCGCTCGGCCGTCAGGGAAGCCCTCTGAAACTCCACTCTCTCTTCGATCGCACCGACGCGGCCGCCTATCACCGCCAGCCCGGTCGCCGTCTCCAGCCCGCGGGCAGGAAGCGCCGCCGCGAGCTGATCGATGTCCGCGGCGGTCATAGCGAAACCGACAAACGGGAGCGCGGCTACCATGGCCACTTGCTTCATGCTATTCCTGATCTCCGGATCGTTGACCGAGATCGGCGAGGCTACCGCCTTCCCGCCTCCGATCGGAAACTCCGCCGGAACTGCGGTGAAAGCTCTGATGGCATTAGCTTCTACCCCACCTCCGGGCGGCGGCGCGAAATAGTCATCGAACGCGGCCAGGAAGCTCGCCACGTCCGTAGCGGCATTCGCGATCGCAGTCGTCTCCGACAACAGCGCGGCCATGTCTATCACGCCAGATGGCATGGGCTGCCCGTTCGCGAATACGGCCCTCCCACCGAGATTCGACTCAAGCGCGGAGCCTATGTCTCGCAAAGCGCCGGTCGCGACCGCGGCGAGCTCCGGGAGCCTCGCAGTCGATCCCGAGGCGAGAGACGCCGTAAGTTGGGATGTCACACGATTGCCAGCACCATCGATCGCAACGAGCGCCGCTTGGGCCGTATCGAACCATGTCGCCGCGGACGATAGTACATTCGATCGAGTGGTATGGAGCCTCAAATCATACTCGATGCGTGATAGCGCCGAGAAATCGCTGGATATCGCTCTTCCGACGTCCGCCAGACGACCGCTCGCCATCTCATCCGTCAGGCGATCCATCCGAGCTCGCGTAGCAGCGGACTGGTCCTTGACTGCCAGCAGTGCCGTGGTGATCTTCGGGATCGACATATCAGAGTTCCGTGAGCTTGTTCATCATGTCGTTCACCGCCTGGATCACCCGGGCATTCGCGGCGTAAGCCTGTTCGATCTCGAGAAGACGGCGCATTTCGCCATCGATATCGACCGGGGCCCCATCGCGCGCAGTCGTGCGCGTTTCGGATATCGAACCATGATAGGCACGGCGATCTTCGGCCGACACCCTGGCGGCGGAGAAGAGAGACTTGATCGCGGCCGCATGGCCCCTCACGTCTTCCGCAATGTCCGGCAGGCCGACGATTGCGGGCGCCGCCACCGTCGCCAGTGCCTGGCCATAGCGGAGGAGGAGCCGGCTATCGCCACCGCCGCCCGGACTTGCGGCACCGAGGCCGTCCCTCAATCTCCAGTGCTGGTCGGGCCGGTCCGATTTGACCAACGGGTTCACCGCGATCCGACCGGCCAGCCCCGGATCCGCGGCGGCGGAGAAGGGATTTCCGCTGTCGCTGAAAAGCCCGGCGCTCCCCGGGGCGGTCGAGCCATCGACCGCGGGGTCCTCGAAGCGCAGGATCAGCTCGGCCGCCAAACCATCAACGCGCCGCGTAGCCTCGGGAGCGAGGTCGTCGCGGACGGCGAACAACGCTTCAAGACGACCGCCGCGGATACCGGACTGCTGGCCCGTCACAGGTACCGCGCGACCGTCCACGGTCAAACCCGACAATGGGGCCGAAACGGCCATCCAAGGTACGATCGGGGTCGTCGGCGTGAACCCGATGTTTGCGGGTCGGCCGTCGAGCATCAGCAAGCCACCATCGGAGACCAAGGCGATCATGCCTCCATCACGCGCGACCTCACGGACGGGGATGATGCCCGAGATACGATCGACGATCACCGAGCGACGATCGACCAGATCCGCCACATCGTTCCCACCGGCCGTGGTTCGACGTATCTCGATGTTGAGCCGTTCGACGTCGTGCAGGTCGCTGTTCAAGCGTCGCACGTCGCGATCGAGATCGGCGTCCGCGCGCTGGCGTGATTCCTGGATCGTACGATCGATCTCATTCAGCGCGCCGGCGACACCTTCGACCGCAAGCGAAACCTCCGTCAGCCGGCTCGGCTGCGATGGATTGGCGGCCGCGCTTATGAATGCCGCGTCGAGACGCGCGATGGAATCATGCAGTCCTCCGGCCATCCCAGGCTCACCGATCGCTCGATCGAGATCCGTGTGGAAAGATTGACTGATCGAAGCGGAGCCTTCACGCCATGCAGCCTCCCTGCGTAGCTGCACCATTCGCGGATCGGCGCCACGCACGACGGAAACATCGGAGCCACGCAGGCCCGCGGGACCGCTTCCCTCGAGGCTCCGGCGAGCGTATCCTGGCGCGTCGGCATTCGCGACGTTCCGGGCGACGATGTCGGCCCGCCTTGCAGTAAGGTCGAGCCCGGCCATAGCCGAATTCAGGGACGATGAAAGGCTCATGACCGACTCCTAGGCTCGCCTCAGCGCTTGATGTTCGTCGTTTCCTGCAGCATCTCGTCGACGGTCTGAATGACCTTGGCGTTTGAGCTGTAAGCCCGTTGCGTCTGTATGAGCTGAGTGAGTTCCTGGGCGACGTCCGTAGTACTTTCCTCCCGCGCATAGCCTACCATCTCACCAACCGGCCCCGAGCCGGCATCCCACAGGTAGAACGGTCCGCTCTCCCGCGAGACTTGATAAGCTTGGTTCGAGAGCGGGCGTAGGCCGTTCGCGTTCGGCACGTCGACGACCGGGATCTGATAGAGGGTCTTGGTGAACCCGGTATCGTAGATCGCGGTAAGCATCCCGCGGGAATCGACGTCGATCGAGGACAGGATGCCGACGGGCGACCCGTTCTTGCCGACCGAGGGGGCGAACGTGTTCGAGAGTTGCGAGAGGCCTCGGGTATCGTTGGGCATTCCGACGTAGACTTCGACCGGCCCGCCGAGCACGTCGATCGTCAGGAGCCCGGTCGCGGCGTCATAGGCGGTCGGGGCGGTCGGCGCGACGGGCGTGACACTTGCGATTGTTCCGCCTGCCGGTCGGGTCTGGTCGAACTGGACGTCGAAGGTTCCTACGTTGGCGCCGCCCGATGCCTGATCGGCGATCTCGAGGCGCCAGGCGTTCGACGAGGTCGCCGGCGCAACGGGCGGCTGCGGCGTGAACGTGAAGTCCAGCGTCTCGCTCTGGCCGAGGTTGCCGAAGTATTCGACGGGGATGAAGCGGGGGGCGTAGGTCGCGCCGGCCGCAGTGTCGGTAGCCGGAAGATTGACGTCCAACGAGATTCGCGTCGTCGCGTCGCCTTCGAACTCGTTCGCGTTGATCTTGACAGGAACGAGGGCGCTCGCGCTGTCCCGCGGGAAGCTCGGGACGACGCCGGCCTGGTTCGCTGGCCAGCCCAGAAGCGCCTGCCCGCTCGCCGTTCGCAGGATTCCGTTGGCATCGGCGCGGAACGAGCCGGTCGACGTCAACCGCAGCGGCAGTTCCCGACCGGAACTCACAGCCGCGACCGACGTGACCGGAAGCATTCCTCGGCCGCCAATCGCGAGGTCGGTCGGGTTATTCGTCGTGCTCAGCGTACCGTTCTGATCGACCGCCCGTCCCGTCGTGACGCGGACCCCGCCGGCGGCGTACGCGCCGCGGCTCTGGCCCAAGACGAGGGAGTGGAAGTCCGCCGTCGCCCTCTTGTAGCCATGAGTCGCCGAGTTGGCGATGTTGTCGGAGATCGTGGCCAACCGGCTTGCGTTGACGTTCAGGCCGGTTACGCCCGCATTCAGGGAGGAGGAGATCGTCATTCGGGAATCCTTGTCGTGTCGGTCATGGCGGGGTCGCGGGTCGCGCTTCGTGAAAGCATGGCCGAGAGGCGTTAAGGCGGGGCTAATGGCCGAGGCTTAAAATCATCCCCTCGCCGGAACGCGATCGCGCATCACGACGATCTCGAGCCGATCGTTGCGCATGGAGAGCGGATCCTCGTCCACGGGGCGGCGATCGGCATGACCGGTGATGCGCGTCACGCGAGCATCGCCGATCCCAAGCATGGGCAGGGACTGGCGGATCCGGTCGGCTCTTCCTTGCGACATCGACCAAGCGAGCGGGCGACGGGTCACGACCGGCTCGGCCGCTGTGTAGGCCTCGATCGCCAAGGCGTTCGGGATCGCCCGGAGTTCCTCCGCGACCGAGGCGAGCAGGCGCATCATCAGCGGGCGCGGCGCGGCCCCGTCGAAGAGGGGCGAACCTGGCAGCGAAAAGAACTCGAGGACCAAGCCCTCGTCGGTCAGACGGACGGTGACGTGGCGCAGCTCCTCCTCGTCCAGGAGGCTGTCGCCGCCCTTGCCCATCACCGCCGCCTCCAGCGCCTCGAGCGCGGCGTCGTCCTCGCCCGCCCCGCTTTCCTCGCTCGGGGCGACGCCGCCCCGCCCCTGAAGGACACGGGTCGTATCGGCGGTCATCGCCTGCCCGCCAAGCGCGCCATTCCCGCCGCCCGACACCCTGCTCAACGCCACCGTCGGGCTGAAGTAGTCGGCGAGCCCCTTGCGCTGCTGGTCGGTCGTCGCGTTGAGGAGCCACATGAGCATGAAGAAGGCCATCATCGCCGTCACGAAGTCGGCATAGGCGACCTTCCACGCGCCGCCGTGATGGCCGCCCGCGACGATCTTCTTGCGCTTGATAATGATCGGCCGCTTCTGCTCGTTGCTCATCGTCGCCCTCCGCGGTCACGTATGCCCGTCGGGGGTGAAGGAACCGTTAGCGGGTCACGGCGCGATCCATCGGCCTCCGGACCCGTCGAAGAGCGCGCGCCGGTGCGGGTCGTGGGCGAGCGACACGGCGTCGATGCGACGAACCTGCCCCACGATCGCAGCGAACCTCGACGGGTCCGGCGTCCGACGGACCACCATCGGATCGGTGACTGGCGTGCCCGGCGCCGGGTCCGTGCCGTAGTTCGACCTTGCAGCGCCGGGCACGCGATCCCAGCGTTCGCGGTCGCCGACGGCAAGGCGCGCTTCCAAGGCGAGACGAACCTGCAAGCCAGCCGCGGGGTCCCACAGGAGCATCTCCGCGCGCGGGTCGCGCCCGAGTGCCTTCGTCTTGTCGGTCCTCGCGTCTGAATGGATCTCGACCTCGCCGACGCCCCGCGACGCGCGTCGCAGCGCTACGGTCCTCGCCTGCGGCCCGGACGCGCCGACGGTGGCCAGGACGACGTGCCGGAAGGGATCGTCCGCGTCGGCGGCACCAGCCACGAGCCGGGTCCAGACGTGGTCCAGAAGCGACCCGAGCGCATCGAACGGATCAATCATAGCCCGTCATTTCGAGGTAACCCGCACCCGAATGGCTGCCCCGCGCGCGGACGGGGCCTTCCCAGTAGGGAAACAGCGTGTCCTGCCAACTCTTGGAATTGACCGCCGAGACGTCGATCTCGACGCCCCGGCCGGGCAGCCGCAGAGTCCAGCGGACGGGAACCTCGCGCCCGGCCACCTCCGCCACCGCCGTGGGCTCCAGGACCACCTCGTCGCCGTAGAGCGCGGTGGTGGTCCCGTCCGGCGCGATCCAGGACGCATAGCGGAAGGGCGTCCCGCCGCGCAGCCCGAACGCCATCAGCCGATGCCCGTCGTCGAGGTGCAGCGAGAACCAGTCCCATCCCTCCTGGTCGGCCTCGAGCGGCTGCGACGACCATTCGCGGTCGAGCCAGCCGCGCCCCGCCACCGCCACCTCGCCCGACGGCAGCAGGAGCGTCCCGGAGACCTCGTAGAACGGCTGCGAATAGTAGCGGCTGGCCTGGCCGGAGGCCGACTTGACCGAGAAGCCCTCCTCGCCGTGGAAGACGAGCGGTCCGCTAGCTTCCAGCGCGAGGTCGTAGCCCGCTTCGGCGGTCCGGGCCGAAAGCGCGAGCGTGTCCATGTCTGGGCCTGCCATGCGCCAGTCGTCGATCCAGGCGTCGAAGGGTTCGGCCTCCACCCCGGCCTGCCCCACGCCGCCGCGCGCGAGCCGCTCTCCGGTGTAATGCGCGTCGGGCGTGGTGATGCCGAGATGGCCCATCCAGACCTGCGGGCCCTCGGGGGTCAGCGCGGAGCGGAACAGCGTCCACTGGACCCCGTACTCGGTCCCGTCGGCGTCCTCGAGCACGGCCGTCAGATACCACCATTCGATCCGGTAGTCGGGATGCGGGCCGTGATCGCGGGGGAAGTCGAACGCCCCGGGGGCAGGCAGCGCGAAGCCCTCGACGTCCTGTCCCAGCCCGGCGAAGCCCTGTGCGGGAACTTGCGCCGGCCAGGCGAGCGCGACGAGTAGGCAGAGCATGGTCCTAACGCTCATGGGCGAACACCTTCACGAGGTCGGCGGGCGGCATCCGCCACAGGCGCCATGCGGGCAGAGCCGCTGCGAGCGCGGCCGCGACCACCGCCCAGGCGGACAGGACGAGCCAGCTGCCGGGATCGGCCAGGAGCGGCAGCCGCCAGCCGAAGGCCTGCACGTTGACGACGGCCAGCAGCACCCAGGCCAGCGCGACGCCCGTGGGCACCGCCAGCGCGGCGGTGAAGGCGGCGAGGATCAGCGCCCGCGCCAGATCGGTCGCCGCAAGCGCGCGTCGGGTCAGCCCGAGCGCCCAGACCGGCGCGACCTGCGGCACGCGCATCGTCCCGAGCGTGGTCAGCGAGGCCCAGAGCGCGAAGGCCGCGACCCCCAGCGTCAGCACGTTGAGCGCGGCGGTGACGGCGAAGGTCCGCTCGAAGATCGACAGAGAGAGGGCCTTGATCCCGGCCTGGTCGACGATCCGGTCGGGGCCGAGGCCGAATTCCTCGGCGAGGTCGCGGGCCAGCGCCGGCGCCGCGTCGGGCGGGACCCGGATCGCCAGGCGCAACTCGGGCACGCCGGGGAACAGCCGCTCGAAGGCGTCGAGCGTCACGATCGCCTGACCCCGGGGATTGCCGTAGTCGGAATAGACGCCGAGGACCGCCTGCCGCCCGGCCGCGCCGAGTTCGGCCTCCGATCCGGCCCAGAGGCCCGTGCGGCGGGCGAGCTGCTCGTTGACGAGGGCGCCCTCGCCCGCCGCGAGCCGATCCCAGACGTCGGGCACCGCGTCGAGAAGCGGCCAGTTCTCGCGGAACGTCGCATGGTCGCGCTGGCCGTAGACCTCGCCCTCGGCGCCCTCGAGCGTCGTGGTCGCCGAGACGACCGGCAGGATCGCGTCGACGCGGGGGCCAAGCCAGCCCGCGATGGCCGCGCCCTCGGCCTCGTCCTCGGCGTAGACGTAGAGCTCCGCCGCGAGCCGCTGGTCGAGCCAGCCGGTGAAGGTGGAGCGGAACGAGCCCACCATCGTCCCCACGCCGATGTTGGCCGCGAGCGCCAGGAGCAGCGCCATCAGCGCGAGGCTGAGGCCGGGCACCTGCTGGCGCGTGTCGGCCCAGAGCCACTCGGCCAGCGGCCCGCGCGCGGTCGAGGCGCCGAGGTCGAGCGCGGCGGTCAGGATCGGCGGCAGGAGCAGCGCGGCGCCGAGCAGGAGCGCGCCGAGGCAGGCGAAGCCCGCGCCGAGCCCCTGCCCGAGCCACCCGAAGACACCGGCGGCGGCGAGGAGCGCGAGCCCGCCCCAACCCTGCCAGCGCAGCGTGACGGCGCGCGCCCGCGCCCAGGCGCGCGGCATCGCGGGCGCGAGCACCGGCAAGCGCGCGAGCTGCCACAGCGCCTGCCCTCCGGCGAGCAGCAGGCCCGCGCCGGCCATCGCGAAGCCCGACAGCCACCACGCGGGCGACAGCGTCAGCCCGCCCGCCACGTTCGCCCCGTAGAGCGCCGACAACGTCCCGCGCACGCCCGGCAGCAACGCCGCCGCGACCGCGTAGCCCAGCACGACTCCGAGCGCGCCCGCGAGCAGCGTGAACGCCGTCAGCTCGGCAGCGAGCAGCAGCGTCAGCCGACGCGAGGACAGGCCGAGCGCGCGCAGTGTACGGAACAGCGGCCGGCGCTGCTCGAAGGCGAGCCCGATCGCGGCGTGGACGATGAACAGACCGACCGCGAAGGCGAGCAGCCCGAAGGCGGTGAGGTTGAGGTGAAAGCTGTCGGTAAGTCGCGCAAGATCGGCGGTTCCCTCCGGCTGGACGACGGAGGCGCCGGGAATCAGCGTCGCGAGCGGCGTGAGACCGTCGCGCTGCTCGGGCAGGATCAGCAGGCGGTCGATCCCGTCCGTCCCGAGGATGCCCTGCGCCGTGGCGATGTCGGCCAGCACGACGCCCGGCGCGAGCCCGTCGAGCACCCGCGCCTCCGGCAGGCCGGGCGGCAGCGTCACGTCGGGCGCCGCGAAGACGAGCGCGCCGGTCAGGAAGCCGGTCAGGTCGTCCGCCTCGCCCAGCTCGCCCGACGCGGCGGTCGGCGGCGCGGTGAACGGGTCGATCCCGAGGAGCCGCGCGCCGGTGCCGGGCAGTCGCGCGTCGATCACCGGCGTAACCATCCATCCCGCCCGCCGCGCGGTGGCGAAGTCGGCGATCGTCAGCGCGCCCTCGAGCCGCGGCAGGCTGTCCTGACCCAGCGTCGAGGCGGCCTCGTCGTAGCTCTGGCGCGCCTGCGCGTTGATCGCCTGCACCCCGGTCCAGAGCCCGGTCGCGAGCGCGAGCCCGACCACGAGCGTCAGGAGCTGGATCGGGCGGCGGCGCCAATGCGCCAGCAGCGCGCCCAGCGCGGCGCGGTTCACGCGGCCCCGGCCAGCGGCCGCTCGGCGACTTGTCCCGCGCGCAGGTGCAGGCGCGCGTCCATCCGCGCGGCGAGCCGGTCGGAATGCGTTACCATCAGCAGCCCCGCGCCGGTCTCGCGCGCCATCTCGACCATCAGGTCGAGCATCGCGTCGCCGGTCGCCTCATCCAGATTGCCGGTCGGCTCGTCGGCCAGCACCAGCCTCGGCCGCGCGGCGAGCGTGCGCCCGATGGCCACGCGCTGCTGCTGCCCGCCCGAGAGCTGCTCGGGGTAGCGGTGCAGGTGCGCGGCGAGCCCGAGGCGGTCGGCGAGCGCGCGCACGTCGCCGGGATCGCGTCCGGCGAGGCGGGCGTGGAAGCCCAGGTTCGACGTCACGTCGAGCGAGGGTATGAGGTTGAATTGCTGGAACACGAGCCCGACCGCGTCGCGCCGCAGCCGCGCGCGGCCCGCGTCGTCGAGCGCCATCACGTCGCGGCCGTCGATCTCCACCGTCCCGCCATCGGCCTCGTCGAGCCCCCCGACGAGGTGAAGGAGAGTGGACTTTCCCGACCCGCTCTCGCCCGTCAGCGCGAGCGTGCGCCCGGCCTCGAGATCGAGCGAGACGCCGCGCAGCACGGGAAGCGGCCCGTCGGTCGTCTCGTAGGTCTTGGTCAGGTCGCGGACGGTCAGCAGCATCACGCGATGGTAGCCCCGGCGACCCTGCCCGCAACCGCGCGCGCGCCGCGCCGCCGCGGCCCCGCGACGCAGGCGTTCAGAGCGTCACGTCGGGCAGCGACTCGAAGGCCTGCCGCAGCGCGTCCGACCAGCCGTCCGAGATCGCCCGCCAATCGGCATCCTGCTCTTCGACGCGGCGCGACAGGCCGAGGCCGAGCGCGTCCGCCTCGACGATCTGCATGTCGAGCGGCGTACCGACCGAGAGGTTCGCCCGAATGGTCGAATCGAAGCTCACCATCAGGAGCTTCACCGCCCGAGCGAAATCCATCGACGGATCGTAGCAGCGCACGAGGATCGGGCGGCCGTACTTGGTCTCCCCGATCTGGAAGAACGGGGTGTCGGACTGCGCCTCCACGAAGTTCCCCTCGGGGTAGATCATGTAGAGCCGCGGCGGCCCGCCCGCGATCTGCCCGCCGAAGATCATCGTCGCGTTGAACGTCGTCTTGCCCGGCACCGACCGTCGCTCCGAGATCACGTCGCGCAGCGTCTCGCCCACCAGCCGCGCCGCCTGGAACATCGAGGGCGCGCTCAGCAGGCTCGGGTTGCGGTCCCCGGCGGCGAGGTTGCGCTCGTCGAGCAGACTCACGACGGCCTGCGTGGTGGCGAGGTTGCCCGCCGTCATCAGCACCATCGCGCGCTCGCCCGGGACCTCCCAGGAGTGCATCTTGCGGTAGGTGGAGATGTTGTCGACGCCCGCGTTGGTGCGGGTGTCGGAGAGGAAGACGAGGCCGCGCTGGAGCTGCAGGCCGACGCAATAGGTCATGGGGAGGGTCCGGTGATAGGTCGCGGGCAGCCGTCGCGGCGCGACGCGGTCATGTCAAGCCGCAGCGTCGCGGCGCGGAATGGTCGGTGCCCTCAGGCGGCGGAGACCGACAGCCTGACGCTCATCGCCTCGCCGCCGGATCCCTGGCGGATCCCCGAGATCGGCGCCGCGTCGGTATAGTCGAGCCCGGTGGCGACGCGGACGTAGCGTTCGTCGGGCGAGATGCCGTTGGAGACGTCGAACCCGACCCAGCCCAGCCCGTCGACATGCGCCTCGGCCCAGGCATGCGTCGCCTCCTGCTCCTCCACCCCGTCGATCTTGAGGTAGCCCGAGACGTAGCGCGCCGGCCGGTCGAGCAGGCGCGCGGCGGTGACGAAGATGTGCGCGTGGTCCTGGCAGACGCCGGTGCCCGCCGCGATCGCCTCCTCGGCGGTCATCGTGACGTCCGTCGCCTCGGTCGAATAGGCGACCTGCTCGCGGATCGCTTCCGACAGGGCGTGCATCCGCCGCAGCGGATCGTCGATGTCGCGCACGTCGCGGGCGAGCGCGATCGTGCCGGGCCCGCGCCGGGTCCGGTCGGTCGGCCGAAGGAACATCCACAGCGGCATGTGCCCGCCCTGTTGCCCGATCACGCCGCCCTGTGCCTCGACCTCCACGATGCCCTCGGCGGTGACGACGACCTCGGTGCGCCCGGGATCGACCGAGACGAGCTGCGTGTGGTTGGCATGCGCGTCGTCGAAATCGACCTCGACGCGCCCGCCCTCGATGCGGGTGGACCAGTCGACGACGGTCTGCCCGGCGCGGTCCTTGGGGATGAGCCGCAACTGCTGGAGCGCGTAGGAGACCGGCTGATCCCAGCGGTAGGACGTCTGATGCCGGATCGTGAGGCGGGACTTGGCGGGAGCGCTCATCGGGTGAACCTGTAATCGTGCTCGATCTGGCGGCCGAGCTCGGCGTTGCGGCGCAGGAAGTCCTGGAGGAACTCGTGCAGGCCGGTCTCGAAGATCCGCTGGATCGTGGCGTGGCCGAGGTCCTGGCAGATGCTTTCGGCGAGGTCGTGGCAGGGCAGGCGGACGCCGTAGTCGCGCTCGAGGTATTCGAGGTTCGCGCCGATCTTCTGGTAGCAGAACGACAGCGAGCGGGGCTGCCGGTTGTCGAGGATCAGGAACCGCGCGATGTCGGCGGCGAGCCGGTTGCGCCCGTGCACCATGCGGAACGCCCCCTCCGCGGAGACCGAGCGCAGGATCATCTCCCACTGGGCGTTGTCGAGGCCCGATCCCACGCCCGCCGCGGACGGCAGCAGCACGTAGTACTTCACGTCGAGCAGGCGCGCGGTCGCGTCCGCCCGCTCGGTGAAGGTGCCAAGCCGCGCGAAGTCGTAGATGTCGTTGCGCAGCATCGTGCCGTGCAGCGCGCCGCGCACGAAGGCGGAGCGCGCGCGGATCGTGGCCAGCACGCGCGGCAGCTCCTTGGGCGCGATCCGGCGGGCGAGGGTCTCGCGAAGGATCATCCACGCCTCGTTGACCGACTCCCAGACCTCGCGGGTCAGCGCCGTGCGCACGAGGCGCGCGTTCATCCGCGCGTGCTCGACGCAGTTGATGACCGAGCCGGGATTGTCGCGCGAGCGCAGCAGCCAGTCGATCACCGCCTCGCCGGTGATCTCCTCGTTGTGCTCGTCGAAGGCCCGGCGGCTCGACGCGGTCTGGAGCAGCGCCTTCCACTCGCTGTCGGCGCGGTCGGGCCGGGTCAGCGCGATGCGCTGCCCGGTCTCCACCAGCCGCGAGAGGTTCTCGGACCGCTCGAGGTAGCGGAACATCCAGGTCAGGCCGCCGGCCGTCTTGCCGAGCATCAGGCGTCCGCCCGGTGCGGCGGCCCGGATCGGAACGTCGTCCGCCTCTGTGCGCGCGGGCCCATCACTCCTCCTCCAGCACCCAGGTATCCTTGGTGCCGCCTCCCTGGCTGGAGTTGACCACGAGCGATCCTTTCTTGAGCGCCACCCGCGTGAGCCCGCCCGGCGTGATCTCGACCTTGTCGGGCGAGACGAGGACGAAGGGCCGCAGGTCGAGGTGGCGCGGCGTGAGCCCCGCCTTCGTGAAGATCGGCGCGGTCGACAGTGCGAGCGTGGGCTGCGCGATGTAGTTGGACGGCCGCGCCTCGAGCTTGCGGCGGAACTCGCGGATGTCGCGCTTCGACGCCGTCGGCCCGATCAGCATCCCGTAGCCGCCCGAGCCGTGGACCTCCTTGACGACGAGCTCCTCGAGGTTCGCCAGCACGTGCGCGAGGCTGTCGGGGTCCGAGCAGCGCCAGGTCGGCACGTTCTCGAGCATCGGCTTCTCGCCGGTGTAGAACTCCACGATCTCGGGCATGTAGCTGTAGATCGCCTTGTCGTCGGCGACCCCGGTGCCGGGCGCGTTGGCGATCGTGATCCCGCCCGCGCGGTAGACGTCGAAGATGCCCGGCACCCCGAGATAGCTGTCGGGCCGGAAGTTGAGCGGGTCGAGATAGTCGTCGTCCACGCGGCGGTAGAGGACGTCGATCGTGCGGTAGCCTTGCGTCGTGCGCATCGCCACGCGGCCGTCGACCACGCGCAGGTCGTGGCCCTCCACCAGCTCGACGCCCATCTGGTCGGCCAGGAACGAGTGCTCGTAATAGGCCGAGTTGTGGATCCCGGGCGTGAGCACCGCCACCACCGGGTCGCCGTCGCAGCGCGGCGGCGCGCAGGCGGCGAGCGAGGCGTGCAGCGACTGGGGGTAGCGGCTCACGCGCTGGACCTTGTTGCGCGCGAAGACCTCGGGGAACATGTGCAGCATCGTCTCGCGGTTCTCGAGCATGTAGCTCACGCCCGACGGCGTCCGCGCGTTGTCCTCGAGCACGTAGAACTGGTCGGGCCCGGTGCGCACGAGGTCGATGCCGACGATGTGCGTGTAGATGCCGCCCGGCGGCTCCACCCCGATCATCTGGCTCAGATAGGCGTCGTTGCGGGCGATCATCTCGACCGGCAGGATGCCCGCGCGGACGATCTCCTGGCGGTGGTGGATGTCGTGGAGGAACGCGTTGAGCGCCCGCACCCGCTGCTCGATCCCGCGCGAGAGCCGCGCCCATTCGCGCGCGGCGATGATGCGGGGCACGATGTCGAACGGGATCAGCCGCTCGCCCGCCTCCGCCTGACCGTAGACGTTGAACGTGATCCCCGTAAGCCGGAAGAACGCCTCCGCCTCCCGAGCCTTGGCGCGCAGGTGCGCGGGATCCTCGCCGTCGAACCACGCGTGGAAGGCTTCGTAGGCCTCGCGCACCGAGCCGTCGGGCCGCGTCATCTCGTCGAAGGGGGGCGTGTCGCTCATGGGCGGCACGATGTCGCGCGCGGGCTGCGAGCGCAACCACGTCTCGGGGGCGTGCGCCGCGGCCACGCATGGACACGATCGGCGGCGGGCGACGTCGAGCGAACTTTTCGCCGCCGCGCGAGGGTGCTAGTCGGGCCCGGTGGAACCGCGACCCGCGATGCGGGCACCGCCGGGATGGGATGACGACGTGAGACTTCCGATCGCCTTGCTGGCGCTGTCGCTGATGCCCGGCGGCGCGGCCCTCGCCACGCAGGTGCGGCTCGCCTTCCCGGAGGATGCGGACCTGCGCGACGCGTTGCGCGGCGCGTCGCTGACGGCCACCACCGTCGCCGACGGGCAGACCGAGCGTCGCGACGTCGTCGCCGCCGCGCAGGCCGACTACCGCCGCCTTCTCGCCGTGCTGTTCGAAAATGGCTTCTTCGGCCCGGTCATCTCGATCCGGGTCGACGGGGTGGAGGCGGCCGACCTGCCCTCGGTCGGCCTGCGGGGCGGGGTGGAGGTCGTCACGATCTCGGTCCAGACCGGCCCGGCCTACCTGTTCGGCGCGACGGCGATCGCGCCCACGGCCCCCGGCACCGAGCTGCCCGAGGGGTTCGCGCCCGGCGCGCCCGCGGGCACCGAGGTGCTGCGCGCGACCGCGCGGGCGGGCGTCGAGGCGTGGCGCGCGGCGGGCCACGCGAAGGCCGAGCTCGCCGATCAGTCCATCGTCGCCGACTTCGCCGCCCGCCGGGTCGACGCCGCGCTGACGCTCGCCCCGGGGCCGCGCCTGACCTACGGCGCTGTGGTCGTGCAGGGCGCCGAGCGCGTCCGCCAGAGCCAGGTCTCCCGCATCGCCGACCTGCGCCGGGGCCGGGTCTACGACCCCGAGGAGCTGCGCGCGGCGACGCGGCGCCTGACGCGGACCGGCGCCTTCGCCTCGGTCTCGATCACCGAGGCCGACGCGATCGGGCCGGGCGACACGCTGCCGATGACGGTGACGGTGGTGGAGCGGCTGCCGCGCCGCTTCGGCTTCGGCGCGGAGCTGCAATCCGACGAGGGGTTCAGCGCGTCGGCCTTCCTGCTGCAGCGCAACCTGACCGGGTTCGCCGACAGCCTTCGCGTCGAGGCGGAGGCCAGCGGGATCGGCGGCGCGACGGGCGCGTTCGGCGGCGGCCCCGATTACGGGCTGACCTTCGCCTACCTTCGGCCCGCGACGTTCAATCCCGAGACCGATCTCTTCGCCAACGGCGGGGTCGAGCGTCTCGACCAGCCGAACTTCCGCTCCGACCGCGCGTATCTCGACGTGGGTGCGCGGCGTATCGTGTCCGAGGAGTTCGAGTACACCTACGGCGTGGGCTACGAGTTCAGCCGCACCGACGACGCGTTCGGGGAGCGCGACTTCTCGATCCTGTCGCTGCCCACGACCGCCGCCTACGACCGCCGCGACGACCCGCTCGACCCCGCGGACGGCTACTACGTGGAGGCGGGGCTGCGGCCCTTCGTGGGCTTCGAGACGGCCGGCGCGGGCGTGCAGTTCGACGCCGACCTGCGCGGCTACCAGGGCTTCGGGCCGGAGCGTCGGACGGTCGTGGCGGCGCGCGTCCGGCTCGGCACGGTCGCGGGGCCCGCGCTCGACGAGGTGCCCGCGGACCGGCTCTACTTCTCGGGCGGCGGCGGCTCGGTGCGCGGGCAGGAGTTCCAGTCGCTCGGCGTCACGCTCGCCAACGGAAGCGTCGTCGGCGGGCGGTCGTTCCTCGGCCTCTCGGGCGAGCTGCGCCGCGACGTGACCGACAGCATCGGCGTGGTGGGCTTCGCCGATTTCGGGCTGGTCTCGCCCGACGCGACGCTGGGCGACGGCGACAGCCATGCGGGCGTGGGGCTCGGCCTGCGCTACGCCACCGGCATCGGCCCGATCCGCTTCGACGTCGGGTTCCCGGTCTCGGGGCCGCAATCGGACTCCGCCTTCGGCGTCTACATCGGCATCGGGCAGGCGTTCTGAGATGCGCCGCCCGCTCGCCCTCGCCGCAGCTCTCGTCCTGCCCCTTCCCGCGCTCGCGCAGGACGAGGAGCGCGACCGAGGCTTCATCGCCGGGCTGATCGAGGACAACCTGTCCTCGCCCGGCCTGCAGGTCCGCATCGACGGCTTCGAGGGGGCACTGTCGAGCGCCGCCAGCCTCGAGACGCTGCAGGTCTCCGACCGCGAGGGTGTCTGGCTGACGCTTCAGGACGTCGTGCTCGACTGGAACCGTTCGGCGCTGCTGCGCGGGCGGCTGGAGGTCGACGAGCTTTCGGCCGGACTGATCCGGGTCGAGCGCGCGCCGCTCCCCGCCGAGGGGGTCGAGGCGCTGCCGGATGCGGGCGCGTCGGGCGGTTTCTCGCTGCCGGACCTGCCGGTCTCGGTCGAGATCGGCGCGCTGCAGGCCGACCGCATCGAGCTCGGCGAGGCGCTCGCGGGGCAGGATCTCGCGCTGTCGCTCGACGCCTCCGCGCGGCTCGCGGACGGCTCGGGCGCGGCCACCATCGAGGCGCGGCGGCTGGACGGGACCGAGGGCACGTTCTCGATCGACGTCGCCTACGCGGCCGAGGGCCAGGTCCTCGACGTGGACGTCGCCATCGCGGAGGCCGAGGGCGGAATCGCGGCGACGCTTCTGCGGCTGCCCGGGGCGCCCGCCATCGAGCTCGCGGTCGCGGGTTCGGGCCCGCTCGACGCCTTCGCGGCTGACGTGACGGTCGCTTCGGACGGAACGGAACGGCTCGGCGGGACGGTGGCCCTGACGGGGGTGGAGGACGGCCGCCGCCTCGACGTGGACGTCGCGGGCGACGTGACCTCGCTCTTCGCGCCGCGCTACCGCCCGTTCTTCGGCGACGACGTGGCGCTCGCCGCCTCCGCGCTGCGCCGCGACGACGGGCGGCTCGAGCTCGACGCGCTCGACCTGCGGACCCGCGCGCTGACGCTTGAGGGCGCGGCGCGGCTCGGGGCGGACGGGTGGCCGGAGTTCCTCGACGTGACCGGAGCGCTGCGCTCCGAGGACGGCACGCCGGTGCTGCTGCCGACCGGCTCGCGCACGAGCGTGCGGGACGCCACGCTGTCGCTCGCCTACGACGCGGCGGTCTCCGACGAGATCGCGCTGACGCTCGCGGCGCGAGAGGTCGTGACCGAGGCCGCCGAAGTCGCCTCGGCGTCGGTTGACGTCACCGGCACGATCGGACGGTCGGACGGCATCGTCGCCACCGCCCGCGCGGCCGTGTCGGCGACGCTCGACGGGCTGGCCTTCGTCGATCCCGCCCTCGCCGAGGCCGCGGGCGAGCGCATCGCGCTCTCGGCGGACGTTGCCTGGGTCACGGGCGCTCCGGTCGAGATCACCGGGCTGGCGCTCGAGGGCGACGATTACGGCCTTGACGGCTCGGTCGCCGTGATCGCGGCGGATGTGGAGACGCCGCTCACGCTGCGCCTCGACCTGGATGCCGCGCTAGCCGATCTGTCGCGGATCGCGGGCGTGGCGGAACTCGAGGGGCTGTCGGGCTCGGCCGAGGCCACGCTCGCGGGGGATTACGCCCCCGTGGCGGGCGCGTTCGACCTCGCGCTCGACGCGACCGCCGACGCCCTGACGCTGGGCATCGAGCAGGCCGATGCGCTGCTCGAGGGAGAGACGGCCCTGTCCGTGGCCGCGCGGCGCACCGTGGAGGGGACGTTCCTCGACGCGCTCTCGCTTTCGAACGCGCAGGCCTCGGTCGAGGGCAGCGCGGCCCTGATCGCGCCGGACGCGCCCTCGGGCGAGGCCGGCCGGGCGACGCTGCGTGCCCGCATCGAGGACGGGACGCGGATCGACCCCCGCCTCGACGGGCCGGTCACGTTCGCGGCCGACGTGGCGCAGGACGCGGGCGGCGTCTGGCAGGGTTCGGTCGACGCCACCGCGCCGGAGGGCGCGACCCTCTCGGCGCGGGGCGATCTGACCGGCGATGCGCCGGACGTGACCTTCGACGCGAGCGTCCCCGAGGTCGCGGCCTATGTCGACGGCGTGCCGGGCGGGCTGGACCTGTCGGGCCGCGCGTTCCGACGCGACGGGGTCTGGTCGGTCGAGGCCGACGCGGCGGGGCCCTGGGACGCCACGGCGCGCGTCTCGGGTCCGGTCACGGGGGAGGCGCCCCGCATCGCGTTCGACGCCACGCTGCCCGACGCGACGGGGCCCATCCCCGCATTGGCCTCCCAGCCCGCGCTGGCGGGGCCGGTGACGCTGACGGGCGTGGCGACGCAGGCGGGCGCCGTCTGGTCGGTGGACGCCGCGGTCGACGCGCCCGCGGGCATCGCGCTGACCGTCTCCGGGCCGGTGACGGGCAACGCGCGGGCGATCGCCTTCGAGGCCACGATCGACGACCTCGCCGTTCCCGTCCCCGCGCTGGAGGCCGTGCCCGCGCTCGGCGGTCCGGCGCGGCTGGCGGGCGACCTGACCGAGGTGGGCGGCGCCTTCGCGCTCGACGCGCGGCTCGACGCGCCGGCGGGCATCGTCGTGCGCGCGCGCGGTCCGGTGACGGGGGAGGCCGTCCGCCTCGAGATCGCCGCGACCGTGCCGGCGGTCGAGACGTTCGTGCCGGCGGTGGAAGGCCGGCTCGACCTCGACGGGGCGGTGTTCAGCGCGGGAGAGGACTACGCGGCCGAGGTCACGGCACGTGGCCCCTACGGCGCGGTGGTGACCGCGCAGACCGTTCTGACCGCCTCCCCGCTGCGCGTGGGCTTCACCGCGGACATCGCCGACCTGAGCCAGCTCGCCCCGGTGCCGGGCGGGCTCTCGGTCGCGGGCGAGGCCGTGCAGACCGATGACGGGTTCCGCATCGACGTCGACGGGACCGGGCCCTACGACGCGACCCTCGACGCGACGGTCGACCTCGTGGACGGCGCGCCGAGCGTCACCGCGACCGGGCGCGTCCCCGAGGCCGCCGCGCTGCTGCCGCAACTGAGCGGGCCGGTGGACTACGAGGTCGCCGTCGAGCAGGTGGACGGGCAGTTCCGCGTCGACGCCGCGGTGGACGGCGCGCAGGCGATCCGCGCGACCGTCTCGGGGATCGCGACGGGGCCGGAGGCGGATCTCGACTTCGACCTCTCCGTCGGCGACGTCGCGCCGTTCGCGCCCGGCCTGAACGGCGCGCTCGACGCGTCCGGCCGCGCGTTCCAGTCGGACGGGCAGTGGAACGTCGACGTCGACGCGACCGGGCCGCTCCGCTCGACGCTCGACGCGCAGGCCGTCGTGACCGGCCCGGCGCTCTCGGCCGAGTTCGCGCTCGCCGTACCCGATATCGGGCCGCTCGTGCCCGACATTTCCGGCCCGCTCAGGATCGACGGGACCGCCCGGCAGGACGGGGAACGCTACGCGATCGACGTGGATCTCGACGGCCCGTCGGGGACGCGGGCCGCGGTCGCGGGCTCGCTCGGGACGGACCTGACGCTCGACCTGTCGGTGGAGGGCGCCGCGCCGCTCGGGCTGGCCAACGCCGCGCTCGAGCCGCGGCGGCTGGCGGGCGAGGTGCGCTTCGACCTCGACATCGACGGGCCGGCGGGGCTCGACGCGGTGTCGGGAACGGTCTCCACCACCGGCGCGGCGCTGTCGCTGCCGACGCTGCGCAACGCGCTCGAGGGGATCGACGCGACGATCCGCCTCGGCTCGGGGCGCGCGCAGGTCGAGGCGACCGCGAACGTCGAGAGCGGGGGATCGGTCGCGGTGAGCGGCCCGGTCGGCCTCCAGGCCCCCTTCCCCGCCGAGCTTGCCGCGCGCTTCGCGGTCACGGCCGTCGACCCGCAGCTCTACACGGCCGACCTGGCGGGCCAGATCACCGTCACCGGCCCGCTCGCGGGCGGGGCGGTCATCGCGGGCGCCATCGGGATCGACGGGGCGGAGATCCGCGTGCCGTCCTCGGGCATCACCGGGGTGGGCGACCTGCCCGACATCACCTTCGTCAACTCGCCGCGCCCCGTGCGCCGGACGCTCGCGCTGGCGGGACAGGACGCCGCCTCTCAGGCCGAGCGCGCGCGGGCCGAGGCGAACGGCGGCGGCGGCCCGGGCTACGGGCTCGACATCGCCATCGACGCGCCCGGCCGCATCTTCGTGCGCGGCCGCGGGCTCGACGCCGAGCTCGGCGGCACGTTGCGGCTGCGCGGGACGACGTCGGATCCGGTCACCGTAGGCGGGTTCGAGCTCGTCCGCGGCCGGCTCGACATCCTCGAGCAGCGCTTCGACCTCGACGAGGGGCGCATCGCCTTCACCGGCGGACTGGTGCCGACCATCCGCCTCGTCGCGCGCACGCAGACCGACACGATCACCGCCGCGATCGTCGTCGAGGGGCCTGCCGACGCGATCGAGGTGCGCTTCGAGAGTTCGCCCGAGGTCCCGCAGGAGGAGATCGTGGCGCAGATCTTCTTCGGGCGCGACCTGAGCGAGCTGTCGCCGCTGCAGGCGATCCAGCTCGCGAACTCGATCGCCGTTCTGTCGGGCCGCTCGAACGGCGGGCTGCTCGACCGGGTGCGCGGCTCCGCGGGGCTCGACGATCTCGACATCACCACCGACGACGAGGGCAACGTCGCCGTTCGCGCCGGCAAGTACCTGACCGACAACGTCTACACCGACGTGCAGATCAACCAGGAGGGCGAGGCGGAGCTCTCGCTCAACCTCGACGTCTCGCCCAGCCTCACGGTGCGCGGCGGGGTGGGCGCCACGGGCGACACGTCGCTCGGTCTGTTCTTCGAGCGGGACTTCTGAGCGTGGCCGCGACGGCGGCGACCGACGACCTCGTCTGCTGCCCGGTCTGCGACGCGCTCCACGAGATCGCGGTGATCCCGCCGGGCGCGCGGCTGCGCTGCGTGCGCTGCGGCACGGTGCTGGCGGTCGACCGGCCGGAGGCGATCCGGCGCGTCGTCGTGCTCGCATCGACCGCGCTGGTGCTGATGACGATCGTCATCTTCTACCCGTTCCTCGAGCTTACGGACCGGCGTATTCGGCTCGAAGGCCTCCGTCTTCGAGACGGTGATGAGCTTCGACGAGGGCATCATGGCGCCGCTCTCGCTCGCCGTCGCGGCGTTCGTCCTCGTCCTGCCGATCGCGCGGCTGGCGCTTCTCGTCTGGGCCCTGGCCCCGCTCAGCGCGGACCGCGCGCCGTGGTCGGGCGCCGCGACGGCGCTCCGGCTGGCCGAGCGGCTCAAGCCCTGGGCGATGGCCGAGATCTTCATGGTGGGCGTCGCCGTCGCGCTCGTGAAGCTCGCCGATCTCGCCACGCTGCAGATGGGGCCCGCCTTCTGGTCCTTCGCGGCGATCGTGTTCATAACCGCGGTGAGCGACACCCAGATGAGCAAGCTGAGCCTATGGACCGCCCTCGACGACGCCTCGCGGCGCTGACGGCCCGGGATGCGGGCCTGGTCGGGTGCCGGCATTGCACGCGGACGCTGCCGATGGGCACGGCGATCTGCACGCGCTGCGGCGGGCGGCTCGAGAGCCGGGACGAAACCTCGCTGCAGCGGGTGATGGCGTGGTGGGTCGCGGGCCTGCTCTTCTACGTCCCCGCGAACCTCTACCCGATGCTGATCACGCGCACCGTCGGGCTTGAGGTCGAGAACACCATCGTCGGCGGCAGCATCGAGATCGCGCAGCAGGGGTCCTACGTCGTGGCCTTCATCGTGGTCTTCGCCTCGGTGCTGATCCCGGTCGGCAAGTTCATCGCCATCGCCTACCTCGTGGCGATCGTGCGGCGGCCGCACGGGCACTCGCCGGGGCAGCTGCTGCACCTGCACGAAGTGGTCGAGTTCATCGGGCGCTGGTCGATGATCGACGTCTTCGTTGTCGCGATCCTGGCCGCGCTGGTGCAGTTCGACCTCATCGCGACGATCAACCCGGGTGTCGCGGCGGTGTGCTTCGCGCTATCGGTCGTGTTCACGATGCTGTCGGCGATGAGCTTCGACAGCCGGCGCATCTGGGACGAGATCGAGATGGTCGCCGGTCCCGAGCCCGCCGCCACCGCTGGGACGCCCGCGCGATGACCGACGATCCGAACCGCCCCGCCGCCCCCGTGGCCGAGCCGCGCGCCAGCCGCGGCTCGGCGATATCGGCGGTTTGGCTCGTGCCGGTCGCGGCGATCCTGATCGCGCTGGCGATCGCATGGCAGTCCTACCGCGACCGCGGCGTGCTGATCTCGGTCCTGTTCCCCGACGCGTCGGGCGTGACCATCGGGCAGACCACGCTTCGTTACCGCGAGGTCGTCGTGGGCGTGGTCGAGGACGTGGGCTTCACGGCCGATCTGAGCCAGGTGAACGTCTACATCCGCGTCAATAACGACATCGCGCCCTATCTCGACGAGGATGCGAGCTTCTGGATCGTGCAGCCCGAGGTGACGACGCGAGGCGTCCAGGGGCTCAACACGATCCTGTCGGGGACCTATGTCGAGGCGACCTGGGATGCCGAGACCGGCGATGCGCGCACCGCCTTCGCGGGCGACGAGCGCGCGCCGATCATCCCGCCCGGCGTGGAGGGCACCGCGATCGTCTTGCGCGCGCGCGACTCGAGCCGGATCGGATCGGGCGCGCCGATCCTCTACCGCGGGATCGAGGTGGGCCAGGTCGCGCAGCCGCGGCTGTCGCCGGACGGCACCGAGGTGCGCGTCGACGCGTTCGTCGTCGCGCCCTACGACCGTCAGCTGTCGACCTCGACGCGGTTCTGGGACGCGTCGGGGGTTTCGGCCAGCATCGGCACGGGCGGCGTGGACCTGCGGATCGGCTCGATCGCGTCAATCATCGAGGGCGGGGTGAACTTCGACACCCTGATCTCGGGCGGGGCCGCGATCCCGCAGGGCTACGTCTACTCGATCTTCGCCGACGAGGAATCCGCCCGCGCCTCGACCTACGAGACCGCCGAGCAGCGCAGCGTCTCCGTCTCCGCGCTGTTCCCGACGGCGGTGGCCGGGCTCGCCTCGGGCGCCTCGGTGCGGTTCCAGGGCGTGCGCGTGGGCACCGTGGGCAACGTCACCGGCTTCATCCGGCCCGACGACCCGACCCGGCGGGTGCAGCTGCTGGCGGTGATGAGCCTGCAGACCGCGAAGATGGGTCTCGACGAGGGCGGCAACGATCTCGACGCCATCGACTTCGTCGACGCGCTGGTGCAGCGCGGCCTGCGCGCCAAGCTCGTCTCCACGTCGATCCTGGGCGGCGAGCTCGCCGTCGAGCTCGTGGAGGACGAGGCGCTCGAGGGCGCGACGGGGCTCGAGATCGGCGTCGCGTCCAACCCGCTGATCCCGACGCTCGACGCCGACATCCAGGGGCTGACGGCCAGCGCCGAGTCGGTGCTCGAGCGGATCAACGACCTGCCGGTGGAGGAGCTGCTCGCGGCGGCGACGGACCTCCTGGAGAACGTCAACCGCCTCGCCGGCGACGCCTCGACCCGCGCGATCCCCGGCGAGGCGCTCGCGCTGCTCGAGGAGGGGCGCGGGCTGGCGCGCGACGGCCGCTCGATCATCGCCTCGCCGCAGGTCGCGGGCGTGCTGGCCGACATCGAGGCCGCCACCGGCGACCTGCGCGGCATCGCCGCCGACATCGCCGGGCGCGAGCTCGGCGGCGCCGTCGCCGACGCGGTGGAGGCGGCGACCGATGCGGCGCGCAACCTGGCCGCCGGCACCGCGAACCTCGACGCGCTCGCCGGGTCCGCCACCGCGCTCCTCGACGGCGCGACGGGGCTGGTCGAGGACCCCGCGACCCGCGCGCTGCCCGGCCTCGCCCGCGACGCCGTGGCGAACGTGCGTGGTCTCACCGCGGCGCCGGAGGTCGCGGCGATCCTCGCCGACACCGCCGCCGCGACGGCGTCGATCCGCGCCCTCGTCGCGCCCTACGACGGGACCTCGCTCGCCGAGACCGTGAACCGGACGCTGCTGGCGATCGACGCGACGGCCGCGAACGTGGCCGAGGGGACGCAGGACCTCGCCGCGCTCCGCGATCAGATCGCCGGCATCCTGCGCGCGGCGGACACGCTCTTGGCCTCCGACGACACGCAGGCGATCCCCGGGGAGGCGCGGGGGCTGATCGCGGACGGGCGCGCGGTCGTGAACGCGCCGCAGGTGGAGGCGATCCTGGCGGATCTCGCGACCGTCACCGCCGACGTCTCCGCGATCACCGCCGGGCTGCGCGAGCGCGACGCGGCCGCGAGCCTCACCGTCGCGCTCGACGCAGCGGCGGCGGCGGCGCGCTCGGTGGCGGACGGGACGGCGAACCTGCCCGCGATCTCGGCCAGCGCCGAACGCGTGCTCGCGCAGGCGGAGGTGCTGTCGGCAGGGCTCAACGAGCTGACGGCGAAGGCCAACGCGTTGGCGCTCGACGAGCTGGTGGACGCCGCGACGGACCTCGCGCGGGCGGGCGACGCCTTCTTGTCCTCCGACGAGGCGGCGGGGGTGCCGCTCGTGCTCGCCGACACGCTCGAGGAGCTGCGCACGACGATCGAGACGATCCGCACCGGCGGGACGCTCGACAACCTGAACGCGACGCTGCTGTCGACCGCGACCGCCGCCGACGGCCTCTCGACCGCTTCGGGGGAGCTGCCCGCGCTCGTCGCGCGGCTCCAGGCGCTCACGGAGCAGGCGGGCGCGCTGATCGGGACCTACGGCGAGGACAGCCGGATCAGCACCGAGCTCTACGCCGCCCTGCGCGCTGCGACCCGCGCCTCCGAGGACGTCAGCTCGCTGTCGCGGACGATCGAGCGCAACCCGAACTCACTCCTCCTAGGACGGTGACCGCCATGAGACCGACCCTCGCGCTCTGCGCCGCCGCGCTGCTCGCCGCCTGCGGGGAGACGCAGTTCTTCGCGCCGCCGCCGACCACGTCCGCGCTCCGCATGACCACCGCCGCGCGCACGGTGATGATCAATGAGGCATCGATCCCCGAATACGGGCTCAACCAGGAGATCCCGATCCAGCAGGCCGACGGCTCGCTCACCGCCGATACCGAGCGGCTCTGGGCCGACCTGCCGAGCCGCGCGCTGCAAGGCTCGCTCACGCGGCAGCTCAACGCGATCACGAACGCGCAGGTGGCGCCGGAGCCATGGCCGCTGTCGGGCTTCCCTGAGGCCGAGGTCACGGTCTTCGTGGACGACATGATCGTGCAGGCCAACGGCACGATGCGGTTCACCGGGACCTACGCGATCGCGTCCGAAACGGGGCGCGACCGGGTGCGGACCTTCGCCTTCGCCGCGCCGGTGGCCGTGCCGGACAGCTACGTCTCGATCATCGCCGCGCACGAGGCCGCGTGGCAGCAGCTCGCCGAGCAGATCGCGCGCGACCTCTGAGCGGCGGCCCTAGCGCCGCCCGTCCTCGTCGCGAAGCATCGCCCGCAGCCCGACGGCCCCCGCGAGCACCGCCAGCCCCGCGCCGGTGACGGGACGCCCGCCACGGCGACCGCTCGGCTCCGCGTCGGTCCCGCCGCCCGCCTCGTCGGGATCGCCCTCGCCGTAGGCCGCGCCGACGTTGTCGGCCATCACGGCGCCGCGCGCGCCCATCGGAAGCCGCGTCCCCGTGGTGGTGTCACGCGCCGTCTGGTGCTCCATCTCCGAGTTGATCTCCCCGCCGAGGATGAGGACCGTCATCGTCAGCCAGAGCCATGTGAGGAAGCCGATCACCGCGCCGAGCGACCCGTAGGTCTCGTTGTAGGTGCCGAAGTTCGCGACGTAGAACGAGAACGCGACCGAGACGATCACGATGCCGATCCCCGCGATCACCGCGCCCGGCGTGATCCACGCCCAGCGGGGCTTCTCGCGCGAGGGCCCGAAGCGGTAGAGCGCGGCCATGAAGGCGATCAGGGCAAGGAGCGCCACGATCGCCGTCGCGCCGTTCACGATCCAGTCCGGCAGGCGGTCGAGCCCGAGCGCGGGGGCCAGCGTGGAGAAGATCAGGTTGGCCGCGATCAGGGCGACGATCGATACGAGCGTGGTGACCGTCATCGCCAGCGTGACGAGGGTGAGCTTGACGAAGCTGCGGTCCTCCACCTCGTCGTAGGCCACGTTCATCGCCTCGAAGAGCGACTTCATGCCCGCGTTCGCGCTCCATAGGGCCAGCCCGAGCGACAGCAGGAACGCGAAGCCGAGCGAGCCCTGGTCGGCCGCGGCGACCGTCTCGAGCTGGCCCTCGATGATCTCCATCCCGCCGCCCGGGATGATGCCCGACAGCGCCGCGACGTGCTGGTCGATCGTCGCGGGATCGAAGAACAGGCCGTAGACCGAGACGAACGCCGCGATGGTCGGCGCGAGTGCGAGCAGGAGGTAGAACGTCACCCCCGCGGCCACCAGCAGCACGCGGTCGTCGGAGATCTCCTTGTAGGTCCGCCAGAGGATGTCCTTCCAGCCGGCCGCCGGGATCTCCGACGGCCCCGTCGCTCCGCGCCCGCGCCCGCCGCTCGTCGATCCCGCCATGTCGCACCCCGTCCTGACCCTGATCGTGAACCGGCCGCGGGTCGCCAAGGTTCCCCCTCCCCCCAGCCGATCGGTTGCGGCCTTGTCGGCCGCCGCGTCGCCCGCGACAAGCGGTGGCCGCCACGATGGAGGACGCCATGCGCCGCTACCCCCGCGACATGCACGGCCACGGGCCGGTTCCGCCCGACGCCGCCTGGCCAGGAGGCGCCCGGATCGCGCTGAGCCTCGTGCTGAACTACGAGGAGGGCGGCGAGAACTGCGTGCTGCACGGCGACGGCGCGTCCGAGGCGTTCCTCTCGGAGATCACCGGCGCGCAGCCCTGGCCGGGAATGCGGCACGCCAACATGGAATCGCTCTACGAATACGGAGCCCGGGCCGGATTCTGGCGTCTCCACCGGATGCTGCGCGACCTGCCCGTGACCGTCTTCGGCGTGGCGACGGCGCTCGCGCGCGGGCCGGCGCAGGTGGAGGCGATGCGCGACGCCCAGTGGGAGATCGCGTCGCACGGGCTGAAATGGGTCGAGCATCGCGACATGCCCGAGGCGGAGGAGCGTGCCGCCATCGCGGCGGCGATCGCGCTGCACGCGGAGGTCGTGGGCGCGCCGCCGCGCGGCTTCTACTGCGGCCGATCGAGCGAGGCCACGCTGCGCCTCGCGGCCGAGACGGGCGCCTTCGACTGGCTATCGGACGCCTATGCCGACGACCTGCCCTACTGGATCGAGTTCGGGGAGCGCGACCAGCTCGTGCTGCCCTACACCCTTGACGCCAACGACATGCGCTTCGCCATCGCAGCGGGCCATCCCGACGGCGCGTCGTGGGAGACGTATCTGCGCGACAGCTTCGACTGCCTCCTGCGCGAGGGGCGGGAGGGACGGCCGGCGATGATGTCGGTCGGGCTCCATTGCCGCCTCGCAGGCCGCCCGGGCCGGGCCGAGGCGCTCCGGCGCTTCCTCGACCACGTCCGGGCGCATGACGACGTCTGGATCGCCACGCGCGGGCAGATCGCCGCGCATTGGGCCGTCGCGCACCCGCATGTCCGACGCGAGCGGCCATCCCGGATGGGGCGCGACGCCTTCGTCGCGCGCTTCGGCGGCGTCTTCGAGCATTCGTCCTGGGTGGCCGAGCGCGCCTTCGACCTCGAGCTCGGCCCGGCCCACGACACCGCCGCCGGGCTTCACGCGGCGTTTTGCCGGGCGTTCCGCACCGCGGACGAGGAGGAACGGATCGCGGTGCTGCGCGCGCATCCCGACCTCGCCGGCAAGCTCGCCGCAGCCGGCCGCCTGAGCGCGCAGAGCACGGGCGAGCAGGCCGGGGCGGGGCTCGACCGGCTGACGGATGCGGACCGTGCCGCGTTCCAACGCCGCAACGCCGCCTACGTCGAGAAGCACGGCATCCCCTTCGTCGTCGCGGTCCGCGATCACGACCGCGCCGGGATCGAGGCCGCGTTCGACCGCCGGATCGGCAACGACCGCGCGTCCGAGGTCGAGGAGGCCTGCCGCCAGGTCGAGCGGATCGCGCGCCATCGCCTCGCGGACATGCTCCCGTGAGCCGCCGGATCGCAGCCGAGCCGCTGACCGCCGCCGCCTTCGCGCCCTTCGGCGACGTGCTGGAGGCCGTGGGCCAGCCGGATCGCCTCATCAACGACGGGCGGTGCGGGCGCTGGCACGACCGCGCGGGGCTCGAGGTCTCGGATGGCCGTGTCGGGATCAGCCTGTTCCAGGCCGAGGCCTGCGCCCTGCCCTACGCGCTCGCCCTGCTCGAGCGGCACCCCGAGGGCAGCCAGACCTTCGTGCCGATGCATCGCGACGAATGGCTCGTGACCGTCGCCCCCGACGATGGCGGGACGCCGGGGCGCCCGCGGGCCTTCGTCGCGGGCCCGGGGCAGGCGGTGAACATCGGGCGCGGGGTCTGGCACGGGGTCCTGACGCCTTTGCGCGGCCCCTCCCTCTTCGCCGTGGTCGACCGGATCGGCGGCGGCGCCAATCTCGAGGAGTGGCCTCTCGACCGGCCGTGGGAGGTGTTCGACGGACGCGTGGGGGGACCCGTCGGCTAGCCCTGCGCCGATCGGCAGCGTGCAGGCTTCGTCGCACGCGCGAGCCGGTCCCGTTTCGCTGCGGTCCCGACGGAGGAAGCGCTTAACTCGTTCGAAACATTCCGAGCGTAGCCATCCGGACGGGCGCCGGACGACGGCGGGACGGCGGGTGCCGGGAGGATGCGGCGTGAACGAAGACCTGAGAAAGCTGCGCCGGCGCTTCGAAGCCAACATGCTCGGGCAGACGTTCGTCGTGAATCTCTTGTTCTCGCTCGTGGCCTACCTCATGGGGCTCCCCGCCCTGACCGTCCTGACGATGGTCATGACGGCCCAGTTCGTCGGCACGGTGACGTGGCGCCTGTTCCCGGGCGCAGGGGCGCTCGCCATCTGCCTGACGTCCTTCGTTCAATGCGTCTGCTTCATCGGATTCCTCGCCGGCCATCCCTGGCAAATGGAGGCGCACGTCTTCTTCTTCGTCGTCCTGGCCTCGGGTGCCACGATGTGGAGCGTGCCCGCGATCGTCTGCTCGGGCGCGGCGATTGTCGGATACCAGATACTCGGGGGCCTCATCGCGCCGTCGCTCCTCTACCCGACGACGGGCATCGAGGTGAACTGGATCCGGATGCTCGTCCTGTGCGTCGCCACGGCGATGACGACCTCGCATCTCGCCTGGCTGACGCGGAGCCGGGAACGGCTGCAGGCCGAGGGTGAGATCCGGCGCGGGGATCTGGCCGACGCGCTGGAGGAGGCGTTCGAATCGCGGGCGGAGGCGGAGGACGCGCGGCGGCGCGCGGAAGAGGAGGGGCGCCGTGCCTCCGCGGCGAAGGACGCCGCCGAGGACGCCGCGAGCCGCGCGAGCGAGGATGCAAGGCGGGCGCAAGCGGCGGAGGCCGAAGCCGAACGCGCCCGGCGACGCGAGGCCGCCGCCGCCGAGGCGACGGCCACCGACCAGCGCGCCGCTCTTGACGCGCTTGCGCATGCCCTGGACGCGCTCGCCGCGGGGCAGCTCGACAGTGCGATCGAGGCCCCCATGCCGCCGGGCTTCGAGCGGCTGGCGCAGGACTACAATGCCGCAGTGTCGGGGCTCAACGCCGTGGTGCTCGACGTCGCGGAACACATGGAGACGATAAGGGTCGAGGCGGACGATCTCGCCGCGCTCGCCGACGACCATGCGGCGCTCGACGACCGGAGGATCAACGGCGACCATCGAGTTCGCCCGCAGGCTCGGCCTCGTCGGTGCCGGGGTGATCGCCTCCGCCTCCGACGTCCAGGACGCGGAACGGATGGCGGATGCGATGCGGCGCGAGGCGGAGGGCAGCGCCGACGTGATGGCGCGCGCGACCGAGGCGATGGAGATGATCGAGGAGGCCTCAGGGCAAGTCCGTTCGGTGACCGCCTTCATCGAGGACATCGCGTTCCAGACGAATCTCCTCGCGCTCAACGCCGGCGTGGAGGCCGCGCGAGCGGGTCCATCCGGCCGTGGCTTCGCCGTGGTCGCCTCGGAGGTCCGGGCGCTCGCGCAACGTTCCTCGGACGCGGCGCGACGCATCGACGAGCTGCTCGGGACGTCCGAAGTCCATGTCCGGTCTGGTGCGTCCCTTGTGCGCGAATCGGGCGAGCGCATCGTCACCCTCACCGACCACGTCGCCGCGACCTCCGACCGCCTGAGCGCGATCGCGCATGCGGTCGCAGAGCATGCCGACGGCATCGGAGCTCTCACGGACTGGGCTGATTCGACGACGGTCACCGAGGCGGAGGCGAACGCCGATCGCGCGCAGGCGAGGGGCAAGGCGATGGCCGAGTTGCAGGCCGGAGCGGCCGCCGTGAGCCGCACGCTCTCCCGGTTCGTCCGCGCCGGCGGAACCGAGGGCGAGACCCGCGCCGACGCGGCCTAGCCCCGTCGACTGCCATGGACGGCCGCCATAACTCCGCTGGCCGCCAATATGCATACGGTAGGACGTGAGGACGTGGATCGCCACCCTCGGCACGCCACGCAAACGCGAGCGGGCCCGACGCTGAATGGCCGGATGATCCTCCTACGGCGGTGGCGGTCTCGAATACGACGAAGACGGCAAGGCGCCCCCCGGTGCGCATCGTCGTGCCCCTCGGTCATCAATCGAACGAGTGGTTCCCAACGAAGCGCCTTCCGATCGCCGGCGTCCTCATGTCCATCACGGTAGCATCCGCTTATCTCGATGCCCGGCGTCGCCACGAACGCCGAGCCGACCGGATGCGGCGGCTGGCACGCCGCGGGGGATCGGGATAGAGGCGCGCCATCGGCCTTACGGGGGACGAGCTTGAACGATCCGGTCGTCATCGCACCGAACCTGAAGCGGCGGCTCTCGGGTGTGACGGCGACCATAGCCCGGCTCGTTCCGATCCAGGCGCGCTCGATCGCCATCCGCGCCACCGGGCCCGGACTGCCTGCGGACGTCCCGCACCTGCCCCTCCTGCGAGCCGCGATCCTGCCGCGCGGGGTGCCACGGGTCTGGCACGCGCGCCGCAACACCGAGATGCTGGCGGGGCTCGCGCTGCGCGTTCTCCTGCGTCGAGATCTCCGGCTCCTGTTCACCTCCGCTTCGCAGCGACATCATTCGCGCTACACGCGATGGCTCGTCGCGCGGATGGACCGCGTCGTGGCGACGTCCGCCCGCAGCGCGGCCTTCCTCGCGCGGCCGTCGGACATCGTGCACCACGGCATCGACACGGCGATGTTCCGGCCCGGCGACCGCGATGCGGCGCGGGCTCGGCTTGGCCTGCCGGAGGGCGTGCTGGTCGGCTGCTACGGGCGGGTGCGGGCGCAGAAGGGGACGGACCTGTTCGTCTCCGCCCTGCTCGCGCTGCATGCCCGGCATCCCGGTGCGACCGGCGTCATCCTGGGTCGGGCCACCGGCGGGCATCGCGCGTTCGAGCGCGACCTGCGCGCCCGCGTCGCCGCGGCGGGCGCGCCGCCCCGGATCGTCTTCGCGGGCGAGGTGCCGGTCGACGCGATGCCGGACTGGTACCGGGCGCTGGACCTCTTCGTCGCGCCGCAGCGGTGGGAGGGGTTCGGCCTGACGCCGCTGGAAGCGATGGCCTGCGGCGTGCCGGTCGTGGCGACCGGGGCGGGCGCGTTCGACGAGATGGTCGTCGACGGCGAAACCGGGCTGCTGGTACCCCGCGACGATCCCGACGCCCTCACGGCGGCGGTCGATGCCGCCTTGTCGGACCTAGAACGGCTCGCCCGGTGGGGTGCCGCCGGGCGGGCGCGGGTCGAGGCGGCCTTCGATCTGGAGGTGGAGGCGGCGCGGCTCGTGGCGATCTACACGGAGATGCTCGGCTGAGGCGAGGCCGCTCGCTTCCCGGGGAACGTCGCGCGCTTTATTCAATTGCGTGCTAGCCCGCCCGCGATATGGTCACCGGTGCAACGTCCGTCCTAGGCGGCCCCATGGGCCGTCGGCGGTGCGGGCGGCGATCAGAGAGACGGGTCCGGCCACAGGCACGGCCCGCATAAACGACAGGGAACGCACATGACCGTCACATCCAGGATCACCGTCGCAACGGCCGCGCTGCTCGCCTCGACCGGGCTCGCCTCCGCAGCCTGCGAGATCGAGGGCGAGGGCTCCGTCCGCATCCTCTCCAACGAGTTCGAGGCGCTGCAGCTCGTGGCCGATCGCGCCACCGAATGCGCAAGCGATGCCGTTGAGGTCACGACGAACCTCACCGCCGAGCACCGCAACCTCCAGGTCGCGGCGCTGACCACCGATCCCGCCACCTACACCGTCGCGGTGGTCGCGAACTCGTCGCTCGTGCCGCTGCTGAACGACGACCTCGTCCGGCCGCTCGACGATCTGATCGCGCAGTACGGCCAGAACCTCCTCGACCGGCAGAAGATCGTCATCGACGGGCAGGTCATGGCGATCGCCTTCATGGCGAACGCGCAGCACCTCTATTATCGCAAGTCGGTCCTCGAAGAGGCCGGCATCGAGCCGCCGACCACCTACGAGGACGTCGTCGCCGCCGGTCAGAAGCTCCGCGCGGACGGCGCGATGGAGAACCCGCTCCTGGCGAACTTCATGCCGGGCTGGGACCTCGGCGAAGAGTTCATCAACATGTACATGGGCTTCGACGGCGAGCTGTTCGAGCCGGGCACGGCGCAACTGGCGATCTCCGGCGAGGACGGCATCGCCGCGCTCGAGATGATGAAGGCGCTGGCCGGCGAGATGAGCCCCGACTTCGTGACCTACAACACCAACGAAGGCCAGGCGAACTGGCAGGCAGGAACCGTCGCGATCATGAACCAGTGGGGCAGCCGCGCGAGCGACATGCTCGATCCCGAGGGCCTCGCCCCCGAGGTCGCGGCCGACACGGTCCTCGCGGCGGCACCGACCGTCGGAGGCGGGACCACGCCCGCGACGACGCTCTGGTGGGACGGGTTCGCGATCGCCAAGAACGTGTCCGACGAGGACGCTGCGGCTTCGTTCCAGGCGATGATCCACGGTATCGACCCCGAGCTCGTGCAGACCAACCGCGACGCGGCGGCCTGGCTGATCGAAGGCTACGAGCCCGACGCGGCGGCGGTCGGCGTGTTCGAGTCGGTGGCGGCGGGAGCGAAGCCCTACCCGATGCTGCCCTACATCGGCATCCTGCACACCGCGCTGGGCGACAACCTCGCCGAGTTCATGCAGGGTCAGGAATCGGCCGAGCAGGCGCTCGCGGACGTGACCGAGGCCTACGAGACGGCTGCCCGCGAAGCCGGCTTCATCGAGTGACGGCGCGGGCCGGGGGCCCGGCGCCCCCGGCCCCGCCCCGGCGCGCCCGCGAGCGCGCCGACCCTCGGCCCCGCCGCACGTCACGGGAGCGACGCGCTTGAGACACAGCACCTTCTTCTGGTTCATCCTGCCGTCGCTCTTCGTGATGACCCTGTTCATCGCGCTCCCGATCGTCTCGGTCGCCTACCAGTCGCTCTTCATCGAGCACGAGCAGGTCCTCCAGACGGTCGAGACTGCGGGCCCGTTCGGCACGACCACCTCCACCCGGGTCGATACCGAGGCCATGGCCGAGCTCAGGGAGGAGCAGCCCATGGGGCGGTTCAACGGGCTGGGCACCTACACCAACGCGACCCACCTCGCCTTCGAGCAGATCGGCGAGATCTGGCGCGACGCGACCGGGTTCGGCAGACGCGCTCGCGAAGATCTACAACCTCCCGTTCTACAAGGCGCTGTTCTTCACGATCGCCTTCACCGCGGTGGTCACGCCGCTGGGCATCGCGCTGGGCTTCTGCATCGCGGTGGCGATCAACTCGATCCCGACCTTCCTCAAGGGGCCGGTGATCTTCTTCTCGCTCCTGCCGATGATCGTCACGCCGCTCGTCGGCTCGCTCGTCCTGTTCTGGATGATCGATTCGCGCGGCATCATCGGCGCGGCGGTGCAGGCGATGGCCGGCGATCCGCAGCTGTCGCTCAAGGGCTCGCCCACGCTCACCTGGGTCGTGCTCTTCGTCTACGGCGTCTGGCACGCGGCCCCGTTCAGCTTCGTCGTGTTCTACGCCGGGCTGCAGGGGGTGCCGCAGGACACGATGGAATCGGCGATGGTCGACGGCGCGACGCGGTGGGAGCGCATCCGCTTCGTCACGATCCCGTACCTGATGCCGCTGGCGACGTTCATCGCGCTGATCCAGCTGATGGACAACTTCCGCGTGTTCGAGCCGATCGTCGGCTTCTCGGCGCAGGCGAACGCGACCTCGCTGTCCTACCTGATCTTCGCGGATCTGCGCGGCGGCGAGGTGCCGCTCTTCGGCTCGGCAGCGGCCACGTCGGTGCTCACGATCTCGGGCGTGATCGTCCTGCTCTCGCCGGTGCTGATCCGCACCTGGCGCGACTTCAACCGCCGCAGCGCCTGAGGGGAGGCCGGACCATGTCGGACCTCATCGACCGAAAGCCGATCTCGCTCCGGGTCATGGGCACGACCTTCGTGCTCGTCTGGCTCGCGATCGCCGCCTTCCCGTTCCTCTGGACGCTGTGGGGTTCGTTCAAGGTAGAGCCGGACTTCTTCTCGCGGGCCGACTGGACCAATGCGCTCACCGGGCCGTCGACGATCCGCATGACCGGCTCGCCCTTCACCGGCGAGGGCTATCAGGGCGCCTGGGTGGAGCGCGAGTTCTGGCGCGCCGCGATCAACACCACAATCGTCACGGTCTCGGTCACCGTGATCTCGCTCACGATCGGGACGCTCGGCGGCTACGCGCTCGCGCGGTCGGGCTTCCGCTACACGTTCTGGCTGCTGATGATCGCGCTGGTGTTCCGCGCGATGCCGCACATCACGCTCGTGTCGGGCTACCTGCTGCCGTTCTTCGAGCTCAACATCTGGGGCATCCTGCCGACGACGATCATCGTGCTCGTGGCGATCAACCAGCCGTTCACGCTGTGGATGCTGCACAGCTTCTTCCTGTCGATCCCCAAGGATCTCGACGAGGCGGCGATGGTCGACGGCTGCACCCGGTTCCAGGCCTTCCGGTTGGCGATCATCCCGGTGATGTGGCCGGGCGTGGTCACGACGGGCCTGTTCAGCTTCTTGCTGGCCTACAACGACTTCACCGCGACGGCGACGCTGCTGTCGTCGGACAACCAGACGATGGTGCCGCGGATCGCGGCCTTCCTCGGCTCGACGCAGGAGCAGGGGCAGGTCATGTTCGCGGTCGCCGCCGTCGTCTCGGCCATCGCGCCGCTCTTCGTGCTGGTGCTCTTCTTCCAGCGTCAGATCGTCAGCGGCCTCACGGCGGGCGCAGTCAAGGGATAGGGGGACGACCATGGCCAGACTAGAGCTCAGGAACGTCAACAAGCGGTGGGGCAGCTTCGTCGGGGTCGACGACTTCGACCTCGACATCGCGGATCAGGAGTTCCTCGTGCTCCTCGGTCCCTCGGGCTGCGGGAAGTCGACGACGATGCGGATGATCGCGGGGCTCGAGGACATCACCGAGGGCGAGATCGTCATGGACGGGAAGGTCGTCAACGACCTCGAACCCAAGGACCGCGACATCTCGATGGTGTTCCAATCCTACGGCCTCTACCCGAACCTGAGCGTCTACGAGAACATCCGCTTCCCGCTGCGGGTCCGTAAGGTGCCCAAGGAGAAGCATCACGACATGGTCATGAAGGCCATCGAGATGACCGAGCTCGAGGACTTCATGCATCGCCGCCCCGCCGACCTCTCGGGCGGGCAACGGCAGCGGGTGGCGCTCGGCCGCGCCATCGTGCGCAAGCCGACCGTCTTCCTGATGGACGAGCCGCTGTCGAACCTCGACGCGAAGCTGCGCGTGTCCACGCGCGCGCAGATCAAGAACCTCCAGTCGAAGCTCAAGACCACCACCGTCTACGTGACCCACGACCAGATCGAGGCGATGACGCTCGCCGACCGCGTGGTGGTGATGAACAAGGGCCGCATCCAGCAGGTCGGGACGCCCACCGACATCTACGACATGCCGGCGAACACCTTTGTCGCCTCGTTCATCGGCTCGCCCGCGATGAACCTCGTTCCGGGCCGACTTTCGGGCGGCACGTTCGAGGGCGAGGGCATCCGCGTCGAGGGGCTGCCCACGGGTCCGTCGGGGAACGTGACGCTCGGGTTCCGTGCCGAGGACGCGGAGCTCGTGACCTCGGGCGGCCAGATCGCGGCGCCGATGTACTCGATCGAACTGCTTGGCGAGGCGTCGATGATCACCTGGCGGCTTGGCGACGCGCTGGTTTCGGTCAAGACCGGCAAGGAGTACCGGGCCGAGATCGGGGACATGGTCGAGGCGTCGGTCCCGGCGGAGATCTGCCATCTCTTCGACACCGCGTCGGGGGAGCGCATTCCGCTCGGCTAGGGGACCGCTATACGTCCGACCGAACATCGACGACAGGGGCACGCCATGACCGTCCGCCATCTCAAGACCGCCCGCTCCGAGGCCGACCGGCTCGAGGACGACAGCCGCACCCGTGCCTCCGTCGAGACGATCCTCGCGGACATCGAGGCGCGGGGCGACGCGGCCGTGCGCGAACTGTCCGAGCGGTTCGACGGCTACTCCCCCCCGGTGTTCCGGCTGACGGAGGGCGAGATCGAGGGGCTGATGGCGCGCGTCAGCGACCGCGAGATGGCCGACATCCGCTTCGCGCAGGAGCAGGTCCGGGGCTTCGCGCAGGCGCAGCGCGACTCGATGAAGGACATCGAGGTCGAGACGATGCCCGGCGTGATCCTCGGGCACCGCAACATCCCCGTCCGCTCGGTGGGCTGCTACGTGCCGGGCGGCAAGTTCCCGATGGTGGCCTCCGCGCACATGTCGGTGGCGACCGCCGACGTCGCCGGCGTGCCGCGCATCGTCGCCGCCACCCCGCCCTTCAAGGGCGCGCCGAACCCCGCGGTGATCGCCGCGATGAAGCTCGGGGGGGCGCACGAGATCTACGTGATGGGCGGCATCCAGGCGATCGGCGCGATGGCCATCGGCACGCAGACGATCGAACCCGTCCACATGCTCGTCGGCCCCGGCAACGCCTTCGTCGCCGAGGCCAAGCGGCAGCTCTTCGGGCGCGTCGGCATCGACCTCTTCGCCGGGCCGACCGAGACGATGGTGATCGCCGACGAGACCGTCGACGGGGAGATGGTGGCGACCGACCTGCTGGGCCAGGCCGAGCACGGCTACAATTCGCCCGCGGTGCTGCTCACGACGTCCGAGCGGCTGGCGAAGGACACGCTGGCCGAGATCGACCGGCTGCTGGCGATCATCCCGACCGCCGACACCGCCGGCAAGTCGTGGGAGGATTACGGCGAGGTGATCGTCTGCGACACCTACGAGGAAATGCTCGACACCGCCAACGAGATTGCCTCCGAGCACGTGCAGGTGATGACCGACCGCGACGACTGGTTCCTCGAGCACATGCACAGCTACGGCGCGCTGTTCCTCGGGCCGCGCACGAACGTGGCGAACGGCGACAAGGTGATCGGCACCAACCACACCCTGCCGACGAAGAAGGCCGGCCGCTACACGGGCGGGCTCTGGGTCGGCAAGTACCTGAAGACGCACAGCTACCAGAAGATCACCACCGACGAGGCCGCCGCCACGATCGGCGCCTACGGCTCGCGGCTGTGCATGCTCGAGGGCTTCGTGGGCCATGCCGAGCAATGCAACGTCCGCGTCCGCCGCTACGGCGGGATCAACGTGCCCTACGGGGAGGGCGCGCCCGCGCGCGAGGCCGCCGAGTAGCGGCGTGGCCGGAGGGACGCCGCCCTACCGCGACCTGCCGGACTACATCCTTCGGATCACGCGGGAGATCTGGGAGGGCCGCGCGCTCACCGCGCTCGACCGCCACTACGCTCCCGACATCCCGATGCGGTTCCCCTCGGGGCTCGTGATCGGCCGGGCGGGCGTGATCGACGGCACGATGGCCACGCTGGCCGAGTTCCCCGACCGCGAGCTGCTGGGCGAGGACGTGATCTGGTCGGACGACGGCGACGGGCGATACCTGTCCTCGCACCGCATCGTCACGATGGGTACGCATACGGGGCACGGCGCGTTCGGACCGCCGACCGGCCGCCGGTTCGAGGCGCGCGCGATCGCCGACTGCGCAGCCAAGGGCGACGTGATCGACGACGAATGGCTGATCCGCGACGTCGGCGGCATCGCCCGTCAGCTCGGCATCGACCCCGCAGGCTGCGCGCGGGCGCAGATCGAGAGCGAGGGCGGCCCCGAAGCCTGCACCCGCCCGTTTCATCCACGCGACGACGTGGCCGGACCCTATCCCGGCCGCGGCAACGACGACGAACGGGGCATGGCGCTCGAGGCCATCCTGACCCGGATCATGGCCAAGGACTTCGCCGTCATCCGCGAGACCTACGACCGGGCCGTGCGCACCGAGCACTGGGGCTCGCGCGGCGGCTGGTCCCACGGCTTCGCGGAGACCGACTGGATGCGCCTGCGCTCGTCGTTCCCGCGCGCCGACTTCGCCGTCCACCACCGCATCGGCCGTCAGGATCCCGGCACCCCGAACCGCGCCGCCTTGCGCTGGTCGCTCACCGGCGGGCATGACGGGCCGGGCCATTTCGGCCCGCCGACCGGGGCGGAGGTGCACGTCATGGGCATCACCCACGCCGAATGGGGCGAATGGGGCCTGCGCCGGGAATACACGCTGATCGACGAGGTGGCCGTCTGGAAGCAGATCGCGCTGCATGGCATGCTCGCCTGACCGCGACACCGGAACCGAAGGACCGACCCCATGAACGCCGCCGAGATGGAATCCCGCATCGTCCGCTACGGGGACCTGCAACCCTGCAAGACCGCCTTCATCGACGCGCACACGCCCGGATCGGACCAGAAGGAGAACTTCACGATCATCGGCGGCGGCGTCTCCGAGAGCGCGGACCAGCACGTCCACATCGCCCTGCCCCACGGCTTCAACATCGGCGCTGCGGGCCAGCCGCCCAAGTGCCGCAACTCGCTCCACGTCCACCGCACGGCGGAGGTCTTCTTCGTCCTCAAGGGCCGGTGGCGGTTCTTCTGGGGCCGGTGGGGCGATGCGGGCGAGGTGCTGCTCGAGGAAGGCGACGTCATCAACATCCCGACCGGCATCTTCCGCGGGTTCGAGAACGTCGGCACCGATTACGGGATGATCATGGCGATCCTCGGCGGGGACGACGCGGGCGGCGGCGTGGTCTGGGCGCCGCAGGTGATCGAGGACGCGGCCGATCACGGGCTGGTGCTGGGCGCCAACGGCAAGCTCTACGACACCAAGCGCGGCCAGTCGCTGCCCGAGGGGGTGGAGCCGATGCGCGTGCTCGACGACGCGGCGCTGGCCGAGATGCCCGAGCCCACGGCGGCCGAGGTCGTGCCGGGCTACGTCGCGCGCTACTGGGACATGGTGGCGATGGCTGGCAAGGCGCCCGCGACGGTGATCGGCGAGCACGCGATGCTGCGCGACAAGCCGGGCTTCGAGCTCTCCATGCTCACCCGCGGCTCGGCCACCGAGGAGAAGCACGTGCACGACCGCCCGTCGGTGCTGATGCCGATGCGCGGCCACTGGCGCGTGGAGTGGGACGGCGGCGCGACCACGCTGGCGCCCGGCGACACGATGTCGGTCCCCGAGGGCGTCGCCCATTCCGCGGTGCCGTCGATGACCGGGGAGGCGAGCCTGTTCCACGTCGTCGGCACCGGCGACCCGGCCGGGCTGACCTGGCGGGGCTGACGCAGGCGCGGCGGGCCTAGTGCCCGTCGCCCTCGAGCACGAAGCGCTTGTCGCAATAGCCGCATTCGACGGAGCCGACCTGCGGGTCGATCGTCAGCCAGACGCGCGGATGCCCGCCCTGCCCGCCCCCGTCGCAGGCCACGCGCAGAACGTGGACGACCTCCACCTCCGGCGGCGGCAGGTCGTGCTGGCGGCTCGGGTAGCGCGGCGTCCCGGTGGTCATGGCGGCGTCTCCGGCGGCATGGGTCTCGTGCGCGCCCCTTATGGCGCGCGGGCGGCCGCAGCTTCAAGGCGCGCCCGTTGCCCCGGCGGCCGGCCCCGCCTAGGTCGGAGCTGGACCGGAGGCCCCATGACCGACACCCCGCACGACGACGCCATAGCGATCGAGGGCCTGCGCAAGACCTATGCCGGCGACGGCCGCAGCCCCGCGAAGGAGGCGTTGCGCGGCATCGACCTGACGATCCCGACCGGCAGCATCTTCGGGCTGCTCGGCCCCAATGGCGCGGGAAAGTCGACCCTGATCAACATCATGGCCGGGCTCGTGCGCAAGACGTCGGGCCGTGTGCGCATCTGGGGCTTCGACCAGGACGTGAATCCCCGCCAGTCGCGTGCCGCGATCGGGGTGATGCCGCAGGAATTGAACCTCGACCCGTTCTTCACGCCGCGCGGTGCGCTCGAGGTGCAGGCGGGGCTCTACGGCGTTCCGTCCCGCGACCGGCGGACGGCGGAGATCCTCGAACTCGTCGGGCTGTCGGACAAGGCGGACGCCTATGCGCGGACGCTTTCTGGGGGGATGCGGCGGCGTCTGCTGCTGGCCAAGGCGCTGGTGCACCATCCTCGCATTCTCGTGCTCGACGAGCCGACGGCGGGGGTCGACATCGAGCTGCGGCAGATGCTGTGGCGCAACGTGCGTCGGCTCAACGAGGAGCGCGGGACGACGATCATCCTGACCACGCACTACCTCGAGGAGGCGCAGGAGATGTGCGACGAGATCGCCATCGTGAACCGCGGCGAGATGGTGATCCGCGACCGGACGTCGAACCTCCTCAACCGCTTGGACGGCAAGACGATGGTGATCGTACCCGAGGGCGATGTAGGCCCGATCGCCCTGCCCGAGGGGGTGGAGATGGAGCGGCGGGGCGACGGGGCGATCGCGCTGCGCTACTCGCGGGGCAAGGTCCCGGCGGAGCGGCTGCTGGCGGCGGTGCACGCGGCGGGGGTGTCGATCCGCGACGTGCGGACCGAGGAGCCCGACCTCGAGGACGTGTTCGTGTCGCTCACCCACGGGTGAAATTCACGTTTCGTACGAACCGGAATCGGGATTCTTCACGAAACGTACGAAACGGATTCCCGCTTATTCAAGAAACGTACGAACCTCGGGCGCCCCGGATCAGATCGCGCGCGGCCAGCGCCGCTCCGGCGGTGATCAGCAGGCACGCCCCGGCCACCGCCCAGGTCGCCTCCGCCCGCCCCGCGGCGATCAGCACGAGCGTCGAGAGGACGGGTGCAGCGTAGCTCGCGGCGCCAAGCACGGGGAGGTCGCCGCGCTTGACGCCCACGTCCCAGAGGAAGAACGCGAGCCCGACCGGGCCGAGGCCGAGCCCCGCGATCGCCAGCCACTCGACGCCCTCGGGGCGGACGGTCTCCTCGAATACGAGATGCGCGAGACCCGACAGCGCGGCGGCGGCGAGGCAGTAGCCCGTCACCGCGTCGGTGGGCACGGCGGCGAAGCGGCGGGACAGGACCGAGTAGGCGGTCCAGACGAGGGCGGCGGCGAGCGCCAGCGCATAGCCCGCCGCGTGCTCGGCGGCGAGCGTCATGCCCCGCCCGCCGGTCACGACGAGCGCCGCGCCCGCGAGGCCGAGCGCGGCGCCCGCGACATGGTGGGCACGGAGCCGCTCGCCGGTCGCGAGCGTCGAGGTCAGCACGATCAGGAGCGGCCAGAGATACGCGACCAGGCTCGCCTGCACCGGCGGGGCCGAGCGCAGGGCGGCGACGTAGAGCAGGTGGTAGCCGAAGAGCCCGCCGACGCCCAGCGCCCAGACCGGCCAGGGCTGCCGGAACGCGCGCCAGCCGCCGCGCACCGCGCCCGCGACGAGGCCGAGCGCGCCGCCGATCGCGAAGCACGTCGCGAGGAGCTGGAGCGGCGGGACGGCGCCCGACAGCGTCGTCAGGAGCGCGAGCGAGGACCACAGGAGCACCGCGCCGAAGCCCGCGAGCGTGGCCGCGCCGCGCGTCATGCGGCCGCCCGGCGGGCGACGGATGCGGAGGCGGCGGGCTGCTCCATGAGGCTCGCTTGCCGGGGCCGGGGGCGGGGTGCAAGCTCGACGGCGCGGGCGCGGAGGGCGGCATGGCGGAGCGGGTGGTCATCGTGGGCGGGGCGATCATGGGCTCGTCGCTCGCCTGGTGGCTGACCGAGCTCGGGCATCCGCCGGGCGACGTGACCGTGGTGGAGCGCGATCCGACCTACGCGTCCTGCGCCACGGCGCTCACCAACTCGTGCATCCGCCAGCAGTTCGGCAACCCGCTCAACGTCGCCGTGAGCCGGTTCGGGGTGGCGTTCCTCAAGGAGTTCCGGCGGCGCATGCGCGACGACCGGGTACCGGACGTCCACCTGCACCCGTTCGGCTATCTCTACCTCGCGGGCGACGAGCGCCAGGCCGACCGGCTGCGCTCGGCGCAGGCGGTGCAGGCGGCGGCGGGGGCGGCGACGCGGCTGATGGCGCCGGACGCGATCGCGGAGGCGTGGCCGTTCTACGACCTGGACGGCGTGGTGCTGGGCTCGCACGGACCGGAGGACGAGGGCTATTTCGACGGCACGACGATGTTCGACTGGTGGCGGCGGATCGCACGGGAGCGGGGCGTGGCCTTCGTGCACGGCGAGGTGACGGGGATCGACGTGGCGGGCGGCGCGGTGCGCGGCGTGACGCTCGCCGACGGGACGCGGCTCGTGGCCGACATCGTGGTGGACGCGGCCGGCACGCGGGGGGCGGCGGTGGCGCGGATGGCGGGGCTCGACCTGCCGGTGGAGGCCCGCAAGCGCTACACCTGGGTGTTCGAGGCGGAGCGCCCGCTCGACCGCGACCTTCCGCTGACGATCGACCCGTCGGGGGTGCACGTGCGCACCGACGGCGCGTGGTACATGGCCGGCGCCACGCCCGCGCTCGACCCGGCCGTGGACCCCGACGACTTCGCGGGCGAGTGGGCGATGTGGGAGGAGTTGGTGTGGCCGGCGCTCGCCGCGCGCGTCCCGGCCTTCGAGGCGGTGCGCGTGCGCCGGTCCTGGGTCGGGCATTACGACCTCAACGTGCTCGACGCGAACGCGATCCTCGGGCCGCACCCGGAGCTGCCGGGCTTCATGGTGATGAACGGCTTCTCGGGGCACGGGCTGCAGCAGTCGCCCGCGATGGGGCGAGGGCTGGCGGAGCGGATCGTGCACGGGCGCTACGTGACGCTGGATCTCGGGGCGTTCGGGGTGGAGCGGGTGCTGGCGGGGGAGGCGTTCAGGGAGCTGGCGGTGATCTA
>CAVSOF010000023.1:0-24291 GCA_963729425.1 uncultured Alphaproteobacteria bacterium | reverse complement strand
GCGCCAGACCGTGATTATCGAACTCGTGGCCCGGCGCGGCGTCGACCGCCGCGGGGCCGAGGCCGAGGCGGACGTAGCCCGACGCGATCGGGCCGCGCGCGCCCAGGGCGGCGGCCGACGCGCCGTCGAGCCGCCATTCGCCCGCCACCGCGCCCCCCTCGAGGCGCAGCACGCGGCCGGTCTCCTTGGAGGTGGCGAGCGCCGCGTCGCCGCGCGCGGCGACCGAGGAGACGTAGCCGCCGAGCCGGTCGGCGGGGTCGAGCCGCACGGCGCGGCCGTCCTCGACCAGCCACAGCACGCCGCCCGGCGCCGCGCGGGCCGGGTCCGCGCGCTGCCCGCCGACCACGAGCCGCCCGCGCCCGTCGCGCGCGAGGTGGCGCAGCGAGACGCCCTCCGCGCCCGGCCAGAGCCCCATCCCGTCGGGCCGGGCCGGGTCGCCGCGGGCGAGGTCGAGCACTACCACCTCGGAGGCGAACGCGTCGCGGTTGAGCGCCGCGCGGCCGTAGGCGGGATGCGTCTCGAGCCCGCCGAGCGCGACCTCGAAGCGGTCGGTGCCGGGGATGCGCGCGAGGTCGTGGGGGCCGGGCCGGGGCAGGGGGATCGTCTCGAGCCGCCGCGCGCTGGAGGGATCGACGGCGTAGACCCCGATCGCGCCGCCCAGCGTGGCGAGGTCGTTCTCGGTTACCAGGAGCGTGCGCCCGTCGGCCGCGAAGGCGCCGTGGCCGAAGAAGTGCCGCCCCCGGGGGGCGTCCACCACCGCGCGGATCGCGAGCGTGCCCAGGTCAACCAGCGCGAAGCGGGTGCCGGGGCGGCGCGGGAACACCGCCAGCGTGGCGGCGTGCCGCGCCATCCCGTGCGCGCGGCCGTCGAGCGCGACGAGCCCCGCGGGGCCGCCGCCCGCGTCCAACAGGCGCAGGCGGCTCGCCCCGGTCGCGGCGGTCTCGATCGCGGCGTAGGCGGCGGCCTCGGCGGGCTGGCCCGCGGCGCGCGAGCAGGCCAGCAGCCCGAGCCCCAGGGCCGCGCGGGCGAGCACGGCGCGCCGGGTGGGCGCGGCCTCAGTCGCCATCGGCGGCGGTGAAGCCCGGCACGATGCCGATCGAGGCCGCGAACCCGTCCTTGAGCCAGGCCTCGTGGCGCAGCACCCGGTCGGCCAGGCCGCGCAGCCGGGCGGCCGCCGCGCCGTCCTCGGCGGCGATGGCCGCGAGCGTGGCGCCCTCGAGGACCAGCATGTCGGCTGCCGCGGCGGCGTCCTGCGCGAGGATCGCGTAGTCCATCGACCCGCCGATCTCGGGGGCCGCGTCGAAGAGCCCGCCGCGCAGGTCGTAAAGCTCGGCAAGCGCGCGCAGCGTGGCCTCGATCGCAAGCAGGCCGAGGCCGCTCGCCACCGCCTCGGTCCGCTCGGGACGCGCCTCGCCGGGGTTCTCGCCCAAGCCGCGCAAGACCTTGAACTTGCGCAGGCGGTCGACCTGCACCACCAGCCCCGCGAGCACCGCGCGCACCGGCGCCTCGACGCCCGGGTAGCGCCCGTCGCCCGCTGCGGCCCCGTCGAGCGCGTCGCGGAACGCGCTGCCGGGGGCCCAGTCGGCGGCGATGGCGGCCGCGAGCGCGGCCTGGTGCGCGGCGATGGCGCGGGCCAGCGCGCAGGGATAGGGCTCCGACAGGTCGCCGTGGACGAGTTCCTCAAGCGCCCCAAGCCCGGTCAGCGCGACGGATTGGCCCTCGAGCCCGCCCGGCGCCGTGAGCGCGGGGTCGCGGGCCTCGAGCGCGGCGCGCAGCGCGCGGCGGACGTAGTCGCGGGGGTCGGGCCAGAGCTGCACCCGCAGCGGGCCGTCGCCCTCCGCCAGCGGGCCGATCGGGACCAGCCCCGCGCGCTGCCAGGCGAGGAACGTGTCGGCGAAGGCCTCGCGGACGGGCCCGGTCCCGCCGCCGCCCGCGCAATGCGCGTCGAGCGCGGCGGCGAGCCGCGCGGCGGCCTCGGCCTGCGCCTCCCAAGCCGGGAGGACGAACCCGTCGGCGGTCGCCGTGAGCCCGGCCTGCAGGGTCGCGGCGGCCTCGGGCGGGAGCGCGTCGCGGGCGGCGGCGGGGGCGGCGATGAGGGTGAGGATGAGGAGGGCGAGGGAGACGAGCAGGGCGCGCATCCGGAGGCTCCCGGGAAGGGGGGCCGGCCCGGCATCGGGCGCGGCGGGCGAAGCGGTCGCCCGCTCGCCGCGAGGGCGCCACGGGCGGGGCGGGGCCGGGACGGGCATTCAGAGGCTCTCGAGGAAGGCGATCAGGTCGGCGCGGAGCGCGGCGGGCGCCGCGGCGAAGGCGTCGCGCGACGCCGCCGCCTCGCCGCCATGCCACAGGACCGCCTCCTCGAGCGAGCGCGCGCGGCCGTCATGGAGGTAGAACGCCTGGCCGCCGACGGTGCGGGTCAGCCCGATGCCCCAGAGCGGCGGCGTGCGCCACTCGGCGGCGTCGCGGCCGGGCAGCGGCGCGGGGTCGGCCAGCCCCGGCCCCATGTCGTGCAGCAGCAGGTCGGTATGCGGCCAGATCAGCTGCCCGGCCTGGCCCTCGGGCGCGTCGGCCCCGGTGGCGTGCTTGGGGACGTGGCAGGCGATGCAGCGGGCCTCGTGGAACAGCGCCTTGCCCGCGAGCACGGACGGGTCGTCCATGTTCCGGCGCGCAGGCACGGCGAGGTGGGAGGCGTAGAACGTCACGAGGTCGAGGAGGTCGGGGTCGATCTCGGGCGCGCGCGCGGGGGGCGCGGCGGCGTCGTGGGGCGGGGCCGCGCTTCCCGCCGTCGCGGTGCCTCCAGTCGCGCGGTCTCGGGACGGGGCCGCGTGGCCCGCGTCCGCGCGACCCGTCGGGTGGCCCCGATCCGTCGCATCGTACTGCGATCCTCCGCCCCCCCCCCCGCGTCGCGTCGCCGTGGGGGGCGTCGCGGCAGGCGGGCTGGGCTCGGGTGCAGTCGCCCCAGGGGGCGGGGAACGTCCGCGTCGAGAGCCCCATGTCGAGCGCGAAGGCGGTGGCCGACTGGTGCGCGATCGTGGGCGAGGAGGCCTTCCAGCCGAACCGGCCGACGTCGCCCGCCGCGGTGCGCGCGAGCCGCCCCGAGATCCCGTCGCCGTCGCGGTCGCCGGGATCGGCGCGCGCGGCGAGGTCGGCCTCGGGGATCGCCTCGAGCAGTCCCAGCCCGATCATCGGCGGGGCCATGCGGGGCAGCAGCGCGGTGCCGGGCGCGAGCGGGGCGTCGGTGGCGAAGGCCGGGCGGCGCAGGGTCGCGGCCGTGCCGTTGGGATAGGCGAAGGGGACGGGCTTCCAGGTCACGCGCACGCGGCCCTCGGCCTGCAGGCCCGGCACGGCGCGGTCCTGGAGCTGGCGGCCGAGGCGCGGGTCAGGCGCGCCGTCGGGCCCCGCGAGCACCATCACCATCGACACCATCGACACCATCCCCGTCTCGCCGGGGCCGGGCGGATGGCCGCGCCCGTCCTTGACGTGGCAGCCCTGGCACGAGCGCGCGTTGAAGAGCGGGCCGAGCCCGTCGGAGGAAGCCGTCGAGGCGGGCGCGGCGACCCAGGGCCGAGTGAACACGCCGTTGCCCACGAAGAAGTCGGCGCGCGCCTCGAAGCCGAGCGCGCCCGAGGGATGCGAGAAGGCGTTCGCGTCCGCGCGGGCATGCGAGGTGCCCGACCCGCCCTGCAGCACCTCGAACGGCTCGGGGGCGGCGAAGCCGGTGGCGGGCGCGAGCAGGCGCGCGCGCCGCTCGGCGGGGGTCTCGGGCCTCGTCTCGGCGCCCGCGCCCGCCTTGGCCGGGATACCCGCGCCCGTCTCGGCCGAGATATCGGCGCCCGTCTCGGTCGGGATATCGGCGTCCGTCTCGGACGACATACCCGCGCCCGTCTCGGCAGACACCGGCGCGGGCAGGGCGGCGAGGGCGAGCGCGGCGAGGACGGCGAGGGCGGACATGCTTCCGGTCGCTCCCCCGTCGGCGGACGTCGCCCGCGCGCGGCCGGGCCGGGCGGCGTCGCGGGCCTGGGCGGTGGCGGCGGGGCGGATCGCGTTCGGCATGGCCTCGGGCGGGGTCGGGGGAGGATGGGTCGGCGGGAGGGGCGAGGGTCGCGTCGGGGTCGGGGGCGGTGCGGTGCGGTGGTCGGCATCCGGTCGGGGCGGCGCGACCCTACCGGAACACCGCGCCGGGCGCGTCGAGGCTGTCGGAGCCCTCCACCGCGGTCCCGGCGGCGCCGAGGGCGGCGATTAGCGCCTCGGTGGTGCGGGTCTGCGCCACGAGCGCGTCGATCGCCGCCTGCACCGCCGCGTTGCCCGCCGCGTTGCCCGCGCCGATCATCCGGTCGTAGGCCTCGCCGGCCTCGGCGCGCGCCACGATCGTCGCCATCGCCGCCGTCGTGGCGTCGAGGTCGGCGGTCATCGCCGCGTCGAGCGCGGGGTCGGCGGCGGCCGCGAGGTCCTGAAGCGAGGGCACCTCGATCACGGCGCCGTCCGTGGCCTCGTAGCGGCCCAGATAGACGTTGCGGAGCCCTCGGGCGTTCAGGAAATGGTCCATGTGGGTGTTGTCGGAGAAGCACGAATGCTCCTCCTCGGGGTCGTGCAGGATCAGGCCGAGCCGCATGCGCTGCCCGGCCAGCTCGCCATAGGCCATCGAGCCAAGCCCGGTCAGGATCGCGCCGAGGCCCTGCGCGTCGGACGCCGCGGCGAGGTCGGCGCGCGCGGCGCCGCCCGGGCCCCACGCGGCCACGATCGCCTCGAGGTCGGCCACCAGCAGGTCGGACGCCGCCGTCAGGTAGTCGCCGCGCCGGTCGCAGGACCCGCCGGTGCAGGCCGCGCCGGCGGCGTAGTCGGTCCAGGGCCGCGCCCCCGCGCCGGGGCCGGTCCCGAGATCCTGGCCCCAGAGCAGGAACTCGATCGCGTGGTAGCCGGTGGCGACGTTGGCCTCGATCCCGTCGATCTCGTGCAAGAGCCGCAGCAGGTCGGGCGTGATCGCGGTGGCGTCGACCGGCCGCCCGCCCACCACGAGCGCGGGGTTGGCCACGACGTTGGCGCGGAACGCCCCGTTCTCGGCGGAGGTCTCGCCGTAGGCGGCGACGTCGACGTAGTCGATCAGCCCCTCGTCGAGCGGCCAGGCGTTCACCCGGCCCTCCCATGCGTCCACGACCGGGTTGCCGAACCGGTAGGCCTCGGTCTGCTGGTAGGGGGCGCGGGCGTCGAGCCAGGCGCGCTTGGCCTCGTCGTGCGCGGCCGCCGAGGGCCCGGCCACCAGCGCGTCGAGCGCGGCGTCGAGCGCGCGCGCGGCGCCGAGCGCGTCGGAATACTTCACGAGCGCGAGGTCGCCGTAGCCGTCGATCACGTCGCGGGCGGTCTGGGCGTGGAGCGGCGCGGCGGCGAGCAGGAGGGCGGTGGCGAGGATGCGCATGGGGCGGCTCCGGGTGCGGCGGATAGACGAGCGGTCGCCGTCGGATACGGTGGCCTTCGTGATCCTGTCACGTGACGATGCCATGACGGTCGGCGACCCCCCGCGCCCGACCCCGACGAAAGGCCCCGCCCCATGCGTTCCGCCCCCCGCGCCGCCCTCCTGATCGCCGCGCTCCTCGCGTCCGTCGTGCCTACTGGCGCGCAGGAAGCCACCGCGCCCTTGGGCGCGCGGGAAACGACCGCGCCCGCCGGCGCGCAGAAGACGACCGTGCCCGCGCCCGCGGGCGGGTTCGCGCGCTACGACCCGACGCTCAGTGCCAGGGAGGCGGTGCTGGCGAACTGGGACCTCGCGGCCTCGGGCATCCGGGCGGGCGAGGTGATGGGCGCGCGGCTCGTGGCGGCGGCCGACCGGGGCGCGTCCTTCGGCGCGCTCGCGCGCCAGGGCGCGACCGCGCGGCGCACGCTGGCGCAGCGCTGGAACGCGGCGCAGTGGCTCTACGAGGGCGAGCCCGGCGTGGCGCGGCTCGACCCCGCCGCGATGGCCGCGCTCGACGCGGCGCTCGGCGCGGAGTGCGCCGAGGGGGCCTGCGAGGCCGAGGCCGCCGCGCTCCGCGACGCCTTCGCCCGGGTCACCGCGCAGCTGGGCCACGCGGCGGAGGGGGCGCGCGCGGCGGTCGGCTCCCGGATGGCGGGGGGCGACGCGGCGCTGATCGGCGAGCAGCTGGGCCTCGTCGCGGGCTATCTCGGTGGCGGCGGCTGGGCCGAGGGGCTCGGGCGCGGCGGCGACGGGGCGGGCGAGGCGGTCGCGGCGCGGCTCGTGGGCGCGCTCTCGCTCTGGCGCAACCTCGAGCCCTATGTGGGCCTCGTCGATCCGGGCGTCGACGCCGAGATCAACGCGGCCGCCGAGCGCGTCCTGCGCACGCTGCGCCTCGAGATGCGCGTCGAGGGGCCGATCGACCCGGACGGGGCCGAGGTGGCGGCGCTGCGCGAGCGGGTCGCGGTGCTGGCGGAGGCGTTCGGCCGCGCGGCGGAGCTGTTCGCGCGGGGATGAGCGCGCGCGCGGCCCTCCTCGTCGCGCTGGCGGGCGCCGGGGGCGCCTGGGCCGAGCCCGTGCCCGTATCGGAGCCCGCGCCGGAGCCGGACGCGGTGGCGCGATGCCTGTCGTGCCACGTCGCGCCCGCGGGTCCGGGCGCGGGCGCGGGCGCGCTGGACGTCGCGCCTCCCGGCGCGCTGGACATCGTCGCGCCCTCCGGCGCGCTGGACATCGTGGGGATCGGCGCGCTCGAGGCGCTGCCCGCGGAATGGCCGTTGATGTCGGAGGACGCGTTCGACCTCGACGGCGACGGGATCGCGGGCGTGGCGCGCCACGTCAGCGGCGGGGACGGCCTGCCGGTGCTCGGGCGCTACGGGCGCGCGCTCGCCGCCGGCCGACTCGAGGACTTCGCGCGGATCGCGGGGGAGGCGCACGGCATCGACCTGTCGGAGCCTGCGGTGCTCGCGCGCGTCGTGGCGGTCTTCGCCGAGCGCTCGCCCGACCCCGCGCCGATGCCGCCCGGCGCCCTCGCGCGGTTCGAGGCGCGCGGCTGCGCTTCCTGCCACGTCACCGACGCGTTCGGGCATGACGGCCGCGACTACCGGCCGCTGAGCGACTTCCTGCTGCACGATCTGGGGGCCGGGCCGGTGCGCACCGCGCCGCTCTGGGGCTGCCCCGGCTGCCTCGAGGCGCCCGGCCACGGGGCGGCGGCGGGCGACGCGCCCGGCTGACGGGGCGGGGCGGTCGGCGGGCCCGCAAGGGGGCGCGTCCCGTCCCGACGATCCTCCAGGTCGACCCGTCGGACCCGCGCGCGTTGCCCGCCTTCCCGGACGAGGCGCTAGAGCGGCCCTCGGGACCGTCCCGCACCGGGACCGGCATCCCGGCTCCGCATCCGCGACCGCCCGTCCGGCCCCGCATCCGCGACCGCCCGCTCGGCCCTGCACCCGGCCGCTGCGAACGCGAAGGGGCCGCGGTCTCCCGCGGCCCCCCGGTCGTGGCTCCGTCGCTCAGCGCAGGGCGGTCAGGTCGAAGGCCGCCTCGGGCAGGTCGAGGTCGAACAGGAAGACCTGCCCGCCGTGATCAGCCTCGACCGCGCGGACCTGGCCGCCCGAGTCGGTGCGGTGCTGGACCACGCCCATCAGCACCTGCTCGGCGATCGGCAGCGCGCCCGCGATCGCCTGCGCGCCGGTCCCCGCGATTTCCTCCATCGAGTGGAACGCGCCGTCCTCGCCCTTCGCGAGCAGCGCCGTGAGGCTCCACGAGCCCGAGAACTCCGACGTCGCCGGCGCGTCGATCGCGCCCGCGAGTGCCGCGGCCCCGGCCTTGGCGCGCGGGCTCTCGTCGCCGCCCGCCATCGCGAGGAACCAGCCGCGCCCCGGCTCCGCGAGCGCGAGCGTCTCGGGGTCGAGCACGAGCGCGTAGGCCCGCTCGCCGAACGAGTTGCCCGAGTCCTCGTTGACGATCAGCACGTCGCCGTCCGAGCCCTTGATCCACTGCAGCCCGTCGGGCGCGGTGGCCTTGGCGACGCCGTCCTCGTCGGTGGCCTGCGTGCCCATGCCGCCGTGCTTGACGCCCTTGTCGGCGACCTCGAGCGTCAGCGCGCCGTCGAAGGCCGCGAGCGTGCGCGTCGCGGTCCCCGTGAGCCGCGCGGGCAGCGCGCCGTCGGCGGCCTCGAGCTCGGCGGCGATGTCGGCCAGGTCGAAGGCCACGTAGCCGCCCTCCTCGGTCATCGACTGGATCCAGCGGGTGTGGCCGATGTCGGGATCGACCGCCGGGTGCTCGGTCTTGCTGTCGCCCACGAGGTAGGTGTGGCCCTCGGGCTGCTCGCTCTCCTGGCCCCACAGGTTGACCTCGGTGTCCTTGACCGCGACCGGCGCGTCCCACCCGCCCCAGCGGTAGGAGGTCGGCACGAAGGCCACGTCGAACGTGTCGGCCGCCTCGGGGTTCGTGAGGTAGGCGTCCATCATCTTCTCGGTGGTGTCGATCTCCTCGATCCCGAGATCGGCGAAGGTCTCGTTGGCCACCGCGAGCCCGTAGATCGCGCCGTGCAGCAGGCCGTTGCGCGCCAGGAACGCGTCGCGCGCGTTCGCGTCCGCGCCGATCGGCTGCCCGTCCATGCCCGCGCCCTTGAGGCCCACGTAGATCTTGAGCGGCGCGGGCTCGACGTCGTGGTTGTAGCCCGCGAGCACCATCACCGCGTAGTCGGGGTTCTGCGGATTGATCGGCAGGATCTTCTCGTAGCCCGACTGCCCGAGCGCGGGCACGGTGTAGGCGGTCTCGGAGGCCAGGTCGACGACGATGGAGGCGAGCCCCATCCCCTCGCCGGTGTCCCACTTCGACACCGTCGTCGCGCCGTCGCCCTCGCCGGTGGTGAGGTCGAACATCTCCTGGATGTTCCACTCCTCGGCCATCAGCCAGACGTCGTCGGCGAGCCCGATCCCGTCGCCGTACTTGTTGGCGGGCTCGTAATAGGCGCCGCAGAACGACTGGAAGAAGAAGTCGCCGTTCGACAGGAGATACGCCTCCTCGAAGTCGACATGCTCGCCCTCGGGCGTGGCCTGGTTGCCCCAGACGCCGCCCTCGGCGCGCGGCAGCACCTCGTCGCCGAAGACGTTGTAGATGGTCGAGAACAGGTGGCCCGAGCCGCGCACCATGGAGGCGGCCGCGTCGTCGTTGCCCAGGAAGTCGGCCATCGCGGCGCGGTCGTAGTCGATGTAGTGCAGGTGGCTGCCGGTGAAGGCCACGCCCGACGCCATCTCCCAGCCATAGGTCTCGCTCGACATCGTGGCGTAGCTCTCGGACTGGTAGCCCAGCCGGACCGTCTCCTCGTCGCGCAGCCAGGCCGCGTTGCCGTCGGGCCAGCCGGTCAGCGCCATCCCGGTCTCCGCGTCGACCTCGCCCACGGTGGCGAGCGCCTTCATGCGGCCGATGAACGGGAAGGCGATGTCGGTCGACTCGCCGTCGACGATCTCGAACCCGTCGCCCGGGGTGGAGGCCTCGGCGATGAGCGCGGTGGTCTCGCCGATCGTGACCTTGGGGGCGGCGTCCTGGGCGTGGGCGGTGAGCGCGGTGGACGACAGGAGCGCGGCGGCGAGCGCGGCGGAGCGGGCGGGGCGGATGGGCATGGGGCGTTCTCCAGTGGGAAACGGACGTTTCCCGCCGGGCCTACGCGCCCCGTGCGACGGTTTCTTGACGGCCGGGCGGGGCGGTCGGGCCCGCCTCAGCCCGCCGCGTGGCGGGCCAGCGTGGCCGCGACCCCGTCGGCGCCGAGCGCCGCATGCGCGCGCGCGAAGGCCTCCGCGAAGGGGCGCGCGGCCCCGAGCCCGCCGTAGAGCGGCTGCGCGAGCCAGGCCCCGGGGCCGCGTCGCGCGCGGCGAGGGCCGCGGCGTGGAGCCGGTCCCAGTCGGGGTCGTTGGGGGCGATGGCGCTGCCGTCCTCGCGGGTGCCCTCGCACATCCGCGCCCAGAGCGCCTCCGCGAGCGCGAGACCCTCGACCCCGCCGCCCGCCGCCAGCCGGTCGCGCAGCGTGGGGTGCACGAAGCCCGGATGGCGCGAGGAGCCGTCGAAGGCCACGCGGCGCACGGTGTCGCGGATGCGCGGATTGGCGAAGCGGCGCGCGACGAGCGCGGCGTAGGCCGCGGGCGTCGTGCCGGGCACCGGGTCGACATGCGGCGCGATCTCGGCGGCCTGCACGCGCGCGAGGAACGCGGCGATGGCGGGATGCGCCATGCAGCCCGCGATGGTCTCGATCCCCAGAAGCTCGCCGGGATTGGCGACGAGCTGGTGGCCCGCGTTCAGGATCCTGAGCTTCATCGCCTCGTGCGCGTGCACGTCGGCCACGAACTCCGCCCCCGCCGCGTCCCAGGGCGGGCGGCCCTGGGCGAAGTCGTCCTCGATCACCCACTGGCGGAAGTCCTCGTGCGCGACGGGCGCGGCGTCGTCGACGCCGACGCGCGCGCGACGAGCGCGAGCTCGGCCGGGCCGGTGGCGGTCGCGATCGAAGTCGACCATCGAGCTCGGGAACGACGCCTCCGCCTCGATCCAGTCCGGCGAGGTCCGGGTCCGAGCAGGCGGGCGAGCCCCGCCACCGCGCGCCGCAGCACGCCGCCGTTGCCCGCGAGGTTGTCGCACGACAGGCACGCGAAGGCCGGCACCCCCGCCGCGCGGCGCCGGGCGAGTGCGGCGACCATCGCGCCGAAGGCGGTGCGCGGCGCGTCCGGGTGGGCGGCGTCGTGGCGGATGTCGGCATGGTCCGCGTCGAGCCCGCCGGTGGCCGGGTCGACGTAGTAGCCGCCCTCGGTCACGGTGAGCGAGACGATGCGGATGTCGGGCGCGGCCATGCGCGCGACCAGGGCGCCGTGGCCGGGCTCGACGGGGACGAAGTCGATCATCGACCCGATCACCTCGGCCGAGACGCCGCCGGGCGCGAGCTCCAGGAGCGTCGTCAGGCAGTCCTGCGCCAGCAGCCGCTCGCGCATCGCGGCGTCGGCGGGGCGCACGCCCGCGCCGACGATGGCCCAGTCCTGCGCGAGCCCGCGCTGCATCAGGCGGTGCAGGTACCAGGCCTGGTGCGCGCGGTGGAAGTTGCCGAGCCCGATATGGACGATCCCGGCGGTGAGCCGCGCGCGGTCGTAGGTCGGGACCGAGACGTCCGCGGGCAGCCGCGCCAGCGTCGCGTCCGAGAGCGGGACGGGCGGGACGGACGGCGGTGCGGCGGGGCGGGTCAGCTCATCCATTGGCCGCCATCCACGTTGTAGCACTGCGCGACGACGTAGTCGCTGTCGGCGCAGGCGAGGAACACCGCCATCGGCGCGAGGTCGGCGGGGGTGGCGAAGCGGCCCGCGGGCACGCCCGCCTCGACCTCGCGGCGCTTCTCGCCGGGCGCGCGGCCCTCGAGCTCGGCGAACGTCGCGTCGACGTGCTCCCAGTGCGCGCCGTCGACCACGCCGGGCGCGATGGCGTTCACGTTGATGCCGTGGCGCGATCAGGTCGAGCCCCGCCGATTGCGTCATCGAGATCACCGCGGCCTTGGTCGCGCAGTAGACCAGCACCAGCGGCTCGCCGCGCCGCCCGGCCTGGGTGGCCATGTTGACGATCTTGCCGCCGTGCCCCTGGGCGATCATCCGGCGCGCGGCGGCCTGCATCGTGAAGAGCGTGCCCGCCACGTTGACCGCGTGGAGCCGCTCGGCGGTGGCGCGGTCGATGTCGACGGTGCGGCTCGCGGCGAACAGCGCGGCGCCGTTGACGAGCACGTCGAGCTTGCCCGCGCGCGCCACGACCGCCTCGATCGCGGCGTCGATGCTGGCCTGGTCGGTCACGTCGAGATGGACGGCGTAGGCGCGCTCGCCGATCGCGGCCGCGGCGGCCTCGGCCGCGTCGCGGTCGATGTCGGCCACCGCCACGGTCGCGCCCTCGGCCGCGTAGGCCTCCGCGAAGCCGCGCCCGATGCCGCGCGCGGCGCCGGTGATCAGCGTCGATCGCCCCTCGAGCCTCATGCCAGGCGCAGCCCGCTCTCGTCGAAGCGGTGCAGCTTGTCGGCCTCGCGGCGTGAGGTGGACGGTGTCGCCGTGGCGCGCGTCGAAGTCGCCGGTGGTGCGCACCGTGACCGTCTCGGCAAGGCCGGTGTCGTGGACGTGCAGGAACGTGTCCGAGCCCAGATGCTCCGACAGGCCGACGCGCCCGGTCCAGGTGCCCGCCTCGCGCGACGGCGTCGAGATGCTCGGGGCGGACGCCGATGGTGCGCGCGCCGTGCTCGCGGGCGGCGGGCCCCTCGATCAGGTTCATCGTGGGCGAGCCGATGAAGCCCGCCACGAAGAGGTTGCGCGGCGCGTGGTAGAGCTCGAGCGGGGAGCCGACCTGCTCGATCACGCCCGCGCGCAGCACCACGATCTTGTCGGCCATCGTCATCGCCTCGACCTGGTCGTGGGTGACGTAGACCATGGTGGTCGCGAGCGACTTGTGCAGCTCGCCGATCTCGACGCGCATCCCGTGGCGCAGCGCCGCGTCGAGGTTCGAGAGCGGCTCGTCGAAGAGGAAGGCCGACGGGCTCGCGCACGATCGCGCGGCCGATGGCGACGCGCTGGCGCTGCCCGCCCGAGAGCTGGCCCGGGCGGCGGTCGATGTAGTCGGCGAGGTTGAGGATCGAGGCGGCGTGGTTCACGCGCCGGTCCTTCTCGGCCTGCTCCATCCCGGCCATCTTGAGCGGGAACTCGATGTTCTTGCGCACGCTCATGTGCGGGTAGAGCGCGTAGGACTGGAACACCATCGCCAGCCCCCGCTTGGCCGGCGGCAGGGCGGTGGCGTCGCGCCCGTCGATCTCGATGTGGCCTCCGCTCGTGTCCTCGAGCCCCGCGATCAGCCGCAGGAGCGTGGACTTGCCGCAGCCCGAGGGGCCGACGAAGACGACGAACTCGCCGTCCTCGATCGCGAGGTCGAGCGGCGGGATGACCTCGACGTCGCCGAACGCCTTGCGGACGCCGTGGAGTTGGATGCTGCCCATGATGGTCGGTCCCTCTTCTTGCCCTACCGCTTCGCTACTTGAGGGCGTGCCTGCCTGCCCTACCGCTTCGCCGCTCGAGGGCGTTCTTGCTTGCCCTACCGCTTCGCTACTTGAGGGCGTTCTCGCTGGCCCTGTCGCTTCGCTGCGTGAGGGCGTTCTCGCTTGCCCTATCGCTTCGCTGCTCGAGGACGGTGTTTCCCGTCCGGCCCGCCGCCCCGCCGCCCCGCCGCCGTCACTTGACGGCGCCGAAGGTGAGGCCGCGCACGAGCTGCTTCTGGCTGAACCAGCCCATCACCAGGATCGGCGCGATGGCCAGCATCGAGGCCGCCGAGAGCTTGGCGTAGAACAGCCCCTCGGGCGCCGAGAAGCTGGCGATGAAGGCCGTGAGCGGCGCCGCGTCCACCGTCGTCAGCAGGATCGTCCAGAACGCCTCGTTCCACGCCAGGATGATGTTGAGCAGGATCGTCGACGCGATGCCCGGCACCGCCATCGGCGTGAGCACGTAGAGGATCTCGGAGGTCAGCCCCGCCCCGTCCATCCGCGCGGCCTCGAGGATCTCGCCGGGGATCTCGCGGAAGTAGGTGTAGAGCATCCACACGATGATCGGCAGGTTGATCAGCATCAGCACCACGATCAGCAGGAGCCGGCTGTCCATCACGCCGAGCCACTTCGCGAGCAGCACCAGCGGGTAGAGCACGCCCACGGCCGGCAGCATCTTGGTCGAGAGCATCCACAGCAGCACGTCCTTGGTGCGCCGGCCCGGCACGAAGGCCATCGCCCAGGCGGCGGGCACGGCGATGAGGATGCCGAGCAGCGTCGAGCCGACCGCGATGACGATCGAGTTCGTCAGCGCCAGCGGGTAGTTCGAGCGCGCCTGCACGTCGCGGTAGTTCTCGAGCGTCCAGTCGAAGGCCAGCCAGACCGGCGGGTCGGCGATCGCGGTGGCCTCGGTCTTGAACGAGGTCAGGAACGTCCAGAGGATCGGGAAGAACATGGCCAGCCCGAAGGTCCAGGCCAGCGCGGTCCACAGGACCTTCTCGCGGGTGGTGACGGCGCGGGCCATGGGCGCTCCTTCAGTCCAGGTTCCGGCCGACGATGCGCATCAGGAAGAGCGCGACGACGTTGGCGAGGATGACGGCGACGATGCCGCCGGCGGAGCCGAGCCCGACGTTCTGGCTCTCGAGCACGCGCTGGTAGACGAGGTAGGTCAGCGTGCGGGTGCCGAAGGCGCCGTTGGTGGTCACGAAGATCTCGGCGAAGATCGACAGCAGGAAGATCGTCTGGATCAGGATCACCACGGTGATCGCCCGGCTCAGATGCGGCAGGATGATGTAGCGGAACCGCGAGAGCGCGGAGGCGCCGTCCATCTCGGCGGCCTCGAGCTGCTCGCCGTCGAGCGACTGCACGGCCGTGAGCAGGATCAGCGTCGCGAAGGGCAGCCACTGCCAGGCCACGATCGTGACGATCGAGGCGAGCGGCGCCTGGCTCAGGAAGTCGTAGGGCTGCGCGCCGACGGCCTCGAAGGCGTAGGAGAAGAGCCCGTTGTCGACGTTGAAGAACATGTTCTTCCACACCAGCGCCGACACGGTGGGCATCACGAAGAACGGCGCGATCACGAGGATCCGCACGATGCCCTGCCCGAAGATCGGCCGGTCGAGCAGGAGCGCCATCGCGACGCCGCCGCCCACGGTGATCACGAGGATCGCGCCCACCATCTGCAGCGTCGTGCCGAGCGCGTCGAGGAACGAGCCCGAGGCGAGGAACCGCGCGTAGTTGCCGAACCCGATCCAGGGCTCGAACGTGCCGCGCAGCGGGCGGTAGTCGGCGAACGAGAAGTAGAGCGTCATGCACAGCGGCACGAGCATCCACACCAGGAGGACGAAGACGGCCGGGCGCGACCATGAAGCGGGCCGCGGATCTCGATTGCGCTGTCGCCATCGACGGGCGCTCCCGGGCTTCGGGGTGCGGTCCGTCGGGGCGCGATCGGGATGCCGGCCCTCGCGGCAGGACCGGGGGGCGCGGGCCGCGGACGGCGGGGCGCGAGGTGCCGGGGGCGGTCGCCGCCCCGGCGGCGCCGGGCTCTCAGTAGCCGGCCGCCTCCATCTCCTCGGTCGTGATCGCCTGCGCGTTCGCCAGCGCCTCCTCGGCGGTCTGGTTGCCCGCGAGCGCGTCGGAGAACTGCTGGCCCGTCTGCGTGGCGATGCCCGCGAATTCGGGGATCGCGACGAACTGGACGCCCGTGTAGGGCACGTCCTGCACCGACGGCGCGGTCGGATCGGCCGAGTTGATGCTGTCGAGCGTCATCCGCGCGAACGGCGCCGCCTCGAGGTAGGAGGCGTTCTCGTAGAGCGAGGTCCGCGTGCCGGGCGGCACCGCGGCCCAGCCCTCGGTCTCGGCGACGAGCTCGGCATAGGCCGGTCCGGTCGCCCAGGAGATGAACGTCTTGGCCGCCTCGACGTTCTCGGACGAGGACGGGATCGCGAGCGACCACGCCCAGAGCCAGTTGCCGCGCTTGCCCAGGCCGTTGTCGGGGGCGAGCGCGAAGCCGACCTGGTCGGCGACGGTGCTGTCGGGTCCGGTCACGAAGGAGGCCGCGACCGTGGCGTCGATCCACATGCCGCACTTGCCCTGCTGGAACAGCGTCAGGTTCTCGTTGAAGCCGTTGTTGGCGGCGCCCGCGGGACCGGACTCGTTCATCATGCCGAGGTAGAAGTCGATCGTCTCGGCCCATTCCGGGCTGTCGAACTGCGCCTGCCAGTCCTCGTCGAACCAGCGCGCGCCGAACGAGTTCGACATGGCCGTCAGGAACGCCATGTTCTCGCCCCAGCCGGCCTTGCCGCGCGCGCAGATGCCGTTGATGTCGGCGTCGCGGTCGGTCATCGCGGCGGCCGCCTCGCGGATGAACTCCCAGGTCGGCGCGTCGGGCATCTCGAGCCCGGCGGCCTCCATCAGGTCGGTGCGGTACATCACCATCGAGCTCTCGCCGTAGAACGGCGACGCCATCAGCTGGCCGTCGACGGTCAGGCCGCCGGCGATGGCGGGCAGCAGGTCGTCCGCGTCGAAGTCCTCGGCCATGCCCTCGTCGAGCGGCACGAGCCAGCCGTTGCCGCCCCAGATCGGGACCTCGTAGGTGCCGATCGTCATCACGTCGTAGGCGCCGCCGCCGGTCGAGATGTCGGTGGTGAGGTTCTGGCGCAGGACGTTCTCCTCGAGCGTGACCCACTCGACGGCGATGTCGGGATGCTTGGCCTCGAAGTCGTCCATCAGGCCCTGCATGCGGACCATGTCGCCGTTGTTGACGGTCGCGACGGTGATCGTCGTGTCCTGCGCGAACGCGGCGCCGGCGACGAGCGACAGGGCCGTCGCCCCGCGAAGAGCGTGCTTGAGTGTCATCGGTGTCCTCCCTGGACGTAGTCTGGATCGGGGCCTTCGCGGCCCATGTCGTCCGTGCATGGCGGATGCCACGTCCCGGCATGGCTGTCAATGAAACTTTGCGCGCGTCAATTAACCACGATCGGGCCCGCCCCGCATGGCCTCAGGCGGACATCCGCATCACCAGCGTGCCGGGGAACAGCGTGTCCGCGCGCGCCCCCGACGGCGCGTCGTCGTCGATCGCCGCCACCAGCGCCGCGACGCCGGCCTCGGCGATCGCGGCGTAGTCCTGCGCCACGGTGGTCAGCGGCGGGCAGGTGTAGCGCGCGAACGGGTGGTCGTCGTGGCCCGCGATGCGCAGCGCACAGCCCGGTCCGCGGCCGACGCGCAGCCCCTTCTCGTAGGCCGCCGCCAAGAGCCCGATCGCCAGCCGGTCGTTCGAGCACAGCACGGTGTCGGTGGCGAAGGCGCCGGCCTCGATCGTGCGCAGCCCCTCGGCGCGGCCGACCTCCTCGAAGCCCCAGCCCGCGCCCTCGACATGGACCACCCGCGGCGCGTGGCCGAGCCGCGTCATCGCCTCCACGTAGGCCTGGCGGCGGCGGTTGGCGTTCGGGTTCACCGGCGGCATCTCGAAGAAGCAGGGCGGCGCGCCGGTCCGGCACAGGTACTCGACCATCAGCGGCACCGACTGGAAGTTGTCGGAGCCCACGAAGGCGCGGCCCATCCCCTCGACGTTGGCGTCGATCAGCACGGTCGGCACCGCGTCGCAGAACCGCGCGAGCGCCGCGCGGTCCGAGCCGCGCCCGAGCGCCGCGAGCAGCACGCCCGCGGGCTTGAGCGCGCGCAGCGAGCGCAGGATGTCGGCCTCGAGCGCCGGGCGGCCATGCGCGCTGAAGACGAGCGGCGCGTAGCCCGCCTCGATGCAGCGCTCCTCCACGCGCCGCGCGAGCTCGGCGAAGAACGGGTCGGCGAGGAACGGGACGACGATGCCCACGGTCTTCGTGAGGCGCCGGTTCTGGTTGATGGCGTAGACGTTGGGGCTGTAGTCGTAGGCCTCCAGCGCGGCCTCGATCTTGACGCGCGTCGAGTGCCGGACGCTTTCCGGGTCGTGGAAGAACTTCGACACGGTCGGCCGCGAGATCCCGCTGGCGCGGGCGAAGGCCTCCATGTTCGGCAGCTTCGGCAGGGTCATCGCGGGCCTCCGGGCGGGCGCGGACTTGGCGGGCGTCAAGGTTCGGGGCGCACGGTGTCAAGCGCCGCGGCACCGGTCAACCGCCCGTCGCCCCCGCCGACCGCCCCGCGCCCGCGATCCGCCCGTCCGGCGGGCGCGCGATCGTGCGGCACCGGGCCGCGCGGATGCCCGAACATGCGGCAGGGCGCGGCGCGGCGCGGCCCGCGGGGGCCGCCCGGCATTGCCGCCGCGTCGGCCGGGCGCGCATGGGCCGGGGCACCGACCGACACCGACCGCATTGGGGGACGACCACATGACACGACACGCGCTCCGGACCGCCTGCCTCGCCGCCACCGCCATCGCCGCGGCCACCGCCGCCGCCGCGCAGGCCGACTGCCCGGTCAAGGTCGGCGTCCTGCACTCGCTCTCGGGCACGATGGCGATCTCGGAGACGACGCTGAAGGACACGATGGAGATGCTGGTCGCGCGCCAGAACGAGGCCGGCGGGCTCCTGGGCTGCGAGATCGAGGCGGTGGTCGTGGACCCGGCCTCCGACTGGCCGCTCTTCGCGGAGAAGACGCGCGAGCTGCTGACCGTCGAGGAGGTCGACGTGATCTTCGGCGCCTGGACCTCCGTGAGCCGCAAGTCCGCGCTCCCGGTGCTCGAGGAGCTCGACGGGCTGCTGTTCTACCCGGTCCAGTACGAGGGCGAGGAGAGCTCGCGCAACGTGTTCTACACCGGCGCCGCGCCCAACCAGCAGGCGATCCCGGCGGTGGACTACCTGCTCGACGAGCTCGGCGTGGAGCGGTTCGCGCTGCTCGGGACCGACTACGTCTACCCGCGCACGACCAACAACATCCTCGAATCCTACCTCAAGTCGAAGGGCGTCGCCGCCGAGGACATCTTCGTCAACTACACCCCGTTCGGCCATTCCGACTGGGCCACGATCGTGGGCGACGTGGTCGAGATGTCCGAGGACGGCCGCCCCGTCGGCGTGATCTCCACCATCAACGGCGACGCCAACATCGGCTTCTACAAGGAGCTCGCCGCCGAGGGCGTCAGCGCCGACGACATCCCCGTCATCGCCTTCTCGGTGGGCGAGGAGGAGCTCTCGGGGCTCGACACCTCCGACCTCGTGGGCCACCTCGCCGCCTGGAACTACTTCCAGAGCGCCGACACCCCCGAGAACGCGGCCTTCATCGCGGACTGGCACGCCTTCATCGGCGACGACGCGCGCGTGACCAACGACCCGATGGAGGCGCACTACATCGGCTTCAACATGTGGGTGAACGCGGTCGAGGAGGCCGGGACCACCGAGGTCGGCGCGGTGCGCGACGCGATGTACGGGCAGACCTTCCCCAACCTCACCGGCGGGACGGCCGAGATGCTGCCGAACCACCACCTGACCAAGCCGGTGCTGATCGGCGAGATCCGCGCCGACGGGCAGTTCGACATCGTCTCCGAGACCGACCCGGTGCCGGGCGACGCCTGGACCGACTTCCTGCCCGAGAGCGCCAAGCTCGACGCCGACTGGCCGGGCCTCGATTGCGGGATGTACGACACCGAGGCGCAGACCTGCGTGCAGGTCCTGTCGAACTACTGAGCGCGGGGCCCGCGCGCCGTCCCTCGCCGGGGGGCGGCGCGCGGCCCGCCACGGCCGCCGCCATGCGCCCCGCCTCCCGCCTCGCCTCCGCGCTCCTGATGGCGCCCGTGCTGGCGCTCCTGCTGTCGCTCGCGGCCCCGGCCGCCGCGCAGGTGCCCGGCGGCCCCGTCCAGACGCTGCTGCAGGTCCATGCCGAGGCCGTCGAGGACCCGTCGCGCCTCACGATCCAGCCCACGCTCGACGCGCTCGCGGCCTCCGGGCTGGCGGGGATGCCCGCCTTCCTCGAGGGCTGGGCCGACCGGCGCGCGGTGCGCCGCGAGGCGGACGGCGCGTTCTTCCTGGCCACGCGGGGGGACGGGGGCGAGGGCTGGCGGCTGGCGTCCGTCGAGGACGGCTCGGATGCGGGCGAGGCGGGCCGGCGCGAGGTCGCCGAGCTGCGCCCGAACGCGGGCGTGCGCCGCCTGATCGCCACCGCGCTGGTGCGGTTCCAGCTCACCGACCCCGACCCCGCCCGCCGCCGCGCCGCGCTCGACGCCATCGCGCGCGACCCCGACCCCGAGCTCCTGGCCGCGCTGCGCGCCTCGATCCCGGGCGAGGCGGACCGCGCGCTCGCCGCCCGCAAGGAAGCGCTCGAGCGGCTGATCTCGATCCGCTTCGGCACCGACCCCGCGGTCCGGATCGCCGCGATCGAGTGGATGGCGGGACAGGTCTCGCTCGAGGCGCGCGCCGCGCTCAACGGCGTGCTGGCGACGCGCATCGTGGCGGGCCCGCCGCCCGAGGGCGCCAACGTCGCGCGCATGCTCGAGCCGGGGGTGGACGTGTCGGAGGCCGACGCGCTGGCGCGGCTCGCCGCCGAGGGGATCGTGCCGCCCGAGGTCGGGCGCGCGGCGCGCGACGCGGCCCTCGTGGCGGCCATCGCGGACGGCGCGGTCGCGGGCGTGCCCGTGGCGGATCTCGGGACCGAGGCGGCGCGCTGGCGGGCCTACGAGGCGCTGGCGGCCACCGGCGCCGTCCCGCCGCGCCCGCCCAAGGACGCGGTCGCAGCGCTGCTGGCGGCGAACCCGCTGGTCGCGCTCCACGAGGAGCCCGACCCGGCCGTCACCGATGCCGCGCGCGCCGCCCTGGCGCAGGTCGAGGCGCGGGTGGCGCGCGCGCAGGCCGCCGACCTGGCGCTGGACGCCGCGAGCCTCGCCTCGATCTACTTCCTGGCGGCGATCGGGCTCGCGATCACCTTCGGCGTGATGGGCGTCATCAACATGGCGCATGGCGAGTTCATCATGATCGGCGCCTATACGGGCTACGTCGCGCAGCAGGTGATCCCGGACTACACCTGGGCGCTGGTGGTCGCGCTGCCGCTGGCCTTCGTGGTCGCCGCGGGCGCGGGCGTGGCGCTCGAGCGGCTGGTGATCCGCCACCTCGCGCACCGCCCGCTCGAGACGCTGCTCGCGACGTTCGGCGTCTCGGTGGCGCTCCAGCAGGTGTTCAAGAACGTGTTCGGCACGCAGGCCGTGCCGCTGACCGCGCCGGACTGGCTGGCGGGGTCGTGGACGCTCAACGACGTGGTGGGCATCAGCGTCGTGCGGATCGCGATCTTCGTGCTGGCGCTCGCCTTCCTCGCGCTCCTGGTGTGGATCCTGCGGCGCACGCGGCTCGGGCTCGAAGTCCGCGCGGTGACGCAGAACCCCGGCATGGCGGCCTCGATGGGGATCGACCCCGACCGGATCGGGATGGCGACCTTCGCGCTCGGCTCGGGCATCGCGGGGGTGGCGGGCGTGGCGATCGGGCTCTTCGCGCAGGTCACCTCCGAGATGGGCTCGGGCTACATCGTGCAGTCCTTCATGACCGTCGTGGTCGGCGGCGTCGGCTCGGTCTTCGGCACGCTGGCCGGCGCGGGGCTGATCGGCGGGCTGCAGAAGGGGATCGAGTGGCTCAACCCGTCCAACACGCTGGCCGCGCAGACCTACATGATCCTCGCGGTGATCCTGTTCATCCAGGTCCGCCCGAGGGGCATCGTCGCCCAGAAGGGCCGGTTCGCGCGATGACGGACGCCGCCACGCAGGCTGCAGCACCCGCGCGCCGCCGCCCGCTCGCGCTGCGCGCCGACGTGGTGGCGTTCTGCGCGATCCTCGCCGCCGCCACGCTCGCCGCGACGCTGGCCGCGCAGGCCGGGCTGATCTCCACCGCGCTCGTCAAGACGCTGGGCAAGACGCTGTGCCTGTGCCTCGCGGCGCTGATGTTCGACCTGGTCTGGGGCTATGCGGGGATCCTCTCGCTGGGGCATTTCGCGTTCTTCGGGATCGGCGGCTACGCGGTCGGCATGTGGCTGATGTGGGACCGCACCGAGGCGATCGTGGCGGCCACGCTCGCGCGCGGGCCGCTGCCGCCGACGCCGCTGGAGCTCGACGAGGCGATCGGCACCCAGATCTTCGGCGTCGTGGGCACCGCGGAGGTGCCGTGGATCTGGGGGCTGGCGGGCTCGCTGCCGGCGCAGCTCGCGCTCGCGGTGCTGGTGCCGGGCGTGCTCGCGGGCCTGTTCGGCTGGCTCGCCTTCCGCAGCCGCGTCGCCGGCGTCTACCTGTCGATCCTGACGCAGGCGGGCACGCTCGCGCTGTCGCTCTGGCTCTATCAGAACGACGCGGGCCTGCGCGGCAACAACGGCCTCTCGGGGCTCCAGAACGTGCCGGGGCTGGACCATGTCCCGCAGGCCACGCTCTCGCTGTGGTTCCTGTGGGCGTCGGCGCTCGCGCTCGCGCTGGCCTACGCGGCCGCCGCCTGGACCGTCTCGGGCCGGTTCGGCTCGGTGCTGCGCGCGATCCGCGACGACGAGGAGCGGGTGCGGTTCCTGGGCTACGAGGTCGAGCGCTACAAGCTCGCCGTCTTCACCGGCACGGCGATGGTCACGGGACTCGCGGGCGCGCTCTACTATCCGCAGGCGGGCATCGTGAACCCCGCCGAGATCGCACCGATCGCGTCGATCTACCTCGCGGTCTGGGTCGCCATCGGCGGGCGCGGGCGGCTCTACGGCGCGGTGATCGGCGCGGCCGCGGTCTCGCTCGCCTCGAGCTGGTTCACCGGCGGCGGCGCGCCCGACCTCGATCTCGGGTTCTACGTGGTGCGCTGGACCGAGTGGTGGCTGGTGCTGCTGGGCCTGTCCTTCGTGGCGGTCACGCTCTTCGCCCCCAAGGGGCTGGGCGGGCTCGTCGACCTGTGGACCGAGCGGCGGAGGGGCGCGCGCGAGGGCGATCTCGGGCCGGATGCCGGCGCGCTGCGCGCCGAGGAGGAGCGGCCGTGAGCGCGCTCCTCGAGGTGTCGGGCGTCAGCAAGTCCTTCGACGGGTTCCGCGCCATCGACGACCTCAGCTTCGCCATCGGCGAGCCCGAGCTGCGCGCGATCATCGGGCCCAACGGCGCGGGCAAGACCACGTTCATGGACCTCGTGAGCGGGCGGACCCGGCCCGACCGCGGCAGCATCCGCTACGGCGCGCTCTCGCGCAACCTCATGCGGATGTCGGAGGCGGCGATCGCGCGGGCGGGCATCGGCCGCAAGTTCCAGCGCCCCACCGTGTTCGAGGACCAGGACGTGCGCGCCAACCTCGCCATGGCGCTTCAGGGACCGCGCGGGCCGCTCGCGGTGCTCGCGCGCCGCCCCGACCGCAGCGAGGCCGTCGCGGCGATGGCCGCGCGGGTGGGGCTCGCGGACCGGCTCGACGCGCGCGCGGGCACGCTCAGCCACGGCCAGAAGCAGTGGCTCGAGATCGGGATGCTGCTCGCCGCCGGGCCGCGCCTCCTGATGGTCGACGAGCCCGCCGCGGGCATGACCGGGGCCGAGCGCGAGCGCACCACCGCGATGCTGGTGGAGGCCGCGCGGACCCGCGCGGTGATCGTGGTCGAGCACGACATGGAGTTCGTGCGCCGCCTGGGCTGCCGCGTCACCGTGCTCCACGAGGGAAGGGTGCTGGCGGAGGGCTCGCTCGACCGGGTCTGCGCCGATCCGCGCGTGATCGACGTCTATCTGGGCCGCCCGAGGGAGGCGGCGGCATGACGCTCGAGGCCCGCGGCGTCACGCTCGACTATGGCGGCAGCCGGATCCTGCACGGCGTCGACCTCGTGGCCGAGCGCGGGCGGGTGACGGCGCTGATGGGGCTCAACGGCATGGGCAAGACCTCGCTCCTGAAGGCGCTGGCGGGCCGCCACCCGTCGGGCGGGACGGTCCGGCTCGACGGCGCGGCGCTGCCCGCAGGCGCGCGGGCGCGGGCGCGGGCGGGCGTGGCCTACGTGCCGCAGGGGCGCGAGATCTTCGCCGCGCTGACCGTGGCCGAGAACCTCGCCACCGGGCTCGCCTGCCTGCCGCGCGGGCGCCGGCGGGTGCCCGAGGCGGTGCTCGAGCTGTTCCCGGTGCTGCGCGAGATGGCCGGGCGGCGCGGCGGCGACCTGTCGGGCGGCCAGCAGCAGCAGCTCGCCATCGCCCGCGCGCTGGTCACCGGGCCGAAGGTGCTGCTCCTCGACGAGCCGACCGAGGGCATCCAGCCCTCGATCATCGACCAGATCGGCGCGGCGATCGAGGGGCTGCGCGCGGCGGGCGGGATCGCGATCGTGCTGGTCGAGCAGCGCTTCGACTTCGCCTGGGGGCTCGCCGACCGGATCGTGGCGCTGCGCCGGGGCCGCGTGGTGCGCGACGAGGCGCGCGCGGGCGCGTCGCGCGAGGCGGTGCTGGCGGACGTGTCGGTCTGAGGCCCGCGTTCAGCCCCGCGCGCCCTCGAACAGGTCGCCCGACGCCCGGCGCGCATGCGCCCGCCGCCAGCGGGTGCGGCGGTGCTCGGGCGCGTCGTGGAGCATGTGGCAGCGCTGGCAGAGCGCGGCGAGGTCGCGGGGCCGGTTGCGCGACGGATCGTGGCCTAGATGGCAGCCCGCGAGCGCCACGCGGGTGACGGGCAGGGTGGCGACCGGGCCAAGCCCGTCCAGCGCGGGCTCGCGTGCCTCGATCGCGTCCGGCGGGGGCAGGCCGCGCAGCCGCCGGCCGCGCCCGTCGCGCCAGCGCCCGGCCGCCTCGTCCCACCACCGCCCGTCGCCCAGATGCACCACCGCCGCCCCGTGTGGCCGCCCGCAGCGCTCGCAGCGCCCGCCCGCGCGCCCGAACCGCACCCAGCGGGACAGCTCCGGCCAGTCGATCGGGTAGAGCCAGCGGTTCGAGCGCGCGATCGGCAT
>CAVSOF010000022.1:0-23221 GCA_963729425.1 uncultured Alphaproteobacteria bacterium | reverse complement strand
ATATTATGTATAATAAGAGCTTCGCGTAAGGGGCCTGCGTTCCCTATATTCCAGTCGACGGTCTCCACCGCCCGCCGGCCGCCCTTCCCGTATGCCGGAGCCATCTGCTTCCATCATGCGACGCGCTCCCCCGCGGACCAGACGGCCATCACGCCGGGCGAGCCGTCCCGCACCCGCACGCGCAGTACGTCGCCGCGCAGGCCCGACGCCAGGCGGCCGCGATCGGACAGGCCGACGACGCGTGCCGGTGCGGACGTGACCGTGGCGATGGCGGCGGCGAGGTCGCCGTCGCGCTCGGCCAGCCGGATTGCCGCGAGCAGCAGCGCGGAGGGCACGTAGTCGGAGCTGAGGATGTCGAGGAGACCCGCATCAGCCAGTTCGACTGCGGCCACGTTGCCCGAATGGGAGCCGCCGCGGATCACGTTGGGCGCCCCCATCATGACGGCGATCCCGTGATCGCGGCAGGCGCGCGCGGCCTCGTGCGTCGTGGGGAACTCGGCCAGCGCGACGCCGTGGGCCGCACTGACGGCGACCTGGGCCCGGGTCGTGTCGTCGTGGCTTGCCAGCGTCGCGCCGAGGCGGCGGGCGGTCGCGACGGTTCCGGCTTCGTGGCGCGCGCCGTGCGCGGCCTGATACCCGCGCAGCTCCTCGCAATAGACGTCGAACTGCTCGGGCGAGAGGCCCTTTTTGCCCTGGATGTAGTCGCGTAGCTTGTCGGGGTCGGCGAACTGCCGCTGTCCGGGCGTGTGGTCCATCAGGCTGACGAGGCCGACGCGGTCCCCGGGCCCGAAGCCGTCGAGCTCGTCGAGCAGTTCCTGGCTGCAGATCTCCGCGCGCAGGTGCAGGTGGTGGGCGATCTTGAGCGCGCCTCCATCGCGCAGCGTGGCGATCCCGGTGGCGAGCGCGCGCGCGTAGGCGTCGTAGCCGAGCCCCGTGGACGAGCGCAGCGTGCCGACGCGCAGCGCGTCGAAGACGGTCGTGATGCCGCAGGAGGCGAGCTCGCGGTCATGCGCGAGGATGGCGGCGGCGTGGGGCCAGTCGACCCCGGGGCGCGGCTGGATGTGGCGCTCGAGGTTGTCGGTGTGCAGCTCCACCAGCCCCGGCATCACGAGGTCGCCCGCGCAGTCGACGGCGCCGGGCGCGCGCGTTGACCCCGTGTCCACGGCCCGTATCCTCCCCTCGGCCATCACGAGCGTGCCGAGCGCGACCTCGTCGTCGAGGACGAGGCGGGCATTGGCGAGGACGGTCTCGGTCATGGTCGGCTCCGGGGGGTGCGATGGTCTGGGCGCGCTACGCGATCTACTGGCTGCCGGACGGGCCGCTCGGGCGGGCGGGGGCGGACTGGCTGGGCTGGGACGCGCGGACGGGGCGCGGCGACGCGGACGGCGCCCCGGCCCGCTACGGCTTCCACGCGACGATCAAGCCGCCCTTCCGGCTGGCGGAGGGCTGTGACGCCGGGGCGCTCGCCGCCGCGGCCCGCGCGCTGGCGGCGGGGCTCGCGCCCGCGGATCTCGGCCGGTTGACGGTGGCGCGGCTCGGAGGGTTCCTCGCGCTGGTGCCCGAGCGCGAGCCCGCCGCGCTGGCCGCCGCGGTGGTCGCGCAGCTCGACGGCTTCCGCGCGCCCCCGTCCGAGGCCGAACGCGCCCGCCGCCGCGCCGCCGGGCTGACGCCCGCGCAGGCGGCGATGCTCGACCGCTGGGGCTACCCGTACGTGATGGACGAGTTCCGCATGCACCTCACCCTGACCGGACGCGATCCGGCCGGGGACGCGCAGGCCCGCACGGAGGCCGCGTTCGGACCGCTCGCCGGGCCGCACCGGATCGAGGCGCTGACGCTGATGGGCGAGGACGCGCAGGGCCGCTTCCACGCGGTCGAGGACCTGCCGCTCGGCGCTCACGCCGGCACCTGATCGAGCCAGCGCCGGGCCGCCGCCACGGTCGCCGCGAGCGCGCCACCGTTATCGAGCGTGACCGTCGGCAGCCCGTCCGGCGGCGACGGGGCCGGGCGCGCGAGGCGGGCGGCGATGGCGGCGGCGTCCTCGCGACCCCGGCCCGCCAGCCGGGAGGCGAGCACCCCGGCCGGGGCCGTGACCGACAGCACGGCGAGCCGCGGGAGCACCCTCGCCGCCGCCTCCAGGACGCCGCGCGAGAGGTTCGCGAGCCCCATCTCGCCGGGCCCGAGCGCGGCGATCCCGGCCCGCGGCACGCCGTAGCGCAGACCGTGCGCGCCCCAGGTCAGGACGAACGCGCCCCGGGCCGCCATCGCGTCGAACTCGGCGTCGGTCACCGGTCGGAACGGCTCGGTCGCGTCGGCGGGCCGGGTGATCGCGCGGCGCAGCGGGACGAGCCGGGGATCGGCGGCGGCCAGCGCGGCGATCAGGCTGTCCTTGCCGACGCCCGAGGGCCCGACCACCGCGACGACCCGGGGCGGCGGATCGATCACGGCGCGGGCGCGAAGGCGGAGACGTCCACTTCCCGGTCGGCCACGGCCGCGCGCGCGGGGGCGTCGTGGAAGATGCCGACCAGCGCCGCGCCGCGCATCTTGGCCTCGCCGATCAGGTCGAGCACCACGCCACGGTTCACCGGGTCGAGCGAGGCCGTCGGCTCGTCGAGCAGCAGCACCGGGTAGGGATGCGCGAAGCCGCGCGCGATGTTGACCCGCTGCTGCTCCCCGCCCGAGAACGTCGTCGGTGAGAGGGACCAGAGCCGCTCGGGCAGGTTGAGCCGCGCGAGCAGGGCGGCGGCGCGGCCCCGGGCCTCGTCTTCGGGCATGCCGAGCGCCAGGAGCGGCTCGGCCACCACGTCGAGCGCGGGAACGCGGGGCACCACGCGTAGGAACTGCGAGACGTAGCCTAGCGTGCCGCGGCGCAGGGCCGAGACCTCGCGCGGGGTGGCCGTCGCGAGGTCCAGCCCCGCCACCACCAGCGCCCCGCCGCCGGGCGCGTAGTTGCCCTGGAGGAGGCGGAGGAGCGTGGACTTTCCCGCCCCGGACGAGCCCGTCAGCGCGACGCATTCCCCCGCCGCGACCTCGAGCGCCGCGCCGCGCAGCACCGGGATCGCCACGCCGCCCTGGTGGTGCAGGACGAAGTCCTTGTCGAGGCCCCGGACCCGGATCACGTCGGCAGCACCGAGGAGACGAGGAGCTGCGTGTAGCCGTGCTGGGGATCGTCGAGCACGCGGTCCGTCAGTCCGGCCTCGACCACGCGCCCGTCCTTCATCACCATCAGCCGGTCCGCGAGCAGCCGCACGACCCCGATGTCGTGCGTCACCACGATCGCGGCGAGCCCCATCCGCCGCACCAGCCCGCGCAGCAGGTCGAGGAGCCGTGCCTGCACGCTGACGTCGAGGCCGCCCGTCGGCTCGTCCATCAGCACGAGCCGCGGCCCCGTCACCAGCCCGCGCGCGATCTGCAGCCGCTGCTGCATCCCGCCCGAGAACTGCGACGGGCGGTCGTCGATGCGCCCGGGGTCGATCTCGACGCGCGCGAGCCAGTCCTCCGCCGTCGCACGGATCGACCCGTAATGCCGCGTCCCGCCGGCCATCAGCCGCTCGCCCACGTTGCCGCCCGCCGAGACGTTCATCCGCAGCCCGTCGCGCGCGTGCTGGTGCACGAAGGCCCAGTCGGTGCGCGCCAGCCGCCGCCGCTCGGGCTCCGGCAGGGTCAGCACGTCGCGCCCCTCGTAGCGCGCGGTGCCCGCATCCGCCGTCGCGTGCCCGGCGAGGCAGGCCAGCAGCGTGGACTTGCCCGATCCGCTCTCGCCCACCACGCCCAGCACCTCGCCGGGCCAGAGGTCGAGATCGATCCCGGCGCACCCGATCCGCGCGCCGTAGGCCTTGGTCAGGCCGCGCACCGACAGCAGCGGCGCGTCCGCGGGGGCGTCGGCGTCGACCGCGACGGGAAGGATCGGGTCGCTCACGCCCGCCGCTCCGCGCAATGGTCCGTGTCCGAGCACTGGAACCGCCGCGTGCCCGCGTCGTCGGCCAGGATCTCGTCGAGGTAGCTGTCCTGCGCCCCGCACAGCGCGCAGGCGCCCGGAGCCTTGGATGCCTCGAACGGATGGTCCTCGAAGTCGAGCGACACGACGCGGGTATGCGGCGGGATCGCGTAGATGCGCTGCTCGCGCCCCGCCCCGAAGAGCTGGATCGCGGGGCTCTCGAGCTTGGGGTTGTCGAAGCGCGGGATCGGCGAGGGGTCGAAGACGTGGCGCCCGTTCACCAGCGCCGGGTAGGCGTAGGACGTGGCGATGGCGCCATGGCGCGCGATGTCCTCGTAGAGCTTGACGTGCATCAGGCCGTATTCCTCCAGCGCGTGCATCCGGCGGGTCTCGGTCTCGCGCGGCTCGAGGAACCGCAGCGGCTCGGGGATCGGCACCTGGTAGACGAGGATCTGGTCGGCGCGCAGCGGCGTCTCGGGGACGCGGTGGCGGGTCTGGATCAGCGTCGCCTCGCGTGTGCGCGTCGTCGTCGCCACGCCCGCGACGCGCGCGAAGAACGCCCGGATCGAGACGGCGTTCGTGGTGTCGTCCGCGCCCTGGTCGATGACCTTGAGCACGTCCTCGGGCACCAGGCACGCCGCCGTCACCTGCACGCCCCCCGTGCCCCAGCCGTAGGGCATCGGCATCTCGCGGCTGGCGAAGGGGACCTGGTAGCCGGGCACGGCGAGCCCCTTGAGGATCGCGCGCCGGATCATCTTCTTGGTCGGCTCGTCGAGATAGGCGAAGTTGTAGGCGCTCACAGGAGGCCCCGCTCGGTCAGGCCCGCGCGCAAGGCATCGGCGCCGGTGAAGCGGATGCCGTCCATTCCGGCGGCCTTCGCGCCGCCAACGTTGTGCGGCCCGTCGTCGACGAAGACGCAGGCCTCCGGCGCGAGCCCGGCCCGGTCGCAGAGCATCGCGAAGATGCGCGCGTCCGGCTTCATGATCCCCTCGCGGCCCGAGATGACCAGCGTCCCGAACACCTCGCCCAGCCGGGGATGGACCCGCAGACCCTCGGGCCAGGTCTCGGCCGACCAGTTGGTGATCGCGTGCACGGCGACGCCGCCCGCGCGCAGCGCGTCGAGCACCGCCCAAGTGCCGGGCACCGCCTCCCGCACCGTCCGTGCGAAGAGCGACGGATAGGCGGCAAGCAGGGCGGCGTCCTCCGGGTCGTCGAGCTCACCGGCGAGATCGGCGAAGCGCGCGCCTCCGTCGGCGCGCAGGTTGCTCGCCGGAAAGCCGATGCGCGCCATGAACGCCCGCGCGCCCGCCTCGCCTAGCTCCGGTGCCCAGGCGAGATGCGGCTTCCAGTCCACCAGGACCCCGCCGATGTCGAACACCACGGCCGACGGGCTCATTCCGCCGCCTCCCGGACCGCGAGCGCCTCGCGTCGCAAGCGCCGGATCAGCTCGAGCTCGGCCTGGAAGTCCACGTAGTGCGGCAGCTTGATGTGCTCGAGGAACCCGGTCGCCTGCACGTTGTCGGCATGCATCAGCACGAACTCCTCGTCCTGCGCGGGGGCGCCCAGCGCAATCCTCGCCCAGCTCGCGCCATTGCAGCGCGCGGTCCACGAGCGACATCGAGATCGCCTTGCGCTCGCAGGCGCCCAGGGTCAGGCCATAGCCACGAGTGAACTGCGCGGGCTCGGTCCGCGACCCGGTGAACTGGTTGACCGTCTCGCATTCGGTCACCACGATCTCCGCGAAGGCCACGGCGAAGCCCAGCTCCGGCAGGTCCATCGACACCTCCACCGCGCCGACGCGCAGCTCCCCCACGAAGGCGTGCGTGCGCCCGTAGCCGCGCTGCGTCGAGTAGGCGAGGCCGAGCAGGAACCCCTCGTCGGCGCGCGCCAGCGCCTGTAGCCGCAACGCCCGGTCGGCGGGCAGCACGATCGGCGTTCGCGTCAGGTCCGCGGGGGTGGCGTCGCCCGTCGGCTCCTCGCGCAGCAGGCCCTCGCGGCCGAGATGGTCGGAGACGCGCGCGCGTGTGTCGGGCGCGGCGTCCGCCAGCGTCGCGGGGTCGATCCCCGCCGCCTCGGCGAAGTCGATCAGCCGATGCGTGTAGTCGAAGGTCGGGCCGAGCACCTGCCCGCCGGGGATGTCCTTGAACGTGGCCGAGATGCGCCGGTCGCAGGCCATCGCGCCGGTGTCGACGGGCCGCGACGTGCCGAGCCGCGGCAGGGTCGTGCGGTAGGCGCGCACGAGGAACACCGCCTCGATCAGGTCGCCGCGGGCCTGCCGCACGGCGAGCGCCGCGAGACCGGGATCGTAGAGCGAGCCCTCGGACATCACGCGCGCGACCGACAGGGCGAGCTGCGAGGCGATCTGTCCCGGCTCGAGCACGTCGCCGTCGCCGCGCCGCTCCTCGGCGAGCCAGCGATGCGCCGCCGCGATCGCCGCTTCGCCCCCCTTGGCCGCGACGTACATCAGGCGGCCTCCGGGTGGATGCGCGTCGAGCGGGGCAGCGCGGCGATCCGGTCGCCGCAGGTCAGGATCAGGTCTACGCCCAGCGGGTAGCGCGCGGCGTTGGCCATCGACGCGGCCGGATCGGGCAGCGGGAGGCGGGCCTCGGTCTCGATGCCCGGACCGGTGAGGCGTGCGCCAGGGCCGTCGAGCCGGGGCACCTCGACGATCAGCGTGGCGCTCCGGTCGGGGTAGTCGGGCGTGCCCGCGGCCCAGTCCGAGAGCGGGGCCAGCCGGTCCCACCCGCCCACGGCGAACGCCGCCTCCCCGCGCGTCGTGGCGCGCGGCGCGCCGGTGTGGAACACCAGCCAGTCCCGCGCCGGGCCCTCGGGCAGCCAGACGGGCGTGGTGGGATCGGCGAGCACGAGGAGCACGGCGGCGGCGGCCGGGGACAGGCCCTCGGGCGCGGGGGCGGCGACCGTGCGGATCGTGCCCGGCCGGGCCATCGCCTCGAGGATCGCGCGGAAGGCGCGGGCCGTGTCGGCGGGCGGGTCGGCGAAGGCGGGGGTCATCGGTCCTCCCCCCGCGCCATCGTCTCGAACGCGACGCGCGTCGCCTCCGCCTTGCGGGCGCGGACGTCGCGGCGCGCGCGCTCGGCGGCGGCCAGCGGCTCGATCACGTCGCGCCGCAGCGCGTCGGCCCGGTCGGTCTGCAGCATCGCGTCGATCCAGGCGGCGCGCGTCGCGTGGCCCGCATCGCGGCCTTGCACGACCGCATGGCCCTCGACGGCGCCGTGGCGCAGGACGCAGCGGGTCACGGTCACCTCGCCAAGATTGAACGCCGCCCCGGTCCCGCCCGCGCGGCCCTGGACCATCACGCTGCCGGTCTCGGGCGCGCGTAGCCAGTCGGGCGCGGGCAGGTCGCCCACCACGCCGAACAACGCCGCCAGCGCGGGGGGGTCGCTTCGGGCCAGGAGGCCGATCCAGTCCGGGCGTTCCATCGCGCACCTCGACAACTCGACAAATGTTCGGCCGACCTCTAGGCCGATCCGCATGGGAGCCGCCAGTGACAGTTCGATGACGCCACCCAGCCTCTGGGCCGCCATCGCCGCCGCGCTGCGCCTCGAGATCGCCGAGGGCGCGCGCGCGCCGGGCGACCGACTGCCCACCGAGGGCGCGCTAGCGGCGCGGTTCGGCGTCAACCGTCACACGGTGCGCCGGGCGCTGGCGGCCCTGGGCGAGGAGGGGCTGGTGCGATCGCGCCGGGGGTCGGGCAGCTTCGTCGCCGCGCCGCCCGCCGAGTACCCGATCGAGGCACGCACCCGCTTCCGCCGCTCGATGGAGGCGGCGGGTCGGGTTCCGGGCAGGCGGATCGTGGCGTGCGAGACCCGCCCCGCCACGGCCGCGGAGGCCGCGCCGCTCGCGCTCGCGCCGGGCGACGCGGTGCACGTGGCCGACGGGCTCGCGCTGGCCGACGGGACACCGGTGGCGGCGTTCCACTCGCTGTTCCCGGCCGCGCGCCTGCCCGGGCTGCTCGAGGCGCTGGCCCGCACCGGGTCGGTCACCGAGGCGCTGCGGGCCTGCGGCGTGGCCGACTACGTCCGCGTCTCGACCCGGCTGACCGCCGACACCGCCGACGCGGTCGAGGCCGCGCGGCTGGGCCTCGCCCCGGGCGCGCCGATCCTGATGTCGCAGGCCGTCAACGCCGGTCCCGACGGCCGCCCGGTCGAGCACGGCACGACGCGCTTCGCGGGCGCGCGCATCGCGCTGATGCTGCGTCATTCGTAGCGATCGAGGAACGCCTCCGCAGGCAATGCGCGGAAGTCGTCGAGCGCCGCGCGCAGGCGGGCATGGTCCCAGTTCCACCAGCCGAGCGCCATCAGCCGCTCCGCCACGCGCTCGGGGAGGCGACGGCACAGCGGCGCGGCCGGCACGCCCGCGACGATCCAGTAGGGCGCCACGTCGCGGGTGACGACCGCGCCGGCCGCCACGACGGCGCCATGTCCGATGCGCACCTGAGGCTTCACCATCGCCTGCGCGCCGATCCAGGTGTCGTGGCCCAGCGTCGCCACCCGGCTCCGGCGATGCGCGAACCACGCCTCGTCGGGCTCGGCATCGTCCCAGTAGTCGGCGGACCGGTAGTGGAAGTGGTGCAGCGAGGCCTTCTCCATCGGGTGGTCGGTCGCGCCGATGCGGGCGAAGGCGGCGATGTTGGCGAACCGGCCGACGGACGCGTTCGCGATGTCGGCGTAGCGATCGCAATAGCTGTAGTCACCCAGCGACGAATGGGCGACGCGGCTCCCGCGGCCGATCTCGACATAGGCACCGAAGGTGCAGTCCTCGGTGATCTCCACGTCCGCGTGCAGGAACGGTGCGTCGGGTCGGAGGCGAGCCATGCGTCAGCCGCGGATCAGGCGGCGGCGCAGCCAGCCAGAGAGGCTGTCCATCGCGAAGACCATCAGCACCACGAGGAGGATGTAGTACGTCACCTCCTCCCAGTCCTTCTGCGTGATGATCGCCTGCGTCAGCAGCAGGCCGATCCCGCCGCCGGTGATCGCGCCGATCACGGTGGCCGAGCGGGTGTTCGACTCGAGGTAGTAGAGCACCTGGCTCAGCAGGATCGGGACGAGCTGCGGGATCACGCCGAAGCGCGCGCGCAGCACCGCGCCCGCACCCGTCGAGCGGACCCCCTCGATCTGGCGGCGGTCGACGTTCTCGAGCGCCTCGGAGAACATCTTGCCGAACGTGCCGACCTCGGTGATCAGGATCGCCAGCGTCCCCGTCAGCGGCCCCGGCCCGAAGGCGCGGCTGAGCACGATCGTCCAGATCAGCCCGTCCACGCCGCGCAGGAAGTCGAAGAGCCTGCGCGAGACGAACCGCACCGGGGTCAGGGGGGTGAACCCCCTGGCCGCGAGGAAGGACAGCGGCAGCGCGAGCATCGCCGCGCCCATCGTGCCCAGGAACGCCATCAGCACGGTCTCGAAGATCGCCCAGGCGACCTCCCCGTGGCGCCACATGTCGTTGGTCCAGAAATCGTCCCAGATCGCGCCCGCCTGGCCCGAGGCGGCCGCGGCCGCGAGCGCGCCCGGCCCCATCCCGTGATACGGGCTGTCGAGGGTGAAGAAGAACAGCTCCCACCCCGCGAAGTAGCGGAACGCCTCGGTCCGGTTGCGCGTGACGATGTAGCGTCCGGCCTCGGTGTCGACGACGATCCGGTTGCGCGCGGCGTTGATCCAGTCGGGCACGGGACCTTCGGGCAGCGTGGCGTCCACGCCCCCCGCCCGCGAGGGCCGCGCGGTGATCGTGCCGTAGCCGGGGATCGCGTAGGACGTCGCGCTGCCCGGCCCGAAGGTGACGACGTGCCCGCCGCCCAGCTCCACCACCGTCGTCTCGCCCGGCACGACCCAGTCGGGCGTCTCGCCGTCGGGGTAGCGGCCCTTGCGCTCGCCCTCGATGGCGACCTCGATCGAGCCGTCGCGGTTGTCGCGCGTGACGTGGACCTTGTGGGACACGGTGTCGGCCACGAGGATCCGCGCGTTGGCGCCGTCGGCCTCGGCGATCAGCGCCGGGCCCTCGAAGGCGAAGAAGATGTAGACGAGGTAGGCCAGCATCGCCGCGGGGATGCCGATGAGCCACCGGCGCGCCCGCGCTAGGTGGCGGTCGGCGGCGGCGTAGTGCGCGGTCGTGCCAGCGTCGCTCACAGTGCCGCCCCCTTCGTCAGCCGCTCGCGGATGGCGGAGCCGATCTGGTCCACGACGACGATCGTCGCGAACAGGAGCAGGAAGATCGCCGCCGCCTCCGCGAAGCGCCCCTGTCCCCACGACATCGCGTTGCGAAGCTCGTAGCCGATCCCGCCCGCGCCGACGAAGCCGAGGATGGCGCTGGCCCGGATGTTGATCTCGAAGCGCAGCAGCGCGTAGCTCAGCCAGTTCGGCGCGACCTGCGGCAGCACCCCGAACAGCATCCGCTGCCCCCAGGACGCGCCCACCGAATGCAGCCCCTCGACCGCGCCCAGCGGCGCGTTCTCGGCCACCTCGGAGAACAGCTTGCCCATGGCGCCGATCGTGTGCAGCGCGATGGCGATCATCGCGGGCACCGGCCCGCCGCCCAGCACGAAGATCAGCACCAGCGCGATGACGATGTCGGGCACCGCGCGCAGCGTGTCCAGAAGCCGCCGGACCGGCGCCACCAGCCACGGCACGGGGGCGAGCCCGCGCGTCACGAGGAAGGCCAGCATCGCGCCCAGTGCCGCGCCGATCAGGGTCGCGGCGGCGGCGATGTTCACGGTCTCGACGAGCGAGGGCAGGTAGCGCCACAGGAGACCGGGCAGCTCGGCGGCGCGCTCGACGGCCTCGGAGACCACGTCGGCCGGGAAGTCGAGCACGTTGGGCAGCCCCTGCAGGAAGCCGCCCGCGTTGCGGTCGTTGGTCGTCAGGAACCCCGCCACCATCAGCAGCGCGAAGACCAGGAGCCCGGCACCGTTCCACAGCCGCTTGGTCCGCAGCTGCGCCTCGTAGAGGTCGCGGATCGCGGCCGTGCCGTGGCCGGTTGCCTGGGTCGCGTCCGTCATCGGCGGTCTCCGGGGGGCTTCGTGGGTCCGGCCCGGCGCGAGCGGGTGCGCCGGGCCGGACGATGGGGTCGGCCGCCCGCCCGGACCCGGGTCCGGGCGGGCGCGGCGCGCCTCAGCCGCCGATCTCGCGGCGGCGGACTTCGACGATGGTCTCGTAGGCCTCGTGCGTGATCGGCTGGAAGCCCGCCGTCTCGCCCGCCGCCACGCCGTAGGCGCAGTCCTGGTCGGTGTCGATCAGGTTGGCGACCAGGTCGGTCATCGTCGCCTTCACGTCCTCGGGCAGCGAGGTGCGCAGCACGACCGGGCCTTCCGGGATCGGCTTCGAGCGCCAGATCTCGCGGATCTCGTTCATGTCGACGATGCCCGCATCCGACGCCCGGCGCAGCGCGCCCGAATTGTAGCCGTCCTCCCAGTCGCCTTGGCCATCGGCCCAGGTCACGCCCGCGTCGACGTCGCCGTTCGAGACCGCGACGATGGTCTGCTCGTGACCGCCGGTGAACACGACCTCGCCGAAATAGTCGCCGTCTTCCATCGAGGCGCCGGTTGCCTCAGGGATCTCGACGGACGGGATCAGGTAGCCCGAGGTGGAGTTCGGGTCGCCGAAGCCGAAGCGCTTGCCGGCCAGGTCGTCGAGCGAGGTCACGCCCGAATCGTTCCGCGCGAAGCCGATCGAATAGTAGGTCGAGGAGCCGTCGAGGTTCGTCTTGACGAGCACCGGCTCGACCGCCTCGGGATCCTGGAGATAGATCGCCGCGTAGGACGACGCGCCCAGCCATGCCATGTCGAGCGTGCCGCCGAGCAGGCCCTGGATCACGCCGTTGTAGTCGGCGGGGGTGAAGACGTTTACGTCGATCCCGCCGAGCGCCTCGGAGGTGTAGTCCGCGAGGCACGCGTTCGCCGTCATGCGGTCCTGTGCGTTCTCGCCGCCGAGCACGCCGATGTTGAACTCGTCCAGCGCGTCCTGGGCGAAGGCGGGGGCCGCGAGGGCCGTCGTGGCGGCGAGCGCCAGCAGGGTCTTGTTCATGTCTCTACTCTCTCCGGGTTGGAAGGGACGCCCCGGACGGGGCGGTCGCACACGTCAGACGGCGGCCTCGGCCTCGCGCACGAGGGACGCGGCCATCGTCTCGGTGTCTCGGATCTCGGTGGAGGTGGCGGCCTCGCTGAACTCCGCACCCGCGCCGTAGATGTCGCGCGCGACGCCGGTGGTCAGCTGCGCGGGCGTGCCGTCGAACACGATCCGGCCGGCGCGCATCCCGATCACCCGGTCGCAGTAGCGCCGTGCCGTGTCGAGCGTGTGGAGGTTACAGATGACGGTGCGGCCGTCCTCCTCGTGGATGCGCCGCAGCGCGTCCATCACGATCTGCGCGTTCATCGGGTCGAGCGAGGCGATCGGCTCGTCGGCGAGGATCACCTTGGGATCCTGCATGAGCGCGCGGGCGATGGCGACGCGCTGCTGCTGGCCGCCCGACAGCGCCTCGGCGCGCTTGGGCGCGTGCTCCTCGATGCCCAAGCGCGCGAGGATGTCGATCGCGCGGTGCACGTCCTCGCGCGGCCACAGCGCGAAGAGCGCGCGCAGGGTCGAGCGCCGGTTGAGCGTGCCGTGGAGCACGTTGGACACCACGTCCATCCGCGGCACCAGGTTGAACTGCTGGAAGATCATCGCGCAGTCGGCCTGCCATGCGCGCGCGTCGCGGCCCTTGAGCGCCGTGACCTCGCGATCCTCGAAGCGGATCGTGCCCTCGCTCGGCCGCTCGAGCAGGTTGAGCATCCGCAGGAGCGTCGACTTCCCCGCCCCCGAGCGGCCGATCACGCCCACCATCATGGGCCGGTCGACGTGGAGCGAGACGGCGTCCACCGCCGTCGCCGTCCCGAACCGCTTGGTGACGTCATCGATGCTCAGCATAGGCGGAGCCCCCTCGCCCGTTTCGGGTCGGCTAAGGCGGGACGGCTGCGGGTTCATAACGGTTTCGTGAAGGTTCCGTGACAGGCGCCCCGAGCCAATCGCGCGGGGGCGGCCCGCCGGCACGGGGCGCGATCGCCTGCGGGGACGGGGCGTCACATGGCTGTCAGACGACGGGCCTAACCCTCCGGCGCAGACCCCGCGGCGCGCCGCCCCGGGGCGTCCGGAACCCACACAGGAAGATTGTCCATGCTCGTCCGCCTCACCGCCGCCGCCATCCTCGCCGCCGCGCCCGCACTCGCGCAGGACGTCATGATGGCCGTCACCGACGTCGAGGGGATCGAGCAGCTCCAGCAGGAGTTCGGTGCCGTCGAGGCCGCGCTGGAGACGTCGACCGGCCTCGAGGTCGAGCTGTTCCCCGTCGGCTCGCGCACCGCGGCCGTCGAGGCGATGCGCGCGGGGCAGGTGAACTTCGTGCTGACGGGACCGGCCGAATACGTCGTCCTGAAGGAGCTGCTGGACCCGCGCATCGTCGTCGGCTGGCAGCGGCCCGACTATTTCGGGCAGATCGTGGTGCTCGCCGATGGCCCCATCGGTCGCGCCGCCGACCTCGAGGGCGAGATCGTCAGCTTCGGCTCGGTCGGCTCGACCTCGCAGCAGCTGGGGCCCGCGCAGGCGCTGTCCGACCTGGGGCTGGACTACGGCGAGGACTACGAGGCGCGGATCATCAACCGCAACGTCGCCGTCGAGGCGCTCATCAACGGCGACGTCTCGGCGATCGGCATGAACCGCGGCCACCTGGAGGACGTGCGCGAGGCCTATCCGGAGACCGCCTTCCGCGTCGTGGCGCGCGGGCCGGACCTGCCCAACGATATCCTCGTGGCGGCTGCGGACGTGGACGACGCGGTGTTCGACGCGGTCCGCGTGGCCTTCCTGGAGGACGGCGAGGCCATGATGCAGGCCGTGCTGCGGGGCGAGGACAACGCAAAGTACGAGGGCGGCTTCTTCCTCGGGTCGGTCGACGACGCCGATTACGACTACGTCCGCGACATGTACCGCACCATCGGGGTGGACGGTTTCGGCGCCTTCGTAGGCGATTGAGGGGATGCCCCCCGCGGGGCCCGGCACCGCCTCCGGGGCGACAGGGACCGACCCGGGACCCGGGGCGATGGATGCTGCCGAGAGGGTGGGCGAGTTCGCCACCCCGCCCGGGTCGGGCGACGTCAGTCCTGCGATCCGTGCGCGGGGCCTGTGCGTGACGCTCGGCGGGCGGCGGGTGCTCGACGGCGTCGACCTCGTGGTCGCGCCCGGCGAGCGGGTCGCGCTGATCGGGCCGAACGGGGCGGGGAAATCCACGCTCCTGCGTGCGCTGACAGGAATGGTCGCCTGCGAGGGCACGGCCACGGTCTTCGGGGCGCCGCCCGGCCACGCGCTGCGCAAGCGCATGGGCATGGTGTTCCAGCATCACGCGCTGGTCGCCCGCGCCTCGGCGTTGTCGAACGTCGTCCACGGGCTGATGCACCGCCCCGGCGGCTGGCGGGCCTGGCACGAGGGGCTGGCCCCCGCGTCCTTTCGCGCCGCGGCGATGGAGGCGCTGGCCCGCGTCGGGCTGGCCGACCGGGCGCGGACGCGCGCGGGCGATCTGTCGGGCGGGCAGGCGCAGCGCGTGGCCATCGCCCGCGCCCTCGTACGCGCGCCCGACCTGCTGGTCGCCGACGAGCCCGCCGCCTCGCTGGATCCGGCCGCGGGCCACGAGGTCATGGCCGCCCTGGCGGAGACCGCGGGCGGGCGCACGCTGATCTTCACCTCGCACGACATGGGCCATGCGCGCGCCTACGCGACCCGCATCGTGGCGCTCGACGCCGGACGCGTCGTGTTCGACGCGCCTGCCGCCGCCACGGACCCCGCCCGCCTGCGCGCGCTCTTCGCGAAGCGTGCCGCGTGAGCGTCCCCGCCCGGCTGGAGCCCGGCGGCCCGCTGCGCTTCGCCCTCCTGATGGGGGGCGCGAGCCTGGTGATCGCCCTGATGATCCCGGTCACGCCCTCGCCGGAGCGGCTGGCGAACGGCGTGCCCCGCATGGGATCGCTCCTGGGCCGGATGTGGCCGCCCGAGACCGACCCGGCCTTCCTCGCGCGGATGGGTCGGCGGTTGGTCGAGACGCTTCAGATCGCGCTGGCGGGCACGGTTCTGGGCGTGACCCTGTCGTTGCCGATCGCCTGGCTGGCCGCGCGCCGGCTGTCGCCGGTCCCGCGCGGGGCCTTCGCGGCCAAGGCGCTGATCTCGCTCTTCCGCACGGTGCCCGACCTCGTCTGGGCGCTGGTCTTCGTGGTGACGGTGGGGCTGGGGCCGGTGGCGGGGACGATGACGATCCTGGTGGACACGGTGGGGTTCTGCGGCCGCTTCTTCGCCGAGCATCTGGAGGACGCGGACCCCGCCCCCCAGGAGGCGCTCGAAGCAGGCGGGGCGGGCAAGGGCCGCGCGCTGCTGGCCGCCGTCATCCCCGACGCCCTGCCGGCGATGACGGGCACGGCGCTCTTCGCCTTCGAGAAGGCCGTGCGCTCGTCGGTCGTCCTCGGACTGGTGGGCGCGGGCGGCATCGGGCAGGAGCTCAAGACCGCCTTCGACCTGTTCCAGTACGACAACGCCGCGACGATCATGCTGGCGATCTTCGTGCTGGTGCTGGCGATGGAATGGCTGACCGACATCCTGCGCCGGAGGCTGCGATGAGCGTCACGATCGAGGGGGCGCGGCTCCTGACCCCGGACGGACTGGAGGACGCGCCGCTGACCTTCGCGGACGGCGTGATCGTGGACGGACCGGGGGACGCGCATGTCGACGCGCGCGGCCTGATCCTCGCGCCCGCGCTGATCGACGTCCATGGCGACGCGTTCGAGCGGCAGGTCTCGCCGCGGCCCGGCGTGATGGCGCCGCTCGACGTGGCGGTGATCGACACCGACCGGCAGCTGGCCGCCAGCGGCATCGCCACCGCCTACCACGCGCTGACGCTGGGGTGGGAGCCGGGGCTGCGTTCGGTCGCGCAGGGGCAGGCGTTCACCGCCGCGCTGGACCGGCTTGCCCCGCGGCTGACGGTCGAGAACCGGGTGCAGCTGCGATGGGAGACCTTCGCCTTCGAGGCCGAGGAACTGCTGCGCGAGGCCCTGGCCGGCCCGCTCACCCCGTCGCTCGCGTTCAACGACCACACGTCGATGGCGATGCGCGCCTTCGGGACGCCGGTGCAGGAGCGTGGCTTCGAGCTGGCGCCGGATTTCCGCACCGCGTCCCTGGCCGACGACCGGTTGCGCCAGCGAACCGCGAAGAACGCCGCCCGCGCCGGCATGAGCCAGGAGGCGTACGTCGCCCTCCTGGCCCGGGTCTGGGAGCGCCGCGCCGAGGTTCCCGCCAAGGTCGCCGAGCTGGCCGCCGCCGCCCGCGCGGCCGGCGCGCCGATGCTCAGCCACGACGACACCACCGCCGAGACCCGCGCCTGGTTCCGGGGTCACGGCGCCACGGTCGCCGAGTTCCCCATGACCGCCTCCGCCGCCGAGGCCGCGCAGGCGGGCGGCGACGCCATCGTCATGGGCGCCCCCAACGTGATGCGCGGCGGCAGCCATATCGGCTCGCTGGGAGCGTCCGACATGATCGAGGACGGCAAGTGCGACATGCTGGCCTCGGACTACTTCTATCCCGCACTGCTGGCCGCGGTGGCCCGCCTCCACTCCGAGCGTCGGGCTCCCCTCCCCGCCCTCTGGTCACTGGTCTCCGCCGGGCCCGCCCGGGCGATGGGCCTGCGCGACCGCGGGACCCTCGCGCCGGGCAGCCGCGCCGATCTCGTCCTGCTGGACTGGCCCGAGGACGGCGCGCCGGCGGTGCGCGCGCTGTGGATCGCCGGGCGTTCGGCATGGTCAGTAGCGCCCGCAGGTGCGCGCCCGGTCACCTGACGGAGTCTCCGCAGGTCTGGCGACCGGGAAATCGAGGTCGGCGTCGCGCCTATCTGCGTCCGAAATGCTTCGGGGACCGGGGGCCGCCCCCCGATCTCGGCTTCACGGCGAGGCACGACCGGATCAGGCTCGCCCAACCCTCTCAGCGAACCATCGTCAGTCGGTCCCAATCCGCTCTGTCCGGCGAGCCCTCGCGCCTGATCGCGCCGCCCGCGGCCTCGTAGCCGTATTCGACCATGTGGACCATGATCGAGTTCGCCTCGATCAGTGCGACCGCATAGGCCTCCGGCAGATCCGACCCGGCGAGCGAGCCCACGTCGCCGAAATCCGCCCAGCCCGCGTGGTTCGTGCCGCGCGGGGATGAGAACGGCACGCCGCGAAAGCTGCCCGCCAGGGGCAGATGGCAGTGGCCGTGGAAGATGTGCCGCACGCGGCCGGGATGGCCATCGAGCACCGCGCCCAGACGGTCCGCATCGCGCAGCATGATCCGGTCCATCGGCCCGATGCCGATGGGGACGGGATTGTGGTGCAGGAACAGCAGCACCGGCACCTCTGCCTCCGCCAGCCGCGCGTCAAGCCAGGCCGCGCGTGCTTCGCAGAAGCTGCCGGCATGGGTTTCCGCCTCCCAGGTATCGAGCATCAGCGCCACGTGGCCTCCACCGGCGTCCCCTCCGGAGCCGGGCAAGTCGACGCGGTATTGCACGAAGCCCTCCGCCCCGAGATGCGGGAAGCGGTCCAGGAAGGTCGCGCGGTTGTCGTGGTTGCCGATGCCGAGATGGACCGGCATCGCCAGGTCCGCGAGGCGCGCGCTCAGCCGGTCGTAGTCCGCCGCGTCGCCCCAGTCGCTGAGATCGCCGGTGACGAAGACGGCCGCCGCGTCGGGATGCGCGCCGAGCGCGTGGTCGAGCGCGCGGTCGAGATTGGCCACCGGGTCGCGTCCCGCGATCGTGCCGGGCGGTGGGGTCAGGTGGATGTCGGTCAGGTGCAGAAGCTTCATGGCGGTTCCTTGCGGCATGCCCATACTGTGGAGAGGGCCCCCGCGCGAAACTCCGGCGCATCGCCCAAGCCCCCCACGTCGCCGGGTTCGGAGAGCAAGCCCCCTCTCCCTTGGGGAGAGGGGGTCGGGGGTGATCGATAGTGTCAGTCGAGCAAGTCCTGGACCTCCTCGGAGATATCCTCCTGGAGCGCGACCATGTCCTCGTGCTCGCCGGTCACGATGCCCTCGAGCCCGTCATAGATCACCTGCGTCGCCGCCAGCCCGTTATCACCCGGATAAGCCTGCCATTCGCGCAGCAGAGGCAGCTGGCGCACGGCGGTCGCCTTGGCCGGATTCTGTTCGTAGAAGTCGGCGAGGATGATCTCGTTCGCCGCCTGGTTGGGCGGCATGTAGCCGGTGGTGCGCGCGACCTCGGCCGCGCCCTCGCCGGAGGTGATGAACTTGAGCCACGTCCAGGCCGCGTCCAGCACGGCCGGATCCTCGGAATCCGACACCAGCATCGCCGAATTGCCGCCCGCCGGCAGGCCCATCGGGCCGGCTGCGGTCAGGCCCGGAAACTCCGCCGTCACCAGCGTGAAGCCCTCCATCGAGCGCTCGACCGCGCCCACGGCCGAGGTCGACCAGTACATCATCCCGATGTCGCCTGCCGAGAAGGCCGAGAGCGCGTCCTTCCACTCGAAGTTCTGCATCTCGCAGCCGTCGAAGATGGCGTCCATCGTCTCCAGCGCGACCAGCCCCTCGGGCGTATCGAGCTGGAAGTCGGCGCCCACCACCGTGGGCTTGTCCTGCGACCACATCAGCGCCTGGAGGAACCAGTTGCCGGTGATGTTCCAGCCCCAGAAGACCGGGTTGTCGACGCCCGCCTCGCGCAGGGCGGCGCAGGCCGTGACGACCTCGTCCCAGGTCCGGGGCAGGTTCGTCTCGTCGTAGCCCGCCTTGGCCATCACCTCCATGTTGTAGTAGCCGACCGGCAGCGAGATCGAGAACGGCAGCCCGTAGACCTCGCCGTCGAAGGTGCCGAGATCCAGCATGGCCTGGTGGTAGCCGTCCTTGGCGAAGTTTGCCTCGGCCTCGATGAACGGCTCCAGCGAACGGGCGATACCCCGCTCGATCAGGATGGCCTGGCGGTTGAGGCCCTGCATGGTGACGTCCGGCAGCGTGCCCGCCACGCTTTCGCGCAGGATGGTGTTCGTGCCGTCCTCGTAGGACTCGTAGGTGGCGCGCACTACCACCTCGATGTTCGGGTGGGCCGCTTCGAACATCGGAAGGACCTTCTCATACGTCACGTCGAAGAGGTGGCTGTAGGGATAGGCGAACTCGATGGTGATCCTGTCGTCCTGGGCCATCGCCGGGGCGGCGAGGCAGAGGGCGATTGCGGTCAGGGTTCGTTGCATTACTCTCTCTCCTGTTGTCGGGGTCCGGCATGTTTGGCGACGGACGAACCCCGGTGGTCCCTTTCGGGATGGGTGGGGTGGGGGCGGATCCGCCCTCACTTCATTCCGGACAGCGTGATCCCCTCGACGAAGCGGCGCTGAGCCAGCAGGAAGGCGACGATCAGCGGGGTGACGATGACGCAGGCGGTGGCCATCATCGGCCCGTAATTGTCCCCGTCCGCGTCGCCCCGGAACTCGCGCAGGCCGAGCGGCGGGGTGAAGAGGCTCCGGTCGCCGGTGATGACGATGCGCGGCCAAAAATAGTCGTTCCAATGCGCCACGACGGAGAAGATGCCGAAGGCCAGGAGAGCAGGAACGGCCGTGGGCAGCATGACCGTCCAAGCGATGCGCAGTTCCGACATGCCGTCCATGCGCGCCGCGTCGATCAGGTCGTCGGGGACGGTCATGAAGAATTGCCGCATCAGGAATATCCCGAAGACCGAGATGGTCCAGGGGATGACGAGGGCGGCGTAGCTGTTGGTCAGCCCCAGCTTCGCCAGCATGACGTAGAGCGGCAACGCGATGGCGTGGACGGGGATCAGCAGGCAGAAAAGAACGAGGCCGAACACCGCCTCCCGTCCCCAGAAGCGCAGCTTGGCCAGCGCGTAGGCGCAGGGCAGCGCCACGAGGACCTGGATCAGGAAGATCGAGACGGTGACGATGACGCCATTCGCCAGATAGCGCAGAAGCGGCGCCTTCTCGAAGGCGGTGCGGTAGTTGTAGGCCGCCGGGTTCACGGTGCAGGCCGCTTCGGTCCCGCCGGTGATCACGCAGGCGTCGTCGAGGAAGGGCGCCTGCGTGCCGATGATGCCACCGGTGCCCTGCGCGATCTCCGACGGCGACTTGAGCGAGTAGCTGACCATCACGTAGAACGGCAGCAGCACGATCACCGCGCCCAGGATCAGGACGGAATGCTTGAGCGTCTCGATCCACGGAAAGCGGAAGCCCTGCGCCTCGACGCGGGCGGGCGCGGCGACGTCAGCCATAATGCGTCCTCCGTTCGACGAGCCACCGCTGGACGATTGTGACCAGCATCACGAAGCCGAGAAACACCACCGTGATCGCCGAACCGATGCCGATCAGGTTCTGCTGCACCCCCTTCTCGTAGAGGGCGAACATCATCACGTAGACCGACTTCGAGGGCCCCCCGCCCTGGGGGTAGAAGGCCTCGACCGTGTCGAAGACCTGAAAGGATCGGATGATCGAGATCGTGACGACGAACACCGTCGTCGGACCCAGCATCGGCCAGGTGACCAGCCGGAACCGATCCCAGGCCGATCGCGCGCCGTCCATCTCGGCCGCCGCATAGAGATCGCGCGGGATGCCCGTCAGGCCCGCGAGGTAGAGCACCATGTTGAAGCCGAAGCCCTGCCAGATGCCGATGAAGGCGACGGTCCAGATCGCCGTCTCCCGTTCGCGCAGCCAGAGGGGGAAGTTGCGCGCGCAGCCCTCCGCGAAGAACGTCCAGCGTTCGAGGAAGGTGCCGCAGCCCGTCTCCAGCATCCGGTTGACGATGCCGATCGTGGGGTGGAGGGCGAATTCCCAGACGATGGCCATCGCCAGCAGCGCAGCCATCACAGGCAGAAAGTAGATCGTCTTGTAGAGGTCCCCGAACCGCGCCACCGAACTGACCAGGAGCGCCGCACCAAGGCCGAGCGCAACCGAGAGCGGCACGACGACGCCGACATAGCGGAAGGTCGCGCCGAACATCTTCTCGTAGGTGGAACGGGTGAAGATGCGCCCGTAGTTCTCCAGGCCCACGAACTCTGTGCCGGGCGAGCCGAGCGCGTAATCCGTGAGGCTCAGCCCCGCGGCGATCGCGATCGGCAGCAGCAGGATCAGCACCATCAGGATCAGCGCCGGGCCCACGAACCAGAGATGGGCGCGCCCCGTCATGCGACAGCCTCCGCCGCCGGAACGGTCGCGTCGAGTCGCGCGCCGTCGGGGCCGAAGACCAGCGGCACGCCCTTGATCATCGCCAGATGGATGCGTTCGCCCACCCGGAGGCCCGCCACCCGTTCGGGGGCCGCGCGGGCAATCAGCGTGTCGCCGTCGCGGTCGAGATGCAGATAAGCGTCCGCGCCGAGGCTCTCGACATGGCGGAGGCTGCCCGACAGGGCCTCGGGGCCGGGCGCGTCTGTCGGCGTCAGTTGCTCGGGGCGAAGGCCTACGGTAACGGGGCCGCTCCGGTTGGGCGGCAGGCGCCGCGGCAAGGCCCAGCCGCCGAGATGGATGCGCCCCGACGCGTCCGCCTCCGCCGGCAGCAGGTTGATCCGCGGCGAGCCCACGAAGGCTGCAACCTCGACGCTGGCCGGGCGGGCATAGACCTCCCCCGGAGGCGCGATCTGTAGCAGCCGGCCCGCGCGCATCACGGCCATGCGCGTCGACATGGTCAGCGCCTCGGCCTGATCGTGGGTGACGTAGATGAAGGTGCGCCCCAGCCGCCGGTGCAGCTCGGCCAGCTCGGCGCGCATGTGGACGCGGAGCGCGGCGTCCAGGTTCGACAGCGGCTCATCCATCAGGAAGGCCGCGGGGCGGCGCACCATCGCCCGCCCCAGGGCCGCCCGCTGGCGCTGGCCACCCGAGAGCTGCCCGGGCTTGCGGTCGAGCAGCGGCCCGATTTGCAGCACCTCCGCTACCTCCTCGACCTGGGCGGCCAGTTCCCGTCGCCGCCCGCGCGAGGCCCAAGGCCCGATCAGCGGCAGCCGCCCGAGCCCCGACAATTCGCGCAGGACCAGCGGCGTCATCATGTTCGCCCGTACCGTCAGATGCGGGTAGAGCGCGTAGGACTGGAACACCATGGCGAGGTCCCGATCGGCCGCGCGCCGCCCAGTCACGTTCGCGCCGCGCAAAGCTATCGTCCCCGCATCCGGCGCCTCCAGCCCCGCCATGATCCGCAGGAGCGTGGACTTGCCGCAGCCCGACGGACCGACCAACGTCAGGAACTCGCCCTCCTCCACGGCGAGGTCGACGCCTTCCAAGACCGGCGTGGACCCGTAGCTCTTGGCGATGCCCGTCAGCGTGATCGTCACGGCGTGCCCTCCGGCCTGCATGAACCGGAAGCTGCGACGCCATTCTGTCACCTCGGTGACGCATCATCAGCGCCACTAATGACCGTGCCCCGGGATGACGCCCGCATGACACCGACACCGCAGCAGGCCACCGCTCTCGTCCACGTCGTCCGCGAGGGCAGCTTCACCCGTGCCGCCCGCATGTTGGGCGTGACGCAGTCGGCCGTCACCCAGCAGATCGGCAAGCTGGAGGCCGGGCTCGGCACGCGCCTGCTGCTGCGCGGCGCGGACGGGGTGACGCCGACGCCCGCGGGCGAGGAGTTCTACGACCTCTGCGCCCGCATCGAGGCGCTGCGCGACACGCTGGCCGAACGGGCGCGCGCCTTTGCCGCCATCGAGGGCGGCACGCTCCGGGTCATCGCCAACGCCCCGCAGCCCGCCCTGCGGATGATCGCAGCGTCGATGCGCCGTCTGCCGGCGCTGGAGATCACGTTCGCGCTCTACGACTGGAGCACGGCGGTGCGGATGATGCGCGGACGCCGCGCCGATCTGGGCATCGTCACCGAGGCACCCGAGATCGAGGGCTTCGCCCGCCACGAGGTCGCCCGCGCGCATTACGGACTCTACGGACCGGCGGGGCCGGGACCAGACCGTCCGCCTGGGCTCGAGGACCTCGCCGCGCGGACGCTGATCATGCTCGAGCCGGGCTCCTATACCGAGCGGACGCTGCGCCGGATCTTCGCCGCCGAGGGCCGCCACCTGCCCCGGCTCCTGCACGTCACAGGCTTCCCGCTGATGAAGGAAGCCGTGCTCGCCGGGCTCGGCCACGGCGTGTTCCTGTCCTCCTCGGCCGAGGACGATCCGCGCCTTCGCTTCGACCCGATGCCCGCGTTGCCCGAGGTCAAGACCTACGCCGTCATCCCCCGCGAGCGCCGTGCCTCGCGCATCCTGGACGTGATGCTGGAGTGGTGAGGGCGCGCGGCGATCGGCTCCTTTAGG
>CAVSOF010000021.1:0-17296 GCA_963729425.1 uncultured Alphaproteobacteria bacterium | reverse complement strand
GAAGTATCCTATCTGCCTGCGGACAAGCTTGTGATAGAGCTCCTGAGCCAGTCACCTAGTTTAGAGGCAGTGCTGCCATGACGAGGAGCGTTCCATTCCTATTGGCGGGTGCCGGCCTCGGCCTTCTACTAGGTTCATCGACGGGAGTGGCGGCGGGCGGCACCGCATACAACGGCGCTATTGTGTTCGCTCCTCTCGGAGGAATAGTGGGTTGGCTCATATCCCAGATCGGCCAAGGCAGAGCTTCTCCTCCTGTCGAGAAGTCCAGCAAAGGACCAGCAAGACACTGAGGTGGAGATAAATGCGTTAGGAGATAGCAGCCGACCTTCGCCTGCCGGTATCGTACACGCTGGGATCTGTATACTTGCATCTATTTGGAACTTCCATATAGACGTGTTGAGACTATTTGGTGCTTTGAACTTTTTTTTGGAGAAGGCTTGGTTGTTCGTTTTACTTGGTCTTCTCTTAGGGTTCTTTTTCCCGCCTTTCGCGATTGCGTACCTTGTGCTCTATCTATGCGCCAGTCATCTGGGAGCTTCGTCTGAAACGGAGTTCCGGGCTTCGATCAAATAGGTTGGATGAAATTGAACCTCCTCCTCCACCTCACCCCCATCCCCGGCTACGACGCTTGGAAACGCGACTTCGACGCCCATGCCGAGACCCGCATGCAGGCTGGCCTCACCCTGTTCCAGCTCTGGCGCGACGCGGACGGGTCGGGCGTCACCGCGCTGTTCGAGTGCAACGACCGCAAGCGCGCGCAGGACTGGGTCGACCGGCTCGCGGCGACCGACGGGCCGGTGGACGCGCGCTTCATGCGGACGGCGTGAGCCCGCAGGGGCGCGCCGTCGCGTTCTGGCTCGTGCGCGTGGCGATCGCGGCGGGGCTCGTCCTCGCGTTGCATGCGTGGCGCGGGCCGGACCCGCTGCTGTGGTACCTCGCCGCGGGCTACGCCGCGCTGTCGGCGGTGACGACCTGGTTCCTGATCCGCCGGATGGACCGGTGACGCCCGAGCTCGCGGCGCTCGCGCTGGCCCTCCTCCTCCAGATGGCGCAGTTCGCGGCCTTCGCCGTCCTCGCCAACCGCGAGCTCGGTCCCGGCTACACCATGTCCGCCCGCGACCGCCCGCCGTCCCGGCCGATGTCGGAGGCGGCCGCCCGCCACCAGCGCGCCTTCGCCAACCATTTCGAGGGGCTGATCCTGTTCGGCGGCGCCGTCACGGTCATCGTCCTCTCCGGCCAGACGAACGCGCTCACCGCCGCCTGCGCGTGGACCTACCTCGCCGCGCGCGTCCTCTACGTCCCGGCCTACGTCCTGGGATGGCGGCCAGGGCGGTCGATCGTCTGGGCGGTGGGGTTCACGGCGACGGCCGCGATGGTTATCTCGACGCTGGTCTGACCGGGCGCTCGTCACGGCCCGGATCGCGACCTACGTCACGGCCCGCGTCACGACGCGGGTGACCCCCTCGGAGGCAGCATGGCCAAGTACGACGTCATCATCATCGGCTCCGGCCCCGGCGGCTACGTCTGCGCCATCCGCTGCGCGCAGCTCGGGATGAAGGTCGCCTGCGTGGAGGGCCGCGAGACGCTCGGCGGCACCTGCCTCAATATCGGCTGCATCCCGTCGAAGGCGCTGCTGCACGCCACCGAGATGCTGCACGAGGCGCAGCACAACTTCGAGGCGATGGGCCTCGTGGGCGACGCGCCCTCGGTCGACTGGTCGAAGATGCAGGCCTACAAGCAGACCACGATCGACCAGAACACGAAGGGCATCGAGTTCCTCTTCAAGAAGAACAAGGTGGATTGGCTTAAGGGCTGGGCGACCGTCCCCGAGGCGGGGCGCGTCACGGTCGGCGAGGAGACCCACGAGGCGCGCCACATCGTCCTCGCCTCCGGCAGCGAGCCCTCCCCCGTCCCGGGCGCCGAGGTGGAGATCGACGAGCGCGTCGTCGTCACCTCCGAGGGCGCTCTCAAGCTCGACCGCATCCCCGACACGATGGTCGTCGTCGGCGGCGGGGTGATCGGGCTCGAGCTCGGCTCGGTCTTCGCCCGGCTCGGGACCGAGGTGACGGTGGTCGAATACCTCGACGGCATCACGCCGGGACAGGACGCCGAGGTCGCCAAGACGTTCCAGAAGATACTGACGAAGCAGGGCTTGAGCTTCGTGACCGGTGCCGCCGTCTCGAAGGTCGCGGCCTCGGGCAACCGCGCGAAGGTCCATTACAACCTGCGGAAGGACGACAGCGCGCACGAAATCGACACCGACGTCGTCCTCGTGGCCACGGGCCGCAAGCCCTACACGAAGGGCCTGCTCGCCGAGGGGCTTGGCGTCGCGCTCACCGACCGCGGGCAGATCGCCGTCGACCGCCACTACGCCACCAGCGTCGAGGGCATCCGCGCCATCGGCGACGTGGTCGAGGGGCCGATGCTCGCGCACAAGGCCGAGGACGAGGGGATGGCGGTGGCCGAGATCCTGGCCGGCCAGGCGGGCCACGTGAACTACGACGTGATCCCGGGCGTGATCTACACCCACCCCGAGGTCGCCAACGTGGGCGAGACCGAGGAGACGCTCAAGAAGGCGGGCCGGGCCTACAAGGTCGGTCGCTTCACCTTCATGGGCAACGCGCGCGCCAAGGCCAACTTCGCGGGCGAGGGCTTCGTCAAGATGCTGGCGGACGCCGAGACCGACCGGATCCTCGGCTGCCACGTCATCGGCCCGATGGCGGGCGATCTCATCCACGAGGTCTGCGTGGCGATGGAGTTCGGCGCGGCGGCCGAGGACCTCGCGCGCACCTGCCACGCGCACCCGACCTATTCGGAGGCGATGCGCGAGGCCGCGCTCGCCTGCGGCGCGGGCGCGATCCACCAGTGAGCCGGTCGGGCCCTACGGCGCCGAAGGCCCGTGGCGGGCGGGCGAGGACGAGGGCCGGCCCGATTGGATCCCGCGTCCCTTATGCCGACGGCGCCTCCGCCTACCCGCCCCCGAAATCCACCGCGTGCAGCGCCGCCCCGTTCGCCCGGAGCCATCCCCGCCGCTCCGCATAGTCCGGCATCAGCGCCGCCACCTGCGCCCAGAACCGCGCCGAATGGTCCATATGGGCGAGATGCGCGACCTCGTGGGCGGCGACGTAATCGAGCACCTCGGGCGGGGCCATCGCGAGGCGCCAGCTGAACATCAGCTCGCCCCGCGACGAGCACGACCCCCAGCGGGACCGGGCGTCGCGCAGCCGGATGCGCGTCGGCGCCCGGCCGAGCAAGCCCGCATGACGGTCCACCGCCTCCGCCAGCCGGTCGCGCGCCAGCGTCCGCAGGAGCGCCGCCACGCGCGGCCCGGCGCGGGCATCGTCCGGCACGGCCACCGCGCCGACCACGAGCCGCGCCGAACGTCCCGGCCCCTCGACGACGGCGAGGTCGCGTCCGCCGACCGGGACGGTCCCGCCGACGCGCACGACGCGGACCGGCGGCACGGCGGCCCGCTGCCGCGCGATCCAGCCCGCCTGCGCGTCGACGAAGGCACGCGCCTCGTCCAGCGGCAGGCGTGTGGGGATCGACAGCGTCACCCGCCCGTCCGACCGCCCGACCCGGAGCGAGAGGCGTCGCGCGCGCGCGGAGCGGCGCAGGTGGACGACCGCCCCGGCGGCCTCGAGCGTGACCTCCGCGCCCGTCCCGGCCGGGGCCTTGCCACCTCCGGCACCCTGTGGCATCGGACCCCTCTCACGACACGACGGGCGCGCGCGACGGCCCGACAGGCGAAGGATGCGGCATGCCCAAGGAAGAATGGGGCGTCAAGCGGGTCTGCCCGACCACCGGCAAGCGCTTCTACGACATGAATCGCTCCCCGGTCGTCAGCCCCTATACCGGCGAGACGGTGGTGGTGGAGACGGGCGGCAAGACGCGCATCCTGGCCGCCGACAAGGACGACGTGGACGCAAAGAAGGCCAAGGACGACGAGGGTGACCTGCTGCTCGACGACGACGACGTCGACATCGAGGAGGAGGACGCCGCGGAGGGCGACGACGCCGACGTGCTCGACGACGACGAGGAGGAGGACGCCGACACCGTCTCCCTCGACGAGATCGTCGAGGTCGAGGACGACGACGACTGACGCTCGCGCGCGTCCCGCATTCGGGCTTGCGCGATCCCGGACCCTGACGTAGTCGGCAAGCCGGTCAGGGGCCTTAGCTCAGTTGGTAGAGCGCTTGCATGGCATGCAAGAGGTCAGGGGTTCGACTCCCCTAGGCTCCACCAGTCCTCCCCCATCTTCCGGCGCCGCGGCGGCGAGCCATTCCGTCGCCCGCTCACCGCCCGGCTCAGGGGCAGATCGTGCCCGGCCCGGCCGCGCGTTCCTCCGCCACGATCCGCTCGATCACGGGCAGGTCCACGGAGCCCTGCACGACCGTTCGGCCGATCACTGTGACCGGCGTCCCGACGATGCCGAGGAGCGCGGCGACCGCGCGGCTCTCGGCCAGCCGCCGGGCGACCGCGGGACCGTCCATGTCGGCGAGGAGGCGGTCCGGATCGAGCCCGAGCTCAGCCGCCATCGCGCGCAGCGTCGCCTCGGTGGGCACCAGCCGCGTCCGCATCAAACGGGCGTGGACCTCGGCGTACGCGCCCTGCCCGTCGGCGGCGAGCGCGGCCCGCGCGGCGGTCGCGGACGCGTCACCCAGGAGCGGCAGCTCGTGCCAGCGCACGCGCACGTCGTCCGTCCGCGCCGCGTAGCCCACGAGGAGCGGCGTGAGCACCCGGCAATACGGGCACGCGTAGTCCGAGAACGACGCGATCGGCACTACGCGATCCGCAAGCACGTCGCCGAACAGGGCGTCGCAGGGGCGCGCCTCGATCGCGGCGACGTCGATCCGGGGCGCGGCGTCCGGATCGGCCTCGAGGCCGATGAACGGATCGCGCGCGACCGCGCTGGAGGCGCCGGTGACGAGACGGCGGAAGCCGGGCGGGCGGGCCATCGCCTCGTAGCGGACCGGCGGGGCCGTCAGCCACGCATGCGCCTCGACCCCCGCGCGCAGGACGCCGTAGCCGCCGCCTGCCACGAGGAGCCAGGCCAGGAGGTCGCGCCGCGTCGTCGTCACCGCCCGCCGAGGGCCAGCGCGATGCCGGTCACGCCGCGAAGCGGACAAGCATCACGATGGCCATGCCCATCATCATCAGGTTCTCCGACAGCGACACGAAATCCGGCGGCCAGTTCACCCCTGAGGCGACGCAGGCGCATTTGAGCTCGCGCCGGTCGACGTAGACCGATTCGAACACCGAAACCGCGCCTATCGTGGCGACGAGGAGCGCGGCCGGCGCGGCGAGCGAGGTCGGCAGCATCCCCGTCATCAGGACGCCCGCCCCCGTCTCGACCCAAGGGAAGACGTAGGCGTAGGGCACCCAGCGGCGCGCGACCAGATCGTAGTCCAGGAACCCGGTCGCGAAGGCGTCGACGTCGCACAGCTTCTGCATCCCGAACAGGATCATCGAGGCGGAGACGAACCAGCCGAGCGTCTGCCAGCCAACGCTGCCCAGGAACCCGATCGACATGGCCGCCGCCGTGGCCGCGGCGACGGCGAACGGCACGAGGACCGGCGCGTCGGTCGCGGCCTCCGGGTCGTGCCCCGTCAGCCGCTGCCGGGGGGCCTGATAGCCGCCGACGCGCTCGCCCTCGATCAACGTCTGCGGCGCGGTCGGTCAGCAGCTGGTCCTCGACCGCGTAGCCATAACGGGTGAAAAGGCGGCGCGCCTTGAGCCCGGAGCGGCGCAGATGGTCCGGCATCGCCATGCGGTAGGGCACGGCGGTCTCGCCCCGTGCGGTCGCGGCGGGATCGTCGGCATGGTCGCGGGGCATCGGACGGCTCCTTCGCATCGGACCGGGGGGACCGGCACGGCATCGGTCGAAGGGCAACGGTTCGCGCAACGACCCTATCAGGCGCGGACGGACATGTCCCGAGGCGATCCCGGGTCGCGGCCGAGGCGCCGGGCCGGGCGTCCGCCCGCGGCCGGGGCGATCCTCCATGGGGCCGGAGGGATGTGGGATGCACGCGCTCCCAAGCCTCCAATGCCCGCGCGGATGCGTGCGGGAGGGTCGGGATCGGTCGCCCCGGCATCGGACCCGACGATGGCGCCTCCGACGTCGAATGCCGAGCCATCCTCGCCGGCGCCTTCCCCCGGCTAGGTCACGGCCGACGCCTCGGGCCGCCCGACGCCCTCGTAGCGCTCGAACCCGGCCGCGCGGACGTCCGCCGGGTCGTAGACGTTGCGCAGGTCGGCCATGCGCGGCACGGCCATGACCTGCGCGAGGCGGGGGAGGTCGAGCGCGCGGAAGGCGTTCCACTCGGTCAGCACCACGATCAGGTCCGCGCCCTCGGCCGCGGCGTATGGATCGGCCTCCCACGCGACGCCGGGCAGCAGCGCCTCGCCCTCGCGCCGGCCTTCGGGATCGACCACGCGCACGACCGCCCCGCCCCCCACCAGCGCGGGCACGATCGTGAGGCTCGGCGCCTCGCGCATGTCGTCCGTCTCGGGCTTGAACGTCACCCCCAGCACCGCGACCGTCCGCCCGACGAACGCGCCGTCGCAAAGGTCGCGCAGCTTGGCGACCATCCGCGCCTTCACCCCGTCGTTGACCGCCATCACCGTCTCGACGATCCGCATCGGGACGCCGTGCTCCTGCCCGATCCGGGCCAGCGCGGACGTGTCCTTCGGAAAGCAGGACCCGCCGTAGCCCGGGCCCGCATGGAGGAACTTCGAGCCGATCCGGCCGTCCATTCCCATCCCCTTCGACACCGCCTTCACGTCCGCGCCGACCCGCTCGCAAAGCGCGGCGATCTCGTTGACGAAGGTGATCTTGGTCGCGAGGAAGGCGTTCGCGGCGTACTTGATCATCTCCGCGCTCTCGAGGTCGGTGACGACGACGGGCACGTCGCGCAGCGAGAGCGGCCGGTAGACGTCGGCCATCACCTCGGCCGCGCGGGGCGACTGCACGCCGACCACCACGCGGTCGGGGCGCATGAAATCGTCGATCGCCGCGCCCTCGCGCAGGAATTCCGGGTTCGAGGCGACCTCGAACTCGGCGTCGGGCGCCGCGGCGCGCATGACCTCGGCCACGCGCCGGTTCGTGCCCACGGGCACGGTCGACTTCGTCACGACCACGGCCGGACCCGTCAGCGCGCGCGCGATCGCCTCGGCGGCGGCCATCACGTAGGTCAGGTCGGCATGCCCGTCGCCGCGCCGGGTCGGCGTGCCCACGGCGATGAACACCGCCGACGCGCCGTCCACCGCCGCCGCGAGGTCGGTGGTGAAGGACAGGCGCCCGGCGGCGACGTTGCGGACCATGAGACCTTGGAGGCCCGGCTCGAAGATCGGCACATCGCCGCGCTCGAGGAGGGCGATCTTGTCCGGGTCGCGGTCGACGCAGACGACCTCGTGCCCGAAATCCGACAGGCAGACGCCCGACACGAGGCCGACGTATCCCGTTCCGATCATCGCGATGCGCATGGCGGAGGCCCCTAGCTGTTTCGCGTCCCCTAATCCCGTCGAGCGTGACGCTGCAACCCGACACGTCGCGCGCCCACGGGATCCGAGGGGCCGAACGCGACGGGTCGGCCATCGGGGCTGCGGCGTCCAGTCGTCCGTGCCGTGCGATGGAGGCTATCCTCGGCGGACCCGACCCTCCGGAACCCTGCCGGGACGAGCCTTGCGACCCGGCCACCGATGCCCGATCCGGGCCTAGCCGCCGCAGGAGACCCGCCATGTCCTTCTCGCCCGCCCCTGACCCTGCGCTCGGCGACCGCGCCGCCTGCGCGGCCATCGAGACGCTGATCGTCCCGCGCGCCGTCGACCTGGGCGAGATGACGGTGCGCCGCGCCCTGCCGTCGAGGAAGCGCCAGATGATCGGCCCGTTCATCTTCTTCGACCAGATGGGCCCCGCCGAGTTCCTGACCGAGCAGGGCATCGACGTGCGCCCGCATCCCCACATCAACCTCGCCACGCTGACCTACCTGTTCGAGGGCCAGATCCGGCACCGCGACAGCCTCGGCACCGACCTCGCCATCGAGCCGGGGGCGGTCAACTGGATGCGTGCCGGGCGCGGGATCGTCCATTCCGAGCGCACCGCCGAGGATCGACGTCGCAGCGGCCAGACGCTGTTCGGGCTGCAGACCTGGGTGGCGCTCCCGGAGGCGCAGGAGGAAAGCGAGCCCGAGTTCCTCCACCACGGCGCCGGGTCGCTGCCGGTGATCGAGGATCGCAGCGCGAGCGTGCGGCTGATCGCAGGATCGGCCTTCGGCGCGACCTCTCCGCTCGCGACCGCCTCGCAGACGCTCTACGCGGACGTGACCCTCGCTCCCGGCGCCACGGCGCCCATCGACGCGGAATGCGAGGAACGCGCGCTCTACACGATCGCGGGCGAGGTGGAGGTCGCGGGCGACCGTTTCGGGCCAGGCCAGCTCCTCGTGCTGCGACCCGGCGACGCGCATTCGGTGCGCGGCGCGGGGCCGGGCCCGGCGCGGGTCATGCTGTTCGGCGGCGCGCCGATGGGCGGGCCGCGCTACATCTGGTGGAACTTCGTCTCCTCGCGCCGCGAGCGCATCGAGCAGGCGAAGGAGGAATGGTCGCGCGGACGCTTCGATACCGTGCCGGGCGACGAGGCCGAGTTCATCCCGCTGCCCGGAACCGCCCGCTCCACGATGCGCGCGGAGGGCGGCATCGCCTATCCGTGAGGCGGCCGGACCCGGGGGGCGCCGGATCGTCGTGCACGGGCCGGACATGGATGGCTCCCCGCCTGCGACCAAGCGCCCTCCGGCCCCGCCCACCCTTGCCTCCATCCGCGACGCGTGCTTGTCAGCGATGCAAAGGGCGCCCACCGCAGGAGAGCGAGCTGCCGATGGACGGAACCACCGACGGCGGCATCGTGGCCGACGGCGCCCCCGTGGCGGAAAAGGGCGGCCGGGACTGGGCGCAGGCGCTGATGCGCTACCGACAGCCGATCCGCGCACGCAGCCTCCTCGAGCTCGCGTACACGCTCGTCCCGTTCGCTGCGCTGACCGCCGCCGCGATCTGGGCGGCGACATGGAGCCTCTGGCTCGCCGCCGCGATCTCCTGCGTCAACGGCCTTTTCCTCGTGCGCGTCTTCGCGATCCAGCACGATTGCGGCCACGGCTCGTTCTTCGCCAGCCGCGCCGCGAACACATGGCTCGGCCGCGCGCTCGGCGTGCTGACGGTGACCCCCTACGACGTTTGGCGGCACGCCCATTCGGTCCACCATGCGTCGACGGGCAACCTCGACCGGCGCGGCGTGGGCGACATCGATACCCGAACGCTGGCCGAGTACCGCGCGATGTCGCCGACGCGGCGACTGCTCTACCGTCTCTACCGGCACCCGGCGATCGTGCTGCTGATCTTCCCGACCTACGTGTTCGTGCTCGAGAACCGCCTGCCGGTGGGCTTCATGACCGCGGGGCCGATGTGGTGGGTGTCGTGCATGGCCACCAATGCGGGCATCGCGGCGATCTGCGGGCTGGGCATCTGGGCGATCGGTCCGATGCCGTTCGTGGCGGCCTACCTCCCCGCGATCATCGTCGCGTCCACCATCGGCGTCTGGCTGTTCTACATCCAGCATCAGTTCGAGGACGCGTTCTGGGAGCAGGAGGAGAATTGGCGCCTCCACGACGCCGCGCTGCACGGCTCGTCGCATTACGACCTGCCGCGCGTGCTGCGATGGCTGACGGCGAATATCGGGATCCACCACGTCCACCACCTCAACAGCCGGATCCCGTTCTACCGCCTTACCGACGTGCTGCGCGACCATCCCGACCTCGTGGATGTCGGCCGCCTCACGCTGCGCACGAGCCTCGACTGCCTGCACCTGCGGCTCTGGGACGAGGAGACGCGCAAGCTTGTCGCGCCGTCGGCCGCCGGGCGCGGCTGAGGGGGCATGCGGGTCTTCCACGCGGAGACCCACGCGCTGCACGCGCCCCGTGGCGAGCTCACGGGCGGTCTGCTGCGTCCGCCGCACGAATCCCCCGACCGCGTCGCGCGCATCCTCGCGCGCCTGGCCGAGCGCGGGTTCGACGACGTCGCGGCCCCCCCACCGGTCGCGGATGCCGCGCTGGCGGCGCTGCACGACCCCGGCTACCTCGCCTTCCTCGCGACGATCTGGGACGACTGGCGCGCGGCCGGGATGCGGGGCGACGTGATCGCCGCACACGTCCCGGCCCGGGGCATGCATGTCGACCGCCTGCCGCGCGGGCTCGACGGCCGGGTCGGCTACTACGCCCACGCCTCCGAGACCGCGATCACCGAAGGCAGCTGGACCGCCGCCCGCGGATCGGCAGCCTGCGCGGTCGCCGCGCAGCGCCACGTATCGGACGGCGCGCGGGCGGCCTTCGCGCTCTGCCGCCCGCCCGGCCACCACGCCACGCGCGACCAGTTCGGCGGCTACTGCTTCCTCGGCAACGCGGCGCTCGCGGCGCAGGGGTTCCGCGACGCGGGGGCGGCGCGTGTCGCGGTGCTCGACGTCGACTTCCACCACGGCAACGGGACGCAGGACCTGTTCTACGTCCGCGCCGACGTGTTCACGGCATCGCTTCACGGCGCGCCGGAGGACGCCTACCCCCACTTCGTGGGCTACGCCGACGAGACCGGACGGGGTGAGGGCGAGGGCGCCAACCTGAACCTGCCGATGCCGCCCGGGACCGGGTTCGACGCCTGGTCGGAGGCGCTCGAGCGTGCCATCGCCGCCATCGTCGCGCACGGGGCGGAGGCGCTCGTCGTCGCGCTCGGTGTGGACACGCATCGCGACGACCCGATCTCGTTCTTCCGCCTGTCCTCGGACGACTTCGCGGCGGTCGGGCGGAGGATCGCCCGGATGGGCCTGCCGACGGTCTTCTGCCTCGAGGGGGGCTACGACATGGCCTCGGTCGGGATCAACGTCGTCAACGCGCTCGAAGGGTTCGAGGACGCCTAGCGGATCGGCTCGACCCGCAGGCCGTCGACCTCGACTTCGGCCCATTCGCGATCCGCCGTCAGCACGGGCACGCCGAGCGCGATCCCGAGCGCCATGCAGGACCGATCGCCGAGCCCGCTCCCGAAGCGCGCGGTGGCGGGGACGAGGGCGGCGGAGGCGAGCGCGGCCTCGAAGTCGTGGTCGTGGATTGCCAGACGGAGGCGCGCGAAGGCGAGACGGACCGACCCCGTGTCGAACCCTCGCGCAAGGAGCGCCTTCGCGACCTCCTGCACGTTCACCGCCGAGATCGCTCCCGTCCCGATGTGGGGCAGCACCGCCTCGCCCCCGGGCTCCGCTTTTGCGAATGCGAGAACGGCGGACGAGTCGAGGACCGCGCTGGGCACTCAGGAATCTTCCCGTCGAGCCTCGGCCTTCCGTTCCCTCAGGAAATCGTCGACCGTGCTCGGATCGGTCACCAGCCGGCGATACATATCCTGCACGAGAAGCGCGTCGTGCTGGACGGGGGAGAGGCGGACACCGTCGCCCTCGACGGTCAGCACGACCTTCCCCTCGCCCGAGATTCCGAGCGCGTCGCGCACCGCGCGGGGCAGCACGAGCCGGCCATTCGCCGCGACCTTCACGTCCATCGAGATGTTCATGCGCCCCTCCTGATCCGGTGCCGATTTATGGCACGAGCCGTCCCATGCCACAAGATTGATCATGACACGATACGATACCGTGTCACCTAGCCACTTCACTCCATGGCCGCGCCCGGAGCACGGTCGTCTCCAGCGTGCAGGTCGGCGGGATCACGCCCGCATCCGCGAATGCCTCCGGCACTACGTCCCGGAAGCGCCGTCCATGTCCCCGGACATGGACGCCTCCGGCCCAGCGGCCGCGTTTCCGGGCGCCGTGTGAAGTGAGGATGGCGCCGGTCCGCTCTGATTTCGCCGCGTCGGACAGGATACCGATCGAGTTCATCCACCGGGTCGGCCATGGATGACGTCCGGGGCGGCGATGCGAGCGGCCAACGTCGTCTAAGCCCGCCATCCGTCGCATCCGGTTCGTCGGACGACGGTTCATCCCTCGGTCCGTCATCCGTCGCGATCCACGACGGCCGGGCCGCCATCGGCATGTCGCGCGCGGCTTCCGGCGCCGTCGTGTCGCGGGTGCCACGACGAACGGCGCCTCGGCCACGACGTCGGAGAGTCCCGTCCGCGCATCGGGCGGATCCACGGAGAACTCCCACGGGTTCGGATCGCCGTCGGGCGGAGGTCGTCCACCGCCATCCCGGTCGTGCCCCGCTGTCATGGGTCCCCATGAGCGCAGCCCTCGTCGCAGGGGACGTCATCGCGGCGTGACGCGACGCCGGCGAACTGTTCCGGGCGCGGATGGTGGAACGGAAAGAGCGAGCGGATCCCGACGAGGAACGGGGCGCGGTGAGCCGGAGGCACCGCGAGGACGAAGCCCGGCCCGCCTGCCTCCACCTCGCCGAGCCCGATGGCGTCGGTGTCGGTGATGCCGGCCGGAGCGGTGGATCTCCCGAGCGGCTCGGCGCTCGCGCGGTCGCCCCGATCGTCGCGGCCCGGCGACGGGGGGGAGGCCGGGCGGGGTGGTGGCGTTTGGAATGCGTCCAGTGGCCGGACTCCCCAAGGGGGGCGGCCCCCCCCGCTTCCGGGTCAAGAGAGGTGCGGCGTTCGGGATCGCCACGTCCAGCGCGGATGGGATCACCGAACCGCCCCGAGCCTCCCGGAGGCTCCAGGCTGTGGGAGGGGGGAGCCACGGGAACGGCATCGGAGAGTTGCGCGTCTGAGATGCGCGAGCGGGCGGTTCGGATGGTGGGCGATCATGCGGCCGACCGTGAGAGCGGGTGGGCGGCGATCCAGTCGGTGGCGCCGAAGATCGGCGGCCCGATCTGCCGCCTGCCGCCGATCGCCCCTCCGACGCATCACGCGCGCCGGGCACGACGGGAGGATCCTTCCCGACTGCCCGGCCGGGCCGAGCGGGACGCCGGGCTGCGGGCCGGGATCGCCCGCGTCCACGCCGAGAACGTCGGCGTCTGCGGCGCGCGGGTCTGGCGCCAACGGCGCCGCGAGGGGCTCGAGGTCGCGCGCTGCATCGTGGAGCGGCGGATGGGCATCATGGGCTTGCAGGGAGCCGTGCGCGGCAAGCGGATCAGGACGACCGTTCCCGGCCCGGCCCGGCCCGCGCGACGAGGTGAACCGGCCGTTCCAGGCGCCGGCGCCGAACCGGCTCCGGGCGAGCGACTTCGCTTACGTGGCGACGTGGGCCGGCTTCGTCTGCGTGGCGTTCGTGATCGATACCTATGCCCGGCGGATCGTCGGCTGGCGGGTGAGCGGCAGCGCCTGGCCGAGGAAGGGGTCGAGCCATCGGCCGGATCGGTCGGCGATCGCTCCGACGACGCGCTGGCCGAGACCGTGACCGGGCTGTTCGAGACCGAGGTGATCCGCCCACGCGGACCCTGGCGCTCGCCCGAGGCCGTCGAGTTCGCCACCCTCGAACGGGTCGACCGCTTCGACCACCGCCGCCCGCTCGAGCCCATCGGGCACATCCCGCCGGCCGAGGCCGAAGCGGCCCGCCACGAGCCGATCGACAGGCAGCAGAAAGCCACGTGACCCAAACCAAACAGCCTCCGGGAGATTCGGGGCGGTTCAGAGCGAGGCGGCATCGACCTCCGTGGCAGGCGCGCGAAGAATCCGCCCCGGCCCGAGAGCGGGCAGCGTGTCCTGTTCGGCGGACCTGTCTAACCAGCTGTCGATGGCGCCATCGAGCAGGATCAAGCGAGCAGGCATCCCGCAAGCGAGGGCGTCGGGCGCGGGGAACGGAAGGGCTAACTGCCGGGACGTCCGTATGGGAACGGCGCAGAGGTCCGCGGCCGAGGTATTCATTTCTCGAGCCGGACGCGGTTGGACGGGCAAGCGAGAGCACGCCGAACGCCGTACAAGCGTTTCCCGGGCAGCTGAGCCTCGCCTTTGGCTATGCGCAACCGTCCTGTGGGGAACGGTGGCGCCACCGTGGTCATCATCCCGGGCGTCACCGCAGGCCGGCCGATCGCGACGTGGATCGACGCGCGTTCCTTAGAACGCCCCCCCCGTGCGTCGGACAGCGCGGGACCCTGCGTCTTCACCGTGGTGGCGATGGCCGATGCCTGAAGAGCGGTCGCCCCGGAGCGGACCGCGGCGCCCTGCATCGCGTTGCTCTCCCGAGCGATCGGATGCCGACGCAGCGACCGGCCACCCCGGAGGTCGACCCATGTGCCGCCGTCGAGACGTTGGACCACGAACGCGACGCTCGCATCGCGGAGCAGCGCGGAGGCGTGCTGCGATGCCGGCCCCGTCCGCGTGCTGCGCCTCGGCCGTCGCCATGCCCGTCAGCCCGCGAGCGGACGCGTCACCCGGCAGGCCACGAAGCTTCGCGCGATCGCCGGCCGGACCGAGGCATCGCGGCCTCGATCACGTCGTGGGACGCGATCGGCGTCGCGTCCCGTACGCACCCCGCCTCGAGGTGGGCGACGGCGGGCAGCCCGTCCTGCGTCCAGCATGGCCGCGCCCACGCCGCGGGCTGGCCAGAGGCGTCGCGCACCGCGCCCACGCCCGCACGGTCGGCCCGCGGAACGAGAAGCCGGACGACGTGACCGAACTCAAGGAGAAGACGCTCTGCCGCCTCGGACGGCTCATGGCATTCCGCACAGTTCGCGCGCCCACCGAACGTCGTGCCGCTTCAGCCAAAACGCATTCACTCCAACGGGCGGACGATCTCCGGCGCGTAGGAGGCGATCGTCAACGGCGCGACGCTGGAGGCGGGGGGCCATGGAAGCTCCAATCTTCGATGCGACGTCGCGGACCGATCGGGCGAGAACCGCGTCGATCGCCATGCCCGCCCGGCCCTCGCCCGCCGTCGGGCCCTCGGATCGTCGGTCGATCGCCCTGGCATCGCTCCGAGGCCGGACGGCCGGCGGGACGAGGCCCGGACGTAGAGCGGCAAGCGCCTCGCGGGCCACGCTCGACGCACGATGCCGGCCGCCACGGCCCGGCCCGCCCCGCCTCGGGCGCGGCGAAGCACCCGGGCGGACCGATCCCGGTGGCGTTCATGCGCGCGCAGAGCAGGTGACGATCGGCGTGGACGGTTTCGCGCGGCACTCGGGAACCGCGCCGCTCAGGGACGACGGCGCCCGCGAGGTGGACCCTCTCGGGCCATTCGCCGTGCCGCGGCCTCCCGGACCGGATAGCCGGCATCCGGGCGCGACCTCGCCAGTGACACGAGCGCCACCCGCGCCATCTCGTCCCGCCGCGCTGCATCCTGGGCCACTCGCTCAAGCCTGACTCCCCGCGGTAGCACCCGGCGCAAGCGGGGAACGGCGCGTCGTTAGGGAGACCTTAAGCCCGATCATGCCATAGCGCCCGGAAGGGGGATGGCATGGACGATCTCGGGGCGGTTCGACGGGAGGGCCTCGGGGAGGCGGCGGCCATCGTGGCGCAGGGGCTCCGGCGCTCGCCGCTCTCGCCGGTCTGGCTCGCCGTCGTCGTCACCTGCATTGACCTCCCCGTCTTCGCCGTCGCCTTGTGGTTCGCGCAATACGGCGCGACGTCGGACGCGGCCTTCGCGCCGCTCGCGGCCATCGGATGGGCGCTCGGCGGCGCCGCCCTCGCCGTCGTGCTCCTGGCGCTCTCGCAGGGCTACGCGCCGCGCCACCTGCGCCACGCCCGGCGCTCGATCGCGAACGCCGCGGCCGCGCTCGCCGGCCCGGCGATCCTGGTGACGGGGCTGCATGCGCAGGACGCCCCCGGCAGCGCGCTCGTCGCCGCGCTGGCGGCCCTCGTCGGCGCGGTCGTCCCGCTGCGCGCCGGCGTCGCGACGGCGACGGCCTGGGCGGTGGAGACCGGCCTCCTGCAGCGGCGGGCAGTGATCGCGGGCGGGGGCGAGCATGCGATGGACCTGATCCGCGGCCTCGCGCGCCGCGTGGGCAACGACATCCACCTCTACGGCATCTTCGACGACCGGGACGATCTGCGCTCGCCGATCCAGGTCCTCGGCGTGCCCAAGATCGGCGGCTACGACGACCTGATCGACTTCGCGCGCCGGTCCGAGATCGATCTGGTGATCGTCGCGCTTCCCGCGGAGGCGGGGGCGCGGATCGACTGGCTTCTCGACGCGCTGCGCGTGCTGCCGGTGGAGGTGCGACTGTCGACCTACAGCCGCGACTACGCGTTCCCGCCGCCGGGACGCGACCCGCTCGTCGCCGCGATTCGCCGCAGCTTCGCGCCCGAGCGGCGCCTGACCAAGCGCGTCTTCGACCTAGTGATCGGCACGCTCGCCCTCGCAGCGCTCCTGCCGGTGATGCTGGCGGCGGCGCTGGCGATCCGGCTCGACACGCCCGGGCCGATCCTGTTCCGGCAGCGACGGCACGGCTACAACAACCGCGTCATCGATGTGCTCAAGTTCCGCTCGATGCATCATGCCGACGCCGATCCCGCCGCCCGCCGGGTCGTCTCGCGCGACGATCCGCGCGTGACGCGCGTCGGCCGCTTCCTGCGGCGCAGCTCGATCGACGAGCTTCCGCAGCTCTGGAACGTCCTGCGCGGCGACCTCTCGCTCGTCGGCCCGCGACCGCATGCGGTCGACGCCAGGTCGAGCGGGCAGGAGCGGTTCGAGCGGATCGTGCACGGCTACTCGGCCCGCCACCGGCTGCCGCCCGGCATCACCGGATGGGCGCAGGTGAACGGCTGGCGCGGGGAGATCGACGACCCCGCGAAGCTCGCCGCGCGCTTCGAGCACGACCTCTGGTACATCGAGAACTGGTCGCCCTGGCTCGACCTGCGCATCCTGCTGCGCACGCCGCTGAGCCTCCTCGACACGCGCTCGGCGTATTGACGCGGGCGAAGGTGGCGCCCCGGCCTCGCCGGTCGCCCCCAGGCGTCGTCCGCCTCCGCCTAACGGGCCTCGGCGCGATCGGGTCGCGGGCCGAAAGGCCGCGCCGGTTCTGGGCCAGCCCGCTTGCGTCGCCGCGGATGCGCTCGCGTCGGGAGGCCCTGCCTCCGACGATGGAAGGCGTCGCGGTGCTGGCTTCGCCGGCCGACCATCCAAGACGGCTCGCCCGAGGCCGAACTGGCTGGTCGGGTCCCCGAGTTTGCGGAGCCCGCACAGAGTGTGCTGCGTCGACCGTCGTGACGGAAGCTACGGACGCGCTCGGCCAGGGTCGCGGGGCATTCGCATCGTCCGCTCATCGGCAGGCCGTACCCGGGCGTTCCAGCGAAGCTCCGATGCGGCGGCGGGCATCGCCGCCGCGCCACCGTGCAGCCCCATATCCGTTGCGCGGGGGATCAACGGCCCCGGTTCCGGTGCC
>CAVSOF010000020.1:0-25105 GCA_963729425.1 uncultured Alphaproteobacteria bacterium | reverse complement strand
GGTGGACCTCGCGCTCGAGGCGGGCGGGCCGACGGCGGTGATCGGGCCGAACGGGTCGGGCAAGACCTCGCTCCTGCGCCTGATGCACGGGCTGCAGGCGCCGTCGGCGGGGCGGGTCGCGTGGGCGGTCCCGGACGCCGAGGCTCGCACGCAACAAGGCTACGTGTTCCAGCAGCCGATCGTCCTGCGCCGGAGCGTGGAGGCGAACCTCGCCTATCCGCTGCGCCTGCGCGGGGTCGGGCGGGCGGAGGCGGGCGAGCGGGCGCGGGCAGTGGCCGCGCGGTTCGGGCTCGCCGCCCAGCTCGCGCAATCCGCGCCGTCGCTCTCGGGCGGCGAGATGCAGCGGCTCGCGCTGGCGCGCGCGATGGTGACGGCGCCCGGCATCCTCTTCGCCGACGAGCCCTGCGCCGCGCTCGACGGCGCCGCCACGCGCGAGATCGAGGCGCGGCTCGCGGACCTCGCGGCGCAGGGCACGCGGCTGGTGCTCGCGACGCACGACATGGGGCAGGCGCGACGGATTGCGTCCGACGTGATCTTCATGCTCCACGGACGCGTCCACGAGGCCGGTCCCGCGCCGGCCTTCTTCGCCGGCCCCGCCACCGATGCGGCGGCGGCCTTCCTCAGGGGAGACATCGTCGAATGATCCGCGCCATAGCCCTCGCCCTCGCGTTACTGCTGCCTCCCGTCACGGCGCGGGCCGAGATCCTCCGCCTCGCCTGCACCACGTCCTTCGAGAATTCGGGGCTGGCCGAGGTGCTGCTGCCCGCCATCGCGCGCGACACCGGGATCGACGTGCAGCTTGTCGTCGTCGGCACCGGGCAGGCGCTCGCGCTCGGCGCGGCGGGCGACGTGGACGCCGTGCTCGTGCACGCGCGCGCCGCCGAGGAGGCGTTCGTCGCCGCGGGCCACGCCACGCACCGCCGGGAGATCATGCACAACGACTTCGTCATCGCGGGTCCCGAGGGCGACCCGGCGGGCGCGGGTGGCGCCGCCGACGCCGCCGGTGCCCTCGCCCGGATCGCCGGGGCCGAGGCGCCCTTCGTCAGCCGCGGCGACGACAGCGGCACGCACAAGGCCGAGCTCGCGCTCTGGGACGCGGCCGGGATCGCGCCCGATGGCGGGTGGTACCGCCCCGTCGGCGCGGGAATGGGGGCGGCGCTCAACACCGCCGCGGGGATGGGCGCCTACGTCCTGTCGGACCGCGCGTCGTGGCTGGCCTTCGGCAACCGCGAGGGCATGGCGATCGCGTTCGAGGGCGATCCGGCGCTCTTCAACCAGTACGCCTACCTGCCGGTGGACGCCGCGCGGCACCCATCGGTGAACGCCGACGCGGCGGCGCGGCTTGAGGCCTGGTTGACGAGTGCTGCGGCGCAGGCGCTGATCGACGGCCACCGGGTCATGAGCGAGCGGGTGTTCACGTTCAACGCGGAGGGCTGACAGGCGGAACGATTCCCCAGTGCCGGTCGAGGCGGCCGTCGCGCCGCCCGCTCGGCAGGGGCGCCATCGCGCCCCGCCGGGCGGCGACGGGCCCTCGTCCTCCCGCCCTCACTCCTCGCCGTGGACCGCGACCTGCGCCAGCTCGGCCTCGCGCGGGGCGAGGATGCGGAACGCCTCGACCACGCCGCCGGGGCCGATCTCGCGGGCGACGCTCATCACCCGGCCCGCCTCCACCCCGTCGCACAGGTCGGCCATCGCGGCGATCTCCTGCGCGGCGACGGGCCAGGCGGTCGCGCGGTCGGGGGCGCCGTGCATCGCGACGAAGTGGTCGGCCAGCGCGTCGGTCAGGTCCGCGCGCTCGGCCGCCTCGATCCGCGTGATGGCGACGAAGGTGACGCGCCCGAACGTCTCGAGCCCGAGCCAGCCGGTCGCGAAGGACTGCGCCGCGCGGCCCACCAGGTCCGCCTCCGACCAGTCGGAGAACTCGAACCCGCCCGCGATGCACCATTCTCCGGTGCGCGCGGGCGAGTGATAGACGCGGGTATCGCTCTCGTCGAAATGGATGGCGCGGGCGAGGTTCACGGGGCCTCCAGCAGCGTGGCGAGCGGGTCCAGCCTGACCGCGCCGTCCTCGCGGCGCAACCGTCCGAGCCCCTCGTCGAGACCCACGAAGCCCGTCTCGCCCGAGGCCCGCTCCCACGACGCGGCCATCGCCTCGGCATGGAGCGAGTGCACGCCGTCCTCCCAGTCCGAGAGCCGATGCATGAGGTGGCGCGACCACGACGACAGGAGCGCGTCCGCGGTGACGTCGCCCGCCCCCTCGGCCCAGAGCGCGGTCCGCTCGGGCGGCCCGCCCGCCTCGGGCGCGAGCCGGACCCGGAGATGCGCGACGAGCCAGTCCGGCACGCCCTCGCCCGGCGGCGCGACCGCCGCGACCCGCCCCGCCTCCGCCCCGTCGACCATCACCCGCCCGTCCCATGTCAGGTGCACCGGCAGCGCCTCGGGCCCGATCGCGCCGATCGCGTCGCGCGCGGCCACCGCCGCGAGCGCGATCATCTGCGCGGCCCGGCCCCGGTCGACCTCGGGCGCGAGTACCACCGCCGCGTCGAGCGCCTCGCCCGCGCGCCAGAACACCGTGCCCGCGTCGCAGCCCGCGCGCGCCGCCGCGACCGCCGCCTCGCGCGGCCGGTCCACCGCCACGCCGCGCAGCAGCGGCGGGAAGTCAGGCATGGCCCATCCCCACGAGCCGCCGGGCCAACACCCGGAACGCCTCCGCCTGGGGGCTCCGGGGCTTCGCGGCCACGATCGGCGCGCCGCCGTCGGAGGCCTCGCGGATCGACAGGTGCAGCGGGATCTCCGCGAGCAGAGGCACGCCGAGCTTCTCGGCCTCGCGCGCGACGCCGCCATGGCCGAAGATGTGCTCCTCGTGGCCGCAGTTCGAGCAAATATGAGTGGACATGTTCTCCACCAGCCCGACGATCGGGACCTTCATCTGCCGGAACATGTCGATGCCCTTGCGCGCGTCCAGAAGCGCCACGTCCTGCGGCGTGGAGATCACGATGGCGCCGTCGACCGCGAACTTCTGGCCCAGCGTCAGCTGCACGTCGCCAGTGCCGGGCGGCAGGTCGATCAAGAGCACGTCGAGCGTGCCCCACTGGACCTGGTTCATCATCTGCTGGAGCGCGCCCATCAGCATCGGGCCGCGCCAGATCACGGCCTGGTCCTCGTTCGTCATCAGCCCCATCGACATCATCGTGACGCCGTGGTTGCGCAGCGGGATGATGAGCTTGCCGTCGGGCGATTGCGGCCGCCCCGACACGCCCAGCATCCGCGGCTGCGACGGCCCGTAGACGTCCGCGTCGAGCAGCCCCACGCGCCGCCCCTCGGCGGCGAGCGCGACGGCGAGGTTCGCCGACAGCGTCGACTTGCCCACCCCGCCCTTGCCCGACGCGATGGCGAGGATGCGCGCGACGCCCGGCACCGGCTGCGGCCCCTGCGGCGCGGCCTTGGCGCGCGCGGGCTTGAGGTCGGGCGGGGCCTTGTCGGAATGCGCCGTGAGCAGGACCGTCGCCTTCTCCATCCCCGCCATCGCGGCCATCGCCGCCTCGGCCGCGTCGCGCACCGGCGTCATCGCGGTGGCCTGGCTCGGTGCGATCTCCATCACGAAGCGCGCGGTGGCGCCCTCGACCGAGAGCGCGCGCACCAGCCCCGCCGACACGATGTCGCCGCCGCCGGGCGCCTCGATCCCCTTGAGGACGGCCAGGACCTCCTCGCGCGTGGGCGCGCGGCTCGTGGAAGGATCGCGCGTGGGCATCAGTCGGGGCTGCCGGTGATGGTGCCGGTGACCGTGTGCTCGAGGTCGAGCCCGTCGATCGTCAGCACCACGCGCGCCTCGTAGGGCCCGTCGCGGCCGGACTCGCGGGCGGCGCGCTCGATCTCCTGCTGCGAGGTCACGCCGACCTGCTTGAGGAACTTGCGCATGGACATGTTGAAGTCGTCGGACATCGGAGCCTCCGGTCAGTTGCGGTAGTCGTCGGTGCTGCGCGGCCGGGGACGGGCGGCGGACGCGAACGGGTTGCCCTCGGCGTGGACGGTCGCGTCCACGCGGCAGGCGTCGCACATGCGGATCGTGCGCGCCCGGTCGCCCGCGAACATCGGATGCTTGCCCTCGAGCATCGCGGCGATCCGCTCGATCGTGGAGGCCACGCCGAACGGCGCGCCGCACTCCACGCAGAGCGCGGGCTCCTCCTCGTTGAGGATGCGCGGTGAGAGCGCGGCGGGCGATAGGTCCATCCGCGGCTCGAGCGCGATGGCGTCCTCGGGGCAGATGGTCGCGCAGAGGCCGCATTGCAGGCAGGCATCCTCCACGAAGCGCAGCTCGGGCCGGTCGGGATTGTCGAGGAGCGCGCCCGAGGGGCAGAGCGACACGCACGACAGGCAGAGCGTGCAGGCGTCGCGGTCCACGAGCACCGCGCCGTAGGGCGCGCCCGCGGGCAGGGGCAGCGTGGGGGCGCCGTCGTGCAGCGCCCCGGCGGCGACGCGCGCGACCTGCCGGCGGGTGCCCAGCGGCAGGATCGGATCGCGCGCGGCGTCGGGCAGGGGCGCGCGGGTCTCCGCCTCGAGCGCATCGGGCCCGGCCGCGTCGAGGATGCGGACGGCCTCGCGCCCGGCGAGCGCGCAGGCGAGTGCGGCCTGATAGGCGAGCGGATCGCGCTCGGTCCGCGGGCCGGGCAGCAGGTCGACGCGCGCGAAGCCCGCGCCGAGGGCGGCGAGCATCTCCGCGTGGCCGAACGCCGCCAGCGCCGGGACCGCCAGCGGGACCGCATGGGCGGGCAGGCCCCGGCCGTGGCGGGCCGCGAGCGCGATCATCTCCGCCCCGTGTTCGTCGTGGACCAGCAGGCTCGCGGGCGCGTCGTGGTCGCGCATGACGCGGGCCAGCACCTCGATGCGGCGGAACGTGTCGTCCACCGGCGGCGCGTCGTAGGCGATGGCGCCCGAAGGGCACGCGGCCGAGCAGGCCCCGCAGCCCGCGCAGGCCATCGGATCGACCGCGACGTGCTCGCCGGCGGGGGTGATGGCGGCGGTCGGACAGAGGTCGAGGCAGCGCGTGCAGCCGACCTGCTCGGCGCGCGAATGGGCGCAGAGCGCGGGCTCGACGCGGACGTGGAGCACCTTCTCGAAGGTGCCTACGGACTGCGCCGCCTCGAGGAGCGCGTCGGCGACGGCGACCTGCGACTTCGGATCGGGGCGCAGGTAGCCGTCGCGCTTGTGGTGGGCGGGGAAGAGCGGCGTGCCGCCCGACAGGTCGACGATCACGTCGCAGGCGGTGCGCGCGCCGTCGCGGGGCGGGCCGAAGGCGATCTCGCGGCCCGCCGGGTCGATCCGGCGCAGGCCGTCGAGGGTGAGTTCGAAGCCGCCGAGCGCCCCGGTCGCGCGCTTCACCCGGCCGGACACGACCTCGAGGCTCCGGTCCTCGGGCGCCTCGGCCCCCTCCGGCAGCAGGACGGTGACCGCGAGCGCGTCGCGCAGGCGCGTCGCGGCGGGCAGCGCGAGGTCGGGATGGCCGATCACGAGGCAAAGCCCGCCGGAGGCCACGTCGAGGACGCGCGGCTCGGGCGCGGGCATCGACGCCTCCGCCAGCAGCGCGGCCTGCTTGGGGGTGGGGTCGCCCTCGCCCCAGCCGGCGCGGTCGCGGATGTCCACGAAGCGGGGGGCGGGCGCGTCGGCCTCGGCGGCGAGCGAGGTCAGCCGCTCGCGCTCCTGTCCGCAGGCCATGAGCGTGTCCGGCCCGGCGAAGGCGCGCGCGACGGTGGCGGGGTCGGCGAGGCAGAGCGCGTCGTGCGCGCGGCCGCAGGCGCGGCCCGTCGCGGCCGAGAGCGCCGCCGCGTCCACGTCTTGCGTGCCCGCGCAGCTGCAGAGGACCAGATGCCCCGCCATGATCCCTCCCTCGCCCCGGGGCCGCAGATGGGCATGGCCACCCCGATGTTGCAAGGCGACCCCTTCCCGGCGACGCGGGGATCGTCGATGGTCGCGGGCATGGAGGAAGCAGCCCAGGCCCCCCGCATTGCGGAGATGCCCGTCGGCGTCCTGATCCGGCGCGCGCCGGGCGCGACGCGCTGGCAGGCGGAGGTCTGGTCGCTGTCGGGCGTGGTGCCGCACGCGCCGGTCGCGTCGTGGCGGCTCCTGCGCGAGGCGGGCGCGGTGGCGGAGTTCCACGCGACGACGCTCACCCTCGTGCTGCACCGTCGCGATACCGACAGCCTGATCCAGAACGTGACCTCGCGCGCGCCCTCGGTCTGGGTCGGGCTGCGCGGGGCGGGGCGGCCGGAGCCGTCGCTCGTGACCGCCTCGCCGTTCGAGGCCTCGTTCCGGGAGATCGACGCGGAGGACCGGGTCGAGCGCGTCGCGATGCCCGCCGCGATGCGCGACTGGGTCGAGGCGTTCGTCGCCGCCCATCACGTCGACGAGGCGTTCGTCAAGCGCCGGCGCGTCGGCGACCGGACGGGACCGGCGCAGGACGGCGTCGGCGACGCGCGGATCGCGCAGGGGGCGGACGTCTGGCGCGTGCCCGCCTCGCTCAAGGCGCGCAAATGAGCGACGGCTGGTCCCGGCGGCGCGAGGCCGCGCGCGCGGAGGCCGAGGCCCTGGCGCGCGCGGAGGCGGCGCGGGTCGAGGCCGGGGAGGCCGCCGCGCTCGAGCCGCTGCCCGAGGACGAGCAGCTCGCGCGCCTCGGCCTGCCCGATCCCGACACGGTCGTCTCGGGCGACGACGTCGCCGCGTTCCTCGCGCGCGCGGTGCCGAGGGCCATCCGCAACCGGGCGCTGCGCAGCCTCTGGCGCTCGAACCCGGTCCTGGCCTGCGTCGACGGGCTCAACGACTACGACGGCGACTTCACCGGCGACGGGCTCCGCGGCGGCGCGCTGCGCACGACCTACGCGGTCGGCAAGGGTCTGGCGCGGCATGTGGAACACCTCGCGGCGGCGCGGCCCGAAGAGGATGCCGGGGCCTTATCCGACGGGAACGGTCAGGATGCGGCCGCGGAAGGGCCTGACGAGAAAGGGCTTGCCGAGGCCCCTGACGTCGTGGAACGCTCGCCTCCGGAACCTGCGGCGGAGGAGGTCGCGGCTCCGGTGACGGCGTCGCCGCCCGTGCGGCGGATGCGCTTCACCTTCGGGGAGGACGACACCGCATGAACGCGAGCGCGCCCGTGCCGCACGGACAGCCCTCCGAGGAGGACCGCCTCCGCGCGGACCTCTACAACTATCTCGGGCTGGTGCTGGCGCGGCCGATGGACCGCATGGTGCTCGACCAGACCGCCGCGCTCTCGGGCGATGGCTCCGCGCTCGGCCGAGCGATCGGAGCGCTGGCGCGCGCCGCCGACGGCGCCGACGTCACCGCGGTCCGGCGCGAATACGACGCGCTCTTCATCGGGATGGGGCGTGGCGAGCTGCTGCCCTATGCGAGCTACTACCTCACGGGCTTCCTGCACGAGAAGCCGCTCGCGGCGCTGCGCGCGGACTTCGCGCGGATGGGGCTGGCGCGGGCCGAGGGCGTGTTCGAGCCCGAGGACGGGATCGCGAGCCTGATGGAATCGATGGGCGCGATCATCGTCGGGCGCTTCGGCGACCCGGTCGCCATGTCGCGGCAGCGCGACTTCTGGGCGCGCCATGTCGGGCCGTGGGCCCGGCACTTCTTCTCCGACCTGGCCACGTCAAAGGGCGGGCGGCTCTACGCCGCTGTCGGCGCGGTCGGACGGGAGTTCATGGATATCGAACGCGAGGCGTTCCGGCTCGCGGCCGCCTGAGCGCCGCATCGACACGGGAGGACGACGCATGACCGACCAGACCGACCTGACGGGCCGCCGCGGCTTCCTGAAGCTCGCGGCCGCGGCGCCCGTCGCCGCCGCCGCGACCGTGGCGGCCGCGGAGGCCGCGCAGGCCGCCCCCGCCGCCGGGCCGCAGGCCGGGCTCGCCGACACCGAGCAGACGCGGGCGTACTACGCCTCCGCGCGTTTCTGAGGGAGGGACCGACATGCTCCGCAGGAAGACTTCGCAGGCCCCCGCCGCCACCGCGGGCGGCATCGACCTCCTCGACCGCGCGGCGCGCCCCGGCGTCGACCGGCGCGCGTTCCTGCGCGGCTCGGGCCTCGCGATCGGCGGCCTCGCGGCGATCGGCGCCACGGGCGGCACGGTGGCCAAGGCGCAGGTCGCCGAATACGCGGTCGCCGAGGGCACCGAGAAGATCAAGACCGTCTGCACCCACTGCTCGGTCGGCTGCACGGTGATCGCCGAGGTCGCCGAGGGCGTCTGGTACGGGCAGGAGCCGGCCTACGACTCGCCCTTCAACCTGGGCGCGCACTGCTCGAAGGGCGCGGCGGTCCGCGAGCACGCCCACGGCGAGCGCCGGCTCAAGTACCCGATGAAGAAGGTCGCGGGCGCCTGGGAGCGGATCTCCTGGGACCAGGCGATCGACGAGATCGGCGACCGGATGCTCGAGATCAAGGCGGAAAGCGGACCGGACTCGGTCTACTGGCTCGGTTCGGCCAAGCACAACAACGAGCAGGCCTACCTGTTCCGCAAGTTCGCGGCCTACTGGGGCACCAACAACGTCGACCACCAGGCGCGCATCTGCCACTCCACGACCGTCGCGGGCGTCGCGAACACGTGGGGCTACGGCGCCATGACCAACAGCTACAACGACATCCACAACTCGAAGACGATCTTCATCATCGGCGGCAACCCCGCCGAGGCGCACCCGGTCTCGCTGCTGCACATCCTCAAGGCCAAGGAGGAGAACGCGGCGCCGGTCATCGTCTGCGATCCCCGCTTCACGCGGACGGCGGCGCATGCCGACGAGTACGTCCGCTTCCGGCCCGGCACCGACGTGGCGCTGGTCTGGGGCATCCTGTGGCACATCTTCGAGAACGGGTGGGAGGACGAGGAGTTCATCCGCACCCGCGTCTGGGGCATGGACCAGATCCGCGCCGAGGTCGCCAACTGGACGCCCGATGAGGTCGAGCGCGTCACCGGCGCGCCGGGCGCGCAGCTCGAGCGGGTCGCGCGCACGCTGGCCGAGAACCGGCCGGGCACCGTGATCTGGTGCATGGGCGGCACGCAGCACACCAACGGCAACAACAACACGCGCGCCTATTGCGTGCTCCAGCTGGCGCTGGGGAACATGGGCGTCGCGGGCGGCGGCACCAACATCTTCCGCGGCCACGACAACGTGCAGGGCGCGACCGACCTCGGCGTGCTCGCGGACACGCTGCCGGGCTATTACGGCCTCGCGGACGGCGCCTGGGCGCACTGGGCGCGGGTCTGGGAGGAGGACGCGGCCTGGCTGCGCGGCAACTTCGCCGTGATGGAGGGCGCGAACGCCGACGGCACCGACCGGATGATGGTCAACGAGACCGGCATCCCGGTGTCGCGCTGGATCGACGGCGTGCTCGAGGCGCCCGAGAACATCGACCAGCCGGCGGCGACGCGGGCGATGGTGTTCTGGGGCCACGCGCCCAACAGCCAGACGCGGCTCAAGGAGATGAAGACCGCGATGGAGAAGCTCGACCTCCTCGTGGTGATCGATCCGTTCCCGACGCTGTCGGCGGTGATGAACGACCGCGAGGACGGGGTGTACCTGCTGCCGGCCTCGACGCAGTTCGAGACGCGCGGCTCGGTCACCGCGTCCAACCGCTCGATCCAGTGGCGCGACCAGGTCGTGGCGCCGCTGTTCGAGAGCCTGCCGGACCACACGATCCTGGCGAAGTTCTCCGAGAAGTTCGGCTTCGCGGACCGCATCTTCCGCAACATCGCGGTCGAGAACGGCGAGCCGCTGATCGAGGACCTGACGCGCGAGTTCAACCGCGGGATGTGGACGATCGGCTATACCGGGCAGTCCCCCGAGCGGCTCAAGCTGCACATGGCCAACCAGCACACCTTCGACCGCACCACGCTGCGCGCGGTGGGCGGGCCGGCGGACGGCGACTTCTACGGGATGCCCTGGCCCGCCTGGGGCACGCCGGAGATGAACCATCCCGGCACCGCCAACCTCTACGACCTGTCGATGCCGGTGGCCGAGGGCGGGCTGACGTTCCGGGCCCGGTTCGGAGTCGAGTACGAGGGCGAGAACCTGCTCGCCGAGGGCGTGCATACCGTCGGCTCGGAGATCGAGGACGGCTACCCCGAGTTTACGATGCAGATGCTCCAGGACCTCGGCTGGGACGAGGACCTGACGCAGTTCGAGCGGGCGACGATCGAGTGGGTGTCGGGCTTCCGCGACACCCGGCCCGGCACGGAGGAGGTCGGCGAGACGACCTTCACCGGCGAGCGCGAGAGCGACTACAAGGCGGCCGTGGGCGGCGTGAACTGGAAGACCGACCTGTCGGGCGGCATCCAGCGGGTCGCGATCGCGCATGGCTGCGCGCCGTTCGGCAACGCCAAGGCGCGCGCCGTGGTCTGGACGTTCCCGGACCCGGTGCCGCTCCACCGCGAGCCGCTCTACACGCCGCGCCGCGACCTGCTGCCGCAATACTCCACCTACGGCGACAAGAAGTTCTGGCGGGTCCCGACCCGGTTCGCCTCGATCCAGGAGACGGATTTCTCCACCGAGTTCCCGATCATCCTGACCTCGGGCCGGCTCGTGGAATACGAGGGCGGCGGCGACGAGACGCGGTCGAACCCGTGGCTGGCCGAGCTGCAGCAGGAGATGTTCATCGAGATAAACCCGGGCGACGCCAACGACATCGGCGTGGGCGAGGGCAGCGACGTCTGGGTGGAGGGGCCCGAGAGCGGGCGCATCCTCGTCAAGGCGCTCGTGACCGATCGCGTGGGCCGGGGGGTGGCGTTCATGCCGTTCCATTTCGGCGGCATCTCCGAAGGGCGCGACCTGCGCTACAAGTACCCCGAGGGCGCGGACCCGATCGTGCTGGGCGAGTCGACCAACACCGCGCAGACCTACGGATACGACAGCGTGACGCAGATGCAGGAGACCAAGTCCACGCTCTGCAAGATCACCGCGGCCTGAGGAGGGCACGAGACATGGCGAAAGCGAAGTTCCTTCTGGACGCCGAGCGCTGCATCGAATGCAACGCCTGCGTCACGGCCTGCAAGAACGAGCACGAGGTCCCGTGGGGCATCAACCGCCGCAAGGTGGTGACGATCCAGGACGGGCAGCCGGGCGAGCGGTCGATCTCGGTCGCGTGCATGCACTGCTCGGACGCGCCCTGCATGGCGGTCTGCCCGACGGACTGCTTCTACCAGACTGCCGACGGGATCGTGCTGCACTCCAAGGACCTGTGCATCGGCTGCGGCTACTGCTTCTACGCCTGCCCGTTCGGCGCGCCGCAATACCCGGCGGCCGGCAACTTCGGATCGCGCGGCAAGATGGACAAGTGCACCTTCTGCGCGGGCGGCCCAGAGGAGGACAACTCGGCGGCCGAGCTCGCCAAGTACGGCCGCAACCGGATCGCGGAGGGCAAGCTGCCGATCTGCGCCGAGATGTGCGCGACCAAGGCGCTGCTTGCGGGCGACGCGGACACGGTGTCCGACATCTACCGCGAGCGGGTCGTGGCGCGCGGCTTCGGCTCGGGCGCCTGGGGCTGGACCACGGCCTACGGCGACGCGCCCTCGGCCGAGCTGTGACGCTCCGGGCCGCGCGGGGAGGCGCGGCCCGGCCCTGATCCTCCGATGGGAGCCCGTGCGATGATCCGAGCCCTGATCCTGAGCCTCGCGGTGGCGCTCACCGCCGGCCCCGCCCTCGCGCAGGAGGTCGAGGCCGATCGCGCCCTCGCCGACATCCTCGCGCGGCAGGAGGCGTTGCGCGACGGCGACGCGGACGCCGCGGCCGCGCGGCGCAGCGTCGGGCCCGCGCTGCCGGGGCTGGCCGACGATCCCTCGGGCTCGCTCGGGCCGCTCAACGACTGGTCCGATCCCGGCATCTGGCGCGACGTGCGGACCGGCGGCGCGGTCGCCACGAGCCAGATCCGCGGCCCCGCCGCGACCACGCTGATCCAGACCGGCGGGATGGAATGGCTCCGCGACCGGCAGGGGCCGCTCAAGTTCTGGGGCGGCCTGCTGCTCCTCGTCACGCTGGGCGCGCTGGCCGCGTTCTACGCCTTGCGGGGCCGCATCCGCATCGACGGGCCGCGCACCGGGCGCACGCTGCTGCGGTTCAGGACCTACGAGCGGTTCGCGCACTGGCTGCTGTCGGGCTCGTTCATCGCGCTCGCGATCACCGGGCTGCTGGTCCTGTTCGGCCGCGTCGCGTTCATCCCGCTTTTCGGGCACGAGGCCTGGGCGCCGGTCGCGATCGCGTCCAAGTGGGTGCACAACAACATCTCCTGGGCGTTCATGATCGCGCTGGTCGCCGTCTTCGTGCTCTGGGTCGTGCAGAACATCCCCGACCGGACCGACTGGGCCTGGCTCAAGCGCGGCGGCGGAATCTTCGGCGGCGGGCACGTCCCGGCCAAGAAGTTCAACGCGGGTCAGAAGATGATCTTCTGGGTCGTCATCGTCGGCGGCACGTCGGTCTCGCTCTCGGGCCTCTCGATGCTGTTCCCCTTCGAGCTGCCGATGTTCGCCAAGACCTTCGGCTGGATCAACGCGACCGGGCTGCCGGGCCTCTTCGGCGGCGAGCTGAACACCGCGCTCGCCCCCCAGGAGGAGATGCAATACGCGCAGCTCTGGCACTCGATCGTGTCGTTCGGGATGATCGCGGTGATCTTCGCGCACATCTATCTCGGCTCGGTCGGCATGGAGGGCGCCTACGACGCGATGGGCGACGGCCATGTCGAGGAGCAGTGGGCGCGCGAGCACCACTCGATCTGGGCCGAGCAGGCCATCGCCGAGCGCGACGGGCGCGCCGGGACCGACACCGTCGCGCCGGTCGCCCGCCGGCCCGCCGCCACGCCTGCGGAGTGAACCGATGAAGACCATGCTCGCCGCCTTCGCCACCGCCCTCGTGATCGCCGTCGTGGCGCAGGTCGGCTTGGACAACGCGGGGTTCACCTCCGCCGAGCGGCAGACCGCGCCGCACGTCCGGCTCGACTGAACCACCGCGCACGCTTGCATCGCGGGGGCGGCTGCCCGACGATGGACCCCTGATCTCCAGGGAGGACCATCGACATGACGCAGACACGACGCACGACCCTCAAGGCCGTGGGCGCCGCCGCCGCGCTCGCGCTCGTGGCCGGTACCGCCATCGCGCAGGCGCCCTCGTTCTTCCGCATCGCGACCGGGGGCACCTCGGGCACCTACTTCCCGATCGGCGGGCTGATCGCCAACGCGATCTCCGCGCCGCCGGGCTCGCGCGCCTGCGACGAGGGCGGGGCCTGCGGCGCGCCGGGCCTGATCGCGACCGCGATGTCGTCGAACGGCTCGGTCGCAAACGTCAACGGCATCGCCGGCGGCACGATCGAGAGCGGCTTCAGCCAGTCCGACGTGGCCTACTGGGCCTATACCGGCACCGGGATCTGGGAGGACCAGGAGCCGGTCGAGGGCCTGCGCGCGATTGCGAACCTCTACCCGGAATCGATCCATCTCGTCGCCTCCGCCGACAGCGGCATCGCCACCGTCTCCGACCTCGCGGGCAAGCGCGTCTCGCTTGACGAGCCGGGCTCGGGCACGCTGGTCGACGCGCGCATCATACTCGAGGCCGCGGGCCTGAGCGAGGACGACATCGAGCCCGAATACCTCAAGCCCGGACAGGCGGCGGACCGGATGCGCGACGGCGCGATGGACGCGTTCTTCTTCGTCGGCGGCTTCCCGGCGGGCGCGATCGCCGAGCTGGCGAGCCAAGAAGAGATCGTGATCGTGCCGATCGACGGCGACGTGGCGTCCGGGATCATGGGCGAGTTCGAGTTCTTCTCGGAGAACACGATTCCCGCGGGCACCTACGAGGGCCAGGACGCCGACGTGACCACGATCAGCGTCGGCGCTCAGTGGGTGACGAGCGCGGACCAGCCCGAGGAGCTGATCTACGAGATCACCAAGGCGCTGTGGAACGACAACACTCGCGCGCTGCTCGACGGCGGCCACGCCAAGGGCGCCGAGATCACCGCCGAGACCGCGCTCGACGGCGTCGGCATCCCGCTGCATCCGGGCGCGCAGCGGTTCTACGAGGAGGTCGGCCTGACCCGGTAGGCCGTCACGGCTCCGTCATCACGGCGATGGCCATGCGCCGTCGCCGTGATAGGTTCCCCCCGACCGCGGGGGGATGCGACCATGACCGACACCAAGCCCGGACCGGCGGGCGGCACGAGCGCGGCCCACGACGCGGCGCCGCTGTCGGAAGCCGAGCGGCGTGCGCTCGAGGAGAAGTTCGACAGCGAGGTCCGGTTCCGACCGTTGACGCGCCCGATCCTGATCGCCTCGTCGGTCGCGCTCTTCGTTCTCGCCTGCTTCCACTACTACACCGCCGGCTTCGGCATCCTGCAGCAGACGACGCATAACGGCCTGCACCTCGCGTTCACGCTCGGGCTCGTCTTCGCGGTCTTCTCATGGTCCGGGCGCGTCGACCCGGAGCCCGGACGGTCCACGCTTCTCGCGCCGCTCGGCCTGCCGCTCCTCGACTGGGCGTTCCTGCTCGGGGGCGTCGTCTCGGCGATGTACGTGCCGTGGGTGTTCGACACGCTCGCGATGCGGGTGGGCAACCCGAACAGCACCGACATCGTCATGGGCACGATCCTCATCGCCACGCTGCTCGAGGCCACGCGCCGCGCGATGGGCTGGCCGCTGCCGGTCATCGCGATCGGCTTCATGGCCTACGCCTATTTCGGCCGCTCGATGCCCGGCATCATGCAGCATCCGGGCGCGAATTGGCCCAGCCTCGTCAACCACCTCTACCTCACGAGCCAGGGGATCTACGGCACCGCGCTCGGCGTGATCGCGACCTACGTGTTCCACTTCGTGCTGTTCGGCGTGCTGGCGACGCGGATCGGGCTCGGGCAGCTCTTCATCGACCTCGCCTCCGCGCTCGCCGGTCGGTACGCAGGGGGTCCGGCGAAGGTCTCGGTCCTGTCCTCGGCGATGCTGGGCTCGATCTCCGGCTCCTCGATCGCCAACACGGTGACGACCGGCTCGCTGACGATCCCCGCGATGATCAAGATCGGCTACAAGCGCCACTTCGCCGCCGCCGTGGAGGCTGCGTCCTCCACCGGCGGGCAGATCACGCCCCCGGTGATGGGCGCGGTCGCGTTCCTGATGATCGAGTATCTCGAGGTGCCGCTGACGACGATCCTGACCGCCGCGCTGGTGCCCGCATTCATGCACTTCTTCGGCGTGCTCGTGCAGGTCCACATGGAGGCCAAGCGGCTTGGCCTGCGCGGGTTGACGAAGGAGGAGCTGCCGGACGCGTGGCTCGTGTTCAAGTCGAACTGGCTCGCCATTGCGCCGCTCGTCGTGCTGGTCTGGGTGCTGTTGTCGGGGCGCACGCCCTACGCGGCGGCGTTCTGGGGGATCTCGGCCTGCATCGGCGTGATGATCGTCCAGAACCTGATGGCGCGTGGCTTCGCCGACGCGGCGCGGGGCGTGGCGACCGACGTGTTCGAGGGCTTCGTGCTGGGCGCGAAGTACTCGCTCTCGGTCACGGTCGCCGCCGCGCTCGTAGGCGTGGTGATCGGCGTGGTGACGCTGACGGGGGTGGGCTTCAAGATCGTCTACCTCGTGACGACCACCGCCGCGGGCTGGGCCGAGGCGGCGCAATGGCTGATCCCGTTCGGCATCATGGAGGTGCAGACGCTCACGCTGCTGTTCACGCTGATGATGACGGCGGTGGTCTGCATCCTGATGGGCTGCGGCATCCCCACGACGGCGAACTACCTGATCATGATCGCCATCGCGGCGCCGATCCTGAACGCGCTCGGGGTGGAGCCGATCGTCTCGCACTTCTTCGTCTTCTACTACGGCGTGCTGGCGGACGTGACGCCGCCGGTGGCGCTCGCGGCCTACGCGGCGGCGGGGATCGCGGGGGCGAACGCGTTCAAGGCGGGCAACACCGCGTTCCGTCTGTCGATGGGCAAGGCGCTGGTGCCGTTCGTCTTCGTCTTCTCGCCGTCGCTCCTCCTGGTCACGCAGGGGTTCACCTGGCCGCTCTTCGCGCTGGCGCTGTCGGGCGCTATGCTCGGGATCACCGCGCTCTCGGCCGCGTTCTCGGGCTACCTGACGCAGCCGCTCCTGGCATGGGAGCGCGCGCTCCTCGCGGTAGCGGCGCTCCTCTTCGTGGCGCCGGACCTCGTGACGACGCTCGTGGCGGCGGCCTTGTGCCTGCCGGTGCTGGTGCGCGGGGTCTCCGGGTGGAGGACGCCCGCCCCGGCATGACGCGCCCGCGACGACAGGGCGCAACCGCCTGACAACCTTGCCTGTCGGCGCGGCGCCGCTATTTCCTCCTCCATAGGGGGGATCGACGTGTTCGACCGCATGGAGACCGACGACGCCGCGCTTCTCGCGCGCCTCGCCCGCGCCGCGGCGGCGGAGGATGCGGGGGGCGACATCGCGCCGTCCGTCGCCGCCGCGCTCGAGGCGGGCCTCGTCGACGCGGACGAACCCGCGGCGCTCGCCCGCGCGCTCGTCGCGGTGGCGGAGGCGAACCTGCCGCTCGCGCGGTTGCTTGAGGGTCACGTCAACGCCCGCCTGCTCTTGCGCGTCCACGGCGGCCCGCCCGCGCCCGCGGGACTGCTCGGCGTGTGGGGCGCGGACGGCGACCCGCCGACGCGGCTCGGCGCGCACGGGCTCGAAGGCACCAAGCGCTTCGCATCGGGCCTCGGCACGGTCGCCCATGCCGTCGTCACCGTCGGACGCGACGAGGCGACGCGGCTCGCCCTCGTCGACGTCACCGACGCGGACCGCCACCGGCCGGGGACCTGGGCGATGGCCGGGATGCGCGCGACCGTCTCGGGCGATGTGGACCTGACCGGCCTCGCGCCACGCTGGATCGGCGCGGCGGGCGACTACTTCCGCGAGCCGCATTTCGTCGGCGGCGTCTGGCGGATCGCGGCGCTGCAGCTCGGCGGGACGCTCGGCCTCCTCGCCGCGGCCCGCGACGCCCTGGATGCCGCGGATAGGCTGGGGGCGGAGGCGCAGGTCGCGCGGCTCGGCCCGCTCGTCGCGCGCGCGATGGCGGCGTTCGGGCTGGTCGAGCGCGCCGCGGCGGTCGCGTCCGGCCCCGAGGGGCGCGCCGACCCGGAGCGCGCGGTGGCGCTCTCGATCCAAGGACGCCTGCTGACGGAGGACCTCGCGCAGGACGCGGTCGCCGCCGTCGAGCGCTCGATCGGGCTCGCGCATTTCGCCGCCGGGTCGGAGACGGGCCGCATCGCGCGCGACCTCGCGACCTATTGCCGGCAGGCCGCGCGCGACGCCTTCGAGCAGCGCGCGGGCGCGATCGCGCTCGGCCGTCCGGGTCCGCTCTCGGGGCTCTGGCATGGATAGGCTGTCGGTCCCGGGGCCGGCGCTCGTCCTCGCGCCGCATCCCGACGACGAGTCGCTGGGCTGCGGGTTGCTGCTCGCCTCGGCGTGGGGCGGGGGCGGCCGCGCGCACGTCGCCTGCCTGACAGACGGCGCCGCCTCGCATCCCGGCTCGCGGAGCCATCCGCCGGAGCGGCTGGCGGCGCTGCGCCGGTCGGAGATGCGCGCGGCGGTCGCGGCGCTCGGCGGGGCGGAGGGCGACGTCACGTTCCTCGGCCACCCCGACGCCGCGCTGCACCGCGTCCCGGTGCGGGCGGTCGCGGAGGCGATCGCGGGGCTCGTGGACGCGCTCGGGACCGCCGTCCTCGTCGCCCCGTCCCCGCTCGACCCGCATTGCGACCACGAGGCCGGGGCGGCGGCCGCGGCTCTGGTCGCCGCCGGTCGGCCGGGCCTGCGGCTGGTCTCCTACGCGGTCTGGTCGCGGTGGCGCGCGGGGGGCGACGTGCCGCTGCCCGAAGGCGCGACGCCGCTGACCTTCGCCGCGCCGGAACGCCTGCCGGCCAAGCGCGCGGCGATCGCGGCCCATCTCAGCCAGTCCGGCGGGATCGTGCGCGACGCGCCGGGCGCCTTCGCGATGCCCGACGGCTTCGCCGCGATGTTCGCCGCGGGCCCGGAGCCCTATTTCGAGATCGCGCGATGAGCGTCGCGCAGGGCCATCTCGACGCGCTCTACGCTCAGGGCGACGACCCCTGGGACTTCCGGTCCTCGCCCTACGAGCGGGCGAAGTTCGCGGCCACCGTCGCCGCCCTTCCGCGGGCGCGTTACGGCTCGGCGCTCGAGCTCGGTTGCGGCAACGGCGAGCTCGCCCGCCGCCTCGCGCCGCGCTGCGACGCCTATGTCGGGCTCGACGCGGTGGCGACGGCGCTCGAGGCCGCTCGCGAGGCCGTGCCCGGGGGGCGGTTCGTTCCCGGCTACCTGCCCTGCGACCTGCCGGAAGGGGAGCACGGCCTCGTCGTGCTCTCCGAGATCCTCTACTTCCTTGACGCCGACGGGATCGCGTCCACGATCCGTCAGATCGACCGGCGATGGCCGGGCGCGGACGTCGTCTGCGTCACCTGGCGCGGCCCGTCGGGCAACCCGCTCGAGGGGGAGGCCGCCCTTGCCCTCGCCCTTGCCTGCACCGACCGGCGGGCGTCGCCGGCGCGGCTCGAGGCGCGCTACCGGATCGACGTGCTCGATCCCCTGGCGGCATGATCGCGCTTCCCTTCGGCTGGCCCGCGATGCGCGACGTGGTGGCGATCCCGGCGCGCGACGAGGCCAGTTGCATCGCCGGATGCGTGGAGGCGTTCGCCGCGCAGGGCGTTGCGGCGCTGGTGGTGGCGAACGGCTGCTCGGACGCGACCGCGGACCGCGCAAGCGAGGCGGGGGCGGCGGTGCTGTCGACGCCGGCGCAACCCGGCGGGGTCGGTGCGGCGCGCCGGGCGGGGATGGCCGCGCTCCTGCGCGCCGCGCCGCGACCGCGCATGCTCCTGACGGCCGACGCCGACTGCCGCCCCGGTCCGGGCGCGATCGACGCGCTTCGCATGGCGCTCGGGCGCGCGGATGCCGCGTTCGGACGCGTCGTGCCCGAGCCTGGGGAGTTCGCGCGGCTGCCCGAGGCCGTCCGGCGGCACGGCGACCTCGAGGATCTCCGCGACGCGCTCATGGCCGAGATCGGCGCGCATGCCGAGCCGCGCGCCCACGACCCGATGCCGCGACACGGGCAGGCGCCGGGCGCGCTGATGGCGTTCCGCCCCGAAGCCTACGTGGCGGTCGGCGGCTTTGCGGCGATGCGCTGCTCCGAGGATCGCGACATCGCGCGACGGTTCGTCCTGGCCGGGCTGCGCGTGGCGCATCCCTGGGACGCGGTGGTCGTGGCGTCGTGCCGGACGGCGGGTCGCGCCCCCGGCGGGATGGCCGACACGATCGCCGCACGGGTGCGCGCCGACCTGGCCGGGGAGACTGCGAGGCTCGCGTCCGAGTGCCGGAAGCTGGGCCGCCTGGTGGAGGCGCTCCGCTCCGGCGGGCCGGCGGTCCTGGCGCGCATGGCTGAGGTGATGGCGGCATCGGATGTCGTCGATCGCGCGGCGGCGGTGGCGGAGACCGAGGACGCCTGAACGACGGCCGTGCTGTGAGGACTAATTCCGACATCCCAATCCACAGCAATCGACACATGAGTCTTATGGATGATTACGGTCTATCCCAGGCTTTTGCTATCCAGTCCGCCGCCACGTCCCTATTCTGACTTCATCCAAAACGAGAAATGGATCCGTCCCGAAGAACGGAGGTGTTGATCCCACTTGCCGGTCGTTGTCATGTCCAGGGGATGCCCATAAGATCAATTCGACGATGCAGGCACGTTCCGGAAGTGTGCGGGTCCATGCCGGGCGTGATACCAGCCTGGGCAATCATCTGGTCCATCCGTGCAAAAGGCTGGACGAGTTCGGTTGGTAAGCGCTCGCGCAGAACCCAGGTCTTCCTGAACCAACGCATCTCGAAGTCCGGCATCCAGCCGATACTCGGGCTCCCGTAACCTGCTCCCCTTCGCGCTTGCGTTCATGAATCAGCTTCGTTCAGTTCTGGCATTCTATCGACCTTTGATGGTATTCCCACGGTGTGAGGCCGTCGAGGCTCGTGTGGGGTCGGTGGTGGTTGTAGTCGTCGCGCCATACCGCGATCAGATGTCGAGCGTGGCGCAAGGTAGTGAACAGGTGCTCGTTCAGGCATTCATCTCGCAGGCGGCCGTTGAAACTCTCCACGAAGCCGTGTCTCGCATCGGTTTGCCGGGCGCGATGGAGTGCCATTCGACCGCGCGATCCTCCTGCCATTTCAGGATCGCGTTGCTGGTCAGCTCGGTTCCATTGTCGCTGACCACCATGCAGGGCAGACCGCGCATCTCAGCAATCCGGTCCAGCTCTCGTGCGACCCGCTGGCCTGACAGCGAGGTATCCACGACCGAGGCCAGGCATTCGCGGCTGAAGTCGTCGATCACGTTCAGAATGTGGAACCGGCGACCGTCTGACAGGGCGTCCGACACGAAGTCGAGCGACCACCGCTGGTTTGGCCCCTGGGGGATCGCCATCGGTGCTCTGGTGCCGATCGCCCGTTTCCGGCCCCCACGCTTGCGCACGGTCAGACCTTCCTCACGGTAGATGCGATACAGCTTCTTCCAGTTCATGTCCCAGCCTTCCCGTTTCATCAGGATGTGCAGCCGTCGGTAGCCAAAACGCCGCCGTTCGCCGGACAGCTCTTTCAGTCGGACACGCAGGTCGATGTCTTCCGGCCTGGTCGGTTGGCGCCGATACACGCGCGGGTCGATCCCCGCGAGCGCGCAGGCCCGCCGCTGCCCGTATCCCTTCTGTTTCATGGCCCAATCCACCGCCTCGCGGCGCGAACCGGGCCTCAGAAGTTTTTTCCCAGCATCTCCTTAAGCGTCGCCACATCCAGCATCTGCTCGGCCAGCATCTTCTTGAGCTTGGCGTTCTCGGACTCCAACGCCTTCAGACGCTTGGCATCGGCCACTTCCATGCCCCCGAACTTGCGCCGCCAGTTGTAGAATGTCGCATCGCTGATCCCATGCTTGCGGCACAGATCGGACGCGGACAGGCCCGCTTGGTGCTCCTTCAAAATGCCGATGATCTGCGCTTCGCTGAACCTGCTTTTCTTCATCGTCCGTCCCCTCAGTTGGAGAACAGACTAACCTCAAATCGAGGACATCTCAGGGGAGCAGGTCACGCGCAGATCCTCGGGCGTCGCCGTGTCGGGCGAGCGGCCAGGGAACCGGGTGAAGTTGCGCGTAGCCCGCAGGACCATCGTCTGCGTCTTCGGCTGCAAACCCTCGATGCGCATGTTTTCGAGAAACCACCGGCGCAGAGCGGGGACATGTCGATCGGACATGGAAGCCTCCTGTCATCGGATTGAGACGGTCCCAATCGTCCAACAGGCATGCCCATCCACCAAAGGGTACCGCCCCGATCAGCGCGCGTCAGCCACCACCAGCGCCCCTACCGCGAGAGCGGTTTCGTCCTCGTCCGCACTGCGGCCCCTGATCTCCCTAAGCCGGCATGTCCGCCTTGGCCCATCCGTTCGCAGCCGGATCAGGCGGTGATCTTCAGGCCCGTATTCGGAATGGAAGGTTTGCGTGACCATAATGGAAGAAAACGTGCCGCAAATGGAACATCGCGGTGACGCTACACAACGATAAGAATGGTGAGCCCGCCGGGGCTCGAACCCGGGACCTACTGATTAAAAGTCAGTTGCTCTACCAGCTGAGCTACAGGCTCTCCGCCATCGGGACTATCCGCGGCCCGTTGGGGCGTCAAGGCGCGGGCCTTCCCCTTGGGGCCCCGCGGGCGTATCCGCCGCGGTCATGGGACACCCCTCCGCCACCGGCCTGCCGTTCATGAAGATGCACGGGCTCGGCAACGACTTCGTCGTGATCGACGGCCGGGACGGGCGGGCCGTGGATGCGGACCTCGCGCGTGCGATGGGCGACCGGCATCGTGGCGTGGGCTTCGACCAGATCGCGCTCGTGGGCGCTGACGCCGAGGCGGACGTCGCGCTCGCGTTCCGCAACGCGGACGGCACGGAGGCGGGCGCCTGCGGCAACGCGACCCGCTGCGTCGCGGCGTGGGAGATGGCGCGGCGCGGGACGGACCGGCTGTCGATCCGCACGGCGCGCGGTGTCCTCCGCGCCGAGGCCCGCGACGGCGCGGTCGCGGTCGACATGGGCGCGCCGCTCATCGACTGGGCCGCGGTACCGCTCGCGCGCGACTGCGACACGCTCCACTTGCCGCTGCCGGGCGACCCGGTGGCGACGGGGATGGGCAATCCACACTGCACCTTCCTCGTGGACGACGCTGAAGCCGCCGACCTCGCCGCCTACGGCCGGTTCGAGCGCGACCCGCTCTTCCCCGAGCGCACCAACGTCCAAGTCGCCTCGCTCGCGGGCCCCGACCTGTTGCGCGTGCGGGTCTGGGAGCGCGGGGTCGGACCGACTCTGGCCTCGGGCTCGTCCGCCTGCGCGGTGGCGGTCGCCGCGCATCGGCGCGGGCTGACGGGGCGGGCGGTGGAGGTCGTGCTCGACGGCGGGACGCTCGCGATCGACTGGCGCGAGGACGGGGTGTGGATGACCGGGCCCGTGGCGCACGTCTTCGACGGGATGTGGCATGGCTGACGGGGCGCCGATCGTTTCGAACCACGGCTGTCGGCTGAACGCCTACGAGGCGGAGGCGATGCGCGGCCTCGCGAGCGATGCGGGCCTCGAAGACGCGGTTATCGTGAATACCTGCGCGGTCACCGCCGAGGCCGTCCGCAAGGCGCGCCAGGACGTGCGCCGCCTGCGCCGGGACCATCCCGGCGCGCGGCTGATCGTCACCGGCTGCGCCGCGCAGACCGAGCCCGGCACCTTCGCCGCGATGGCCGAGGTCGACGCGGTGATCGGTAACGCCGAGAAGATGCGCCCCGCGACCTGGGCCAGTCTCGCGACCGGCGACACCGAGCGCGTGCGCGTCGACGACATCGCGTCGGTCACCGAGACGGCGGGCCACCTGATCGACGGGTTCGGCACGCGCAGCCGCGCCTACGTGCAGGTCCAGAACGGCTGCGACCATCGCTGCACGTTCTGCGTGATCCCCTACGGCCGCGGCAACTCGCGGTCCGTTCCCGCGGGGGTGGTGGTCGAGCAGGTCGCGCGGCTCGTCGATCGCGGCTTCGCCGAGGTCGTGCTGACCGGGGTGGACCTGACGTCGTGGGGGGCGGACCTGCCGGGTGCGCCGCGCCTGGGCGATCTGGTGGCGCGGATCCTCAAGCTGACGACGGTGGAGCGGCTGCGCATCTCGTCGATCGACTCCATCGAGGTCGATCCGGCCCTGATGCGCGCGGTGGCCGAGGAGGAACGGCTGATGCCGCATCTCCACCTCTCGCTCCAGCACGGGGCGGACATGATCCTCAAGCGCATGAAGCGGCGCCATTCGCGCGCCGACGCGGTCGCGTTCTGCGACGAGGCGCGGCGGCTGCGGCCCGACATGACCTTCGGCGCCGACGTGATCGCGGGCTTCCCGACGGAGACGGGGGAGCACCACGCCCAGAGCCTCGCGCTCATCGAGGATTGCGACCTGACCTGGCTCCACGTTTTTCCCTACTCGGCCCGCGCGGGCACGCCCGCCGCGCGGATGCCGCCGGTGGACGGCCGCACGATCCGCGACCGCGCCGCGGCCCTGCGCGGGGCGGGCGCCGCCGCCGCCGGCCGCCATCTGGCACGTCAGGTCGGACGCGATCACGCCGTGCTGATGGAGGCGCCGCGGATGGGCCGGACGGCGCAGTTCGCCGAGGTCTCGTTCGACGACGACCGGCCCGTGGGCCGGGTGGTCGCGGCGCGGATCGCGGGCGTGGAGGGATCGCGGCTCAGGAGCGCATGAACGCAGGCCGCGTTCACCGAAGCCGCAGGCCCGAGGCGACGGGCCGCCCGGACAGGGCCGCGAGCATCCCGGCCGAGACGATGAGGCCGATGCCGATCCAGCCCCAGCCGCCGGGCAGGTGCGCGAAGAGCGCGAAGTCGAGCGCCACCGCGAAGATCAGCCCGACGTAGTCGAACGGCGCCAGCGTCGACACCGGTGCGCGTGCCACCGCCTCGGTCGCGGCGATGTGCGTGGCCGCCCCGAGGAGGCCCGCGCCGCCGAGCGCCATCCAGAGCGTCGGCGTCATCGGCGTCCAGCCGGTCGCCGCGGTGGCGATGATGCCGATGCCGGTGGAGACGACCGCGAAGCTCAGCGCGATGGAGATCGTGGTCTCGGTCGCGGTCATCGCCTTGATGTGCACGCGCACCAGGGCCATCGTCCCCGCCGATCCGATGCCCGCGAGCACGCCGGTCGCCTCGGCCCAGCCCCAGTCCGGCCGGGCGAGCGAGGTGTAGAGCATCGCGATCATGCCCGCGAAGCCCAGCGCCACCGCGAGGACCGTGCGCGTCGAGAGCCGCTCGCCCAACAGGATCACCGCCGCCGGGATCGACAGGACGGGCGCGAGATAGGACAGCGTCTGCGCGTGGGTCACGGGGAGCTGGCCCAGCGCGTAGAAGCTCAGGACCATCGAGCTGCCGCCGAGCAGGCCGCGGACGAGGTGCTTGCGCGGAGCCTTCGGGCGCCAATCGGACATAGGCGCGGTCAGCGCGGCCCAGAGCAGCAGCGGCGGGATCGAAAACGCGGCGCGCAGCAGCACGATCTGTCCGGTCGCCGCCTCCTGCGCGGCGAGGTGCACGCAGAAGCCCAGCGACGTGCCGAGGCATACCGCGAGCACCCGCAAGCCCACCGCAGCGAGCGGCGATCCGGGCTTGTCGGCGGCGATCGTGACCATGCGCCGATGCTTGCGCGCCGTGGCGATGGGGGGCAAGCGGGCGGCGAGGCAGGCACGCGCCGATGCATTCGAACCCCGCCTTCCGAAGCGAGGACGAGGCCCGTTCGCTCGCTTTCGTCCGTGCGCGCGTTCGGGACGCTCGCGGTGAACGCGGAGCCGGCCCCGCTCCTGTCGCATGTTCCCATTCTTCTCGCCGATGACGGCGCCGGTTTGGACCTTCATCTCGTCCGTTCGAACCCGATCGCGCGGCTGCCGGACGGGGCGGCCGTCCTCGCGGTGCAGGGCCCCGACGGCTACGTCTCGCCGGACTGGTACGGCGTCCCCGACCAGGTGCCGACGTGGAACGACGTCGCCGTCCACCTGCGGGGGCGCCTCGAACGCTGGCCG
>CAVSOF010000019.1:0-53996 GCA_963729425.1 uncultured Alphaproteobacteria bacterium | reverse complement strand
ACGCGGCGATGCGCGACATGCTCGACCGACGGTCGGCGGATGCCGAGCGGCGGCTGGCGCCCAAGCCGGCCTGGCGGACGGCGAAGATGACGCCCGAGATGCTGGAGTGGATGATGCGGCGGATCCCGCCGTTCCGGCTCCATGTCGAGGCGCTGCGCTCGACATGGAAGTTAAGTCAGATCGAACCGGATGCGGTCCGCCCGGCAGCGGCGACGGGCATGGAGATCAGCACGATGCGAAATGACGCCGCGGCTCTCGCGTCCCTCATGCGAGGAGCGGACACGAAACCGTGATCAGTGTTAACCTGCTTTAGTGCAACCATTCGCGGCTCTTCGCGTGTTTGGTCACGACCGGCCAGCCGATGCCGGACAGCCCGATCACGGAGAGATCCATGCAAGCCTTCCGCACCCTCACCCTCGCCGCGGCGCTCGCCTGCGGCACGTCGCTCGCGATGCCCGCCTTCGCGCAGACTGCCAACCCCGAAGTGGGCGGCGCGGCGATGATGGCCGACATGAACATCGTCGAGAACGCGTCGAACTCGCCGATCCACACCACGCTCGTCGCCGCCGTCGTCGCCGCGGGCCTCGCCGAGACGCTGTCCGGGCCGGGGCCGTTCACCGTCTTCGCGCCGACCGACGAGGCCTTCGCCGCGCTGCCCGAGGGCACTGTCGAGACGCTGCTGCAGCCCGAGAACCTCGAGATGCTGCAGAAGGTCCTGACCTGCCACGTCGTCGCCGCGAACGCGATGTCGGATGCCATCGGCACGATGATCGCCGACGACGGCGGCCGTCACGCGGTCGAGACCGTCGGCGGCTGCACGCTCCAGGTCTACATGGACGGCGACGCGCTGATGATCGAGGACGAGACGGGCGGCACGGCCACCGTGACGATCGCCGACGTCGTCCAGTCGAACGGCGTGATCCACGTGATCGACGCGGTGCTGCTGCCGGCGCCCGAGGCCGACGCGGCCGCGGCCCCCGCCACGACCGATACGACGACTGCCGAAGTGGCGGATGCGGCGACGGATACCGCGATGACGGACGACGCCGCGATGACGGACGACGCCGCGATGACGGAGACGGCCGACGCGCCGATGGCCGATGCCGGGTCCAACCCGACCGTCGGCGGGGCGCCGATGATGGCCGACATGGACATCGTCGCGAACGCGGTGAACTCGCCGATCCACACCACGCTGGTCGCCGCCGTGCAGGCCGCCGACCTCGTGGAGACGCTGCAGGGTCCGGGCCCGTTCACCGTCTTCGCGCCGACCGACGAGGCCTTCGCCGCGTTGCCCGCCGGCACGGTCGACACGCTGCTGATGCCCGAGAACAAGCCGCAGCTGCAGAAGGTCCTGACCGCGCACGTCGTAGCCGGCAACCTCACGGCCGGCGACCTCCTCGCGGGCATCGGCTCGGACGGGTTCAACCATCTCGAGACCGTTTCGGGTGATGCGCTTTCGGTTCAGCGGACGGCGGGCGGCAACGTCTTCGTCTTCGACGAGAGCGGCAACGCCTACGAGGTCACGATCGCCGACGTGATGCAGTCGAACGGCGTCATCCACGTGGTCGACGGCGTGCTCCTGCCGCGCTGAGCCCAACCCGCCACGACGACCGATCGCCGTCCCTCCGGGGGCGGCGATTGCGTTTCCGGCGGCCGCGTCGCAGGCTTCGCGGGACGATCCGGAGATCCCGATGCAGCTCCTGAGCTCCCAGGCCTCGCCCTTCGCCCGCAAGTGCCGCGTCCTCCTCCTCGAGACCGGGCAGGCGGACGTGGAGGTCCGCGACGTAACCGCGTCGCCGATGGGCGGCGAGGCCGCGCTGAACGCGGCGAACCCGTCCGGCAAGATCCCGGTGCTGGTCCGCGACGATGCCCCTGCGCTCTACGACAGCCGGGTGATCACGCGGTTCCTCAACGACCGCGCCGGGTCCGGGTTCTATCCCGCCGCGCGGCTGTGGGACGTGCTCGCGCTGGAGGCGCTGGCCGACGCGGTGATGGAGGCGGCGGTCGCGATCACCTACGAGAAGCGCCTGCGGCCCGAGGCGCTGTGGTGGCCCGACTGGTTCGAGGCGCAGTGGGCCAAGGCCGCGCGCGCGCTGGACGCGATCGAGGGCCGATCGATGCCGCTCCTGTCGGGCCCGCCGACGATGGCGCAGGTCGCGGTGGGCTGCGCGCTGGGCTATCTCGACCTCCGCCACGGCGACCGCGACTGGCGCGCCGGGCGGGACGCGCTCGCGCGGTGGGAGGCCGGCTACGCCGCGCGCGACGCGATGGCCGCGACGCGGCCGTCCTGACGGGGCGGGCGTCCGCGTGACAGGGCTGCACATCGCGCGGGTAACGGACCTCTCCGCGGCTCTGGCGATCCGTCTGGCCGTGTTCGTCGAGGAGCAGGGCGTCGATCCGCGCGAGGAGGTGGACGGGCAGGACGGGGACTGCCTGCACTGGCTCGCCACCGACGCCGAGGGGCCCGTCGCCACGCTGCGCGTCCGGCGCGACGGGCAGGGGGCCAAGGTCCAGCGGGTCGCCGTTCTCCGCCGCGCGCGGGGGACGGGCGTGGGGGCGGCGCTGATGCGTCATGTGATGGCCGAGCTCGTAGCCCAAGGCGTCCGGCGATTCGCGCTCGGCGCGCAGCTCGACGCGATCGGCTTCTACGAGCGCCTGGGCTTCGCGGCGCACGGGCCGGTCTATGACGACGCGGGCATAGCGCACCGGGCCATGGCCTGCGACGCCTGAGGTCCCTGCGCCCGTTTGTCCGCTGGCCCTCCGCGTCCGGATCGCGCTAGAGAAGTCGGGACGAGGACCGTGGCGCGCCGCCCGGCCCCGACGCCATCGCCGAGGCGGTCCCGCGGGCCGCGACCGAGATCCGGGAGAACGACCACGTGTCCCACGCCGACGACCATCAGCCGGGCAGCCGCCGCGACTTTCTCTACTACGCGACCGGGGCTGCCGGGATCGTGGTGACGGGCGCGGCCGTCTGGCCCCTCGTCAACCAGATGAACCCGTCGGCGGACGTGCAGGCGCTGTCGTCCATCGACGTGCCGGTGGGCGACCTCGAGCCCGGTTCGCAGCTTACCGTCAAGTGGCTCGGCAAGCCGGTCTTCATCCGCCGCCGCACCCCCGAGGAGGTCGCCGAGGCTCGCGCCGTCGACCTGTCCGAGCTGCCCGATCCGCTCGCCGAGAACGCCAACCTCGACGCGGCCGCCGATGCCAGCGACCTTAACCGCGTCGCTTGCGCCGTTCGGCGCCGAGCCCGGGGCCGAGGATGCCGGCGAATGGCTCGTGATGATGGGCGTGTGCACCCATCTGGGCTGCGTGCCGCTCGGCGATGCGGGCGACTTCGACGGCTGGTTCTGCCCGTGCCACGGCAGCCACTACGACATCGCCGGGCGCATCCGCCGCGGCCCCGCGCCGCGCAACCTGCCGGTCCCGCCGGCGGCATTCATCGACGACACCACGATTCGACTGGGCTGAGGAGGCATGACGATGGCCGGAATTCCCCACGACACCTACACCCCGGGCTCGCGCGGCGAGAAGTGGGTGGAGACGCGGCTGCCGATCATCGGCCTGCTCTACAACACGCTGATGATCCCGACGCCGAAGAACCTGAACTGGATGTGGATCTGGGGCATCGTCCTCACCTTCACGCTGGTCCTGCAGATCGTCACCGGCATCGTGCTGGCGATGCACTACACGCCGCATGTCGACCTGGCCTTCGCCTCCGTCGAGCACATCATGCGCGACGTGAATGGCGGCTGGGCTCTGCGCTACATCCACGCCAACGGGGCGTCGCTGTTCTTCGTCGCGGTCTACGCGCACATCTTCCGCAACCTCTACTACGGCTCCTACAAGGCCCCGCGCGAGATCACATGGATCATGGGCATCGTCATCTACCTGCTGATGATGGGCACCGCGTTCATGGGCTACGTCCTGCCCTGGGGGCAGATGTCGTTCTGGGGCGCCACGGTGATCACCGGGCTGTTCGGCGCGATCCCCTTCGTGGGCGAGGCGTTGCAGACCTGGCTGCTCGGCGGTCCCGCGGTCGACAACGCGACGCTCAACCGCTTCTTCTCGCTGCACTACCTGATGCCGTTCCTGATCCTCGGGCTGACGGTCATGAAGATCTGGGCGTTCCACCATACCGGCAACAACAACCCCACCGGGGTCGAGGTGCGCCGGACCTCCAAGGAGGAGGCGTCGCGCGACACGCTGCCGTTCTGGCCCTACTTCGTGATCAAGGACCTGTTCGCGCTGGCGGTGATCCTGCTCGGCTTCTTCGCGATCGTGGGCTTCATGCCGAACTACCTCGGCCACCCCGACAACTACATCGAGGCGAACGCGCTCGCGACGCCCGCGCACATCGTCCCCGAATGGTACTTCCTGCCGTTCTACGCGATCCTGCGGGCCTTCACGGCGGACGTCTGGATCGTGATCGCGGCGGACTGGATCACCGGCGGCATCGTCGACGCGAAGTTCTTCGGCGTCATCGCGATGTTCGGCGCGATCGCGGTCATGGCCTTCGCGCCCTGGCTCGACACGTCCTCGATCCGCTCCGGCCGGTACCGGCCGATGTTCAAGTGGTGGTTCTGGATCCTCGTGGTCGATTTCTTCGTCCTGATGTGGCTCGGCTCGATGCCGGCGGAGGAGCCGTGGGCGACGCTGTCGCTGATCGCATCGGTCTATTGGTTCGCCTACTTCCTCGTCGGCCTGCCGCTGCTCGGCGTGATCGAGAAGCCGTTGCCGCGCCCCGCGACGATCGAGGAGGACTTCGCGTCGCATTACGGGCCGGGCGACGGCGGCTCGCCGGGGACGGGCATGCGCCTGCCCGGCGAGAAAGCAGCGACGCCGGCGGAATGAGGAGCACGCAGATGTCGAGAGTATCGACCACGATCGCCGGGGCCGCGATCCCGGCCCTGGCGCTCGCCGCCCCCGCCGCGCACGCGGCGGGCGCCTACGACACGGACATCACCGACTTCGCGTTCTCGTTCGAATGGCCTTGGGGCACCTACGACCAGAACCAGCTCCAGCGCGGTCTCAAGGTCTATACCGAGGTCTGCTCCGCCTGCCACGGGATCCAGCACGTCGCCTTCCGCGATCTGGCCACGCCGGGCGGGCCGGAGTTCTCCGAGGATCAGGTGCGGGCCTATGCCGACCAGTTCGAGGTCTGGGACCCGGAGCTGTTCGACGGCGAGGGCGACTTCCGCCCGGCGACGTTCCCGGACAAGTTCCCGGCCAACAACGCCGTCGGCGCGCCCGACCTCTCGCTGATGGCGAAGTCGCGGGCCGGCTTCCACGGTCCGCTCAACACCGGGATCAACCAGATCGTCAAGGGCATGGGCGGGCCTGAATACATCGCCTCGCTGTTCACGCACTACACCGGCGAGACGCAGGAGGTCGCGGGCAACGTGCTCTACGAGAACACGGCCTTTCCCGGCGGCTGGATCAGCATGGCGCAGCCGCTCTGGGACGAGGGCGTCGAGTTCGACGACGGGTCGCCCAACGACATCGCCAGCCAGGCGCAGGACGTGGCCGCGTTCCTGATGTGGACGGCCGAGCCCAAGCTGGCCGCGCGCAAGCAGATGGGGATGACCGCGGTGATCATGCTCGGCGTCCTGTCGGTCCTGCTCTACCTGACGAACAAGCGGGTGTGGAGCCGGGTCAAGCCGCGCTCGCAAACGCCCGCCGAGTAGCCCCGGCGCGCATCGACGGAAAGGGAGCCGGCCTCGCGGGGCCGGCTCTTTTCGTTGGCGCATCGCCCCGCGGAGGCGCAGGATCGGGATGCGATCGGTAGGGGAGGTGATGCGGATGGAGGGGTTCGAGCGGCATTACGGCACCGGACGCGCGGTGCTCGCCCTAGCGGCCTGGATCGGATGGCTGGTGGCGGCGCTGGGCCTGATCGTGGCGGGGGTGGGGGCGTTCGGCGTCCTCGCCTCGGACGCGCCGCTGGCCGCCGCCGCGCCGCTCGCGGCGATGGCGGCGGGAGCGGGCGTCCTGCTCATCGGCATCCTCGGAGTCGCCGCCGCGCAGCACATGCGCGCGACGTTCGACACCGCGGACATGACGCGTGAGCTGCTGGCCTTGGCCCGTCTGCCGCGGACCGCCTTCTCCGCGCCCGAGGCCCCTCCGCCGCTTCGCGCCACCGCGCCCGCAGCACCACATCGGCCCAGGCTCGCCGGGCCGACGACAGGCGGCGGCAAGGTCCATCCGATCTTCAGCGCCCGCCCGCCGCGCTAGGGTGCGCGAACGAGAACGGGGGCCCGCAGGCCCCCGCTGCCGTCGATATCCGTCGCAAGCCTACTCGAGCGAGCGCTCGATCTCCTGCCGGGTGAAGATCTCGATCACGTCGCCGACGCGGATATCCTCGTATCGCTCGAAGGCCATGCCGCATTCCTGGCCCGACTGGACTTCCTTCACCTCGTCCTTGAAGCGGCGGAGCGTCTTGAGCGTCCCCTCGTGGATCACCACGTCGTCACGCAGAAGGCGGACGCCTGCGGAGCGGCGCGCGACCCCTTCGGTCACGAGGCAGCCCGCGACCATGCCAGTCCCGGTGACCTTGAAGACCTCTCGGATCTCCGCGTAGCCGATGAAGGTCTCCTTGATCTCGGCAGACAGGAGCCCGGACGCGGCCTGCTTGATGTCGTCCACGAGGTCGTAGATCACCGAATAGTACCGGATCTCCACGCCCTTCTGGTTCGCCGCCGCGCGCGCCGGCGCGTTGGCGCGGACGTTGAAGCCGATGACCGGCGCCTTGGAGGCCTCCGCGAGCGTGATGTCGCTCTCGGTGATCGCGCCGACGCCCGAATGGAGCATCCGCACGCGGACCTCCTCGTTGCCGATCTTGCCCATCGCCTGGACGATCGCCTCCGCGGAGCCCTGCACGTCGGCCTTCACGAGGATCGGCAGCTCGCTGACGCCGCGATCCTCCTTGGCCTTGGCCATCATCTCGTCGAGCGTGGTGGCCGCGCCCGCCGCCGCGCGCTTGTCCTTGGACTGCGCCTCGCGGTACTCGGCGATCTCGCGGGCCTGGGCCTCGGTCGTGACGACGTTGAGCACGTCGCCCGCCTGCGGCGCGCCGTTCAGGCCGAGCACCTCCACCGGCACCGACGGCCCGGCCTCGTTCACGCGCTTGCCCTGGTCGTCGACGAGCGCGCGGACCTTTCCCCACTGCTCGCCCACGACGAAGATGTCGCCGCGACGCAGCGTGCCGTTCTGGACGAGCACGGTCGCGACCGGTCCGCGACCGACGTCGAGCTGCGCCTCGATCACGGCGCCCTGCGCGGCGCGGGCGGGGTTGGCCTTGAGCTCGAGGATCTCCGCCTGGAGCGCGATCGCCTCGAGGAGCTGGTCGAGCCCCTTGCCGGACTGCGCCGAGACCTCGACGTCCTGCACCTCGCCCGACATCGCCTCGACGACCACCTCGTGCTGCAGGAGCTCGGTGCGGACCCGGTTCGCGTCCGCGCCCTGCTTGTCCATCTTGTTGATGGCGATGATCATCGGGACGTCGGCGGCCTTCGCATGCGCGATCGCCTCGACCGTCTGCGGCATCACCGCGTCGTCGGCGGCGACCACGAGGACCACGATGTCCGTTACCTGCGCGCCGCGCGCACGCATCGAGGTGAAGGCCGCGTGGCCGGGCGTGTCGAGGAACGTCAGGTGCCTGCCGCCGACCTCGACCTGGTAGGCGCCGATGTGCTGCGTGATGCCGCCGGCCTCGCCCGAGACGACCTTGGTCTTGCGGATCGCGTCCAGGAGCGACGTCTTGCCGTGGTCGACATGGCCCATGATCGTGACGACCGGCGCGCGGTCCACGAGGTCCTCGGCCGCGTCTTCTTCGGTGGCGATCACCTGCTCGACGTCGCTGTCGGAGACGCGAACGACACGGTGGCCGAACTCCTCGATGATCAGCTCCGCCGTGTCGGCGTCGATCACCTGGTTCTGCGTCACCATCATCCCACTCTGCATCAGCGACTTGACCACCGCGGCGACGCGCTCGGACATGCGGTTCGCGAGCTCGGAGACGACGATCGTCTCGGGCAGGCGCACGTCGCGCATCACCTTCTCCTGCACCACGTTGCCGCCGCCGCGCCCGCGCTGCCGCTCCTGCTTGCGCCGCATGGAGGCGAGCGAGCGCTGCCGCCCGCCCTCGCCACCCGCGAGCGCCTGGTTCACCGTGAGCTTGCCGCCGCGGCGCTCGCCGCCCTTGGGCTTGCCGGAATCATCGTCGCGCTTGCGCGGGGCGTCGGCGCGGCCGGGCCGGGCGTCGGGGCCGAGGTTGCGCTGGCGCGGCGCGTCGGCCACGCCCGCATCGGCCACCACGACCGCGGGCTCGGCGGAGGCGGGGCGATTCTTCTCGTCCTGGCGGCGCTGGTCCTCCTCGGCGCGCTGGCGGGCGAGCTCGACGCGCTCCTTCTCCTCGCGCTCCTTGGCCTCGAGGTCGGCGCGACGCTTGGCACGTTCGTCCTCGCGCTCGCGCTCCTCGCGGGCGCGGCGCTCGGTATCCTCGGCCTCGCGCGCGCGGGCGAGCTGCAGCGCCTTCAGGCGCCGGTCCATCTCCGAGTCGCTGGCGCCCGCCTGCTTGCCGCCCTGCGCGTTGACCGCGGCCGCGGTCTGCGCGCCCGGCTTTGGCACGGACACGCGCTTGCGCTTGGTCTCCACCACCACGTTGTTGGTGCGCCCGCGGGCGAAGCTCTGCTTGACGGTGCCGCTACGGGCGCCGCCTCCCAGGCCGAGGGGTCTCTTGCCGTCCTGATCGCTCATGCGTTCTTCGATTCCTCTGTGGCGGCCGGTTTGCCGCCGTCCATCGCTCTGATGCCCTGAAGCCTTGCGGCTTCCTCTACAATACGCCGTGCCAAGGTTCCAGCCGCCACCGAGGCGTGCACGACGCGCTCGCGGCCAAAGGCCAGGCCGAGCTCGTCGCAGGTCAGGAAGCCGATCCAGCGGCCCCCCTCCGGCGTCGAGAGCTTGCCCTTGCCGCGCTCCGATCCGTCCGACGCCTGCAGCAGAACCTGCGCCTCGCCGCGGTCGAGCATGCCGCGGACCTTCTCGTAGCCCGCCACCGCCGCGCCCGCCTTGCGCGCCATCGCCAGCGCGTCCTGCACCCGGCGCAGGAGCGCGGCCTCCACGCTCTCGATCAGGCCGTCCGGCACGCTCACCTGACGCTTGGCGCCTTTCGAGAACATCCGCTTGGCGACCGCGCGCTCGAGCGTCGCGCGGTCGGCGCCGACCCAGATGCCCCGGCCCGGCAGCTTGCCCGCGACGTCGGGATAGACCGCGTCGTCGGGGCCCACGACGAACCGCACGAGCCCCGCCTTATGGCCGGTCTCGCCCGTGACGACGCAGCGCCGCTCCGGCCCCTCGCTATCCTTGATCTTGCCGCCGCGCGTCATCGGGAGATCCCGGGGCGATCACGCCCCGGCTCCTTGCGTCTCGGGCGCGTCGGCGTCGGCCTCCTCGGCACCCTGCGGGCCGACGACGTCCTCGGGCGTGACCCAGCCGAGCATGACGCGCGCGGTCATGATCATGTCCTGCGCCTCCTCGAGCGAGACGTTGAACGGCTCGAGCACGCCGTCGTCCTTGGTCCGTTCGCCGCCCACGAAGGTCCAGCCGCCCGCGATCTCCCAGTCCGCGCAGGTCGCGAACTCCTCGAGCGTGGTCACGCCGTCCTTCGTCAGCGCCTCCAGCATCTGCGGGGTCAGCCCCTCGAAGTTGGCGAGGTCGTCCTGCAGGCCCGCCTCGCGCGCGGCCTCCATCGCCTTGGCGTTCTGCGCGTCGATGTAGTCCTTGGCGCGCGCCTGCAGCTCGTTGGCGGTGTCCTCGTCCACGCCGTCGATGACGAGGAGCTCGTCGGTCTCGACGTAGGCGACCTCCTCGAGGTTGGTGAAGCCCTCCGAGACGAGGAGCTGCGCGAAGAACTCGTCGAGGTCGAGCGTGTCCATGAAGAGCTTGGTGCGCTCCTCGAACTCGGCCTGCCGGCGGCGGCTCTCCTCCTCCTCGGTCAGAATGTCGATGTCGAGCCCGGTGAGCTGGCTCGCGAGCCGCACGTTCTGGCCGCGCCGGCCGATAGCGAGCGAGAGCTGCTCCTCGGGGACGACGACCTCGATCCGCTCGGCCTCCTCGTCGATCACGACCTTTGTGACCTCGGCAGGCTGGAGCGCGTTGACGAGGAACGTCGCCGCGTCGTCGTTCCACGGGATGATGTCGATCTTCTCGCCTTGCAGCTCGTTGACGACGGCCTGCACGCGCGAGCCCCTCATGCCGACGCAGGCGCCGACCGGATCGATGGACGAGTCGTAGCTGATCACGGCGATCTTGGCGCGCGAGCCCGGGTCGCGGGCGCAGGCCTTGATCTCGATCACGCCGTCGTAGATCTCCGGCACCTCCATGCGGAACAGCTCGATCATGAACTCGGGTGCGGTGCGCGACAGGAAGATCTGCGGCCCGCGGAGCTCGCGCCGCACGTCCTTGATGTAGACGCGGATCCGGTCGCCGGGGCGGTAGGCCTCGCGTCCGATCTTGTCGTTGCGCCGCAGGATGCCCTCGCCGGGGTTCAGGTCGACGATGACGTTGCCGTATTCCTCGCGCTTGACGGCGACGTTGACGATCTGCCCGACGCGGTCCTGGTACTCCTCGAACTGCTTGTCGCGCTCGGCGTCGCGGACCTTCTGCAGGATCACCTGCTTGGCCGACTGCGCGGCGATGCGGCCCATCTCGACCGGCGGGACGATGTCCACGAGGATGTCGCCCAGCCCCGCGGGCACCGACTGGTCGGTGGCCTCGATCGCGGCGCGGTCGGCCTCCGTCGGCTTGCGCAGGTGGAACGCGCGGACCTTGCGCGTGTCGATCGTCTTGCCTTCCTCGTCGCGGATCGGGACCGTCTCGTTGGTGACGAAGACGTCGCCGCCGGCGATGGCCTTCACCGCGCCCTCGGCGGTCGTCTCGGCCTTCTCGTTCTCGATCGCCTCCTCGTCGACGACCGTGCGGATGCGGGTGAAGGTGGCGCGGCCGGTCTTGCGGTCGATGGACACGCGGATGTCCATGTCGGCGCCGTAGCGGGACTTCGCGGCGCGCGCGAGGCTGTCCTCCATCGCCTCGATCACGAGGATCGGGTCGATCATCTTCTCGCGCGCCACCGCGTCCGCGGTCTGCAGCAGCTCCAGTTGGTTGGCCGATGTGATCGCCATGCTCAGTCCTCCTCGCCGTCCATGAATGTCTCGACCTCGTCGAACCGGGTCTCGTCGATCCGGCCCCCGTCCTTGCGCGCGCGCAGGACCTCGCGGATCAGCTCGTCCGTCAGGATCAGCTTGGCGTCCGACAGCCACTCGAACCGCAGCCCGATCGTCGGCCGCTCGGCGCCCTGCTCGATCTCGATGAGCACCTCGTCGCCCTCGACGCCCTGCAGCATCCCCTTGAAGCGCCGCTGGCCCTCGATCAGCGCCTCCGTCTCGAGCCGCGCCTCGTGGCCGGCCCAGGTCTCGAAATCCCGAAGCCGCGTCAGCGGGCGGTCGATGCCGGGCGAGGACACCTCGAGAGCGTACTCGTCGGCGATCGGGTCCTCGACGTCGAGGTTGGCCGAGAGCGCGGTGGAGATCTCCGCCAGCGCGTCGACCTCGATCCCGCCGCCGGGCAGGTCGGCCATGACCTGCAGCGTCGCCGTCTTGCCGCCCATCAGCCGCAGGCGCACGAGCTCGTAGCCCATGTCCTCGATCACCGGCGCGACGATGTCGGCCAGGCGCCGGTCGAGCGCGGTCTTGGCGATGAGGTCGGACATGGTCGGGCAGGTCCCTCGCGGCGGCGGGCATAAAAAAACGGGCCAGCGGCCCGTCGTCGTGTCCGGTGGGGCCCGAAGGCCGCCGCTGTGATGGTGCACATAGGGAAGCGGCCGGGGGGATGCAAGCGCGGTCGCGCGGGGCCCGCGATCAGGCCGCCGCGCGCGCCGCCCCGACCAGCGCCGCTCCGATGGCGTCCACCTCCGCGGGCGTGGCGACATAGGGCGGCGCGATGCCCAGGACCGGGCCGATGATGCGGAACAGCGTGCCGCGCGCCTCCGCCGCCAGCCCCACGGCGCGGCAGGTCGCGTCGTCGTGGAACTCGACCCCGGCCAGCAGCCCCGCGCGCCGCACGTCGCGCACCGCCGCCATGCCCCGAAGCGGCTCGAGCGCCGCGCCGAGCCGTGCGCCGAGCCGCGCGACATGCGCGGGCAGGTCCATCTCCTCGTAGGCGGCCAGCGCCTCGAGCGCGACGGCCGCGCCGACCGGGTGCCCGCCATAGGTGACGCCGTGGCCCAGCGTGCCGAGCCCGTGCGCGCGGTCGGCGATGGCCTCGCGCACCGCGCCCGTCATCGCCACCGCCGAGAGCGGGAACACCGCGCCGGTCAGCTGCTTGGCCATCGTCATGAGGTCGGGCGCGATGCCCCAGGTCTCGCAGCCGAACCATTCGCCGGTGCGGCCGAACCCGGTGATGATCTCGTCGGCGATCAGCAGGATGCCGTGCCGCGCCAGCACCTCCTGCACCTCCGCCCAGTAGCCGTCGGGGGGCAGGAACACGCCGCCCGAGCCCATCGCCGGCTCGCCGATGAAGGCCGCGATGGTGCCCGCATCCTCGGCCCGGATCAGCGCGTCGAGCTCGCGGCCGCGGCGGCGCGAGAACGCGACCTCGCCCTCGCCCGGCTCGGCGTCGGCCAGCCAGTGCGCCCGCCCCGTCCGCAGCACCTCGGCGCGCGGCAGGTGGAATCCCTCGTGGCAATAGGCCATCGAGGTGAGCGCCGCGCTCGTCGTGCCCGAGCCGTGATAGGCGCCTTCTCGCGCGATCACGCGCACGCGGTCCGGCCCGTGGCGCGCGGTCTGCGCGTAGCGCGCGAGCTTGACGGCGAGCTCGACGGCCTCCGAGCCGGAGGTGCCGTAGATCACGTGGTCGAGGTCGCCCGGCAGCCTTGCCACCAGCCGCTCGGAGAGCCGCGTCGTCACCTCGCAGGTCCGGCCCATGAACGAGTGGTAGAACCCGAGCCGCCCCATCTGCTCGGTCGCGGCCCGGCGCAGCCGCTCGGGCGCGAAGCCCAGCGAGGCGCACCAGAGCCCGGACACCGCGTCGACGAAGGTGTTTCCCGCCGCGTCCGTCACCCGGATGCCATCGCCGGACACGATCTGGCGCGGGGGCGACGCCTCGGCTGCGCGGGGGTCGGTGAACGGGTGGAGATGCGCGTTCACGCCGGCGCCCTGGTCTGCCCGTCGAGCGTCAGGAGCGGGCCGTAGAGGTCCGGGCGGCGGTCGCGGAACAGGCCCCAGAAGTTGCGCATCTCCCGGATCAGCGCGAGGTCGAAGGTCGCGGTCACGAAGCCTTCGGTCTCGTGGTCGGCCTTCGCCACCACGTCGCCCTTGGGCCCTGCGATGAAGGCCTGCCCGAAATAGGTGACCTCGCCCAGCGTGCCGCGCTCCAGCCCGATCCGGTTCGAGCAGACGAGCGGCATGCAGTTCGCGCCCGCATGCCCGCGCATCACCACCTCCCAATGGTCGTGGCAGGACGATCCGATGGCCGAGGGGTAGAACAGCATCTCCGCGCCCTTGAGCGCCATGATCCGCGCCGATTCCGGGAACCACTGGTCCCAGCACACCCCGGCGCCGATCGTGCCGTACGCCGTCTCGAAGGCGAGGAAGCCGGTGTCGCCGGGGTTCGAATAGACCTTCTCGTAGCAGCCCGGCAGTCCGAGCGGGATATGGCTCTTGCGGTAGTGGCCGCGCACCGAGCCGTCCGCGTCGATGATCACCATCGTGTTGTAATGCGCGTTGTTGGCGCGCTCGAACACGTTGGTCGGGATCACCACGCCGAGCTCGCGCGCGAGCCCGCGCATGTGGGAGACCGTGCGCCCGTCGATCGGCTCGGCCATGTCGAACGCCTCGGGGCCCATCTCCATGAACTGGAACTCGTGGCTGGAGAACACCTCCTGCGGCAGCACGATCTGCGCGCCCGCGGCGGCGGCCCGGCGGATCAGCCCGTCGGCGCGCTCCATGTTGGCGGTCCAGTCCCGGGCGCAAGCCATCTGCGTGGCGGCGACGGTGGTCTGCATCGGGTCCTCCGTGATCGTGCAACCTGCGGCGAGGGTCTGCATCGGCCGCGCCTCGCGTCTACGCGGTTTGCGACATTCCGCCACGGATTTCGCCATCGTGTGCCGATCGCCCGCCCGATGGGCGCCCGGGCCGCGCGCTGCCCGCCCGGTGGTCGCCTTGCGCCGCCTGCCGGGCTCCGTCAGGCTCAGCGCGACGGAGGAGGGGCCGATGCGAACGCAAGCCGCCGTGGCGCTCGCGCCCGGCCGACCGCTCGAGGTCATGGAGGTCGAGCTCGACGCCCCGCGCGCGGGCGAGGTGCTCGTCGAGATCCGCGCCACCGGCATCTGCCACACCGACGCCTTCACGCTGTCGGGCGAGGATCCCGAGGGGCTGTTCCCCGCGATCCTGGGCCACGAGGGCGCGGGCGTCGTGCTCGAGGTCGGCGAGGGCGTCACGACGCTGAAGCCCGGCGACCACGTGATCCCGCTCTACACGCCCGAATGCCGGCAGTGCGAGTACTGCCTGAACCCCAAGACCAACCTCTGCCAGGCGATCCGCACGACGCAGGGCAGGGGCCTGATGCCCGACGGCACGTCGCGGTTCCGCATGACCGACGGCACCCCGATCCTGCATTACATGGGCTGCTCGACCTTCGCCAACCACACGGTCCTGCCCGAGATCGCGCTGGCCAAGGTTCGCCGCGACGCGCCGTTCGAGGCGATCTGCTACATCGGCTGCGGGGTGACGACCGGCATCGGCGCGGTGATCAACACCGCCAAGGTCGAGATCGGCTCGTCGGCCATCGTGTTCGGGCTGGGCGGGATCGGGCTGAACGTGGTGCAGGGGCTGCGGCTGGCGGGGGCCGACCGGATCGTGGGCGTGGACCTCAACCCCGACCGGCAGGCGATGGCCGAGCGGTTCGGGATGACCGACTTCGTGAACCCCTCGGACGTGGAGGGCGACCTGACCGCTTATCTCGTGGCCCTGACCGGCGGCGGGGCGGACTACACGTTCGACGCGACGGGCAACGTGGGCGTCATGCGCACCGCGCTCGAATGCGCGCACAAGGGCTGGGGCGAGAGCATCGTGATCGGCGTCGCCCCCGCGGGCGCCGAGATAGCGACGCGCCCCTTCCAGCTGGTCACCGGGCGGGTCTGGCGCGGGACGGCGTTCGGCGGCGCGCGGGGGCGCACGGACGTGCCGCGGATCGTGGACTGGTACATGGACGGGCGCATCGAGATCGACCCGATGATCACGCACACGCTGTCGCTCGGGGAGATCAACCGCGGCTTCGACCTGATGCATGCGGGCGAGAGCATCCGGAGCGTCGTCGTCTACTGAAGGCTGCGCCGCCGCGTCACGGTGAAGGCGCGGTCGATATCCGGGTGGAGCGCGACGCCGTGGCCCGGATCGCGCGCGACCGAGATCATCCCGCGCTCGATCGTGGGCAGGCCGACCACGAGGTCGCGGTACCAGGTCCGGTGGAACGCGCGCACGCTCTCCTGGACCAGCGCGTTGGGCGCGTGCAGCGACAGGTGCGTGGAGGCCGCGAGCACGACCGGCCCGGTGCAGTCGTGCGGCGCCACCGGCAGGTGCCACGCCTCGACCATCGCCGCGACGTGGCGCGCCTCGGTGAGCCCGCCGCACCAGGCGAGGTCGAGCATCACGATCCCCGCCGCCCCGGTCTCGAGCAGGTCGCGGAACGCGAAGCGCGAGCCCAGCGTCTCGGACGCGCAGACCGGCGCGGGGCTCGCGTCGGCGTAGCGCCGCAGGTCGCCCAGGCTGTCCATGCGGATCGGATCCTCGTGCCAGGCCGTGCCATAGGGCTCGAGCGCGCGGGCGATGCGGATCGCGGGGGTGAGCTGCCAGAGCGAGTGGAACTCGACCATCACCTCCATGCGGTCGCCCACGGCGCGGCGGATGCTCTCGAACGGCGCGAGCGCGCGCTTCAGCTCGGCCGCGTCGATATGCAGCCCGCGCGAACGCTCGGCCGCCGCGTCGAACGGCCAGATCTTCATCGCCCCGATGCCCTCGTCGAGCAGTTCCTCGGCCAGCGCGCCGGCGTCGGTGAGGAACGCGTTCAGGTCGTCGTAGGCCGCCTCCGCGCCGAGCCCGAAATTGGCCGTCCGCTGCCCGTCGGCGCGCTTGATGTACTCGGGCCCCGCGCAGGTGTTGTAGGTGCGGATCGCGTCGCGGGTGAAGCCGCCGAGCAGCTGCGCGACGGGCTGCCCGGTGGCGTGCCCGAACAGGTCCCAGAGCGCGATGTCGACCGCGGAGTTGCCCCGCGCCTCGACGCCGGTGGAGCGGAAGCCGAGGTAGTTCGTCAGGTCCGCCGCGATCCCCGCGATCGCCAGCGGGTCGCGGCCGATCAGCCGGGGGGCGACGTGCTCGTGGAGATACGTCTCGACGGTGGCCGACAGGAAGAACGTCTCGCCCAGCCCCTCGATCCCCTCGTCGGTCAGCACCCGGAGCCAGAGGAGGTTGGGGCGCTCGGCTACGCGGATCGTCTCGATCCCGGTGACGATCATGCGGCGGCCTCCCCGCGCCAGTCGTCCCCGCGGGCGTCGCGCCTGTCAACGGCGCGGGCGGCGGGGTAGGCCGAGGGGCCGAACGCGAGGGGGACGCCATGATCGACCGCGACACGAGGGGCGTCTTCGTCATCGCCGCGACCCCCTTCGCCGGGGACGGGGCGGTCGACGAGGCCAGCACCGACCGGATGGTCGACGCCTACCTCGCGGCGGGCGCGGACGGGCTGACGATCCTCGGGGTGATGGGCGAGGCGCCGAAGCTCGACCCGGGCGAGGCGCTGGCCTTCGCGCGCCGCGTCCTGGACCGGGTGGGCGGGCGCGTGCCGGTGATCGTGGGCGTCTCCGGCCCGTCGCTCGACCTCATGGCGCGGCTCTCGGGCGAGGCGATGGCGATGGGCGCGGCGGGCGTCATGGTCGCGCCGATGCCGGGGCTCGGGACCGAGGCCGCGGTGAAGGGCTACTTCGCGCAGGTCTGCGCGGCGCTGGGCGAGGGCGTGCCGGTCTGCCTGCAGGACTATCCGCAGACGACGGGCGTGCGGATGTCGGTGGAGACGATCCTCGCGCTCACTGTCGCGCATCCCCGGATCGTCATGCTCAAGCACGAGGACTGGCCGGGGCTCGCGAAGCTCGGCCGGGTGCGCGAGGGCAGCGGCACGGCCGACGTACCGCGACTGTCGATCCTGGCGGGCAACTCCGCGCTCTTCCTGCCGCAGGAGCTGGCGCGGGGCGCGGACGGCGCGATGACCGGCTTCGCCTACCCGGAGATGATGGTGCAGGTCGTCGCGCGCCACGCGGCGGGCGACGTGGACGGGGCGGAGGACCTGTTCGACGCCTACCTGCCGCTGGTGCGCTACGAGCAGCAGCCGGGGGTCGGGCTCGCGATCCGCAAGGAGATCCTGCGCCGCCGGGGCGTGATCGCCTCGGCCACCCTGCGCGCGCCGGGGCCAGCGCTCTCGACGCGCGACCACGAGGAGATCGGGCGGCTGATGGCGCGGCTCGAACGGCGGCTGGCGGAGCTCGGCGCCTAGTCCCGCAGGAGCGCGGCGCCCGTCGCTCCGTCCACGTCGAGATGCGTCGCGTAGTCGCCGCGCAGCATCGCCGCGAGGGCATCCACCTCGGCCGGGCCGCCGTCCACCAGGAGGCGCGCGGGCACGCGGGCGAGCAATCCGGACGCGATGCCGACAATGCGGCGGGCAAGGTCGGTCGCTGGCGCGCGTCCCTCGGCGGCGGTGGCAATGCTCGAGGTCACGGACATCGTCGCCGCGGCCATCTCGCCTAACGAGAACGGCGCGTGGCCAAGCGCCGCGAACCGCGCCATCGGGCGTGCGACGGAGGGCTAGGCCCACGGCGCGCGCGAGCGCCGCGGGGCTCAGGACGGCAGGTGCGGGCAGCGTGCGGCCGGCCACGCCGAGGCGTCGCGCGATCTCCACCGCGCAGGTCTCGGTCGCGCGGGGTTCGGGGCCCGGCATCGAGCCCGCGAGCTGATGCGCGACGGGGCCGGGCACCGTGCGGAGCGGCAGCGCGCCAGTCAGGCCACGCCGACCTGCGCGCCGCGCGGCAGCAGGCTCGCGAGCGCGGTCGTCGCGAGCGTCGATCCGCCCCGCCGCCCGAGGGTGCCACGAACGCCCCCGCGAGCCCCTGGCGGGCGGCGAGGTCGCGCGACAGCCGCGAGGCCGCGAACGCGTCGCCATCGATGCGGATGTCGACGATCCCGCCCGCGCGCGACCGCAGGTAGTGCACGATGGTCGCGCGCGACACGCCGGTGAACGAAACGACGCGGCCGCGCAACGGCGGGAGCATGCCGCGGCCGAGCTTGGCCTGCTCGAGCGACCGGTATTCGAGGTCGAAGAGGTCGCCCCCGCCGATCGGCGCGATCCCTTCCGCATCCTAGCCTGTGGCGCCCATCGAGAGATCGCAGCCCCGGAACGCGGTGCGCGCGCGATACCGGCCCGATCACGTCGCCGAGCCCCGCAATGCGCTCCCCCGCGTTCAGCCGCCCGCGCAGGATGGCGTGCGGCGAGACGTACCGGATCGCGATCATCGCCTGCACGCGGTCGAAGCGCAGCACCTCGGGCACGCGGCCGGGGTCGCGGGCTGCCTGCCGCAGCAGCGCCACGTGCTCGAAGAAAGCGCGGCCGAGCGGGAGCGGCCAGCCCTCGCCCCCGAGCCGGACGTATGGCAGGGCCGGCTTGACCACGGGCGCGCCGCTCCCGCCGCGCCAGACGGAGACGAGATCGGGGTGCCGTCGCCCATCTCCCCAACGCGCTACGCATCCGGCGGGCCAAGGCGATCGGTCAGCGCCGCGACGCCGCCGGACCGTTCGCTCAGCGTGTCGGGCGTCGGCGCCTCTCGGCCATCTCAATCGCGTGCCATCCCCGCATCGGCCGTGCCGCTGATCCGGCGCCGCAGGCTTGGCGGCGGGGACGTCTCCGTCATCATCGTCAGCGAGGTTCGCGCGCCGATCAGGTCGCCCGGGCCGAACGACCCCATCGGAGCCGACCCCGACCCGCTCGGCGGCGCGGTGACCGCGCTGATGGCGGCGAACGGGGCCGGCAGGTCGACGCTTCCCCTATGCCACTCGGCGTCCACCGCACGGATTGCGGCACCGTCCGTGTCGACGGGGAGCCCTCCGCGCCCGCGGGGCCGGCCGCGGCGATGCGCGCGGAGATCGCGACGGTCCACCAGGGCATCGAGGACGGCGTGATCGCCGATCTCGACGTCGCCTCCGGCCTGCTCCTCGACCGGCTCGCCGGCCCGGCGCGCGGACCTGGCCGTCGTGCCGGGCGGCGCGCGCGCTGGTGGCCGGGCTCGCGGGGGCGATGGGGTTCGACGTGGAAGTCGCCCGCAAGGTGCGCAAGCTCCGGGACGGCCGAGCGCCAGCCCGTCGCGATCGCCCGCGTGATGGCGCGCGACCCCCGCGTGCTCATCCTCGACGATCCGACCTCCTCGCTCTCGGCCGCGAAGGCGAAGCGGCTCGTCGCGCTGATCGAGCGGCTGCGGGCGAGCGGGGTGGCGATCCACTCCATCTCGCACCGGTCGGGCGACATCCGCCGCGTCGCGGACCGGATCGTGGCGATGCGCGACGGCGTCGTCACCGGCGCGTTCGAGGACGCGCCGTTCGACCTCGACGGCGCCGTGACGGCGATGCCCGGACAAGTGATGGAGGCGCGCGACCGCCTCGACGCGGAGGCCGGGCCCCCCGCCTTCGACCTCGCGCTGCGCGCGGCGAGGGGGTGACGGTCGCCGGGCTGGTCGGCTCGGGCAAGGCGAAGCTCGCGCGCGTCCTCTTCGGGCTCGAGGCGGCGGGACAGCCCGCGCTGGCGCCTGGCGGCGCCCCCGACGCGCCGCATGGCGCGGCCGAGGCGATCGCGGCGGGCGCGTTCCTGTGCGGCCGCGACCGGGCGGGGACCGGCGTGGTCCCGGCCTTCGACATGGCCCCGAACCTGTCGCTGCCGGGCCTCGAGCGCCACGCGACGGGCGGCTTCGTGCGGACAGGCGCGGAGCGGTCGGCGGCGGGCGACGCGATCGGGCGCATGGGCATCGTGCGCACCGGGCCGCGCGCGGCGATCGGCGCGCTGTCGGGCGGCAGCCAGCGGAAGGTCATGCTCGAGCGCTGGCTCACGCGTCCCTGCCGGCTCCTGATCCTCGACGAGCCGTTCCAGGGTGTCGACATCGGCGCGCGCCGCGACCTCCCGCCTGTGCGTTAGGGGGCGGCGGGGCGCGCAACGCTCGTGCCCGTGGCCGGGATCGCCGACCGCGTCCTCGTGCTGCACGACGGCGCGCTCGCGGGCGAGCACCCGGCGCGGCCCACGCGATGGCCGCGCAGATGTCCGGCCTCGGGCGCGCCGCGTCACCCGGCTCGCGATCCGATACGGTTCCCTCGCGCTCCTCCTCGGACTCGTCGCCGTGTTCTCGCTTTCGGCGCGCGGCCTCCGTCTTCCAGTCCGTCGCGATCACCGGGATCCTCGCACTCGGCGTTGTCTGCACGCTCGTGGTGCGCGGGTTCGACCTCTCGACCGGCCCGGTGGCGGCCTCGGTTCCGATGCTATCGGCCTACGTGATGGTGGTGCTCGAATGACCGGCCCGGACCGCGGTCGCGGCGTGCCTCTGAATGGGTGCGCTGGTGAGGCTGGTGGACGGGCTGCCGATCGTGCGGCATCGGGTGCCGGACCTGCCCGCCGACGCTCGGGATGATGTCCCTGCCGTTCGGGCTGCAGCGCATCCCGACCGCGGGGCGCAGCATCGCGACCGGCATGACGCTGCCCGACGGCTCGACCGTGCAGGGCTCGATGGGCGAGGGGTTGCTCGCGCTCGGGCGGCATGGTTTCGACCCGATCGCGCCCGACCTCGTGCCTGCGCCGTTGGTGGTGCTCCTCGTGGTCACGCTCGCCGTCCCGGCGTTCCTCGAGCGGACGGTCCGCGGGCGGCTGATATGCGCGATCGGATCGATCGCGCGGGCCACCGCGCCCGCGGGCACCGACGTCGACCGCGACCGCTTGGCGGCCTCCATGATCTCGGGCGTGACCGCGTCGGGCAACGACCTTCTGCTCGACGCCGTCGCGCCGCGATGATCGGCCAAGCGGTGCCGGGCGCCGCGCGGCCCGACGCGTTCGGGACGGCGATCGGCGCGCTCTTCGTGGGCGCGCTGCTGCGGGGGCTCACGATGCGCGACGCCCCCTACTGCACCCGGGAGATTGCGGAGGGCGCGGTGCTGGTGGCGGCACTACAATTCACCTTCGCGCTGTCGGGTCGCCTCGCGAGGTCCGGTCGATGTGGACGTCCAACCCTGGGAGGAGAGAGACATGGGAACGATCACGAGACGGGCCGCGATGGCCCGCGGGACGGCGGCGATGGCGCCGGCGGGCGCGGCGCGGGCGCAGGACGTGGCCATGTCGTTCGACGCGCCGGGCGACATGGAGATCGCGCTGGTGCGCTGCCTTTCGGCCGGCGACGTCTCCGCGGCCGACCTGGCCGGGGTGAAGGCGCAGGCGAAGGCGCTCGGCATCGGGTCGCGCGTCCCCGCCCCGCGCCAGGACGCCGCGCCGCGGGTCGACATCTTCGATCATGCCATCGCGCTCGGCGTCGACAGGCATCCCGATCCGGCACGGGCTGACCCAAGCGATGCAGGCCGCCGCGCAGCGCGCGGTCGATGCGGGCATCCCGGTCGTGGCCTTCGACGTCGACGTGGAGAACGACGCGATCCCGCAGATCGAGCAGTCCGACTACCTGCTGGGCAAGCTCGCGCTTTAGCGGACGGTCGAGGACAACCGGACCGAAGTTCCGCGCCGCCTGCGGCTCCGTGCCGGGCATTGCCCCGCTCGACCGCCACGACGTCGCCCGGCAGGAGGCGCTCGAGGCCAACCCGGGGTTCGAGGAGAACGCGCAGTTCGGGACGCTCGACGACCCGATCGCCCGACCAGGCCCGCTCGGTGTCGGCGGCCAACCCTGACGGCACCGTCGTCTCCGGGCCTCACGACGACTCCGCCTGGGGCGTGAAGATCGCCTTGGACGACGCCGGGGCCGACCAGCTCGACATCTACTCAGCCGACATCTCCCCCGCCGACATCGCCGCGATGCGCGAGCCGGGTTCGGCCTGGGTCGCCACGGTCGCGACCGACCCGGCGGTGGTCGGCGAGGTCTCGGTGCGGGCGCTCGCGATGATGCTGGCGGGCGAGGAGCCGGGCGCCTTCGTGGTAATTGCCGCCGACGCGCATCACGCGGGCGCTGCTCGGGGACGGCTCCATCACGAGTGCGGCGACGCTCGGCGTGGCGACGCCCCGGACCGCGGATGCGTACGCGACGATGCCCGCGTGGATGCCGCTCCCGCCGCGCGACCGAGGGCGATGGAGCCGCGGCGCGAACGGACCACGCACGACGTGGCGGCGGGCATCCGACGCCGCGTCGCCGAACACGCGATCCGCGACGACGGTGGCTGCCCGAGCCAAGCCTGCTCGGCGGTCGAGCAGTTGCATCGGCTACGCGGGAGAGCTGCGGCTCGGCGCGCCGACGCTGCCGATCAACTCCGCCCCGTTCGGCAGCGTCCCGTCGGCGGACGATCCGGGCCACGTCACCGGCGCGGGCTGCGACGGGCCGGCCGAGCCCGGGTTCGACCGGCTCATCATCGCGACCGTGCATGACGCCCACGTGGCCGACGCAACGCTGATCGAGACCGGGCGGATGGCGCCCGAGGGGTTCAAGACGTTCGACCACGACGGCCCCTCGGTGGCGGTGATCGGGGTGAAGCACTCGCCGGGCATGGAGGTCCAGCGGCACGCTCGGGATCGGGCCTTCGACCGCCGCCGGCCTCGCCTGGGGCCGGACCGCGGCCGCACCTCGGTGTTCATGTTCGACGGCGAGGTCCGGAAGGGCCGGGCCCGGGAGGCGATCCAGGCCGCCGCGCACCACCGGATCGACGGGCTCTGCGTGGATGCTCGTCGACGAACGGCAATACGACGGTGCGATGGACGACGGGATCAAGGTCCGCGACATCGCCGCCAAGGTCCGCGTCTTCGGCGGCGTCGCCGTCGAGATGGACGCCCACGATCTCGGCACGCTCCGGCAGGCTGCGCGCAAGCCCCGCGAGAACGCGCCGCTCCTGATGCTCGCACGCTCGAATCCGACGCCGGGCATGCCGCCGCTGCGGGCGCTCTTCCGCCGGATGCACTCGTCCGCTTCAAGTCGGCCGAGGAACGCGACCGGATGAACCTGGAGATCGCCGCCGCGCTCGGCGTCGACCCGGTGGAGGTCGCGCGATGACCGAGATGGCGAGCCGCCCCTACGAGGCCGCGTTCGAGGCGCACGCGATGGCGGAGCCCGACGTGCTGTGCCTGTCCGCCGACCTGACCTCGTCGTGCGAGATCGACCGGTTCCGCGACCGCCATCCCGACCGCTTCGTGTCGATGGGAATGGCCGAGCAGAACATGCTGTCCTTCGCCGGCGGGCTCGGGCTCGCTGGGTTCCGGCCGTTCGTGCACACGTTCGGCGTGTTCCTCTACCGGCGGCCCTACGACCAGCTCGTCGCCTCGATCGCCTATCCGCGCCGGCGCGTGCGGCTCATGGGGTTCCTGCCGGGCGTGACGACGCCGGGCGGCATGACGCACCAGGCGATCGAGGACATCTCGGTGATGCGCTCGATCCCGAACATGACCGTGCTCGAGACCGGGGACGCGACGGAGGTGGAATCGATCTGCGCGGCGGCCGACTCGATCGACGGGCCGGTCTATTGCCGGGTCCTGCGCGGGTCGGTGCCCCGCCTCTTCGACACGCCGATCGAGGTCGGGCGGATGCGCGTGCTCTCGGAGGGCACCGACGTGCTCGTGGTCACCGCGGGCATCGCCACCGAGGAGGCGATGCGCGCACGCGCGGCGCTGTCGGCGGCGGGGCTGTCGATCCGGCACCTGCACCTCCACACGATCAAGCCCTTCGACGCGCAGGCGCTGCTCGACCATGTGGGCTCCGTCCGCCACGGCGTCGTCACGCTCGAGAACCACGTGACCGAGGGCGGGATCGGCAGCCTCGTGGCCGAGACGATGGCCGATGCGGGCGCGGGGCTGCGGCTGGTGCGGCTGGGGCTTCGCGATACCTACGCGCATGGCGGCTCGCGCGCCTACCTGATGCGGCATTACGGGCTCGACGCGCTGGCGCTGGTGCGCGGGATCGAGCGGCTCACGGGAGAAACCTACGGGATCGGCGAGGCCGACCTCGAGGCCGCGCGGGTCGAGGCGGTCCACTCGAACGTCAAGGCGGAGGGGCTGTGAGCGGCCGCTTCTCCGTCACCTACCGCCTGGCGACCGCGGACGCCGCCGAGGCGCGCGCGCGGGCCGAGGCGATCGCGCTCGAGCAGACGGTCGAGATCCCGCGCGACATCGTGCCCGCGGGCGTGATCGAGGACGAGGTGATGGGTCGCGTCGAGGCGGTCGACGCGGTGCCGGGCGCCCACCTCGCGCGGATCTCCTACAGCCCGCTCTCGTGCGGCGACGAGCTGCCGCAGCTCCTTAACGTGGTCTTCGGCAACAGCTCGATGCAGCGCGGCGTGCGGGTGGAGGCCTTCGACCCCGGACCGCTCGCCGCCGCGCATCCCGGCGCCAACTTCGGCGTGGAGGGGATGCGGCGGCTGACCGGCGCCACGGGGCCGCTGATCGTGCCGGTGCTCAAGCCGCAGGGCAGCGATCCCGCGGCGCTGGCCGCGCTGGCGGAGGCCTGCGCGCGCGGCGGGGCGCACGTCGTCAAGGAGGATCACGGGCTGACCGACCAGTCCCGCGCGCCGTTCCGCGAGCGCGTGCCGCGCGTCCGACGGTCGCGCGTGCCGACGCGGCGACGGGCCGGCGCACGCTCTGCTTCCCCGACCTCGCGGGCCATCCCGGCGACCTCCCCGAGGCCGTCGCGCGCGAGGCGGGCGCGGACGGGTCCCTCGTGATGCCGGGTCTGTTCAAATCCCGGCCTGAGCCGCTAACTGGCGCGCCGCGACGCCCCGCTGCCGATCATGGCGCATCCCTCGATGCCGGGCACCTTCGTCGCCGCGCCCGACGACGGATTCGCCCACGCGGTGGCGTGCCGCAGCGGCTCGCGGGGGCCGATCTGTCGATCTTCCCCGATGTCGGCGCACGGTTCGGCTTTCCGCTCGGCGGATGCCGCGCAATCGCGGATGCGTGTCGCGATCCCGGCGCCATCGGCCGCCCGATCATGCCCATCCCGGCGGCGGCATGGGTCCCGAGCGGGCCGACGAGCCGCGGGCGTGAACGGCGATGACGCCGCCTTCCTGCTCGACCGGAGGCTGCTGCGCGAGGGTCCGGGGATCGAGGCGGCGGTGGCGCGGCCGCGCGCGCGTCGGGCGCTAGGCGGGCGGCAGGATCGCCGTCGCCTCGATCTCCACGAGCGCCTCGTCCTCGACCAGCCCCGCGACCACGAGCATCGACATCGCCGGGAAGTGGTAGCCCATCACGTCGCGGTAGGCCGCGCCGACCTCGCGCTGCCGGGCGAGGTACTCGGCCTTGTCGGTCACGAACCACGTCAGCCGCGCGATGTCGGTGGCCGCGCCGCCCGCGGCCTCGACCACGGCCACGACGTTGGCGAGCGCCTGCCGGGTCTGGCCCGCGAAGTCGTGGACCTCGAAGACCTGCGCCGCGTTCCAGCCGATCTGCCCGCCGACCAGGAGCATCCGGCCCTCGCCCGCCATGCCGTTCGCGTAGCCCTTCGCGGGCGCCCATCCCTCGGGCTGGATCGTCGTGAGCCTCATGCCGCCTCCCCGTGGCGCGTCAGGATCGCGCGCATGTCGTCGGGCCAACGCACGGGCGCCATCGCGTCGAGATCGACGAGCACCAGCGTCGCCCGCGCCGTCACCCGCGCCTCGCCTCCGCAGGCCGCGCGGACCGCGAGGTCGAGGCTCGCGCCCCCGACCCGCTCCACGGCCAGCGTCCAGTCGAGCACCTCGCCCAGCCGGGAGGCCGCGTGGAACTCCGCATCGATGCGCGCGGTGGGCACGCCGCGCCGGATCGGCCCGTGCATCGCGGCGAAGGACCAGCCGACGGCCTCGTCGAAGAACGTCTCGACCACCGCGTTCACCATCTCGAACAGGCGCGGATAGAAGACGATCCCCGCCGGGTCGCAATGCTGGAACATCACCCGCGCCTGGTGCCGGAACACCGCCATCGATCCTCCCCGTCCGCGTCGGATCGTCCCCTCCCGGCGCGGAAGTTTCAAGCCTAAAGCTTCTCCTTGAACCACGCCGGTCCCGCTGCCACGGTCGGGGGCGTGCGGGATGCGGAGGAGCGACCATGAAGACCGTCTGCCTCGGAGGCGGCCCGGCCGGGCTCTACTTCGCGATCTCGCTCAAGCTCCGGCAGCCCGACGCGGAGGTCGTGGTGATCGAGCGCAACCGCGCCGACGACACCTTCGGCTGGGGCGTGGTGCTGTCGGACGAGACGCTCGACAACCTCGCCGCCAACGACGCGCCCTCGGCCGCCGCGATCCGCGACCGCTTCGCCTACTGGGACGACATCCGCGTGGTGAAGGACGGCGTCGACACGGTCTCCACCGGCCACGGCTTCTGCGGGCTGGGGCGGCGGACGATGCTCCTGCTGCTGCAGGACCGCGCGCGCGAGCTCGGCGTCGACCTGCGCTTCGAGACCGAGGTGGACGACATCGAGGCGGTCCGCCGCGACTGCGACCTGCTCGTGGCGGCCGACGGGGTCAACTCGCGCACCCGCGCGCGCTACGAAGCGGCGTTCCGCCCCGAGATCGACACGCGCGCCTGCAAGTTCGTGTGGCTCGGCACGCGCGCCAAGTTCGACGAGGCATTCACCTTCGTGTTCGAGCGCACCGAGCACGGCTGGATATGGGCGCATGCCTACCAGTTCGACGCCGACACCGCGACGTTCATCGTGGAATGCTCGGAGGCCACGTGGCGGGGCCTCGGCTTCGACGCGATGGGCCGGGACGCGATGATCGCGGAATGCGAGCGCATCTTCGCGGCGCATCTGGACGGGGAGCCGCTGCTGTCGAACATCCCCGAGCCGAGCGCGGGGCGGGCTGGATCAACTTCCCGCGCGTGCTCTGCGAGACCTGGCACCACGAGAACGTCGTGCTGCTGGGCGACGCCTCGGCCACCGCGCATTTCTCGATCGGGTCGGGGACGAAGCTCGCGCTCGAATTGGCCATCGCGCTGGCCGAGCTGGTCACGACGGAGCCGACGCTCGAGGGGGCCTTCGCCAAGTATCAGGAGGAGCGGCGGACGGACGTGCTGCGGCTGCAATCGGCGGCGCGCAACTCGACCGAGTGGTTCGAGGAGATCGACCGCTACCTCGACCTCGACCCGGTGCAGTTCAACTACGCGCTGCTGACGCGCAGCCAGCGGATCGGGCACGAGAACCTGCGCGTGCGCGACGCGGACTGGATGCGGCAGGCGGAGGAGTGGTTCCAGGCGCAGGCGGGCGCGAACGGCGTCCACCGCGCGCCGATGTTCGCCCCGTTCCAGCTGCGCGACATGCGGCTCGCGAACCGCGTCGTCGTCTCGCCGATGGCGCAGTACAAGGCCGTGGACGGCGCGCCGACCGACTGGCACCTCATCCATTACGGCGAGCGCGCGAAGGGCGGCGCGGGGCTCGTCTTCACCGAGATGACCTGCGTGTCGCCCGAGGGCCGGATCACGCCCGGCTGCCCCGGCCTCTACGCGCCGGAACACGAGGCGGCATGGCGTCGGTTGTGCGACTTCGTCCATGCCGAGACCGACGCGAAGCTCTGCGCGCAGATCGGCCATTCGGGGCGCAAGGGCTCGACGCAGCTCGGCTGGGAGGAGATGGACGCGCCGCTCGCGCAGGGCGGCTGGCCCACCATGTCGGCCTCGGCGATCCCGTGGAAGGCGGGCCATCCGGTGCCGCGCGCGATGGACAGGGGCGACATGGACCGCGTCACGGCCGAGTTCGCCGCCGCGACCGCGATGGCCGACCGCGCGGGCTTCGACATGATCGAGCTGCACGCGGCGCACGGCTACCTTGTGTCCTCCTTCGTCTCGCCGGTCTCGAACCGGCGCGAGGACGCGTATGGCGGCTCGCTCGAGAACCGCCTGCGCTGGCCGCTCGAGGTGTTCGCCGCGATGCGCGCCGCCTGGCCGGAGGGCAAGCCGATCTCGGTGCGCATCTCGGCCACCGACTGGCGCGGGGCCGAGGGGCTCGAGGCCGCGGACGCGGTCGAGGTCGCGCGCGCGTTCCGCGACGCGGGCGCCGACATCCTCGACGTCTCCGCCGGGCAGACCAGCGCCGAGGCGAAGCCCGTCTACGGGCGGATGTTCCAGACGCCGTTCTCCGACCGCATCCGCAACGAGCTCGGCATGCCGACGATGGCGGTGGGCAACATCTACGAACCCGACCACGTCAACTCGATCCTGATGGCGGGGCGCGCGGACCTCGTGGCTCTGGCCCGCCCGCACCTCGCCGACCCGTACTGGACGCTGCGCGCGGCCGCGGCGCTGGGCGACGAGGAGGCCGCCTGGCCGCTCCCGTACCTGCCGGGCCGCGACCAGATGCGCCGCCTCGCGGAGCGCGGCGAGGCGATCCGCGCGTGAGCGGGCTCGCGGGCCGCACCGCGCTGGTGACGGGCGGCGGCACGGGGCTCGGGGCGGACCTCGCGCGGGGGCTCGCGGAGGCGGGCGCGACGGTCTGGATCGCCGGGCGCCGCCGCGAACCGCTCGACGCCGTGGCCGAGGGTCGCGACCGCATCCGTCCGGTCGTGGCGGACGTGACCGACGAGGCGTCCGTGCGCGCGATGTTCGACGCGGCCGGGCCCTGCGACATCGTCGTGGCCAACGCGGGCGCGTCCGAGGCCGCGCCGTTCGGGCGCACCTCGCTCGACGCGTGGCGGCGGATGCTCGACGTGAACCTGACCGGCGCGTTCCTGACGCTGCGCGAGGGCGCGGCGCGGCTCGACGGCGCGGATTGGGGGCGGTTGATCGCGGTCGCCTCGACCGCCGGGCTCAAGGGCTACGCCTACGCCTCGGCCTACGCGGCGGCCAAGCACGGGGTGGTGGGGCTGGTGCGGTCGGCCGCGATCGAGCTCGCGCGGACGGGGATCACGGCGAACGCGCTCTGCCCGGGCTTCCTCGACACGGAAATGACCGACCGCTCGGTCGCCGCCATCGCCGCGAGCACCGGCCGCACCGAGGCCGCGGCGCGCGAGAGCCTCGAGCGGATGAGCCCGCAGCGGCGGCTGACGCGGCCCGCGGAGGTGACGGCGGCGGCCCTGTGGCTCTGCGGGCCGGGCTCGGAGGGGATCACCGGGCAGGCGATCGCGGTGGCGGGCGGAGAGGTCTGAGGGACCGGCGCGGCTCCGGTCAGACCTGCAGGAACCGGTCCTTGACCGCGGGCGTCGCGATCAGCTCGGCGGTGGTGCCGGACCACACGACGCGGCCCTTCTCGATCACCACGTGGCGGTCGGCGAGCTTCGTGAGCGCGTCGACGTTCTTGTCGATCACCAGGATCGCCTCGCCCTCCGCCTTGAGCCGCGCGAGGCAGGCCCAGATGTCGGCGCGCACCAGCGGCGCCAGCCCCTCGGTCGCCTCGTCGAGCACGACGAGCCGCGGGTTCGTCATCAGCGCGCGCCCGATGGCGAGCATCTGCTGCTCGCCGCCCGAGAGCTGGTCGCCCATGTTGCGCCGCCGCTCGAGCAGGCGCGGGAACAGGTCCCAGATCGCGTCGAGCGTCCAGCGGCCCGGGCGGGCGGTGGCGCGCAGGTTCTCCTCGACGCTCAAGGTCGGGAAGACCTGCCGCCCCTCGGGCACGAGGCCCAGGCCCGCCCGCGCGATGGCGTGGGGGCGCGCGCCGGTCATGTCGGTCCCGTCGACGCGCACGCGCCCGGCGCGGGGCGCGAGCATTCCGAAGATCGATTTGATCGTGGTCGTCTTGCCCATGCCGTTGCGGCCGAGCAGCGTCACCACCTCGCCCGCGCCGACGCCGAGGTCGATGCCGTGGAGGATGCGGCTCTCGCCGTAGCCCGCCTCGAGCCCCTCGACCTCGAGCATCAGGCCTCCTCGCCCAGATAGGCGGCGCGGACCTCCGGGTCGGCGCGGATCGCGTCGGGCGTCCCCGTCGCCACGATCCGGCCGTAGACGAGGACCGAGACGCGGTCCGCGAGCGCGAAGACGGCGTCCATGTCGTGTTCCACCAGCAGCGTCGTGAACCGGCCCCGGAGCGTGCGCAGCAGCTCGATCACGGCCGCCGCCTCCTCGCCGCCCACGCCCGCGAGCGGCTCGTCGAGTAGCAGCACGCGCGGCGCGGTCGCGAGGGCCACGGCCAGCTCGACGCGCCGGTGCTCGCCGTGGCTGAGCGCGCCGACACGCTCCCCCGCGCGGCGCTCGAGCCCGACCTCGGCCAGCGCTTCCATCGCGGCGTCGTCGAGCGCGGCCTCCGCGGCGGCGGGGGCGAAGAACCGGAAGCTCGAGCCGCGCCGCGCCTGCACCGCCAGCGCCACGTTCTCGAGCACGGTGAAGGCGGGCAGGAGCTGCGTGATCTGGAACGAGCGCGCGAGCCCCATCCTCGCGCGCTCGGGCATCGAGGCGCGCGTCACGTCGCGCCCGTCGAGCCGGATGCGGCCCGCATCGGGGCGCAACTGGCCCGAGAGCTGCGCGACGAGCGTGGTCTTGCCCGCGCCGTTGGGCCCGATGATCGCGTGCAGCTCGCCCGCGCGCCACGTCGAGCGAGACGTCGTCGGTGACCTGCAGCGCGCCGAACCGCTTCGACAGCCCCTCGACCCGCAGGGCGGTCATCCGCGCCCCCGCCGCGCGCGCTCCACCAGCCCGGTCAGCCCGCGCGGCGAGAACAACACCATCAGCACGAGCACCGCGCCGAAGAACAGCCGCCAGTGCTCGGTGATCGAACCCAGCACCTCCTCGAGCAGGAGCACCGTCGCCGCGCCCGCGATGGCGCCCGCGAGCGTGCCGACGCCGCCAAGGACGACCATCACGATGAGCTCGCCCGAGCGGTGCCACGACATGAAGGCGGGCGAGACGAACTGCGCCTGATTGGCGAGCAGCACGCCCGCGACCGACGCGATGGCGCCCGAGATCACGTAGGCCGTCAGCTGGTAGCGGAACGGCGCGTAGCCGATCGCCTCCATCCGGGTCGGGTTCTCGCGGATGCCGGTCAGCACGCGGCCGAAGCGCGAGCCGACGATCCGGTGGCAGAGCGCGAAGAGCGCCGGCCAGGAGCGCGAGCGAGACGTAGAAGAACGTCACGTCGTCCTCGAGCGCGTCGGTGCCCAGGAGCGTCGAGCGCGCGGTCAGGCCGACGCCGTCGTCGCCGCCATAGGCCGACAGCGTGGTGAAGAAGAAGTAGGCCATCTGCCCGAAGGCGAGCGTGATCATGATGAAGTAGACGCCGCGCGTGCGCAGCGAGATCGCCCCCGTGGCGAGCGCGAACAGCGCGGAGGCGCCGGCGGCGGCGAGGATCTGCAACCCCAGCTCGTCGATCCCGTGGCGCGACAGGATCGCCACGGAATACGCGCCGAGCCCGAGATAGGCCGCGTGCCCGAACGACACCATCGCGCCGAAGCCGAGGATCAGGTCGAGCGCCAGCGCGGCGACGGCGAAGGCCAGGATGCGCGTCGCGATCACGACGAGGAACGGGTCGCCCAGAGCCATGACGACGGGCGGCACGAGCGCGAAGGCGCCCAGGATCGCGCAGCCCGCCACCACGCGCCCCGACGGGCCGCGGCGCGGGGCGCGGGCGGCGGGGAGCGCGGCCTCGCTCATGCCGCCCGCCCGAACAGGCCCGCGGGCCGCGCGAACAGGATCGCGGCCATCAGGACGTAGACCAGCATCGGCCCCATCGTGCGCCCGATCTGGCCCGCCATCGACGGGTCCATCAGCGAACGGAGCGCGATCGGGCCGAAGATGCCGCCGACCGTGTCCACGACGGCCACGAGGATCGCGCCGAGGAACGCGCCCTTGATCGAGCCGATCCCGCCGATCACGACGACGACGAAGGTGAGGATCAGCACGCTCTCGCCCATGCCCGTGTCGACCGACAGGATCGGCGCGACCAGCGCGCCGGCGAAGCAGGCCAGCACCGCGCCCAGCGTGAACACGACCGCGAAGAGCCGCCCGACGTCGACCCCGAGCGCGGAGACCATCGCGCGGTTCGTGGCGCCCGCGCGCAGCAGCATGCCGGTCCGGGTGTGGTTGACCACGAACCAGAGCCCGGCCGCCACCGCGAGCCCCGCCGCGATGATCGCGATGCGGTAGACCGGGTAGCGCAGCGGGTCCATCAGCGGCACCGAGCCCGACAGCAGCTCCGGCATCGGCACCGCGAGCGGCGAGGTGCCCCAGACGATCTTGACGGTCTCGTTGGCGATCATCACCAGCCCGAACGTGGCGAGCACCTGGTCGAGATGCGAGCGCGCGTAGAGGCGGCGGATCACCACGACCTCGAGCACGAGGCCGACGACCACCGCGGCGGGGATCGTCAGCGCCATGCCCCACCAGAAGCTGCCGGTCATCGCCGCGAAGGTCGCCACGAAATACGCGCCGACCATGTAGAGCACGCCGTGCGCGAGGTTGACGACGTCCATCACGCCGAAGACGAGCGTGAGCCCCGCGGCGATCAGGAACAGCAGGATGCCGAGCTGCACCCCGTTGAGCACCTGCAGGAGCAGGAGCGCGGTCACGGCCGCGCCCCCGGATCGGGCCGGGCGGCCCTCACTCCATGTCGCACAGGCCGGCGTAGGTATCGACGTAGTCGTCGAAGATCTTCTCGACGATCGACGTGCCGTACATCCCGTCCTCGCGCGCCACGGCCTCCACGAGGTAGAAGTCTTGCACCGGGAAGTTGTTGTTTCCGAACGAGAAGTCGCCGCGCGGGCTCTCGAAGTCGGCGGCCTTGATCGCGGCGCGCAGCGCGTCGCGGTCGGTCAGGTCGCCGCCGAGCGAGCGGACGGCCGCGTCGATGAGCTGCGCCGCGTCGTAGCCGTGCATCGCGTAGGAGCCGGGGACCGCGCCGTAGCGCTCGATATAGGCGGCGACGAATTCCTCGTTGGCCGCATTGTCGAGGTCGGGCGCCCAGTTCGAGCCGCCGAAGAGGCCGACGGCCGCGTCCTGCGTCGCGGGCAGCGTGGTCTCGTCCACGGTGAAGGCCGACAGGAACGGCACCGAGCTGAGGCCCGCCTGCGCGTATTGCTTGACGAGGTTCACGCCCATCCCGCCGGGCATGAAGGTGAACAGCGCGTCGGGCTGGAACGCGGCGATCTGCGCGAGCTCCGAGGAGAAGTCGAGCTGCCCCATCTCGGTGAAGACCTCGCCCGCGAAGCCGCCCGTGTAGGAGTGCTTGAACCCCTCGAGGCTGTCCTGACCGGCCTGGTAGTTCGGAGCCATCAGGAAGACGTTGGTGTAGCCCTCGCGCTCGGCATAGGCGCCCATGACCTCGTGGTTCTGGTCGTTCTGGTAGGAGGTCGCGAAGAAGTTCGGGTCGCAGTCCGCGCCGGCATAGACCGACGGCCCGGCATTGGTGGAGATCAGGATCGTGCCCGAGCTGGTGACCGGCTCGTGGATCGCGCCGAGGATGTTGGAGAAGATCGGGCCGACCACGAAGTCGACCTGGTCGCGCTCCACCAGCTCGCGCGCGTCGTCGGCGGCGAGGTCGGGGCGCTGCTCGTCGTCCATCACGATGATCTCGGTCGGCATGCCGCCGAGGTCGCCGATCCGGTCGGCGGCCAGCATGAAGCCGTCGCGGGCCTGCTCGCCAAGCGCCGCGGCGGGGCCGGAGAGCGTGTAGACGAGCCCGATCTTGAGCACGTCGTCGGCGGCCGACGGCGGCGCGTCCTGCGCGCCCGCGGCGTGGGCCGCGCCCAGCGTGGCGAGCGTGGTGGCGAGAAGCCTGGTGCGGATGGTCATGGTCGTCTCCCTCGTTGGTGTCGGTCGCGCCGTCTGGCGGGCGTCGTTCGGCCTGGCGCCCATAGGGGCCGAGACGGGGGTCGCCTGGCAAGCCCCCGTCACGCGGCCACCGGGTCGAGCGTGCCGCGCATCAGCGGCGAGCCCGGCTCCGCGAGGCCGTCGATCACGTCGAAATGGTGCCGGTCGGGCTCCACCATCGCCTCCGTCTCTGCGCCCAGTCCGTGCCAGACGTTCGCGATCAGCGCGGTCTGGCGCAGGAACTCGTGTCGCTCCGCGCCGCCGACCCACGCCGTCAGGGGTACCCCCGGCAGCGGGCGCCCGAGCGCGGGCGAGGCGGCGGTGGCGCTCGCCATGTCGAGACCGAGAGGGCCCGCGCGCTCGGTGCGCAGGAGCGGGCGGAGGTCGTGCAGCCCGGAGATCGTGACGACGTGGGCGAGCCGGTCGACCGCGGGCTGCGGCAGCGGCCCGCCCTCGGTCATCAGCGAGGCCGCGACGTGCCCGCCCGCGGAATGGCCCGCGAGCACGATCGGGCCGGCCACCTCGCCCGCCGCATGGGCCACGGCCGTGCCGACCTGGGCCACGATGTCGGGGATGCCCACGTCGGGGCAGAGGTCGTAGGACGGGATCGCCACCGTCCAGCCGCGCGCCACGGCCCCCGCCGCGAGGTGCGACCAGCGCGCCTTGTCGAAGGCCATCCAGTAGCCGCCATGCACGAAGACCAGCAGTCCGCGCGGCGCGCCCGCGGGCTCGAACAGGTCGAGGCGGTGCCGCTCGCCGGGCCCGTAGGCGAGGTCGGGACGTCCGCGCGCGGTCGCGCGGAACGCCGCCGCCGCCGCCGCCCAGCGGTCGGGGAACGCCTCGCCGCCCGCGATGTGGCGGGTGTTCTCGTAGGCGTCGTCCCAGTCGGTCACGCGATGGACGGGCACGCGGCATCCCCCCGGCTGGCCTCGTTCGACGCGAGCCTGCGGCCGGCGTGGACGACATTTCAAGCCCGAACCTTTTGCGCTTGAAACGTCTCGCGCCCTCCGCCTAGCCTCGGGGCGGAGGGAGCGTCGGCATGGGTCTGGTGGCGGTGGATCGACAGGTCGACGCGGGCGCCGCATCGAAGGCGCGGCTGCGGCTCTGGCTGAAGCTGCTCGGGCGGACGCGGGCGGTGGAGGGCGAGCTGCGCGACCGCTTTCGCGCTTCGTTCGCGACGACGCTGCCGCGCTTCGACGTGATGGCCGCGCTCGCGCGCCACCCCGACGGGCTGCGGATGTCGGCGCTGTCGGGCGTGCTGCGGGTGTCGAACGGAAACGTCACCGGGATCGTGGACCGGCTGGTCGAGGACGGGCTGGTCGCGCGCGCGGCCGTCCCGGGCGACCGCCGGGCATCGCTGGTGCGGCTCACGGCGGCGGGGCGCGAGGCGTTCGCGCGGCAGGCGGAGGCGCACGAGGGCTGGGTCGACGAGCTGCTGGGCGACTTCGACGCAGGCGAGGCCGACGCGCTCCGCGACCGGCTCGACGCGACGGCGCCGCGGGCGGGCGACGCGTGACGGACGCCCCCGTCCACTTCCGATGCGTGGTCGAGGGCGGCGTCGCGACGATCCGGCTCGACCGGCCCGAGCGCAAGAACCCGCTGACGTTCGAAAGCTATGCCGAGCTGCGCGACTGGTTCCGCGCGCTGTCTGAGCGCTCCGACGTCCGCGCGGTGGTGTTCGGCTCGAACGGCGGCAACTTCTGCTCGGGCGGCGACGTCCACGACATCATCGGCCCGCTCACGGGCATGTCGATGAAGGAGGTGCTGGCCTTCACGCGCATGACCGGCGACCTCGTGCGCGCGATGATCGGCTGCGGCGTGCCGGTGATCGCCGCCGTCGACGGCGTCTGCGTGGGCGCGGGGGCGATCGTGGCGATGGCGTCGGACCTGCGGCTCGCCTCGCCCGAGGCCAGGGTCGCGTTCCTCTTCACGCGCGTCGGGCTCGCGGGCTGCGACATGGGCGCCTGCGCGATGCTGCCCCGGATCGTGGGGCAGGGGCGGGCGGCGGAGCTCCTCTATACCGGCCGCTCGATGGGCGCGGAGGAGGGCGCGGCCTGGGGGTTCTGGAACCGGGTCGTGGCGGCCGACGCGCTCGAGGACGCCGCGCTCGAGATGGCGCGGGGCATCGCGGCGGGGCCGTCCTTCGGGCACATGATGACCAAGACGATGCTGGCGCAGGAATGGTCGATGTCGCTCGACCAGGCGATCGAGGCGGAGGCGCAGGCGCAGGCGATCTGCATGCGCACCGCCGATTTCGAGCGCGCCTACCGGGCCTTCGCGGCGCGCCAGACGCCCGCCTTCGAGGGCGACTGAATGCCGGACGCGACCTTTCTCGACTGGCCGTTCCTCGAGGACGCGCATCGCGAACGCGCCCGCGGGCTCGACGCCTGGGCCGCCGCGCAGGGGCCGGTGGACCATTCCGACGTCGACGCGGCCTGCCGCGGGCTGGTGGCGCGGCTCGGCGCGGACGGCTGGCTCGAGGCGACCGCCGCCGACCCGGCCGCGCACGGCCCGCTCGACGTCCGCACGCTGTGCCTGAGCCGCGAGGTGCTGGCGCGCCACGACGGGCTCGCGGACTTCGCCTTCGCGATGCAGGGGCTCGGGACCGGCGCGCTGTCGCTCTTCGGTACGCACGCGCAGCGGGACGAATGGCTTCCCGAGACGCGTGCGGGCCGGGCGGTCGCGGCCTTCGCGCTGACCGAGCCGGGATCGGGCTCGGACGTCGCGGGCTCCACGATGACGGCGCGCGACGACGGCGACGCCTGGGTGCTCGACGGCGAGAAGACGTGGATTTCCAACGGCGGTATCGCGGACGTGCTCACGGTGTTCGCGCGCACCGGCGAGGCGCCGGGCGCGCGCGGGCTCTCGGCCTTCGTGGTGCCGGCGGACACGGCGGGCCTGACCGTGGCCGAGCGGCTCCACGTGATCGCCCCGCACCCGCTGGCGACCCTGCGCTTCGACGGCGCGCGGGTGCCCAAGGCCGCGCTGATCGGGGAGCCGGGGCAGGGCTTCCGCATCGCGATGTCGGTGCTCGACGTGTTCCGCACGACGGTCGCCGCCGCCGCGCTCGGCTTCGCGCGCCGCGCGCTCGACGAGACGCTGGCGCGGGTCGCCGCGCGCGAGGTGCAGGGCGAGCCGCTCGCGAGCCTCCAGATGGTGCAGGGCCACGTCGCCGACATGGCGCTGCGCGTGGATGCCGCCGCGCTGCTGGTGTACCGCGCCGCCTGGGCCAAGGATCGCGGCGCGCCGCGCGTGACCCGCGAGGCGGCGATGGCCAAGCTCTACGCGACCGAGGCGGCGCAGGAGGTGATCGACGCCGCGGTGCAGCTGCATGGCGGCGACGGCGTGCGCGCCGGCAGCGTGGTCGAGCGGCTCTACCGCGAGATCCGCGCGCTGAGGATCTACGAGGGCGCGTCGGACGTGCAGCGGGTCGTGATCGCGCGCCAGGTGCTGTCGTGAGCGCGGACCCGGCCTCGGGGGCGGAGACCGACTTCCGCGAGCGCATGTCCTACGGCGACTATCTCGGGCTCGGCGCGCTCTTGGACGCGCAGCGCCCGCTGACCGACGCGCCCGACGAGATGCTGTTCATCGTCCAGCACCAGACGAGCGAGCTGTGGATGAAGCTGATGCTGACCGAGCTCGACGCCGCGCGCCGCGCCATCGCCGAGGACCGCGCGCCCGAGGCGTTCAAGATGCTCTCGCGCGTATCGCGGATCATGGAGCAGCTCACCGGCGCCTGGGACGTGCTGCGCACGATGACGCCGACCGACTACACCACGTTCCGCGACCGGCTCGGGCGGTCCTCGGGCTTCCAGTCGCTGCAGTACCGGCTGATCGAGTTCGCGCTCGGCAACCGCCGCGCCGAGATGGCCCGCCCGCACGCGCACGATCCCGCCGCGACGGCCGCCATCGAAGCCGAGATGGCGCGCCGCGACCTCTATCAGGAGGTGCTGGCCTTCGCGGGGCGGCACGGGATGGCGGTGCCCGACGCGAGGGTCGCCGCGCCGTCGGAGAGCCCGGCCGAGCCGCACGAGGCGGTGATGGCGATGTGGGCCGAGGTCTACCGCGACACCGCGCGGCACTGGACGCTCTACGAGATGGCCGAGAAGCTCGTCGACCTCGAGGACCATTTCCGCCGCTGGCGCTTCAACCACGTCACCACCGTCGAGCGGGTGATCGGGTTCAAGCGCGGCACCGGCGGGACGGCGGGGGTCGAGTACCTGCGCCGGATGCTCGCGGTCGAGCTGTTCCCGGAGCTCTGGCACGTGCGGACCCGGCTGTGAACGCGCCGCTGGGCCCTTCCGCGCACGAGGACACGTTCGCGCGCGACAACCTGCCCCCGCCCGAGGCGTGGCCGGACTTCCTGCTCGACGGTTTCGACTACCCCGAGCGGATCAACGTGGGCGTCGAGCTCACGGACGCGATCGTCGCGCGCGGCATGGGCGACCGGGTCGCGCTGATCGGCAACGGGCGGCGGCGGACCTACAAGGAGCTCGCCGACTGGACCAACCGGCTGGCGCACGCGATGGTCGACGACCTCGGCATCCGGCCCGGCAACCGCGTGCTGATCCGCTCCGCCAACAATCCCGCCATGGTCGCCTGCTGGCTGGCGGCGACCAAGGCCGGCGCGGTGGTGGTCAACACGATGCCGCTCCTGCGCGCGGGCGAGCTGGGTCAGGTGGTCGACCGCGCGAAGGTCGCGTTCGCGCTCTGCGATACGCGGTTGATGGACGAGCTGGCGACCTGCGCGAAGGCGAGCGCGCATCTCGAGACGGTGGTGGGCTTCGACGGCACCTCGAACCACGATGCCGAGCTCGACCGGCTCGCGCTCGAGAAGCCGGTTCGCTTCGACGCGGTGCCGACGGGACGCGACGACGTGGCGCTGCTGGGCTTTACCTCGGGGACGACGGGGCGGCCGAAGGCCACGATGCACTTCCACCGCGACCTGCTGGCGATCGCCGACGGCTACGCGGCGGAGGTGCTGGGCGTGGTGCCCGAGGACGTGTTCGTGGGCTCGCCGCCGCTCGCCTTCACCTTCGGGCTGGGCGGGCTCGCGGTGTTCCCGCTGCGCTTCGGCGCGGCGGCGGCGCTGCTCGAGAACGCCTCGCCGCCGAACCTGGTCGAGATCATCGAGCGCTACCGCGCGACGGTCTGCTTCACCGCGCCCACGGCCTACCGCGTGATGCTGCGCGCGATGGAGGCGGGCGCGGACCTGTCGTCGCTGCGGGCCGCCGTCAGCGCGGGCGAGACGCTGCCCGCGCCGGTCTACGAGGACTGGATCGCGCGCACCGGCCTGCCGATGCTCGACGGGATCGGCGCCACGGAGATGCTGCACATCTTCGTCACCAACCGCTTCGACGACCACCGCCCCGCCTGCACCGGCCGCCCGGTCGGGGGCTACGAGGCGCGCGTCATCGGGCCGGACGGCGCGGAGGTCCCGCGCGGCACGGTCGGGCGGCTCGCCGTGCGCGGCCCCACCGGCTGCCGCTACCTCGCCGACGAGCGGCAGGCCGACTACGTGGTGGACGGCTGGAACGTCACCGGCGACGCCTTCGCGATGGACGAGGACGGCTACCTGCGGTTCGCGGCGCGAGACGACGACATGATCGTGACCTCGGGCTACAACGTCGCGGGCCCCGAGGTCGAGGCGGCGCTGCTCTCGCATCCGGCGGTGGCGGAATGCGCGGTGGTCGGGCGGCCCGACGAGGAACGCGGCACGATCGTCGAGGCGCACGTCGTCCTCGCCGCGGGCCACGCCGCCGACGAGACGACAGCCGACGCGCTGAAGGCCCACGTCAAGGCGACGATCGCGCCGTTCAAGTATCCGCGCTCCGTGCGCTTCCTCGACGCGCTTCCCAAGACCGAGACCGGCAAGATCCAGCGGTTCCGCCTGAAGCAACCCGCCAGCTAGGCGTCCTCGGCCAGCGCCGCGAGCGCGTCCACGAGCCCGAGCGCCGCGTCGAGGCGCGCGCCTTCGTCGGGCAGCTCGCGGCGCAGCACGATCCGGTCGCCCGACCGCTCGGCCCCTTCGGGCAGCCGCACCTCGCGCGACGCGTCGACGAGGTCGAGCGCCACGCCCGAAGGCCCCGCGGTGACCCGCGCGATCCCGGCCTCCGCGGCATGCGCCCGGATCGCGGTCAGGGTGAGCAGCGCGCGGGCCGCGGACGGGGGCGGGCCGAAGCGGTCGGCGACCTCCTCGGCCAGCGCGTCGGCCTCGCGCGCGGTTCGGACATGCGCGAGCCGCAGGTGAAGCGTGGCGCGGGCGTCCTCGTGGGTCACGTAATCCGCCGGCAGTCCGGCGGCGGCCTCGATGCGCAGGTCGGGGCGCACGGGCGGCGGGCGGCCCTCCGCCTCGCGGAGCGCGTAGGCCAGCATCTCGGCGTGGAGCGCGGCGCCCACGCGCGCGTCGTGCCCCGACTGCCCGTCGCCCAGGAGATCGCCCGCGCCGCGTCGGTCGAGGTCGACCATCGACAGCGCGAACCCCGCGCCGAGCGCGTCCGCCGCCACGAACGCCTCGAGCCGCGCGCGCGCGCCTTCGCCGGGCGGCGCGTCGGGATCGGTCATCAGCGTGCAGTAGGCCTGCCGCCCGCCGCGCCCGACGCGGCCGCGGAGCTGGTGGAGCTGCGCGAGCCCCATCAGCTCGGGCCGCGCGATCAGCATCGTGTTCGCCCGCGGCACGTCGAGCCCCGACTCGACGATGGCCGTGGCCAGCAGCACGTCCCCGTCGCCGTCCGCGAAGGCGGTCATCGCCTCGTCGATCTCTCGCGCGGGCAGGTCGCCATGGGCCACCCGCACGCTCAGGCCGGGGGCGGCCTCGGCGATGGCCGCGCGCATCGCCTCGACGTCCTCGATCCGGGGGACGACGACGAAGGACTGCCCGCCGCGCCGACGCTCGCGCCGGAGCGCCTCGCCCATCGCGTCGGGCGCGGCGGTGGCGATCTGGGTCCGCACGGGGCGGCGCAGGTCGGGCGGGGTAGCGAGCACGGCGATCTCCTGCAGGCCCGCCAGCGCGCGCTGCAGGCTGCCGGGGATCGGCGTCGCGGTCATCGACAGGACGTGGACGCCGCTCGCGAGGTCGCGCAGCGCGCGCTTGTGCGCCGTGCCGAACCGCTGCTCCTCGTCGATCACCACAAGCCCGAGGCCGTCGAAGGCCACGGACTTGCCCAGCAACGCGTGGGTGCCGACGACGACGCGGATCGAGCCGTCCGCCAGCCCGGCCCGCACGCGCTTGGCCTCGCCGGGCGCGGTGAGGCGCGAGAGCTGCGCGACCTCGATCCCGGCCGCCCCGAGCCGCCGCGCGAGCGTGCCCGCGTGCTGGCGGGCGAGCACCGTCGTCGGGGCGACCAGCGCCGCCTGCGCGCCCGCGAGCGCCGCGACGGCGATCGCGCGGATCGCGACCTCGGTCTTGCCGAAGCCCACGTCGCCGATCAGCAGCCGGTCCATCGGGCGACCCGAGGCGAGGTCGCGGGTCACGTCGCGGATCGCCGCGGCCTGGTCCGGCGTCTCCTCGTGGCCGAACCCGGCGACCACCTCGGCATGGGCGTCGCCATCGGCCGTCAGCGGCGCGGCGGTGGCCTCGCGCCGGGCCTTCGCGGCCTCCGCGAGCTCGGCGGCGGCGGCGGCGATCTTGCGGGCGAGCGCGGCGCGGCGCCTGGGCCAGGCGGACCCGCCCAGCGCATCGAGCGCCGTGCCGCCCTCGTCGCGGCCGTAGCGCCAGAGGCGGTCGGCCTCCGCGACCGGGACGAGCGACGCCTCGTCCTCCTCGTGGACGAGCCGGATCGCCTCCACGCCCGCCACGTCCTCGATGCCGTCGTAGCGGCCGAGCCCTGCCTCCTCGTCGACCACCAGATCGCCGCGTTGCAGGTCGTGCGCCGCCGTCGGGCCAGCCGGACGGCGTGGCGGGCCCGGCGGCGGCGAGCGGTCCGAGGACGTCGCGGGCGGTGAGGACGAGCATGTCTCCGTCGCGGAACCCGTGGTCGAGCGGCGCAAGAAGCGTCGCGGCGCCGCCCCCGGCGAGCGCCTCGACGTCGGCCCAGCCCGCCGCCTCGACCAGACGCGCGCCGTCGCGCCCCATCCGCGCGAGGCGGTCGCGCAGCGCCGCCGATCCGGCGAGCAGCACCGTCCGGCCGCTTCCCGGCGATCGCCCGCGCGAGGCTCCGTCGCGGGTGACGGGCCGCGTGGATCCGCGGCGGCGGCTCCGCGCGCGGCGCGTCGATCACCGTCGCGCCCTCGCGCAGCGCGTGCCACTCCTCGGGCGTGAGGTAGAGCCGCTCGGGCGGCGGCACGCGGTCTCCGCGGCCCTCGCGGATGTCGGCGCGGCGGCGTTCGTCGTGCATCCCGGGCAGCCCCGCCAGCAGGCGGTCCGCGGCCCGGATCGCCCGCCGCGTCGCGCTCATCGTCGCGCCGGGCAGGTGATCCGCGAGGGTCGCGAGCGCCTCCTCGCCATCATCGCCCGCCTCCTCGATGCCGGCGTCGATGCGGATCGCGTCCAGCAGCCCGCCGCTGCGCTGGGTGGCGGGATCGTAGGCGTCGATCTCGCGCACGATGCCGTCCGTCGAGGCGGATCCTCACCGGGCCGTCCGCGCCCGCCGGATGGACGTCGATCGTCGCGCCCTGGATCGACACGTCGCCCGGCTCGTCCACCCGGTCGCAATCGAGGTAGCCGATCGCCGTCGAGCCGCTCGCGCGAAGGCGTCCGCGTCGAAGGTGTCGCCCACCGCGACTGTCTCGGGCCGCGCCCGCCCGACCGGAGGCAGGCGCCGGAGCAGCGCATCGGGCGAGGTCACGACGAGCCGGACACGCGCCCTCCGCCATCGCCGCGAGCGCGGCCATGCGCCGGCCCACGGCCCCGGTCGAGGGCCGGGCCCAGTCGTAGGGCAGGCAGTCGAGCGCCGGCAGGTGGACCACGCAGACGTCCGGCGCGACGGCGGCGAGGAAGCGTGCGATCGTCCCGGCGCGGGCATCCGACGCGGTGAGGTGGACGAGCGGCCCGTCGCCCGCTCGCATCGCCGCGAGCACGCGGAGGGCCTCGGCCCCGGCCGGTCTCTCCTGCGCCATGTCCCGCGTTCCCCCGCCCGATGCGATGGGCAACGGGGGCGGGGGTGACGCGGTTCCGGCGTGCGACGTCGCGAGAGGCGGCCGCCGCGACGCTACGCCACGCCGCCGCGCTGGCCGTCCGGTCGTGCCCGTCTAGCTCTCGATCGGAGCGGAGGATCGCGCGATGGACGACGATCGGACGGTCTGGCAGGGGCGGGGGGCCATGGTGCCGTCGAGCCGCCTCGGCCGGCTCGCGCGGATGGGCGCGCTCGGCGCGGGCGTGGCGGGCCGCGTCGCGGCGGGCGGCGCCGGCGCGCTGGGTCGCGGTCGTGCCCCGGTCCTGCGCGACCTGATGATGACGCCCGCCAACGTCCGCCGCGTGACCGAGGAGCTCGCGCGGATGCGCGGCGCCGCGATGAAGCTGGGCCAGCTCGTCTCGATGGACGGCGGCGACCTGCTCCCGCCCGAGCTCGCGGCGATCATGGCGCGTCTGCGCGCCGCCGCCGACCCGATGCCGCCCGCGCAGCTCCGCCGCGTGCTCGACCGCGAATGGCCGCCCGGATGGCTCGCCTCGCTCCAGCGATTCGACGTACGCCCGGTCGCCGCCGCCTCGATCGGGCAGGTCCACCGCGCGCGCACCCGCGACGGCCGCGAGCTGGCGATCAAGGTGCAGTATCCCGGCATCGCCGACAGCATCGACGGCGACGTCGCCAACGTCGGGACCCTGATGCGGATGTCGGGACTGCTGCCGCGCGGCTTCGCGCTCGCGCCCTATCTCGAGGAGGCGCGCGCGCAGCTCCATGCCGAGACCGACTACGCCGCCGAGGCGGACCATCTCGAACGGTTCGCCGCGCTGGTCGCGGACGATCCGCGCCTCGTCGTGCCCGAGGTCGACCGCGCGCGCTCGACCGGCGCGGTCCTCGCGATGTCCTTCCTCGAGGGCGTGCCGATCGAGGCGGCGGCGGGCGCGTCGCAGGCGGTGCGCGACGGCCTCGTCCGCGACCTCGTGGTGATGACGCTGCGCGAGACGTTCGAATGGGGCTGGATGCAGACCGACCCGAATTTCGCCAACTACCTGTGGGACGAGGCGGGCGGGCGGATCGCGCTCCTCGACTTCGGCGCGGTCCGGCCAATCTCGCCCTACGCGAGCGACCTTCACCGCCGCCTGCTGCGCGCCGGAATGGCGGGGGATCGCGCCGGGCTCCACGCGCTCGCCGCGGAGGTCGGGGTGATCGGGTCCGGGACCACGCCGGACCACGCCGCGCGGCTGGTGGCGATGGGCGAGGCGGTCTTCGCGGCGCTTCGTGTGGACGGTCCGTTCGACTTCGCGGCGACCGACCTGCCGTCGCGGATGCGCGACGACGCGATCGCGCTCGCACGCGACGGGATGGTGCCGCCGCCGATGCCGATGGAGCTGCTGCATCTGCAGCGGAAGTTCGCGGGGACGTTCCTCATCGGCGCCCGGCTGCGCGCGCGCCTGCCGCTGCGCGCGTTGATCGAGCCCTACGTCGCCTGATCGACGCGACAGACGCGCCCCGGCCACGCGCGGTCGTGGACCCGGCCAGGCGCGCGCGCTAGGGGTCGCGCGACTGGAGACCCCCATGCCGATACGCGACCGCCCCCTCCTCGCCGTCCTGATCGACGCCGACAACATCCCCGCCAAGTTCGCCGAGCCGATCCTCAAGGAGATCACGGCGCTGGGCGAGCCCGCGCTGCGCCGCGTCTACGGCGACTGGTCGGGCGGGCACCTGCGCAACTGGGCCGACAAGGTGCTCGAGCTCGGCCTCGTCGCGCATCAGGAGACGGCGAACACCAAGGGCAAGAACGCGTCGGACATCGGCCTGGTGATCGACGCGATGGACATCCTGCATGCCGGGCGGTTCGACGGCTTCGTCCTCGTGTCGTCCGACAGCGACTTCACCCGCCTCGCCAGCCGCATCCGCGAGGACGGGCTCGACGTGTTCGGCATCGGCGAGGGCAAGGCGCCCGAGAGCCTGCGAAACGTCTGCAACCGGTTCATCCTGATCGAGAACCTCGTGGACGAGCCGGCGACGCCGACCTCGCCCAAGGCCGAGAAGAAGCAGGCCCTCGACGCGCTGCCCCTGATCCTGCGGGCGATGGAGCGGATGGACCAGGACGGCGAGTGGTACTCGATGGGCGCGCTCGGCAGCCAGATCATGGCGGAGCTGCCCGACTTCGACACGCGCACCTACGGGCGGCGCAAGCTCTCCGACCTCGTGGGCGAGATCAAGCGGCTGGAGACGCGTATGGAGGGCACGCAGCTCATGGTCCGCCGCCGCGACTGAGCGGGGTCAGTCGGCGAGAAGCGCGTCGAGCCCGCCCGAGCGCTCGAGCGCGAAGAGGTCGTCGCAGCCGCCGACATGCGTGTCGCCCACGAAGATCTGCGGCGTGGTCCGGCGGCCGCCCGCGCGGGCCGCCATCTGCGCGCGCAGGTCGGGCGCGCGCGACACGTCGTGCTCGGCGATGGCCGCGCCCTTCGACGACAGCAGGCGGACCGCGGCGGTGCAGTAGCCGCAGAGCGGCTGGGTGTAGATCTCGACGGGCTTCATCGCGGCGCTCCGGGGCTGGTCGGGGGACAGCTAGGCGCGCCGGTCGTCCTTCGCAACGCGCGCGAGGATCAGCATCGTGACCCGCGCCGCCCCCGCCCCGCGCAGCGCCTCGCCGCAGGCCGACAGGGTCGCCCCGGAGGTCATCACGTCGTCGACGACGGCGACGTGGCGGCCCGCGACGTCCGCGCCCGGCGCGACGGCGATCGCGTCCGCGACGTTGGCGAAGCGGTCGGCGAAGCTGCGCTTCTCCTGGCTCGGCGTCTGGCGATGGCGCAGCAGCGCCTGCGGCGCGAACTCGGCGCCCGCGCGCCGTGCCACGTCGGCGGCCAGAAGCGCGGACTGGTTGTAGCGCCGCCGCAGCAGCCGCCAGCGATGGATCGGGACGGGCGCGATCATCGTCCCGGGCGACAGGATGTCGCGCGCGCGCGCATGCAGCCAGCGTCCCGCCCCGCGCGCGAGCTCGGTCCGGTCGCCGTGCTTGAGCGCGAGCACCAGGCGTCTCCCGGCGCCCGCATAGGCCAGCGCCGCGCGGCCCTCGTCCCACGGGCGCTCGACGCGCAGGCATTCGTCGCAATGCGCGACCCCGTCCGCGTCGCCGGGCAGCGAGCGTCCGCACAGGTCGCAGCACGCGCCCGACAGGAACGTCGTGTCCGCCCAGCAGGTCGGGCAGAGCGCGCCCTCCTCCTCGACGCGCGCGTCGCACATCATGCACGTCGTGGGGTAGAGCGCGGTCAGCGCGGCGCGGGCGATCCGCGCCACGGGGCCCGCCCTTTGCAACGTGCGTTCCATGACCTAACTCCCCCGGATGCCCGCGATGCCCGCCGAACGCCCGTCCCTGACCGACCGTCCCGCCCTTGCCCGGCAGCGGGCCCGGGCGACCGGCGAGGCGCGCTTCCTGCACGACGCGGCCATCGACGAGGTGCAGGAGAGGCTGAAGGACGTTAACAGATCGTTTACGTCGCCCGCGCTCGTGACCGCGCATCCCGGGATCTGGCGCGACGTCGTGCCCGGCGCGCGTCTCGTTCCCGAGGCGGAGGTGCTCGACCTCGCGCCGGGCGCGCACGACCTCGTCGTCCACGCGATGGCGCTGCATTGGGCGGACGATCCGGTAGGGCAGCTGATCCAGTGCCGCCGCGCGCTGCGCGAGGACGGGCTGCTGCTCGTCGTCGCGCCCGGCGGCGGGACGCTCGCGGAGCTGCGGGCCGCGCTCGGGCAAGCGGAGGCGGAGGTGGCGGGCGGCATCAGCCCGCGCGTGCTGCCGATGGGCGACGCGCGCGACATGGGCGGGCTGCTCCAGCGGGCGGGGCTCGCGCTGCCGGTGGCCGACGTGACGTCGCTGCGGGTGCGCTACCGCGACCTGCCGCACCTCGCGCGCGACCTGCGGGCGATGGGGGAGGGCAACGCGCTGGCCGGGCGCCACCGGCGCATCCCGTCGCGCAGGCTCTTCGAGCGGGCGGACGCGATCTACCGCGAGGCGCATCCCGACGCGGGCGGGATCGCGGCGACGTTCGAGCTCGTGTTCCTGACCGGCTGGGCGCCCGCGGAGAGCCAGCCGAAGCCGCTGCGTCCCGGCTCCGCGCGGATGCGGCTCGCGGACGCGCTCGGCGTGGCGGAGATGGAGGCGGCACGATGAACGCGAGACCTGACGCGATGGCCGCGACCCGGCCCGCCCACGCCCCCGACGACCATCCGACGGTACGCCACGGGAAGGTCGGGCTGCTGCTGGCCAATCTCGGCACGCCGGACGGCCACGACTACTGGTCGATGCGGCGCTACCTCAACGAGTTCCTGAGCGACCGGCGCGTGATCGACTACTCGCCGCTCCTGTGGCAGCCGCTGCTGCAGGGCGTGATCCTGACCTCGCGCCCGTTCCGGTCGGGGGCGAACTACCGCTCGATCTGGAACAACGAGGCCGGCGAGAGCCCGCTCGCGACGATCACCAAGGCGCAGACGGCGGCGATGGCGGAGCGGATGCGCGCGCGGTTCGGAGATCGCGTCGTGGTCGACTACGCAATGCGCTACGGCAATCCGTCCACGATCTCGAAGGTCGAGGCGCTGCAGGCGGCGGGCTGCGACCGTATCGTGTTCTTCCCGCTCTATCCCCAATATTCCGCGCCCACGACCGCGACCGCGAACGATCAGTTCTTCCGCGCGCTGATGCGGCTCAAGTGGCAGCCCGCCTCGCGCACGGTGCCGGCCTACTTCGCCGATCCCCGCTACATCGACGCGCTCGCCCGGTCGGTGGAGGAGGCCTATGCCGCGGCCGAGGTCGCGCCCGACATCCTGGTGTGCTCGTATCACGGCGTGCCGCGCCGCTATCTGATGGAGGGCGATCCGTATCACTGCCAGTGCCAGCGCACGACGCGGCTCCTGCGCGAGCGGCTCGGCTGGAGCGCGGATCGGATCACCACGACCTTCCAGTCGCGATTCGGACCCGAGCAATGGCTCCAGCCCTACACCGTCGAGGAGGTCGCCCGGCTCGCGGAGGGCGGCCGGAAGTCGATCGCGGTGATCGCGCCGGCCTTCTCGGCCGACTGCATCGAGACGCTCGAGGAGATCAACGAGGAGATCCGCGAAAGCTTCGAGGAAGCCGGCGGCGAGACCTTCGCCTACATCCCGTGCCTCAACGAGAGCGAGGCCCACATGGACGCGCTGGCGGATATCGCCGCCGACGAGCTCGCCGGTTGGCTCGGCTCAGCCGGCGATCGGATGGCCCGTGATGAGGCGACTGCCGACGCGGATCTGGCATAGGCCGTCCTGCAGCATCCGCACGAACGTGCCCTGCACGGAGAGATGGCTGCCGATGGTGATGGTCCGGAACATGGTCGTCCTCCCGTAGTCGCCCAAAACCTGGGCCCCCCGCCTTCAGACGGTAGACATATTGTGCGGCTTGGGAAGTGTAGAAATCGTTAAGACCGATGTCGAAGGTCCATACGGTGCTTCGCCGGCCTCAGAGCCAGTCCCGGAGCGCGGCGACGAGCGGGAGGTCCGCGGGCGGCATCGGCAAGTCGCGCATCGCGGCCGGGGTCGACCAGCGCAGGGCCTGCCCCTCGAGCGGCCGGGCGGTCCCGTCCCACCGGCGGCAGGCGTAGAGCGGCATCAGCAGATGGAATGCGTCGTAGCCATGCGACGCGAAGCTCAGCGGCGCGAGGCAGGACGACCAGGTCTCGATCCCGAGCTCCTCGTGCAGCTCGCGCACGAGCGCGGCCTCCGGTGTCTCCCCCGGCTCGACCTTGCCGCCCGGAAACTCCCACAGCCCGGCCATCGCGCGTCCCGGAGGGCGTCGCGACAGCAGCACGCGCCCGTCCGCGTCGATCAGCGCCGCCGCCACGACGAGCAGGACGGGCTTCGACGCGACCTCAGGAGCGGTAGTCGGCATTGATCTCGACGTAGCGGGCCGTGAGGTCGCAGGTCCACATCACGTCCTCCGCCGAGCCCATGCCGAGGTCGACGCCGATCACGATCCGGTCGCGCTTCATGTAGCTCGCACCCGCCTCCTCGACGTAGCCCGGCGCGACGCGCCCCTCGCTCGCGACCGCGATGTCGCCCAGCCGGATCGCCAGCCGGTCGCGGTCGGCGCGGGCGCCGGACTTGCCGACGGCCATGACGATGCGGCCCCAGTTCGGATCCTCGCCGGCCACCGCGGTCTTCACGAGCGGCGAGTTCGCCACCGAGGCCGCGACCCGGCGGGCGTCGAGCGCGTTGGCGGCCCCGGTCACGCGGACCTCCACGAGCTTCGTCGCGCCCTCGCCGTCCATCACGAGCTGCAGCGCGAGGTCGTGCATCACGGCGTGGAGCGCCTCGCGGAAGGCGCGGCCGTCGGCGCTGCGCGACGACGCGATCTCCGCGTTGCCGGCCCGCCCCGTCGCGGCGAGGATCGCGGTGTCGGAGGTGGAGGTGTCCCCGTCCACCGTGACCGCGTTGAACGTCCGCTCGGTCAGCTCCGACAGCATCGTCTGCAACGCGCGGTCAGCGACCTTCGCGTCGGTGAAGACGTAGGCGAGCATCGTCGCCATGTCGGGCGCGATCATGCCCGAGCCCTTGGCGATGCCCGCGATGGTCACCGTCCTGCCGTCGATCTCCACCTGCCGCGTCGCGCCCTTGGGGAAGGTGTCGGTGGTCATGATCGCGGAGGCCGCCTCCGCCATCCCGTCCGGGTCGAGGCGGGCGGCGAGGGCGTCGATCGCCGCGGTGATGCGGTCGTGCGGCAGCGGCTCCCCGATCACGCCGGTCGAGGACGTCAGGACGCGCGAGGCGGGCAGGCCGAGCGCGTGGCTCACCCCCGCGCAGATCGCGGTCACGGCCTCCGCGCCGGACGCGCCGGTGAAGGCGTTGGCGTTGCCCGAGTTCACCAGGATCGCCCAGCCACCGGAGGCCGACTTGCGCGCGAGCTTGTCCTGGCAGTCGAGCACCGCGCCCGACCGCGTGGCCGAGGTCGTGAAGACGCCGGCCACCGCGCTCCCGGCGGCGATCTCCGCCAGCATCACGTCGGTGCGGTCCGCGCGCTTGATCCCGGCCTGCGCGGTGGCGAAGCGCACGCCGTCGATCGCGGGCAGGTCCGGCATCGTCGGGGGCGAGCGGGGACACGGCGGGGGCGGCGGGCGGCGCCAATCGCGCTTCGAGCTCGGCGATCCGCGCCATGAGCGCCTTGCGCTTGGGCTTCTTGCCGCCCTTGCCGTCCCCCGCCACCGCTCAGTTCCCGAGCAACGTGTCGTCGCGGATCGCGGCCGGGTCCACCTCGGCCTCGGTCCGCACGACCTCCGCCGCCGCGAGCAGACGCGCGAGCTCGGCCTCGACCGCGGCCTGCCGCACCTGCGCCTCGATCTGCGGGCGGACGGCCTCCAGCGCGGGCTTCTCCTGGTCGCGCAGGTCGTCGAGGCGGATGACGTGCCAGCCGAACTGCGTCTGCACGGGCGCGGAGACCTCGCCGGGCTCGAGCGTCACGACGGCCTCCTCGAACTCGGGCACCATCATGCCCGGACCGAACCAGCCGAGCGAGCCGCCGTTCGGGCCGGACGGGCCGGTGGAGAGCTCCTGCGCGACGGTAGCGAAGTCGGCGCCGCCCGCGAGCTCCTCCACGATCGCAGCCGCTTCCTCCTCGGTCTCCACGAGGATGTGGCTGGCGTTGTATTCCGGCTCCGCGGGCGCCGCGCCGTAGGCCTCGTCGTAGGCCGCCTGCACCGCATCCTCGTCGACGGGCTCGTTCGAAAGGCGCTCGATCTCGCGCCCTGCGAGATAGGCGCGCGTCTCGTTCTCGACGCCCAGCGTGAGCGACGGCGTCGTCTCGATCGCGTCGACCACGGCCTGCTGCTGGATCAATTGCTCGAGCATCCCCTCGAGCAGCACCTCGTCGGGCAGCGACTGGTACTCCTCGGGCAGCCGGCCCCGCAGCGCCACCAGATGGCCCAGCGTGATGTCGGTCCCGTTGACCACCGCGAGGACGGTGCCCGCATCGGCGGGGGCGGCGGCGTCCTGCGCGTATGCGGGCATGGCGAGGGCGAGGGCGGTCGCGGCGCCCGTCAGCAGATGTCTCATGGAGGCGGTCCTTTCCGGCCCCGGCGGGCCATGCATGCGGGGCGTCCGGGGGCGTTCGTTGACACCCGTGGGGGCGGGTCTTAAGTGCGGCGAGGACTTATTTTCACCGCGCCCGTCCCGTGATCCGCCGCTTGATATGGCGCGATCCCGCTTGGGGCAAGGGCGCGAGGGGCGGGACGGCATGCTGGGATTCGGGGCGATCGCGAAGAAGGTCTTCGGCACGCCGAACGACCGGTTGGTCAAGACTCGCCTCAAGGTGGTCGAGCGCATCAACGCGCTCGAGCCGGAGTTCCAGGCGTTGTCGGACGACGAGATCCGCGCCCGCACGGACGCGCTCCGCACCCGCGCGCAGGGCGGCGAGGCGCTCGACGACCTGCTGCCCGAGGCGTTCGCCAACTGCCGCGAGGCGGCGCGCCGCGCGCTCGGTCTGCGGGCCTTCGACACCCAGCTCGTGGGCGGGATCTTCCTGCACGAGGGCAACATCGCGGAGATGAAGACCGGCGAGGGCAAGACGCTGGTGGCGACCTTCCCGGCCTACCTCAACGCGCTCTCGGGGCTGGGCGTGCACGTCGTCACCGTGAACGACTACCTCGCGCGCCGCGACGCGGAGTGGATGGCGAAGGTCTACAACGCGCTCGGGATGGAGGTCGGCGTCGTCGTCCCCCAGCAGCCCGACGAGGAGAAGCGCGCGGCCTACAAGGCCGACATCACCTACGCGACCAACAACGAGCTTGGCTTCGACTACCTGCGCGACAACATGCGCGCGACCCGCGAGGAGATGGCGCAGCGCGGGCACAACTTCGCGATCGTCGACGAGGTCGACTCGATCCTGATCGACGAGGCGCGCACGCCGCTGATCATCTCGGGCCCATCGGAGGACCGATCCGACCTCTACACCCGAGTGAACGCGCTGGTGCCCGAGATCACCGAGGAGCACTTCACGCTCGACGAGAAGCAGCGCTCGGTGACCTTCACCGACGAGGGCAACGAGTTCCTCGAGGACCGGCTCCACGAGGCGGGCATCCTCCCGGAGGGCCAGAGCCTCTACGATCCGGAATCGACCACCGTCGTCCACCACGTCAACCAGGGGCTGCGCGCGCACAAGCTGTTCCAGCGCGACCAGCACTACATCGTGCGCGGCGATGACGTGGTGCTGATCGACGAGTTCACCGGGCGGATGATGGCCGGGCGGCGCCTGTCCGACGGGCTCCACCAGGCGATCGAGGCCAAGGAGGGCGTGTCGATCCAGCCCGAGAACGTCACGCTGGCGAGCGTCACGTTCCAGAACTACTTCCGCCTCTACGGCAAGCTCGCGGGCATGACCGGGACGGCCACGACCGAGGCCGAGGAGTTCGGCTCGATCTACGGGCTCGGCGTGGTCGAGGTGCCGACGAACCGCCCGATCGCGCGCGCCGACGAGCACGATCAGGTCTACCGCACCGCGGACGAGAAGTACCGCGCCGTCGTCGAGCAGATCCGCGAGGCGCACCAGAAGGGCCAGCCGGTCCTCGTGGGTACGACCTCGATCGAGAAATCCGAGATGCTCGCGCGGCTCCTCGAGGCCGAGGGGCTGCCGCACAACGTCCTGAACGCGCGCCAGCACGAGCAGGAGGCGCAGATCGTGGCCGATGCGGGCAAGCCCGCCGCGATCACCATCGCCACCAACATGGCCGGGCGCGGCACCGACATCCAGCTCGGCGGCAACGTCGAGATGCGCGTCCTCCAGGCGCTCGCCGAGACGCCCGAGGCCGATCCCGAGGCGGTGCGCGCGCGCATCGAGGCCGAGGTCGCCGCCGACAAGGCCAAGGTCATCGCCGCGGGCGGGCTCTACGTGCTCGCCACCGAGCGCCACGAGAGCCGCCGCATCGACAACCAGCTTCGCGGGCGGTCGGGGCGGCAGGGCGACCCGGGCCGGTCCTCGTTCTTCCTGTCGCTCGACGACGACCTGATGCGGATCTTCGGCTCCGAGCGGCTCGAGAAGGTGCTCAACACGCTGGGCATGAAGGAGGGCGAGGCGATCGTCCATCCGTGGGTCAACAAGTCGCTCGAGCGCGCGCAGGCCAAGGTCGAGGGGCGCAACTTCGACATCCGCAAGCAGCTCCTGAAGTTCGACGACGTGATGAACGACCAGCGTAAGGCGGTGTTCGAGCAGCGGCTCGAGATCATGGAAGCCAAGGAGATCGGCGAGATCGCCCAGGACATGCGCCATCAGGTCGTCGACGACCTCGTGGACACGCACCTGCCGCCCAAGTCCTACGCCGACCAGTGGGACGCGCAGGGGCTCCACGACGCCGCGCTCGACGTGCTCGGCATCGACGTGCCCGCCGCGACCTGGGCCGAGGAGGACGGGGTTGACCAGGAGGTCGTGCGCGACCGGATGTACGCCGAGACCGACCGGCTGATGGCCGAGAAGGCGGAGGCGTTCGGCGCCGAGCAGATGCGCCAGATCGAGAAGCAGATGCTGCTCCAGACGATCGACGGCAAATGGCGCGAGCACCTGCTGACGCTCGAGCACCTGCGCTCGGTCGTGGGGTTCCGCGGCTACGCGCAGCGCGATCCGCTCAACGAGTACAAGACCGAGGGCTTCCAGCTCTTCCAGTCGATGCTCGACGGGCTGCGCGTCGAGGTGACCAGGAAGCTCTCGAAGGTCCGCCCGCTCTCGGACGACGAGCGCCGCGCGATGATGGAGCAGCTCCTGGGCCAGCAGCGCGAGACCGCCGCGCGACTCGCGGGCGCGCAGACGCAGCCGGTGGGCGAGCCCGCGGCCGGGGCGCGGCCGGGCTTCGTGGCGGACGACCCCTCGACATGGGGCAATCCGGGCCGCAACGACCCCTGCCCGTGCGGGTCGGGCAAGAAGTTCAAGCACTGCCACGGCGCGTTCTGATCCTTCGCTGAACTTTTC
>CAVSOF010000018.1:0-50906 GCA_963729425.1 uncultured Alphaproteobacteria bacterium | reverse complement strand
GGCTAGCCGACTGTCTTGCCCCGGCCTGATCGGTAATCGTTTTTAACGATTGTCGGTTTCTCGGTATGGTTTCGCCCCGTTCGCTCGCTGTCACGTATCTTCGCCGCCGCGCTCTCGGGAGCGGCCGGTCCGTCCCCCTCTGGCGCCGGCTGGGTTCGCCCAGCCTGGAGGACTGGGTCGAATACCTCCGTCGCCACGGCGGCTTCCGCGCCTTCGGGCGCGATTGCATGATGAGCCCCGACAACGTCTTCACGGACCCTTACCTCACGGTGATCGGTGACCGCGTCCGCATGGCGGGGGCGTGGGTCGCGGGCCATGACGGCAGCGTGAACATGCTGAACTCGACCTTCGGGACGAAGCTCGACGCGGTTGGCCCCGTGATCGTCGGAGACGACGTCTTCGTCGGCGTCGGGGCAAGGATCCTGCGGAACACGCATATCGGGGACCGCGTGATCGTCGGCGCCGGGTCCGTCGTGTCGGGCACGATCCCGTCCGACTGCGTCGTGGCGGGATCGCCGGCCCGTCGGATCCGCTCGCTGAACGATCATCTCCAGCGGATCAAGGCGCGCAACGCGACCTATCCCTGGCGCGACGTGATCGAGGGGCGGGTGGGCGGCTACGATGCCGCGCTCGAGCCGAGGCTGAAGCGCGCCCGCGCGGCGCATTACTTCGACGAGACGTCCTGAGCAGCCGCGCCGCCCGCCGTTAACGCATCCGCCATTGCGCCGCGGCGTCATTTGTCACACACACGAGCCACGGTCGCGCCGCCGGATGGTCGGCGGTCGGGACCGGTGGGATCCTTCTCCGTGCATTCGTCGGCGCCGCGCGTTCGGTCCGGGCATCGGGGGAAGTTTGCGGAGGCGCGGCGCAGCCCGCTTCCGGCACGAAGGCCCGGCACGACGCGCCGGGCGATCAACGGATCCGCGCCGCGCCTGCGGGGGCGCGCGGGTCGGAGCTCGACACGCGATGACGCAGGTCACGACAGCGACGGAGGGGATGCGGCCGAGCCGCGTCCCGCCCGCGCGGCCGTCCGCGCTCGCCCCATCAAGACGGGCCCATCCGCTCGCGCCCCCCGGGGCGTCGAGGCGCATGGCCCGCGGAAAGCACCATGGCGAAGAAAATGCTGATCGACGCCACCCACCCGGAAGAGACCCGGGTCGTGGTGGCGGACGGAAACCGGGTCGATGAGTTCGACTTCGAGAGCCTGAACAAGCGGCAGCTAGCGGGCAACATCTACCTGGCGAAGGTGACGCGCGTGGAGCCGTCGCTGCAGGCCGCGTTCATCGAGTACGGCGGGAACCGGCACGGGTTCCTCGCCTTCTCCGAGATCCACCCCGACTACTACCAGATCCCCAAGGCCGACCGCGACGCGATCCTGGCCGAGGAGCGCGCCTACGCGGAGGCGCAGGCGGCGCAGGACGACGCGGCCGGGGCGGATGCGGACGACGCGTCGGACGACGACGGCGACGGGGCGGAGGTCGAGCCCAAGCGCTCGCGGTCGCGGACGCGGTCGCGCTCGCGCCGGCGCGACGACGAGGGCGGCGATGACGAGGGCGCCGAGGCGGTGCTCGCGCAGGACGGCGACGACGCCGTCGTGTCGGGCGGCGCGGCCGAGGTCTCGGAGGCGGCGGCCGGAGACGACGACGGGCCGGTCACGACGATCGCGGAATCGACCGGGCTCGAGGACGAGACGGTCGAGGGCGACGTCGCGGGCATGGAGACGGTTGACGCCGAGGAGGCCGACGACGCCGAGCCGATCGAGGATCCGGCGCCCAAGCGCTCGCGCGGCGGCCGCGGCCGCAAGAAGGCGCCCGCCGAGAAGGACGAGCGCGTCGAGGCGGTGGGCGAGGACGATCCGCACGACGACGCCCGCGCGCCCCGCGTCCCGCGCCCCCGCGCGCGCAAGTACAACATCCAGGAGGTCGTGAAGGTCCGGCAGATCATGCTGGTGCAGGTCGTCAAGGAGGAGCGGGGCAACAAGGGCGCCGCGATGACCACCTACCTCTCGCTCGCCGGGCGCTACTGCGTGCTGATGCCCAACACCGCGCGCGGCGGCGGGATCAGCCGCAAGATCACCAACGCGCCCGACCGCAAGAAGCTCAAGGAGATCGCGCAGGAGATCGATGTGCCGCAGGGCGCGGGCCTGATCGTGCGCACCGCCGGGGCCAAGCGCACCAAGACCGAGATCAAGCGCGACTACGAGTACCTCAAGCGCCAGTGGGAGCAGGTCCGCGCGCTCACGCTCAAGTCGATCGCGCCCTCGCCGATCTACGAGGAGGGCAACCTGATCCATCGCTCGATCCGCGACCTCTACTCGCGCGACATCGACGAGGTGATCGTCGACGGGGATGCGGGCTACCGCGAGGCGAAGGACTACATGCGCCTCATCATGCCGGGCCACGCCAAGAACGTGGTCCGCCACGAGGGCCCGCAGCCGCTCTTCGCCAAGCACGGGGTCGAGAGCTACCTCGCCGCGATGTTCAGCCCGACCGTGCAGCTCCCGTCGGGCGGCTACATCGTGATCGGCATCACCGAGGCGCTGGTGGCCGTCGACGTGAACTCGGGCAAGTCGACCCGCGAGGGCTCGATCGAGGACACGGCGACCAAGACCAACCTCGAGGCCGCCGACGAGGTCGCGCGCCAGATGCGCCTGCGCGATCTCGCGGGCCTGATCGTGATCGACTTCATCGACATGGACGACCGCCGCAACAACGCAGCGGTCGAGAAGCGCATGAAGGACGCGCTCAAGGGCGATCGCGCGCGCATCCAGATGGGGCGCATCTCGGGCTTCGGGCTGATGGAGATGTCGCGGCAGCGGCTGCGCCCGGGGATGCTCGAGGCGACGACGCAGGCCTGCTCGCACTGCCACGGCACCGGGCTGATCCGGTCGGACGATTCGGTCGCGCTGCAGGTGCTGCGCGCGCTCGAGGAGGAGGGCGGCCGCGGGCGCTCGAAGGAGGTCGTCGCGCGGCTGCCGGTGAAGGTCGCGAACTTCCTGATGAACGACAAGCGCGAGCACCTGGGCGCCATCGAGAGGCGCTACGGCATGGCCGTGCGGATCGAGGCGGATCCGGCGATCGTGGGCGACGAGATGCCGCCGTTCGAGAAGTCGAAGACCTCCACCCGCGTCATCGCGCCCGCCTCGGCGGCGATCCATGCCGACACCTCGTGGACCTCGGCCGACGACGCCCGGGTCGAGGCGGAGGCGCTCGAGCGCGACGAGGAGGCGGCGCGCGCCGAGGCGGAGGAAGCCCGCGAGGCCGACGCTGCGGAGGCCGAGGCCGCGCCCGAGCCTGCTTCGCGGCAGGGCAGGGGCGAGGAAGACCGTCCGGAGGGCGACGGCGATGGCGGACGGCGCAAGCGGCGTCGGCGCTCGCGGCGCCGCAAGGGCGGGGGCGAGGGCTCCGAGCCCCGCAGCGATGCCGATGGCGAGGCCGACGGGACGGGCGGGATCGTGGCCGATACCGGTGAGGCGATCCTCGACGATTCGGCCGATGCCCGCGCCGAAGAGGCGGAACCGGAGGCGGTGGAGCCGAAGCCGCGCTCCCGGTCGCGCAGCCGTTCGCGGTCGCGCAAGCCCGCCGAGCCGACCGAGCCGTCCGCGGATGCGGAGGCGGCGGATCAGCCTGCGGAGGCGGCCGCCGAGGTCACCGAGCCGGAGCCCGCGGCGGAGGAGAAGCCCAAGCGCAGCCGCTCTCGGTCGCGCGCGAAGGCCTCCGCCACCGAAGAGGCGCCGGAATCGGGTGCGGGCGCCGTGATCGCAGCCGCGGCCGACATGGCCGTCGAGGCGGTGGAGGCGGTGGCGAAGGCGGTGGAGCCGAAGCCCGAGCCCGAGCCCGCCGCCGCGGAGCCGGAACCGGAGCCCGCGGCCGCGCCGGAGGAGCCGGAGCCCGAGGCGAAGCCCGCGAAGCCCAAGCGTCGCGGCTGGTGGTCGTTCGGCTCCTGATCCGCGACGACGCTAACCCCTGACGGGCGCCCCGATGCGGGCGCCCGTTCCACGTCCGCCCCCCCCGCGAGCCCGCCATGTCCGCCCCGACACTTTCCCGCCGAAGCCGTGTCGACCCGTTCCTCGTCATGGACGTGATGGCGGCCGCGAACGCGATGGAGGCTGCCGGACGGCACGTCGTGCACATGGAGATCGGGCAGCCCGGCACGCCCGCGCCCGCCGCCGCCCGCGCGGCGCTCGCCGCCGCGATGGAGGCGGGACCGCTCGGCTATACCGATGCGCTCGGCCTGCCCGCGCTGCGTGCGCGGATCGCCGCGCTCTACGCCGAGCGGCACGGGCTCGACCTCGATCCGGCGCGCGTGATCGTGACCGGCGGCGCGTCGGGGGCCTTCGTGCTGGCCTTCACCGCGCTCTTCGACGCGGGCGACCGGGTGGGGCTTGGCCTGCCCGGCTACCCGTCCTACCGGCAGATCCTGCGCGCGCTGAGCCTCGAGGCGGTCGGGATCGAGACCGACGCCGCGAACCGCTTCCAGCCCATCGCCCGCGGACCTGCCCGACGGCCTCGCGGGGCTGATCGTCGCGTCGCCGTCGAACCCGACCGGCACGATGCTCGACGCGGACGCGATGGCCGCGCTGGTGGAGGCCTGCGCCGCGTGCGGGACGGCCTTCGTGTCCGACGAGATCTATCACGGCGTCGATTACGGCCGCCGCCCCGTGAGCGCGTTGGAACTCACGGACGATGCCTACGTGGTCAACTCGTTCAGCAAGGCTTGGTCGATGACGGGCTGGCGGATCGGCTGGATGGTGGTGCCCGAGACACATGTCCGCACCGTCGAGCGGCTGGCGCAGAACCTGACGATCTGCGCGCCGCATGCGAGCCAGGTCGCCGCCCTGCACGCGATGGAGGCCCGCGAGGAGCTCGACGCGAACCGCGCCGCGCAGGCGCGCAACCGGGCGCGGATGCTCGAGGGCCTGCCGCGCGCGGGCTTCGAGCGGATCGCGCCGCCGGACGGGGCGTTCTACGTCTACGCCGACGTCTCCGAGATGACCGACGACAGCGTCGCGCTCGCCGCCGATATCCTCGAACGGGCCGGGGTGGCGGTCACGCCGGGCGTCGACTTCGACCCGGCGCGCGGGCGGCGCACGCTGCGGTTCAGCTATGCCGGGCCGGAGGCTGAGATCGAGGAGGGGCTTGCGCGCCTCGCCGCCTGGGCCGCCGCCCGCTGACGGGGTCCGGGGTCCGCGGCAACGCTTTGACCGCGCGGGGCCCCGCGCCTATACCCCCCCGATCGACGGCGGGCGGAGACGGGCGGATGGCGGGCAGGATCGATCGGGTCTCCCACGCGGCGGCGGGCGCGATGCGCGGCGCGGGCATGGCGGTGCTGTCGGGCATCGGGGCGCTGTTCTCGGCCTTCACGCTCGGCATCGTCGCGGCGGCGTTGACGGTGGGCGGCATCCTGTGGATGTACGCCCGCGACCTGCCCAACCATGAGCAGCTTTCGCAATACGCCCCCCCCACGATCAGCCGCATCTATTCGGGCGAGGGTCGCCTGATGGACGAGTTCGCCCGCGAGCGGCGTCTCTTCGCCCCGGCCGAGGAGATCCCGACGCTGGTCAAGGACGCGTTCATCTCCGCGGAGGACAAGAACTTCTACCGCCACGCGGGCTACGACCCGGTCGGCATGGTCGCCGCCGCCGTCGAGGCGGCGCGGGGGCAGGGGCTGCGCGGCGCGTCCACGATCACGCAGCAGGTGATGAAGAACTTCCTGCTGTCCTCGGACCGCTCGGCCGAGCGCAAGGTCAAGGAGATCATCCTCGCCAGCCGGATCGAGGAGACTCTCGCCAAGGAGGACATCCTCGAGCTCTATCTCAACGAGATCTTCCTGGGGCAGAACTCATACGGCGTCGCCGCCGCCGCGCAGACCTACTTCAACAAGACGCTCGACGCGCTCACGCTCGAGGAGGCCGCCTATCTGGCGATCCTCCCCAAGGCGCCGTCCGACTACCACCCCGTCCGGCAGCGCGAGCGCGCGACGCAGCGGCGCAACTACGTGCTGCGCGAGATGTTCGAGAACGGCCGCATCACGCGCGCCGAGATGGAGCTCGCAATGGCCTCGCCGCTCCGGACGGTGCAGTCGGGCGACTTCGCGCCGTTCCGCGCCGCCATGCCCGACCGCGACTACTTCACCGACGAGATCCGCCGCCAGCTCACGGCCGATTTCGGCGAGGAGACGTTCTTCACCGAAGGGTTCTCGGTCCGCGCGACGATCGACGCGCGGATGCAGGCCGCGGCCGCCCGGGCGCTGCGGGGCGCGCTCGAGCGCTACGACCGGGCCGCGGGCGTCTGGCGCGGGACGGGGAAGTCCATACCAGCCGACGCGCTCGCCGAGGAGGCCAACTGGCGCGAGGCGTTGTCGGACGCGGACGTGGCCCGCGACGTCGACCTCGGCGGGCCGTGGCGGGCGGCCGTCGTGCTGTCGGTGGAGGACCAGTCGCTGACGCTGGGCGTCGAGGAGGTCGAGGGGACGGTCGCCGTGCCGCGCTCGGACATCGCGTGGATGCGCGGCGACTTCGCGGCGAACTTCGCGCCGGGCGACGTCGTGCACGCGCGCGCCGAGGGCGAGGGCTGGTCGCTGCGCCAGGTGCCCGAGGTCGAGGGCGCGTTCGTGGCGATGGACGTCAACACCGGCCGCGTGATCGCGATGCAGGGCGGGTTCAGCTACCAGCACTCGGTCTTCAACCGCGCCACGCAGGCCGCGCGCCAGCCCGGCTCCGCGTTCAAGCCCTTCGTCTACGCCGCCGCGCTCGATTCCGGTTATCAGCCCAACACCGTCGTCGTCGACGCGCCGATGGAAATCGACCAGGGCAACGGCGAGATCTGGCGCCCGACGAACTACTCCAACAAGTTTTATGGCCCCTCGCCGATCCGCACCGGGATCGAGAAGTCGCGCAACCTGATGACCGTGCGGCTGGCGCAGGACGTCGGCATGGACGTGGTCGGCGGCTACGCGGAGCGGTTCGGCGTCTACGACCGGATGGACCAGCTTCTCGCCAACTCGCTCGGCAGCCAGGAGACCACGCTCTACAAGATGGTCGCCGCCTACGCGATGTTCGCCAATGGCGGCGAGCGCGTGGAGCCGACGCTGGTGGACCGGATCCAGGACCGCGACGGCGCGACCGTCTATCGCCACGACGCGCGCACCTGCGCGGACTGCGAGCCCTACGGGCCGCTGCCGGCGGGGCAGGGGCCGCGGATCGTCTCCGACCGCGAGCGGGTGATGGACGCGATCACCGCCTACCAGCTCACCTCGATGATGGAGGGCGTGGTCGAGCGCGGGACGGCCGCCGGCGCGATCGACCTGCCGGTCCCGATCGCGGGCAAGACGGGCACGACGAACGACGCCAAGGACGTGTGGTTCGTGGGCTTTTCCTCGCGGATCGTCGCGGGCTGCTACATCGGCTTCGACCAGCCGCGCTCGCTGGGCGACGGCGCGTCGGGCGGGGGCACCTGCGCGCCGGTCTTCCAGGAGTTCATGGCCGAGGCGATCGAGGATTACGGCGGCGGCGCGTTCGCGGTCCCGCCGGGCGGGCGCTTCGTCAAGATCGACCGCTTCTCGGGCGCGCGCCTGCCCGACGACGCGACCGGCGACAACGTCGTCGCCGAGTACTTCCGCGACGGCGAGGATCCGTTCTTCGGCGTCGACAGCACGACCTTCATCGACGGCGGCTTCGCGATGGCCGGCGACCTCCCGCTCTACGGACGCGGCGAGGGCGACGGGGTGGACGAGGCGGGCGCGGGGCAGCAGGTCCAGACCTCCACCGGGCGCACCGTCGTCGTGCCGGGCCGGGCGAGTTTTGGCACGCTCAGCTCGGGCGGGCTGTACTGAGGCGCGCCCGCTTGCCCGGCCGGGGCGCAGCCGCTACCCCGTGCGCCTGACCCCGAGCCGGAGACCCCGATGCGCGCCGAAGTCCAGAACAACGTCGACGCCGTGGGCAAGTCGGTGGCGCTCCTCAAGCGGCGGCTGGACTGGGACACGGCGCCGCACCGGATGGAGGAGTTCGACGCGCTGATCGAGCAGCCGACGCTCTGGGACGACCCCGAGCGCGCGCAGAAGCTGATGCGCGACCGGCAGGGCCTGATCGACGCGGTCGAGGGGGTCGCGGCGCTCGACCGCGACCTGTCAGACAACGTCGAGCTGATCGAGCTGGGCGAGGCGGAGGGCGACGCCGAGGTCGTGGCCGAGGCCGAGCGCGCGATCGCCCGGCTGGTCGAGGTCGCCGCCGAGAAGGAGCTCGAGGCGCTGCTCGACGGGGAGGCCGACGGCAACGACAGCTTCCTCGAGATCAACGCCGGCGCGGGCGGGACCGAGGCCTGCGACTGGGCGGAGATGCTGCAGCGGATGTACACCCGCTGGGCCGGCAAGCGCGGCTACGCGGTCGACCTGCAGGCGATGGAGGCGGGCTCGGAGGCCGGGATCAAGTCGGTGAGCTACAAGGTGTCCGGCAAGAACGCCTATGGCTGGCTCAAGTCCGAGAGCGGCGTCCACCGGCTCGTGCGCATCTCGCCCTTCGGCAAGGGCACGCGGGAGACGTCGTTCGCGAGCGTCTGGGTCTATCCGGTGGTGGACGACGACATCGACATCGAGGTGGCCCAGAGCGACATCCGCATCGACACCTACCGCTCCTCGGGCGCGGGCGGACAGCACGTCAACACGACCGACTCGGCGGTCCGGATCACCCACCTGCCGACCAACATCGTGGTGACGTCCTCGGAGAAGTCACAGCACCAGAACCGCGACATCGCGATGAAGGCGCTCAAGTCGCGGCTCTACCAGCTGGAGCTCGATCGGCGGAACGAGGCGATCAACGCGGCGCACGAGGCCAAGGGCGACGCGGGCTGGGGAAACCAGATCCGCTCCTACGTGCTCCAGCCCTACCAAATGGTGAAGGACCTGCGGACCGGGTTCGAGACCTCGGACACCTCGGGCGTCCTCGACGGCGCGCTCGACGGGATCATGGCGTCAGTGCTGGCATCGGATGCGAGCGGCAAGAGCCGCGCGGACGCCGCGGAGGGCTGACCCCCGCGGCGCGCGTTTCGGTCAGCCGCGCTTGAACCGCCGCGCGAGCGCCCCGCCGCCGAGCAGCGCGCCGAGCAGGAGCGGCAGCGAGGCGGGGACGGGGGTCGCGACGATGGTGGAGGCGACGGTGTCGTCTAGCGCCACCACGTCAAAGCAGCTCTCGCCGTCGCCGAAGCCGAACCGGTTGCAGGCGGTAACGTCGAAAAGAAGCTGCGTCGAATTGACGACTTGAACCAGGAAATCACCGACGTTGCCCGAATAGGAATCCCCAGCAAGGACGGAGCCGTAAAGATGTGAAGCGTCGCTTTCCACCCCCGATCCATCCTTATAGGAAATTGAGAAACCGGATTGATCGGCAAAAGCCTTCAGATAGCCGTCCACGGCGCCTATGTCAGTCGACGAATGGGACGAGAACGACTTCTCACACCCCATGATGAAGCGACGTAGGTTAGGCGAGCATGAGATACGATCGGATCCGAAATCCACCGTACCAGCGCGCTGAGCAAAATCTCCATCGACGTCATAGCCGTCGAACCTTAAAGACCCACCCTCCATAAGGCGCGACAATGCGAGCTCGCTACAACTCACCATCCCGTCTTGGGCGTTTGAGCAGGTCTGTTTTTGTTCTGCCGACAAACGGGGGTCATCCTCTTCGAACAGGCCGCTCGCTGCAATCTCAGAGCCGCTAACCGCCGTCGGCGTCAATCGCACCTCGAAGGAATGGACTACCGCCGCTGTCGCGGGTGCAGCAGCCAGAATGGGCAGGGCAAGTAGTAGAGGACGAAGCATCGGCGGCACCTTGTTACGTGATCAATGCCTACCGTTCTACGCCGGTTCCGAACCTTCCGCTAGCTATTAGTTAACCGATCTTAACGAGAGACAGGACGCGTTGGCTACCATGGCCGGAAAACCATCACGGCTGCCGAACGCATCATGTGGGCAGAGCATTCATCGACGATCGCGGGAACGGGGCCGTCCCCCAAGCGTCAGCCCTTCGGCGCGACCTGTGCGGCAGGAGCCTGCGCGGCGGTCGCGGTGGACTTGGGCGCGCCGCCGAGCGGATCGTCCTGGCGCTGCACCGCGCCCTCGAAATGCGCGCCGGATTCGATGGCGATGGTCTTGTGGATGATGTCGCCCTCGACGCGCGCGGTGGAGGTCAGCCGGACCTTGAGCCCGCGCACGCGTCCGACGACGCGGCCGTTCACCACGATGTCGTCGGCGATGACCTCCCCACGCACCGTGGCTCCCTCGCCCACCGTCAGCAGGTGCGCCTGGATGTTGCCCTCGACCTCGCCCTCGATCTGGATATCGCCGGAGGTCTTGATGTCGCCCTTGATCAGCAGGTCCGATGAGAGCGTGGACGGCGCAACCTTGGGCTTCATGCCACCGTCCATGCCCGCGGGCTTGGACGGCGCGGTGGCGGGCGCGGCGGCGGGCGCGGGCGACTTGGACGCGGCGTCGCCGCCGGGCTGGTTCAGCTTCGATTTAGAAAACATCGCGACCTGCGTTGATGAAGTTGACCGGGTCCAGCGCCCGTCCGTTCCGGCGCACTTCGTAGTGCAGGTGCACCCCCGTCGAGCGTCCGGTGGTGCCCATACCACCGATGCGCTCGCCACGCGAGACCCTATCCCCGACCGACACGTCGATCGAGCGCAGGTGCGCGTAGCGCGTCTCGAACCCCGCCGCGTGCCGGATCTTCACCAGCTTGCCGTAGCCCGACTGCCATCCGGCATGGGTCACGGTCCCGTCCGCGGTGGCGGTGATCGGCGTCCCGGACGCGGCGGCGAAGTCCATGCCCTCGTGCATCCGCCCCCAGCGGGGGCCGAAGCCGGAGGTCCGCCGATGCGCGGTCGACTTGACGGGATGGTCGAGCGGCACGCTCTCGGCGGCGAGGCGGTAGAGGTCCACGTCGTCGATCCGCTCGAGAATGCGGTTCGCCCGCGCCGTCTCGAGGTCCGGCAGGTCGCTCCCGCCGCGCGTCGAGAGCGTGATCGGCAAAAGCGGCCCGCCCTGTCCGCCGTATCCCTGGCGGACCTGATCAAGCAGCGCATCCGTCGAGACGCCCGCGCGGTCGAAGACGCGCTCGAGCGGCTCCAGCGAGGTCGACAGCGCGTCCTCGAGCCGGGAGAAGATGCGATCGTTGCGCTCGGCCAGCAGCTCGGCGGCGACCTGCATGCGCGCGATCTCGTCATCCGCGCCGGCCGCGACCACGATCGCGTCGTCGCGGGCCTGCGCGGTCTCGTCGAGCGCGCGGGCGAGCATCGACGCGGTCGCCTGTCCGTCGGCGGCGAGGCGCGCGGCGAGCGCCTCGGCCTCGGGCGCGTCCTGCGCGGCCGCGATGAGCGTGCGGGTCTCGGCCTGCGCGGCGTTGCGCTCGGCGACCGTGCGCGCGAGCGTCCGCTGGATCACCTCGATCCCGGTCTCGAGCTCGCGCACCCGCTCCTCGGAGGCGAGCACCACGCCTTGCATCTTGGAGACCTCGACGAGAGCGGCGTCGAACCGCTCGAGCGCCAGCTCGGACTCCGCCGCGCGGCTGTCCCGCTCCGAGGAGAGTGTCGCGAGACGGCTTTCGTAGGCGACCTGCGCGCGTGCGGCCTGATCGCGCGAGGAGCCCGACGCGATCGCCCCGATCACGAAGAACGAGGTGACCACGACCGTCCAGCCGAGCACCACCGCGCCGCCAAGCAGCACGCCCGCCTGCGTGAGCGGGCGCATCCGCACGAAGCGCGTGCCCTCCTCCGACTTCATGAAGAGCCGCTGCTCGGGCAGATGCCGTTCGAGCCGCGCGTTCACCCTGTCCGTCAGGCGTTGCCTCAAACCCGTCCTCCCCCGTCGCGCGAGCGGCCCCACCCGCCGCTCGTCCGGCACTCTGCCGGTGGTGCGATGCGTACGAGCGGCCCCTGGAGGGCGCAACCGCGGCGCCGCCGCGCGGCGGGCGACGGCAGGATTCTGCCTTCCGAGCGTCGGCTAGCCCTGCACGGCGCCGAGCACCGCGTCGACGTGGCCCGGCACCTTCACCTTGCGCCAGACCTCGCGCACGGTCCCGTCCGCGCCGATTAGGAAGGTCGCGCGCTCGATGCCCATATACGTCCGCCCGTACATGCTCTTCTCGCCCCAGACGCCGTAATCCTCGCAGGTCGTGCCGCCCTCGTCGGAGGCGAGCATCACCGTCAGGCCGTGCTTGGCGGCGAACTTGTCGTGCTTGGCGACGGGGTCCTTCGAGATGCCGATCACGGCCGCGCCCGCCGCCTCGAACGCATCGAGCCGCTCGGAGAAGGCGATGCTCTCCTTGGTGCAGCCGGGCGTGTCGGCCTTCGGGTAGAAGTAGACCACGACCGAGCGGCCGCGCAGGCTCGCGAGCGAGACGCTCCCGCCGCCCGCGATCGGCAGGTCGAAGTCGGGCGCGGGGCTGCCGGGGCGGATATCGTCGGGCATGGTGGTCTCCTCGTGGGTGCGGTCCGCGCGGGCACCGCGCCGGGGCATGGCTTGGAACCCGGCCGGGCGCGGGTCAAGATGGCGGCGACGGGGTCGGAGGCCGGATGGGCGGGACGGAACGGGATCGGCCCGGGCGGCGGGCGGCTCGACGGGCCGCGCGACGCGTCGTGCGCGCCATCGGCTGGACGCTGGCGCTCGCGGCGCTCGGCGCCGGCGTGCTGGCGTGGCGGCTGGCCGATGGCGCGGTCGAGCTGCCGCCCTGGACCGTCGCGCGGCTCGAGGAGCGTATCGGGCGCGACTTCGCGCGGCGCGACCTCTCGCTCGGCCGCGTCTCGGTGGGGTTCGACGCGGGCGAGGGCGCCCTCCGCCTCAGGCTCCGCGATGCGCGTCTGACCGAAGGCGGCCTCACCCTCGTCGTGGTGCCCGAGGCCAGGGTGGCGCTCGACGGCGCCGCGCTCCTGCGCGGGCGGCTCCGGCCCCGCGCGGTCGCGGTGGAAGGGCTGAGCGTCGAGGTGGCGCGCGATGCCGATGGCCGCTTCTCGCTGGCGTTCGGCGCCGGGGGTGGGGCGCTGCCGGCGACGTGGAAGGAGGCGCTCGACACGCTCGACGCGGCGCTCGCCACGCCCGCGGTGGCGGGCTTGAACGCGGTCGAGGTCGCGGGGATCGAACTTCGCCTCTCGGACGCGGTCACGGGCCTGCGCGAGACGGTGCAGGACGGGACGGTCTCCTGGCGGCGCGACGGGGACGGGGTCCGGCTCGCGCTCGGCGCATCGCTGCGCCTCGGCGGGTCGCCCGCGCGGCTTCTGGCCGACATCGAGCGGCGCGCGCCCGGTGGCCACGACGGCGCGGGGGCACAGGCGCACGTCGCGGTCGAGGGCCTTTCGCTCGCCGCGCTCGCACGCACGCTTCCGAACGTCCCCGCGCTCACGGTCCTGCGCGGCACGGTCGGCGCGGAGGCGACGATGGCGCTTTCGGAGGAGGGCGCGCCGGGGCCGCTCGCCGGCCGGGTCGAGGTGCGCGACGCGGCGCTCGTCGACCGGCCCGCGCTCGCGCTCGACCGCGTTTCAGCGGCGTTCGCCTGGCGGCCGGGCGAGGGTCGGATCGCGCTCGAGCGGATGGAGGCGGGATCGGACGCGCTCGCGACCGCCGCCTCGGGGCAGATCCTGCTCGAGGACGGGCTCGTCGGCGCGGCGGAGATGCAACTCCGTCTCGGGCCGACGACGTTCGATCCCGACGGCCTGCTCGACCGCTCCGCCTCCTTCGAGGAAGGGTCCGTGGCGCTGCGCCTGACGCAGGACCCGCTGGCGCTGCAGATCGGGCAGGCGATGGTCGCGGGCCCGTCGGGCACCGCGCGCCTGTCGGGCCGGCTGGCCTTCGCGGCGGACGGCATCGACGGATCGCTGCGCCTCGCCGTGCCCGGGATGGAGGTCGGCAACCTGCTCGCGCTCTGGCCGCCATCGCTCCAGCCCCGGCCGCGCGCGTGGCTTCGCGACAACCTGCGGGCGGGCCGTGCGAGGGACGCGACGGCGCTCCTGCGGCTCGAGCCCGGCGCCGCGCCGCGCGTCGAGGCGAGCTTCGCCTTCTCGGACGCGACGTTCCGCTACATGCGCACCATGCCGGCGGCGACCGGCGCGTCGGGCGCGGCGCAGCTTTCGGGCGATCGCTTCGCGCTGCGCGTCGATGCCGGGTCGGTGCCCGCGACCGGGCCGGAGGAATCGGAGGCGCGCGCGCGCGTGGACGTTGCTGGCACGACCTTCGCGATCCCCGACACGCGCGCCCGCCCCGCGCGGGGCGAGGTCGACCTGCGCGTCGCGGGCGCCATCCCCGACATGCTCGTTCTGCTCGACAACCCGCCCTTTCGCCTGCTCGAGCGTCTCGGCCGGGGCCCGGACCTCGCCGCAGGGCGGGCCGAGGCGCGGGTGGCGATCGGCCTGCCGCTCCGGCCGGGCAACGCGCCCTCTGATGTCGACTACGCGGTCGAGGCGACGCTGCGGGACGTCGAGAGCGCCACGCTCGTGCCGGGGCTCGCCCTCGCCGCGGACGCGCTCGCGCTCGACGTCGACCCCGGCCGCGTGACCATCGCGGGGTCGGCCACGCTCGCGGGCGTCCCGTTCACGGGGCGCTACGAGCAGGCGCTGCCCCCGCCCGCCACGACCCGCGCGGGCCCCGAGGCGCCGCCGCCCCCGCCCGTCCCGCTGCCCGAGCCGGGGCGCATCGCCGGGACCGCGCGGCTCGACCGGGATGGGCTGGCCCGGCTGGGCGTGACGGTCGCGGCGATCGACCTGCGCGGCGAGACGGACGTGGCGGTCGACCTCGCGCTGCCGCAGGGCGGGCGGCCCGCGCTGTCACTTGCGACCGATCTCGTCGGGGTGGCGGCGGGGATCGAGGCGATCGGCTGGTCGAAGGGGCGCGAGCGCGCAGCGGAACTGTCGATGGATGTGCTGCTCGGCGGCGTCCCGGAGATCACGCGGCTTTCGTTCGCCGGGTCCGGCCTGTCGGCGCGGGGGCGGGTGACGTTCCGGCCGGATGGAGGCGGCTTGGGCGAGGCGCGGTTCGACCGGGTCCGGACCGGGTGGTTCGAGGGGCCGGTCGCGCTCGTCGGGCGCGGGCCGGGCGACGCGCCGGGGATCCGCGTCGGCGGCGGGAGGGCCGACCTGCGGCGGGCGCTGGCGGCCATCGGACCCAGCGACGGCGGCGGCGGGTCGTCGCCGGTCGACCTCGCGCTCGACCGTCTGCAGGTGACCGAGGGGATCGCGCTGACCGACTTGCGCACGGCGCTGCGCTCGGGCGCGGGGCGCTTCACCGGGCGCATCAACGGCGCGGCGGCGGTGGAGGGGCTCGTCGGGCCCGATGTGGCGCGCGACGGCACGGCGGTGCAGGCGACGGCGGCCGATGCGGGCCTCGCGCTGCGCGCGGCGGGGCTGTTCGCAGATGCGCGGGGCGGGGCGCTGTCGTTCAATCTGCGCCCCACCCCGCAGGCGGGCGTCTACGACGGCGCGGTGCGGATCGCCGACCTCCGCGTGGTCGACGCGCCCGCGCTCGCATCGCTCCTGCAGACGCTGTCGGTCGTCGGCATCCTCGAGCAGCTGACGGGCGAGGGCTTGTCCTTCCCCTCGGTCGAGGCCGACTTCACGCTGCGGCCGACCGACATCCTCGTGCGCCGCGCGAGCGCGGTCGGGCCGTCGATGTCGATCACGGCCGACGGGCGCTACGACGTGGCGTCCGGACGCGTCGACCTGGAGGGCGTGATCTCGCCGATCTACCTCGTGAACGGGCTCTTCGGCGCGCTCTTCGCGCGGCGCGACGAGGGGCTGTTCGGCTTCACCTACCGCATGTCGGGGCTCGCGTCGGACCCGGACGTGTCGGTGAACCCGCTCTCGATCCTGACGCCGGGCGGGTTCCGGGACATCTTCCGGCGCGCGCCGCCATCGTGATGGATCAGGGAGTTGCGGCATGAAGCTCAGCGATTTCGACTTCGAGCTGCCCGACGGGCTGATCGCCACGCGGCCCGCCTCGCCGCGTTCCTCGTCGCGCCTGCTCGTGGTGGAAGGCGACCGGCTGATGGACGCGGTGTTCGCGGATATCGGGCGCTGGCTGCGGCCCGGCGACCGGCTCGTCCTCAACGACACCAAGGTCTTGCCCGCGCGGATCGCGGGGACGCGGGTGCGGGAGACCGCCGATGGCAGCGGGCGCGCGCGGGTCGAGATGACGCTCGTGGGGCCCGCGCCGGGGGGCGGCTGGCGGGTGCTGGCCAAGCCGCTGCGACGGCTGCGGGAGGGGGACCGGATCGAGCTGTCGGGCGGGCACGAGGCTACGGTCGAAGGCCGCGACGACGCCGAGGCGACGATCCGTTTCGCGTGCACCGACGAGGACTTGCACGCCGTTCTTCACGTCGTAGGCGAGATGCCGCTGCCCCCCTACATCGCCGCGAAGCGCCCGCCTGACGCGCGCGACCGCGACGACTACCAGACCGTCTGGGCCCGCCACGAGGGAGCGGTCGCGGCGCCGACGGCGAGCCTGCACTTCGACCGCCCGCTGCTGGAGCGGCTGCGCGCGCAGGGCGTCGCATTCACGGAGGTGACGCTGCATGTCGGCGCGGGGACGTTCCTGCCGGTCAAGGTGGAGGACGTCGAGACCCACCGGATGCACGCCGAATGGGGTAACGTCGACGTCCAAGCCGCCGAGGCGATAAACGCGACGCGCGCCGCGGGCGGGCGGCTGATCCCGGTCGGCACGACGGCGCTGCGCCTGATCGAGAGCGCGGCGCGCGGCGGGTCGGGGCGCGTCGAGCCGTTCCGGGGGGAGACCGAAATCTTCATCCGTCCCGGCTTCGAGTTCCGCGCCACCGACGGGCTGATCACGAACTTCCACCTCCCGCAGAGCACGCTCCTGATGCTGGTCTCCGCGCTGATGGGGAGGGAACGGATGCTCGACGCCTACGCCCATGCGATCCGGGAAGGGTACCGGTTCTTCAGCTACGGGGACGGGTCGCTGCTGCTACCGTGAGGCCGGGCGATGGCGTCCGACGGGCCGCGCCGAGGGGTGCGGGGATCCTCGACAGCCCTAGCACCATCGCCAAGCGTCACGGAACGCGGGGGCGGGTCTATCCGCGGTTCCGTTCAACATGGGTAGGGATTCGGCAGCGCCACGCGTTGGCGCGGCGACCGGCAAGCCCCCGACAAGGCGCCTCGCCATCGCGCGGTCCGTCCGGTCCCGCCATCGCAAGCCATTGCGCGGTCACGCCGCCCGCACCCGCACCCCGCCTCCGCCGCGCGGGCGTGCCGACCGGGGCTGGACGCGTCCCGGCGCCGGGCGTAGCGGCGGGGCGACGCGACCCGCCGGAGGCCCCCATGCTCACCGTGTTCCGCAACTCCTGGGCGCTGCTGCTGGGGATCACTCTGCTGATGGTCGGCAACGGGATGCAGGGGACGCTGCTGGGGGTCCGCGGCGCGATCGAGGGGTTCTCGACAGCGGAGATGTCGGTCGTGATGTCGGCCTACTTCGCGGGCTTCCTGCTCGGCTCGCAGCTGGTGCCCATCGCTGATCCGCCGGGTCGGGCACGTGCGCGTCTTCGCGTTCCTGGGCTCGCTGGCGAGCGCGGGGCTCCTGCTCTTCCCCGCGATCCCCTACCCGGTGGCCTGGGTCGCGGTCCGGCTGCTGCTGGGGTTCTGCTTCTGCGGCATCTACATCGTGGGCGAGTCGTGGCTCAACAACACGACCACGAACGAGACCCGCGGCCGCGCGCTCTCGCTCTACATGATCGCGCAGATGGTGGGGATCGTGGCGGCGCAGGCGATCTTCGCGGCGGGCGACGCGGACGACTACCTGCTCTTCGTCGTGGTCTCGGTGCTGGTGTCGCTGGCGTTCACGCCGATGCTGCTGTCGGCCACGCCGATGCCGCCCTTCGAGCGGGCCTCGCCGATGTCGTTGCGCCGCCTGTTCGAGATCTCGCCGCTGGGCTTCGTCGGCGTGCTCCTGCTCGGCGCGGTGTTCTCGGCGGTGTTCGGAATGGTCGGGGTCTACGGCGCGCAGGCGGGGCTGGGCACGGGCCAGATCGCGCTGTTCGTGACGGTCATCTACGTGGGCGGGCTGGTGATCCAGTATCCCGCGGGCTGGCTGTCGGACCGGATGGACCGGCGGCAGCTCGTGCTGATCGGGGGCGTGGTGGGCGTCCTCGCGGGGCTGCTCGGCTGGACCGGGTTCGGCGGGTTCGCGGGCTCGCTCGTGGCGGCCTTCCTGATCGGCGGGACGGCGAACCCGCTCTACTCGATCCTCGTCGCCTACACCAACGACGTGCTGGCGCCCGAGGACATGGCCTCGGCCTCCGCGCGGCTCCTGTTCGTCAACGGCGTCGGCGCGATCGGCGGCCCGCTGGTGACGGGTTGGCTGATGGGGGTCGTGGGGCCGGGCGGGTTCTTCGCGTTCCTCACGGTGCTGATGCTCGCGATCGCGGGCTACGCCGCGTGGCGGATGACGCGGCGCGCGTCGGTGGTTATGGGGGCTCAGGCGAGCCACACGATGCTGTCGCCGATGGCGATGACCTCGCTCACGATGTCGAATGTGGTCGAGGGCTGGGAGGAGGAGGCGGCCGAGGTGGAGCCCGTGCGATGAGGACGGAGGCGGAGGACGTGCTGGACTTCTGGTTCCGCGAATGCGGGCCGGACGACTGGTTCGGCGGGGGCGAGGCGCTCGACGCGCGCATCCGCTCGCGGTTCGAGGACGCGTGGCGGCAGGCGCGGGCGGGGCGCCTCGCTAGATGGCGGGCGAGCGCGCGGGGATCGCTCGCGCTGGTGGTGCTGACGGACCAGTTCCCGCGCAACATGTTCCGGGGGCAGGGGCTGGCCTTCGCCACCGATCCGCTCGCGCGCGAAGCGGCGGGGCAGGCGGTCGCGCGGGGCTTCGACATGACGCTCGCGATGCCCGAGCGGGGGTTCCTCTACCTGCCGTTCGAGCATTCCGAGAGCGTGACGGACCAGAGCCGCGCCGTGCGGCTGATCGCGTCGCGGACGGGGTCGGACGAGCTCGCGCTGCACGCGCGGGCGCATCGCGCGGTGATCCGGCGGTTCGGCCGCTTCCCGTTCCGCAACGAGGCGCTCGGGCGGCGGTCGAGCGTGGCGGAGGCGGCGTGGCTCGCGGCGGGAGCGTACGGCGCGGAGGTGCGGGCGCTGCGGGAGGCGGGGTGAGCGCGGGACGGCCGGCGCGATCCGTGCCGCCCGTGCCCGCGACATCGCCCGGGGTTCCGCCCGCCACGCGCGGCCTCTAGCTTCCCCGCGACGCCCAACGACGGGAGGCCCGCATGGCCCAGGACTTCGACCTCATCGTGATCGGCTCCGGCCCCGGCGGCTACGTCTGCGCGATCCGCGCGGCGCAGCTCGGGATGCGGGTCGCGTGCATCGAGCGCGAGCATCTGGGCGGCATCTGCCTCAACTGGGGCTGCATCCCGACCAAGGCGATGCTGCGATCGTCGGAGGTGTTCCACCTGATGCACCGCGCCAAGGAGTTCGGGCTCTCGGCGGAGGGCATTTCCTACGACCTGCCCGCGGTGGTGAAGCGGTCGCGCGGCGTGGCCAAGCAGCTCTCGGGCGGGATCGGGCATCTGTTCAAGAAGAACAAGGTCACGGTGATGATGGGGGAGGCTTCGCTGGCCGGGCCCGGCCGCGTCTCGGTCAAGACGGACAAGGGCGAGGAGGTGCTCGAGGCCAAGAGCGTCGTGGTGGCGACCGGCGCGCGCGCACGCGACCTGCCGGGGCTGGAGGCGGACGGCCTCCGGGTGTGGTCCTACAAGACCGCGCTCGAGCCGCCGCACATGCCGAAGAAGCTGCTGGTGATCGGCTCGGGCGCCATCGGGATCGAGTTCGCGAGCTTCTACAACACGCTCGGGGCCGAGACGACGGTGGTGGAGGTGATGGACCGGATCCTGCCGGTGGAGGACGAGGAGATCTCGCGCTTCGCCAAGAAGCAGTTCGAGAAGCAGGGCATGACGATCCTGCAGAAGGCGGTCGTCACGTCGCTCGACCGGCGCGAGGACGGGGTGACGGCGACCATCGAGCAGGGCGGCGAGACGACGACGCACGACTACGACACGGTGATCGCCGCCGTCGGCATCGTCGGCAACGTCGAGGGGCTGGGGCTCGAGGAGGCCGGGGTCAAGGTCGACCGCTCCCACGTCGTCGTGGACGAGTACTGCCGCACCGGCGTCGAGGGCATCTACGCCATCGGCGACATCGCGGGCGCGCCCTGGCTCGCGCACAAGGCGTCCCACGAGGGGGTGATGGTCGCCGAGCTGATCGCCGGCCGCAACGACGTGCATCCGGTGCGGGCATCCGCCATCGCGGGCTGCACCTACTGCCATCCGCAGGTGGCGTCCGTGGGGCTCACGGAGGCCAAGGCGCGCGAGGCGGGCCACGAGATCAAGGTCGGGCATTTCCCGTTCATCGGAAACGGCAAGGCCATCGCGCTCGGCGAGCCCGAGGGGATGGTGAAGACGATCTTCGACGTCGAGACGGGCGAGCTCCTGGGCGCGCACATGATCGGGGCGGAGGTCACCGAGCTTATCCAGGGCTACGTGATCGGCCGGCAGCTCGAGACGACCGAGGAGGACCTCGCGCATACCGTCTTCCCGCATCCGACGCTGTCCGAGATGATGCACGAGAGCGTGCTCGACGCGGACGGGCGGGCGATCCACTTCTGATGCGCACGACGGGCACAAGTCTATTCCCGGTGCTGAAACTTCCGCGATTAAGGTCTCGTTAACCTATGTGGACGGCCCGTGTGCGAGCGCGGGCCGGTCCGATTGTCAGTGACGATTCGACGACCACAGGGAAGGACGATCCATGCGATCCATCATCACCGGGGGCCTGCTGGCCTCGACCATGCTCGGGGGCGCCGCGATGGCCGCCACCGTGAACCAGGGAACCGGCTTCGCGCTGACGGGCAACGGCAAGAACATCGTGACCGTGACCGACCTTCGGCAGCCAGACGCGACCCGCACGTCGACCCGCCTCACGTTCGGCGGCGAGGAGATCGAGGTCAACGCGCTGGCCACCCGCCCGAATACCGGCGAGCTCTTCGCCTACCGCAACCAGGGCAACACGGTCTACAAGGTCGACCTCGCGACCGGGGTTCTGACCGAGCGGGCGAGCAACACGAAGCCCGTCCAGACGACGTCGAAGTCGATCGGTTTCGACTTCAACAACGCGCTCGACGCGGCTCGGATCGTGTCGCTGAACGACGAGAATCTCGTCTTCTTCCCGGGCGATTCGTCCAACGGGATAGGCGGGACGCGTGACGAGCGCATCATCCGCGCGACCGACCTGTTCTACGTCGGCGCCGTGTCCGAGGACGAAGCGACCGAGGCCCGGCCCGCGCGCGATGCGGACGCGAACTTCGGCGTGGACCCGAACGTGTTCGCGAACGCCTACACGAACGCGGTCGCCCGCGATCAGGTGAACGGGGCGACGCAGGTCCAGTACGTGCTCGACGGCGGGCTCGACGTGCTCGCGACGCTCGGGAACAACTCGGGCGAGCTTCGCACGATCGGGCAACTGATCGTCGACGACGTCGCGCTGGACTTCGGGACGCTCGGCGGGTTCGACATCCTGTCGCCGGCGAGCGACGACAACCTCGGGCTGGCCCTGCTCACCGTCGGGGGCGAGGCGAACCTCTACAGCTTCGCGCTGCCGGGCGAGGGCAATGCCGGGCCCGTGCAGGCGAGCTTCGTCAGCACGTTCGGAAGCAACGCGTTCCGCAGCTTCGCGGTATCGTTCAACGGCGAGGAGGCGGATGTCGCGCCGGTGCCGCTGCCGGCGTCGGCGCTGCTGCTGCTCGCCGGCATCGGCGGGCTTGGCGCGCTGCACCGCGCGCGCCGCACGGCCTGACGCGAGGTCGAAGAGGGGGGCGGGGCGGGGCGCGAGTGCCCGCCCCGCCCCGATCTCCGGGCAACTGGCCGTCTGTCGCTTGGGAATTGAAGGGGCATCCCCGGTCGCCTATCGGTGGCGATCATACCAGGAGGTGCCCGATGGCCGCATACGAACTCGATCCGACCGATCTGACCGCCGACGTCGCGTCCGCGCGGGCGCTCGGGACGACGCATGCCGAACGATACCAGTCCGCCGAGCCCTACCACCACGCGTGCATCGACGACTTCCTCCCGGAGGCCGTGCTGCGGCGGGTGAAGGGGGAGATCGCGACGCTGCCCGAGGCGCAGATGTCCTTCGACCGCGCGCAGGAGCGGCTCAAGACCTCGTATAACCCCGAGCGGTTGCCGGCCTACACCAAGGCGCTGTTCCACGCGCTCAACGCGCCCGCCTTCATCGCCTTCCTGCAGGAGATGACGGGCATCCCGGCGCTGATCTCCGATCCCTACTTCTCGGGCGCGGGCATCCATCAGGTCGCGAACGGCGGCCATCTCGACATCCACGCGGACTTCAACCTCCATGCGCAGATGAAGGTCGAACGGCGGCTCAACGTGCTGATCTACCTCAACGACGACTGGCGCGAGGAATGGGGCGGCTCGTTCGAGATCTGGGACAAGGCGATGACCGGCAAGGTCGCGTCCTTCGTGCCGATCTTCAACCGGATGGTCTGCTTCTCGACCGCCTCCGACACGTTCCACGGCAACCCGGAGACGGTGAACCATCCCGAGGGCGTGCCGCGCCATTCGATCGCGCTCTACTACTACACGGCGACCTGGGACGACACGCGCAAGGCGCATACCACGCTGTTCAAGCCGCGCCCCGGTTCCGCCGACAAGGCCGACCGTCTCATCGCCCGGCGTCAGTTCGTGCAGGACGTGCTCCCGCCGGCGCTCTACCGCCGGATCGGCGGCAAGCTCCACCGCCTCGGCCTCTGAGCCCGAAACGAAGGAGCCGCGCGCCCGGATCGGGGCGCGCGGCTCGAGGTCGTGTCCGGCATGGCCCCCGCGAACGGGGGCCGGGTCCGGTTCAGGCGGCCTTGCGGCGGGCACGCATCGCGCCGAGCGCGCCAAGGCCACCCAGCAGCAGGAAACCCGCGGCCGGCAGCGGAACGACGGGGACGTTGCCACCCTGGTCGCGAGCGACCACGCCAAGCGAGTCGAGGTCGAAGCCGTCACCCGATGCAGAGGATGACGTGTCGACGAACCGCAACGTGTCGAAGCCGAACCGGCTAAAGAAAGCGTCGAGCTGCCCCCAACGTCGTCGTTATTAGACACCGAACCAAGAAGCGCAGAACCGACACCGCCCACGTCGACCCGAACACATCGGCCTCTCCTTCGAGCGCGCTCCTACCAAACGTAACCTCGATAACCACCGCAGCACCGGAGAACGCGTATCGAACGAGGCGGTCAGCGTACCGCCTTTGCCAAGCGAGAAGAAATCACCATCACCGACAACGAGCCGAGATCCGTCGAAGTCGAACTCGATGCTGTCGAGATCCTGTCGGTCGTCGGAACCAAGGTGATCGTCGTCACTGAACCCAGCGCACAATCCGCCGTTAGACCGCTCGGCGAAAGCGTGGCCGCGAAGGCACCGGTGCCTAGGCAGGAAACCGCGGCGAAGGCGGCGAAGACAGTCTTGTTCATCATGATGGACCTCACTGGTCAATGGAACGTGCCACGACCCCGGACGGGGGCGTTAGGCTTCCCTAACAAGAGATGAACGAGGGTGCAACCGGAAAACGAACAGGCGATCAGAGGGTCCGCCCCCCCACGGCCCGGGCATTGAAGCATGTCGCCACCCCGTCGACGGCGGCCGGATGTTCCCCTATCGTTCACCGTGGCGGCCTTGCCCCCGGGCGCCCGTCCCTTATCTCGTGACGCGCCGCTGGAGACGCCGACATGCCCGATCAGAAGTTCATCGAGGTGCGCGGCGCGCGCGAGCACAACCTCAAGGGCATCGACGTCGACATCCCGCGCGACCGGCTCGTCGTCGTCACCGGGCTGTCGGGATCGGGCAAGTCCTCGCTCGCCTTCGACACGATCTACGCGGAGGGGCAGCGCCGCTACGTCGAATCGCTGTCGGCCTACGCGCGCCAGTTCCTCGACATGATGCAGAAGCCGGACGTGGACCACATCTCCGGCCTCTCGCCCGCGATCTCCATCGAGCAGAAGACGACGTCGAAGAACCCGCGCTCGACCGTCGGCACCGTGACCGAGATCTACGACTACATGCGGCTGCTGTTCGCCCGTGCGGGCACGCCCTACTCGCCCGCGACCGGCCAGCCGATCACCGCGCAGCAGGTGCAGGACATGGTCGACCGGGTGATGGCGATGCCCGAGGGGACGCGGGGCTACCTGCTCGCGCCCATCGTGCGCGACCGAAAGGGCGAGTACCGGCGCGAGATGCTCGACCTGCGCAAGCAGGGGTTCCAGCGGGTGAAGGTCGACGGCGCGTTCCACGACCTCGACGCGCCGCCCGAGCTCGACAAGAAGCTGCGCCACGACATCGACGTGGTGGTCGACCGGATCGTCGTGCGCGAGGGGCTGGAGACCCGGCTGGCGGATTCGTTCCGCACCGCGCTCGATCTCGCCGACGGGATCGCGGTACTCGAGATCGCCACCAAGGAGGGCGAGGCGCCGGGCGAGCGCACGACGTTCTCCGAGAAGTTCGCTTGTCCGGTCAGCGGCTTCACCATCCCCGAGATCGAGCCGCGCCTGTTCTCGTTCAACGCGCCGTTCGGGGCCTGCCCGGAATGCGACGGGCTCGGGGCGGAGCTGTTCTTCGACGAACGGCTGGTGGTGCCCGACGTGACGCTGAGCCTGCCCAAGGGCGCGATCGCGTCGTGGTCGAAGTCGAAGTCCCCCTACTTCACGCAGACGATCCAGTCGATTGCCGCGCATTACGGCTTCGACGCGAAGCTCGCGTGGAAGGAGCTTCCCGAGGAGATCCGGCAGGTGTTCCTGCACGGCTCCGGCAAGGCCAAGATCAAGTTCCGCTACGACGAGGGCGGACGCGTCTACGAGGTCAGCCGCGCCTTCGAGGGGGTGATCCCCAACATGCAGCGGCGCTACCGCGAGACCGACTCGGCCTGGGTCCGCGAGGAGTTCGAGCGCTACCAGAACAACCGCCCCTGCGGCGCCTGCGGCGGGTTCCGGCTGCGGCCCGAGGCGCTCGCGGTCAAGATCGGCCCCGCGGGCGGGCCGGCCGGGGAGCGGCTGCACGCGGGCGAGGTCGTGCAGATGTCGATCCGCGAGGCCGCGGACTGGTGCGACCGGGTGCCGGGCCAGCTGTCGAAGCAGCAGAACGAGATCGCCCGCGCGATCCTCAAGGAGATCCGCGAACGGCTCGGGTTCCTCAACAACGTCGGGCTGCAATACCTCACGCTGAGCCGGAACGCGGGCACGCTCTCGGGCGGGGAGAGCCAGCGCATCCGCCTCGCGAGCCAGATCGGCTCGGGGCTGACCGGCGTGCTCTACGTCCTCGACGAGCCCTCCATCGGCCTGCACCAGCGCGACAACGGCCGTCTGCTCGAGACGCTCAAGAACCTGCGCGACCAGGGCAACACGGTGATCGTGGTCGAGCACGACGAGGAGGCGATCCGCGAGGCCGACTACGTGTTCGACATCGGGCCGGGCGCGGGCGTGCATGGCGGCCGGGTCGTGGCGCACGGGACGCCGGGCGAGCTGGAGGCGGACCCGGCCTCGGTGACGGGCGACTACCTCTCCGGGCGCCGCGCGATCCCGGTGCCCGCGACGCGGCGCAAGGGCAACCGCAAGAAGGTGTCGGTGGTCAAGGCGACCGGCAACAACCTCAAGGGCCTGACGGCGGAGTATCCGCTCGGCTGCTTCGTCGCGGTGACCGGCGTGTCGGGCGGGGGCAAGTCGACGCTGACGATCGAGACGCTGTTCAAGACCGCCTCGATGAAGCTCAACGGCGCGCGCCAGACTCCCGCGCCCTGCGAGACGGTGCGCGGGCTCGAGCATCTCGACAAGGTCATCGACATCGACCAGCGTCCGATCGGGCGCACGCCCCGGTCGAACCCCGCGACCTACGTGGGTGCGTTCACCCCGATCCGCGACTGGTTCGCCGGGCTGCCCGAGGCGAAGGCGCGCGGCTACAAGGCCGGGCGGTTCAGCTTCAACGTCAAGGGCGGGCGCTGCGAGGCGTGCCAGGGCGACGGGGTGATCAAGATCGAGATGCACTTCCTGCCCGACGTCTACGTCGAATGCGAGACCTGCCGCGGCAAGCGCTACAACCGCGAGACGCTCGAGATCCTGTTCAAGGGCAAGTCCATCGCCGACGTGCTCGACATGACGGTGGAGGACGCGCAGGGCTTCTTCCAGGCGGTGCCCGTCGATCCGCGAGAAGATGGACGCGCTGATGCGGGTGGGCCTCGGCTACGTCCGCGTAGGCCAGCAGGCGACGACGCTCTCGGGCGGCGAGGCGCAGCGGGTGAAGCTCTCGAAGGAGCTGTCGAAGCGTTCGACGGGGCGCACGCTCTACATCCTCGACGAGCCGACGACGGGGCTGCATTTCGAGGACGTCCGCAAGCTCCTCGAGGTGCTGCACGAGCTGGTGGACCAGGGCAACTCGGTCGTGGTGATCGAGCACAACCTCGACGTGGTGAAGACCGCCGACTGGGTGATCGACATCGGGCCGGAGGGCGGCGACGGCGGCGGCGAGCTCGTCGCGGTCGGCACGCCCGAGGCCATCGCGGAGGTCGGGGCGAGCCATACGGGGCGCTACCTCAAGCCGCTGCTGGCGGCGCGGCGGGTCGCGGCGGAGTAGGTCGCGCGGTCTACGCCGGTCCTACGGGGCGACGCCGGGCTCTGGCGGTGCTCGCTACGTCGACCGCCACGTGCGACCCGCCGTGACCGGCAGGGCGGCGCGGCCGTGGAAGTGGTAGATGTCGGCGAAGGGCGCGGGCCCTGCGCGGGCGAGGTCCGGGCAGCGCTCCGCCAGCACGCGCAGGCCGATCTCGAGTTCCATCCTCGCGAGCGGCGCGCCGAGGCAGAAATGGATGCCGGCGCCGAAGCTCGCATGGGCCCCGGCCTCCGGGAACCGCCCGGGATCGAAGCGGGCCGGGTCGGCATGGGCCGCGGGGTCGCGATTTGCCGCCGCCAGCAGCAGGCCGACCCGGTCCCCGCGCGCGAAGCGGTGGCCGAACGCCGTCGCGTCCTCCTGCGCGTAGCGGACGAAGAGGTGCAGCGGCGGGTCGTGGCGCAGCACCTCCTCGACCAGCGCGGCGTCGACCGCACGGCCCCAGAGCCCCGCGTCGAGCAGCCCCGCGACCCCGTTGCCGATCGTGTGCACCGTCGCCTCGTGGCCCGCGTTCAGAAGCAGGATCGCGGTCGCCACGACCTCGGGCCGCGACAGTCGGCCCTCCGCCTCGAGCCGTCCGAGATCGTCCAGAAGCCCCGCCGCCGGGCCGTCCAGCGCCTCGGTCACGTAGCGAGAGAACGCCGCCGCCGCCTCGGCCGCCGCGACCTCCGCCTCGTGGTGGCGGGACGCCTGATACATGCCCACCATCGCGTTCGACCAGGCCAGCAGCCGGGGCGCGTCCGTCTCCGGCAGCCCGAGCAGGCGCGCGATCACGCGGACGGGTAGGGGGCGCCCAAACGCGTCGAGCAGGTCGAACGGGCCGGCGGGGAAGGCGTCGATCAGGCCGTGGGCCAAGGCCTCGATCGCGGGCCCCATCGCGGCGATCCGGCGCGAGGTGAAGGCGCGCAGCACCGCCCCGCGCAGCCGGGTATGGCGCGGCGGCTCGAGCTCCAGCATCGAATGGTCCTCGACCGCCCAAAACGCGGCCTGATGCGGCGGGCGCGCTGGCGGGCAGGGATCCTCGCGCCCGAACCGCCGGTCGCGCAGCAGCGCGCCGACGACCGCGTGCGAGGCCGCCATCGGCATCGCGTAGTCGGTCCAGAAGGCGAGCGGCCCGGCCGCGCGGAGCCGGTCGTAGAACGGGTAGGGGTCCTGCACGAAGCCCGGGTCGGTCGGCGACTGCGTCAGCCGCTCCATCGCGCGCCGCTCCGCTTCAGCGCGCGGCCCCGTCGAGCGCCGCGACGATCGGCAGGAAGTCCGCCGCCCGCAGGCTCGCGCCGCCCACGAGCGCGCCGTCGACGTTGTCGAGCGCGAAGAGCGCGGCGGCGTTGTCGCCCTTGACCGAGCCACCGTAGAGCAGCGACGTCTCCGGCCCGAGCCGCTCGCGCAGCGCGTCGTGGACCTCCGCCACCTGCTCGGGCGTGGCGACCCGGCCGGTCCCGATCGCCCAGACCGGCTCGTAGGCGACCGCGATGCCGGGCGCCGGTCCGTCCGGCAACGATCCGTCGAGCTGCGCGGCCAGCACGGCCAGCGTCTCGCCCGCCTCGCGCTGAGCCAGCGTCTCGCCGATGCAGACGATCACCGAGAGACCGGCCGCGCGCGCGGCGGCGACCTGCGCGGCCACGTCGGCATCGGTCTCGCCATGATCCGCACGCCGCTCCGAATGGCCCGCGAGGCACCAGGTCGCGCCCGCATCCGCGAGCATCGCCGCCGACACGTCGCCGGTATGCGCGCCCGAGGCGGCGGCGTGGCAATGCTGTCCGCCGAGCGCCAGACCCGCATCCGCGAGACGCGCGAGGAGCGTGACGGGCGGGAACAGCACGACCGCGCAGGTCGCGTCCGCCGCACCGATCGCGCGCGCCTCGCCCGCGTCGCCCGCGAGCCCGTTCATCTTCCAGTTCCCGGCGGCGATCTTCGTCGGCATCACGCGTCCCCCTCCGTGCATCGCGGACGGGAGTAGCACGTCAGCCGCCGGTGCCCAGCTTCTCGTCGAACTTGATCGACTCGCCGCAGCCGCAGGCCTCGGTCACGTTGGGGTTGCGGAACTTGAAGCCGCTCTCGAGCAGCGAGGTCTCGTAGTCGATCTCGGTCCCGAACAGGAACATCTGCGCCATCGGCGCGATGATCACCGCGGCGCCGCCCTCGACCGTCACGACCTCGTCGTGCGGCTCGGCCGCGGCGACGTAGTCCATCGTGTACTCCATCCCCGCGCATCCGCCCTTCTTGACCCCGATCTTGAGCCCCGCGGCGTCGCGCGACGCCATCAGTCGAGCGATCTGCGCGGCGGCGGCGGGCGTGACGGTGACGGGCGACTGACCGGGGATGGCGAACATGGGCGGGCCTCCTCGCAGCCACATCTAGTGGCGCAGGCCGCGACGCTCAAGGCCGCGCCGCGCCGCGCGTCCGGCCGGGGCGGCGGCGTGGCGGCGCGGGGTGGCCCGCGCCGCCTAGGAGATCAGAGGCCCATGCAGTTGGCGTAGAAGGTCGTGGTGGCCGGCCAGTCGGAAAAGATGCCCTCCACGCCCACGTCCTGCGCCAGCGCGTCGACCAGCTCGAACATGTCGCCGTCGCTGTCGGTCACCTCGGCGATGGACTGGTAGTACCAGCCGCCGCCCGTGGCGAGCGGGCCGGAGCGCTCGAGCGACCAGGCGATCAGGTTCAGCCCGGCGGCCTTCGCCTCCTCGGCGTAGACCGAGGGGACGATCTCGCCGTCCGCGGCGGTCACGAGCATCCACAGCGGCGGCGCGAGGTAGCGCACGCCCATGTCGTGCAGCTCCTGCATCGTCGGCCTGAAGGTCGCGGCGTCCATCGGGTCGATGAGGCCCTCGTCCTCGTCCTCCGCCTCGTAGCGATCGTCGAGGTAGACGGCCTGCGCGCCGAACTCCGGCTCCGCCTCGATCCAGTAGAGGATGTCGGACAGGTCGAAGGACTGGAGCCAGACGTCCGACGGCGGCACGCCGGCCTCCTTGAACTCGTCGACGAGCTTCTGCGCGTAGTCCTCCTGGCTGAAGCCCTCGTGCGGCATCTCGACCGCGGCGGACTTCAGCTCGGGGGTGAACTTGGCGCCGAGCGAGCGGAAGAGCTCGATCGACTCGGCATGCGTCAGGAGCGTCGTGTCGCCCGCGAACGAGGTGGTGCGGAACGCCGCGACGCCGCCCTGCGCCTCCTCGGGGGTGGTGGCCGAGGCGTCGAAGCTGTCCATCTTGGGCTCGAGCGTGCGGAACTCGGCCAGCGTGATCTCCGAGGTCCGGCACGTGGCGGCGGCGTCGGTGCCGTCGGCGGCGGGCGTGAACGGCTCGATGCAGGTCCCCGCGAGGTCGCTCACGAGGATGTTCGTCGTGGTGGCGAGGTCGTCCTGCGCGTGCCGGCAGACGAGCTCGTGATCCTTCGTGAAGGTCACGTCGCATTCGAGGATGCCCGCGCCCATGCCGGCGGCGGCCACGTTCGACTCGACGGTGTGCTCGGGGAACATGAGCGGCGCGCCGCGATGGCCGATGGAGAAGTCGCTGCGCGCGATCTCCTGGCCGATGCAGGACTCGAGCTTCGTCTTCAGCTCGCCCTCCTCCATCTGGCCGATCAGGTAGGCCGGGCGCGGGCCGTAGCCCGTGAGCGCGTCGGTTGCCTGCGCGAAGGCGGGGCCCGCGAGCGTCGCGGCGATGGTGGTGAGCAGGATCGATCGTTGCGTCAAGGCAGGGTCCCTCCGGTTGATACCGCGCGAGGGATGCGACGGTTGCATGACGCCGCGATCACGGGCGCGTGAACGCTGCGTGACGGTGGAGGGGCCGCGAGAGCCTACATGAAGCCGAGTTCGAGGCGCGCCTCGTCGGACATCATCTCCATGCCCCAGGGCGGCTCAAACACGAGGTCCACGTCCACGAGCCCCACCCCCGGCACGGCCGAGACCGCGTCCGCCACCCAGCCAGGCATCTCGCCCGCCACCGGGCAGCCGGGCGCGGTCAGCGACATGACCACGCGCACCGCGTTCGCGTCGTCGATGGCGATCGTGTAGATCAGGCCGAGGTCGTGGATGTTGACCGGGATCTCGGGGTCGAACACCGTCCGGCACGCCTCCACCACCGGGTCGTGGAGCGGATGCTCGGTCGTCGACGGCGCGATCAGCGGCGCGCCCTCGAGGCGTTCGGTCGGCTCGACGCTCATGACGGTCTCCCTCAGTCCGACGGAAAGGATAAGGATTGCCGTCCACCGGGTAAAGGGCCGGACGTGCGAAGGGGCGCGCCGCGGCCGCGACGCGCCCCTTCCGGCGAAGCGACGTGTCGCCTCAGAAGCGGAAGTTGAGGTTCACGCCCACCGTGGTCGCGTCCGCGTCGATGTCGTCGTCGAGGTCGTCGAACGAGTCGAAGTCGTGGTACAGCGCCTCGAGGCCGAGCGAGACGTTCGGCGTCACGAAGGCCTCGTAGCCCGCGCCCGCGAAATAGCCGTCCGAGGATCCGATGTCATCGGTGTCGACCGTCGCGTAGCCGCCGGTGACGTAGAACAGGTTGCGCCCCGCGGTGAGGCCGCCGCGCAGGCCGGCGCGGAAGACGCTGTCGGCCTCGATGCCGCTCTCGCCGAGCTCGACGTCGAAGCGGTCGTACTGCAACAGGCCGCCCACGAGGCCGGGGCCGAACTGGCGGTCGTAGCCGGCGCGCAGGCCGTAGAAGGCGCCGTCGCCGTCGAGCGTGCTGCCGATGGCGAGGTCGTCGCTGTCGTCGTCATCGTCGTCGTCGTCGAGGTCCGCGGTGCCGTCGGGGCTGACGTCGGCCAAGCCGACCTGCGCGCCGACGTAGCCGCCGGTTCAGCTGTAGACGGGTGCCGGCGCCGGCGCGGCCACGACGGGCGCGGTCTCGACGATGACGGCGTCGACGTTGCCCGCGAGGGCGGGGCCGGCCAGGAGGGCGGGCAGGATGGCGAGGACGTTGCGGTTCATTCGGAACTCCGATCGTTTGCGCCCCGACAGCGAGGCCGAGGGAGGTTTCGTAAGGGTCACCCCGATGGGCGGTGACGTGCATCCATGCGACCCGGCGGCAAGGCTCGCTTTCCGGTTTTATAGCGATCGACTGCCGGGGCCGGCACGCGTGCAACAGCCTTTGACGTGGTCCCCGATCGCTTCGCCGGTGGCGGCCACGACGCCCGGCTGGTAGGCATCGCGCCGCCGCCGCGAGGACCGCCTTCCGATGCCGACCGAGCCCTTCACCCTGCACGCGACCGACCGGGCCGCGCGGACGGGCGTGCTGCGCACGGCCCGCGGCGACATCCGCACGCCCGCCTTCATGCCCGTGGGCACCGCGGGGACCGTCAAGGCGATGCTGCCCGAGTCGGTGCGCGAGACCGGCGCGGACGTGCTGCTCGGGAACACCTACCACCTGATGCTGCGGCCTACGGCGGAGCGGGTGGCTCGCCTCGGCGGTCTGCACGCGTTCATGGGCTGGGACGGCCCGATCCTGACCGACAGCGGCGGGTTCCAGGTCATGTCGCTCGGCGCTCTGCGCAAGCTCGACGCGGATGGGGTGACGTTCAAGTCGCATATCGACGGATCGACCCACCGGATCACGCCCGAGCGCAGCATGGAGATCCAGGCGCTCCTCGGCTCCGACGTCGTCATGGCCTTCGACGAATGCCCCGCGCTGCCCGCCGACCGCGAGCGGATCGCGGCTTCGATGCGGCTCTCGATGCTCTGGGCCGCGCGCTCGCGCGACGCGTTCGGCGACCGCCCGGGCCACATGCTCTTCGGCATCCAGCAGGGCGGGCTCGAGCCGGACCTGCGCGACGAGAGCGCCGAGGCGCTGCGGGCCATCGGCTTCGACGGCTACGCGGTCGGCGGCCTCGCGGTGGGGGAGGGGCAGGACGCGATGTTCGGCTGCCTCGACCACGCGGTCGGCACGCTGCCGGAGGACCGACCGCGCTACCTGATGGGGGTGGGCAAGCCCGACGACATCGTGGGCGCGGTGGCGCGCGGGATCGACATGATGGATTGCGTCCTGCCCTCGCGCTCGGGGCGCACGGGGCAGGCGTTCACGCGGCGCGGCACGGTCAACATCCGCAACGCCCGCCACGCGGACGACCCGCGCCCGCTCGACGAAGCCTGCGGCTGCCCGGCCTGCCGCTCCTATTCGCGCGCCTACCTGCACCACGTCTCGCGCTCCAGGGAGATCATCGGGTCGATGCTGATGACCTGGCACAACCTGCATTACTACCAGGATCTGATGGCCGGTATGCGCGTGGCCATCGCGGCGGGGACTTTCGCCGCGTGGGAGCGGGGCTTCCACGGCGCGCGCGCTGAGGGGGACATGGAGCCGGTCTAGCGGCGGCGAAGGAAGCCGAGCGCGCTCCGGGCACGGGGCCGGGAGAGCGCGCCCTTCGCCTCGAACGGCGCGCGCTGCTTCGGGTCGAGGAAGTCGTGGCCGCATCCCGCCTGGATCGGCTCGAACGAGCCTCCGTGATTTACCGCCACCACCACCGGCCCCTCGCGCCTCCGCGTGATGTTCGGTCGAATGGTAGGCCAGCGGCGCGAACGGCGCCGCGACCCGGGCGACGCGGTCGCGCAGCGCCTCCCAGCCCGGCAGCGCGAGACTCGTCGATCCGGCACCTCCGGGTGGTCGGCGAGCCCCTCGACCTCCATCGGGCCGATGCGCGCGATCCGTCCGGTCGCGACGTCCAGCCCGCAGGCGAGGTTGCCCGGACGCCAGAAGTTGTCGGCGACGTTCGCGCCCTGCGGCAGCTTCAGGAGCGCGTGGGGCGAGGCGAAGCCCGCGCCGGTAGCGACGGTCGTGGTCCGGACCGTGGCGACGGACCGCGTCCAGGGGGCCAGCGCCGGGTCGGGATGCAGGGACTCCTGCACCAGGTACGACCGGCCGCGGAGATGGTCACGGGCGAACGCCTCCCACGGCATGCGCGCGGCGTTGGACGGGCGGACGCCTTCCCGGTCGGCCTCCTCGACGGCGAACGCACCAGCGCTGATCATGCCGTCGAGCGGCTTGAGGAATGCGCCCGGACCGGCATGCGCGGCGAGGACGGCGTCGCGCAGGCCGATCGCGTCGGAGACCGTGCGCAGGGTCGGAAATCGGCGCGCGGAGGTGTCGAACACGGCGACGTCGCGCGGCACGGGAACGCCGCCCGACGAGAGGATCATCGCGGCCAGCGTCTTGTCCTCGGCGGCGCCGAGCCACTTGGCGTCGTTGCAGGCATGCGCGGCGGGCCAGTGCAGCGCGTCGCTCAGGAAGGCCGCCCGCGCCGCCTCGTCGAACCGGTCGGCATGGTGCAGGCCGTGGCGGACGTAATCGGCGACCGTGAGCCGCCCCTCGCCGCGCGAGAGGCGGCGCGCCTCGAGCGAGACGTCGAGCACCGACCGGCCGGACGAGCGGGAGGCGTGCGCGAGGAGGACGGCGTCCGAGCCGTGCGCCTTGCCGGCATCGGCGGCGGCGCGGTCGAGATCGAAGGCGCTGGCGACGGGCTGAGCGGTCACGGCGGTGCTCCGTATGGCGTGGCCCCCCCGGAAGGGCGGGGTCGCCGCGATCATCGCCCCGAGGCGTTCCGAAAGGGTGGCCTGCAGGGCGATACCGCAAGATCGCCGATGTCCCGCGGGGTCAGGAACGTTCGATGAACGTCGGCGTCGCATTGACCTCGTCCGCCGCACCCCCCACCTGTGTCGCTCGACAACGGAAGGTCCGCGACGCCGCCGCGATCGGGGCAGGGGACCTTCGCGAAAGGACAGCCATGGCCACCTCCACCCACCCCGTCCTCCCGCTGCGCGACATCGTGGTGTTCCCGCACATGGTCGTGCCGCTCTTCGTGGGCCGCGAGAAGTCGGTCCGCGCGCTCGAGGCGGTGATGCAGGACGACCGCCAGATCCTCCTGTCGAGCCAGATCGACCCCACCGTGGACGAGCCCGCGGCCGACGGCATCTACCGCGTCGGCGTGCTGGCCAACGTGCTGCAGCTCTTGAAGCTCCCCGACGGCACCGTGAAGGTGCTGGTGGAGGGGCGCGCGCGCGTGACCGTCGAGAGGTTCCTCGAGAACGGCTCCTACTTCGAGGCCGAGGCCACCGCGCTCGAGGAGACGCGCGGCGACGACGAGACCATCGACGCGCTGATGCGCTCGGTGTCCGAGGAGTTCGAGCGCTACTCGAAGGTCAAGAAGAACATCCCCGAGGAGGCGCTCGGCGCGGTCTCCGAGGCGCAGGACGCGGGCAAGCTCGTGGACCTCGTGGCGGGCCATCTGGGCATCGAGGTCGCCCGCAAGCAGGAGCTCCTGGAGTTGCTGACGATCTCCGAGCGGCTCGAGAAGGTCTACGGCCTGATGCAGGGCGAAATGTCCGTCCTCCAGGTCGAGAAGCGCATCAAGAGCCGCGTGAAGAGCCAGATGGAGCGCACGCAGCGCGAGTACTACCTCAACGAGCAGATGAAGGCGATCCAGAAGGAGCTCGGCGACGGCGAGGACGGCCAGAACGAGGCGTCCGAGCTCGAGGCGCGCATCGAGGCCAAGAAGCTCTCGAAGGAGGCCCGCGAGAAGGCGGAGGCCGAGCTCAAGAAGCTCAGGAACATGTCGCCGATGTCCGCGGAGGCGACCGTGATCCGCAACTACCTCGACTGGATGCTGTCGATCCCGTGGGGCGAGAAGTCCCGCGTGAAGAAGGACATCGGGCGCGCGCAGGCCGTGCTCGACCGCGACCACCACGGGCTCGAGAAGGTCAAGGAGCGGATCGTCGAGTACCTCGCCGTGCAGGCGCGCTCGGCCAAGCTCAAGGGACCGATCCTCTGCCTCGTCGGGCCGCCGGGCGTGGGCAAGACCTCGCTGGGCAAATCGGTCGCGAAGGCCACGGGGCGCGAGTTCATCCGCATCTCGCTCGGCGGCGTGCGCGACGAGTCCGAGATCCGCGGCCACCGCCGGACCTATATCGGCTCGATGCCCGGCAAGATCATCCAGGCGCTCAAGAAGGCCAAGACGACCAACCCCCTGATCCTGCTCGACGAGATCGACAAGATGGGGCAGGATTTCCGCGGCGATCCGGCGAGCGCGATGCTCGAGGTGCTCGATCCCGAGCAGAACGCCACCTTCGTCGACCACTATCTGGAGGTCGAGTACGACCTGTCGAACGTCATGTTCCTGACGACGGCGAACTCCTACAACATGCCTTCGCCGCTGCTCGACCGCATGGAGATCATTCCGCTCTCGGGCTACACCGAGGATGAGAAGGTTGAGATCGCGCGCCACCATCTGCTCGGCAAGCAGTTCAAGAACCACGGCCTGCGCGACGGCGAGCTGACGATCGACGACGCCGTGCTGCACGAGATCGTCCGCACCTACACCCGCGAGGCCGGCGTGCGGAACATGGAGCGCGAACTCGCCAAGATCGCGCGCAAGGCCGTCACCCGGATCGTCGGCAAGAAGGAGACCGCGATCCACGTCACGCTCGAGAACCTCGACGATTTCCTCGGCGTCAAGAAGCATCGCTTCGGGCTGGTCGAGGAACGCGACCAGATCGGTGTTGTGACGGGGCTCGCCTATACCAGCGTCGGCGGCGACCTGCTGCAGATCGAGGCGCTGCGCCTGCCGGGCAAGGGCCGGATGAAGACGACGGGCAAGCTCGGCGACGTGATGAAGGAGTCGATCGACGCGGCGTCGAGCTACGTGCGCTCGATCGCGCCCGAGATCGGGGTCAAGCCGCCGCGCTTCGACACGATGGACATCCACGTCCACGTCCCCGACGGCGCGACGCCCAAGGACGGGCCGTCGGCGGGCCTCGCGATGGTCACCTCCATCGTCTCCGCGCTCACGCAGATCCCGGTGCGCCGCGACGTGGCGATGACGGGCGAGGTCTCGCTGCGCGGCAACGCGATGCCGATCGGCGGGCTCAAGGAGAAGCTGCTTGCGGCGCTCCGTGGAGGCATCCGCACCGTGCTGATCCCCGAGGAGAACGTGAAGGATCTGGCCGAGCTGCCGGACAGCGTGAAGGACGGCCTCGAGATCGTGCCGGTGAGCCACGTCTCGGAGGTGCTGAAGATCGCGCTCACCGGGACCCCCGAGCCCATCGAGTGGGACGAGGCCGCCGAGGAGGCCGCCGCGCAGGCCGCTCGCGCCGCGATGCTTCTGAACGCGGGCGCGACCGCGCACTGACGGGGTCGGTAATCAAGAGCGGGCCGGGAAGCGGACCCGCTTGGGTTCGGCGGCGCGCCATGCGGTGGGGTCGTAGAGCTGACGGGGGCGGAGCGGTCAATCGCGGACGGCCGATAGGGACGTTCGGCGAGCCTCGACGGTGCGGCCAGCATCCGATGGAGCACAAGAAGGCCCCGGACGCGATGCGTCCGGGGCCTCTGCGTTCGGTAAAGCATCGGATCGACGGAGTGCTCAGCCCTTGCGGCGGCGGAGCGCCGCGAAGCCGCCGAGGCCGGCGAGCAGCAGGAATCCCGCGGCCGGGACCGGGACGGGGGCGACGTCCGCCACATCGTAGGTGACGGTAAAGCGCGCGTTGCGGAACGAGTTCACGTTGTCGACGTTCGAGCCGGGAGCCGTGGACGGAAAGCTCCGGGAGAAGTCGAAGAACGCGGTCATCGTCCCGTCCGCCACGAGGCGCGAAAGGATCGAACGCTCGATCGTGAAGGTCAGGTCAAGGACCTGATTGCTGCCGGTGGTGATCGGCGAGGCGAGCACCGCGGCGGCCAGGCCGGGATCGCTCACCGGGACGTTGGGGGAATAGAGCACCCCGTACTCGATGTCGTCGATCTCGAGGGCGAAGTGCTCGAGCGCCAGCCCCGTCGTCCGATTGACGGCGTTGTTGCCGAGGTCGGCATTGCTCGACTGGATCCGGATGGTCCCGTCGGTGATGGGGTTCGCGACCAGACCGTCGATCGTCAGGGAGAAGACGCCGGTCGCGTTGCCGTTGCCCTGCACGATCTCGTTGCAATTGCCGAAGGCGCCGCTGCCCGCGACGAAGTCGGCGCAGGGCTCGCCGTTGGGGCTGCCGTTGGCGCCCGCGAGATAGGAGCTCGTCTTGGTGATCGTGGCGGCGGAGGCGATGGGGGCGGTGACGACGAGCGCCATCGTCGCGAGGGCGAGGATCTTCATGACTAAACCTACTCTTCGGGCACAAACTGTTCAGGATCGCGACCCGTATGCCCAATCCTTAGCGATCCATTAAAGCTTCCAATTCGCCGAGACAACGAAACGTTGTATTAACCGTTAATAGGCGAAGCACGCCGCGAACCCCCGTGCATCGGCTCGCCGTTGCAGTCCCGCGGCCGGCGATCGAGGCCGCGGAACGCCTCGCGACGCCTCGACGTCCGCTCATTCCATCGCCGCCAGGAACGCGCGGACCACCGTGGCCGAGTTGCCCGCCGCGAGCGCCATGAACGTGCCCATCTCGTTGGCGCCCTCGCCCCCGCCGGCGAGGTCGGAGAGCGATCGGAACGCGATGAAGGGCACCTCGTTGGCGTAGGCGACCTGCGCCACCGCGGCGCTCTCCATGTCGAGCACGCGCGCCTCGAACGTCCCGAAGGCCCAGTCCCGCAGCGCCGCGTTGTCCACGAACGCGCTGCCCGACACGCCCGACCCGCCGACGACCACCTGCGGCGGCGCGCTCAGGCAGGCGCCGTCGGGCGCGCAGTCGGGCAGCGTCACCTCCGCCGCGACCGCCTCGGCCATGGCGAGGAGGTCGGGGTCGGCCTCGAACCAGAACCGCGTCTCGGGCGCGCCCGTGCGGGCCGACTGCACCGTCTGGTCGCGCGTGAACATCATGCCCGTCGGGGCGAACTGCGACGACATCCAGGGCGGGATCGCGTAGGCGCCGTCGGTCTCGCGCGCCATGACCACGTCGAGATACTGCCCCCAGCGGGCCGCGACCACGACGTCGCCCACGTCGAGCGAGGGGTCCACCCCGCCCGCGATGCCCGAGAACACGATCGCCTCCACGTCGAAGCGCTCGAGCGCGAGCTGCGTCGTCATCGCCGCGTTGACCATGCTGATGCCCGAGAGGAACAGCACGACGGGCTGCCCCTCGAGCGTGCCGGTGACGAAGCGGTTGCCGTTGATGACGTCGGTCTCGGCGCCCTCGACCGCCTCCTGCAGCGCGAGCCATTCGGGCTCGAACGCCGACATCACGGCGATGCGCGGCTCGGCATGGGCGGCGCCGGCTAGGGCGGCGAGGGCGGCGGCGGGGCGGATCATGGCGGCACTCCGGGCTGGGACGGAGCGAGCGTCGACGGCGCGGCGCGCGACCGCAAGCGGAGCCGCCCGCCACCCTTGAAGCCCGTCCGCGCGACGGCTAAGGACCGGGCGATGCGGGGGTGATTAGCTCAGTGGTAGAGCGCTTCGTTCACATCGAAGATGTCGGGGGTTCAAATCCCTCATCACCCACCATCCTTCCCCGATCCGTCACCGACCTGATCGTGCTTCGCCACGGCGAGACCGAATGGAACCTCGCGGGGCGCTGGCAGGGGGCGCTCGACTCGGCCCTGACGCCGCGCGGCGAGGCTCAGGCCCGCGCGCTCGGCGCGATGATGGCCCGCCTGGGCATCGGCCCCGCCACGCACCGGCTCCTGTCGAGCCCGCAGGGGCGCGCGGTGCGGACCGCGGCGCTGGCCTTCGGGACGGCGGGCGAGCCCGATGCCCGCCTGCGCGAGATCGGGATGGGTGCCTGGAGCGGCCGTACGCTGGCGGAGATCGCACGCGGGACTGGCTACCCGCCCGAGCCGGACCTGCTCTCGTTCCACGACGCCGCGCCGGAGGGGGAGGGGATCGAGCCGCTCGCGCGCCGGGCGGCCGACCTGCTGGCCTCGCTCGTCGGGCCGACGATCCTCGTCACGCACGGCATCGCGGGGCTCGCGCTCCGCGGCCTCGCGCTCGGCCTCCCGTTGTCCGAGCTGCCGTCGCTGCCGACCGGGCAGGGGGTCGCGTTCCGCATCCGGGAGGGCGTCGAGACCGTGCTCGCCCCCGCCGAGGCGGACGGCGCCCCGGCTTGATCCGCCCGCCGCCGGGGTCCATAGCCCGCGGCACGGGTGGTTAGCTCAGCTGGTAGAGCGTCTCGTTTACACCGAGGATGTCGGGGGTTCGAGCCCCTCACCACCCACCACGCCGCCCTAGTCGTTCGGACGAGGCGGCGCCGCCGGTCGCCCGCTTCGATCTAGAACGGGAACACCACCGAGATCGCCAGCACCGCCGTCGCCCCGACGATCAGGTTCATCGGAACGCCGATCTTCAGGAAATCCACGAATCGGTAGTTGCCCGCCCCGTAGACCAGCGTGTTCGTCTGGTAGCCGATCGGCGTGGCGAAGCTGGCCGACGCGCCGATCATCACCGACACCACCAGCGGCACCGGGTCGATCCCGAGCTGCTGTCCGAGCGCGATCACCACCGGTGTCAGCACCACCGCGACGGCGTTGTTCGTCACCAGCTCGGTCAGGACCGAGGCGGTGAAATGGACCGTCGCCAGCACGAGGATCGGCGGGAGCTCCGCAAGGTAGGGCGTGAGCGCGCCCACCACCAGCTCGACCGCGCCGGTGTTCTGAAGCGCCGCGCCGATCAGCAGCATCGCGAAGATCAGCACGAGGATCGCCCCGTCGATCGAGCCCCAGGCCTCGTCCCCGTCGATGCAGCGCAGGATCAGGATGCCCGCCACCGCGATCAGCGCGAGCACCCCGATCGGCATGACCTCGAGCGCGGCGAGTGCCACGACCCCGATCAGCGCGAGCACCGCGACCGGCGCCTGCCGCCGGCGGTAGGCGCGCCCGCCCGGCGTGGTGATCGACACGACGAGGCCCGACTTCGCGAGCGCCTCGAGCCCGGCCTCGGTGCATTCCAGAAGCAGCTTGTCGGCGGGCTTGAGCCGCACGGCGCCCAGGTCCGCGCCCGCGACGTGCCGGTGGCGATGCGCGCCCAGCACGCGCACACCGTCGCCCCGGTGCAGCGACAGGTCCGCGATCCGCGTGCCCGCCCCGCCCGCGGTGGGCGTCAGGATCGCCTCGACGACCTGCGGCTCCTCGGCCTCCTCGAGCCGCAGCCCGCGGCGCAGCCCGACGCGCAGCCCTTCCGTCTCCGCGAGCGTCAGCAGCTCGGACGTCGCCGCCACCACGATGATCGCGTCGCCGACCTGCGGCACCGTCGCGTCGAGATCGGCGCGCTGGATCTCCCCGGCGCGCCGGATCCCCGTGACCTTGATGCCGGGCCGCTGGAACGCCGCCGTCTCGCCCAGCGGCAGCTCGAGCTCCTCGAAGGCCGAGAGGATCGTGACCTCCGACAGGAAGTCGCTCTCGCGCTCGCTCACCCCCGACGCGCCGCGGTCCGGCAGCAGGATCGGGCCGAGCACGAGGAGCGCCAGCCCGCCCACCACCGTGACGGCGAGGCCGACGGGCGCGATGTCGAAGATCGAGAAGGCCGGCAGCCCCGATTGCCGCGCGATCCCGTCCACGAGGATGTTCGTGGACGTCCCGATCAGCGTGAGCGTCCCGCCCATCACCGCCGCGTAGCTCAGCGGGATCAGCAGGCGCGTCGGCGCCAGCCCGAGCGAACCGGCAAGCCGGATCACGACCGGGATCAGCACCAGCACGATCGGCGTGTTGTTGACGAAGGCCGACGCGACGATGGCGACGAGGAAGAACACCGCGAGCCCCAGGACGGGCCGGGTGCGCGCGCGCGAGATCACCACGTTGGCGACCGCGTCGAGCACGCCCGTGCGGATCAGCGCGCCGGAGATCACGAACATCGCCCCGATGGTGATCGGCGCCGGGTTCGAGAAGACGTCCATCACCTCGTCCACGGGCACGAAGCCCAGCACCACCATCAGCGCCGCCATCCCCGCCGCCGTGACCTCGGGCGGGTAGGCCTCGAACGCGAAGGCAGCGAAGAGCGCGAGCAGCAGGCCCAGGGCGATGACGGCCTGATGGTCGGCGATGAGTTCGAGCATGTGCGGGTGGCCTTCCGGGCGGCTCGCCACCCGGTGTCAGGCCGCGCGTCGCAACGCAACGTCGCGGGGGGGCGGGCGGTTCCGTGAGGGGGACTGGTCGCCGTCGCGCGGGCGGGGTGCCGGGGCCGGCGGTCCGTGCCCGGCGCTCTCGCGGGCGTCCCGATCCCCGCTTGACGCCGTCCCGGCCCGCTTCTAGACCCCCACCACGCCGGGCGACTGGCGGGCGAGTGCTGCGGTCGTAGCTCAGTTGGTTAGAGTACCGGCCTGTCACGCCGGGGGTCGCGGGTTCGAGCCCCGTCGACCGCGCCACCGCCCGCCGGGCCCGACGGTCCCTTCCCCGATGGCCGTTCGCTGGAAGCGCGGGCCGAGCTCCATCGCATCGTGATGGCGCCGGTCGGGCTCCGCCGGAGGACCGCCCGGACGGCCGAGTTCCGCGGACGGACCGCCGGCAACTCCGCACGACGCATCCGGCAGCCGCGACCCGTCTCGACGTTCCAGGATCGGTGTCATCCCGCTTCGATTTGCGGATGCGCGGTCGCCCTGCGCGACGATCCATCGCGCCGGCCGTCCGTGGCGACGACGACTGCCCTCTCGCGCCGCCTAGCGCTCCGCCGCGCCTTCCGACAGCGCCTCGATCAAGGCGCTGAAGTCGCGCCCGCGCCCGCCCGCCTCGACGAAGGCCGCGTAGCGCCGATGCGCCTCCGCGCCGACGGGAACGGACGCCCCCGATGCCTCCGCCGCCTGCATCGCCAGCCCGAGGTCCTTGAGCATCAGCTCGGCCGCGAAGCCGGGACGATAGCCGTCGTCGGAGGGCGCGCGCGGTCCCACGCCCGGCGCGGGGCAGTAGGTCGTCAGTGACCAGGACTGCCCCGAGGAGGTGGACGCGACGTCGAACATCGCCTGCCGGTCGAGCCCGAGCCGGTCCGCCAGCGCGAAGGCCTCGCAGGTCACGGCCATCGTCGCGCCCAGCATCATGTTGTTGCAGATCTTCGCCGCCTGTCCCGCGCCCGCCTCGCCGCAATGGACGACCCGCCCGCCCATGACCTCCAGCAGCGGCGTCGCGGTGGCGAGCGCGTCCGCGCCGCCGCCGACCATGAAGGTCAGCGTCCCCGCCCGCGCGCCGCCCGTCCCGCCCGAGACCGGCGCGTCGAGCGCGTGGACGCCCGCATCCTCCGCCATCGCCGCCACGGCCCGCGCGCTCCTGACGTCCACCGTCGAGCAGTCGAGCAGCACCGCGCCCGGCCCCATCGCGGGCAGCAGCGCCTCGGCCACCGCGCGCAGGATCGCCCCGTCGGGCAGCATGGTGACGACGACCTCCGCGCCGCGCGCCGCCTCCGCCGCCGAGCCCGCCGCCGTCACGCCCGGGGGTGCCGCCGCCGCGGTGTCGAAACCCGCGACCGCGTGCCCCGCGAGAGCGAGGTTCGCGGCCATCGGCGCGCCCATGTTGCCCATCCCCACGAACCCGACGTTCATCCCCGACCCTCCAGCATCGGCGCGTCGGCCCCGAGAGGCGCGAGCATCCGTTCCACGTCCTCGTCCGGGACCGCCTCCGGGCCGGGATGCGTCCAGCGCGGCGTGCGGTCCTTGTCGATCACCTGCGCGCGGATCCCCTCCACGAAGTCGCCGTGCTCGGCGGCGCGGAAGGTGAACCGAGCCTCCATCCCGAGCGCCCGCTCGATCGTGGGCCCCGGCTCGCCCTCGCGGCGCAGACGGCGGACGATCTCGAGCGCGCAGGCCATCGAGAGCGGGCAATGGCGCGCGAACGCCTCCCGCACCAACTTCGCGGCCGGGCCGTCGGACGCCCGCGCCGCGCGGTCGATCTGGGCCAGCGCGCGGTCGTCGAAGAGCGCGGCGATCTCCTCCGCCCATCCTTCGAGCGTCGATGCGGGCGGCGGGCGGGCATGCGCCGCGCAGACGGTCGCGTCGCCCTCTGCGCAAAGCCGGGCGACGAGCGCGTCCCATCCCTCCGGCACGTAGTGGTCCGCGAAGCCCGCCCATAGCGCGTCGCCCGCCGCCATCCGGTATCCCGTCGTGGCCAGGAACTCGCCGATCCCCGGCCGCGCGCGCGCGAGGATGCGCGATGCGCCCACGTCGGGCACCAGCCCGATGGCGCATTCCGGCATCGCGATCCGCGACGTGTCGTCCACGATCCGGTGCGCGCCGTGGCAGCCCACGCCCACGCCGCCGCCCATCGTGAAGCCGTGCAGGAGGGTCACGACGGGCTTGGGGTAGTGGAACAGCGCCGCGTTCAGCCGGTACTCGTCCGACCAGAACCGCCGCCCGTAGCCCCAGTCCCGCGCGACGCCGGCCGCGTGCATCGCCACGATATCGCCGCCCGCGCAGAACGCCCGCCCGGGCGCGCCGTCGATCAGGATAAGATGAACGTCGTCCCGCATCCGCCACTCGGCTAACGCTTTCTCGATCTCGAGGCACATGTCCCAAGTTAGCGCGTTCAGCGCGTCGGGCCGGTCGAGCGTGATCCGCCCCGCGCGCCCTTCGACAGAGACTTGGAGATCTCCGCACCCGCTCACGTCCGCAGCATCTCGCGCGCCACGATGACCCGCATGATCTCGTTCGTCCCCTCGAGGATCTGGTGCACGCGCAGGTCGCGCACCAGCTTCTCGATCCCGTAATCGGCGAGGTAGCCGTAGCCGCCGTGGAGCTGCAGGCACCCGTCGACCACGCGCGAGCCGGTCTCCGTCACGAGCTTCTTGGCCATCGCGCAGAACCGCGTCGCGTCCGGCGCGCCGGTGTCGAGCTTCCATGCAGCCTGCCGCAGGAAGGTGCGCGCCGCCTGCAAGTCGATCTCCATGTCCGCGAGCCGGAACTGAAGCGCCTGGTGCTCGGCGATGGGCTTCCCGAACGTCGTGCGCTCGCGCATGTAGTCGAGCGTCTGGTCCAGCGCCTGCTGCGCCGCGCCGAGCGAGCAGGCGGCGATGTTGAGCCGCCCGCCGTCGAGGCCCGCCATCGCGTAGCGGAACCCGTGCCCCTCCTGGCCCAGCAGCGCGCCCGCGGGGATCGCGCAGCCGTCGAGCTGCACGGCCCGCGTCGGCTGCGAGCGCCAGCCCATCTTCGCCTCGAGCCCGCCGAAGCTCAGCCCCTCGCTGCCGTCGTCGACCACGAAGGCCGAGATGCCGCGCGCGCCCTCGCCGCCCGATCGCGCCATCACGACGTAGGCGTCCGCGTAGCCGCCGCCCGAGATGAACGCCTTGGTCCCGGTGAGCCGCCAGCCGGCGTCCGTCCGCTCGGCCCGGGTCCGCAGCGCGGCGGCGTCCGAGCCCGAGGACGGCTCGGTCAGGCAGTAGGCGAGGAACGTCTCCATCGAGACCGCGCCGGGCAGGTAGCGGTCCCGGAGGTCCGGCGAACCCGCGGTCTCGATCATGCGGGCGCACATGTTGTGGATCGACAGGAATGCCGCGACCGAGGGGCAGGCCATCGACAGCGCCTCGAAAACCAGCGTCGCGTCGAGCCGGGTCAGCGCGCTGCCGCCGTTCTCCTCGGTGACGACGAGCGCGCCGAAGCCCAGCTCCGCGAGCTTGGGCCAGAGCGCGCGGGGGATCTCGCCCGCCGCCTCCCAGTCGCGCGCATGGGGCGCGATCTCGGCCTGGCCGACGTCGCGGGCCATGTCGAAGATCGCCTCGGACTCGTCGGACAGCGCGAAGTCCATGCTCGATCCTCCCCCGGCCGGATGCCGGGGGCGATCGTGCGGCACGGGATGGACGGGGACAAGGCGCGAGATGCGCGAGCACCTCGCCGTCGTTCCCGTCTAATGGCGCCGGGATGCGAACGTTCGGACGAGACGTCGCGTCCGCCATGCCGCAGGAGGCTTCGGGCATCGCCGCCTGCCCCTCGCGGAGGGCGGCCCCGCCCTGTCGTCGCGCTCTTCCACCCATCGCGTCGTCCGCCGGCGACCGCGCAGCGATCCCCCGGCAGCCGCGGCTCGGGCGAGCAGGCTAGATCAGCCGGACCTGCGTGCCGATCGGACTCAGCTCGTAGAGCTCGACGATCTTCTCGTTGTAGAGCCCGATGCAGCCCGAAGAGGAGCGGCGGCCGATCTTGCGCGTGTCGTGCGTGCCGTGGATCAGGTAGGCCGGCCAGTCGAGATAGAGCGCGCGCACGCCCAGCGGGTTGCCCGGATCGCCGCCCTCCATCGAGATCGGCAGCTCGGGGTTGCGCGCGCGCATGTTCGCCGTAGGCGTCCAGGACGGGTTCTCCGCTTTGCGAACAATCTCGGTGTAGCCGCGTCGCGTCAGCTCCTCGGACATCGGCACCGAGGTCGGATAGAGGCGATAGATCGAGCCGTCGCCCGACCAGAAGTGCAGCGCCCGGCTCGTCGTGTCCGCGATGATCGTCGCGGGCCCGAGCGTGGTGAAGTGGTCGCGCCAGTCGATCGTCTCGAACGACGACGTGTTGCGCCGCGACGACGCGGGCTCGGTCACGCCGCCGAAATCCTCCGCGGTGAAGGCGTCCTGCGCGCGGACGATCCCGGGCGCGGCTACCGTTGCGGCAGCGCCGAGCAGGGCGGAGCGGCGGGTCAGCTTGGGCATGGTCACGTCTCCATCGCCGGTCGGCATGGTGGTCCGAGGATCGGGCGGTTCGTCATATTTCCGCGTCGGCAAGTCAAGGCGGCACGTCGGCTCTCACGGAGTCGTGCGCCGGCGGACCCTTCGACCCGGACCGCTTCCGTACGGGATGGCACCGATAGCTTAACGAGCCGTGATCGCCTCGCGTCGCCCGTAATACGTGTCAATTATTTGAGCTAATCGACCACCGTCCTGTCATGCGAGGTAGCCTCCATGTCATTCCGTACTCTCTCCGTCTCCATGCTGATGGCACTCGCCGTCGGCTCCGCTGCGTCCGCCGCCACCGTGACGTTCAACGAATTCGCGTCGACGAACGTAGAGGGGCAGGCGCTCTCGCCCGTCGTGACGGTCTCCGAGAACGGCCGCCTGTTCGACGTGACCGTGTCGAATACCGGGTCGTTCACCGGCAACCTCAACCTCATCGCGTTCGATCTCGCCGGCTCCGTTTCGTCGTTCGACGTTTCGTCCTTCGTCGGCTCGACCTCCCTGACCCTGCAGTCGGGAACCTGTGACCTGAACGGCAACAACGGCGAGGGTACGTTCTGGACCGGATCGTCGGTGCCGCTTGGCAGCGAAGGCAACAACCTGAACGGATTGTCCGAGTTCACCGCGGACGCGGTCCTCGCGTTCCAGAACAAGGACGAGATCGCCCGCACCGGCACGTTCAAGTTCACGGTCAACCTCGGCAGCTCGGTCACGCTCGCTGACTGCCAGCAGGTCGGCCTGCGGTTTAAGAGCGCGACGAACGCGCCCGAGAGTGGAGGGAGCGACAAGCTCCTCGGTTCGCCGTCGCTGGGCGGCACGACTCCGGTCGTGGTCCCGGCCGTGCCGCTTCCGGCCGCGGACCTGCTCCTCGTCGGCGCGATCGGCGGCCTCGGCGCCGTTGCCCGCCGCAAGGCGCGCGCCGCCTGAGCCGCACGCACGACCGGACGGAGGACGGGCGCCCCGAGGGGCGCCCGTTCGCGTTTCACTCCATGACCGGAATCGAGAACTCGCCCCCCTCCTTGATACCCGACGGCCAGCGCGCCGTGACGGTCTTGGTGCGCGTGTAGAACCGGAAGCTGTCGGGCCCGTGCTGGTTCAGGTCGCCGAACATCGAGCGCTTCCACCCGCCGAACGTGTGGTAGGCGAGCGGCACCGGGATCGGGACGTTCACCCCGACCATGCCCACCTCGACGCGACGCGCGAAGTCCCGCGCGGCGTCGCCGTCGCGGGTGAAGATCGCGGTGCCGTTGCCGTATTCGTGGTCGGTGGCGAGCGCCAGCGCCTCCTCGTAGTCGGCCGCGCGCACGGTGCAGAGCACGGGGCCGAAGATCTCGCGCCGGTAGATCTCCATGTCGGGCGTGACCCGGTCGAACAGCACGGGCCCGACGTAGAACCCGTCCTCGTAGCCCTGCACCCGCATCTGCGCGCCGTCGACGACCGCCTCCGCGCCCTCGGCCTTTCCCGACGCGATCAGCGCGAGGATGCTCTCCTTCGCCGCGGCGGTCACGACGGGCCCGAAATCGACGTCCTTGCCTGACGACCACGGCCCGACCTTGAGCGCCTCCACGCGCGGCGCGAGCTTGGCGATCAGCCGGTCGGCCGTGTCCTCGCCCACCGGGACCGCGACCGAGATCGCCATGCAGCGCTCGCCCGCCGCGCCGTAGCCCGCGCCCACCAGCGCATCGGCGGCCTGGTCCATGTCGGCGTCCGGCATGACGATCATGTGGTTCTTGGCGCCGCCGAAGCACTGCGCGCGCTTGCCCGTCGCCGCGGCCCGCTCGTAGATGTAGGCCGCGATCGGGGTCGAGCCGACGAAGCCCACCGAGGCGATGCCCGGATGGTCGAGGATCGCGTCCACCGCCTCCTTGTCGCCCTGGACGACCTGCAGGATGCCGCGCGGCAGCCCGGCCTCCTCCAGCAGGCGCGCAAGCATCATCGGCACGGTCGGGTCGCGCTCCGAGGGCTTGAGGACGAAGGCGTTGCCGCAGGCGATGGCGGGCGCGAACATCCACATCGGGATCATCGCGGGGAAGTTGAACGGCGTGATCCCCGCGCAGACGCCGAGCGGCTGCCGCATCGAGTACATGTCGATGCCCGAGCCCGCGCCGTCGGTGAACTCGCCCTTGAGGTGATGCGGCGCGCCGATGCAGAACTCGACGACCTCGAGCCCCCGCTGCACGTCGCCCGCCGCATCCGGCAGCGTCTTGCCGTGCTCGCGCGACAGCGCCTCGGCCAGCGCGTCCATGTCGCGGTTCAGCAGGTCCACGAACCGCATCAGCACGCGCGCGCGGCGCTGCGGGTTGGTCGCGGCCCAGGCGGGCTGCGCGGCGGCGGCCACCGCGACGGCGCGGTCGAGCTCGGCGCGCGAGGCCAGCGCGACGCGGGCCTGCACCTCGCCCGTCGAGGGGTCGAACACGTCCGCCTCGCGCCCGGCTCCGTGGGCCTCCTCCCCGTCGATCCAGTGTCCAATTCGCCGCATGGCCAGCCCCTCCCTCTCGTCGCGCGGACCCTAGGCGCGGCGCGGTCGCGGCGGAAGCGTCAACTGAATCGCAACCTCTCGCGGCGCAGGATGGGCCATGCGCGCGGCCCTCCTCCTCCTCGTCCTCCTCGCGGGTTGCGCGGAACTGCGCGTCCCCGTGCCGGCGGTGTTCCTCCTCGGGCGCGACGCCGCGCCGGAGAGGCCCGTGCGGCAGGTGACGTGCGGCGACGTCACCGCGCTCGCCGCCGCGATCGTCGACGGGCGAAGGCGGGGGCAGAGCCGCTTCGAGCAGCGCCTCTTCGTGGCGCAGGGCCGCGTGACGACGGCGATCCATTCCGGGCTGGTCGAGTCGGTCTACGACTGGCCGCGCCCCGTGACCACGCGCGACTGGTCGCGGCTGACGGAGGCGACGGTGACGGCCGCCTCCGCGCATTGCCTCAACCGCCCCGGCGCGGCGATCGAGGGGGTGGTGATCGGGTAGGACGTTCCCGTGTACCGCAGCCCGAGGGCGGTCCGATGTCGCGGCAGGACAGATCGGCGTCCCGGGATCCGAGGCTCGGTCCGGCGCATCGTCGCTCGTCGCTCGTCGCTCGTCGCTCGTCGCTCGTCGCTCGTCGCTCGTCGCTCGTCGCGGAGGCGCAGCGGCGCAGCGGCGCAGCGGCTCCGGTCGGCCGGGCTTCCATGCCGTCGTTCGTCGAGGCGACCGGGGAGGCGCGCCTGGGCCCTGACCGTCCACGGGCCGCCTACCGCGGTGCGGCGCGAGATGGCGGGGAGGTCGGTCCATGCGAGGGCCACACGCCGGAGGCGGCGGGCGGAAACGATGGCCATTCGACGGCGCGGTTCCGGCATCCCGCGCAGGCGCATCCCGCGATCGGTACGCCGCCAGGCGGTCTCGCGGCACCGGGATCCGGCCGCGTGGGCCACGGTGCCGGCGAAGCGGATCGACACCCGCCGACGACGCGCATGCGGCCGATGCCCGCCGCCTGCGCTCGGTCCACCCCACCCCGCGCCCGCCGCTGTCCACTCTGGCATCCGCGCGCCTGCGTACGCGTTCTCCTCGCGGAAACGTCCGACCGTCACGCCGCCTGCCTTCCGTCTACCCGAGCTGCAGCGTTTTCCCCCCCTGCGGCATCCGCGCGCCCTCGTCGCTCTCGCTACACAGGACCACCCGACCGTCGCGCCGCGCGTGATCCGCTCAGCGATGCGCCGGCCACCGGATCCTCGCCGCTTGACACAACGGCATCCGGGTCCGACGCTGGAGACCCGAGGCCGCGTCGCAGGGAGGAGCCGTCATGTTCGTCACCCAGATCCTGAGTTCCAAGTCCACGCGGGGCGTGCTGACGATCGACCCGGCGGCGACCGTGGCCGACGCGGTGGCCGAGCTGGCCGCGCGCCGGATCGGCGCCCTCGTGGTGTCGTCGGACGGCCGCCGCGCCGAAGGCATCGTCTCGGAGCGCGACGTCGTCCGCGAGCTCGGCCGGGCGGGCGCGCGCGTGCTCGATCGCGCGGTCTCCGAGCTGATGACGGTGGACCTGACGACCTGCGCGCCCGGCGACGACGCGGAGGCGATCCTCGTGGCGATGACCGAGGGGCGGTTCCGCCACATGCCCGTGCTCGAGGACGGGATGCTGATCGGCCTGATCTCGCTCGGCGACGTCGTGAAGGCGCGGCTGAGCGAGGTGTCGATGGAGAAGGACGCGCTCGCCGCGATGATCGCGGGCCACGGCTGAGGCGGCATGGCCGGGCAGGGCGCGCCCGACCTCGGGCCGGGCGACGGCGCCGCGCGCGCGACGCTCGAGGCGCGCTGGACCGACCTCGTCGAGCGACGGCTCCCGGCGGCGGCGGGGCCGCACTGGCCCGTGCGGCTCGACCACTGCTTCGCGCGCATCCTGCTCGACCATGCGACGGGCGGCGTCTGGTACGACACGATCCCCCGCCGCCCGGCGCGGCGCCACGCGCCCGATGCGGTCCTCGAGGCGGCGCTGACGCTGGGCGAGGACGTGCTGGCCGGGCGCGCGGACCTGCACGCGCTGAACCGCCGGAGCCTCGAATGGCGCGGCAAGCGCTGACCCGGACGTGACGGGGACGGTCCGGCAAACCGCGCCCGCCCCACCCGGTGACGACGTCCGCGTGCCCGGCGCCGCAACGACGCGCGGTGCGCCCGGCCGCTCCGTCCGACCGCCCATGCACCGCCCGTACGGCGCGGCCGCGGCGGACGACGACCGAGCGCCTCGCGCCGCCACGCCGGGCTGGCCCCCGCGCACGCCTCC
>CAVSOF010000017.1:0-29376 GCA_963729425.1 uncultured Alphaproteobacteria bacterium | reverse complement strand
TGACGCTGGACGTCGCGCTCACGGCTCGGCGCGACGCGGGTTCCTGATCGGGCGGCGGGGGTCGCGGCGCCGTCGCGCGGTGGGGCGCTCGCGACTACGCCGTTGTGATGGCCTCGGCCCTCCGGGTCCGGGCGAGGACGATGGATGGCCCGACGACCATAGCCGTTCAATCCATGAGATCGGATGGGACCGGGGAGGGCGTTCCCCCTGGCTCAGGCGTGCCGCCAGCCGTGCGTACCGCCATGCCCCGCTCGAATGCCGGCCGAGCCGCGAGGATGGGCCGACCGGGCGTCGGTTCGACGCCCGGACGCAGGACCAGACGGGTCCGCTCCGCCGTCCGGCGCAACTCCCTAGCCACGGCCCCGACATCCGCGCCCGTCCGCCGTTGACGCACCATCGAACGCTCCGCCGAAGCGTCCGTCCAATTCGGATCGAAGGGAGGGATCGGCGCCTCGCATGACGTCCGGGCGATCGCGGGAGGGATCGTCGCCCGGGGGGGCGGCTTCGTGTCCGACCCGGACGATCTTGGCGGCGCGACCCGCTGACGGCGTCACCATCCACGCGATGCGCGAAGTCGGGATCGACGGCGCCGGCGACGGCGACATGGACGAGGCCGACAGCCGCGCCCTGCCGCGCGCCAGGGCGGTGAACGTCCAAGCGGGGCGCTACCCCGGGCGGGTCGGGATCGGGCGCCGGCCCGGGCCGATCCAGGCCTCTGTCTTCGACATACTGGCGAACGCGCGCGCGACCGCCGGACGCATCCTGCGGCGGCTGCTCGCGCGCATGGGGCAGGCCCGGGCGGTGAAGGGCCGGATCGGGTCAATCAGGAAGGCGGGGACGAAGGCGTCCCGAGAGGCGGCGCCCGGGTAGCTGGCGGAAGGCTACGGGATCACGCGGCGCGACGGGTACGGCGCGCTGGCCGAGCGAGCGGCCGCCGCCGGCGTGCAAGCAAGCGCCGTCACGACGGTGGTGAGGGCGGCCGGATCGTGCGTGCCGAGGCGTTCGGGATCGTGCGCTATTATCCGATCGATGCGCGGCACCGCGCGCGCGGGTGTCGCGGTGGCCTGATCGCGCCCTTGGTAGCGGGCCCGCGTGTCGTCAGCACGTTGGGCCGCGCGGCGGAGGACGGGTCGGAGGCGTCGGCGCCGGACGAGATCGGGGGGCAGCGGCTGGGCCACTCGGGCCGTTGGGTCGGACCGGCTGCCGCGTCCGATGCCGGCAATGGGGAACCGGGGCTCTCCGTCATGCGATGGCGGCGCCGCTGGGGACCCTCGCGCGGATGGTGAGGCTCGGCTCGTGCCGGATCCACCGTGGTGGCTGCTCTGCGCGATCGTGGCCTCGTAATCCTGCGGGCGCGAACGGCATCATCGTCGCGCTCCCGCCGCCGCGCCCCGAGGCCCGGACGTCCATCCGGCGGGTCGGGGACGAGGACGGCCATCGGAAGGGAATGGCCGTCGAGGCGATCGAGGACGGCGACGATCCGGCGCCGGCGGCTCGGCGAAAGGGCCGTGCCGTGGCGGCGAGCGATCGGCGGCGCGTTCCATGGGTGGCGCGCCGTTCGCCGGAACTGGCGAGGGGGGGCGCCGACCGGAAATTCGTCGGCGCCGACGACCCTGCGGATGTCGCCTCGAAGCCGGTCGCGACGGCTCTCACGGCGTGGGGGCGGAAGATCGAGACGCCTCCGGGCCTCGCGGGGTCGAGGTTGCCCCGCGACCGTCGACGAGGCCGTATGGGGGCGGAAGCGCCGGGTCCGATCCCGCCGAAAGCGGCGCCCGGGACCACGGACGCCCCCCCCTGCGGTTCGATCGCCGCGCACGCTCGGCGACAGGCGCGTCGGATCAGGCGTCGATCGATGCACCCTACGATCCGTAGGACCCGCTCGGATCGCTGCTTGATTCATCGCTCGAGGGATCGGCGGGCAGCGCGCGTAACGACCCATCGACGACGCCGATCATCGGCGACCGAACCGCCTTTAGCGTTCGACGCCGTGGCTGTCCTGGGCCCCGAGCGGCGGCTCCGAGCCCGACGGGCCGAGGGCTGGGGACGGGAGGTGGATCGCGCGATGCGCGGGCCCGGCCCGGCTCTGCTCGATCGTCGTCACCCGGCGATGGGCGGGCTCGGTTCTGCCATCGTCTCGTTGCCGCTCCGGGCGACCGCCGCGCCGGGCGTCGAACGAGCGGTCGTCGGGCCGGGACCGGGACCCCCCAGCACCCCGCGACGCCCCGTCGCCCCCCATTGGCGCGGGGGCGGGGAGGGCATACACCGTGACCATGATCTCGGAGCTGGGGCATTTCGCGCTGATCGTCGCCTTCTCGGTCGCGATCGTGCAGACGGTCGTGCCGCTCGTGGGCGCGCATCGCGGCTGGCCGGGCTGGATGGCGGTGGCCGGGCCCGCGGCGACGGCGCAGGTGGCGCTGATCGCGTTCGCCTTCGCGGCGCTGACCCACGCCTTCGTGACGTCCGACTTCTCGCTCAAGCTCGTCGTCGACAACTCGCATACCGCCAAGCCCATGCTCTACAAGGTGACCGGCGTGTGGGGGAACCACGAGGGGTCGCTCCTGCTGTGGGTGCTGATCCTCGCGCTCTTCGGCGCCGCCGCCGCGTGGTTCGGCGGCCGCCTGCCCGAGACGCTGCGCGCGCGGGTGCTGGGCGTGCAGGCGAGCATCGGCGTGGCGTTCCTCGCCTTCATCCTGTTCACGTCGAACCCGTTCGTCCGCATGGATCCCGCGCCGTTCGACGGGGCCGACCTGAACCCCCTCCTGCAGGATCCCGGCCTCGCGTTCCATCCGCCGTTCCTCTACCTCGGCTATGTCGGCCTGAGCATGGCGTTCAGCTTCGCGGTCGCCGCCCTGCTCGAGGGCCGCGTCGACGCGGCATGGGGGCGGTGGGTCCGGCCCTGGGCGCTCGCGGCCTGGACGTTCCTGACGATCGGCATCGCGCTGGGTTCCTGGTGGGCCTACTACGAGCTCGGCTGGGGCGGGTTCTGGTTCTGGGACCCGGTCGAGAACGCGTCGTTCATGCCGTGGCTGATCGCGGGGGCGCTCCTGCACTCCGCGATCGTGGTCGAGAAGCGCGAGGCGCTGAAGGCGTGGACGATCCTGCTCGCGATCCTGGCCTTCGGGTTCAGCCTCGTGGGCACGTTCATCGTGCGCTCGGGCGTGCTCACGAGCGTCCACGCCTTCGCCAACGACCCCGACCGGGGCGTGTTCATCCTGGCCATCCTCGGCGCCTTCACCGGCGGCGCGCTGGCGCTCTTCGCGTGGCGCGCGCCCGCGATGCAGGCGCGCGGCGTGTTCGGCACCGTCAGCCGGGAATCGGCGCTCGTGGCCAACAACCTGCTGCTCGCCGTCAGTGCCTTCGTCGTCTTCGTCGGCACGATCTGGCCGCTGGTGGCGGAGCTCGCCTTCGACCGGGTGCTGTCGGTCGGGCCGCCTTTCTTCGACGCGGCGTTCACGCCCTTCGCGATCGCCGTCGCGGTGCTGATCCCGCTGGGTTCGGCGATGGCGTGGAAGCGGGGCCGCGCGCGCGCGCTGCGGCCGCTCCTGCCGGTGGCGGCGCTGGGGCTCGCGGTGGTCGGGCTCGCCTGGGCGATGCAGACCGGGCGCTCGCTCGGCGGGCCGCTGGGCGCGGGGCTGGGGGCGTGGCTGGTGGCGGGCGCTGTGGTCGACCTCGCTACGCGAACCGGGCGCGGGACGTGGCGCGAGCGGCTGGGGCGGACGACGCGGCTGCCGGGCGCGGACTGGGGCAAGGCGCTCGCCCATGCGGGCGTGGGCATCACGATCTTCGGCGTGGCCGCGCTGACGGCGTGGCAGCAGGAGGGGATCGCGGTGCTGGACGCGGGCGACGCGATGGAGGTCGGCGGCTACGAGGTGACGCTCCTGGGCGTCGAGCGGCTGCGCGGGCCGAACTACGTCGCCACCCGCGCGACGCTGGACGTGACGCGGGACGGGGCCTTCGTCGCGACGCTCGAGCCCGAGAAGCGGGTCTATCCGGTCGCGCGGATGCCCACGACGGAGGCCGCGATCGACGGCGGGTTCACGCGCGACGTCTACGCCGTGATCGGCGATCCGCAGGTCGGCGGGGGCTGGGCGGTGCGGGTCTACGTCAAGCCGTTCGCCAACTGGATCTGGGGCGGCGCGATCGTGATGGCGCTGGGCGGGTTCGTATCGCTGGGCGACCGGCGCTACCGGATCGGCGCGGCGGCGCGGTCGGGCGCGCGGGCGCGGGCGGTGCCGGCGGAATGAGGGCGCTCGCGCTCGCCGCGGCGCTGCTGGCCATGCCGGCGGGTGCGGTGGAGCCGGGCGAGCGCCTCGCGGACCCCGCGCTCGAGGCGCGCGCGCGGGCGCTGTCGCAAGGGCTGCGCTGCGTCGTCTGCCGCAACGAGAGCATCGACGAGAGCAGCGCGGAGATGGCCGCCGAGATGCGCGTCGCGCTGCGCGAGCGGATCGCGGCGGGCGACGACGACGCGGAGGCGGTGGCCTGGCTCGTGGACCGCTACGGCGAGTACGTGCTGCTGCGCCCGACGCTCGACGGCGCGAACTGGGTGCTCTGGGGCGCGCCGCTGGCGCTGCTGCTGGCCGGCGGCGGGCTGGCGGCGTGGCGGATCACGCGGCAGGAGCCCGTCGTGGCGGAGGGGCTCGACGCGGGCGAGGAGGCGCGGGTGGCGGCGCTGATGGGCCGCGAAGGGCCGCTTCCGCCGGAGGGCGGACGCCGCTAGGGTCGCGCGGGGCCTCGGGGGACGCGCGATGGAATACGAGACGATCCGGTTGGGCGAGCGCGACGGGGTCGCCATTTTAACGCTCGCGCGGCCCGACAAGATGAACGCGCTCAACACGCAGATGCGCGCCGAGATCACGCATGCCGTGCGCGCCGCCGAGGGTACCGCGCGGGTGCTGGTGATGACGGGGCGGGGGCGGGCGTTCTGCTCGGGGCAGGACCTGGGCGACCGGGCCAACGTGAACGACCTCAACCTCGAGCGGACGTTGCGCGACGAGTACGAGCCGATGCTGCGCGCGATCTTCGACTGCGCGATCCCGACCGTCGCGGCGGTCAACGGCCCGGCGGCGGGGGCGGGGGCGAACCTCGCGCTGGCCTGCGACGTGGTGATCGCGACGGAATCGGCGGTGTTCCTGCAGGCGTTCACGCGGATCGGGCTGATCCCGGACGCGGGCGGGACGTACTGGCTGCCGCGGCAGATGGGGGTGGCGAAGGCGATGGGCGCGGCGCTCTTCGCGGAGCCGGTGAGCGCGCGGCAGGCCTCGGACTGGGGCATGATCTGGGAGGCGGTGCCCGACGAGACCTTCGCCGAGCACTGGGCGGAACGGGCGCGGCATCTGGCGACCGGGCCGGGGCTGGCCTACCGGAACGTGAAGCGCGCGATCCGGGGCAGCTTCGACAACGGGCTCGACGAGCAGCTCGCGCTCGAGGCGCGGCTGCAGGGCGAGGCGGGGCATTCGCGCGACTTCAAGGAGGGGGTGCTGGCCTTCCTTGAGAAACGTCCGGCGCGGTTCGAAGGTCGGTAGCACAGTCAATGGGTTGCCCGTCGACGTTCGCGTGACGCATGAGGCGTCCGCGGCCGTGGCGGGCGGGTCGCCGCCGCCCGGCTTGCGGTGACGCTGGGGCTCGGCGTATCGGTCGCGCGAAAACGGGGGGACGCGCGATGGAAATGCGCCGGGTGGTCGTGACGGGCATGGGCATGGTGACGCCGCTCGGCTGCGGGGTCGAGGCGACCTGGTCCCGGCTGATCGCGGGCGCGTCCGGCGCGGGGCCGATCACCAAGTTCGACGCGACCGGGCTCGCGACGACCTATGCCTGCGAGGTGCCGCGGGGCGACGGCTCGGACGGGACGTTCGCGCCCGACGACTGGATGGAGCCCAAGGAGCAGCGCAAGGTCGACGAGTTCATCCTCTACGCGATGGCCGCCGCCGCGCAGGCCGTCGAGGCGAGCGGGTGGGCGCCGGACGAGGCGGGCAAGCTGCGGACCGGCGTGATGATCGGGTCGGGGATCGGCGGGCTGACCTCGATCGCGGAGACGGCGGTGACGCTGCACGAGCGCGGGCCGCGGCGGGTGTCGCCGTTCTTCATCCCGTCCTCGCTCATCAACCTCGCCTCGGGGCAGGTCTCGATCCGCTACGGCTTCAGGGGACCGAACCATTCGGTCGTGACTGCCTGCGCGACGGGGACACACGCGATCGGCGACGCCGCGCGGCTGATCGCGCTGGGCGATGCCGACGTGATGGTCGCGGGCGGGGCGGAGAGCCCGATCAGCCGCATCGGGATCGCGGGGTTCAACGCCTGCAAGGCGCTCAGCACGAAGTGGGCCGACGATCCGGCGCGCGCCTCGCGGCCCTGGGACGCCGACCGCGACGGGTTCGTGATGGGCGAGGGCGCGGGCGTGGTGGTGCTCGAGGAATACGGGCACGCGGTCGCGCGGGGCGCCCCGATCCTGGCCGAGGTCGCGGGCTACGGGATGTCGGGCGACGCCTACCACATCACCGCGCCGAGCGAGTTCGGGCGAGGGCGCGGAGCGGGCGATGCGCGCGGCGCTCGACCGCGCGGGGATGACGGGGGCGGACGTGGACTACGTCAACGCGCACGGGACGTCCACGATGGCCGACACGATCGAGCTGGCGGCGGTCGAGCGGGTGCTGGGCGAGGCGGCGGGCGGGGCGACGATGTCGTCCACGAAGTCGGCGATCGGGCACCTGCTCGGCGCGGCGGGCGCGGTGGAGGCGATCTTCTCGATCCTCGCGATGCGCGACGGGGTGGCGCCGCCGACGCTGAACCTCGACGCGCCGGCGGTGGAGCCGGTGATGTCGCTCGCGGCGAACGCGGCCGAGCGGCGGCGGATCGACGTCGTGCTGTCGAACTCGTTCGGCTTCGGCGGCACGAACGCCTCGCTGGTGATGAAGCGGGTGGCGGGCTAGGCGATGTGGAAGCACCTCGCCGCGAACGTCCTGACGCTGCTGGTGGTGGCGGCGGTCTGCGTGGCCGGCGCCATCGGCTGGGGCCGGTCGCTCTGGACCGAGCGGGGGCCGCTCGAGGCGCCGACCTTCTTCGAGGTGGCGCGCGGCGCGTCGATGTCGGGCGTGGCAGACGAGCTGGCGGAGGCCGGCATCGTGTCCTCGGCGGCGGTGTTCCGGATCGGCGCGGATCGCGGCGGGCGCGACGGGGACCTCAAGTTCGGAACCTACGAGATCCCGGCAGGAGCGACGATGCCCGAGGTGCTCGAGATCGTGACCGCGGGCGGCGCCTCGATCAGCCCGTACTCGGTGACCTACCTGATCCGCCAGCAGGGGCCGGAGGTGCGCGTGCGCGAGCGGATCGCGGGGCAGGACGGGACGGTCGAGATCGCGACCTGGGAGCCGGGCGAGCCCGTGCCGGAGGAATTCGACGCGCTGCTCGAACGGGGCGTGCCGGTGACGTGGCGGGTGTCGGTGGCGCCGGGGCTGACGTCGTGGGAGGTGCTCGACGCGCTGGCGGCGGTCGATTTCCTCGAGGGCGAGGCGGGGCCGCTGCCGGGCGAGGGCACGCTCGCGCCGGACACCTACGACGTCGCGCGGGGGTCGGACCGGGCGGAGCTGGTGGCGCGGATGGCGTCGGCGCAGGAGCGCATCCTCGCGGATGCCTGGGCCGGGCGCGCGCCGGGGATCGAGGTCGAGACGCCCGAGGAGGCGCTGATCCTGGCCTCGATCGTCGAGAAGGAGACCGGGGTGGCCGAGGAGCGGCGTCGCGTGGCGGGCGTGTTCGACAACCGGCTGGAGCAGGGGATGCGGCTGCAGACGGACCCGACGGTGGTCTACGGCGTGACCGGGGGGCGGGGGCCGCTGGGGCGGGGGCTGCGGCGCAGCGAGCTCGACGAGGCGACGCCCTACAACACCTACCGGATCGACGGGCTGCCGCCGACGCCGATCGCCAATCCCGGCCCCGAGGCGATCCGGGCGGCGGTGGACCCGCTGGAGACCGACGAGCTGTTCTTCGTGGCCGACGGGACGGGGGGGCACGTCTTCGCGGTCACGCTGGCCGAGCATAACCGCAACGTCGCCGAGTGGCGCGCGATCGAGGCGGCGCGGCAGGCGACGGACGGGAACTGAGCGCGCGCAACGGGTATTCGTCGTATTCAATAGAGCGGTTTGCGAGAAAGTTCGGTCGCCGGGCGAGAAAACGGATTGACCGGGCGGGCGCTCGAAAACATCTTTGGTGCAAGCTGGAAGAAGTGGGCGAGGCGACGCGGGGCAACCCGGGTCGCCTTTCTCGTTTCCGACGTCGTGCGGACCGCATTTCCTTAGCACGGAGCTTATTTCGATATGACGACACGATTACGATGACCGCCGAAGGCGGCGCCGAGGGACAGATCGCAGGCCGCATGGCGGCCGCCCTGACGGGGATGGAGGCGCTTCGCGCAGCCATCGAACGCCGGGTGCAGGAACTGAATACGATGAGCGGCGAGGAGCTGAAGGCGGCCGGATTGGGCCAGCTTCAGCACGACCTCGCGAAGGCCGTGACGGTGGCGCTCGTCGAGGAAGGGAAGGTGGCGGATGCGCTACGACGGGAACGCGGCGGGGACGGGGTCTGCCTCGAAACCGCGAGGGCTAAGATCGGGAGCGCGCTTGCTCGCATCGCTGCCGACGCAGGCGCGGACTGAGTTCCTCGCGGGCCTGGAGGAGAACGAGCTGGCGGCGTTGCCGTTCCTGTTCGAGTTCTGGGCCCTCGACCACCAGCTGCCGCCCGAAGGCGACTGGCGGACCTGGGTGATCATGGGCGGTCGCGGCGCGGGCAAGACCCGCGCCGGGGCCGAGTGGGTGCGTAGCCAGGTCGAGGGCTCGCGGTCGCTGCAGGCGGGGGTGGCGCGACGCGTCGCCCTCGTCGGCGAGACCTACGAGCAGGTCCGGGACGTGATGATCGAGGGCGACAGCGGCATTTTGGCCTGCTCGCCTCCCGATCGGCGCCCGCAGTGGAAGGCGGGGCAGCGCAAGCTGGTCTGGCCCAACGGCGCGGAGGCGCAGGCCTTCTCGGCGCATGATTTCGAGGCGCTCCGGGGCCCGCAGTTCGACGCGGCCTGGGTCGACGAGCTGGCCAAGTGGAAGAAGGCGGAGGAAGCCTGGGACATGCTGCAGTTCTGCCTCCGGCTGGGCGATAACCCGCAGGCGGTGGTGACGACGACGCCCAAGAACGTGGGCGTCCTCAAGGACATCCTCGGCCGGTCGAGCACGGTGCGGACGCACGCCCCGACCGAGGCCAACCGGGTCAACCTCGCGAAGGGCTTCCTGACCGAGGTGATGGAGCGCTACGGCGGCACGCGGCTCGGGCGCCAGGAGCTCGAGGGGCTGCTGCTGGAAGACATCGAAGGGTCGTTCTGGACGACGGCGCAGCTCGACGCGACGCGGGTCGCCGAGGCGCCGAAGCTCGACCGGGTGCTGATCGGGGTCGATCCGGCGGTGTCGTCGGGCGGGGCCTCGGACGAGACCGGGATCGTGGTGGTCGGCGTGTCGATGCGGGGGCCGCTCAAGGATTGGCGGGCCTACGTGCTCGAGGACGCGACGGTTGCGGCGGCAAGCCCGACGCAATGGGCGCAGGCGGTGGCCGACGCCTACCACCGCTGGGGCGCGGACAGGGTCGTGGCCGAAGGCAACCAGGGCGGCGAGATGATCGAGGCGGTGCTCCGCCAGGTCGCGCCGCTGGTGAGCTACCGGAAGGTGATGGCACGGCAGGCGAAAGCGGCGCGCGCGGAGCCGGTGGCCGCGCTCTACGAGCAGGGCAAGGTCAGGCACCTGCGGGGGCTCGGAGCGCTCGAGGACCAGATGTGCCGGATGGCGATGGGCGGCTATCGCGGATCGGGGTCGCCCGACCGGGTCGACGCGCTGGTCTGGGCGCTTTGGGCGGCGCTGCTGGACCCGGACCTTAACCGGTCGGGGCCGCGCATCCGCCAGCTCTGAGTGGAACGGACGGGGCCCTTGCAGGCCCCTCTTCATTTGCGATGACGGAAGGACGCGCGATGTTCGGATTTGGACGCAAGGACGTGGCCGCGCCGGAGGCGAAGGCCTCGCTGACCGGACGGGTCGCGGCGATGGCGTCAGTCGGGCGCGCGGTCTGGTCGCCGCGCGACGTGGGCACGCTCACCAAGATGGGCTTTTCGAGCAACCCGATCGGGTTCCGGGCGGTGAAGCTGATCGCGGAGGCCGCCGCGGCGGTGCCGCTCGCGCTCTCGGACGCGACGGGCCGGATCGACGAGCATCCGGTGGTCTCGCTCCTGTCGCGGCCCAACGGGGCGCAGGGGCGGGCGGAGTTCATGGAGGCGCTGTTCGGGCAGTACCTGCTGTCGGGCAACGCCTACGTGGAGGCGGTCGGTCCGGGCGGGCTGCCGCTCGAGATGCACGTGCTGCGGTCGGACCGGATGTCGGTCGTGCCGGGGCCGGACGGCTGGCCCGAAGCCTACGACTACACGGTGGCGGCGCGGAAGCACCGCTTCGCGGTGGGCGAGGTCTCGCCGGTGCTGCATCTGCGGGCGTTCCATCCGCAGGACGACCATTACGGGCTGTCGCCGCTGCAGGCGGCCGCGAGCGCCATCGACGTGCACAACTCGGCGTCGCGCTGGTCGAAGGGCCTGCTCGACAACGCGGCGCGCCCCTCGGGGGCGATCGTGAACGGCGGCGAGGGGCTGACGCAGGACCAGTTCGACCGGCTCGCCGTCGAGCTCGAGACGCAGCACCAGGGCGCGCGGAACGCGGGGCGGCCGATGCTGCTCGATGGCGGGCTCGACTGGAAGCCGATGGGGTTCTCGCCTTCGGACATGGAGTTCCACCGCACCAAGGAGGCGGCGGCGCGCGAGATCGCGACGGCCTTCGGGGTCCCGCCGATGATGCTCGGCATTCCGGGCGACGCCACCTACGCCAACTACGTGGAGGCCAATCGGGCCTTCTACCGGCTGACGGTGCTGCCGCTGGTGTCAAAGGTCAGCGAGGGCATGGCGCACTGGCTGGGCGAGCATGGCGGGGAGGCCGTGTCGCTGGCGCCGGATCGGGACCGTGTGCCCGCGTTGCAGTCAGAGCGCGACGCGGAATGGGGTCGGATCGCCGCGGCGGAGTTCCTGACGGCGGACGAGAAGCGGCGGATGCTGGGCCTGCCGCCGCTCGACGGATGAACGCGGTCCGCGGGGGCGGCTCGCGGTTCCTCTACGCCCCGTTCCAGGACACCGAGGCCGCGTTCCAGCGGACCGAGGAGCGCCTGGCCTACATCGAGGCGGCTTCGGTGCGGTTGGAGACGGAGCGGGCCGTGAACGCGGAGAAGCAGAAGCGGCTCGACGGGCGGTTCAATCACATCGACCTCCGGCTCGACCGCATCGACGCCCTGATCTCGCGGCTGGTCTGGCTGATCGTCGCCGCGATCGTCGGAGGGCTGATGTCCTTCCTCGTCGAGGGACGCTTCCTCGTCCCCTGAACCGACGGGGCACCCGGACACGACCGGACGAAACCGACGCCGTCCCCAGGCCGGGGGCGGGGCATTCGGCACGAGGAGGCGACGGCAATGCAGATCGAAACGACCATCGAACGCAAGTTCGCTAACGGTGATACCGCCGTCACGCTGGGCGCCGGCAGCGAGGTCAGCGGCTACGCATCGTGGTTCAACGTGGAGGACGGCGGTCGCGACGTGGTCGCGCCGGGCGCCTATTGCGACAGCCTCGCGCGGATGGCCGCCGAGGGCCGACGGCCCAAGATGCTATGGCAGCACGATCCGGCGCAGGTGATCGGCATCTGGGACGAAGTCATCGAGGACGCCCGGGGGCTGCGGGTCAAGGGCCGCCTCCTCGACGGCGTCGGCCGGGCGAGGGAGGCGGCGGTGCTGATCGAGGCCGGCGCGCTCGACGGGCTAAGCATCGGCTATACGGTCCGGCGGGCCGTCAAAGACGATCGGGGGCGCAGGCTCTTGAAGGAACTGGAGCTTTGGGAGGTGTCGCTCGTCACCTTCCCGATGCTGCCCAGTGCGCGGGTCGGGGCCAAGGCGGACCCGATGCGCGAAGTGGCGCGGGCGATCCGCGCCGCGCGCGAGGAACTGGCGCGCGACTGACGCCGCCGCAACCCATCGAAGGAGAACCCGATGACCCATGACGGCGTCGGGGAAGTCACGGAAGCGCTGGCGGGACTCGTCAGCGACTTCAGAGGCTTCCGTACGGAATTTACCCAGAAGCTGAAGCAGCAGGAAGAGCGTGCCACCATGTCCTACAAGAGCCATCGACCTCAGCTCGCGGCCGCCGACCTCGGTGCCGCTCCTCATCAGAAGGCAATGGATGCCTATATTCGTTCGGGCGACGATGACGGGCTCCGTGCCCTGACGCTCGACGGCAAGTCGATGAATACCGCCGTCAGTGCGGAGGGCGGCTACCTGGTCGATCCGCAGACGGCGGAGACGGTGAAGTCCGTTCTCACCTCGTCCGCGTCGATCCGTTCGATCGCGCAGGTCGTCAACGTCGAAGCCACGTCGTTCGACGTCCTCGTCGACCGAAACGATACCGGGGCGGGCTGGGCGACCGAAACGGCGGCGGTGATGGAGACGGCGAGCCCCCTCTTCGACCGCATCTCGATCCCGCTCCACGAGCTCTCGGCGATGCCCAAGGCCTCGCAGCGCCTGCTGGACGATGCCGCGTTCGACATCGAAGGGTGGCTCGCCGGCCGGATCGCCGACAAGTTCGCGACTGCCGAGGCGGCAGCCTTTATCAACGGCGATGGGGCCGACAAGCCGACGGGCTTCCTGAGCTACCCGAAGGTGGACGACAATTCCTGGGTCTGGGGCTCGCTCGGCTACGTCGCGACCGGTACGGCGGGCGATTTCGACGTCAACCGCCCTGCGGACGCGATCGTCGACGTCGTCTATGCGCTTGGCGCCAAATACCGGGCCAACGCGACCTTCGTAATGAATTCGAAGACCGCGGGTGCGGTGCGCAAGATGAAAGATGCGGACGGCCGGTTCCTGTGGACCGACAGCCTCGCGGCCGGTCAGCCCGCACAGCTCATGGGCTACCCGGTCCTCATCGCGGAGAACATGCCAGACATTGCCGAGGACAACGCGGCGATCGCCTTCGGGGACTTCGGGGCGGGCTACACGGTCGCAGAGCGGCCTGATCTCCGCGTTCTCCGGGACCCGTTCAGCGCCAAGCCGCATGTCCTGTTCTACGCAACGAAGCGGGTCGGCGGCGACGTCACCGACTTCGCGGCGATCAAGGTCCTGAAATTCTCCGTCGCCTGAACAGCCGCCCGCGCCGATCGGCGCGGGCCGACGACCTCCATGCCGGTCGGGCGGCATGGGGCAGGGCGGGGTCGGGGCGCTTCCGGCCTGGTCCGCACGCGTGGCGTGCCGACCTCGCCCGACCAATCACGAGAAGAGCGAGCTGGAGGGACCGATGGCACTCACGGTGATCGAAACCGGGACGATCTTGGACGGGGATCTGCCCGTCGGTCGCCTCGCCGCGCAGATGCGATTGGCCGATGGGGTGGCGGACGACCCTGCACAGGCGCAGCGGCTTCGCCTCCGGCTTCGCGCGGCAATCGATCTGATCGAACGTCGTATCGGATGCGTGTTGCTCAGGCGGTCCGTCACGCTCGGAGGCCGTTCGACCGGGCAGCGGCGGATCGAGTTGCCGATCGCGCCCGTCTCGGCGGTGACGGCGATATCCCTGCATCGGGCCGGCGGAGACGTGGCGCTCACCCTGCCGCGTATCGAGGCGGCCGCCGATCGCCCCGTTGCGATCCTGGCGCAACCGATCCGCGCGGAGGAGTACGTCGTGATGACCGTGACAGCGGGCGTCGAGGCCTGGGATCAGGTTCCGCATGGGCTGGCGCAAGCTTCGCTGTTGCTCGCCGAGGCACTTGATGCCGGCGATCGCGAGATCCTGACACCGATGGTGCGCTCGCTCCTGCGCCCCTTCGAGCGGATGCGTATCGGAGGAGCGGCGCGATGAGCCGAGTATTCACGCGACGCCTCGTGCTGTCCGCCGCGACCGAGATCGCCGATGGGTCTGGCGGGACGAGCCGGGACTGGGTCGATCGCGGAGCCCTCTGGGCCGAGGTCCGTATGCGTTCCGGGACGCTTCGCGCGACAGAGTTCGGGCGTACGCCGCGCCTGCAAGTGCGCATCAGGACACACGAGCTGCCCGAAGGGCATTCGATGCGCCCGGCGACGGGAGATCGTCTTCGCGACGGCGGTCGCACGTTCGAAGTGCAGGCGGTCCACCCCGGCGACCGGCACGTCCTCATCGTCTTGGCGAGCGAGATCCCGGTCGCGGAGCTGGCGCAATGACCTACGCGATAGGCGCAAGCCTCCAGACGGCGATCTTCGAGCGCCTGGTCGGCGATGCGGGCCTTCAAGGCATCGTCGGGACAGCAATCTACGACGCCGTTCCGCAGTCGGCGCCCGACCTTTTCGTCGCGATCGGTGCGGAACGCGTCAGCGCGCGGAATGACGCGTCCGGCTCGGGCGCACTCCACGAATTGCAGATCAGCGTCGTCACGCGGCGCAACGGTTATGCCGACGCAAAGGCGGCTGGAGCCTTGGTGAGCGACGCGCTCGACGCGGCGGACCTGCCAATTGCACGCGGTCGACTTGTCTCGCTTAGATTTGTGCGCGCACGGGCGAGCCGCGACGAAGGCGAGACCACGCGGCGCGTCGATTTGTGGTTCCGCGCGCGTGTCGACGACCAAACGGCCTAATCAATAAATCGAGGAGAGACGCGATGGGTGTGCAGGCAGGCAAGGACCTCCTCTTGAAGGTCGACCACGATGGCGCAGGAGACTTCACCACGATGGCGGGACTGCGCGCCACGCGGCTGACGTTCAATTCCGGCGCGGTGGATGTGACATCGATTGACAGCGACGGCGGCTGGCGAGAACTGCTCGACGGCGGCGGCGTGAAGTCGGCGCAGGTGTCCGGCTCCGGGATTTTCCGCGACGAGCGAAGCGACGCGGTCGCCCGGCAGTCCTTCTTCGACGGGGCAATCCGGACCTTCCAGGTGGTGGTCCCGGATTTCGGGATGGTGGAGGGGCCGTTCCAAATCACGTCGCTCGAATACGGCGGCACTCATGACGGCGAGGCAACCTACGAGGTCGCTCTGTCGTCCGCCGGCCGCCTTCGCTTCACGCCGATCTGATGTCGGACGGCAACCCCTTCGCCGGCGAAGTGGCGCTATCGATGGACGGTGAGCGGCACGTCCTGAAACTGACCCTTGGCGCCCTCGCTGAGATGGAAGCGGTCATGCGGGAGGATAGCCTCGTGTCCCTCGTTGGCCGGTTCGAGAATGGCACGTTCTCCACTAGAGACGTCGCCCGCCTCCTGCTCGCCGGCCTCCGAGGAGGCGGCTGGCGCGGAGGCGCAGACGTCCTGATGAATGCCGACATCGATGGAGGGCCCGCCGAGGCGTTGAGGGTCGCCGCCTCCCTCCTCGGTCGTGCCTTCGCGCTGCCGTCTCCATGAGCGCGCGGTTCGACTGGATTGCACTTATGACCGCCGGTGTCCGGGGACTGGGTCTTCGCCCGGCGGACTTCTGGGCGCTTACGCCAGCGGAGCTCGCCTTCATGATGGGCGAGCAGGAAGGACGGCATGCAATGACGCGTTCGACCCTCGACGCGCTCGTGGCCCAATTCCCAGATATGAGGAATGGCTAAATGTTCGAACGAGACAGTGACGGCATTGACGGACAACTCGATGCGCTCGAAGCTAGGCTCGGCAGCTCCGAGACCGTCGTTGCACGGTTCACGGCACAAATCGGCGCGTTGGAAGGGGAGATGTCCCAAGCTCAACGGGGGGTCGAGGGTCTATCGCGGTCGTTCGGCGGGTCGCTCAAGCGTGCGTTCGACGGCGTCGTCTTCGACGGCCAGAAGCTCTCCGGGGCGCTGGCAGGGCTCGCGAAATCGATGCTGAATGCGACCTACAACGCGGCCATGAAGCCGATCGGGCAGGCGGCGGGCGGACTGCTGGCTGGCGGGATCGACAAGCTTGTTCCGTTCGCGGAAGGCGGTGCGTTCACCCAAGGTCGGGTGATGCCTTTCGCGAAGGGCGGCATCGTCGCCGGCCCGACGACGTTTCCGATGCGGGGGGCGACCGGGCTGATGGGCGAAGCCGGCCCGGAAGCGATCATGCCCCTGACGCGCGGCGCCGACGGCCGCCTCGGCGTCCAGATGAGCGGCGGATCGGGAGGCAATGTTTCCGTTACGATGAACATCTCGACGCCCGACGTCGCCGGGTTCCGCCAGTCGCGGAGCCAGGTTGCCGCCGAGATGACGCGGGCGCTTTCCCGTGGTTCGCGCAATCGCTGAGGAGGGTGACATGGCATTCCACGAGACCCGCTTTCCCGTCGACATCTCGTTCGGATCGACCGGCGGGCCGGAACGCCTCACGGAGATCGTGACGCTCGCGTCCGGCCATGAGGAGCGCAACACCCCCTGGAGCCACTCGCGCCGCCGATACGATGCGGGGATCGGCATGCGGTCCCTTGACGACGTGGCCGAAGTCGTCGCGTTCTTCGAGGCACGCATGGGCCGGCTGCATGGCTTCCGCTGGAAGGACTGGTCGGACTTTAAATCCTGCCTGCCGTCGGGGCGCCCGGCGCCGACAGACCAAGTGATCGGCACCGGCGACGGCGAGCGCACGGATTTCCAGCTGGTGAAGTCCTACGGAACGAATTCCGAACGCTACGTGCGTCCGATCACGAAACCCGTCCGCGGCTCGGTGTTTATCGCCCTCGATGGAGAGATGCGGCCCGAGGACATGGAATGGACGATCAATGAAGAGCGCGGGATCGTTACTTGGCTCGTCGCTCCGGCAGAGGGGCGGGTCGTGAGCGCAGGGTACGAGTTCGACGTTCCGGTGCGGTTCGACGCCGACGCGATCATGACGTCGGCGGCGACGTTCGAGGCGGGCGAGATTCCTGATATCCCACTGATCGAGGTACGGACGTGACCGCCCTCCGCGATCATCTGGCCACCGGCGGCACGACGATCTGTCGTGCATGGATCGTGCGCCGCCGGGATGGATTGGTGCTGGGGTTCACGGATCACGACGGCACCATCGAAATCGACGGAACTCTATGTCGGGCGTCCTCGGGTATGACCGGAGGGACGTTGGCGACGTCCACCGGGCTATCCGTCGATAACGCAGAAGCCTCCGGCGCGCTGTCAAGCGATGCGATCTCGGAGGAGGATATACGTAGTGGGCGTTGGGACGACGCGTCGATCGTCGCCTACCGGGTGAATTGGTCCGACCCCTCACAACATGACGTTACGTTCCGCGGGTCGCTGGGTGAGATCGCATGGGCGGACGGCGCTTTCGTCGCCGAGCTGCGCGGTGTGTCCGAGGCGCTGAACCGGCCGCGGGGTCGAGTGTATCAAGGGCGATGCGATGCGGTCCTAGGGGATCGGCGCTGCGGTAAGACGCTCGATCAGCGCTACCGCGTCGAGTGCCGGGTCATCGAACATCTCGGCGCGGAACGCATCGCCTTAGAGGTGCCCGGTGTATTCGCGCAGGGTTGGTTCGCCCAAGGATCCCTCGTCGTCCGCTCGGGGGCCAGCGAGGGCCTCGAAGCGAGGATCAAGACAGATCGGTTGGTCGAAGGACGACGCGAGGTGGGGCTTTGGACTTCATTCGCTCGTCCGGTGGTCGGGGGGGATCGCGTCGAGCTGATCGCAGGATGCGACAAGCGGGTCGCGACGTGCCGGGACAAATTCGAGAACTTGCTCAACTTTCGCGGTTTCCCCCACATCCCTGGGGAAGAATGGCTGATGGCGTATCCCGTGCGCGATGGTTCGAACGACGGGGGTCGGCTATGAACGCGATCGTCGCCGCCGCTCGGGGCTGGATCGGCACGCCGTATCTCCATCAAGCATCGGTCCGGGGCGTCGGCACCGATTGCCTCGGGCTCGTCCGTGGCATCTGGCGCGAGGTATACGGCGCGGAGCCGGAGGCCGTCCCCGCTTACACGCAGGACTGGGCGGAGCCTGAGCAGATTGAAGTCCTCGCGATGGTGGCGGATCGACACCTGCTGCCGAGAGAAGAAGCGTCCACGCCGCGGCCGGGCGAGCTTCTACTCTTTCGCATGCGCGAGGGCGCGGTGGCGAAACACCTCGGCATCGTGGCGACGGATGGCGAGGCCCCAACCTTCATCCACGCCTATTCGGGTCATGGCGTGGTGGAGAATTCTCTTTCGATACCATGGTTCCGGCGCGTCGTTTCCCGGTACGAATTTCCGACGCCCCCAAACGTGACGGAGGGCTGATATGGCGACCCTTGTTCTCGGCGCGGTCGGCGCGTCTCTCGGGGGCTCGCTCGGCGGCTCCGTACTCGGTTTAAGCGGCGCGGTGATCGGCCGTGCCGTCGGCGCGACGGTCGGTCGGGTCATTGATCAGGCGATCCTGGGGCAGGGGGCCGATGCCGTCGAACATGGGCGGATGGAGCGACTGCGCCTGACGGGAGCCGCCGAAGGCGCGGCGATCCCGCGCATATACGGGCGCGTGCGGCTCGGCGGGCAGGTCATCTGGGCGACGCGTTTCCGCGAAACCGTGACGACCAGCGGCGGCGGAGGGAAGGGCGCCCCGAAGACGCCGAAACAGACGAGCTACAGCTACTCGATCTCCCTCGCCTTGTCGCTCTGCGCCGGGGAGATCTCGCGCGTGAGCCGGGTCTGGGCCGACGGTAAGGAGATGGCGCTTTCGTCTATCGACATGCGCGTGCATCGCGGGCGTGACGATCAGCTTCCCGATGCGTTGATCGAGGCGGTCGAGGGAAAAAACAAGGCGCCGGCATATCGCGGCACGGCCTATGTCGTCATCGAGGACCTTGACCTGACCCCGTTCGGGAACCGCGTCCCTCAGTTGACCTTTGAGATCGGGCGGGTGGTCCGCGAGGCGGGGGAGCCCGCCGGCCCTAGCGATCTCATACGGGGCGTCGCGCTCGTCCCCGGCTCGGGCGAGTATGCGCTCGCGACAACGCCGAACCACTACGCCTTCGGTGGCGGCGCCAAGGATTCGGCCAACGTCAATACGCATCAGAACGGGACCGATTTCCGCATTGCGATCCGCGACCTCCGGGAGGAGCTGCCGAACCTGCGATCGGCTTCTCTCGTCGTCTCCTGGTTCGGGAGCGATCTTCGCTGCGGGCATTGCAGGATCCATCCCAAGGTCGAGCAGCGAGCGTTCGACGGGGAGCCGCAACGCTGGTCCGTCTCGGGCGTCGCGCGGGGGGCTGCAGCCGAGGTGCCAAAGCTCAGCGGACGTCCGCTCTACGGCGGGACGCCAAGCGACGCTTCGGTGATCGAGGCCATCCGACATCTGCGGCGCAGCGGCGTCGCGGTCACCTTCTATCCGTTCATCCTGATGGATCAGATGACCGGAAACGGGCTTCCGGACCCTTGGTCGGACGGGGAGCAGTCCGCTCTCCCGTGGCGCGGCAGGATCACCACGTCGAAGGCTGCCGGCCTGACGGGCTCCGACGACGGGACGGCCGGGGCGGCGGCCGACGTCGCGACGTTCTTCGGTCGTACGGATAGCAGTGCGTTCCAGGCTCACCCGGGGGGGGTCACGGGTCCTGCTGGCGATTGGTCCTATCGCCGATTCATCCTACACTGCGCGCATCTCTGCGCGGCGGCGGGGGGTGTCGAGGCCTTCTGCATCGGATCGGAGATGCGATCCCTCACCTCGATCAGGGGCCCGAACGGCTCCTTCCCCGCGGTCGAGGCGATGCGAACCCTCGCTCGCGACGTCCGCGCGATCCTGCCGGACGCCAAGATTGGATACGCCGCGGACTGGTCGGAATATTTCGGCCATCGGCCGGCTGGATCGGATGACGTGTACTTCCATCTCGATCCTCTCTGGGGAGACCCGGCGATCGATTTCGTCGGCATCGACAACTACATGCCTCTGTCGGACTGGCGAGATGGCCGCGATCACGAGGATGCCGGGCATCCGTCGACCTACGACCTCGCCTACCTTCGGCAGAACGTCGAAGGGGGTGAGGGCTACGATTGGTACTACGCGACGCATCCGGACCGTGTGGCGCAACGCCGGACGCCGATTGCCGACGGGGCGCATGACGAGCCGTGGGTCTTTCGCTACAAGGACGTTCGCAACTGGTGGGCGAACGCGCATCACAACCGTGTCGGCGGCGTACGGTCGGCCGAGCCGACGGCTTGGCAGCCGGCGTCGAAGCCAATACGGTTCATCGAGTACGGCTGTGCGGCGATCGACAAGGGCGCGAACCAGCCCAACAAGTTCATCGATGAGAAGTCGTCCGAGTCGAGCCTGCCGTACCACTCCAACGGCCATCGCGACGATACCATCCAGATGCAGTACCTCCGCGCGATCCTGACCTACTGGTCCGATCCGGCGCATAACCCGGTCGGCCCCGATGGTCGCCGGATGCTCGATCTCGACCACAGCTTCGCATGGGCCTGGGACACCCGACCCTGGCCGTTCTTTCCGCAAATGTCGGACTATTGGACCGATGGCGCGAACCACGCCCGCGGTCACTGGCTGACCGGTCGCATCGCCAACCAGCCGCTGGCGACTGTCATCCGGGAGATCTGCCGCACCGCCGGGCTGACGGACATCGATACGACCCGGGTCCACGGTGTGGTCCGAGGCTACTCGATCGCCGGCGTGCAGTCCGCGCGCGCCGACCTCCAGCCGCTGCTGATGGCCTACGGCGTGGAGGCGGTCGAGCAGGCCGGGCGGGTCGTCTTCTCTATGCGGGTGGATGCGCCCGTGTCGACCATCGAGGCCGCGTCGATGGTCAGGGAGGGCGAGGCGGTGCTGAAGCGTCAGCGGGCCCCGGCGGTCGAGGCGCCCGGCCGCACGATGATCCATCACTTCGATAGCGAGGGCGACTTCGCGCCGATGGTCTCGGACGCCGTGTCGTCAGACGGCGCGGGGTTGCCGCTGTCGGAGACCGAGCTCCCCCTCGCGCTGACGCGCGGCGAAGGGCGCTCGCTCGCGGAGCGGTTCCTGACGGAGGCGCAGGTCGTCCGCGACACGGTGGAGTTCCGACTCCCGCCGTCGCGCGACGACCTCGCCGCCGGCGATCTAATCGCGCTCGACGGGAGTGACGATCTCTGGCGTATCGACCGCCTCGACGAGGGGGCTAGTCGTCATGTGCGCGCCGTCCGCACCGACCGTGCGATGTACGAGCCGAGCGACGACGCGGAGGGCGGAACCGTTCTATCTCGTCCGGTCGCCGCCCTGCCGGTGGACGCGACTTTCCTTGAGCTGCCTCTTTTGCGTGGGGACGAGAACCCTTATGCACCTTATGTAGCCCTTTCGGGTCGACCATGGCCGGGGACAGTGGCCGTTCATTCAGCCGTGGACGATCACGACTACCGTTTGAACGCGCTGTTCGACGATCCGGCGCGGGTCGGGGACACCCTGAACGATCTTCCCGCCGCGGCACCGTCGCTTTGGGACCGAGGACCGGAGTTGCTCGTCCGTTTCGGCAAGGCCGAGCTCGCTTCGGTGTCGATGACTGCTCTGCTGTCCGGCGCGAACGCGGCGGCGATCGGCGATGGCGCGTTGACGGGGTGGGAGATTTTCCAGTTTCGGGACGCACGGCCCGTCGACAACGGTGTGTGGGCGCTCTCGACCCGGCTCAGGGGGCAGCGCGGCACCGAGTGGACGGTACCGGCGCGCTGGCCCGCCGGGAGCCGGGTCGTGCTGCTCGACGCGGCGATTGGTCAGATCGACGCGAGCCCGGCGATGCTCGGGCTCGATCGCCACTACCGTGTTGGACCGGCGCGGCTGCCGCTTTCGGATGGAAGCTATCGGCACGAGGTCTTTGCGACGACGGGCGAGGCGCTGATGCCGTATGCACCCGTCCACCTCGCGCTGACGCGGACGGACGGCATCCTGCGGCTTGACTGGATCCGTCGTTCGCGTGTGGCGCAGGCCGACTGGGGTGTCGCGGATGTGCCTCTGGGCGAGGCACGGGAGAGCTACTTGGTCCGGGTGATCGGGACGGATGGCGGCATCATCGCCGAGATGTCCACGGAAGCGCCCACGATAGCCTTCGAGGCAGCAACCCTCGTCGGCGCGTTCCGCATCGCGGTCGCGCAGGTGTCCGACGAGGTCGGGCCGGGGCACTGGGCGAGGGTCGCGCTGACCTGACCCCTTATCGACGCCTCCCGCCCGCACTAGGTTCTCTCCCCGAGGGGAGAGCCGACATGCCCGTGAGCGAGATCCGACCGAGCGAGTTCGACCCCGTCTGGGACCGGATCTCCGACGAGGCAAAGTGCGTCGTCACTGACGAACCCACGATGGGCGGTTTCGTTCACGACGCGATCCTGCAGCACGAGACGCTCGAACGAGCCCTCGCGCACCGCTTCGCGAGGCGCCTCGCGTCGGGGCAACTGGGCGAGCAGGGGCTTCGCGAGACTGCCGACGACGCCTACGCCGCCGATCCCGACCTCGGCCGCGCGGCCCGCGCCGACATAGTCGCGACGTTCGAGCGCGACGCGGCCTGTGGCCGGTTCCTCCAGCCGTTGCTTTACTTCAAGGGGTTCCAGGCAATTCAGGCCTACCGCATCGCGCATGCGCTTTGGGTCGACGGGCGTCGCGATCTCGCTTCATACGTTCAGATGCGGGTAAGCGAGCTCTACGGCGTCGACATCCATCCCGGCGCGCGCGTGGGGAAGGGGATCATGGTCGATCACGCGCATTCGGTCGTCATCGGCGAGACGGCCGTGGTCGGCGACAACGTCTCCATGCTGCATTCCGTCACGCTCGGCGGCACCGGCAAGGAGGACGACGACCGGCACCCGAAGATCGGCGACGGCGTCCTGATTGGCGCGGGCGCGAAAGTGCTCGGCAACATCACCGTCGGGCATTGCTCGCGCATCGCAGCCGGCTCGGTCGTGCTCGCATCGGTGCCGCCGATGAAGACCGTCGCGGGCGTGCCCGCGCGGATCGTGGGCGAGGCGGGCTGCGCGCAGCCCTCGGTCACGATGAACCAGCTCCTCGGCTCCCGGTCGGCGGAGGCTTGAGCCTCAGGCAAGCATGGCCATCGGGTTCTCGAGGTTCTCCGCGATCGCCTTCAGCAGATCCGCCCCGAGCGCGCCGTCGATCACGCGGTGGTCCACGCTGAGCGTGACCGACATGACCGTCGCGACCGCGATCTCATCGTCCTTCCCCACCACCGGTTTCCGTACGCCCGCGCCGACGGCGAGGATGGCGCCGTGGGGTGGATTGATGACGGCGTCGAAGTTGTCGATGCCGAACATGCCCAGGTTCGAGATCGCGAAGCTCCCCCCCTGATACTCGCCGGGCGCGAGCTTGCGGTCCCGCGCGCGGGCCGCGAGATCCTTCATCTCCGCCGACAGGGTCGACAGGGACTTCTCGTGCGCGTCCTTCAGGACGGGCGTGAAGAGGCCGCCGTCGATCGCCACGGCGACGGCCACGTCCGACGGCTCGAGCTTGAGGATGCGGTCGCCCGCCCAGACGGCGTTCGCGTCGGGGACGGCCTGCAGGGCGGCGGCGCATGCCTTTATGACGAAGTCGTTCACCGACAGCTTGACCCCGCGCGGCGCGAGCTGCTCGTTGATCTGCGCGCGGAACGCCATCAGCGCGTCGAGCCGGATGTCGCGGCGCAGGTAGAAATGCGGTATGGTCTGCTTCGCCTCGGTGAGGCGCGCGGCGATCGTGCGGCGCATCCCGTCGAGCTTGACCTCCTCGTAGGCCCGTCCCTCGTAGATCTTCGCGACCTGCTCGGCGGTCATCCCCGTGGGCATAGCGCCCTTCGCCGCCGGCGCGGTGTCCAGGGAGGCTCGGGCTTGCGCCTCGTCGGGCTTCGCCATCAGCGGTTGGCCGGACCCGGCAGCCTCGACGTCGGCCTTCACGATCCGCCCGCGCGGGCCGGTTCCCTTCACGCCGGACAGATCGATCCCGCGGTCGCGCGCGATCCGCCGTGCCACCGGCGTGGCGAAGACGCGATCGCCCGAGGCGGGCGCAGCGGGGGCGGGGGTCGCGACGCTCTCCTTCGCCGACAGGTCCGCGCCCCCGGGCTCCGCGCCATAGCCCTTCTGCGGCTCGGTCATCTCGGCGGAGGCCTCGGTCGGCCCCTCCGCGGCCGGCGGGGCCTTCGCGGAGGGCGCCGCGTCCGCGTCCTCGCCCTCCTCCAGCAGCGTGGCGATCGGCGCATTGACCTTCACGCCCTCCGTGCCGGCGGCGACGAGCAGCTTGCCGATCGTGCCCTCGTCGACGGCCTCGAACTCCATCGTGGCCTTGTCGGTCTCGATTTCCGCCAGCAGATCTCCGGCCGCGACGGTGTCGCCCTCGGCCACGAGCCACTTGGCGAGCGTCCCCTCCTCCATCGTCGGCGACAGGGCGGGCATCAGGATCTCGGTCGCCATGTGCGGCCCCTCAGCGGTAGGTGACGGAGCGGACGGCCTCGAGCACCTCGCCGGTGGTCACGAGGGCGAGCTTCTCGAGATTGGCCGCGTACGGCATTGGCACGTCCTTGCCCGTGCAGGTCACGACCGGCGCGTCGAGGTGGTCGAACGCGCGCTGCATGATCGTCGAGGCGAGGTGGTCGGAGAAGGACGCGACCGGGAAGCCCTCCTCCACGATCACGCAGCGGTTGGTCTTCTCGACCGAGGCGAGCACCGCGTCGTAGTCGACGGGGCGCAACGTCCTGAGGTCGATAACCTCCGCCTCGATCCCGTCCTCCGCGAGCTTGGCCGCGGCGTCGAGCGCGTAGGTCATGCCGATCCCCCAGGACACGATCGTCACGTCCGAGCCTTCGCGCCAGATCTTCGCGCGGCCGAAGGGGACGGTGAAGTCGTCGAGCTTCGGCACCTCGAACGACTTCCCGTAGAGGATCTCGTTCTCCAGGAAGATGACCGGGTTGGCGTCGCGGATCGCGGTCTTCATCAGCCCCTTCGCGTCCGCCGCCGAGTAGGGCATCACCACCTTGAGTCCCGGGATCGACGCGTACCACGCCGCGTAGTCCTGGCTGTGCTGCGCGGCCACGCGCGCCGCGGCACCGTTGGGGCCGCGGAACACCATCGGCGCGCCCATCTGACCGCCCGACATGTAGAGCGTCTTGGCCGCCGAGTTGATGATCTGGTCGATCGCCTGCATCGCGAAGTTGAACGTCATGAACTCGACGATGGGCCGCAGCCCGCCGAAGGCCGCGCCGACCGCGATGCCGGTGAAGCCGTGCTCGGTGATCGGCGTGTCGATCACCCGCTCGGCGCCGAACTCCGCCAGCATCCCCTGGCTGACCTTGTAAGCGCCCTCGTACTCCGCCACCTCCTCGCCCATCAGGAACACCGCATCGTCGCGGCGCATCTCCTCGGACATCGCCGCGCGGATCGCCTCGCGGACGGTCATCGTCTCCATCTCGGTGCCCTCGGGCCAGTCGGGCGTCGCGGCGGGACTGGCCTTCACCTCGACGGGTGCGGCGGTGGCCTTGGGCGAGGGCGCGGCGCGGCCCTCCTCGCCACCGAGCGGCTCGGGGATCGGCACGGACTTCGCCTCGGGCTTTTGGGTCGCGTCGTCCGCGCTCTCGCCCTCGGCCAGAAGAACGGCGATCGGCGCGTTGACCTTCACGCCCTCGGTCCCCTCGGCGACGATCAGCTTGCCGATCGTGCCCTCGTCGACGGCCTCGAACTCCATCGTGGCCTTGTCGGTCTCGATCTCCGCCAGGATGTCGCCCGACGCGACCGCGTCGCCCTCCTTCACGAGCCACTTGGCGAGCGTGCCCTCCTCCATCGTGGGGGAGAGGGCGGGCATGAGGATCTCGGTGGGCATCAGTTCTCTTCCCGCAGTTCGAGGCGGTGTTCGACACGGTCCACCCGGGACGTCAACTCGGCGATCCGGCCATCCTGGACCGCCCCCTCGGAGACCAGTGCGCCGAGCAGCGACTTGTGGACGCGCAGTTCGGTCAGGATATCCGCCTGCCCGGTCTCCAGGCGACCAAGCCGCTCCTGCATCCGCTTGAGCGTCTCGTAGATCAGCTCGTTCGTGACCCGCTCCTCCGCCATCACGCCATCTCCTGCGGCGCGTCCTCGGCCCAGATATCGGTCCACAGCTCGGACACGTCGGGCTCCGGGCTCTCCTTGGCGAACTCGGCGGCCTCGTTGACGATCGCCTTGATCTCCTTGTCCACCGCCTTGAGGTCCTCCTCGGAGGCGTGGCTCCCGGTCAGCAGCATCTGCCGCACCATTTCGATCGCGTCGCGCTTCTCTCGCATCTCCTGCACCTCGTCGCGCGTGCGGTACTTGGCGGGGTCCGACATCGAGTGCCCGCGGTAGCGGTAGGTCTTGATCTCTAGGATGTAGGGGCCCTTGCCCGACCGGCAGTAGGCCACCGCCCGCTCGCCCGCGTCCTTGACCGCGAGCACGTCCATCCCGTCCACCGCCTCGCCCTCGATCCCGTAGGCCGCGCCGCGTTCCCAGTAGGAGTTCGACTTCGTCGCGCGCTTGGTCGAGGTGCCCATGGCGTACTGGTTGTTCTCGATCACGAACACCACCGGCAGGTCCCACAGCTCGGCCATGTTGTAGGTTTCGTACACCTGCCCCTGGTTCGCTGCGCCGTCGCCGAAATAGGTGAACGTTACGTTGTCGGTCCCCCGGTACTTGTCGGCGAAGGCGAGGCCCGCGCCGATCGGCACCTGCGCCGCGACGATGCCGTGCCCGCCGTAGAAGTCCTTCTCCTTCGAGAACATGTGCATGCTCCCGCCCTTGCCCTTGGAGTACCCGCCCTCGCGCCCCGTCAGCTCGGCCATCACTCCCTTGGGGTCCATCCCGCAGGCCAGCATGTGCCCGTGGTCGCGGTACGACGTCACGCGCTTGTCGCCGTCCTTCGCCGCCGCCTCGAGCCCCACGACGACCGCCTCCTGCCCGATATAGAGGTGGCAGAACCCGCCGATCAGCCCCATCCCGTAGAGTTGCCCCGCCTTCTCCTCGAACCGGCGGATCAGCAGCATGTCGCGGTAGAAGCCCATCAGCTCGTCCTTCGACACGTTCGACGCGGCGGGCGCCTCTTCGGTCGTCTCGGCGGGCTTGCGTGCGGCCATGGGCGCGGTCCTCGGATCGGATGGTCGGGCGTCGGACGGATGCCTAGCGCGGGGGCGGAGGGGAGGACAAGGCGTGGCGGGGCGGGGTGGCCGGCTGCGGATCGTCGCCCCGTCCCGTTTCCGCGACGCCCCCTCCGCAGGGCGAGCGACGCGACGGGTCGTCGCGGGGGAGGGCGTGCGGACGAGGGACGGAGCCGGATGCTCCCGACCCGGCGACCCCGGCCCTCAATCCACCACCACCTCGTCCGCCCGCACCAGCCCCAGCACCGACCGCGCGCGCTCGTCCAGCAGGTCGAGGTCCACGAACCCGTCCGAGAGCCGCCGCGTCCGGTCGCGCATCCGCGCCGCCTCCGCGTCGAGCAACGCCAACTCGCCCGCGAGGTCGTCGCGCTGCGCCGCGAGCTCCACCTGCCGGAACACGCCGTATTCGCCCTGCACCGCCGAATAGGCGAAGTAGCCCGCCGCCCCGATCAGCGCGACCGGCAGGGCCACGGCGTAGCCCGCCTGCCGTCGATGCGCGGCCCGGCGCGCGCGGATGTTGCGTTGGCTGCTCACGTCACGCCTCGATCCCGGCCCTCTGGCGGAGCCGTCCGGGGACGATGGCACGCCGGGGCGCGGGTGTGAATCCCCTCAGCCCGCCACCGAGGCCGCGTGGATCGCCTCGACGTTCGCCGCGAGCGCCGCCTCGAAGGCCGCGTCGTCCTGCCCGTCCGACAGCCCCTCGGTCAGCGCGCGGCTGAAGCTCGCCACCACGCCGGGGTTGCGCGACAGCCGGTCGGTCGCCTCCGCCAGCGAGTAGCCCCCCGACAACGCCACGACGCGCAGCACGCGCGGATGGTCCACCAGCGGGCCGTAGAAGCCCGGCTCCTCGGGCAACGTCAGCTTGAGCATCACCTCGCGCCCCTCCGGCAGCCGGTCGAGCCGCCGCACGAGGTCGTCGCGCAAAGCCGCCTCGATCAGCGGCTTGTCGGGCGCGGTGATCGTGATCTCCGGCTCGAGGATCGGCACGAGCCCGTGGTCGAGCACCTGCGCCGCGACCTCGAACTGCTGGGCCACCACCGCGTCGATCCCCTCCTCCTCGGCCGCGCCGATCACCGAGCGCGCCTTGGTCCCGAACACGCCGAGCCCCCGCGCGCGGTCCAGCAGATCGCCCAGCCCCGGCATCGGCTTCATCGCCTGCGCCCCGTGCGCCACGTCCTCGAGCCCCCGGTCGATCTTGAGGAACGGCACCACGCGGCGCTCCTCCCACAGGTATGTCGGCGCGGGCACACCGTCGAACGTCCGGTCCATCGTCCGCTCGAACAGGATCGCCCCGATCACCCGGTCCCCCGTGAAGGCCGGCGCGCGCACGATCCGCTCGCGCATCGCGTGGATCAGGTCGAACATCGCCTCCTCGCCGTCGTAGCGGTCCTCTGATACGCCGTAGGCCGCGAGCGCCTTGGGCGTGGACCCCCCCGACTGGTCGAGCGCCGCGATGAAGCCCTGTCCGGTGCGGATGCGCTCCGCCATCTGTCGGTCGCCCATGATCTCTCTCCGTGATCCGATATCGCCGCCGGTCTAGCCGGAAGCGGCTCGGCGGAGCAACGAGGCGCGGCTCATCGGCCCGAGAACATCGCCTCCTTGTCGTCGTCGAGGATGCCGCGATCCTGGAGCGAGGCGACGATCTCCGTCAGCAGCGGGGACGCGTCCGAATAGTCCTTGAGAAAGGCGATCGTCCGGTCACGAACGCGACCGGAATATCCATCGGGAAAACCGCGCCAGCTTTCGTCGACGAACCTTTCCATCTCTGTCACGAAGAGCGCGGTATCGCGTTCGTTCAGTTTCGCGACTGCATCGAGAAGCCGGCCGATGGACCCGTCGACCGGATCCTCCATGTGGAGCCGGACGAGGTCGAAGGCGAGCGCGAGTTCGGGATAGGCCATCGCTTCGGCGTTCAGGATCGCATCGTAGTAGAGCGGAAACGCATCGGCGTAGATGCCGTCGCCGCGCATCCACTCGTTCGCGCCCCCCGGGGCGCCGAGCATGTCGCGCCCCAGGCCCCGCGTGGAATTCTGGACATCGACGCCGGCGAAGGTCGTCACCTCATCGAAGGTGGAGACGAGCAGCGCGACGTCGCCCGGGAGCCCGAACGTGGCGGTCCTGTCGAACAGGTCGGTGATCGAGCCGTTGAGGCGTGCGCTCATTTCGCGGCTCCGTCGCATCGAATCGGCGCCGCCCTTCGAGATATGCTCTGCCCTGAGGCCGCCGATCAAGCCGGCGATCTCCTCCATTTCCCCGCGCGCCGCCGGCCTTCCGACGGAGACCGCGCCGATCATCGCGCTCAGTGTCTCCACATCC
>CAVSOF010000016.1:0-39004 GCA_963729425.1 uncultured Alphaproteobacteria bacterium | reverse complement strand
AGGCGCGTGGCCGAAATGCCGCAAGTGGCCCGAGAGCGATGCGATCCCGGCTCGCTCGCGCGGCGCGTTCGGTGCGACAGCCCCGAAGTGACTGCGGATCCTTGCCTGGACTGCGTGGAACGATCGGGGGGGGCGATGATGGGCCATGCGATCCGTCGGACGAGCCGCGCGGCCACCATCCGGCTCTGCGCCGCCGCGCTGGCGTCCTGCGGCCTCGCGCCCCGCGGCGTCGGGCCGAACCGGGCCGAGATCCTGGAGGGCTCCGTCCAGCGGCAGGGCGACGCCTTCGTGGTCGACGTGACGCCCCGCGTGGCCAAGGCGACGGCGCACCACCCGGCCTTCGGCTCCTCGGCGCCCCTGCGCGACGCCTCGGCCATATCGCCCGACGCGATCCGGCCCGGCGATACGCTCAGCCTCGTCATCTACGAGAACGTCGAGGACGGGCTCCTCGCCGGGGCGGGCGAGGCGGCCCCCACCGTCGGCGAGGTCCAGGTCGTCCGCGACGGCTTCGTCTTCGTCCCCTATGCCGGACGGGTCCGGGCCGCGGGCAACACCCCCGAGGCGCTGCGCCGGATCGTGACCGACCGGCCGGAGGAGCAGACCCCCGACCCGCAGGTCGTCGTGCGCCGAGTCGCGGGCGACGGCGCGACGGTGTCGGTCGTGGGCCTCGCTGGCGCGCAGGGCGTGTAGCCGATCACCCGCCCGACGCGGACGCTGAGCGCGATGCTCGCGGCGGCGGGCGGCGCGTCGATCCCGCCCGACGTGGCGCTGATCTCGATCACCCGCGGCGGGCGCACCGAGACGGCGCGGCTCGCGGACGTGTACCGCGACCGGCGGGCAGACCCGGCTGGCCTTCGAGACCGACCGGCTCACGGCGATGGACGCGCTCGCGCTGGTGGGCGGGCTCGACGGGAACCGCGCGGCGCTGTTCGGCTCGCTCGGATCGCTCGCGGGCGCGGGGCGCGCGGTAGGGGACGAGTGAGGGCGCGACGGCCGCCATCCGCGCCACCATGTCGCCGCCCCGACGCCATGTCAGCGTCCCGATGGCGGTCGATCGTCGTGGCGAACCTCTCCGATGGAGACCGCGATGATCGATCCCGTCATCCCCGTCATGCTCGCGGAAGTCGTGCTCGCGCTGGCAACGACGATGCACTTCTCGCGCGCCGCGCCGCCCCTGCCGTCGGTCTCGGCCGCGCCGTGCCGCAAGCGGGCCCTGCTCGGCGCCGCGGACAGGGACCTCTTCGCGACGATCGAGCGGTCGCTGCCGCCCGGCCACCGGCTGCTGCCGCAGGTGCCGCACGACGCGATGCTCGCGGGCGCCGCGCCGATGGCCCCGCACGGCGCCGCCGGCGCGCATGCGGCGATGGTGATCTGCGACGCGCGGTTCCTGCCGGTCGCGATCCTCGCGCACAGACGGCGGCGGACCCGCCACGACGCGGCGTGCCGCGCAGCCTGCGCCCAGGCCGGGCTGCCGGTGGTGGAGCTGCCGGACGCGCCCGACGACACGACGGCCCGGCGCGTCGTCGCCCGTGCGATCGCCGCGGGCAACGGCGCATCGCCGATCGATGCGAGGTGCAGGGTCGAACGGTGGTGGAGCCGAGGGGAATCGAACCCCTGACCTCGTCATTGCGAACGACGCGCTCTACCAACTGAGCTACGACCCCATCGGAGGCGCATATGGCGGGGGCGCGGGGTGGCGTCAAGCGCGGGCCCGCCGCCCGTCATTCCCGCCAGGCCTCCCGGACCCAGGTCGACGGAAGGATGAAGTGACGCAGGTAGCGCATCCGCGTGTCGGGCCGGTCGCGGCCGAAGGCGGCACGGGCGTGGGCGGTGCGCGAAAGCACGGGATACTTGGCCTTGTAGCGACCCGCGACGGCGTCGACCGGATTGAGTTGCCCCGCAAAGATCGCCACGCGCGCGCCACGCGGCAGGCGCGGCTCGAGCAGGAAATTGAGCGGAAAGATCCTCGCGCAGTGGTGGCGGAAATGCACGACCCACCCGCGCGGCCAGAACGTCACCCCACCCGGCGCCCGGCGGGTGACGAAGCGCTGCTCGTAGCCGAACTCGGCCGCGACGCCCGCCGGGTCCGCGCGGAACGCGTCCCAGAGCGGGCTCAGCGCGCCGATCTCGAAGCGGTAGATCGACGTCTGACCGAGACGTTCGAACGGCTTGACGACGTTGCGGGCGAGGATCGTGTCGCCCGGGCGCCCGCGATCGAAGAAGGCGTCGAGGCTGCCGGTGATCACCACGTCGAGGTCCACGAAGAGCACCGTCCCGGTGATCCCGGACACCTCGGGCTTCCACAGCCGCGACTTGTTCCAGATGCCGCGCTCGACGCGCGGCATCTCGAAGCCGAGCTCGGGCATCGGGCGGCAGTCGACCTCGGGGCGCACGCCCGCCGGATCGTCGGTCAGGCAGTAGAAGGCGAAGGGTGGGGTCAGGTGCCGCGCCACCATCGCGTAGAGCCGGTTGACGTATTCCGGGCCGTACTTGCCGCCCCATCGCATGCATATGACCTGCTTCACGCCCGCCTCCGGCCCCGTCGCGCCGCCGGGGTGCGGCGGCGGCGGGGCCGGTGTCAACCGCCTCCACTCGGCGGCGAGCGCGTAGTCCTCCACCGGCGGGCAGGTGCAGACGAGGTTGCGGTCGCCCGCGACGTTGTCCACGCGGTTCACCGGCGGCCAGTACTTGTCGACCCGGAACGCGCCCGGCGGGAAGCAGGCCGCCTCGCGCGTGTAGGGCCGGTCCCAGTCGCGGACCATGTCCTCCATCGTGTGCGGCGCGTTCTTGAGCGGGTTGTCCGCCCGGTCCATCTCGCCCCGCTCGATGGCGGCGACCTCCTCCCGGATGGCGAGCATCGCGGTCACGAAGCGGTCGAGCTCCGGCTTGGGCTCGCTCTCGGTGGGCTCCACCATCAACGTCCCCGCGACAGGCCACGACATCGTGGGCGCGTGGAAGCCGTTGTCGATGAGCCGCTTGGCGACATCATCCACGGTGACGCCGGCCGCCTTCTCGAACGGGCGCGTGTCGAGGATGCATTCGTGCGCGACCCGCCCGCGCGCGCCGCGGTAGAGCACGTCGAACGCGCCGTCGAGCCGCGCGGCGACGTAGTTCGCCGACAGGATCGCCACCTTCGTGGCCTGCGTCAGTCCCGCCCCGCCCATCATCATCACGTAGGCGTAGCTGATCGGCAGGATCGATGCGGAGCCGTAGGGCGCGGCGCTCACCGGCCCCTCGGAGCCGTGCTCGGGATGGCCGGGCAGGTGCGGCGCGAGATGCGCGCGCACCCCGATCGGACCCATCCCCGGCCCGCCTCCGCCATGCGGGATGCAGAACGTCTTGTGCAGGTTGAGGTGGCTCACGTCCGCACCGATCTCGCCGGGCTTTGCGAGCCCGACCAGCGCGTTCAGGTTCGCCCCATCCATGTAGACCTGACCGCCATGCGCATGCGTGATCTCGCAGACCTCGCGCACCGTGTCCTCGAACACGCCGTGCGTGGACGGGTAGGTGATCATGCAGGCCGCGAGCCGGTCGCCCGCCGCCTCGGCCTTGGCGCGGAAGTCGTCTACGTCGACGTCCCCGTTGGCCGCCGCGCGGACCACGACGACCTCCATCCCCGCCATCGTGGCCGAGGCCGGGTTGGTCCCGTGCGCCGAGGTCGGGATCAGGCAGACGCGGCGGTCCTCGCCGCGCGAGCGGTGATAGGCCGCGATCGTCAGGAGCCCCGCATACTCGCCCTGCGCGCCCGAGTTCGGCTGCATCGACATCGCGTCGTAGCCAGTGATCGTGCAGAGCCGCGACGACAGCTCACCGATCATCTCGGCGTAGCCCTCGGCATCCTCGGCGGGGGCGAAGGGGTGGATGCGGCCGAACTCGGGGAACGTGACCGGCATCATCTCGACGGCGGCGTTCAGCTTCATCGTGCACGAGCCGAGCGGGATCATCGCCCGGTCGAGCGCGAGGTCGCGGTCGGCGAGGCGGCGCATGTAGCGCATCATCTCGGCCTCGGCGCGGTTGAGGTGGAAGATCGGGTGCACAAGATAATGCGACTTGCGCCGCAGCGCCTCGGGGATGTCCGTGCGCTCCGCCGCCGCCTGCCCCTCGATGCCGAAGGCGCGCAGGAGCCGCGTCAGAACGTCGGCATCCGTCATCTCGTCGCAGGCGATCCCGAGCCGGTCGGCGCCCACGCGCCGCAGCGTGATCCCCTCGGCGCGCGCCGCGCGCCAGATCACGCCCTGCATGGCGCCGACCGTCACGTCGAGCGTGTCGAAGATCGGCTCCCCGGCGACGTCGAACCCCGCCCCCGCGAGTGCGTCGCGCAGCGCGACCGCGTGCGCGTGGACGTGCGTGGCGATGTGGCGAAGCCCCTCGGGCCCGTGGAACACCGCGTAGAAGCTCGCCATCACCGCGAGCAGCGCCTGCGCGGTGCAGACGTTGGAGGTCGCCTTCTCGCGGCGGATATGCTGCTCGCGGGTCTGGAGCGAGAGGCGGTAGGCCTTGTTGCCGTGGCTGTCGACGCTGACCCCGACGAGCCGTCCGGGCATGTGCCGCTTGTGGGCGTCCGCGCAGGCGAAGAACGCGGCGTGCGGGCCGCCGTAGCCCAGCGGCACGCCGAAGCGCTGCGCCGAGCCGATCGCGACGTCCGCGCCCATCGCGCCCGGCTCGCGCAGCAGGCACAGCGCGAGAAGATCCGTCGCCACCACCGCGATCGCGCCCGCGCCGTGCAGCGCCTCGATCTGCGCGGACGGGTCGCGCAGGCGGCCATGCGTGTCGGGATACTGGAAGATCGCGCCGAATACGGCCGCGGGGTCGAGCGCCTCGGGGTCGCCCACGATCAGCTCGATCCCCAGCGGCTCCGCGCGCGTTCGCATCACCGCGAGCGTCTGCGGATGGCAGGCCGCGTCGGCGAAGAAGCCGCGCGCCTTGGACCTCGCCACCCGCCGCGCCATCACCATCGCCTCGGCCGCCGCCGTCGCCTCGTCCAGCAGCGAGGCGTTCGCCACCGGCAGCCCGGTCAGGTCTGCCACCATCGTCTGGAAGTTCAGGAGCGCCTCCAGCCGCCCCTGCGCGATCTCCGGCTGATAGGGCGTGTAGGCGGTGTACCAGGCGGGGTTCTCGAGGATGTTGCGCTGGATCGCGGGCGGCGTGACCGTGTCCGAGTAGCCCTGCCCGATCATCGACGTGGTGACGCGGTTCTTCGCGGCCAGCGCGCGCATCCGGCCCAGGATCGCGTGCTCGGTCATCTGCGGCCAGGGCAGCGGGTCGGCCTGCCGGATCGCCGCGGGCACCGTCTCGTCGATGAGCGCGTCGAGCGTGGGGCAGCCCACGACCGCGAGCATCGCCTCCATCTCGGCGGGCGAGGGGCCGATATGGCGCCGGTTGGCGAAGTCGTAGGTGTCGTAGTCGGTCAGCGGCATCGGGTGGCTCCGGGTCAGGGCACGGGTCGGCAGTCAGGGCGTCGTGGAAGTCATTGCCTCGATCGCCTCGCAGAAGAGGGCGCGGATGTCCTTGGCGTCGAACGTGACGTCGGCGCCGGCGCGGTTCCAGACGCCCGTCATTTCGGAAGGGGTCATGGTGGAAAGCGCCCGCCGCAGCAGCGTCGCGACCTCGGCGCGGCCATCGGGGCCGAGCGTGGCGGCCGCGTCGCGAAACGCATCGGCCGTCGTTGCATGGCAGAGCCCGACGTCCTGGTGGAAGCATCGACCCACCTTCCGCCACGCCTCGCTGTCGCCGGGCGCGCGCCTCACCCCTCGATGAACTCCTTGTACTCGTCCTCGTCCATCATCGCGTCCATCTCCTCGGGGGTGGCCGTGATCATGCGGAAGAACCACGCGGCCTCGGCGTCCTCGTTCACGAGACCCGGGTTCGCGGTCAGCTTCTCGTTGACCTCGACGATCTCCCCGTCTAGCGGCGACAGGATGTCGGAGGCGGCCTTGACGCTCTCGATCACGACGATCTCCTCGCCCTTCGACACCGTGCGGCCGATCTCGGGCAGGTCGACGAACACCACGTCGCCAAGCTGGTCGGCGGCGTGCGCGGTGATGCCGACGGTGATCGTCCCGTCGACGTCCTCGAGCCATTCGTGCTCCTCGGTGTACTTCATGCGGGCCTCGCGGATCGGCGCACGTAGCGCGGTTGGTGGAACGGCAGGTCGGTGACGGCCACCGGCAGCCGCCGACCCCGCACGTCCCCGAACAGCGTTGCGCCGGGCGCGGTTCCGGCGGGGACGTATCCCATCGCCACGGGCGCGCCGACTGACGGGCCGAACCCGCCCGACGTGACCGCGCCGACCGGCGCCGCCGCGTCCTCGGAGGCGTAGAGCATTGTCCCCGCCCGCATCGGCGCGCGCCCCTCGGGCAGCAGCCCCGCGCGCCGCCGCGACGGGCCATCGGCGAGCTCGCGCAGGATCCGATCGGCGCCGGGGAAGCCGCCCGCCCGCGCCCCGCCCGCGCGGCGGACCTTGGCGATGGCCCAGCCGAGCCCGGCCTCGACGGGGGAGGTGTCGGGCGTCAGGTCCTGCCCGTAAAGCGGCATCCCCGCCTCGAGCCGCAGCGAGTCGCGCGCGCCGAGCCCGATCGGCAGGACCGCCGGATCGGCCAGCATCGCGCGCGCGAGCGCCTCGGCCGCCGTCACCGGCACGCTCACCTCGTAGCCGTCCTCCCCGGTATAGCCCGACCGGCTCACCCAGAGCCCGGCCCCGCGCCACGGATACGTCCCCACGTCCATGAACCCCATCGCCGCCACCCCCGGCACGATCCGCTCGAGCACCGCCTGCGCCTCGGGCCCCTGCAGCGCCAGCAGCGCGCGGTCCTCGAGAAGCTCGATCGGCCGGTCCGGCATCCCCGCCACGAGCAGCGCCAGATCCGCATGCTTCGTGGCCCCGTTCACCACCAGAAGGTGATGGTCGCCCCGGTTCGCCACCATCAGGTCGTCGGCCACCCCGCCACCCGGCGTCGTCAGCAGCCCGTAGCGCTGCCGCCCCTCCGCGAGCCCCGCCACGTCCACGGGCAGCAGCGTCTCGAGCGCCGCCGCCGCGCCGCCGCCGCGCACCGCCACCTGCCCCATATGCGAGACGTCGAAGAGCCCCGCGCGCGAGCGGACGTGGCGATGCTCGGCCATCACCCCCGCCGGGTAATGCACCGGCATCGAATGACCCGCGAACGGCACCATCCGCCCGCCGAGCTCGGCGTGGAGCGCGGCCAGCGGCAGCGCGATCGGGTCGGCGGTCGGCTCGTTCTCGGGATCGGTCGCGGTCACGGCACCTCCTCGGGCGGATCGCCCGGCTTCGATGCCCCCTCTGTCCGTGGTGCCTGAGATCGCTATCCCGTCGGCGCCGCCCCAGGGGGCGGTCTCTCCAGAGTGTCCGTCGCGCGGCCGGTCCGTTCGCCTGAGAGTTTACCGGGGCGGTTGCTCCTTCGGCCCTGCCCTGCGACAGAGTCTCCCGGGCCGTGCGTGCACGATCGTATCCGCCCCGCCGCCCGCCGCGCAAGAGGGTCGTGCGGGCGCGCGGGATCGCCACGGGCCGGGCACGCGCGGGAGACGATACGGATGCACCGCTTCTTCGGCTACGGCAGCCTCGTGAACCGGCGCACCCACGGCTATCCCGGCGGCATCCCGACGACGGTCCGGGGCTGGCGTCGGGTCTGGCGCCACACCCGCCTGCACCCCGCGCCGTTCCTGACCGCGACCCGCGACCCGGGCTCCGCGATCGACGGGCTGACCGCCGAGGTGCCGATGGGCGACTGGGAGGCGCTCGACGCGCGCGAGGCGGGCTACCTGCGCGAGCCGCTCCCCGAGGGCCCGTCGATCTACCACATCCCCGAGGGCCACCACGCGCCCCCCGACGCGCTCCACCCGATCCTGCTGAGCTATCTCGACGTCGTGGTGCAGGGCTACCTGACCGAGTTCGGCGAGGCCGGCGTCGCGCGCTTCTTCGAGAGCACCGACGGCTGGAACGCGCCCGTCCGCGACGACCGCGCCGCGCCGATCTACCCGCGCGCGCAGCGGCTCACGAACGAGGAGCGGGCGCTCGTGGATCGCTGGCGGGTCGCGCTCTGCGAATGACGGCAGGCGCCGATGTGCGGATGCGTACCGAGCCTGACGGAACGCGGCCGCATGCGTTAACCTATGGGCACCGCCGGTGAATGAGCACGGCGGATCGCACCAATCGCAGAGGATACCCGATGGAGGGCTTGGACAAGGACGTCGACGCCGGCCGCGCGTTCCGGGCGATGCTCGCCGACGACGATCGCCTCCGACGTACGGAAGCCGACCACCGCATCGCCAACAGCCTGCAGATGGCGGCCGCCGCGCTGATGTCCGAACGCCGCAGACTCACGCTCGGCGACGCCGCGCGGGACGCGCTCGACGCTGCCTCGTCGCGGCTGTCCGCCTCCGCGCGGCTGCACCGCAGCATGGCCCGTCCGGCAGGATCGGGGGAGGTCGGGATGGCCGACTACCTCGCCGACCTGCGCGACGACCTGGCCCACAGCGTCGGCGGCACGTTGCGGGTCGATGCCGGCGAGGTGGCGCTCCCGGCGCAATCCGCCGAGTATGTCGGCATCGTGGTCGTCGAGATGATGACCAACGCGGTCAAGCACCACGCCCGCGACGGGCGCGCGCCGGTCCTGACGGTGGAGATCGACCGCAGCGGCGCGGGCGACACCCGTCTGCGGATCCACGACGACGGCCCGGGCTTCCCCGAGGGCTTCGATCTCGACGGGACGGATTCCATCGGCCTGTCGATCGTCCGGTCCGCGGTCGGGCGGCTCGGCGGCACCATGCGTCTCCTGCCGCGCTTCGGTCCCTATCTCGAGGTGGGCGCGGGCCTCGAGATCGTGCTGCCGCCGCAGGGCACGCACGACGCCTGACGCCCCGCCGGCGGGTCAGCCGCCCGCGTACATCCGGGCGTATTCCGCCTCGGGCACGCCGTAGTAGCCTCGCGCCTCCTCCTCGAGGCCCTCGCGGTCGAGGATCGCGATGCGCCCGCGCCGCGCCCGGATCAGGCCCTTGCCCTCGAGGAGATGCGTGCCGACGGTCACCCCCGCGCGCCGCACGCCCAGCATGATCGCGAGGAACTCGTGGGTCAGCGAGACCTCGCCCCCCTCCACCCGGTCGTCGCACATCAAAAGCCAGCGGGCGAGCCGCGCCTCGAGCGAAGCGTGCCCGTTGGCGAGCGCCGTGTGCATCGCCTGCACGCACATCACCTGCACGTAGCCCAGCAGGTGCGCGCGCATCGAGGGCCGCGCGGCCATGGCCTCCCGCAGGTGTCCCGCCTCGATCCGAAGGCCCTCGCCCGCGATCTGCATGAGCGTCTGCGTCGGCAGCCGGTCGCCGCCGGTGAGCAGCGCCATGCCCGACATCCCCTCGCGCCCGAAAAGCCCCGCCTCGATCCGCCGCCCGCCCGGCCCGGACGCGATCATCGAGCCGACGCCGCGGATCGGGAAGACGACGTGGGCGATCGGCGCGTCGGCCTCGTCGAGCACGGACCGTAACGGCAGATCGACGGGCGACAGGTGCGTTTCGAGCGCTGCGCGGTCGGCGGGATCGAGGGTGCGCAGGAGGTTGTTCTGCCCGATCGGGTAGACGAGACGTCTGGGCATCGGTTGTGCTCCGCCGGGGGGCAAGAGCGCTTCGCACGACGTCTCCCAATCGGTCGCGCCCTGATGCGTTGCAGCCGATAGAACCAGATTAGCACAATACGTCGGGACCGGTAAGGAACTCCGGCCGGGCGTGCGTATCCGTACGGTCGCTCCCGCGCGACCTAGCCGCCCGCCGCGGTCAGCGCCTCCAGCACCGCGCGCTCCGTCAGCAGTTCCGGGAGCACGATCCCCTCCGGCGCGCTCGGCCCGAAGACCGCGTCGAACGGAATGCCGAACCGCCCGTGCCCGCGCAGCCAGTCCGCGATGGCCTCGTCGGGGCGCGTCCAGTCGGCCCGCATCGCCACCGTTCCCGCCAGCGCCTCGGCCACCGGCGCGCGGTCGAGCACCAGCCGCTTGTTGGCGAGGCAGGTCAGGCACCAGTCCGCGGTCACGTCCACGAACACCACCCGCCCCGCCGCGACCTCGCCCGCGATGCGCGCGGGATCGAACGGCGCCCAGCCCGCCGCCGCCGCCCGCTCCGCCGCCGGGGCCGCGGGCACGAGCAGCGCCGCGGCCAGCGCGAGCGCGAGCCCCGCCGCGCCGAGCGCTCCCGGCCGACGCCACGCCGCCAGCGCCGCGAGCAGCGCCACCGCGAGCCCGCCGACGATCCCCGCCACCCGCCAGCCCGCCGACCCGGCCAGCACCGCCACCAGCCAGATCGCGGTCCCCACCAGCAGGAGCCCCAGCGCGCCCTTGATCCAGACCATCCACCGGCCCGGCCGCGGCAGCCGCGCCACCAGCCCCGGCCGCGCGGCGACGACGAGGTAGGGCGAGGCCAGCCCCAGCCCCATCGCGCCGAACACCGCCACCGTCTCCACCGGCCCTCGGGTCAGCGCGAAGGCCACCGCCGTGCCCACGAACGGCGCCGAGCAGGGCGTGGCCATGAGCGCGGCGAACGCGCCGGTGGCGAAGTCCCCGCCCAGCCCGCCACGCGCCGCGGCCCGCGCCATCCCCGTCATCGCGCCCTGGCCCAGCGAGACCTCGAACAGCCCCATCAGGTTCGCCGCGAAGAGCGTGACCAGCATCACCATCGCCGCGAGGAAGGCCGGCTGCTGGAACTGCATCCCCCAGCCCACCGCCACGCCCCCCGCGCGCAGCGCGACCACCAGCCCCGCGAGCGCGAGGAAGAACGCCACCGTGCCCGCCGCCGAGGCCGCGAAGCCCGCCCGGACCCGCGCGACAGGGCGGTCGCGCGCGCCCAGCGCCGAGGCGAGCTTGAGCGACAGCACCGGCAGCACGCAGGGCATCGCATTCAGGATCAGCCCTCCCAGCGCCGCCACCGCCAGCATCGCCCAGAGCCCGCGCCCGGCGGCGGGCGGCTCCGGCGCCACGTCCCCCGGCTCCGCCCGGATCGTCGCCGCGCGCGCGCCGTCCACGAGCGTCAGGTCGAGCGGCCCCTCGCCCGCCGCCAGCACCGGCACGCGCGCCCAGAGCGTCCGGCCGCCATCCGACAGCACGATCTCCGGCAGCCCGAACGCCGCCGACCCGTGCTCGGGGAACACGTCGGCCACGCCGAACGGCGCCGACGAGCGCGCCTCGAACGTCAGCGCGTCCGCGTCCAGATGCACCGCGCCGAGCGCGATCCCGGCCGCCTCGCCCGCCCCCGGCACCCGCGCGATCCAGTCGGCCATCGCCGCCGCCGCGCCCGCGTCGATCCCCCCGCCGCGCGGCAGGTCGAGCGTCAGGCGCAGCGTCTCGGGGACGCAGATCTCGGCGCAGACCAGCAGCTCCGCCACGACGTCGAGCCGCGCGGGCTCGCCCGGCCGCTCGAGCGCCACCGCGAGCGGGAAGACGACCTCGCCCGAATAGCCGAAGTTCTGGATGTCGAACGCCTCGAAGCGCTCGGGCGCCGGATAGGCGAGATCGACCGAGGCCACGTTCACGCTCCCCGACCAGTCGAGCGCGGGCGGCAGGCCGACCTCGCCGGGCGAGCGCCAGTAGGTGTGCCACCCGTCGGCGAGCGACAGCGCCAGCCCGGCCGAGAGCGTCGCGGCGCCGGGCGCGACCCCGTCCTCCACGGCGATCAGCCGCGCCGTCACCGCGTTGCCCTGCGCGGGGGGCGACTCGGCCGCGGGCAGCGGGGCGGCTAGGCCGAGGAGGAAGCCGAGGAGAAGCAGGGCGCGCATCGCGTCGGCCTACCGCGTCGCGCCCCCGCCCGGCGAGGTGGCGTCCCCCGCCCTGACGCGAACGTGACCGCGCGCGCTTGCGCCCGGCACGCCCGCCCGGCACCGTCCCGCCCGACCGCACCCGATCCAGCCGGAGACCCCCATGCGCGCCGCCGCCGTAGCCCTCGTGACCGCCCTCGCCCTGCCCGCCGCCGCGCAGGACCTGACCGAGGCGCAGGTCCGCGCGCTCGTGCTCGACACGATCCGCGCCAACCCCGAGATCGTGATGGAGGCCGTCGGCATCCTGCAGCGCCGCGACGCCGCCGAGGCCGAGGCCCGCGCGCAGGAGACGCTCGGCACCGCGCGCGACCGGCTCGAGCGCGACCCGAACGCGCCGGTCGCGGGCAATCCCGACGGCGACGTCACCGTGGTCGAGTTCTTCGACTACAACTGCCCCTATTGCCGCCGCGCCGCCGACCAGGTCGCGGCGCTCGTGGACGAGGACGACATGGTCCGCATCGTCTACCGCGAATGGCCGATCCTGGGCGAGGGTTCGGTCGCGGCCAGCCGCGCGGCGCTCGCGGCCCGCGAGCAGGGCGGCTACGAGGCGATCCACGCGGCGATGATGGCCGCGAACGGGCGCCTCGACGAAGCCGCCGTGCTGCGGATCGCGGGCGACGTCGGCCTCGACGTGGACCGGCTGCGCGCCGACATGGACGCGCCCGAGGTGCAGGCGCATATCGACGCCTCGATGGCGCTGGCCGAGGAGCTGGGCTTCACCGGCACGCCCAGCTTCGTGATCGGCGATACCCGCGCCCCCGGCCTGATCGACGCGGGCCAGATGATCGAGGCGGTGGAGGCGGCGCGCGCGGCGGCCGACTGAACGCCTGGGGTCGTGGCGCGGGCGTGTGCGGACCCGGCCCGCCCCCGAGCCGCACGGATCTCGATCCGATAGGGCCGGACGCCCTTCGAACGCCGGGAGGGACGAGGGGCAGGGCGGCGGCGATGCCGCCCGTCCGCGACCCGCGCTCCCCGTGCACCCGCCCGGACCGTCGCGGCCCGTCCTCCCCGATGTGGATGGCGGACCACGAAGCGCCTCCCCCGATCCCCCACGGGGCGGCGACGTCGGCCCGCCACGCCGGAATCGCGTTCCACGCCCCGCCGATAACGGTCTTTCCGCCCGCAGGTGCACGGTCGTTCGACCGCTATCTCCCGGACCCGCCCGCGGGGGTCGTGACGCGGGTCCATCGCCCGAAGGCTCCATCCTCCCTGGCCCCCGTGGCAACGGACCATCCGCCCCGGAACGCGCGTGCGACGGCGAAGCCTCCCCCGGACCGACCCGTGGGGGTGGTGCCCCCCGTCCGCCGCCCGGAGGCTTCGATCACCAGCCCCGGCGATGGCGGCCCGTCCGCCCCGGAGCGCGTGGTCGCCCGTGGGTTAGCCGCCCGGAACCGTGGGCCACGTCTCCCTCGGCCCCCGGAAGGCCGGTGCGACGTTCCCGATCCGGTCGCCCCCCCGAGGTGGCGTTCGGGCACCGCACGGGCGGCTCCCCCGGGGCGATCGGCCGGGCTCCGGGAGCCCCATCGCGGCCCCCGCCCCCTACCCCCGGACCGGCACCATCGTCCCGAGCGCGGTCGCGACGTGGACCTCGCCGGCCCACACGTCGGCGGCCACCGCGATCAGCCGCCGCCCCGGCCGCACCACGCGGCCCTCGGCCACGAGCCGTCCCGTCGCGGGCGCGAGCAGCGAGATGCGGAACTCCGACGTCACCACCTCGGCGCCCGCCTCCATCGTCGACAGCGCGGCGTAGCCCGCCGCCGTGTCGGCCAGCGCGAAGGTCAGCGCGGCGTGGCCCGCGCCCTGCTGCTGCGACGTGGCCTCGACCACCTCCGCCGCCACCCGCACGACGCCCTCGCCCGCATGGACGAGCGTGGCGCCGAGCGTCCGCATCATCCCCTGCCGCGCGAAGCTCGCGCGCACCCGCGCCTCCGCGCCGCTCATCCCGGCAGGATGATGCAGGTGGTGGAGCCGGTCGCGTAGAGCCGCCCGTCGACTTCGCCGCGGATCGTCCCCTCGGCCACGCCGGTCGTGCGGCCGCAATGGCTCACCGTCCCCACCGCCTCGACCCGCGTGCCGAGCGGGATCGCGCGGACCACGTTCACCTTGAACTCGAGCGTCGTGTAGACCGAGCCCTTCGGCACGCGGGTCATCACCGCGCAGGCCATCGCGCTGTCGAGCAGCGTCCCGTACCAGCCGCCGTGGACGGTCCCCATCGGGTTGACGTGGTCGAAGCCGGGCGTGCCCGCGAACGTCGTCCGGCCGTCCTCCACCTCCGTCAGGACATAATCGAGCACGCGCCCGATCGGCGGTTGCGGGAGCGTGCCGTCGAGGATCGCGCGCATGAAGTCGAGCCCCGACATCGACAGGACGGTATCACGCGAGGCGAGATCGGCGGGGGCGGCGGCGAACACCGCGCCACGCTAGCCGCGCGGCCCCGCCGCCGCCAGCCGCTCAGGCGACCGCGTCGAGCGACGGCCGCGCGTCGAGCCCCAGCGCGCGGCAGACGTCGCGCGCGAGCTCCGCCCGGTTCATCGTGTAGAAATGCAGGTGGTCGCAGCCCTCCGCCACCAGCCGCTCCGCAAGCGCGGTCGCCTGCTCCAGCGCGAACGCCTCCGCGCGCCCCTCCCGCTCCGCCGCGTCGAACCCGGCCCGCACGTCGCCCGGGATGCGCGCGCCGCAGCCATCGGCGAACGAGGCCGCGCGCGCCCAGTTCCCGACCGGCATCACGCCCGGCACGATCGGCACTTCGATCCCCGCCGCCGCGCAGCGGTCGCGGAACCGCAGGAACGGCTCGGCGTCGAAGAAGAACTGGCTCACCGCCTCGCTCGCGCCCGCCTCGACCTTGCGCCGCAGCCAGTCCACCTCCGCCTCCGCCGACGCCGCCTCGGGATGCCCGTCGGGGTAGCAGCCGACGCGCACGTCGAACCCGTCGCGGGCGAGCGCGGCCACCAGCTCGACCGAGTCCGCGAACCCCTCGGGATGCGGCTCGAACGCGGCCTCCCCCTCGGGCGGATCGCCGCGCAGCGCGACCACGCCGCAGGCGCCCGCCTCCCGGAACCCGCGCGCGGCCTCCATCGTCGCCGCGCGCGACGCGCCCACGCAGGTCAGATGCCCGGCCACCGGCAGCCCGAACCCCTGCCCGATCGCGGCCACCGCTTCACGCGTGAGCTCCCGCGTCGACCCGCCCGCGCCGTAGGTCACCGACACCCATTCCGGATTGAGCGGCGCGAGCGCCCGCAAGCTCTCCCATAGCCGGAACGAGCCCCGGAGCGACTTCGGCGGGAAGAATTCGAACGAGACGGCGGGTCGGGTCATGGCGAAGCCTCCTGATGCCCAACACCGCGCCGCCCGCGCGGGTTTCGCGTATGGCCCCCCGGCCCCGGGGCTGGCCCCCCGCCCGGGGCCACGCTAGACGCCCGCCCTGACCCCGACCCCGGAGCCCGACGATGCAAGGCAGCGCGAACCTCACCGTCATGCTCAAGGCCGCGCGCCGCGCCGGGCGCTCGCTGCTGAAGGATTTCGGCGAGGTCGAGCAGCTCCAGGTCTCCGCCAAGGGCCCGGGCGACTTCGTGACCCGCGCCGACCGCGCCGCCGAGGAGATCGTGCGCGAAATGCTGATGACCGCGCGCCCGACCTACGGCTGGCTCGGCGAGGAATCCGACCCCGTGGACGGCCAGGACCCGACGCGGCGCTGGATCGTCGATCCGCTCGACGGGACCACCAACTTCCTGCACGGGATGCCGCACTGGGCGGTCTCCATCGCGCTCGAGCACAAGGGCGAGACCGTCGCCGCCGTGATCCACGACCCCGTCAAGGACGAGACGTTCTACGCCGAGAAGGGCCAGGGCGCGTGGCTCGACGGCAAGGGCCGCCTGCGCGTCTCGGGACGCACCGCGATGATCGAGACGGTGTACGCGACCGGCCTGCCGTTCGGCGGCGGCACGTACCTTCCGGCGGCGCTCAAGGACCTCGCGCGCCTGCTGCCGGTCTGCGCGGGCGTGCGCCGCTGGGGCGCGGCCTCGCTCGACCTCGCCTACGTCGCCGCCGGCCGCTACGACGGGTTCTGGGAGCGCGGGCTCAAGCCCTGGGACATCGCCGCGGGCATCCTGATCGTGCGCGAGGCGGGCGGCTTCGTGGAGCCGATCCGGCCGGGGCAGGTGCTGATCGAGGACGGTCACGTGATCTGCGGCGCGCCCGCGATCTTCGAGCGCTTCGCCGGGATCGTGCGCACCGCCGACTGATTGCCCGCGCCGCCCGCCCGTGGCAGCGTCCCGCCCGACAGGGGAGCCGACCGTGACCGCTACCGCCCTCCGCCGCAACGCCGGGATGCCGTTCGACCCGGTCGCGATCCCCGCGATCCGCGTCAACGCGCCGGCCGCGCAGCGCCGCGCGGGCACCATCGCCTCGCGGCGCTCGCTGAAGAAGGAGTGGCAGGCCGCCTGGCTCGCCCGCGCCGTCTCGATGATCGACCTGACCACGCTCGCGGGCGACGACACCGAGGGGCGCGTGCGGCGTCTCTGCGCCAAGGCGCTCGCGCCCGTACGCGCCGACATCCTCGAGGCGATCGGCCTGCCCGGCCTCACCGTGGGCGCGGTCTGCGTCTATCACGAGATGGTGCCCGCCGCGGTCGAGGCACTGGATGGCCGCCTGCCCGTCGCCGCCGTCTCCACCGGCTTCCCCGCCGGGCTGTCGCCGTTCGAGCTTCGCCTGCGCGAGATCGAGATGAGCGTCGCGGCCGGTGCCGCCGAGATCGACATCGTCATCTCGCGCCGCCACGTCCTGACCGGCGACTGGCAGGCGCTCTTCGACGAGACCGCCGCGATGCGCGAGGCCTGCGGGCCCGCCCACATGAAGGCGATCCTGGCTACGGGCGAGCTCGGGACGCTGTCGAACGTCGCCCGCGCGAGCCACGTCGCGATGATGGCGGGCGCCGACTTCATCAAGACCTCCACCGGCAAGGAGGCGGTCAACGCGACCCTGCCCGTCAGCCTCGTGATGATGCGCGCGATCCGCGCCTACGAGGCCGCCTCGGGCTTCTCGGTCGGCTACAAGCCCGCCGGCGGCGTCTCGAAGGCCAAGGACGCGATCACCTACCTCGCGCTGTTGAAGGAAGAGCTCGGCGACCGCTGGCTGCGTCCCGACCTGTTCCGCTTCGGCGCGTCGTCGCTGCTGGGCGACATCGAGCGTCAGCTCGAGCATCACGTCACCGGGCGCTACTCGGCAGCGCACCGGCACGCGGCGGCCTAGACGCATTAAACTGATTTATAGTACGGGGTCGGCGAACTCATTTCGAGGTGCCGTTCGTGTCGTCATGTTCCCAGCCACCGGATCCCCATTCGAGCGATCTCGAGACGGGGCAGGCGGTCGCCTACGCCTCGGCCCGGTGGCTCGCCTTCGAGGAGATGTTCGCCCCCGAAGGCGCGACGCTCGAGGACCGCATCGCCCTCTTCGCGGTCATGACGATGAAGGAATGACGCGCGCGTTTTCCGCAGCTCGAGGCGTGCCCCGGCGACGACCTGTTCCTTGCGATCCTCGAGGGCGTCCGCTACGCCGGGACCCACGCTTCCGAGGAGATCGACGCCGTGCTGGGACTGGACGCGACGCGACCGTGACCGTGGCCGAGATCTTCGAGACCATGGAATGGGGCCCGGCGCCCGAGGGTCGCGCCGAGGCCGACGCCTGGCTCGACGCGCATGGCCGCGCGTTCGGCCACTGGATCGGCGGCGAGCGCCGCGCGCCGGGCGACGGCTTCGACACGGCGAACCCCGCGACCGGCGAGGTGCTGGCGCGGGTGACGCAGGGCACCGAGGACGACGTCGCCGCCGCGGTCGAGGCCGCGCGCGGCGCGGCGCCCGGCTGGGCCGCGACCGCCGACCACGACCGCGCGCGCATCCTCTACGCGCTCGCGCGGGGGCTGCAGAAGCATTCCCGCCTCTTCGCCGTGCTCGAGACGCTCGACACCGGCAAGCCGATCCGCGAGGCGCGCGACATCGACGTGGCGCTGGCCGCGAGGCACTTCTACCACCACGCGGGCCACGCCGCGCTGCGCGGCGAGACCATGCCCGGCGCCGAGCCCTGGGGCGTGTGCGGCGCGATCGTGCCGTGGAACTTCCCGCTCCTGATGCTGTCGTGGAAGCTCGCACCGGCGCTCGCCATGGGCAACTGCGTCGTGCTCAAGCCCGCCGAGTGGACCCCGCTGACCGCGCTCGCCTTCGCCGACCTGTGCGAGACGGCGGGCGTGCCGCCCGGCGTGGTCAACGTCGTCAACGGCGACGGCGCGACCGGGGCCGCGCTCGCGCGCGCCGACGTGGCCAAGCTCGCCTTCACCGGCTCCACCGAGGTCGGGCGCATCCTGCGCCGCGAGACCGCCGGTCGCGGCATGGGCCTCACGCTCGAGCTCGGCGGCAAGTCCCCCTACCTCGTGTTCGAGGACGCCGACCTCGACGGCGCGGTCGAGGGGCTCGTCGACGCGATCTGGTTCAACGGCGGGCAGGTCTGCTGCGCGGGCGCTCGGCTGCTGGTGCAGGAGGGCGTGGCGGAGGACGTCCGCGACCGCCTGCTCGCGCGAATGGCGAAGATCCGCGTCGGCGACCCGCTCGACAAGTCCATGGACATGGGCGCGATGGTCCATGCCGAGCATCGCGCGCGGATCGAGGCGATGCTCGCGCGCACCTCCGGCACCGTCCACCGCGGGACCGCGCCGGAGGGCGACTGCTACCTGCCGCCGGTCCTCGTGACCGACCTGCATGGCGCCGACCCGCTGATGCGCGAGGAGGTGTTCGGCCCGGTCCTCGCGATGACCACCTTCCGCACCCCGGCCGAGGCGGTGTCGCTCGCCAACGACACGGCCTACGGCCTCGCCGCCTCGGTCTGGTCGCAGGACATCGACACGGCGCTCGACACCGCGCCGCGCATCCGGGCGGGCGTGGTCTGGGTCAACGGCGCGAACATGCTCGACGCGGCGGCACCGTTCGGCGGGATGAAGGAGAGCGGGTTCGGGCGCGAGGGCGGGGTCGTCGGCCTGCGGGCCTGGCTGCGGCCCGCGGAGGGTGTACGAATGCCCCCGACCCCGCGTTTCGAGATCGTACGAAACGTGAAGGACGGCGTCGACCGCACCCCCAAATTGTACGTTTCCGGCAAGCAGGTGCGTCCCGACGGCGGCTACACCTGCCCCGTCGCGGGCCCCGACGGCGTCGTGGGCGAGGTCGCGGTCGCCAACCGCAAGGATCTTCGCAACGCGGTCGAAGCGGCGAACGCCGCCCGCGGCTGGAGCGCCTCCACGGGGCACATGCGCGCGCAGATCCTCTACTATCTCGCTGAGAACATGGCCGCCCGCGCCTCCGAACTCGACGCCCGGCTGGCCGCGCAGACCGGCGGCGCGCCCGAGGCGGACCGCGCCGTGCGGCACCTGTTCCGCTGGGCTGCCTGGGCCGACAAGCACGACGGCCGCACCCTCGGCGTCCCCCTCCAGGGCCTCGCCCTCGCCCTCAACCGCCCCCAGGGCACGATCGCCGCCTTCGCCCCCGACGCCGCCCCGCTGCTGGGGCTCGCGCAGATCGTGGGCGCGGCGATGGCGACCGGGAACCGCCTGATCCTGATCGCGCCCGAGGCCGCGCCGCTGCTCGCCGCCGACCTCTACGCCCTGCTCGAGACGTCCGACGTCCCGCCCGGCGTCGTCAACGTGCTGACTGGTGACCATGCCGAGCTCGCCCCACACGCCGCGGGCCATGCCGACGTGGACGCGGTCTGGTCGTTCTCCTCCTCGGACCTCTCGGCGGTGATCGAGCGCGAGGCGTCGCACGACCTCAAGCGGACCTGGGTGAACGACGGCCGCGGGCGCGACTGGGACGCGGCGGCGGCGGGCGAATGGCTCCACCACGGGACCGACGTGCAGACGGTGTGGATCCCGTTCGGGCTGTGATCCGCTCCGGGATCGGTTGTGCGCGCGGGCCGATCGGTTAGACCGACGCCAGCCGCAGCAAGGAACGCCATGGCCGCCACGCATGCAGACGCGCGCCCGCTGGGCGGACCGGCGGGCTGGGTCTCGATCGCGGTCCCGCTGGCGCTGTTCGCGTGGTTCGCGCAGTTCGTGCCCGCGGTGGCGGCGGGCGAGGTGCTGGTCTGGCGGATCGACTGGGCGCCCACGCTCGGCGCGTCGCTGGGCTTCCTGCTCGACGGGCTTTCGCTGACCTTCGCGCTGCTGATCACCGGGATCGGCGCGCTGGTGACGCTCTACGCCTCGACCTATCTCGGCGGGCACGGACATTACGCGCGCTTCGTGTGCTACCTGCTCGCGTTCATGGCGGGCATGCTGGGGCTGGTGCTGTCGGACGACCTGCTGGCGCTGTTCGTGTTCTGGGAGGTCACGACGGTGTCGTCCTACCTGCTGATCGGGTTCGACGCCGACAAGCCCGAGGCGCGGCGCAACGCGCTGCAGGCGCTGCTGGTCACCGGAACCGGCGCGCTCGCGTTCCTCGCGGGCATCATGCTGATCGGGACCGCGGGCGGCGGCTACGCGATCTCGGCGCTGCCGGACCTGACGACGCATCCGCTCTACGTGCCGATCTTCGTGCTCGTCGTCGCGGGCGCCTTCACCAAGTCGGCGCAGGTGCCGTTCCACTTCTGGCTGCCGAACGCGATGGCCGCGCCCACGCCGGTCTCCGCCTATCTGCACTCGGCGACGATGGTGAAGGGGGGGGTCTACCTGCTGGCGCGGATGAACCCCTCGCTCGGCGGGACCGACCTGTGGTTCTGGACGCTGGTGGTCTTCGGCGGGGTGACGGCGGTGTTCGCGAGCGTCGTCGCGCTGCGGCAGACCGACATCAAGCAGGTGCTGGCCTATACCACGCTGATGGCGCTCGGGACGCTGGTGCTGTTCATCGGCGTGGGGACCGAGGCCGCGATCCTGGGCGCGATGACGTTCCTCGTCGTCCATTCGCTCTACAAGGCCGCGCTGTTCCTGATGATCGGGGTGGTCGACCACGGCACCGGCACGCGCGACGCGACCGTTCTGCGGGGGCTCGCGCGCGCGATGCCGGTGACCGCGCTCGCCGCCGGGCTGGCCGCGCTCAGCATGGCCGGGCTGCCGCCGCTCTTCGGCTTCATCGGCAAGGAGTTCCTCTATAAGGCGGCGCTCGACGCGCCGGTTTGGTGGTGGGTCACGGGTTGCGCCTTCGCGGCCTCGGCGCTGATGTTCGCCGCCGCGGGGATCGTCGCGTTCCGACCCTTCGTCGGGCGGCCGGCGCCCACGCCGGTCGCGCCGCACGAGGGGCCGTGGCCAATGCTGCTCGGGCCGGTGCTCCTCGCGGTGCTGGGCCTCGCGCTCGGGCTGGTGCCGGACTGGGCCGAACCGCTCGTCGCGCCCGCCACGGCGGCGGTGCTGGGGCGGGCGGCGGAGGCCGACCTCTACCTCTTCAAGGAGGTCAACACCGCGTTCCTCCTCTCGCTCGCCACCTTCGCGGCGGGCCTCGTCCTCTATCTGCTGCACGTCCGGCTCCGCGGCGGCCTGGCCCGCGTCCCCGCGCGCTTCGACCCGGGCTGGGACCGGCTGATGGGCTGGGTGGCGGCGGGCGCGAAGGGGCTGACCGGGCTGATCCAGACCGGCCAGCTCACGCGCTACATCTTCGTCACCTTCGCCGCGCTGGCGGCGATCGTCTCGATCGCGCTCTGGCGCGCCGACCTCACCGCGCCGCCGCCCGAGCTCGGCGAGCTGCGCGCCAAGCACTGGTCGGTGCTGATCTTCATCCTCGCGGGCGCGCTCATCACCGCCACGACGCCGTCGCGCATGACCTCGGTGGCCGCGCTCGGCGTGGTGGGGATCGGAGTCGCGATGATCTTCATCATGTTCGGCGCCCCCGACGTGGCGATCACGCAGCTGCTGGTCGAGGTGCTGCAGGTCGTGCTCGTCGCGGTCGCGATGCTCAAGCTGCCGCAGCTCGACCTGCGGCAGGTGGTGCGGTTCCGGCCGGTCGACATGGCGCTCGCGATCTCCATCGGCGCGCTGACGAGCGCGGTGCTGCTCGCGGTCATGGCCGCGCCGCTCGACCTGCGGCTGACGCGATTCTTCGAGGAGAGCTCGATGCCGCTGGCCTACGGGCGCAACATCGTCAACGTGATCCTCGTCGACTTCCGCGCGCTCGACACGTTCGGCGAGATCGCGGTGGTGGCCGTCGCGGCGCTCGGCGCCTACGCGCTCCTCCGGGGCGGACGGAGGGCCCGGCCATGACCTCGCTCATCGTTCGCGCGGCGACGCGCATCCTCGTCGGGCTCCTGCTGCTGTTCTCGCTGTGGATGCTGCTGCGCGGGCACAACGCGCCGGGCGGCGGCTTCATCGGCGGGCTGATCGGCGCGACCGGGTTCATCCTCTACGCGATGGCGCATGGCTGCCGCGCCGCGCGCGAGGCGCTCCGCCTCGACCCGCAGACGATCGCGGTGGCGGGGCTCGCCGTCGCGCTCGCGTCGGGGCTGATGGGGATGCTGCCGGGCGACGCGCCGTTCACCGGGCTCTGGCTGTTCCTGGGCGCCACGGCCGACAGCAAGGGGTTGCCGATCTCGACGATCCTCGTCTTCGACGTCGGCGTCTACCTCGTCGTCCTGGGCTCGGTACTCACCCTCGTCCTCGCTCTCGAGGAGGAGGTCTGAGATGGCGGTGCTCGTCGCGCTCATGGTCGGCGCCCTCGTCGCCGCCGCGGTCTACCTGATGCTCGCGCGCGACGTGCTGCGCTTCCTGTTCGGCCTGATCCTGATCTCGAACGCGGCCAACCTGCTGATCTTCGCGTCGGGCGGGCTCACGCCCGAATCCCCGCCGCTGGTGCCCGAGGGGGCCGAGTTCCCCGACCCGGGCGTGGCCAACGCGCTGCCGCAGGCGCTGGTGCTGACGGCCATCGTGATCGGGTTCGGGCTCTTCGCCTTCGCGCTCGTGCTGGTCTTCCGCGCCTACCGGACGATCGGCACGCTCGACAGCGACGAGATGCGGATCGCGGAGCCACGCGACGGGGCGGAGGACGCGCGCCCGTGACGGACCTGCTCCTCCCCGCCCCGATCCTGATCCCCTTCGTCGCCGCGATCCTCGCCTTCTTCTTCCGGCATGGCCGCGAGGGGCGCTGGATCTCGGTCGGGGGCTCCGCCGCGATGCTGATCGCGGGCGGCTTCCTGCTCGCGGTGGTGCTCGAGGACGGCCCCGTCGCGGTGTCGATGGGCGGGTGGCAGGCGCCGTTCGGCATCGCGCTGGTGGCCGACACGCTCTCGGCGGTGATGGTCGTGATCACCGGCATCACCGCGCTCGCCGTCTCGCTCTACGCCACCGCCGACGTCACCGCCGACATGGAGCACCAGGGCTACCACGCGCTGTTCCAGGTGCTGATCGCCGGCGTATCGGGCGCGTTCCTGACGGGCGACCTCTTCAACCTCTACGTCTGGTTCGAGGTCATGCTGATCGCGTCCTTCGGCCTCCTCGTGATGGGCGGGCGGCGGGTGCAGATGGATGCGGGCATCAAGTATGTCACGCTCAACCTGATCTCCACGATCCTGTTCCTGTCGGGGATCGGCCTGCTCTACGGGGTGACCGGCACGCTTAACCTCGCCGACCTGCACTTCGCGGTGCAGGACGCGGAGGCGGGGCTGGTGACGGTGATCGCGACGATGTTCATGGTGGGCTTCGGGGTGAAGGCGGCGGTGTTCCCGCTCTTCTTCTGGCTGCCCGCCTCCTACCACGCGCCCTCCTTCGCGGTGTCGGCGGTGTTCGCGGGCCTGCTCACGAAGGTCGGCGTCTACGCGCTTATGCGGATGTTCACGCTCGTCTTCACGCAGGACGTCGCGTTCACCCACGGCGTGCTCCTCTGGGTCGCCTGCGCCACGATGGTGACCGGCGTGCTCGGCGCCGCGGCGCAGACCGGGTTCCGCCGGATCCTGTCGTTCCACATCGTCAGCCAGATCGGCTACATGGTGCTCGGGCTCGCGCTGATGTCGCCGCTGGCGCTCGCGGGGGCGGTCTTCTACCTCGTCCACCACATCGTCGTGAAGGCGAACCTGTTCCTCGTGGCGGGCGTCGCGAACCGCATCGCGGGGGGCGAGGACGTGGACCGGATCGGCGGGCTCTACCGCGGAGCGCCTTGGCTCGCCTTCCTGTTCCTCGTGCCCGCCTTCTCGCTCGCGGGCTTCCCGCCGCTCTCGGGGTTCTGGGCGAAGTTCGTGCTGGTGAAGGCGTCGATGGACCTCGAGATGTGGCTCGTCGCGGGGATCGCGCTCGCCGTCGGCCTGATGACGATCTATTCGATGACCAAGATCTGGGGCCGCGCGTTCTGGGCCCCCGCCCCCGACGGCGCCGTCCCCACGCTCGCCTCGATCCCGCCGGGCGAGCGCGCGGCGCTCATGCTCCCGATCGCGGGGCTGGCCGCGATCACGGTCGTGATCGGCCTCTTCCCGGAGCCGTTCCTGCAGGTCGCCACCCGCGCCGCGGACGAGCTGCTCGATCCGCAGGCCTACCTGACGGCCGTGCTGGGGGTGCGGGAATGAGCGTGTTCCTCCTCAACCTGCTGCTCGCGGTCGCCTGGGCGGCGCTGACGGGGCAGTTCACGTTGGGCGGGCTCGCAATCGGCTTCGCGGTCGGCTTCGCCGCGCTGTGGGTGATCCAGCCGCTCTTCGAGAACCGGGGCGGCGGCTACTTCATCCGCGTCTGGCGTTGGATCAAGCTGCTGGTGCTGTTCCACTACGAGCTGATCGTGTCGTCGATGCAGGTCGCCTGGGACGTGCTGACCCCGCGCCACCGCGCCCGCCCCGGCATCATCACGATCCCGCTGCGCGCGAAGGGCGAGGCGGAGGTCCTGCTCGTGACGAACCTGATATCGCTGACGCCCGGCACGCTGTCGCTCGACGTGACCGAGGATTGCAACACGCTGGTGGTGCACGCGATGTTCGCCGACGATCCGCAGGCCATCGCGGACCAGATCGCGAACGGCATGGAACGCTGGGTGCGGGAGGCGCTGGAATGACGCTGACGGAGGCGATGCCGATCCTGAACGTCTGCGTGCAGGTTTCGTTCGTCCTCGTGATGGCGGGCGTGCTGCTGGCGATGATCCGCCTCTTCATCGGCCCCTCGCTGCCCGACCGGGTCGTGGCACTCGACACGATGACCGTGCTGATCGTGACCTTCTGCGGGCTCTTCGCGATCGACACGGGGCGCGCGGCGTTCATCGACGTCGCCGTGGTGCTCGCGCTGGTGGGCTTCCTCGCGACCGTGGCGCTCGCCCGCTACGTCGAACGGCGCACAAAGCGCGCGGAGACGCCGGGCGTGGAGGAGGTGCCGTGATCCTCGAGCTGTTCCTGTCGGCCTGCGTGCTTCTGGGCGGGTTCTTCGCGCTCGTCGCGGGGCTCGGGATCCTGCGCCTGCCCGACGTGCTGATCCGGATGCACGCGACGACCAAGGCGGGGACGCTCGCCTCCGGGCTGGTGATGCTGGGCGTCGCGGCGGGCTTCGCCGACGCGCCCACGGTGGCGCGCGCGGTGGCGGTGGTGGTGTTCCTGCTGCTGACGGCGCCGGTGGCCGCGCACATGATCGGCCGCGCCGCGTTCCGCTCCGGCGTGCCGCTCTGGCCGCCCACCAAGGTCGACCCCGCCGCGCGCACGAAGCTCGGGATGCCCGCCGAGGACCCCGACCGGGCGCCTCCTCAGCCGTAGTTCAGCCAGGCCAGCAGGAGCAGGAAAGCCGTCGCGGGGATCACGAACACGCCGAGGATCATCGGCCAGCGGAGCCGATCGGACTGCGAGGCAAGCCCGATCGCGACATGCGTGTGGCGCGGCAGGGGCGGGCGTTCGCGCGCCCATTCCTCCTCGAGCCGCGCGCGCTCTCCGGACCGCAGCCACGCCCAGACGCAGACGTAGACCACCGTCAGGCAGGCGAGCAGCAGGCCCAGCAACCGCAGCAACACGAACATCGGCACCTCCCCGTTCGCGCCGCATCTAGCCCGGCAGGGCCCGTCTCACCACCGCGCGGTCGTCCAGCCGCGCGGCCGGTTCGCGAGCGACAGGACCATGATCGGGGCCCAGATGAGCGCGCTGCGCGCGGCGAGCGTCGCGAAGTGGAGGGGAGCGACGCGAAGGGCCGGCCACCCCGCCTCGCCGTAGAGCCAGACGAAGCCGGCGCCGGCAATGCCCGCGAGCGCGAGGGTCGAGAGCGCCGCGTTGACCGCGAGCCAGCCGACCCCCTCGGGCAGCGATCGTGCGATGGCCGCCGGCACCAGCCACGCGAGGACCGCCAGGGCGGCGATCGGGACCGCCACGTTCGCCACCATGTCCCACGTCCCCTGCCGATAGTCTCGCTTCCGCCCGTTGGAACCGTCGCGAAGCGGTCGCCGGGACGGCGCGGAGGCGCGACCCGTCCGAGAACGACATCGCGCGGACGGGCTGTCACGTCCACGCCAGCGACGATCGCGACGCCGCCGTCGAACCCATCAAGCGACCGGACGAGCGCCGGCCCGGGCGCCGACAACGGGCCTGTCACCCGCATCGACCGTTGATCGGTCGGATCACATCCATGCGGCGCTTCCGCCGCGCTGTGGAACGACGAGGTGCACATACGAAACATGTCCGTCGGAGCGGCAATTGCCGTTTGCATGTTGACCGCCGGCGCCGCAAACGCTGCGTTCATCGGCTTCACCGACGAGGCGTCGTACTCCGACGGCACGTTTGTCTCAGCCTCCGGATCGATCGACGGCGTCGGCATCTCGCCGATCCCGACCCCCGCGAACGGCGCCCTTGCACGCACCACCGGCGACGCGCCGGGCAAACGCTCCTCGCCCAACGACGGCAATGGGACCGACACCGGCGAGGTGAGTTTCCGCGGCGGTAAACCGCAGCCAACGCTCAGCTTCGCCCGCGAGGTGACGGTCGACGGGCCGATCTTCCTCGACACGTCGACGCAGCCCGATGCCGGCGACGACGACGACAGCCACGGGGAGGCCGTCACGGCCCCCTACGGCATGGACCCGCAGACCTTCCGTTCGCCCGAGAAGTTTCGCCCGGGCTGCTTCGGCTCAAGGTCCTTCACTGGCCTATCGCTCATCGGCACGTCGTTCATCTGTAGGGTGACGATGGGCACCGACCTGCAGGTCGACCCCGACATCGTTCTTGCCGGCGCAAACGTCGTGACCTCCGACGTAAATCCGGTTCCGCTCCCGACCGCCATCAAGGCGATGGCGGGCTTCGGCGCCATGCGCCGCCGCAAGGACAAGACCGCCGCCTGATACCGGACCACGGACGATGACGACGGGCGCGCGGATCCCTCCGCGCGCCCGTCGCGTTCGATATCGATGCTTTCCGCCGACGACCGCCTCGACATGATGACCCGCCTGCGCGCGTGGCTGCCCGCGCCGCCGCGGCCGACGGCGAAGGGCGGGCGGGACGCATTCCGCTCGGTCGTCTCGTGCATGCTTTCGGCGCAGTCGCTCGATCGCAACACCGAGGCCGCGTCCACCGCGCTCTTCGCGCTGGCGGACACGCCCGACGGCATCCTGGCGCTCGACGACGCCGCGATCGTCGATGCGATCCGCCCGGCGGGGCTCTACAACGTCAAGGCCCGCAACCTGCGCGCGATGTGCGGCGCGCTCCTCTCCGACCACGACGGCACGGTGCCGACCACGCGGGAGGGGCTGATGTCGCTGCCGGGGGTGGGGCGCAAATGCGCGGACATCGTGCTGCACTTCACCTTCGGCACCGACACGATCGCCGTCGACACGCATGTCCACCGCGTCTGCAACCGCACCGGGCTCGCCGTCGGCAAGACCGAGGCGCAGACCGCCGCGTCGCTGGAGGCGCGGATCCCGGACGGGTTCCTCGGCGACGGGCATCTGCTGCTCCTCAACCACGGCAAGCGGACCTGCCGCGCCCGTGCGCCACGATGCGACGCCTGCGTACTGGCGCACCTGTGCGAGGCGCTGGCGGACCCGTCGCGCTTGCCCAGCCGTGCCCCGCCTGCCTAAGTGCGCGCGATCTCGGGAGGGACGACCATGCTCATCAGGATTGCCGCCGCGCTGCTGGCCGCCCTCCTCGCCACGGGCGCCGCGGCACAGCGCACCGACGTCACGCTTGGCATGGTGCTCGAGCCGCCGAACCTCGATCCGACGGCGGGGGCGGCGGCGGCCATCGACGAGATCGTCTACGCCAACGTGTTCGAGGGGCTGACACGGTTCGGACCGGACGGCGCGATCCTCCCCGCGCTGGCCGAACGCTACGAGGCGAACGAGGACGCGACGGTCTGGACCTTCCACCTCCACGAGGGCGTGACGTTCCACGACGGCACGGCGATGGACGCGGACGACGTGGTCTTCTCGCTCGACCGTGCGCGCGCCGACGACAGCGTAAACGCGCAGAAGGCGCTCTTCGCGGGCATCGCGAGCGTGGAGGCCGTGGACCCCGCGACCGTCCGCATCACGACGTCCGAGCCGGACGGCGACCTGCCCTTCGCGCTGTCCTGGGGGGACGCGGTGATCGTGGCCCCCGAGACGGCCGCGACCGCCGCCACCGATCCCGTCGGCACCGGCCCGTTCCGCTTCGTCGAGTGGCGGCAGGGCGACCGCGTCGAGCTCGCGCGCTACGACGGCTACTGGGGGCCCGCACCCGCGATCGAGCGCGCGACGTTCAAGTTCATCGCCGACCCGAACGCCGCCTTCGCCGCGGTGATGGCGGGCGACGTGGACGCGTTCCCCAACATTCCCGCGCCCGAGACGCTCGCCACGCTGCAGGGCGATCCGCGCTTCGCAGTGATCGTCGGCACGACCGAGGGCGAGACGATCCTCGCGATGAACAACCGCACCCTGTCGGACGTCCGCCTGCGCGCGGCGATCACGCATGCCATCGACCGGCAGGCCATCGTCGACGGGGCGATGTTCGGCTACGGCACGCCCATCGGCACGCATTACGCGCCGCATTCGCCGGACTACGAGGACCTGACGGCCGGATCCGCCTACGACCCGGACCGGTCGCGCGCATTGCTCGCGGAGCTGGGCGAGGTGCCCGTGCTGCGGCTGATGCTGCCACCGCCGTCTTATGCCCGCCGCGGCGGCGAGATTGTCGCGAGCCAGCTCCGCGCCGTCGGGATCGAGACCGAGACGACTAACCTCGAATGGGCGCAGTGGCTCGAGCAGGTCTTCGCGAACCATGATTTCGACCTGACGATCGTGAGCCACACCGAGCCCGCCGACATAGATATCTACGCCCGGCCGGACTACTATTTCGGCTACGACAGCCCCGAGTTCCAGGCACTGATGGCGCAGGTCGGGGCCACGACGAACGACACGCAGCGCGGGGCGCTGCTGCGGCAGGCGCAGCAGAGGATCGCGGACGACTACGTCAACGTCTACCTGTTCCAGCTCGCCAAGACCGGCGTGGCCGACGCGCGCCTCCGCGGATTGTGGGAGAACGCGCCGACGCAGGCGAACGACCTCACCGGCGTGAGCTGGGTCGAGTGAAGGCGCGAGGGCATCGTTCCGCCGCCGCCGGCCGTCGCGGGTCGGCCCGATGACGATCCGCGCCGTCCTCCTTCTTCTCGCCACGCTGGGCTTCGCGGTCTCGCCCCTCCTGTCGTCGGGCTTCGGCGGCTACGATCCCTCGCAGTTCCCGGTGCCGATCGAGGAGCCGCCGGTGCTGCCGGCGGGCTACGCCTTCTCGCTCTGGGGCCTGATCTACGCCTGGCTGATCGCGATGGCCGGGTTCGGCCTCTGGCGGCGGCGCGAGGATGCCGGGTGGGACGCCTCGCGCTTGCCGATACTGGCCAGCCTCGCGGTCGGGGCGATCTGGATCGAGGTCGCCACCGCCTCGCCGATCTGGGCCACCGTGCTGATCTTCTGGATGCTCGTCATGGCGCTCTGGGCGCTGCTGCGGACGCCCGACCGCGACGTCTGGCTGCTGCGCGCGCCGGTGGGCCTCTACGCGGGCTGGCTGACGGCGGCGTCCTGCGTGTCGCTCGGGACGACGCTCACCGGCTGGGCGGTGCCCCCGCTCGGACCGAACGGCTGGGCCATAGCGTGCCTCGCGCTCGCGCTCGCGATCGGCGTGGCGATCCTGCGCGCCCGGCCCTCGGTCGCCTATGGCGCTGCGATCGTCTGGGCGCTGGTCGCGGTGACGGCGCGGGACGGGTTCGCGTTCGTGGGCCTGTTCGCGCTCGGCGCGGCGATCGCGGTGGCCGCGATCACCGCGACGCGGACCCGCGCCGCCTAGATCGTCGCGTTCGTCGCGCCCCCGTCGAGCAGCACGTTCTGCCCCACCATGAAGCCCGCATGAACGGAGCAGATGAACGCGCAGGTCGCGCCGAATTCGGCCGCCGTGCCGTAGCGGCGCGCGGGGATCGTGGCCTCGCGGTTCGCACGCGCCTCGTCCATCGATATGCCCTGCGCTTTCGACACCCCGCCGTCGAGCGAGACCGCGCGGTCCGTCGCATGGATGCCGGGCATCAGGTTGTTGATCGTGACGCCCGACGGCGCGACCTGCCGCGCCGTGCCGGCGACGTAGCCGGTCAGCCCTGTCCGCGCGGCGTTCGACAGCCCGAGCGCGGGGATCGGTGCCTTGACCGATTGCGAGGTGATGTTGACCACGCGGCCCCAGCCCCGCGCCATCATGCCGGGCAGCAACGCGGTCATCAGCGCGATCGGGGTGAGCATGTTGGCGTCGAGCGCGCGGATGAAGTCATCGCGGTCCCAGTCCGACCACAGCCCCGGCGGCGGCCCCCCGGCATTGGTCACCAGGATGTCGACATCCCCCGCCGCGCGCAGCAGATCGGCGCGCACGGCCTCCTCGGTCACGTCGCCGGCCACCGTCGCGACGGAGACGCCGAACGCATCGCGGACCGCCTGCGCGGACGCCTCCAGCGCCTCCGCCCCGCGCGCGTTCATCACCAGGTCGACCCCCGCTTCCGCGAGCGCGCGGGCGCAGCCCAGCCCGAGCCCCTTGGACGACGCGCAGACCAGCGCACGCTTTCCCTTGATGCCGAGATCCATTCCGCCCCCCCGCCCTCGTTCGAGCCCTGCTACCCGCCGCGCTACCATCGCGCCAGCGCCGCCTCGTCGGCGTCGCGCGCCGCCACCCAGGTCGACCCATCCGCGCCGACCTCCTTCTTCCAGAACGGCGCGCGCGACTTGAGGTAGTCCATCAGGAACGCGGCCGCCTCGAACGCCGCCTCCCGGTGGCGCGACGCGGTGGCGACCATCATGATCCGGTCGCCCGGCGCCAGGTCGCCATGCCGGTGGATCACCGTCGTGCCCGAGAGCGGCCATCGCGCGGCGGCCTCGCGGGCGATGCCCTCGAGCGCCGCCTCGGTCATCCCGGGATAATGCTCGATCGTCATATGCCGGAGCCCGTCCTTCGTGTCGCGGACCCGACCGGTGAAGGTGACCACCGCGCCGGTCCCGGGCCCGGCCTCGAGCCGCGCGGCCTCCGCGCCGAGGTCGAAGTCGGCCCGGTCCACCACGACGCGGATCGTCGCGCCGTCAGCCACCCGTCATCGGAGGGAAGAACGCGACCTCGGTGGCGCCCGCGAGCGGCGCGTCGAGAGGGGCGAGGACCTGGTCGACGGCGCAGCGCACCGCGCCCATGTCGGCGAAGGCGGCAGCGTACCGCTCCTCGCGCGCGCGCAGCTCCTCGACCAGCGCGGCCACCGTCGCGGCGCCGGTCTCGACCTCCTCGCGGCCCAGGCCGATGCGCTCGCGCAGCCAGGCGAAGTAGAGGACGCGCAGCGTCACCGCACCGGGTCCGGCCGGTCGCCCAGATGCGGCTTGGCCTTCGCGAAGTAGTCCCATCCGGTATAGGCGGTCAGCCCGGCGGCCAGCCACAGAAGCACAGTCCCGGCGAGGAACGTCGCGTTCTCGAGCCAGAGGAGACGATTCAGCCCGAGCTCGTCGGGCGCCGCGCCCGCGAGAATTGCGCCGACCGCGTCGACGTCCATGCCGAAGACGCGCTCGGCGAAGTGATGCTCGAAGATGCCGGTCGAGAAGAGGACGGCGATCGCGACCATCTGCGCCGTCGTCTTCCACTTCGCCAGCTTGGTGACCGCGAGCAGGCTCCGGGACGCGCCCAGAAACTCGCGCAAGCCGCTCACGAAGACCTCGCGCAATAGGATCACCGTCGCTGGCAACAGGATCCAGGGATTCATGCCAGAGAACCCGGTGATGACGAGCAGCGCGATCACCACCATCGCCTTGTCGGCGATCGGGTCCAGCATCGCGCCGAACCGCGTCTCCTGCTGCCACTCGCGGGCGAGGTAGCCGTCGAACCAGTCGGTGACGGCCGCCACGACGAACAGCACCAGCGCGAACCAGTCCGCCCAGGGTCGCGCGAAGAACAGGAACATGACGGCAACGCCGGGCGCGGCGAAAAGCCGGATCACGGTCAGGATGTTGGGGATCGTCCAGCGCATGGGCGAGGTTCTAGCGCGAGCCGCCGGAGGCGGCTAGCCGCGTTCGTGGAAGTGGTGGTGGATCGCCTCCGCCATCGCGCCCGAGATGCCGTCGACGGCCTGCAGGTCCTTCAGCGCCGCGCGCGCCACGGCCTTGGCGGACCCGAAATGCTGGAGGAGCGCGCGCTTGCGCGTCGCGCCCACGCCCGGCACCTCGTCGAGCGGGCTCGCCACCAGCGCCTTCGAGCGCTTGGCGCGGTGCGTGCCGATGGCGAAGCGGTGCGCCTCGTCGCGCAGGCGCTGCACGAAGTAGAGGACCGGATCGTTGCGCTGCAGCGCCATCACGGCGCGCCCGGTGCGATGGAATTCCTCCTTCCCCTGGTCGCGGTCGATGCCCTTGGCCACGCCGACCATCGCGATGTCGTCGAGCCCGAACTCGGTCATGATCGCGCGGACGGCACTCACCTGCCCCGCGCCGCCGTCGATCAGCAGCAGGTCCGGCCAGGTGCCCGAGGTCCGCTCCGGGTCCTCCTTCACCAGCCGGCGGAAGCGGCGCGTCAGCACCTCCTTCATCATCCCGAAGTCGTCGCCGGGCGTCAGCTCGTCGCCTCGGATGTTGAACTTGCGATACTGCGCCTTCTCGAGCCCTTCGGGCCCGCTGACGATCATCGCGCCCACGGCGAAGCTGCCCTGGATGTGCGAGTTGTCGTAGACCTCGATGCGCTGCGGCGGCGCGGGCAGGTCGAACGCCTCGGCCAGGCCCTTCAGGAGCCTCGTCTGCGTCGCTCCCTCCGACATGCGGCGCCCGAGGCTCTCGCGCGCGTTGCGGACGGCGCCCTGCACCAGCTCGTGCTTCTCGCCCCGCTGCGGGACCAGCAGCGTGACCCGTCGTCCGGCGCGCTCCGACAGGGCCTCGACCATCAGCTCGCCCTCCTCGACGCCATGGCTCAGCAGCACCATCCGCGGCGGTTCCTTGTTATCGTAGAACTGCCCGAGGAACCCCTCCATCACTTCGGCGGGGCTCATGTCGTCGGCCACGCGCGGATAGACGTCGACGTTGCCCCAATTCTGGTTGGCCCGGATGAAGAACACCTGGATGCAGGCCTGCCCGCCCTCCATGTGAAGCCCGATAACGTCGGCCTCCGGCACGCCCTGCGGGTTCACGCCCTGCACCGACTGGACGTTGGTGAGCGCGCGGATGCGGTCGCGGAGCGCGGCGGCGCGCTCGAACTCCATCTCCGCGGAGGCGCGCTCCATCTCGGCGGCCAGCTTCTCCTGGATCGACGTCGTCTCTCCACGCAGAAACCGCTCGGCGTCGCGCACCGAGGCCGCGTAATCGTCCCGCGCCACGAAGCCGACGCAGGGCGCGCTGCACCGCTTGATCTGGTAATTGAGGCAGGGCCGCGTCCGCCCCTCGAAATCGCTGTCCGAGCAGTTGCGGAGCAGGAAGACGCGCTGGAGCTGGTTGAGAACACGGTTGACCGCGCCCGCGCTGGCGAACGGGCCGAAATAGGAGCCCGCTCCCCTCTTTCCGCGGTGCTTTCGGATCATCGGGTATTCGTGGCCGCCGGTGACCTCGATGTTGGGGAACGACTTGTCGTCGCGCAGCAGCACGTTGTAGCGCGGCTTGAGCTGCTTGATGAGGTTCTGCTCGAGCAGGAGCGCCTCGAGCTCGGTCCGCGTCGTCAGGACCATCATCGACGCGGTCTCCGAGATCATCCGCGCGATCCGCGCGGAATGCCCCTGTAGTCGGGAATAGCTCGCCACCCGGTTCTTCAGATTCCGGGCCTTGCCGACGTAGAGGATCTGGTTCTCCGAATCGAGCATCCGGTACACGCCCGGCGATCCGTCGAGCGTACGCAGGAACCGGCGGATCACCTCCGGTCCCGTCGCCTTCGCCGTGCCGTCCACCTTCGCCGTCATCCCACCTCGATTCGTGAATTCGCTGCGCCGGTTCGTCGCCTCGTGCAAGGGAGGGAGCGGGCGAGGGGACGACCGGGCCTTGTGGATAAGGCTGGGAGCGGAAACCGCAAACCCCTATCTCGCTTCAACGCCTTCACCTCACCGTCACAAATCGCCGCATGCCCGAAATCGTGCAAACGACTGCGCTTGAACGATAAAAGAATTACCGCCACGTTAGCGTTCACGGCGACCCGCGCGCGGATGCGGATAAGAAGCGCCGCGGTGCCCGACGTGGACAAGATCCTACGGGCTCGGGCCGGTGGGGCTCAGCCGCTGCCGATCACGTCCGGGGTGCGCCATCCGAGATGCTGCCCTCCATCCACGCAGATCAACTGTCCGGTCACCGCCTTGGCCTCCACGAGGTAGCGCAACGCGGCGCGAACGTCGCCCGCATCCGCGCCGCGCTGCAGGACCGTGCCGGCCCTCTGCGCCGCGAAATGCGCCTCGGACTGTCGCTCCGCGCGAAGCGTCGGCCCCGGCCCGATCGCGTTGACGCGGATGCGCGGCGCGAGCGCCTGCGCCGCGGTCCGCGTCAGCGTCCAGAGCGCCGACTTCGCGAGGGTATAGGTCATGAAGTGCGGGGTCAGCTTTCGGACACGCTCGTCAACGACGTTCACGATGCACGCCGTCGAGAGGGGCTCGCCATCGGAGGATGCCGCGGGCGCCTGCGCGGCGAAGGTCTGAATCAGAATGAACGGCGCGCGCAGGTTCGCGCCGACATGCCGGTCCCAGCTCTCCCGCGTCGCCGTGTCGATCTCGTCGCGCTCGAAGATCGCGGCGTTGTTGACGAGCACGTCGATCGGTCCGCCGAGGGCCTCGGCCGCGCGCGCGAGGAGGCCCTCGCAGGCATCGAGGTCGAGGAGGTCGGCGCGGATCGCCGCCGCGCGTCTTCCCGTCGCCCGGATCGCCGCCGCGCCCTCCTCCGCGCCCTCCGCGTCGCGATGATGATGCAGCGCCACGTCGCCTCCCATCTCCGCCAACTGGCGGGCCATCGCCGCACCCAACCGCGCACCCGCTCCCGTCACGAGCGCCCTCACGACAGCGCGAAGACGATATAGGCGACGTAGAGCGCGGTCAGCGCGAAGCCCCACGCCCGCGTGATGTTGCGTCGGAGGAAGACGAACGGGATCAGCAGGAGCGTCGCCCCCAGCATCACCCAGAGGTCGAACCGCAGGAATCCCGCGTCCACGGGTACGGGTCCGACGAGGACCGCGATCCCCATGATCCCCATCAGGTTGAACAGGTTCGAGCCGATCACGTTGCCAAGCGCCACGTCCGCATGCCGTCGGATCGCGGCCATGACGGTCGTCGCGAGCTCGGGCAGCGACGTCCCGATCGCCACGAGCGTCAGGCCGATCACCGTCTCGCTGACGCCGAAGGCGCGCGCGATGTCGGTCGCCCCGTCGACCAGCAGGCCCGCGCCGACGGGCAGGCCGATCAGGCCCAGAACCAGGAACGTCGCGATCCGCGAGCCCGGCAGCCCGGGCTCCGCGCCCTCCACCTCCACCTCCTCGGCGCGCGAGGACAGGAACGTCGAGATCAGGATCGCCGCCAGCGCCGCAAGGAGTATCAGGCCGTTCCACCACACGAGGATGCCCGTCAGGCACAGGCAGATGAACAGAAGCGTCCCGCCGAGCATCATCAGATAGTCCCGCCGGGTGTCGCAGCCCGCGGTGTGCATCGTCGCCAGGAGAGCGGGCACGCCGAGCACGAGCAAGACGTTAGCGGTGTTCGAGCCGACGACGTTGCCGAGCGCAAGACCGGGGGCGCCGTCGAGGATCGCCTGAACCGACACGAGCAGCTCCGGCGCCGAGGTCCCGAAGGCGACGACGGTGAGGCTCACGACGAGCGCCGGGATGCCGAGGCGCAGCGCGAGGTTGACCGCGCCCTTCACCAGCGCGTCGCCCCCGAAGACGAGGATCAGCAGGCCGACGGCGACCATGGCGAAGTCGATCGCCATCCGTTCAGCCCTTGCCGCAGGGGCATCGGCCGCGCCCCACGCGTGGGACGCCGCATCCGGCACATGTCGCCGCGCGGGCGACCCCTCGGCGCGGAAAGCGCAATCGGCCGAACATCGCGAGGATGGCCATGCCGATCAGGAACAGGGTGACGATCTTGACGATCATCCTAGAGCCCGAACCGTGACCAGGCCGCCCGCGTCTCGACCGCGTCGACGCCCGAGGCGATGACCGCGCCCGCATCGATCCCCGGCAGCAATCGCCGCAGCAACGGTCGCCGAAGCGTCAAGGACCGGACCTTGACGTCCTCTCCGTAGAGCGACCGAAGCTTCGGCACCATGTGGCCGATCCCGTCCGCGAGACCGACCTCGACCGCCTGCGTGCCGACGAAGACCTCGCCCCCGAAAAGCCCGCGGGACGCATCGATACGGGTTCCCCGCCGTGCGGTGACGTGCCCGATGAAATGTTCGTGGACATGGGCTTGCAGCGCTCGAAGCCGATCGATGTCCTCCGACCGCTCCGGGCGGAACGGGTCCAGCAGGGACTTGTCCTCCCCGGCCGTGTGCACCCGGCGCTCGATACCCACGCGCTCGAGCAGCTCGGGAAATCCGAACCCGGCAGAGATCACGCCGATCGAACCGACGATCGAGCTCTCGTCGAGCCAGATGTCATCGGCCGCGGCGGCGAGCCAGTACCCGCCGGACGCCGCCACGTCCTCCACGAAGGCGTGGACGGGGATCGCTAGCTCGTCCGCCACGCGACGGATATGGCCGCCGATCAGCGAGGACTGGACCGGCGACCCGCCAGGCGAATTGATCGCGAGGGCCACCGCGGTCGGCCGACCCTTCCGAAACGCGCGTTCGATCACCGGAGCGAGCGCCGCGTGCGAGAGGGTCCCGCCCCCGACGGTCGCGCCGATCACCCCCTGGAGCCGGATCGCGGCGACGCGAGGCGGCCGGGCACGGAACGGGGACCATCTCGACATCGTCGCGGGTGTATAGGCGACCCACCGGAGGGACAAGCCGACCACCGCGGGGCGTGGAGGCCCTGCCTCCGGATGTGGCGACGCGCGCTGACGATCGGATAGTGAGCAGGGCCGGACGGATCGGACCGCGTCTACGGAGGTGCGGATCGTGTTCCGCTGGACGTCGCAGAATGGATGCAGAGGGACCTCGGCTTATGTCCAGCCTAAAGGCGTCAAGCTCCGAAGGCGCGTAGCGCGAAGTAGGGCGAACAGCGTGTTACGACCCCACGCAGATCCTTGCGCTAGGCGGAGGCGTCTCGGATGCGATATCCTTTCCCGCGAACGGGCTGGTGGAGCCTCGGGGGGCGGCGACCGCCACCGGGACGGTCGGGGATGCGGGTGCCCGTGCCGCTCGCCGTCGTTCTCGTCATCGACCTATCCGGCGTCGTTGCTTCGATCGCCTGAGGGTGTGCGACACGAATGGCTAAGCGTTTTCAAACTCGGAGTACCTTGTACGGCCATCTGCAACTCGAGCGGCAAGAGGAGGTCGGCTGCCGGTCCCGACCTCGCTCACCATGTATAGCTATGAATTCGCCGCGCGGCACCTAAGCTTCCTATCATCGTTGACCTGCTCCCCTCGAAGTCCGCGTTTATAAGTTAGCTCTGTTCGGGTTTTGGTCCTCTATCGACCTTTGATGGTATTCCCACGGTGTGAGGCCGTCGAGGCTCGTGTGGGGTCGGTGGTGGTTGTAGTCGTCGCGCCATACCGCGATCAGATGTCGAGCGTGGCGCAAGGTAGTGAACAGGTGCTCGTTCAGGCATTCATCTCGCAGGCGGCCGTTGAAACTCTCCACGAAGCCGTGTCTCGCATCGGTTTGCCGGGCGCGATGGAGTGCCATTCGACCGCGCGATCCTCCTGCCATTTCAGGATCGCGTTGCTGGTCAGCTCGGTTCCATTGTCGCTGACCACCATGCAGGGCAGACCGCGCATCTCAGCAATCCGGTCCAGCTCTCGTGCGACCCGCTGGCCTGACAGCGAGGTATCCACGACCGAGGCCAGGCATTCGCGGCTGAAGTCGTCGATCACGTTCAGAATGCGGAACCGGCGACCGTCTGACAGGGCGTCCGACACGAAGTCGAGCGACCACCGCTGGTTTGGCCCCTGGGGGATCGCCATCGGTGCTCTGGTGCCGATCGCCCGTTTCCGGCCCCCACGCTTGCGCACGGTCAGACCTTCCTCACGGTAGATGCGATACAGCTTCTTCCAGTTCATGTCCCAGCCTTCCCGTTTCATCAGGATGTGCAGCCGTCGGTAGCCAAAACGCCGCCGTTCGCCGGACAGCTCTTTCAGTCGGACACGCAGGTCGATGTCTTCCGGCCTGGTCGGTTGGCGCCGATACACGCGCGGGTCGATCCCCGCGAGCGCGCAGGCCCGCCGCTGCCCGTATCCCTTCTGTTTCATGGCCCAATCCACCGCCTCGCGGCGCGAACCGGGCCTCAGAAGTTTTTTCCCAGCATCTCCTTAAGCGTCGCCACATCCAGCATCTGCTCGGCCAGCATCTTCTTGAGCTTGGCGTTCTCGGACTCCAACGCCTTCAGACGCTTGGCATCGGCCACTTCCATGCCCCCGAACTTGCGCCGCCAGTTGTAGAATGTCGCATCGCTGATCCCATGCTTGCGGCACAGATCGGACGCGGACAGGCCCGCTTGGTGCTCCTTCAAAATGCCGATGATCTGCGCTTCGCTGAACCTGCTTTTCTTCATCGTCCGTCCCCTCAGTTGGAGAACAGACTAACCTCAAATCGAGGACATCTCAGGGGAGCAGGTCACGAAGTAGAGCGATCAGGCCGGACGGTTACGGAAAAGGTCAGCGCACACTGCGAAAGACGATTCGAAGATTCTGGCCTTAACGCACGACGAACTCAGCATGCAGC
>CAVSOF010000015.1:0-34586 GCA_963729425.1 uncultured Alphaproteobacteria bacterium | reverse complement strand
TAGATCGGCTAGGAAGACCTAGACATGACCATCACCAGCCTGCTGACCGGCCTCGGCCGCTCGGCCGCGATCGCCGCCGCGATCGTCCTCGGCGGCGCGACCCTCGCGTCGGCCGCGACGCTGAAGCTCTCGACCTAGTTCGACGTCGTCGCCCTTTCCAAGACGGTTAATTTCCCGCAGTTCCAGCAGGATGCGGGGGGCCTCGACGGCTCGCGCGTGACGCTCGACGTCGTCTTCGCGACCGGAACGAAGATCGTCGATGGCCGAGCTATGGCCCAAAGCGTCACGGCTACCGTCTCGGGAGCGTCCGTCGGTACGAGCAACGGCACGTTCGTCGTCACCGATCAAGTCGCACTCTTCGAGCGCGGAGGCCTCGGGCGTCCGGCCAGGGCTCTCTCGTTCCTGCCTGTCAGCCCGACGAATCCGATCGGTTCGAACCCGTTCAGCATCCCCGGGCTCTTCGCGCTAGCACGTTTTGATACGGGCATGAGCTTCGTGAGCCCGGGCAACGGCAACGATCTCACCCTGGCGTCGCTGCAGGACGTCATGTTCACGTTCGCGCGGCCGACGTCGAATTCGCAGCTGACGAACTCCGCCGACCGGCAATTCGACGCGCGTAACATCGTGACGACCGCCATCGACCTCGACGCCCCCGACGTCGCCCCCGTGCCGCTGCCGGCCGCGCTGCCGCTGATGCTGGTGGGTCTCGGCGGGTTCGCCGCTCTGCGCCGCCGCCGCGCCGCCTCCGCCGCCTGAGCCACGATCCCGGGCGCGGAGCGATCCGCGCCCGGACGCCCCTAGCGGGCGACGCAGGTTCCCGACATCACCAGCGCGCCGCGATCGTCCAGCGACACCTGCGAGGGGTCGCGGTCGGGGCCGACGGCCCAGACGATGTCGGACGCACCGAAGCGGTCGATGCAATGGTCCACCGCGCGCACGCGCCCCGCCTCGAGCGCGCCGGTCACGCTGCGCCCCGCGGCGGCGGTGGTCGTCACGAACCCGCGCGACCGCCGGTCCTCGGACGCGATGCGGGTGCGGAACCGCAGGCCGCCGATCTCCGCAGCCGCGCCCCGGAAGCCGCCGCCCGCGAAGGGCTGCGAGACGGCCGAGGCCACGCCGCGCACGGCGCCGCAGCCCGACAGCACGACCGCCGCCCCGAGGGCCAGCGCGGCGAGGCGGGCCGCGCGGGTCACAGCGCGAAGGCCGAGACGAAGGCCATTCCGCCGAGGATCAGCACGCAGAGCATCCCCACCGACCAGAACGCCGAGCGCAGCGGCTCGATCGTCGTCCCGATATGGACCGCCGCGACGGCGATCCGCGCGACGAGGAACACCGAGGCGAGGAGGTTCACCCAGAACGGCGACGCGCCCACCAGGATCGCCGCGACGGTGACGGCGAGGAACGGGCCCGTCGTCTCCACCGCGTTCCGGAACGCGCGATCCCGGCGATAGAACGGGTCGGAATAGTCCCGCACCGGCAGCCCGCCGGGCGTGCGACCGCGCGGCGAGCCGATCACCGAGAGCACCGTCAGCACGACCATCAGGAGCCCCCATCCGGCCATCGAGGCGATCGCGTGGGCGTAGGGTGCGAAGGGCGTCATGGAGGGCTCCGGGGCTGGCGCGGGTCGCCCGAGGGCTAGCGGGGACGCCATCCGTCCGCAAGCGCGCCGCGGGCGGCGGCGGCCCTTGGAGCCCGCGCCGCTACTCGGCCGCCACCGCCGGGCGCGGAGCGCGCTTGTGTCGGATGCGGTCCTCGATCTCGTCCCGGAAGTGCCGGATCAGCCCCTGGATCGGCCAGGCGGCGGCGTCGCCCAGCGCGCAGATCGTGTGCCCCTCAACCTGCTTGGTGACGTCGAGCAGCATGTCGATCTCCTCGACCTCCGCCTCCCCCTTCACCAGCCGGTCCATGACCCGCATCATCCAGCCGGTCCCCTCGCGGCACGGCGTGCACTGGCCGCAGGACTCGTGCTTGTAGAACGCCGCGAGCCGCCAGATCGCCTTGATGACGTCAATGGAGTTGTCCATCACGATGACCGCCGCCGTGCCCAGGCCCGACCGCTGCTCCTTGAGGTAGTCGAAATCCATGATCGCGTCGCGCATCGCGGCGCCCGGGATCATCGGCACGGACGAGCCGCCGGGGATCACCGCCTTGAGGTTGTCCCAGCCGCCGCGGATGCCGCCGCAATGCCGCTCGATCAGCTCCTCGAACGGGATCGACATCGCCTCCTCGACGACGCAGGGGCGGTTCACGTGCCCCGAGATCGCGAAGAGCTTGGTGCCCGCGTTGTTGGGCCGCCCGAAGCCCGCGAACCACTCCGCCCCGCGTCGCAGGATCGTCGGCACGACGGCGATCGACTCGACGTTGTTGACGGTGGTGGGGCAGCCGTAGAGCCCCGCGCCCGCCGGGAAGGGCGGCTTCATCCGCGGCATGCCCTTCTTGCCCTCGAGGCTCTCCAGCAGCGCCGTCTCCTCGCCGCAGATGTAGGCGCCCGCGCCGTGCGTGAGGTAGAGGTCGAAGTCGTAGCCGGACTTGCACGCGTCCGGCCCGATCAGCCCCGCGTCGTAGGCCTCGTCGATCGCCGCCTGCAGCGCCTCCTTCTCGCGGACGTACTCGCCGCGGATGTAGATGTAGCAGGCGTTCGCGCCCATCGCGAAGGATGCGATCAGCGCGCCCTCGATCAGCGTGTGGGGATCGTGGCGCATGATCTCCCGGTCCTTGCAGGTCCCGGGCTCGGATTCGTCGGCGTTGATGACGAGGTAGGCGGGGCGGCCGTCGGTCTCCTTGGGCATGAACGACCACTTGAGCCCGGTGGGGAAGCCCGCGCCGCCGCGCCCGCGCAGCCCGGACGCCTTCATCACGTCGACGATCCTGTCGCGGCCCATCGCCAGCAGGTCGTGCGTGCCGTCCCAATGCCCGCGCGAGCGCGCGCCCGCGAGCGAGCGGTCGGCCATGCCGTAGATGTTGGTGAAGATCCGGTCGCGGTCGTCCAGCATGTCCGTCACTCCCTGTCGCGGCGCGCACGCCACATCCCCGCCGCCATGAAGATCGCCCAAGCGAGCACGCCGAGCACGATCAGGTCCGCCAGCCCCATCAGCCGGGTCGAGAGCCCGAGCCGCGCGCCGACGAACTGCAGCGCGAGCCAGCCGAGCACCGTCCCCGCGATCGTCGCGCCGACGAGACGGGAGCGCGCGGCGCGGGCGCGGTCGGGTTCGGTGGGTCCGGCCATCCGTCGCTCCTACACCAGATGGGGCGGAGTGCCGTCAAGCGGCCGCGACCGAACGCCGCCCGTCAGTCCGGGCCGCCGTCGCGGTCGCGCTCGAAAGGGCCGGTCGCGCTCCCGGACGCGAGCGTCGTGGCCTGCGCGACCCAGTCGTCGCGGCGGACCCGGCCGCGGAACCCCTCGAGATGGGCGTCGACCCATTCGATCTCCGCGTCGGTCCAGGCGGCGATCTGGTCGAAGTGCCAGATGCCGAGGCGGTGGCAGAGCGACTCGAGCTTGGGGCCCACGCCGCGGATCAGCCGCAGGTCGTCGCCCTCGCCGCCGCGCGGGGCGTCGTAGGTCGGGGGCTTGGTGCCGACCTCGTCGCTCTCGGCGTCGCCCGTGGCCGGGACGACCGGGGACGGGCGCGCGGGGTCGGGCTCGACCGGCTGCGCCACCGGGGCGACCGGTTCGGGCTCCGGCACGCGCCGTTCGTCCGCCGCGACGGGCACGGCCTTCGGCGCGGGGTCGGTGCGCGGGCCCTCGCCGACCGGCGTGCCGGTCACGACCGGCGCGGTCGCCCCCGCAGCGCCGCCGCCCGACGCGGCGCCCCCGCCGGCGACCGGCGGGCGGGTGTCGAGCGGCTTGGGCGCGGGCGTCCCCGCGCGGGCGGCCTGCGTGCCGCCGATCATCGTGATCACCACGAGCACGAGCGCGTAGACGACCACGCCGACGATCAGCGATCCGATGAACCCCCAGCCAGAGACGAGCCAGAACAGAAGGAACGTCACCGCGCCCACCGCGCCGGCGACGGCGTGGCGGTTGCGGTGGATGGTCTCGGCGGTGTCGTCCATTCTCGGTCTCCCACGGTGGCTGGGCGCGGCCGAGCCGGCGCCCCCTGATAGGCCGGGCATGCCGGATGCGACCGGGTCCCGTCGCGGCCATCTTAGCCATTTCCGACGGCGCGTCACCTGCCGTCGGGGCAGGACATCGAAGGGCCGTCGCGGGTGGACGGGAGAGCCCGTTCAGCGTCCGGCGTCGGGGTCCGGCTCTTCCTTCGCTCGCCCCTCGGGGGCTGCGTTCTTGGAGGCGCCCGCGACCTCGCGCGCGCCGGGCGCCGTGGAACCGCGCCGGTCGGCCCGGTCCGCGGCGGGCGCCGGCTCGACGGAGACGTCCGCGCCCTCCGCGTCGTCCGCATCGGCACCCGGCGTGGCGGTCGCCTCGGCGGCGGTCTGGCTCCCCGCGGGCTCGCCGTCGGTGTCGGTCGTCCCGGTGACGGCGGGCGCGCCGCCCTCCCCCAGCCCCTCGCCCGGATGCCCCTCGGGCCCGGCGGGCGCCACGTCGCCCTCGTCGGGCTTGGCCGCCGTGTCCGCGTCGCTGCCCCGGACGTTGGCCATGCCGTCGCTCGCATCCCCGCGCATCCGGTCCGGCTCGGCGGCGCCGCGCGCCCGCCCCCCCTGCGCGCCGTCGGGGCCGGACGGCCCGAGCATGGGATCGCGCTCGGCCGCCTGCGGGTCGGGGTCGGCCGTCTCCGCGCGTTGCCAGGGCGTCCGCAGCGGGACCTCGGTGCCGTCGATGCGCTTGACGGTGTCGCCGATCTCGTGGGCGAGCGTGCCCGACGCGCTGCGCTCGTGGAACGGGTCCGCGGCATGCGCGACGAGCGCGGTCGCCCCGCCCAGCGGCTCGGAGGCGAAGCGGCCGGTCTGCGAGCCGGGCGCGGGAACGCCGCCCGCGCGGAACTCGGCGATCATCTCGACCAGCCGGTCGGGCGACAGGTCCTCGTAGTAGTCCTTGCCGATCTGCGCCATCGGCGCGTTCGCGCAGGCACCGAGGCATTCGACCTCCTCCCACGAGAGCTGCCCATCGGCGCTGATCTCGTGCGGGCGCGGCGCGATGTGCTCGCGGCAAACCGCCACGAGGTCCTCCGCGCCGCAGATCATGCACGAGGTCGTCCCGCAGATCTGCAGGTGCGCCGCGGTGCCGACGGGCTGGAGGTGGAACATGAAGTAGAAGGTCGCGACCTCGAGCGCGCGGATGTAGGCGAGGCCCAGCATGTCGGCGACGTGCTCGATCGCCGGGCGCGAGAGCCAGCCCTCCTGCTCCTGCGCGCGCCACAGGAGCGGGATGATCGCGCTCGCCTGCCGCCCCTCGGGATACTTCGTCATCTGCCCCTCCGCCCACGCCTGGTTGGCGGGCGTGAAGGCGAAGGTCATCGGCTGCGTGGCGGCGAGGCGGCGGAGCATGGGCGGGCGGTCCTTCGTCGGGTCGGGCGGTGTCTAGCCGCCGGTCGCCGCGCCCCGCAAGCGCGCGCGGCTCAGGGGCGGCAATCCGTCAGCGCGATCCGCGCACCCTCGACCGAGAGCACGCCGCGCTCGCCCAACGCCGCCACCGCGTCGCGCAGGGCGGCGTGATGCGGGCCCCGCCGGTCCATGATTTCCGCGGCGGGGACGCGGAGCGTCGAGGCGAGCTGGCGTGCGAACCGCCGCTCGCCGCCCTCGGCCGCGCCGTCGAAGGCGCAGCCCTGCTGAACCAGGGCCGCCCGCAGCGCGTCCTCGTAGTCGAGCGCCGTCCGCGCGGCGGCCGGACAGGCCAGCGACAGCATCGCCGCGATCGTTCGGATCATCATCGGCACACCCCCCAGCCCACGAGCCGCATGCCACCGCCCGCCGCGGCGACAAGATGGCCGGCGCGGCGGAGCGCGGATGCCTGCACCCGGTAGTCGTCGGCGCCGAAGCCCTGCGCCGACAGCGCGGCGGCCGCCGCCTCCTCGGTCATGACGCAGTCGTTCGCCATGAGCACGTCGGCCAGCGGCCCGCCGCCGTCGTTCGCCGACTGCGCCCAGACGGGAACGGCGAGCGCCAGGAGCGCCGCCAGCGCGACCCCCGCCCATCTCACCGGTCGATCTCCCCGAACACGACGTCGATCGATCCGATGATCGCGGCGACGTCCGCGAGCTGGTGCCCGCGCGCCAGGTGGTCCATCGCCTGCAGGTGCAGGAAGCCCGGCGCCCGCAGCTTGGCGCGGTAGGGCTTGTTGGAGCCGTCGGACACCATGTAGACGCCGAACTCGCCCTTGGGCGCCTCGACGCAGGCATAGACCTCGCCCTCGGGCACGTGGAACCCTTCGGTGTAGAGCTTGAAGTGGTGGATCAGGCTCTCCATCGACGTCTTCATGTCGCCGCGCGAGGGCGGGGTCATCTTGCCGCGCGCGAGCACGTCGCCCTGCCCCTCGGGAGCGCGCAGCTTCGCGATGGCCTGCAGCATGATCGAGATGGACTGCCGCATCTCCTCCATCCGCACGAGGTAGCGGTCGTAGCAGTCGCCGTTCATGCCGGTCGGGATCAGGAACTCGAACTCGTCGTAGCACTCGTAGGGCTGCGCACGGCGCAGGTCCCAGGCCAGCCCCGACCCGCGCGCCATCACGCCCGAGAAGCCCCAGTCCATCACCTCCTGCTCGGAGACGATGGCGATGTCGACGTTGCGCTGCTTGAAGATGCGGCTCTCGGTCAGGAGCCCGTCGATGTCGGCCAGGACGGCGGGGAACGTCCCGCACCACGCCTCGATGTCGTCGATCAGGTCGGGCGGCAGGTCCTGATGCACCCCGCCGGGGCGGCAATAGGCCATGTGCATCCGCCCGCCCGACGCGCGCTCGCAGAACGTCATCAGCTTCTCGCGCTCCTCGAAGCCCCAGAGCGGGGGCGTGAGCGCGCCGACGTCCATCGCCTGCGTGGTGACGTTGAGGAGGTGCGACAGGATGCGCCCGATCTCGCAGTAGAGCACCCGGATCAGCGAGGCGCGGCGCGGGACCGGCGTATCGGTCAGCCGCTCGATGGCGAGGCACCAGGCGTGCTCCTGGTTGAACGGCGCGACGTAGTCGAGCCGGTCGAGATAGGGCAGGTTCTGGAGGTAGGTCCGGCTCTCCATCAGCTTCTCGGTCCCGCGATGCAGCAGGCCGATATGCGGGTCGCAGCGCTCCACGATCTCCCCGTCGAGCTCGAGCACGAGCCGCAGAACGCCGTGCGCCGCCGGGTGCTGCGGCCCGAAATTGATGTTGAAGTTGCGGATCCGCTGCTCGCCGGTCAGCGCGTCCGCGGGCCCGTCGTCGTATTCGTGCCGCGCCCGGATGTCGCCGTCCATCATCGCATCACCTCAGCAGAGCGGCGCGGCCAGAACGCCTGGAAGTAGAGAAAGAGCAGGAGCCCCCAGGGATGCACGGCCGACAAGGCCGTCCAGGCGGGACGACCCATCCGGGTCGCGATCACGGTGCAGGGCAGGACCAGCACGATCGCCTGCGCCGCCAGGAGCGCCCCGAAGGCCACCATCAAGGCCGGCGACGTCGGATCGTCCCCCGGCCCGAAGACGCGACCTGCGAAAGGGTCGACCAGCATCTACTTCGCCTCGCCCTTCTCGTCCCCCGGGAGCACGTATTCCGCGCCCTCCCACGGCGACATGAAGTCGAACTGCCGGTACTCCTGCGTGAGCGAGACCGGCTCGTAGACGACGCGCTTGGTGACCTCGTCGTAGCGGACCTCGGTATAGCCCGTCGTCGGGAAGTCCTTGCGCAGCGGATGCCCGCGGAAGCCGTAATCGGTGAGGATGCGGCGCAGGTCGGGATGGCCGGAGAAGAGGATGCCGAACATGTCGAACACCTCGCGCTCGAACCAGTCGGCAGACGGGAACAGCCCGGTGAGCGACGGCGCGATCTCGGTCTCGCGCACGTGCGCCTTCAGCCGGATGCGCTGGTTCCGGTACATCGACAGGAAGTGGTAGACGAGCGTGAAGCGCCGCTCGTCGCCCGGATTGTCGATCGCGGTGATGTCGACCAGCGTGGCGAAGCGGCACTGCTCGTCGGCGCGCAGGAACTCGACCAGCGCGGGGATGTCGGAGGCCATCGTCTCGACCGTCAGCTCGCCGCGCACGATCGCGTGCGACACGATCCGGTCTGGGTGGCGGGCCTCGAGATGCGCGGCGAGCTCGGCCAGTTGGTCGCGCGAGGCGGCGTCGCGGATCGCGCTCATCGCATCAGCGTCCCGGTCCGGCGGATCTTGCGCTGGAGCTGCAGCAATCCGTAGAGCAGCGCCTCCGCCGTGGGCGGGCAGCCCGGCACGTAGAGGTCGACCGGCACGATCCGGTCGCAGCCGCGCACGACCGAGTAGCTGTAGTGGTAATAGCCGCCGCCGTTCGCGCAGGACCCCATCGAGATCACGTAGCGCGGCTCGGGCATCTGGTCGTAGACCTTGCGCAATGCGGGCGCCATCTTGTTGGTCAGCGTGCCGGCGACGATCATCAGGTCGGACTGCCGCGGGGAGGCGCGCGGCGCGGAGCCGAACCGCTCGAGGTCGTAGCGCGGCATCGACGTGTGCATCATCTCGACCGCGCAGCAGGCGAGCCCGAACGTCATCCAGTGCAGCGAGCCGGTGCGCGCCCAGTTGATGACGTCCTCGGTCGAGGTCAGTAGAAACCCCTTGTCCTGCAGCTCGCGGTTGAGGAGCTGCGTCGCGTGCTCCTTGTCGGCCTCGGCCGTGATCGGTCCGGTCTGCACGCCCATGGCTCGCGGCTCCCTCGCTCGGCAGGCCGGGACGGCCCGCCGCGGTCGTCCCGCGATCTATCCCGCGACCCCGTGGCGGTCAACGCGGGCCTCGCTTCCTTCATATGATGCGAAGCCGTCTCCGCTGCACGATGGCGGTCCGCGACATGGCGTCACGAGGCGGCCCGAGGCGGCGATCACGGGGCAAACCGGATCATGTACCGGTCCGTCGGAACAGCGGCGGCGAGATCGAGATGGCATCGACGTCCGGCACGCCGCTCCCGTTCCTGCGCTACGTCGCCGTAGCCCCGCCGGCGCTCCTGGGCACCCTCCTCGCCGGGGCCGCCGGGGGCGTCACGCCCGGCGGCCTCGCCGCGATCCTTCTGATGCTCGCGCTGCCGCCCGCCATCCTCCTCGCCTGGCACCGGACCGTCCGCGTCGAGCACGCGCTGGCGATGCTCACCCCCGGAAGCGTGGCGCGCTGGTTCGGGGCCTTCCCGGCGATCCGCCTGGGGACGGCGCTCCTCGCGGGCCTCGCCGCCGCCGTCCCCGCCCGCATGGCACTCCCGACGCTCGACCTCCGCGCCGGGCTCGTCCTCGCGCTCGCCCTGCCCGCGACGCCGACCCTGTTCCTCGCCATCGAGCGGTCGGTCGGCCGAAGCCGGCGGTCCCGCTGCCGCGCCGCCTACTGCGCCGGCTGGACGGTCGCTCTCGTGACGCTCGGGCTGGCCGTGCTGGCGGCCGTGCTTGCGTCGGAGTCCGCCGTGGTCCGACCTGCCGGCAACGCGATCGACGCCGTGCTGATGGAGGTGTCCCGCGCCGCGGACGCGGCGGGCGCGGTCCTAGCGCGACGAGGTCGCAACCCGGTCCGAACCGGCCGCACGGATCGTGATCCTGCTCGGCCATCTGACGCTGTCCGGCCTCGTCGCGTCGCTCTGCATGGTGCTGCTCCTGCCGCGCGCCGAGCTGTCGCGGATCGCCGGCTCGCGCGCGCCCGGAACGATCGCAGCGATGGCCTTCGTCGTGACGATCGTGACGGCCGTCCACCTCACCCTCGTGGCCCATGCGCAGGCCGCGCTCGCCGCCTCCTCCCCGGCGCCGCCGGTCGCCGCCGTCCCCGCGCCCACCGTGGCCGACGACGTCGTCCAGCGCATCCGCCGCGTGACGCGGGAGATCGAGCGGATCGGGGGCGCGGACTACCTCCCGGGGACGATCGCGGCGGCCGACGCGATCCGCGCGCGGGCGGCGGCGATCGACGCGGAGCGGCGCGACGAGGCTCGGGCGATCGTCGCCGCGGGCTTCGACGGCGTTCGTGCGAAGGTGCCGGACTTCCTCGACTGGTACTACAGCTTGGGCGGCGAATACGTCCGCATCTTCAAGACGCTCGCGGGCGATGGCGAGGCGTATTTCGAGGAACGCATGGCAGCCACGCTCGGGACCGATGCCGCGGAGGAGACCATCGACCGGGACTTGGCCGCGATCTCGGGCGAGGCGGCTTCCGCCCGCGCGCAGGCCGCGGCGGATCTCGCCGGGCTCCTCGAGGCCAACCGCGTCGTCCTCACCGCGCGGGACGTCGGCGTCGTCGTGGCGCAGCGCGTGACCGACCCGTCGGCCGACCTGCGAGGGACCGCGACATCCGTCGAATGGCGCCTGGGCAGCGCGGGGGCGACCGGCGCGACGGCGGGCGTCGTCGGGGCGCTCGCCGTCAAGAAGATCGCGGCCAAGGGGATCTTCAGGACCGCCGGCAAGATGGCCGCGAAGGCCGCGATCTCGAAAGGGGCGGCCGGGACGGGCGGCGCGGCCATGGGCGCTCTGGCAGGCGGCGCGGCGGGCAGCGTCGTCCCCCGCGTCGGGACCGTCATCGGCGCGGCGATCGGCGGCGTGCTCGGGGCGGTCGGCGTCACCCGTTCCACCGACGGGGTCATGCTCGGGATTGAGGAGTATTTCGGGCGAGACGATTTCGAGGCGCGGATCATGGCCGCGATCGACGAGGCGGAACGCGACGCGCTCCTCGGGCCGGGCCTCGCCGACTGACCGCGCCCGTCACCCCCGCCCGAGACGATCGAGCCAGTCGCGCAGCCCCATCCCCGCCGCCGCCCCCGCCCGGCGCGCCGCATCGTTGGCGGCCGAGACCACCCCCGTTCCGAGGGCCGAGCGCGCGTCGCCGATCCGGGCCGTCCGGTGGGAGACGCAGACCGCCGCCACGCCGCGCGCGTCGAGCGCCGGGAGCCTCGCGAGCGCGGCGTCCCCTGCGCCCCGCCCGGCATCGTTGAACGCCACCGCGGCCGCTCGGGCCTTGAGCGCGCGCGCGGGATCGGCGCCGATCAGGCCGCCATGCGAACCGGTCACCACGAGGCGCCCCTCGTCCCCGGGGACCACAAGCGAGGCGGAGTCGAGCAGGAGCACCTCGGCCCCGCCGGGCAGTGTCCCGACGGCCCTCGCCTCGGTGAGGGCGGGCAGCGCGGCCTCGGGCGACGGCGCTTCCGCGAGGCGCCCCGCCGCCTCGGCGGCCGACAGGCCGGGCTCCACCCCGAGCGCGCGCGCGGCGGCGTTCGCGACGGTGATCCGCCCCCGCGCCATCATGTCGGACGCGTCGCCGATGCGGCACGACATCACGTCGACCGCCGCCGCGGCCATGCCCACCCGGTCGAGCGCCTCCACCCCCGCCACCCCGGCGCGGTCGAGACCGATGCCGGCGTCGACGAGGATCACCGCGCGGACGCCGCCCACGCTCGCGAGCGTCGCCGGGAAGCGGCCGCCATGGCTGCCCGAGACGACGACCCGCCCGGCATGCCCGGGGAGGAGGTCGGTGATGCTGTCGAGGAGGACCGGACCCATGCCGCAAATGCTAGGACACTTGACCGATCCGCACAAACCGTGCCCAACTTTCGGAACGAGATGTTCCGGGGGGTGGAACTTGGGGGGATCGCGATGAACGGGGCAATGGGCTCCATCGCCCGCGCGGCAGCGGTGCTCGACGCCGTCGCCGCGCAGTCCGCGTCGGACCGGGGGGGCGCGACCCTATCCGCGCTGGCGGCGATCACGTCGTATTCGAAGACCACCACCCACCGTGTTCTTGGCGCGCTGAGCCGCGTCGACTACGTCCATCAGGATCCCGAGACGCGGGTCTGGCGGCTGGGCCACCACCTCGCCGCGCTGTCGCGGCAGGCGCGGCGCGACGACATTGCCGGGATCGCCGGGCGGGCGATGCGCCGGTTGGCGGAGGCGACCGGGGACACGGTGTTCCTGTCCGTGCCCGAAGGCCCCGCCGCGGTCTGCGTCGCGCGCGAGATCGGCGCCTACCCGATCCGGACGCTGACGCTGGAGCCGCGGAGCCGTCGGCCGCTGGGCGTCGGCGCCGGCGCATTGGCGCTCTATGCCGCCACCCCCGATGCGGGGCGGGCCGCCGCCAACCGGATCAACGCGGGCTGGCTCGGCGAGTACGGGATCAGCGCGGACGCGCTTGAAGCAGCGCGCGAGCGGACGCTCGCCGACGGCCACGCGCTCAACGACGGGCAGGTCCTGCCGGAGATGAGCGCGGTCGGCCTGCCGATCCTCGGCGCCGACGGCCGCCCCGTCGCCGCGCTCGCCGTCGGCGCGATCGCGAGCCGGATGGGCCCTGACAGGCGGCGCGACCTCGTCCTGCCGGCCCTGCGCGGGGCGGTGGACCGTCTGGCCGCCCGGCTGTCGGCGGCGAGCGTGGAGGCGGCCCCGTGAGCCGCCCGAACTACGACCGCGCGCGCGGCGAGGGGCTGCTCCGGACGATGCACCGCATCCGCGCCTTCGAGCGCACCGCCGAGACCGCGGCCGTGCGCGACGGGCTCGTGCTCGGCGCCATCCATCTGAGCATCGGCCAGGAAGCCTGCGCGGCCGGGATCCTGCAGGCCGTGCGCCGCGACGACCTGCTGCTCTCGACCCATCGGGGCCACGGCCACACCCTCGCCAAGGGCGCCGACCCCGAGGCGATGATGCGCGAGCTGCTGGGCCGTGAGGGCGGATGCTGCGGCGGCAAGGGCGGCTCCATGCACATCGCCGATTTCGGCGTGGGCATGCTCGGCGCGAACGGCGTGGTCTCGGCCAACATCACCATCGGCGCGGGGGCGGCGCACGGCATCAAGCTGCTGGGCGGGGACCGTATCGTCGTCGACGTGTTCGGCGACGGGGCCATCAACCGAGGGCCCTTCCTCGAGGGGCTCAACTGGGCGGGCGTGTTCGCGCTGCCGGTCCTCTTCGTGTGCGAGGACAACGAGTGGTCGGCGACGACGCGGACCTCGGAGATGACCGCGGGCCCCGGCGCGGCCGAGCGCGCGCGCGCCCTCGGGCTGCACGTCGAAACGGTGGACGGCAACGACGCGGAGGCCGTCGCGGACGTGGCCGCGGGGCTGGTGGCGCGTGTCCGCGACACGCGGGCGCCGGCCTTCCTGCACGCGCGGACGTTCCGCCAGGGTGGCCATACCTACTTCGATCCGGCGGCCTACCGCCCGGCGGAGGAGGCCCGCGCGCGCATCAATGCGGACGATCCGATCGCCCGCCAGCGCGAGGTGCTGCTCGCCGCCGGGATGCCGGTTAGCGATCTCGACGCCATCGCCGCGCGGGCCGCCGACGAGATGGAGGCCGCGCTGGCCGCCGCGGCCGCCGCGCCGTTCCCGCACGAGGACACCGCCTTCACCGACGTGCAGGACGTGGGCTCGCCGCAGCGGAGGGCGTTCTGATGGCCACGATGACCTATGGCGGGGCCGCGCTCGCCGCGCTCTCGGATGCGATGGACGCCGACCCGACGATCTGGTGCGTCGGCGAGGATCTCGGGCGCGGCGGCGTCTTCGGCCAGTACAAGGGCCTGCGCGAGCGCTTCGGCGCGGCGCGGGTCTCGGACGCGCCGATCTCGGAGGCGGCGATCATGGGCGTGGCGTTCGGCGCCGCGATGGTCGGCACCCGCCCCGTGGTCGAGATGCGCTTCGCCGACTTCGCGCTCTGCGCGACCGACGAGCTGGTGAACCAGATCGCCAAGGCGCGCTTCATGTTCGGCGGGCAGAGCCGCGCGCCGATGGTGATCCGCAAGCCGATGGGGATGTGGCGCTCCTCGGCCGCGCAGCACTCGCAGAGCCTCGAGGCGTGGTACGCGCACGTCCCCGGCCTCGTGGTCGCGGTGCCGTCCACGCCGCAGGACAACCACGCGCTGATGCGCGCCTCGCTCGAGGCCGACGACCCTGTCGTCTATCTCGAGCACAAGAACATCTGGGCCAGCGAGGGCGAGGTCGACGTGGATGAGCCCTACGAGTGGGGAACCGCGCGCACCCGGCACGAGGGCGACGACGTCACGATCGTCGCATGGTCCGATACGGCCAACGTCGCGGAGGCCGCCGCGGGCGCGCTCGCGGCCGAGGGGATCGGCGCGCACGTCCTCGACCTGCGCACGCTCTGGCCGTGGGACCGGGACGGCGTCTGCAAGAGCGCGGCGCGCACCGGTCGGCTGCTGGTCGCGCACGAGGCGGTGGCGGTCGGCGGCTTCGGCGCCGAGGTCGTGGCTTCGGTCGCTCAGGAGGTCGCGCTGAAGGTGCGGCCCCGCCGCCTCGGCGCGCCGCGATCGCTCGTGCCCTACGCCCCCAACCTCGAGGACCGGCTGCGCGTGACCGCCGATGCGATCGCGGACGCCGCACGGGAGATGTGCCGATGACCCCCCTGCCCGACGACGAGATCACCGGCGGCGAGGCGCTGGCGCGCGCGCTGATCGCCCACGGCGCCGGGCCGATGTTCGGCATGGGCGGCTTCCAGCTCCTGCCGTTCTACGACGCCGCGCGGCGGCTGGGGCTCGACCATCACCTCATCAACGACGAGCGCTGCGCGACCTTCGCCGCGGACGCCTACGCCAAGGTCTCGGGCCGCGTCGGGCTCGTGGACGCGACGCTCGGGCCCGGCGCCACGAACCTCGTCACCGGGCTCGTCGAGGCGCTCAACGCGGGCTCGCCGCTCGTCGCCATCGTCGGCGACGCGCAGCGCGACCATGCCGGCAAGAACATGACGCAGGAGACCGACCAGGTCTCGATCCTGCGCCCGGCCTGCAAGGAGCTGATCCGCGTCGAGGCCGTCCACCGCGTCCCCGAGGCGATCGCGCGCGCCTTCGCCGTCGCCACCTCCGGCCGCCCCGGCCCGGTCGTCGTCGACGTGCCCGAGGACGTGGCCCACGGGTTGCACCGCTTCTCGGAGGCCGACTTCGACTCGGATCCTGCGCATCAGGCCGCCCCCGCGTTGCGCTGCCGTCCCGACGCGGGAGCCCTGGCGGAGGCCGCCGCGCTGCTGCGGGACGCGGAACGGCCGATGATGCTGTGCGGCGGGGGCGTGCACCTGTCGGGCGCGCACGCGGAGGTGGCGGCGCTGGCGGAGGCGCAGTCGATCCCCGTGGCGCACACGATGACCGGCAAGGGCGCCATCGCCTGCACCTCGGCGCTGAGCGCGGGGCTGTTCGGGCGCTACGACCGCATCGCCAACGCGATGATCGCAGAGGCCGACGTCCTGCTCGTGGTCGGCTGCAAGCTCGGCGAGATCGCCACCAAGCGCTTCACCGTCCCCGAGGCGGGCAAGACCGTGATCCACCTCGACATCGTGGCCGAGGAGATGGGGCGGACTTACCGCCCGACCGTCAAGCTCTGGGGCGACGCCCGTGCCGGGCTGGCCGACCTCCGCGCCGCGCTGGACGGCCCCGACCCCGACCGTGCCGGATGGGCGGGATCGGTGCCCGACCGCATGGCCAGGTGGCGCGACGAGACCATCGGGAAGCGGCTGTCCGACGAGTCCCCCGTCCACATGGGCCGGCTGATCGAGGCGCTCAACGAGCGGCTGCCCGAGGACGGATTCCTCGTCGCCGACGGGGGCTTCGCCGCGCATTGGGGCGGGCTGCTGTTCGACAGCAAGGCCGCCGGGCGGCGCTTCGTGCCCGATCGCGGCTTCGCGTCCATCGGCTACGGGCTGCCCGGCGCGATGGGGGTGCAGCTCGCCCGCCCCGAGGCGATCGTCGTGGGGCTCACGGGCGACGGCGGCTTCAACATGGTGCTGGGCGAGCTCGAGACCGCGCGGCGCATGGGGCTGGGCGTCACGGTGATCGTCGTCAACAACGCCGCGTCGGGCTACGTGAAGGCGCTCCAGCATCTGATGTACGGCGAGGGCAACTACCAGTCCTCCGATCTGGCCGAGACCGACTACGCCCGCGTGGCCGAGGCGATGAGCTGCCACGGCGTGCGCGTGGAGCGGCCCGGGGAGCTGCCCGCCGCGCTCGACGCCGCCTTCGCCGAGCGCGACCGGCCGAGCGTGATCGACGTCATGGTCACGCGCGACCCGGGCCGCATGCTGCCAGCCGTCGACAGCCGGGCGGTACAGGTGCGCCAGGGGGACCGGGTCGCATGAGGCTCGCGGTCGTCACCGGGGGCGCGGGCACGATCGGCCGCGCCGTCGGCCGCGCCCTGCGGGCCGCGGGGTTCGACGTGGCGCTATGGGATCTCGGCGAGGGGCTCGAGGAGGCCGCCGAAGCGGTGGGCGCCGCGCCCGTGCGCGTCGACCTGACCGATCCGGCGTCGCGTGCCGCGGCGCTGGAGGCGCATCGGCCGCCCGATGCGCTCGTCCACAGCGCGGGGATCGGGCATGTCGTGTCGTGGGACGCGCTCACGCCCGAGCTCTGGGAGCGAACGCTGGCGGTGAACCTCACCGCGCCGCTCTTCCTCACGCAGGAGGCCGCGCGGATCATGGCGCCCGGCGGCTCGATCGTCGCGATCGGGTCGGTCAGCGGCGCGCTCGCGGGCGCGGGGCGCCTGGCCTACGGCACGTCGAAGGCGGGGCTCGCGCAGATGGTCCGGCAATACGCGGTCGAGCTCGCCCCGCGCGGGCTCACGGTCAACGCCGTCCTGCCCGGCCCCGTCGACGGCCCGCTCGCACGCGCGGCCCATCCGCCCGAGCAGGTGGCCGAGTATCTCGCGCGCATCCCGCAGCGCCGCTACGCCAAACCCGAGGAGGTCGCGAGCGCCGTTGCCTTCCTTTGCGGCCCCGGCGCTCGCCACATCACGGGGCAGGCGGTGGCCGTGGACGGCGGGTACCTTGCGGCGGGAGTCGGCGCGACGCTCGCCATCGACGACAAGGCAACAGAGGAGGAAAGACATGTTCGAGACGAGCGCCGAGAGGAAGGCTTCGAGACGTCCGACGGGGCGCGACTGAGCTACCTGGAGGCCGGCTCCGGCCAGCCCTTCGTGATGATCCCCGGCTGGTCGCAGACCGCCCAGCAATGGCACGCCCAGATCGAGCGGTTCAAGGACACGCACCGCGTGATCGCGCTCGACATGCGCGGGCATGGCGAGAGCGAGAAGGTCGAGCACGGCTACAGGATCGCGCGCCTCGCCAAGGACCTGCGCGAGGTCATCGTGGCGCTCGACCTGCATGACGCTGTCCTGATGGGCCATTCGATGGGCTCGTCGATCATCTGGGGCTACTACGACCTCTGGGGCGCGGACCGGATCGCCGGGATCGTGCATTGCGACCAGTCGCCGTTCCTGTCCGACAACATCTTTCTCACCGACGAGGAGAAGGCCCAGGGCGGCGCGATCTTCACCAACGAGGCGACCTTCGACACGGTCGCCGCGCTCGCGGGGCCCGACGGTGAGGCCACCACGCGCGGCTTCATCGCGAGCATGTTCACGCCCGACGTCGACGCGGAGATCCTCGACGAAGTCGTTCGGCTCAACCTCGCCTTTCCGCGCCGCCCTTCCGGGCATCTCATCGTCAATCACGTCTACAACGACTGGCGCGACGTGATCCGGCGCATCGACGTGCCCTACCTCGCCATCGGCGGGGAGGCGAGCATCGTCCCCGTGGCGGGGATCGAATGGGCGGCCTCGGTGGTGCCGGGCGCCGAGCTCGAGATCGTCGAGGCCGACCAGGGCGGCTCGCATTTCATGTTCATGCAGAACCCCGGGAGGCTCAACGAACGCGTCGCGGCGTTCCTCTCCGGCCCGGCCGGCGGGGCGCGCGACGCCTAAAGGGAGGAGAAACGACATGACCATCAGGCTACTCACCACCACCGCGGCGGCGCTCGCCCTCGCGGGCGGCGTCCAGGCCCGCGAGATCGAGATGCAGTCGATCTATCCGGGCACGCTGCCGCTCCTGGGCGACAGCGGGCAGGCCATCGGCGAGCGCATCTCGGTGCTCACGGGCGGCTCGCTCGAGATCGTGTTCCGCAACCCCGGCGAGATCGTCGCCGGCGGCGAGATCTGGGACGCGATCTCGACCGGCGCGATCGAGGCGGCGTGGTACTCGCCCGGCTTCGCGGAGGACGTCGTGCCGTCGGCCTCGCTCTTCACCGCCTTCCCGTTCGGGCCCGACGTGCGCGAATACTCGGCCTGGTGGTACGAGGGCGGGGGCTACGAGCTCTGGAACGAAATAAGCGCGCCGTTCGACGTCCATTCCGAGCTCTGCGCGGTGCTCGCGCCCGAGGCGTCGGGCTGGTTCCGCGAAGAAATCACTGACCTCGCGCAGCTCGAGGGCTCCAAGATGCGGGTCTTCGGGCTCGGCGCCGCCGTCTTCGCCAAGCTCGGCGTGCAGGCGCAGTCGCTGCCCGTGGCCGACACCATGTCCGCGCTCAACCTCGGCACGATCGATTCCGCCGAGCTCAGCTTCCCGGCGATCGACGACGCGCTCGGCATGTACGAGCACGCGAGCCATTACTACTTCCCCGGCTGGCACCAGCAGACGTCGCTGATCGTCTTCATGATGAACACCGGCACCTGGGAGGGCCTCACCGACCAGGAGCGCGCCGCCGTGACCGAGGTCTGCGCGGCTAACGTCGCGCGCACCATGGCGCAGGGCGAGGCGATCCAGATCGAGCCGCTCGACAAGATGGTCGCCGAGAACGGCGTGACCGTGCACCGCTGGTCCGACGAGAACCTCGCGGCGTTCGAGGCCGCCTGGGACGAGGTGGTCGCCGAGAAGACCGCCGAGAGCGAGGAGTTCGCGCGCGTCTGGGAGCACATCAGCGCCTTCCGCGAGGACTACGCGCAGTGGAAGTCCCTGGGCTACCTCGACTGAAACACGCGGGGCGGCCTCCGGGCCGCCTCCCACCCCGATGGACGCCCTCCTCTCCCTCTCCCGCATCCTCGCCTGGCCCTGCCGCGCGGCCGCCGCGCTGTGCGGGGCGATGCTGCTGGGGCTGACGGCGGTGATCCTCTACGACGTGGCCGGACGGCGCTTCTTCGACACCGGCTCGTTCGTGCTGCAGGAGCTCGAATGGCACCTGCACGGGGCCATCGCGATCCTGGCCTTCGGCTACGCCTACACCGTGGACGCCCATGTCCGCATCGACCTGCTCGCCGAGGCGATCGGGCGCCCCGCGCGCCTCGCGCTCGAGCTCGTCGCGATCCTCCTCTTCCTCATCCCGTTCATGGCGCTCCTGACCTGGTTCGGCCTCGACTTCACGATCCGGGCCTACGAGCGCGGCGAGGGCGCGCCGGGCGGGATGGGGTTGCCGAACCGCTGGATCATCAAGGCCGCGATCCCCGCCTCAGCGATCCTCACGATCCTCGGCGCGCTCTCGGTCGCCCTGCGCCTGTGGGTGAGCCTGCGCGCGCCCGACCGCTATCCCGACCCGTTCGGGCGCGGCTGATGGAGGGCTGGCTCTTCCCCGCCGCGATGTTCGCCACGCTGATCGCGGGCCTGTTCTCGACGCTGCCGGTGGGCCTCGTGCTGATGGGGGTGACGCTGATCTTCGGCGGGCTCGCGGTCGGGCTGGGCGAGATGCGGCTGGTGCAGCTCACGCTGATGCCCAACCGCATCTTCGGCGGCATCATCGAGAACCCCGTTCTCGTCGCCGCGCCCATGTTCATCCTCATGGGCCTCGTGATGGAGCGCACGCGCATCGCCGAGGACCTGTTGCTCGCGCTCCAGAAGGCGCTGCGCGTCGTGCCGGGGGGGCTCGCGCTCGCGGTCACGCTGATGGGGACGATCCTGGCGGCGGCGACGGGGATCATCGGCGCGTCGGTCGTCATGCTCACCGTCCTCGCCCTGCCGACGATGATCGACCGCGGATACTCGCCGTCGCTCGCCGCCGGCACCGTGGCCTCGGCCGGGACGCTCGGCATCCTGATCCCGCCATCGATCATGCTGGTGTTCATGGGCGACCTGCTGACGCTCAACCTGGCCAAGCTCTTCGTCGCGGCCTTCGCGCCGGGGCTCGTGCTGGCGGCGGCCTACATGGCCTACGTCGTCATCCGCGCGGCGCTCGATCCCGCCTCCGCGCCCCGCTCCCCTCCCCAGCCGCGAGAGCCCGGGTTCCTGCGCGAGCTCCTTGTCGCGCTCGCCCTTCCCTTCCTCATCATCGTCGCCGTCCTCGGCTCGATCCTGGGCGGCGTCGCCACCCCGACGGAGGCGTCTGGCGTCGGCGCCTTCGCCGCGCTGATGCTCGGACTGCTGCGCGGGCGCCTCTCGCCCGCGGCGCTCGTAGGCGCGCTCGACGGGTCGGTGCGGACCATCGCGATGCTCTTCTTCATCTTCGTCGGCGCGACGGCCTTCTCCTACGTCTTCCGCCACGTCGGCGGCGAGACCTTCATCGTGCAGGCCGCCAACAGCCTCGACCTTGGCGACTGGGGGCTGCTCGCGATGATGATGATCATGATTTTCGTGATGGGCTTCTTCTTCGACTGGATCGAGATCACGCTGATCCTGCTGCCGCTCTTCGCGCCGATCATCGCGGGCATGGATCTGGGCGAGCACGTCGCGCGGGACGACCTCGTCTACTGGTTCGCGGTCCTGATGGCGGTGAACCTGCAGACCTCGTTCCTCACCCCGCCCTTCGGCTTCGCGCTGTTCTACCTCAAGGGCGCGGCGGGCGACCGGGTGCGGATGGGCGAGGTCTATCGCGGGATCGTCCCGTTCGTGCTGCTGCAGCTCCTCGTCCTCGCGCTCCTGGTGGCGTTCCCCGCGCTCGTCCTGTCGCTGCCCGAGCGGCTGCTGTGAGGTTCGCGGGCCGCACCGTGCTCGTCGCCGGCGGCGGCAGCGTCGGGGAGCGGCCGGGCAACGGGCAGGCGGCGGCGATCCTCTACGCACGCGAGGGCGCGCGGGTCCTCGTGGCGGACCGCGACCGCGCGGCGGCGGGGCGGACGGTGGCGATGATCGAGGCGGAGGGCGGCGTGGCCGAGGCGATCCGGGCCGAGCTGACCGATTCGGCCGACTGCGCCGCCGCGGTCGCGCGCGGCGACCCGCTCGACGTGCTGCACTTCAACGTCGGGACGTCCCTGCCGGGCGGCGTCGTCGACACCGAGCCCCAGGACTGGAGCCGCCTCTTCTCGGTCAACGTCGACGCGGCGTTCCATCTCTCGCGCGCGGCGCTGCCGGGAATGGTCCTCGCCCGGCGCGGGGCGCTCGTCTTCGTGTCCTCGGTCGCGGCGATCCGCGCCGGCCCCTATTCCTACGCGGCCTACGAGGCGTCCAAGGCCGCGCTCGGGCGCATGGCCCGCTCGATCGCGCGCGCCCACGCGCCCGACGGCGTGCGCGCAAACACCGTCCTTCCGGGCCTCATCGACACGCCCCATGTCGAGGCCGTCGTGGCGCCGGGCGCCGATCCCGCGACGCTGGGGGCGCGGCGGTCCGCGCTCGTGCCGATGGGGCGGCAGGGGACGCCGTGGGAGGTCGCGCGCGCCGCGCTCTTCCTCGCCTCCGACGACGCCTCGTTCGTGACCGGGGCCGAGCTGGTCGTGGACGGAGGCTCCAGCCTCTAACGGCGCGCGCCCGGGCGTCCGACGCGCCTGGGCCGACGGACGCGGCGCGACCGGCTCACTCCCAGTCGAGCGCGCCCTTCTTCCACTCGTAGGCGAAACCCACGGTGAGCACGGCGAGGAACACCATCATCGACCAGAACGCCGCGTCCGACAGCCCGGCGAACGACACCGCCCAGGGGAACAGGAACGCGATCTCCAGGTCGAAGATGATGAACAGGATCGAGACGAGGTAGAACCGCACGTCGAACTTCATGCGCGCGTCGTCGAAGGCGTTGAACCCGCATTCGTAGGCCGAGACCTTCTCCGGGTCGGGGTTGCGCACGGCGAGCACGACGGCGGCGAGGATCAGCACGAGCCCCAGCCCCACGGCGACCGCGAGGAAGAGCAGCACCGGGAGATACTCGCGCAGCATCACGTCCATGGCCGTCCCTCCGCATCCGTTCCGACCGCTCTAGGCACCGGGGCGGGACGCGTCAACGCGGGGGAGGCCGCGCCGCTCACATCCGCCGCAGACCGATCAGCCGGGTGGAGACCCAGCCCGACGGTAGCCCCGCAGGCGCGATCCGGCACCAGCTTTCCGTCGCGTCGCACAGGTCGATCCGGCCCCCCTCGCCCGGTCGCAGCGTGCCGATCACCGGCGCGTCGGTGCCGGGACGCGCGCGCAGGTTCAGCAGGCCGTCCGTGACGTTCCGCATCGGCACGGTCGTCGACAGGAGGCGCGGCGGGCGGGCGCCCGGCACGACGTCGGCGGCGGGGGACGGGGCCGTGATCCGCGGCATCGCCACGACCGGCGGGGGCGGCGGGAGCGGGGTCGCGGGGACCTCGAAGGGCCGCCCCGGATCCCGGTCGCGTCCGAGCGCCCGCCCGCGGCCCGGGCCGCGGCGCAGGTAGGCCTCCAGACCCTCCCCCCGCCGAAGGTCGGCCGCGCGCGCCCAGCCCACGACCGCATCGGTGGACAGCAGGCACCAGCGCCCGGCCCCGTCGCAGGCCCCGCGCTCCGCGAGCTGCCCGGGGCGGAGCGCGCCGACCTCGGGGAAGAAGCCGCCCGGCCCGGCATGGAGCACCGTCGGCCCCGGCCCGCCGATCCGCAGCGTCTCGGCCACGGCCGGCGCGGCGAGGAGGGCGAGCGCGGCGAGGATGGCGGTCGGTCTCATGGCTGGCCTCCGGATCGGTCGCCGGCATCCTCGCGCGCCCGCCCGACCGCGGGCGATGACGCGTCGACCGTATCGCCTAGCGAAGCGATGCGAGGAGCGCCGCCGACGGCGCGCCGGTGACCACCAGGCCCCGCGAACGCTGGTAGCCGGCGATCGCCGCACGGGTCCGCGGCCCGATGACGCCGTCGTCGCCGTCGGTGTCGAACCCCGCCGCCGTCAGCCGGCGCTGCAGCGCCTGCCGGTCGGCGATCGTCAGGCCATTGGCGTCGGGCCCGAATCCCTGCCGCAGCGGCCCGCCGCCCGCGATCCGGTCGGCGAGGTAGCCGACGCCGAGCGCGTAGCTGTCGGAAGCGTTGTAGCGCTTGAGGACGCGGAAGTTCGGCCCGGTGCGGAACGACGGCCCGCCCGCGTCGGGCGTGAGGTCGCCGCCCGCATCTTCGACCGCCCAGGAGCCGCCGCGCGTCCACTTCGCGCCCGCGAGGTAGGACGCGGTGGAGGCCAGCGCGTCGGCGGGGTCGTCGCCCCAGACGTCGCGGCGACCGTCGCCATCGAAGTCGACCGCCGACTGGAGGTAGGAGGTCGGGATGAACTGCGTGTGCCCCATCGCGCCAGCCCAGGAGCCGACCATCGCCGCCGGGGCCACGTCGCCCGCCTGCAGGATGCGCAACGCCGCCAGCGCCTGCCCCTCGAAGAACGCGCCGCGGCGGCCGTCGAAGGCCAGCGTCGTGGTGGCCGAGATGACGGAAATGTCGCCGCGCCGCGCGCCGTAGTCGCTCTCCACGCCCCAGATCGCCGCGACGATCCGCGCGGGCACGCCCCAGCGGGCCTCGATCGCGCGCAGCGTGGCGGCGCGGCGCGCGAAGGCCGCCCGTCCCGCCGTGACCTTGGCCTCGGAGGCGACGATGGCGAGGTAGTCCTCGAAGCTGCGGCGGAACTCGGTCTGGTTGCGGTCGCGCTCGACCACTCCCGGCAGGTAACCCGCGCCCCGGAAGGCGGCGTCGAGCGTCGCGGCCGTGATGCCGCGCGCGGCGGCCCGGCCGCGGAACCCGGCGACCCACGCGTCCCAGCCGGGATTCGCCCGCGGCAGCAACGACGGGTCGGCGGGCCGGACGGGGCCGGACGACGTGGACCCCGCGCAGGCCGCGAGCGTCGCGGCGGCGGCGGAGAGGACGAAGGCGCGGCGGGTGGTCATGCTCGGGTCATCCTCCGGGGCGGGGCTCGGCCGACACCTAGCCCCCGCCGGGGTCCGCACCAAGGGGCGCGCGGATGGCCCAGCGGGGCGCGCGACGCTCGAAGAACGCGCCGACGCCTTCGGCCGCTTCGTCCCCCTCCCAACGGGCGGCGAGCGCCGCGACGGAGGCGTCGATGACCGCCGCGTCGATGGCCGGCCCGAGCGCGCGCGCCAGCCGCTTCGCATCCGCCACCGCGCCCGGCGCGCAGGCGAGGTAGGGCGCGACCTCCGCCTCGACCGCCGCGTCGAGCGCATCCTCCGGCACCGCGCGCGCGAGGATGCCGAGCGACACCGCCTCCGCCGCGTCGAACCGTCGACCGGACATGAACACGCGCCGCGCGCGCCCCTCCCCCATCCGCGCGATCACGTAGGGCCCGATCGTCGCCGGGATCAGCCCGAGCCGCGTCTCGGTGAGCGCGAACCGCGCTTCCTCCGCCCCGATCGCCACGTCGCAGATGCAGGCGAGCCCGACGCCGCCCCCGAAGGCGTTCCCCTGCACCCGTCCGATCAGCGGCTTGGGGAGCGTGTTGAGCGCCTGGAGCATGTGGGCCAGCCGCCGCGCCTCGATCGCGCGCGCCTCTGGGTCGGCGTCGAACTGCGCGCGCATCCAGCGCAGGTCCCCGCCCGCGCAGAACGACGCGCCGCGCCCGGTCAGGATCACGACGCGGCTGTCGTCGGCGGCGAGCTCGGCGGCGAGCGCCGTGAGCTCGTCCATCATCGTGGCGGAAAGGGCATTGTGGGCGTCGGGCCGGTCCAGGGCGACGGTGACGACGCCGCGGTCGTCTCGGGCGACGTCGAGCGTCTCGGGCATCGGATCCTCCGTCGCGGGCCGCGCGCGACGGGATCGTATGGCCGGGCCGGCGGGGTGCCAAGCCCGCGAGGGCGGCGGTCAGGCCGCGATCAGCTCCGCGGGCATCGTGCGGACGCGGGGGGCGCGCGAACCGTCGTCGGCGATCTCGACCGGGCGGCGGGCCTCGGGGGACATCATCGCGAACTGCGCGCCGAGGATGCCGCCGGGAACGATCACGAGCGCCGCCATGATCGCGAAGCCGACCGGCCCCGCGCCGAGGAGCCAGGCGATGCCCATCCACCCGGCGAGGCCGGCGAGGAGGACGCCGCCGGTCACGGCGTGGGCGGCGAGGGGGGCGGCGGGGCGGGGGAAGGACATCGTGGGAACCTCGTTACGTCGATCACTGCTACGAGGACATGGATGGCGGTCGAGGGCGTCCGATTGCGGGCGGGATCATGACGCGGGCGGGAAGAGATCGTTCGAATTGTCGGCAATCGTTTCGGCCCGGCGGGCGGGGGAATCAGCGGGCCGCAGGCGGCAGCGAGCCGTCCCGCATGGCCCGCGCGAGCGTCGCGGCCCGCGCGAGGACGTGCTGGTCCAGCCCGGTCTCCCAGCCGCCCGCGTCGAGATGTGCGGCCAGCGCCTCGGTCGCCACGTTGCCCGCCGCCCCGGGCGCGTAGGGGCAGCCGCCCAGCCCGCCCACCGCCGAATCGAATACCCGCAACCCGCGCGAGAGGGCCACGTCCACGTTGCCGAGCGCGCCGCCGGCGGTGTCGTGGAAATGGCCCGCAAGCTGCCCGGCGGGAAACTCGTCCAGCACGGCGTCCAGCATCGCGTCCACCGCCTCGGGCGTCCCGCGCCCGATCGTGTCGCCGAGGCTCACCTCGTAGGCGCCCAGATCGCGCAGGGCGGCGGCGACGCGGGCCACGGCCACAGGCTCGACCGGCCCGTCGAACGGACAGTCGGTCACGCAGGATACGTAGCCGCGCATCGAAACCCCGGCCGTGCGCGCGGCCTCCGCCACGGGCGCGAACCGCGCGAGGCTCTCGTCGATGCTGGCGTTCAGGTTCGCGCGGCTGAAGCCCTCGGACGCGGAGGCGAAGATCGCGACCTCGTCGGCGCGCGCGGCGAGCGCCGACTCGAACCCCCGGAGATTCGGCACCAGCGCCGCGTAGGAGACGCCGTCCGCCCGCGCGATCCCCGCGAGCACCTCGGCGGAGTCGGCCATCCGAGGGCACCCGGCGCGACGAGACGAACGCGGCGACCTCGATCCGCCGGAAGCCCGCGTGCGAGAGCAGGTCGACCAGCGCGACCTTCTCGGCGGTCGGGATCGCGCGGGCCTCGTTCTGCAGCCCGTCGCGCGGCCCGACCTCGAACAGCTCGACGCGCTCAGCCATCCGGCGCCTCGTAGAAGTCGCGGTCGTAGAGCGCGGCCCCGTCCCGCGCCGCGATCCAGGCGGGCCGCGCCTCGCACCGCGCCATCCAGGCCGCCATCCGCGGCCGGTCGCCCACGCGGTGGAAGCGCCGCGCCATCGACGCGGCCTGCGCCACCGCGACGTCGGCCGCCGAGAAGTCGCGCAGCAGCCAGTCGCCCGCGAGCCGCGCCTCGACCGCGTCGAAGCATTTCCCGATCCGCGCCGCCTCGAGCTTCATCACCACAGGCGAGCGGGTGGCCGGATCGCGCAGCATCAGGTGCTGCTGGGTGAGCGCGGCGGCGTGCTGACTGATGGTCTCCGCGAAGTGGATCCAGATCAGCCAGTCGGCGCGCTCGGGATCGTCCGCCGCGCGCCCGAGCCGCCCGGTCCGCTCGCAGAGCAGCTCGACGATGGCGCCCGACTCCCAGACCGACCGCCCGTCGATCTCGAGCGCGGGCACGCGGCCCGCGGGGTTCACGGCGAGGTACTCGGCGCTGCGCAGCGACTTGTCGAAGGGCCGGACGCGAAGGTCGACGTCGAGGCCGAGCTCGTGGAGCAGCCACAGCACGCGCTCGGAGCGCGACTGGGGGACGTGGTGGAGGACCAGCCTCGTCACAGCGCGTGATCCTCCAGCATCGCCATCGCCCAGGCAGGCGGCCGCGGCCAGGAATACGCCCCGCCCTCCTCCCAGGACGACGTGCCCGCTCCCCGGTCGCCCCGCTCCAAAGCCTCCAGCATCGCGTCGTGCGGATAGACGAATATTCGGTCGCCCAGCCGGAAAGCGACGTGCACACCCTTGCCCACATATTTCCGGGCCACCGTCAGCCGGCCCTTGAGCTGCACCTTCAGGACCGTTTCGCCGTCGACGTGAAGCGCGATGAAGTCGGCTCCCTCGAAATCGTCGGTCAGGCGCAGGGAATTGTAGCCGTACCCTGCGAGCCGCGCGGCGACCTGGTGGAAGTTGTAGTTCTCCTGCTGCCGCGCATTGAGCGACGCGTAGGGCACGGGCGCGAAGGCGGCGCTCACGTCGCCTCCTCGAGCCGGACGAGCGGCGCGCCGGCCTCGACCTGGTCGCCCGCCGCGGCGAGCACCTCCGCCACCACCCCGTCGCGGGGGGCCACGAGCGTGTGCTCCATCTTCATCGCTTCGAGCACCGCGAGCCGCGCGCCCTTCGCGACCGCGTCCCCGGCCGTGGCGAACACCGCCTTCACCAGACCCGGCATCGGCGCGGGCACCACGTCGGAGGTCGCGCCCGCGGCGGCATCGACGGCGAGCGGATCGGGGACGGCGAAGGTGTAGGCGTCGCCCCAGAACACGTGGACGGCGCCGGGATCGCGCGCGACCTCCGCGCCGACGCGCGCGCCGTCCACCCGCCAGCCGTCGCCGCGCCCGACCTCGTGGACCGCCTCGCCCGAGGTGACGCGGTAGCGGCCGCCGCCGAGCCCCTCGACCTGCGCCTCGATGGCCTCGCCGCGCCATTCGAGCCGCGCGGTCCAGACGAGCGGCGCCCAGAGGTGGAACCCCTCGTGACTCTGCGGCCGGTCAAGCCCGAGCGCGGCGAGCGCGGCGATGGCGCGGGTCCGCGAGCAGGGCACGGGACGCGCGGTCAGCGTCGCGAGGTGCCGCTCGATCAGGCCGGTATCGACACGCCCCGCGACGAAGTCCTCCTGCGCCGCGAGTCGGCGGAGGAAGGCGAGGTTCGTCACCGTCCCCGCCACGCGCGTACTCGCGAGCGCGCGCCCGAGCGACAGGAGCGCGGTCGCCCGCGTCGGCCCGTGGACGACGACCTTCGCGATCATCGGATCGTACCACGGCGAGATGACGTCGCCCGCGCGCACGCCCGTCTCGGCCCGCACGCCCTCGGGGAAGGACAGGTGCGTGAGGCGACCGGCGGCGGGCAGGAAGCCCTCGGCCGCGTCCTCGGCGTAGAGGCGCGCCTCGAAGGCGTGGCCCTCGATGTGCAGGTCCTCCTGGCGCATCGGCAGCCCCTCGCCCGCGGCGACCCGGAGCTGCCATTCCACGAGGTCGACGCCGGTGATGGCCTCCGTCACCGGATGCTCGACCTGCAGGCGGGTGTTCATCTCCATGAAGTAGAACCGATCGGCCCGCAGGCCGTCGGACGCGTCGACGATGAACTCGACGGTGCCCGCGCCCGCGTAGCCGATGGCCTCGGCCGCGCGCACCGCCGCGCCGCCCATCGCCTCGCGCATCGCGGGCGTCATGCCGGGGGCGGGGGCCTCCTCGATCACCTTCTGGTGGCGGCGCTGGAGCGAGCAGTCCCGCTCGAACAGGTGCACGGCGCGGGTGCCGTCGCCGAAGACCTGCACCTCGACGTGGCGCGGGGTCGTGACCCACTTCTCGATGAGGACCCGATCGTTTCCGAACGCCTTGCGCGCCTCCGACGTCGCCGCGTCGAGCGCGTCGGCGAACCCGGACGCGTCCTCGACGCGCCGCATCCCCTTGCCGCCGCCCCCCGCCACCGCCTTGATCAGCACCGGGTAGCCGATCGCCCCGGCCTCGCGCGCCAGCCCTTCGGGCGTCTGGTCATCGCCCTGGTAGCCCGGCACGACGGGCACGCCCGCCTCCGCCATCAGCGCCTTGGCCGCGTCCTTGAGCCCCATCGCGCGGATCGCCGCCGCCGACGGCCCGACGAAGACCAGCCCCGCCGCCTCCACCGCCTCCACGAAGTCGGGGTTCTCGCTCAGGAACCCGTAGCCCGGATGGATCGCGCCCGCCCCCGTCGCGAGCGCCGCCGCGACGATCGCGTCGCCGCGCAGGTAGCTGTCGGCGGGCGCCGCCCCCCCGAGCGTCACCGCCTCGTCGGCCATCGCGACGTGGCGCGCGTCGCGGTCGACGTCGGAATGGACGGCGACCGTGCGGATGCCCAGCCGTCGGCAGGTGTCGATCACCCGGCAGGCGATCTCGCCCCGGTTGGCGATCAGGAGCGTGCGGAACATGCGCCCTCCGCTCGCCGGGTCGGCACGTCGGGCGCGTGGCGGTCGATCATCACAGCACCTCCACCACGCGGAACCGCTCGCACAGAAGCCACATGTCGTCGGACCAGCCGCCGTTGCGCTCGAAGAAGCGGATGTGGCCCGCGCGCCAGTCCGCGATCGTGCCCTCACCCTCGGCCCGCACGAAGTCCTCGGCGACGTCGCGGAAGCGGACCTCCTCCACCGACGTCGTCTCGATCACCACGCGGGGCGTGCCGTCCCAGGCGGTCGCGATGTCGCGGCGGCCGACGACCGGGCGCCCGGGCTCCCCCTCGGGGTAATCGCGCAGCGCGCCGCAGGTCGCCGTCTTGGTCCCGGCGATCACGAGGTCGGTCAGGTGCTCGCAGAGCCGGGGGCCGTCGCCGAAACGGAACGTGCCCGCGCCGGGATAATCGTCGTTGAGGTCGCGCATGTCGCCGCTCACATGCGGAACACGCCGAAGCGCGTCTCCGGGATCGGCGCGTTTAGCGCGGCGCGCAGGCTCAGGGCGAGGACGTCGCGGGAGCGCCGGGGGTCGATCACCCCGTCGTCCCAGAGCCGGGCGCTGGCGTAGAGCGGGTGCGCCTGGCGCTCGAACATCTCCTCGGTCGGGCGCTTGAACTCGGCCTCCGCCTCCGCGGACCACGTCTCGCCCGCCCGCTCCATCGCCTCGCGCTTCACCGTCGCGAGCACCCCGGCCGCCTGCTTCCCGCCCATGACGGAGATGCGCGAGTTGGGCCAGGTCCACAGGAAGCGCGGCTGGTAGGCGCGACCGGCCATGCCGTAGTTGCCCGCTCCGAACGAGCCGCCGACGAGCATCGTGACCTTCGGGACGGCGGTGGAGGCGACGGCGGTGACCATCTTGGCGCCGTGCCGCGCGATGCCCTCGTTCTCGTAGCGGCGGCCGACCATGAAGCCGGTGATGTTCTGCAGGAACACCAGGGGGATGCGGCGCTGCGAGCAGAGCTCGACGAAATGCGCGCCCTTCTGCGCGGCCTCCGAGAACAGCACGCCGTTGTTGGCGACGATGCCGACCGACATGCCGTGGACATGGGCGAACCCGGTCACCAGCGTCTCACCGAACCGGGCCTTGAACTCGTCGAACCGGCTGCCGTCGACGAGCCGCGCGATCACCTCGCGGATGTCGTAGGGGGTGCTGAGGCTCGCCGGGACGACGGACAGGATCTCCTCGGGATCGTAGGCCGGAGGGTCGAAATCGTACAATTCGGGGTAATTCCCGGCGGCGTTCTCCACGTTTCGTACGATATTCCGGGCGAGCGCGAGCGCGTGCGCGTCGTCCTCGGCGAGATAGTCGGCCACCCCCGAGAGCCTGGTGTGGACGTCGCCGCCGCCGAGATCCTCGGCGGTGACGACCTCGCCCGTGGCGGCGCGCACCAGGGGCGGGCCGGCGAGGAAGATCGTTCCCTGCTCGCGCACGATCACCGAGACGTCGGACATGGCCGGCACGTAGGCGCCGCCCGCGGTGCACGAGCCCATCACGACGGCGATCTGCGCGATGCCCGACGCGCTCATCCGGGCCTGGTTGTAGAAGATGCGGCCGAAATGGTCGCGGTCGGGGAAGACCTCGTCTTGGTTCGGCAGGTTCGCCCCGCCGGAATCGACGAGGTAGATGCAGGGGAGACGGCACTCCTCGGCGATCTCCTGCGCGCGCAGGTGCAGCTTGACGGTGATGGGATAGTAGGTGCCGCCCTTCACGGTGGCGTCGTTGCACACGACCATGACCTGACGCCCGTGGACGAGGCCCACCCCCGCGATGGCCCCGCCGCCCGGCGCCGCGCCGTCGTACATCCCGTGCCCCGCGAGCGCGCCGACCTCGAGGAAGGGCGAGCCGGGGTCGAGCAGGTTCGCGACGCGGTCGCGCGGCAGCATCTTGCCGCGCGCGACGTGGCGGTCGCGGGCGCGCTCGCCGCCCCCGGCCTGCGCGGCCATCGCCGCCTCGCGCACCTCCGCCAGCGCCGCGAGATGCGCCTCTCGGTTCGCGCGGGCCTGCTCGGAGCCCGCGACGAGGGTGGAGGCGAGCTTCATCGGGGCCGCGCGGTCACGATCGCGCCGGGCCGGAGGGGCCGATCCCGCGGTCCGCGCGAAGGCATCATGACCCGAACGGACGGTATCGAGGCGTCCGCGACGGCGACATTCGAACCGAAGACCGTCATCGCCCGCTCCCCCGCCCCCGCACCGGCCATCACCTCGCAGGCCCCCCGCGGGCCGTCAATCAGGCCATGGCCGCCATCATCTCGCGCCCGATCAGCATCCGGCGGACCTCGGACGTGCCCGCGCCGATCTCCATGAGCTTGGCGTCGCGGAACAGGCGGCTGACGGGGGTGTCGTTCATGAAGCCCGCGCCGCCCATCGCCTGCACCGCCTGGTGGGCCTGCACCATCGCCTGCTCGGAGGCGTAGAGCACGCAGGCGGCGGCGTCCTGGCGGGTGACGCGGCCCGCGTCGCAGGCGCGCGCGACCTCGTAGACGTAGGCGCGCGCGGAGTTCATCGCGGTGTACATGTCCGCGATCTTGCCCTGCATCAGCTGGAACGAGCCGATGGGGGCGCCGAACTGACGCCGCTCGGCCAGGTAGGGCATGACGTGGTCGAGGCAGGCGGCCATGATGCCGGTGCCGATCCCCGACAGCACGACGCGCTCGTAATCGAGGCCGGACATCAGCACGCGCACGCCCCCGCCCTCGCGGCCGAGGACGTTCTCGAACGGGACCTCGACGTCCTCGAAGACGAGCTCGGCGGTGTTGGAGCCGCGCATCCCGAGCTTGTCGAAATGCGGCGAGGTCGAGAACCCGGCCATGGCGCGCTCGATCAGGAAAGCGGTGATCCCTTTGGAGCCCGCCTCGGGATCGGTCTTGGCGTAGACCACGAGCGTGCTCGCGTCGGGGCCGTTGGTGATCCAGTACTTTGTGCCGTTGAGGATGTAGCGGTCGTTGCGCTTCTCCGCGCGCAGCTTCATCGACACGACGTCCGAGCCGGATCCCGCTTCGGACATGGCGAGCGCGCCGACGGCTTCGCCCGAGATCAGCCCGGGCAGGTAGCGCGCCTTCTGCTCGGGCGTGCCGTTGAGCGCGATCTGGTTGACGCAGAGGTTGGAATGCGCGCCGTAGCTCAGCGAGACGGAGGCGCTGGCACGCGCGATCTCCTCGACCGCGACGACGTGGGCGAGGTAGCCCATGCCCGCGCCGCCGTCGGCCTCGGGAACGGTGATGCCCAGCAGGCCGAGCTCGCCCATTTCGGTCCACAGCGCGGGGGGGAAGGCGTTGTCGGCGTCGATCGCGGCGGCCATCGGGGCGACGCGGTCCTGCGCCCAGCGGTGGACCATCTCGCGCAGCGCGCCGACGTCCTCGCCAAGGTCGAACTGCATGGTGGCGTCGAACATCGCGGGACTCCCTCCGACCGTGTGCGGCGAAGATAAGGCCCGCGCCGGGGTCGGTCCACCGGCGCGGTCGGGAATCCCTTACTTGACCCTTGGGCACTCGGGACCGAGGGTCCTATCGTCGCAGGAAGGAGCCCGCCATGCCCGAACTCTACGTCGCCTTCTATCGCGGGTCCGGCCGGTTCGCCGACTGGCTGGTGCGCGCCGTCACGCGATCGGCGTTCAGCCATGTCGAGCTGATCCGCGCGGAGCGGCGGCCGCGGCTGGGCGACACGGTGACGTGCCTCGGCTCGTCGGGGCGCGACGGCGGCGTGCGGCTAAAGGAGATCCGGCTCCACCCCGAGCGGTGGCGGATCTACGACGTGTGCTGGGCGCCGGAGGGGACGTGGGAGCGCGCGATGGCGGAGGTCGGGCGGCCCTACGAGCTCTGGGCGTTGGTCACGACGCAGTTCCTCAACCTCAGGCGCAGCCGGAGGGGGGCCTGGTTCTGCTCGGAGCTGGTGGCGCATGCGCTGCGGCTCGACATGCCGCACGCCTATTCGCCCGGAGACCTGCTGCGCGCGATCCGCGACCACACCGACACGTGGGACGATGCGCGGGACGCGAAGCGGCCGGGGGCGGCGGAGCGGCTCGCGGACGAGCCGGACGGGCTGCCTTCCTGACGTGCGAAGGGGGCGGATCGCTCCGCCCCCCGCGATGGCCGTTCGCAACGCGTGTCGCCGCGTTCAGAAGCCTACGACGAGCGAGACGCCGATCGTGTTGTCCGTGTTGCGGAACCCCGGCAGCGGGTCGGACTCGTAGTCCGTCCGGTAGCTCAGGCGCGTCGACAGCGTGTTCGAGACCTTGAAGTTCACCCCGAAGTCGTTCGTCAGCGTGTAGTCCTCGTCCGAGAACAGCACGTCGGTGTCGTTCGTCAGCGAGACCACGTCGGTCAGGCCGTAGAAGAACCGCGACGTCGCGAGCCCGGCGAGGTCGGTCGTGCTGTCGCCGGCCTGGTCCTCGATGTAGCGCACGCCCGGACCCGCCTGCACGCGCCAGGCGACCTGGTCGGTGTTGTAGATGCGGTAGCCGAGGCCCACGCCGATGAAGGCGTCGTGCTCGTTGGAGGCGAAGCCGTCGTACTGGTAGCGGCCCGTGCCGTAGGCGTAGAGCGTCGGCGAGAAGGCGCGGCTGCCTTCGTAGGTGCCGAAGAAGCGCTGCGTGTCCTTGGTGCCGTTCAACTCGCCGTACTCGCCCGCGAAGCCGATCAGGTTGTTGAAGGCGCCGACGCCGTAGGTCATGCGGCCCGCGAAGGACAGCTTGCCCGTGTCGGTGTTGCCCGACGAGCCCGAGGCGGTCAGCGCGGCCGAGCCACGGAAGCCCTGGACGACGCCGTTCTCGCCGAAGCGCGCGGTGTCGTCCTGGCGGCGCAGGCCGCGGTTCGCGTCGCGCTCGATGTCGTCGATGCGGTCGTCGAGGTCGCGGATGCCCGTGACGGTCGTCTGCGCGGCGGCGGGCATGGCGACCGTCAGCGCAAGAAGGCTCGTGGCGGCAATGGTGGCGTATCTTGTCATGGTCTGGATCCTCATCCCGGTGATGACGGCGATCGGCGGTGATGCCCGTCAATCAAGCCGTAGCGGGGACATACGCCCGACCCCTCGGGATGGAAGCAGCCGGCATTCGAATATTCCGCCCGCAAGATGCTCGCGCGGCGAAGGACGCCCCCCCGGTGATCTCGCATCGGCTTGGCGATCGTCCCCCTCGCGACCACCGCGCGGGACCCGCGACGGGCGGGACGCTGCGCAGCACGCCGGGCGGCGCGATCTCGACGTGGCTGACGCCACGGAAGAGGACCTCGCATCATGTTGCGAATGCAAGGATTTGACGTGGAAAACCGGCACCCGCGCCGATGGCGTTCAGCCGGTCGCCCGGGCTCAAGACGCGTAGCGAGCGCTCCCGGACCTCGCAGCGTATCGCTCCGCTTGCCTCGAATCGCGCTTCCGGCTTCCATGCGCGGCTTCGTCACGATTTCGTGACACCCGAGGCATTATCAATGATGCGTTGCGACGGGGCGACATGAGCCTACGTCTTCTCTCGCTCAACCTTGTTTTCCGAGCGTATCGCCCCACCGACGGGGCCCCCGCGCCAGGACGTGATCGACCGCAGACTCCAGGTCACCA
>CAVSOF010000014.1:0-40925 GCA_963729425.1 uncultured Alphaproteobacteria bacterium | reverse complement strand
CCGGGCTTGCCGGATGGCTCCGCCGCGTGGGCAGCCGGCGGACGGACGCGGCGGATGATCGAAGGGCGATGCGGCCATGGATCGTGCATCGTCACGCTTCCTACGTTGTCCCCCCGGCGCGGACACCGTGATCGCGCAGCAGGGATCGCTTTTGGCGGGCTCGCCGTCGGACGGGCCGGACCGGGCAGCTGTGATCGCCGGCTGCCGACCCGCGGGCGGTCCATCAGCGCGGATGCGTCGCCTCTCAGATCCCGGCCTGGCAATCCCGGCAATAGGCGTGACCGCCGAAGCGCTTGACGTTGCGCCAGCAGAAGCGCGCCACGACGAAGGCGATCGCCGTCCCGCAGGCGGTGCAGACGAGCTTTCTCCGGGCGGTCTCCACGCCGTCGTCCTGCTCCGAGGTGCCGGCGGGGCCGACCTTCGCCGGGACGTCGAGGGTCGGCGCGCTCGGCGGGACCGGGGCCGGTGGGAGCCGGGGCAGGCCGAATTTCGCGTGCCAGTCCGGCGCGGCAGGGACATGGCAGCCGGCCAGGCCCTCGGCGAAGGTCTTCAGGGCGCTGGCGGAGACCATCTTGGCCATCGCCTCCACGGCGCCCATCCGGTCGGCGTACTCCTTTCGGCGCTCGCCGAAGCCCTCGATCTTCACGACGCGGTCGATCTCGGGGACGGTGCCCGCCTTCGGTCGCGAGATCCGCGCGCCGTTCGAGACCAGGACGAAATGCTGCATCCGCACGCCGATCGGACCGCCCAGTCGCCGAGGTTGCCACGGATGGCCCCCCTCGAGGAGCGACCCCAGGATGTCGCGGTGCCGGGCGCCCTGGAGGAGCGGGGAGGCGAGGCCGAACGGCCGGCCGTTCCGGAAGCCCACCCACTCGCCGTGCTCGTTGCACGCGAGGCCCTCGGCGACGTTCTTCGTCTCGCACAGGAAGGCGGTCATGAAGCGGGTCACGACGATATGGTCGATCTGCGCGACCTGTCCGTCGATCTCGATGCGCAGGTCGTGGATCACGGCGTGCCGGTCGGAGGCGCCGAAGAGCCGATCGATCTCGTAGGCGGCGGCCGCCTCGCCGCGCGCGCCGGCCGCGATGCGCTTCGCCTCCGAAGCGATCCGCCTGGCGGTCGCGGCGTCGGCGCCCGGGTGTTCGCGCAGCGCCTCGAGCGACGCGTGGTCGGCCGCGTGGTCGTCGGCATGCTTCATGATCATGGTCCGACGTCCCGTCGCCCGGCTCGGGGCCGCGCCTGCCTGCCGCTCGCTCCGGCTCCGCGCGACCTTGCGCGGAGATCCTTGAAGGAAGGCACGACGGGCAGGACATCGTCTTCGGATGGGAGAACGCGCCCCGGATCAGCCGGGAGGGGCGTCCGGCCCGTCGTAGGTCCAGCGGTAGGCCGGCGGGGTGGGGCCCTTGTTGCGGCCGCCCTGAAGCTGCTGCTCGCGGGCATGCGCGAGGATCCCGACGGCCCGCGACAGGCAGAACAGCCCGCGCGAGAGCGGCGGATCGAAACCCAGCTCGGCATGGATCACGGCCGTCGCGCCGTCGATGTTCATCGGCACCGCGCGGCCCTCGGCCATCAGCGCCGCCTCGACCGCCCGCGCGGCGGCCGCGACCCGGCCCCCGACCGTGCCGCGTGCGGCGGCCTCGTCGACGAGCGCGAGCAGGCGTGGCGCGCGCGGGTCCACGGGCTTGTGGAACCGGTGGCCGAAGCCGGGCAGATGGGTGCCGCCGCCCGCGCGGAACGCCGCGATGGCGTCGCGGGCGGCGGCCTCGAGTGTCCGTCCCGCCTCCGCGCGGCGCAGGATTTCGGCGTAGAGCTCCGCCGCCTGCTCGCCCGCGCCGCCGTGCACGTCGCCCAGCATGTTGATCGCCGACGCCATCGCGGCGTTGAGCGGCAGGCCGCAGGTGACGGCCATGCGCGCGGCGGCGATCGACGGCGCCTGCGGCCCGTGGTCGACCGCGGCGACGAGCGCGGCCTCCAGCAGCGTCGCCTGCGCGGGGGACGGCAGGGTGCCGCGGAGCATGAGCCAGATCGTCTGGGGGAAGCTCGCGGTGCCGATCAGCGTCTCGATCGGATGGCCGCGGAGCGCGATGCGGCCGGGCTCCATGTCGATGATCGCGGTGCGCCACCAGTCGGAGACGTCGCTCATGTGCCGTTCCTCAGTCGCCCTGCGGGAGCCGGCGACGCGCGCGCCGGGCCTGCAGCGTCGGCAGCGCGAGCAGGAGCGTCGCGAGGATCAGGAGCCCCAGCGACATCGGCCGCTCCCACAGGAAGGACGGCCCGCCGTAGAGCTGCATCGCGCGCGAGAAGTTGTCCTCCATCATCGTGCCGAGGATGAAGCCGATCAGTAGCGGCGCGAGCGGGAAATTGGCCATCCGGAACGCCGTGGCGAGCACGCCAAGCGCCACCAGGATGACGAGTTCGCTGGGATTGTTCTGCCCGATGTAGCTGCCCATCAGCGTGAAGAAGAGGATGAACGGGATCAGGTAGGGCCGCGGCACCGCCAGCAGCTTCGCGATGTAGGGGATCAGGGGCAGGTTCAGGATCAGCAGCACGACGTTGCCGATGTACATCGAGATGATGACCGACCAGAAGATCTCCGGGCTGTCGGTCATCAGCCGCGGCCCGGGCGTGACGTTGAGCGAGATCAGCGCGCCGAGCAGGATCGCGGTCGTGCCGGAGCCCGGGATCCCCAGCGTGAGGAGCGGCACGAAGGAGCCCGAGCAGGCGGCGTTGTTGGCCGATTCCGGCGCCGCGATGCCCTGGACGGAGCCGTGGCCGAACTCCGCGCGATCCTTGGGGGAGGCGAGGTTGCGCTCGACCGCGTAGCCCAGGAACGAGGCGATGGTCGCGCCCGCGCCGGGCAGGACGCCGACGAAGAACCCCTGGACCGACTGGCGCCCCACCACCGGGGCCATCCGGCGCGCGTCGCCGGGCTGGAGCGCGAGACGGCCGATGCCGCCGGTGCCCTCGCCGCCCTTAGCGGAGCGGCCGGGATGCAGGACGAGGTAGATCGCCTCGGGGAGCGCGAACATCGCCATGGCGAGCGTGATGAAGCTGATGCCGGACTGGAGTTGCGGCACGTCCATCGTGAAGCGCGCGGCGTTGAACAGCGCGCCCTCGCCCACGGTGCCCAGGATCAGCCCCAGCACGGTCATCAGCGCGGCCTTGCCCACGTTGCCCTTGCCCGCGAAGGCGGCGATGGCCGCGAGGCCCACCACCATCAGCGCGAAGTACTCGGCCGAATGGAACAGCAGCGCCACGCTCGAGAGCGCGGGCGCGAAGGCCATCAGCAGGATCGTCCCCACCGTGCCGCCCGCAAAGCTCGCGATGGCCGCGATGGTGAGCGCGCGGCCCGCCTGCCCCTTGCGGGCCATCGGGTAGCCGTCGAAGCTCGTCGCGACGGTGGAGGCGACGCCGGGCGCGTTGATGAGGATCGAGCTGGTCGAGCCGCCGAAGATCGCGCCGTAATAGACCCCCGCGAGCAGGATCAGCGCGCTCGAGGGCTCCCCGATGCTGATCGAGATCGGGATCATGATCGCGATGATCGACATCGGCCCGAGGCCGGGCAGCATCCCGATCAGCGTGCCGATCATGCAGCCCGCGACCACGAGCAGGAGGTTCTGCACCGACAAGGCGGTGGAGAGGCCGAGGAGGACGCCGTCGATCATGGCCGCGACCCTCGCTCAGAAGACCGGGAAGGGGCGCAGGAAGATGCTCAGCACCTCCGAGACGAGATACCAGATCGCGAGCGTGGCGACGGCGGCGACCGGGGCGGAGATCCACCAGCGCCGCTCGCCCAGGACCCAAGCGCCGATCACGACGAAGAGGATCGTCGAGGGCACGAAGCCCAGCGGGCGCAAGGCCGCGGCATAGGCCAGCATCAGCGCGATCAGGATCGACGCCTGCCCCCAGTGGTACTGCGGCAGGCGGCGGTAGTCGACGTCGTCCGCGCCCGGCTCCGGGGTCGGGCCGGGTGCCGCGATCACCCAGAGCGCCGCCGCCGCGCCCATCACCGACAGGATCTTTGGGAAGGTGCTCGGCCAAACCGGGTTGCGCTGCAGGAAGGGCGGCAGGTCGCCGTCCATCGTGAACCACGCCGCGTAGCCGTAGAGTACGCAGACGAGGAGCACGCCGAAGGCGAGGGCGCGGTCGAGCGTCACCCCGCGGGCCTCGCGGCGGGTCGCGGCCCCGGACGCGGGGTTCGGGGCCGCGGGGGCCTCACAGGAAGCCGAGCTCGGTCATCATCTGACGCATCTCGCCCTCCTGCCGCTCCAGGAACGCCTCGAAGTCCTCGCCGCCGTAGAAGATGTTGGTCCAGCCGTTGCGGGCGCGGACGGCCTCCCATTCGGGCGTGTCGTGCATCGCGCGCAGCGCCTCCTCGTAGGCGGCCTTGGTCTCCTCCGGCAGGCCCGGCGCCGCGAAGAACCCGCGCCAGTTGACGAACTCCATCTCCGCGCCCTGCTCGGCGAAGGTCGGCACGTCCGGGAAGCCCGGCAGCCGCTCGGAGGCGGTGACGCCGACGATGCGGACCTCGCCCGCCTCGGCCATCGCGATCGCCTCCGAGAAGCCGGTCGAGAGCGCGTCGATCTCGCCCGACAGCAGCGCCGCCATCGCGGGCCCGCCGGTGTCGTAGGGGATGTACTGCACCGCGAGCGGATCGAGCCCGGCCGCGTCGAGGATCAGCGAGCTTACGACGTGGTCCATGCCGCCGGGCACCGAGCCGCCGCCGATCGCGACCGAGGACGGGTCGGCGTCGTAGGCGGCCCGCAGGTCGGCGAAGGTATCGATCTCGCTGTCGGTCGGCACAACGAAGGCGGCGTAGTCGCCCAGCACCGCGGCCACCGGCTCCACGTCGCGGAAGGTCTGCGCGATCTCGCCGGTGATGCCGCGGATCACCATCGGGGTCGAGTTGACCATCAGGGTGCCCTCGTTCGACCGGGCGTTGTCGATGAGGTAGGTCATCGCCAGGCCGCCGCCGCCGCCGGACATGTTCTCGAAGCTGGCGTTGCCGACCGTCCCGGCCTCCGTCAGCGCCTCGCCGACGCCGCGCGCCGCGCCGTCCCAGCCGCCGCCCGCCCCGCCGGGGATCAGGAAGTGCAGGTCCTCGAAGGTCTGCGCCGCCGCCGGCAGCGCAAGGCCCAGGGCCACGGCCGAGGCCCCGGCCAGGTTCAGCATCCGTCTCGTGATGATCGTCATGTCGTCCTCCCTCAGATCGCGTTGTCCGCACCGATGCCGTCCCGGCTCGATCGGGCCGCTCCCGGGGCCCTCGGGCCGCGCGGTGCCGCGGCCCCCCCGAACTCGTGGTCGTGCTGTCCGAGCGTCGGCGGCGGCGTGGCCACGGACGGGACCGCCCCGTCGATCCGGAAGCCGGGCCGCATCACCCGGACCGGCCGACCGACGCCCGGCACGTCGTCGAAGCGCGCGACGAAGCCCGACTCCGCGATCTCGGGGTGCTCGAGGATCTCGGGCACGGTGAGCACCCGGCCCGCGGGCACGCCGAGCGCGTTGAGCTCCTCCACCCAGGCCTCGCCCGGCCGCCCGGACAGGGCGGCTTCGAGCCTGGCGCTGAGGGCGGCGCGGTTGCGCTTGCGGTCCTCGCGGGTCGCGTAGTCGGGATCGTCGATCAGCTCGGCCAGCCCGACATGCGCGGCGAGGCTCCGCCACTGCTCGTCCTTGTTGGCGGCGACGTTGATCGGCCCGTCCGCCGCGCGGAACGTGCCCGAGGGCGCCGAGGTGTGGTTCTCGTTGCCGTTGGGCGTGGGCGCGACCCCGGCCACGAGCCAGTTCGACACCGCCCAGCCCATCGTCCCCAGCATCGCGCCCAGCATCGACACGTCGACCATGCCGCCGCGCGTGGGCGCGTTGAGCATCGCGCAGATCGCGAAGGCCGCCGTCAGCCCGCCCACCGTGTCGGCGACGGGGTAGCCCGCGCGCAGCGGCGCGCTGTCGGCGTCTCCGGTGATCGACATCAGCCCGCTCAGCCCCTGGACGATCTGGTCGTAGGCGGGCCTCCCGGCCCAGGCGCCGGTCTGCCCGAAGCCCGAGATCGCGCAGTAGATCAGCCGCGGGTTCGCCTCGGCCAGCCGCGGATGCGCGAGCCCCAGCCGCGCCATCACGCCGGGGCGGAAGTTCTCGACGAGCACGTCTGCCGTCCCGACGAGGTCGAGGAAGCGCGCGCGGTCGTCCGCGTCCTTGAGGTCGAAGGTCGCCGACTTCTTGCCCGCGTTCTGCGCGAGGAACGAGACGCCCATGCCGGCGGCGTTCAGCGCGGGATCGGCGCCCAGCGAGCGCGCGAGGTCGCCGCCGCCCGGCGCCTCGATCTTGACGACCTCCGCCCCGAGATGCGCCAGCAGATGCCCGCAGAACGGCCCGGCGAGGACATTGGTCATGTCCAGCACGCGTATCCCCGCCAACGGTCCGGCCATGGCTCCCCCCACGGTAACGACCCTAGGGACGGCGCTCCGCGGAGCGCAACACGCAATCGACGGTGCATCGCCGGCGAAGCGACGCCGAGGGGCCGCGACGGCGCTCCGTCCGACGGGCGACTTCGACCCCGCGGGCGTTCGTAGCCGACCATTCGGTGACGCCGCACCGCCCCGCCGTGGGAATGATCGCCGTGGTGGGAGCGTCGGCCCCGATACGCGGACGTCTCCGCCTTCGCGCCCGCGCCGTGAGCGATCCGCCGCCCCGGGTCGTCGCGGTGGTCGGGCCCTCGGGCGTCGGCAAGGACAGCCTGATCGCCGCGCTCGCCGCCGCCGATCCCCGGCTCGTCTCGCTGCGCCGCGCGATCACCCGGCCCGCCGACGCGACCGAGCCGTTCCGCCCGGTGACGGACGCGCAGTTCGACGCGATGGCGGCCAGGGGCGCGTTCGTCCTGACCTGGGGCGCGCATGGTCTGCGCTACGGCGTGCCGCGGGCCGGGATCGCCGCGCGGCGCGTCAGCTCGACCGTGTGGGCGGCCGCGCAGCAGCCGGTGCCGGGCAGGAGCCGACCGGCCGGGATCCCGGTCCGGACGAGCCCTTCGAGCAGCGCCATCCGCTCGCGCAGCCCGCGGCCGGCGCCCCCTCCTCGAGCAGGGCATGGCAAGCGCCACCATGACGGGCAGGCCGACCCCGAGGTCGGCGTCGAACGGGGCCGCCACGGCGCAGCGGACCCCGCCGATCCGAAGGGACGTGACGTCGGGGTCCGGTCCCCTCGGCATCAGTGGATCTCGTCCGAGCGCGACAGCGCTTCGGCGATGTCGTCCGCGGTCACCGGTCCCGCCTTGGCGAGCCCGATCAGGATCGCCTCGCGCCGCCGGATCGCCTCGGCCGCCGCGGGGATGCGCGCCACGGCCTCGGGCGGGATCACCACCGCGCCGTGGAGGTCGGCATGGACGATGTCGCCCGGCGCGACGACCATCCCCGCGATGCTGACCGAGGTGCCGAACGACACGACCTCGGCCCAGACATGCGACGGCATCACCGTGCCCGCGAGCGCGAGGAACCCGTCGGCCCAGTCCTCCACGTCGCGGATCGCGCCGTCGGTCACCAGCCCCTCGATCCCCATGGCCCGGTGGACATGGCTCCGCGCCTCGCCCCAGAACGCGCCGAGCCGGCGCTCGACCGGATCGGCGTCCTGGATGACGATGATGCCGGGGCGGGGCCCCTCCCCGACATGGCGGTGGTAGGCGAGCCGGCGGGCGCGGATCACGTCGCGCCCCCCCGCCTGCGGCTCGCGGCTGCGGATGGTGGCGGTGCGCGCGTAGCCCGCGACCGGCCCGCGCGCCGATGTCGGGCAGACCAGCGGCAGGCGGTTGAAGCCCTGCCCGCGCCGGTCGGAGCACACGACCTCGAGCGCGTTGCAGATCGGCGGCGTGTCGTAGGCCGCGAGCGCCCGCAGCGCGGCCCTCGTCGACCGGCCCTGTCCCGTCGGTGGTCATGGCGTCGTCTCCCCGGTTCGCGGTGCCGCGATCAGCCGCTCGCCGTAGCGGATCGCGCAGAGCATCTCGGTGTGGTCGGCGCGGCCCGTGCCCGCGATGTCGAAGGCGGTCCCGTGGTCGACGGATGCGCGGTCGACGGGCAGGCCGAGCGTGACGTTCACCGTGGTCTCGAAGGCGATCATCTTCATCGGGATGTGCCCCCGGTCGTGGTACTGCGCGACGACGACGTCGAAGGCGCCCCCGGCCGCCACGCGGAACACGGTATCCGCCGGGATCGGCCCCGAGGCGTCGATCCCGGCTTCCCGCGCGTCCGAGACGGCCGGGGCGATCGCGTCGTCGTCCTCGGAACCGAAGAGCCCGTTCTCGCCGCAATGCGGGTTAAGCCCGGCGACGGCGACGGCGACGCGCGGCGCGGCGATCCCGAGGCGCCGCAGATGCGCGTCGGCCGCCCGGGTCGTGGCCAGCACGCGCGCGCGCGAGGCGCGGAAGACGGCCTCGGCGAGGGGCACCTGCGTCGGGACGTGGATGACCGAAAGATGTTCGGATGTCAGGAGCATCCAGCTTTGCGATGCGCCGGTCAGGTGCGCCAGCAGGCCGGTATGCCCGTCATGTAGGTGCCCGACGCGGTTCGTCGTCTCCTTGTTGAGCGGTCCCGTGACGAGCGCGGCCGGGACGTGCGAGCCGCATGGCGCCTCGACCGCGGCCACGACCGCGCGGTAGGCCGCGTCGTCGCAGGCGGGGTCCATCGTCCCGTAAGGCGGCAGCGGCCCGGACACGAGGACGTCGATCAGTCCCGGCTGCTCGTCTCAGCCGAAGGCGAGGGGCGTGCTGGCCACGCGTTGCGCCCGCTCCAGCGCCGAGACGGGTCCGACGACGGTGATCGCGGCGCGGGCCCCGCATCGAGCGCGGTCGTCGCGCGGCAGGCGACCTCCGTGCCGACGCCGGACGCATCGCCCTGCGTCAGGATCAAACGCCCGCTTGCCTCCGGGCGCGCTCGGAACATCGCTTGCCCGCCGTTTCTAGGGGGCCGCTCATCGCCGTGTCGGCAAGGAAGAGGTCGGCGACGACGCAGTCCTCGGGCGTGCCGAGGCGACCCATCGGGATCGGTGCGACGACGGCCCCGGGATGCTCGGCGGTCGCGCCGCGGGCGCGGAACGGCGTGTCGATGGTGCCGGGCACCACCGCGTTCTGCCGCACACCGTCGGCGACGAGCTCGCGCGCCAGGACGCGCGTCGGCGTCGAGACGAAGCTCTTGGCCGCGCCGCAGAGGCCGACGCCCGCGCCGCCCCCGGTGCGCGCGGCGATCGCGGGCGTGTCGACGATGCAGCCGCTCCCCCTGCACCCCTCCACCCGCGTGATCGCGCCGCCGCGCTGGCAGGCATGGAGCACCGAGCCGACGTTGCAGTCCAGGACCGCGGCGAAGCGGTCGTGCTCGACGTCGAGGAGCGGGACCCGGCCGAACGTCGCCCCGGCGTCGTTCACGAAGATGTCGAGCCCGCCCTGCGCCTCTCCGCCGCGACGGCGCCGCCGATGGCGCCCTCGCGCGTGGCCGGGTAGGATGTTCGCCCGGCCGCCGTCCTGCCCGATCGCCTCCGCTCCGGCGCGGTTGTCTCTGCAGGGCATGCGGAACGCGGCGCCCGCGGCGGCATGGGCCCGCGCGATGGCGGCGCCGATCCCCGAACGCGCACCGATCATCACGACGCGCATGCCGTGACGTGCCGCCCTGCTCCGTTCTTCAAGCTATCGCTTCAGAGATCGTCCGCCAACACGTCAGAGCCCGCGCGTCGTAACGCACCGAAACCGGAATCGGGAAACATGGGAAGCCCGTCAGCCCCACGATGCCGTCTAACATGCCTGCCTTCATTCAGTCTCGCTCGCATTCGACATCTACCCGGATCGGTCCGGCGATCTCCGCGAGGAGAGGATCATGGCCCACGCGGACCCCTGCCGAGCGCGATCACGCGAGGCGCGCCCCGTGTCGGACGGCGCTCGCTCGCCGGCCTGGCGGCGGCGCTTCTGACGGCGGCCCTGCCGCTCGCGGTTTGGCTGTAGCACGAGGGCATGCTGCGCATGGTCCGTGCGAGCCCAACCGACCACTGGTCCCCGTTGCAGGGCGGCGGCGAAATCTTCCGCTGGAACCCGCTCTCGTGGTCGGCACCGATCATCTTCGGCGTGGCAGGCGGGATGCGGGGGCAGATCCTCACCGACGGAGCCACACCGAACGACTTCTCCGATCGACCTTTACGCTCGACCCCGAGGCTACGTTCGCGGACGGCTCGGCGATCACCGCCGATGACGTCCCGGGCTCGTGGGCGCTCGGCGCGATGCCGTCGACGCGCAATCAGCAGGTCGGGCGGGTCCTCGGCGGCGTCGCGAACTTCGACGCGGCGTCGGCGGGCGAGGGCATGGCGCTCGAGGGCGTGACGGCGGGCGACGGGCGACGGGACGGTGCGGCTGACGGCGCCCGACCCGATCTTCGCGCAGCGCCTCGCCGACCACGTCGTCTTGATCGTCGACGTCGAGAGCGTCCGCGCCGAGGACGGGACCGGGCGGTCGGAATGGCGGCTCCCCGAGAACGAGCCCGCGGTGAGCGGGCCCTTCGTGCCGGTGGCGATGGACCTCGACGCGGGCGAGATCCGAATGGAGGCCAATCCGAACTACTCCGGCCCCCCGCCCGCGCTCGACGCGGTCGAGATCCGCTCGATCGAGGACGCGGTGACGGCGACGGCGCTGCTGCAATCGGGCGAGTTCGGCGCCCGTGCGGAGTTCGCCACGCCCACGATGATCCAGGACCTCGGCGCGGATCCCGCGTCGGGTCCGACGATCGCCGAGGGGCAGCACTTCTGGTTCAACGTGAACCGCCCGCCGATAGACGATCCCAAGGTGCGCAAGGCCCTGATCCTCGCGGTCGACCGCGAGGGGTCGACGGAGGCCGCGTTTCCCCACGGGCCGCACGCCAAGGCCGACCAGATCCTCAACGCCGCGCCGGGCGCCGAGGACAGCGCAATCGAGCCCTATCCGTTCGACCCCGAGGCCGCACAGGAGGCGCGCGCCGCGTCGTCCTACGGAAGCGCCGAGGCGCTGCGGCGGATCATGATGGTGGGCATCTCGACCCCCGCCAACGCGGCGGCCGCGCAGTACATCGCCGAGCGGCGGCGCCAGAACCTCGGGATCACCGCCGTCGACACGAAGCCGCAGATCGACGCCTGTTCCGGGCCCGACCAGAACAGCGTGCAGGTGTTCCGCGACGACGTGCGCACGCGGGTGCCCGACGCGGTAGCCTATCTCGGCGGTGCCATCGCGAGCGGCTCGTCGGACGCGCAGAACAAGCTTGGCGGCTACTCCAACGCCGAGATCGACGCGCTTTTCGAGGAGGCGGGCGGGCTCGGCCTCGACGATCCGCGCCGCGTCGAGCTCGCGCGGGAGGCGCAGCGGCTCGTTCCGCGAGGACTGCGTTTCCGCCCCGTGGTACTCCGAGGCGATGTCCAGGTAGGCGATGCCGAACGTCGTCGGGGCTGGAGAAGAACCTCGACCGGCAGGTCGTCGAGCCCCGGGCCGTCTCCGTCGAGCAGGATCGCGGCCGGCGGGCGCGTCCCGCCGGCCCCACCCCTCACAGCCCGAGGCCGAAGATGCTGCGCTACGCCCTGACCCGCATCGCGATCTGGATCCCGACCCTCCTCGTGGTGCTGATGGGCGTCTATGCGCTGGCGTTCTTCGGCGGCGGCGATCCGATCAAGCTGATCTTCCTGTGCGCGCCCGGCGACGTCGCCTACGACCCCGTGCGCATCGAGGCGATCCGCGAGGAGGCGGGGCTGAACCGGCCCTTCCTCGCGCAGTACGCGTCCTACGTCGGCAACCTCAAGCGCGGCGACTGGGGCAACTCGCTCGTCACCGGGCGCAGCGTGTGGCGCACGATCTCCGCGGCCGCCCCGGTCTCGTTCCAGCTCGGCCTCGCCACGATCGTGCTGACCGCGCTCGTCGCGGTGCCGCTCGGCGTGCTCGCGGCGCTGCGCGAGGGCACCGTGCTCGACCGCGGGATCGTGGCCGTCGCGCTCTTCCTCTGGGCGATCCCGCCCTGCGTCGCCGGGCCGCTCCTGATGATCGGGTCGATCGCGGTGCTGCCCGGCGGGGCGGTGCCCTACGGCTGGGGCGGGATCCTGGACGCGCGGGCGCTCCTGCCGCCGACCGTCCTCGCGCTGCAGCCGATCGCGCTCATCGTGCGCCAGACCCGCGCCGCGGTGCTCGAGGTGGCGGGCGAGGACTCCGTCCGCACCGCCCGCGCCAAGGGCCTGCGCGAGAGCGTCGTCCTGCGCTCGCATGTCATGCGCCCGGTGCTGACGCCGGTGGTCACGCAGCTCGGGCTCATCATGATCACCAACGTCAACGGCGCGATCTTTGTGGAGCTGGTCTTCGGCCTGCCGGGGCTCGGGCGGCTCACGGTCGAGTCGACGATTGACTCGGACTACCCGGTGACCCTCGCCATCACGCTGATCGGGGCGGTGCTGGTGATGGCGTCGAACCTCTTCGTCGACCTGATCTACCCGATCCTCGACCCCCGAACCGGTGCGGCGCGGGGCTGATGACGGCGCCCGCCGTCCCCCGGGCGCTGCCGTCGAGCCCGGTCCCGCCGCCGGCCGTCGCGGCGGCCCCCGGCGACGACCCGACGATCTACGACGCGCCCCCGTCGCCCGACGCCCCGCCCGCGAGCCTTCGCCGCGACGCCTGGCGCAAGCTGCGCGGCATTGGGCTCGCGATGACGGGGCTGGGGTTCCTCGCCGCGCTGCATCGCCGACAGGCCGACGACGGCGCTCGACGTGACGATCCAGGCGCAGGTGGTCGAGCTCGTGCGCGACCTTGCCGCCGAGACCGACATGGCGGTGATCTGGATCACGCGCGACGTCGCGCTGCTGAGCGGCGTCGTCTCGCGGCTGGCGGCGGTCTATGCGGGACGGGTGGTGGAGACGGGGCCGGTGGACGCGCTCTTCGCGGCGCCCCCTACACGCGCGCGCTCCTGTCGGCGGTGCCTCAGCCCGATCCGGCGGCCGAGCATTCGCGCCGCCGCACCGTGCTATAGGGCGAGGTGCCAAGTCCGATCGACCCGCCGCCCGGCTGCCGGTTCCACACCCGCTGCCCGATTGCGGAGCCGCGCTGCGCCGCCGAGGCGCCGGCCTGGCGCGAAGCCCGTCCCCGCCACTGGGTCGCGTGCCACTTCGCCGATCGCGCTGCGGCGCCCGCGACGTGACCGGACGGGTGGCCATCGTGGCCGACGATCTCACCGGCGCGCTCGACGCCGCGGGGCCGTTCGCCGCGTCCGGCCGGGGGGTGCGGGTCTGGCCGCGCGAGCCGACAACTCCGGGGGCCTGGGACGTCTGCGCCGTCGCGACCGCGAGCCGCGCCTTGCGGCCGGCTTTCGCGGCCGCGTCGGTGCGGCGGGCCGTCGCGGCGCTGGCGCCGGGCGAGCCGTCGGTCTGGTTCAAGAAGATCGACTCGCGCCTTCAGGGACCGGTCGAGGCGGAGGTGGCGGCGATGATCCGCGCGCTTCGGCCGCGGCGCGTGATCGTCGCCTCCGCAATCCCCGCCGCCGGCCGGTCGGTGCGCGACGGCCGCATCGTCGGGACGGGCGTGGGGGAGGGCGGGACCGACGTCGCCGCGCGCCTCGCGGACCTTCCCGGGCCCCGCATCGAGATCCCCGAAGCGTCGGACCAGCGGGCGATCGACGCCCTCCTGCGCGAGCTCGGGCCGGACCTGCGCGGCGTGCTCCTGGTCGGGGCGAGCGGCCTGGCCCGCGCGCTCGCGGCCCGCGGGGCGCGAACGGACGGCTCGGCTCTCCGGCCCGCGCGCGCGGGTCGGTTCCTCGCCGTGATCGGCAGCCGGGACCCGATCACCCTCGCGCAGCTCGACCGCCTTCGCGCGCTGCGGCCCGACGTGACCGTGGCCGGGGGCGGCGCGGGCCGCGATCCCGAGCCGGACGGCCCCCTGATCCTGCGCCCCGATCCCGACGCGGCGGGCGGTGGCCTGCCGGCGCTCGCGACCCGCGCCGCGCGGTCGATCCGCCGGCGCCCCTGCGGCACGCTGTTCCTGTCGGGCGGCGACACCGCGCTCGCCGTCCTGCGGGTGCTGCGGATCGCGAGCCTCGTGCCGACGGGGAGCCGGAACCGGGTCTGGTCGCGGCGCGCGCCCACGCGCGGGACGGTATGACCGTGCTGACCCGCCCCGGCGGCTTCGGCGACACCGACGCTCTCGCGAGGTTGCTTGCGCGGGCCGCGCCCCCGGGGCAGGAGGGTCGGCGATGACGCACGCGCAGAAGGGCCGGACGCTCCCCGATGCGATCCACGACGAGATCGTGACGCGCATCGCCACCGGCGCCTGGCCGTCCGATTTCCGCCTGCCCGTCGAGCACGAGCTCGCGTAGGCCCCCAAGGTGTCGCGCCCGGTGCTGCGCGCGGCGCTCACCCGCCTGCGCGAGGAGGGCTACGTCCATTCGCGCCACAGCGTCGGAAGCTTCGTGCGCCGCCGCGGCGCGCCGAGCGCCGACCTGGGCTTCCTGCCCGTCGACTCCATCGCCGACATCCAGCGCTGCTACGAGTTCCGCCTGACGCCGGAGCCGGACGCGGCCGCGACGGCGGCGCGGCGGCGGGACGCGGATGCGCTCGGCCGGATCGGCGCCGCGCTCGAGAGCCTGGAGCAGGCGACCCGGATGCAGATCCACCGCGAGGACGCCGAATTCGCCTTCCACTCCGCGGTCGCCGAGGCGGCCAACAACCACTACGCGTCGACGATCGCGGCCCTGAAGACGCACATCGCGGTCGGTATGAGAATGCATGGTCAGGCGCTCTTCGGCCCGCCCGACGGCCTTGAGGACGTCTTCGCCGAGCACCGCGAGATCCACGACGCCATCGCGCGCGGCGACGCGGAGGGTGCGCGCGCCGCGATGAAGGCCCACCTGACCGGCTCGCGCGACCGCCTCTTCGAAGGCCGCCTGCTCGATCTGTCGATCCAGCATCCGGTCGGATCAGCCGCGTCCCGTCTCGGCGGGAGCAATGCGCAGCGGAGCCTACTTCGCTGCCGCCGACGCCGTCCCCGGGCGGTCCCCGTCCCGGAAGATCCGCTGCAGCGTCCAGACCGCGGCGGCCGCGCCGATGCCGATCATGTCGCTCACGATGCCGCCCTCGATCATCGCCAGCGCCGCCGTCCCGAGAGCGATCCGGAGCCACCACACCACGCGGGCGCCGAGGAACCACCCCTGCACGGCGGCCGACAGGAGGTAGACGCCCGCGGTCGCGGTCAGCGCGGCGCGGATGATCTCGGGCCAGGTCCCGTCCATCAGCAGCGCGGAGTTGTAGAAGAACATGAACGGGACGACGAAGGCGGTGATCCCGATCTTGAAGGACGCGACCGACGTGGCCATCGGGTTCGATCCCGAGATCCCGGCCGCGGCGTAGCTCGCCAGCGCCACGGGCGGCGTGATCGCGCTGACGACCGCGAAGTAGAACACGAAGAAATGCGCCGTCAGGGTCGGGATGCCGAGGTTCACCAGCCCCGGCGCCACGACGCTGGCGGCGACGGCATAGGCGGCGGTGGTGGGCATCCCCATCCCGAGCAGGATCGCGATGAGCATCGCGAAGAACAGCGCGGCGAGCTCGGACGCGCCGGCGATGCCGAGGAGCAGCGAGGAGAACCGCGCGCCGACGCCCGTCAGCGCGATCACGCCCACGATGATCCCCGCGCAGGCGCAGACCGCGATGATCTGGATCGACATCGTCCCGGCGAGCGCGAGCGCGCGCCCGACGGCGCGGAGGTCCATCCCGAGATTGCCGTAGGACGGCCACCCGAAGGCGCGCGCGAAGAGCGGCGGCAGCCAGGACACGACGGCGGCCGCCATGGTGGCGAGCGTGCCCGCGCGGATCACCGAGTAGCCCATGAACAGCGCCGCGATCAGGATCACGATGGGCAGGAACAGGTAGACCTGCTTCACCATCTCACGGAACTTCGGCAGCTCGTCCTCGCGCATGCCGCGCATGCCGAGCTTGGCGGCCTCGAAGTCCACCATGAAGAAGATCGAGACGAAGTAGAGGATCGCCGGGATGATCGCGGCCAGCGCGATCTCGGTGTAGGGGATGCCCGTCACCTCGGCCATGATGAAGGCGCCCGCGCCCATGATCGGCGGCATGATCTGCCCGCCCGTGGAGGCGGCGGCCTCGATCGCGCCGGCGGTGGTCGGCTTGTAGCCGACCTTCTTCATCAGCGGGATCGTGAGCGAGCCGGTGGCCACCACGTTGCCCGCCGAGGTCCCGTTGATCATCCCCATCAATCCGCTCGCGAAGATCGCGACCTTGGCGGGGCCGCCGCGGGTGCGCCCGGCGGCGGCGAAGGCGAAGTTGATGAAGTAGTCGCCGACCTTGGAGGCCGACAGGAAGGCCGCGAAGATGATGAAGAGGATGATGTAGGTCGAGGACACCGCGGTCGTCGGGCCGAGGATGCCCGCATCGGTGTAGACCTGGCTGAAGAACCGCTCCCACGTGATCGCGGGCGAGTTCAGGAACCCCGGCATGAACTGTCCGGTGAAGACGTAGGCGAGGAACACCGCCGAGATGATCACGAGCGCCAGCCCCGCCACGCGGCGCGTCAGCTCGAGCACGAGCGCCACGCCCGCGAGCGCCGCGAGCGAGATGCCGATGGGGGCGAAGGGCGTCCCCGTCGAGTTGCGCATCAGCGTGCCGTAGATCGTGACGAGGTAGGCCGCGACCGCGACGGCGCAGATCGCGAGCACCAGGTCGGGCGCCGCGAACCCGCCCCGCTCGCGGCGATGCAGCCACGACAGCACGATCCCGCCCGCGCTCGCCACGAGGAGCGGGACGCCGAACCACCAGATCTCGCGCCCGCGGATGCCCGGGTCCATGCCGTTCCACATCGCGCCGTCCGCGATCTCGATGGCGAAGGACGCGGCCGCCCCCAGCGACACGAGCGCCAGCAGCGCGAACGCCCAGCTCGGCCAGTCCAGCGCCCTCGTCTCGTCGTCCGCGTCGCGCGCGAAGGGCCGCGCGGCGAAGAAAAGGAAGCCGAGCACCAGCGCGCCCGCGACGTGGACGATGCGGAAGTTCCAGGTCTCCATCGGGAAGGTCGGCAGGAACGGCAGCTCGATCCCGGTCCAGCGCTCGATCGACAGCCCGTTGAGCGCGGCCATGTGGAACGCGGCGTAGAGGCCCGCGGTCCAGGCCATCGCCGTCAGCCGCCAGCCGCCGAAGTCGCGGCGGTTGGCCTCGACCGGCTCGTCGTCGACCCCCTCGGCGATCACGCCGCCGCCCTCGGCCAGCCCGCCCGGCCCGAGCTCCGGGTTCACCGCCACGCGTCCTTCGGTCGTCCCGGCCATCTCGTCCCCCCGTCCGGCCCTCCCGCCGGTTCCGTCACGATGGCGCGGCGAGGGTGCGCGCACAAACGAAAACGGGCCGCGCCCCGGAAGGCGCGGCCCGCGACGGCCGGCGGTCAGGCCCGCGTCACTGGGCGGAGAAGACCATGTCGTCGGCGATCTCGGCGCCCGCGTTCTCGCGGAACCAGCGCGCCGCGCCGGGGTGCCACATCATGACGGTGTTCTTGTCCCAGTTCTCGGGCAGCGTCTCGGCCGCCGAGCCGTGGATGTTCATCATCCGCGCGTTGTCCGACATGACGATGTCGGTCGCGGCATAGACGAAGTCCTCCGGCAGGTCGCAGTTGGCGATCGCGAAGTTCCACATCGCCACCGACGTCATGTCGCGGTCGAGCGTCGAGTAGGTGTCCGCGGGGATCGAGAACTCGGCCACCGGGAACGCCTCGATGATCTGCGCCTCCTCCTCGGGGGTGAAGTCGATGAAGTTGACGTCGGCCTGCACCTCGATCTGGCTGATCGCGGGGGTCGGGATGCCGACGGCGAAGGCCACCGCGTCGAGCAGGCCGTCCTGGAGCTGCCCGCCGAGGTCGTCCCAGCCGCCGTTGCGGCGGTCGAACTCGACGCCGAGCGACTCGAGCATCGCCGGGAAGTAGGTGTCCGAGGTCGAGCCGGCGGGGCCGAAGCCGATCCGCGCGCCCGCCGGGATCGAGGCGACCGAGTCGATGCCCGAGGACGTCAGCGCCGCCATCGAGAACGGCGTCTGGTACATCGGGAACATCGCGCAGGCATTCGTCATCTCGAGGCCCGGCGCGATCGGGTTCGTGCCTTCGATCGACTCGCGCGCGGGGCCCATCGTCGTCATGCCGAAGGCCGCGTCGCCGGTATGGACGAGCGCCATGTTCTGCATCGGCCCGCCGGTGACCTCGCCGCCGCCCGAGATGCCGAGCTCCTCGCCCACGAGGTTGGCCCAGCCCGAGCCGTAGACGAAGAAGGTGCCGCCCTGGCTGGCGGTGCCGACGGTGAAGCTGTCGGGCCAGCCGGTGCGGTCGAGGTCGGCGTAGGCCGCGTTCTGCGCGACGGCGGTGGTGGCGGCGAGCGCCGCGATGGCGGCGAGCGTGGCGGTGGTTCTCATGATCGTCCTCCCAAGGGCCGCGATGCCGGCGGGCCCGTGCCGGGGCGTGCGGACGGGCGCGCGTGCCGCGCCCCGTCCCCGTCGCCATCCGAGTTTATCGCCGCTGCGCCGAAGGGATGCCAGCGGTTCCGCGCGCGGCGGCGGGCCGCCTCAGCCGCCCGCGCCGAAGCCGCCGGAGGTGCGCGCGGAGCCGAAGCCGCCGCTGCGGGCCACGCTCGACTGCGTCATCGGCGCGGCGAGGCGCGTCGAGGCGCCGCGGTTCGTGAGCGTCGAGGCGGCGACGCTTCCGCGCCCCGAGAGCCCCGCCGACCGGGTCGCGCCGTCGGTCGTGGCGAAGCCGGACCCGGCCGCGGGCACCATCGCGCGCGACGCGAAGCCGCGCCCCGACAGCATCTGCCCCATCAGGAACCCCGCCATCAGCGGCATGAACACCGACGGGCGGTCCGCGTCCTCGATGCAGGCGCCCGCGCCGTGCTCCGCCTCGCAGACCGCCACCGCGTCGTAGCGCGGCGCGGTGTCCGCGTGCTCGGCCACGGCCTGCGCGTACTGCTCGTCGCAGGTGGCCGCGTCCACGCCGCTCGCCTCGCACGAGGCGGGGTCGTCGAACACGATCACCTCCGCGCGCTCCTCCTGGCAGCCGGCGAGCGCCATCACCGAGGCCGCGCCGAGGAGCGCGATGCGTCTGGGTGCCGATCCCTTCATGGTCCGTCCTCCATCCCTGATCACGGTTCGATGTAGTGCGGTTTGAACCGGCTGAGATCCTGCGTGATCCGCGACCGATCCTCGCGGATGCCGAGCGCCACGCAGGTCTCGCCCACGATCCACGTCCCCATCACCGGATGGAAGCCCCCCATGTCGGGCAGCGGCGCGTAGGCCTGCAGCACGGTGGGATGCGCGTCGTAGGCCGTGCTGGCCGAGGCCTCGATCGGCGCGCCGTCCGGGCCGTCGATCCGCACGCCCGCCCCCTCGCGCGAGAATATGGGCTTCTGGACGGTGCCGCGGTCGAACGCTCCCGCCCGCGCCGCGCGTTCCCAGGCGGGCGAGCCCCGGTCGTCCGCGAGGAACGTCGGCAGCAGGTTCTCGTGCCCCTCGAACATCTCCCACAGGATCGCGAGGATGCCCTTGTTGGACACCAGCGCCTTCCACGGCGGCTCGAGGAACCGCGTGCCCGAGCCCGCCAGCGCGTCCGCGCCGTCGTCGCGCAGGAAGTCCTCCCACGGGTAGAGCTTGAAGAGCGTGCCGATCACGCGCGCGTCGGCGTCCACCAGCCGCCCCGACGGGTCGATCCCGATCTGCCCCATCTCGACGTAATGCGCGCCCAGTCCCGCATCGCGTGCCGCGTAGGCCAGCGTCTCGACGTTGGCGTAGTCCTCGGCCGAGTCCGGCCATCGCGGCGAAGTGCAGGTCCGAGCCCGCCTCGCAGATCGCCGCCAGCCGTTCGGTCAGCGCCTCCTGCAGCCGGTTGAGCTGATCGGACCCGGCGGGGATCGACCCGGCCGCGCGGGCGCCCTCGAGCCAGTCCCACTGGAAGTGCCCCGCCTCGTAGAGCGAGGTCGGCGTGTCGGCGTTGTACTCGAGCAGCTTCGCCGGCCCCTCCCCGTCGTAGGCGAGGTCCATGCGGCCGTAGAGCTCGGCCTCGCCCGCCCGCCAGGAGGCGGCGACGAAATCCATCCGCGCCTCCGGGATCGCCAGCCGCGCCATCGCCGCCTCGTCGCCCGCGACGCGGTCCACCGCCTCGCGGACCATCGCGTGGAGCGCGGTCGACGGGTCCTCAAGTCGCGTCTCGACCTCCTCGAGCGTGAAGGCGTAGGCGTCGGTCTCGTCCCAGTAGGGCTCCCCGTGCATCGTGTGGAACACGAAGCCCGCCGCCTCCGCCCGCGCCTTCCAGTCCGGCCGCTCGACTCCTCCGACCTTGCGCATCCGCCCCTCCGCGATTCCCGGGATCGCGATCTGCCCGAACGCCCGCCGTTGCGCCAGTGCCCGGTGGAGCGGACGCACCTCCCACCAAGGTTGACGGAGGATTGCCCTAGGGTAACCTATGGGGGCAGCTTCTCGGAGGCGACCGCCCATGAACTTCCCGATCAGCTTCGTCAGCCGCCGCGACAAGATGGACGCGGCCGCGCTCCTCGACACCTCCGTGGACGTCGTGGAGGCGGTGACGGCGGTCGAGGCGCGGGGCGTGGGCTTCATCGAGCAGACGGACTGGCCGGTCCTGCTGTTCGAGGGGCACATCTTCCACCGCCAGACCAAGGGGCGCTACTCGGACGACCATCCGACGATCAGCCACCCGAAATGGACCCGGGCGAACTACCGGGGCGGGCGGCGCGAATACGACCGGCTCGCGCAGGCGATCGCGCTGTGCGGCGACGATCCGGGCCCGGCGCTGCGCAGCTGCTCGTGGGGGATGTTCCAGATCATGGGCTTCAACCACGAGACGTCCGGCTTCGACGACGTCGAGGGCTTCGTGAACGCGATGGCCACGAGCGAGCGCGACCAGCTCCTCGCGTTCTGCCAGTTCGTCCTGTCCCACGAGGCGATGGCCAAGGCGCTGCGGGCGCACGAATGGGCCGAGTTCGCCCGCCGCTACAACGGGCCGGGGTTCCGCAAGAACAAGTACGACGCCAAGCTCGCCGCCGCCTTCGCGTCCGCGCGCCGCCGGGCGGAGAATCCCGATGCGGATGCCGCCGTCGACCGCCGCAACCTCGTCGTGCAGCTCCAGGCCGGGCTGAACGCCGCCACCGGCGCGGGCCTCGCGCCCGACGGCTGGATCGGGGCCAAGACCCGCGCCGCGCTCGAGGCGTTCCAGCGCGCGGAAGGGCTGCCCCGGACCGGTGACCCCGACCCCGCGACCATCGCCGCGTTGCAGCTCGAGGGCGACTTCGCCTTCGCGATGCGCGGCGCGGAGGACTGAACGATGGCCCTGCCGATGATCCTCCCCGCCGCGATCGCGATCGCGGCCGAATTCTTCCCCCTCCTCGCCACGCGCCTCGGCGGCAAACGCGGCGAGCGGATCGCCGCGCAGGTGGTGGACGTCGCCGCTACCGTCGCGGGCGTCCCCGCCGACGCGTCGGCCCGCGACATCGTCGCCTCGCTCAAGAAGGACCCGGCCCGGGTCGAGGCCCTGCGCGTGCGCCTCGCCGAGATCGACATGCAGAGCCACGAGGCCGAGATCCGCGACCGCGAGAGCGCGCGCGCCTACCAGGTCAGCCTGGGCCCGGGCGGGCGGATGCGCGGGAACGTCATGCTCGCCGGGGTCGTGGTCGGCCTCGTCGCCTGCGTGGTCGGCGCCGCGCTCGCGCCGCTCGGGGCGGGGCAGCTGGCGCTCGTCACGACGATCGCGGGCGCGCTCCTCAAGATGCTGTCGGACGCGTTCGCCTTCGAGTTCGGCTCCTCCGCCGGGTCCAAGGAGAAGGACCAGCAGATCGAACGGTTCCAGAAGGCACTGATCGACGTCAACCAGGCGCAGGCCGAGCGCGCCGAGCGCGCGGCCCCGCCAACGAGTCGCTACGCCGAAGGCGGGACGACCATCACCGACGGGTCCGTCGTGGCGGTCGGCGACGCGACCGTGATCGACGCCTCCGACGATCCCGACAGCGGGGGCGTGGTCCGGCGCCGCCGCGACTTCGTGGGCGAGCTGCGGAAGATGGCCGGGACCGGCTGAGCGCTCGCCCGCCGCGCCGGCTAGAACGTCGGCACCACCCCGTCGCCCTCGCGCGCGATGGCGCCCGGCGCCGGATCCTGCCCGGCGATCACCGCATCGGGCTCGATCGCCTCGACGCCCTCGAGCGCGAGGTCGAACCCCTCGAGCAGGCGGGACGCCGCGGCGACGTCCATGCCCACGAGGTCGGGGACGACGCGTACCGTCTCCACGCCCGTCGGCGGCGGGACCGCGACAATCCGGAACGTGACCTTCGCCGCGACATTGCCGGTGAAGCGGTAGCCGTTCCGGTAGCCCCCGTCGACCGGCGCGGCGTAGACCCGCGTCGCCGCCACCGTCCGGCCGCCGATCCCCGCCACCGGCCCGGCGCGCGCGGGCGCGTCGCCGCCGGTGACCGTCAGCGCCACCGTGAGCTCGCCCGTCGTCTCGGGGATCGCGTAGAAGGTCGGCCGGTAGCCCGTCTCGCGCATCAGCCGCGTGACGTCCTGCCCGTCCTCGTAGAGCGCGAGCGTCTGCTCCATCGAGCCCGCGTCGAGCGCCGCCTGCGCCTCCGCCACGCCGCGGCCGACCGAGGCGATCAGATCGCCCAGCGGGGCTGCCGCCAGGTCGCGCGTCAGCTTGCCCAGATCGGTCATCCGTCCTCCTTCCCGGTCGTTCCCGTCGCCACCACGAGCCGAACGACGCCGCCCGCGGGCAGCGCCTCGCCGGCGGCCGGCAGATGCCGCAGCACCGCGCCCGCGGGCGTGCCGGGCGCCTCGATCACCTCGACGCGCCGTCCCAGCGGCCGAAGGACGCGCCGCGCCGATCCGGGCGTGAGGCCCACGAGATCGGGCATGGCGGGCGCGTCGCCGGCGCGCGGGGCCCGGCTCGGCCGGACGGCGAACGACAGCTCGCTCGCGGCGGAGGCGTCGACGCGCGTGAGCTCGGCCGCATCGAGCGGCTTGAAGCGTTCGCCTCCCGCTTCGACGACGCCGCGCAGCGTCACGCGCGCGTCCGCGATCTCCATCCCGCCCGTCAGCTGGGACGTTTCAAATGATCGGGCGACCGTCCCGGCGAGGTCCGCGATGCGCGGCGCGGCCGCGGCCGAGGTTCGGATCGTCGCGAGCTCCGCGCGCGCCTCGTCGCGCGAGACGAGCGCCGCGTCGCGCTCGCGCGCGAGGCTGTCGGCCTTCGCGCCCTTCTCGATCGCCGCGGTCTCCGCGCCGACGAGCTGCAGCTTGAGGCGGGCGACCTCGCGCGAGGCGACCTCGCCGATCGGGGCCTCGAGCGCGACGTCCGCGCGGCCGATGTCCCGCCCGGCGGGCGCCGCGTCGCGGATCAAGGCCTCCCGCACGGCGAGGCGCTCGGCCAGGCGGTCCCGTTCGCTCGAAGCCGCATCCCGCGACGTCATCATGTCGACGCGCGCCGCCTCGGCGCGCTGCAGCCCGCCCTCCAGCGAGCGGATCCGGACTTCGGCCAGGCGCAGGCTCTCGTCCCCCTCCGCCGCGCCGGCCGTGACCGTGCCGTAGTCGAGCACCAGCGTCCCGTCCTTCGATGCGACCTCGACGGCGCCGACGATGGGGCGGCCGCGCGCATCCGCGAGCCGCAGGAACGGGGCGGCCTCGGCCTCTCCCGTCCCGGGTGAACGGACCTCGATCTCGAACCGCCCCTCGCTGTCGGTCTTGGGCCGCGCGAGGGCCCGCCAGCCCTCCTTCAGCAAGAACGCCTCCAAGGCGACGATCGCCCCCGCGACGGGGGAGCCGTCGCCGCGCGCGAGGCGGCCGGTGGCGACGATCGCTTCGGGCATGCCTAGTCCCCCTTCCCGATGCCGACCCGGACCTCGCCGCCGGCCGACCGCACCAGCACGACCGCGCCCGCCGCGTCGCCGATCGCGGTCCGCGACAGCGCCACCGAGGCGGTCCCGTCGGGGCCGGTGCGCACCCGCTGCGCCCCGAGCAGCGACAGACGGGCCGCGCCCGTCGGCGTCTTCGCGTAGATCGCCGCGCTCGCCTCGGGATCGATCTCGAGCTCGACGGTCGCGCCCGCCAGGATCGCACCCGCCGCGTCGGTGACGCGGATCGCGAGCGCGTCGCCGTCCTGCACCGCCTCGATCCGCGTCTCGGGCAGGCCCGCGTTGGGCGGCACCGCGACGATCTTGCCCGCGATGGTCGAGCTGATCGTCCCCCGCGGCGTGCCCGACGCCGCCGGGCGCATGTCCCAGAACGCGGCCGCGCCCTGCACCATCTCGATCTCGAAGGTGAAGTCGAGCTCCGGGATGCGGTAGCCGGGCAGGGGCCGGCCGAACGCGTCCGCCGGGGGCAGGTCGGCCATCGCCTGCTGCGCGTCCGTGAGCGCGTCGGCCAGCCCGCCGAGGAGCGCGGAGATGGCGTCGGCGGAGACCCGGGCGGCGTCAGTCACCGGCACGGCCCCGGCCGCGCTCGAGCCGCGCGGCGTCGCGCGGGCCGTCGCGATCCGCCCGCCGCCGCTCGGCCGGCGTGGCGGGCGGCGCGCGATCGCCGAGCGGCCGGTCGAGCCGCGCCTCGTCGCGGCGCGCGTCCTCGCGGCGCGCGCGGCCGAGCCGGAGCGCCGCCTCGCGCAGCGCGTCGAGATCGCCCGATCCGCCGCGCCGGATGTCGAGCCGCTCGGCCGCGCGCGCCATCGCGTCGGCGCCCGCGACCGCCTCGCGGAGCGGCGGCGGCGCGACGTGGCCCAGGGTCTCGGCGGCGATGTCGCGGATGCGCGGCGCCGGCAGCTCGTCCGTCGGGCGGCGGCCGGCGGTCTCGAGCATCCGCAGCCCGGTCCGCTCGAGGGGCAGGCCGAACGGCCGTTGCCCCGTGCGCGGCTCGGGCTCCACCGCCCCGGGCGCGACCCCCGCCGTCGGACCGTCCGGCCGCCGCGGCGCGCGCTCGAGCGACGGCCCGGGCCGGACCCGATCGCGCGCGCGTCCCCAGGCCGCGTCCGCGCGCCGTCGCGCGTCGAGCGTCGTGACCGGGAAGCGGGGGTCGCCGTCCTGCCCGGCGAGCCGCGCCATCCGTCGCTCGAGCGTCGCGCGTTCGCGCAGGAGCGCCGTCACGTCGTCGGGGAGGGCGACGGACGGCGCCGCGGGCGCGTCCGGCGAGGCGGCGGCGGCGAGGTCCCGGAGCGAGTTCCGCGCCATCGCTCAGCCGTCCGCCGGCGGGGGCGCGAGCGCGCGCAGCCGCTCCTCGAGGATCGCGGGCGCGGGCACCGTCACGAGCTTGGTCCGCAGCAGCGACGACCCCTCGGCGCTGTACTGGTACTTGGAGGAATAGCTCGCGGAGACCGAGGAGACGCTCGCCTTGGCGGAGGCCGACATGAACCCGACCTTGCCCGACGCGGAGACGTTGGTCCTGCTGGACCTGGTCGCCGACGCGTTCTCCTGCGTCATCGAGATCGAGATCTTCACCTCGATCAGCGTGTCGACGAACTGGTAGAAGGTCGGCGTGAAGCCGAGCTCGAGCAGCGAGAAGCTGTCGGCGTCCTTGTCGGGACCGATCTGCACGAGGTTGGAGCGACCGGAATCGAACCCGGTCCCGGCTTCCTCGTCCTCGCCCGCCGGGTCGAACCCGGCCATCAGCCGCGCGATCTTCATCGACACGAGGTCGAGCTCGTACTGCGCCTCCGCGATGGCGAGCCCCATCGACTTGATCATCGCCGGGAAGGGGACGTTCAGGAGGTCCTGTCCGATGGCCATTGGATCGTCCCCCGATCAGGTGTTGTCGTCGGCGGTGCCGATGCGTCCGTCCGGCCCGGCCATCCCCGCGAGCCGCGCGCGCCGCGTCTCCTCCTCGACCTCCATGAACCCGCGGATCCGCTCCTCGAGGATCGCCGGGGGCGGCACCGGGACGAGCTTGGTGCGCAGAAGGCTCGCCCCCTCCGCGGAGTAGGAGTACTTGGCCGAGTAGGACGCGTCGACCTGCGTGGTCTGGACGCTCGAGTTGCCCGAATAGCTACTCGACCGCTTGCCGCCGAACAGGCTGACGAGCCCGCCCCCGCGGCGGCTCCGGCTTGAGGCGGAGGAACGGTCCCGCGACGCCGTGGTGGTCCCGCGCGTGTACTCGCGCTCCCGCGTCATCTTGATCGCGATCTTCACCTCGATGATCGTGTCGACGAACTGGTAGAAGGTCGGGGTGAACCCCAGTTCCATCATCGACAGGCGGGTGGGGATGCGGATGATCTCGTCGAGGAGCGGCTTTCCGTCGACGTTCACCGAGTCGATCGTCGACGCGCCCGTCTCCGCCAGGGCGGTCTTCTGGGCCGCCGTCAGCGCGCCGAGCTTCGCGACGAGCTCGAGCACCACGTCCTTGAGCTTGATCGAGTCCTCGTCCAGCGCGCCCGTCAGGCTGTCGTCGAAGATCGCGTAGGCCAGCGCCGCGCGGACCGTCATGTACTCGTAGCCGAAGAACACGCGGCTGTCGTCGAAGGTCTGGTTGCCCTCGTCGTCGATCACCGATTGCAGCCCGCCCATCATCTCGGCCGTGCGCATCCCGGACTGGTCGAGCTGGAACTGGCCGTCGGCGATCGCGAAGGCCATCTGCCGGATCATCTCGCCCATCGGGACGTTGAGGAGGTCCTGTCCTATCGTCATCGCGTCGTCTCCGTCGTTGGGGCGGGTTCTTGGTCGGGATCAGGTCCGGGCGGGCGTGGCGGCGCGCAGCACCTCGAGGAAGCGTTCGGGCGGGGGCAGCGAGACCAGCCTGGCCGCGATCGAGGACGATCCCTGCGCCGAGACCGAGAAGCGCCGCTCGAAGCTCGCGGAGACGGTGGCCGCCGCCATGAAGAACGGCGTGCCGCCCGAGGCGGAGACCTCCAGCGAGCCGCCGAACGTCGTGCCCTCGCTCATCGAGTAGGACAGCTTCGCCTCCACCGTCGCCTCCGTGAAGGCGTAGAAGGAAGGCGCGAAGCCCAGCGACAGCAGGTTGTAGGTCTCGCCGCCGATCTCCACCTCGGTCCCGGCCATCGTCTTGGCGAGCTCGGCCGAGTTGCGGTCGAGCGCGAACTGCGCGCCCGCGATGGCGAGGCCCAGCTTCTCGACGATGTCGGGCAGCGGCGCCTGCGTGAGCTGCTTGGTGGTGCGGACGACGGCGCTCACCGGTCGAGGCCGTTCTGATAGGCGCGGATCTGGTCGAGGAACTCGGGCGGCGCGGGGACCGAGACGAGCCGCGCCGAGATGGTCGAGTTGCCGGTGACCTCAAGCCCGTACTGCCGCGACGTGCGCCCGTCGATCGAGGCGCCGACGGCGATGGTCCGGTTCGAGCTTCGGTCGGTGGACGTGATCCGGCTGGTCGTCCTGGAGAATTGCTCGGTGATTGCGAACCCGCTCGATTCCGCGATCCGGACCTCCCGGGTGCCGCTGGCGAAGAGCCGGACGTCGAACCGGTCCTCCGCGCGCGCGACGCGGACGACGTTGCCCGTCACCCAGGCGCGATGCGTGTCCGTCGCGTTCACCGACGCGGCGAGGTTCGACGCGTGCGCCCCCGCGGTGCCCGCGGCATGGCCGCCGCCCGCGCTGCCGGAGAAGGCGAAGTCGGTGCCGTCGATCGTCACGCCGTTGCCGGAGAGCCCGAGCGCGGCGGCCTCGAACAGCGCAACATAGGCGTTGTCGGGTCCGGCGGACGGGTCGGCAAGCGCGCTCGGCGCGACGACGGCGGGATCGAAGTCGGGACCGCCGCTCACGAGGACGAGGTGATCGGTCACGTCGAGGATCGTCACCTGCGTCTTGCGCCATTCGGGGTTGTCGAGGCCGTTCGCGTCGCCGTCCCCGCGGGCGGCGTCCTCGCCGCGGCTGATCGGCTCGGCGTAGCGGACCTGCGCCTCCGGCACGCCCTGCGAGACGAGATAGCGCCCCAGCGTCCGCGCCCGCGCCTCGCCGAGCGCGAGGTTGCGGACCTGCGCGCCCTGCCGGTCGGTGAACCCCTCGAGCTCGACGGCGAGCCCGGTCTGCCGCAGGAAGGCCGCCACGTTCTGGTAGACGCTCAGGTCCTCGTCGCTCAGCGCGGAGATGCCCGTGGCATAGGTCGGCCCCACGAAGGTCGTCCGCGCGCTCGGGGACCATGTCGTCGTGGACCCCTCCGGGAAGCCCGCCGCCCGGAACCGCTCAAGCACGTGCGCGGCGTACGCGGCGACGTCGCCCTGCGCGGTGGTCGAGACGGTGAGGCCCGGATTGACGACGTAGTCCGTCGCGCCGTCGGCCCGGACGCGGATCACCGCCTGATCGGCGTCGGGGCGCAGGAACGCGACCGTGGGGGAGGAGACGACGACCTTGTCGGTCGGCGTCGCGAGCGCCATGGCCGGTCGCGTGTCCGGCGGCGTGGCGATCAGCGTGTCGATCCCCTCCTCGCCCTCCGCGAGGAGCCGGCGAAGGTCCGCGAGGCGGGCCGCGGGATCGGACCCGGCCGGCGTCACGCTGCGTCCGCCGTCGATCAGGAGCGCGCCGGAGCTGTCGGAACGCATCGCGAGCCGCGCCGTCTTGGTCTCCGTGCGGGACCCGCTCTCCGAGCTCGTTTCGCTCGTATTCGACGTGCCGTCGTCGCGGTCGACGTCGCCGTAGCCCGCCCGCGCCGCGAAGCCGAGCTCGTCGGTCTCGCCCACCTCCATGCGCAGCTGCATCGAGCAGGTGATGTCGGCGTGCTGGTAGTGGTAGAAGGCCGGCGACAGGCCGAGGTCGAGGAGCGAGCGTCCGCCGAGGTCGTCGCGCCGCGTGGTGAACGCCTCGAACTGGCGCACCGAGTTGTCGTCGAGCGCGGTCTGCGCGGCGGCGATGCCGAGGCCGAGCTCGCGGATGAAATCGGCGACGCTGCTGTCGGCGAGGATCTCGCCGGGCGTCATCTCGCTCACGTCAGCCATCGCAGGTCTCCTTCTCGAAAGCGGCCTCGCCGGCCGCCGCGTCGTCGATCCGAAGCTCGGTCCGCGCCGTCATCCGTCTGCGCAGTCCCGCGAGCCAGTCCGGCGTGACCGCCAGCCGGCGCCGCCTTGCCGCGCGCAGCGCGTCGAGGACCGGGCCGCGCGCGGTCGGGATGCTCCGCCAGCGCCGCGTCCGCGCATGCCTCGCGCCCGCAGGCGAAAAGGAGCACGATGCGCCGCTCGGCGAGGCTCGCGCGGACCGTCGCTCCGAGCCCGCCCGCGTTGCCCGCATCGCCCGGTCGGCCAGCGCGCGCTCGGTGAGCTCGAGCGCCTGCGCGGCATGGCCGCCGGCCTCGAGCGCGTCGAGGATGCATTCGGTGTAGTGGTGCAGGAACACCGGCGCCGCGCGTTCGCGGACCGCGCGCCGCAACGCCTCGCGGTAGCGCTCGAGCGCCGCGTCGTGGCGCCCGCGACGGCTCTGCGCCCGGCCGGCCTCCGCGATCTGGAGATGGATCATGCCGCGGCCTCCGTCGCGGGCGCGGCGAAGGCGACGCGCGCCCCCGCCCGTTCCAGCGAATGCGCGAGCCAGCGCGCGTCCAGGTCGCCGAGATCGCGCGCGACGCGCGCCGGGAGCCGGTCCGGCGCCGCGTGTCCGGCCGCGCGCAGGACGGCGGAAAGCGCGGCCCGGTCGTGCGCGGCCTCGACGCGGAGGTCGCAGCGCTCGAAGCCCGACGCCGCGAGCGAGACGGGCAACCCCGACGCGCGCGCCCGCGCCACCAGCGCTTCGGCCGCCGCGTGTTCGAGCCGCTCCGCGAGGGCGAGCGGGGCGTGGGCCTGCGCCGTCCGCGCGACGGCGACGGGCACGTCGAAGAGCGCCGCGAGCGCCGCCGGCCCGTCGGCCCGCATCGGCGGCGTCGCGGCGAGGACCGCGTCGAACCGCAGGAGCGCGCGCGGAACCAGCGCCGGGCCGCCGCGAGGGAGGCGGGCATGGAGCGCGGCCGCGGCGTCTGCGTCGAGGCCAAGGAGGACCAGCCCGCGCCGCTCCCCCACCAGCGCGCGCAGGGCGGGCGGCGCCGCGCCGGGCGGGACGTGGACGTCGAACGGGCCCGCCCCGTCGCGCGCGCGCCGGACCTCGCAGCCCGCGCCGAAGCGCGCGGCGACGGCGTCGGCGGCGGCGCGGCCGATGCCGCCCAGGATCTGACCGGGCGGGGTGGCGAGCATCCTTAACGCCGCGTCCGCGTTGACGCCGAGCAGCCGCGCGAGCGTCTCGACCGCGTGCGGCACGCGGGCCGGGTCCGTCACCTGCACCGCGACCGCGTAGCGCTCCGCGCCCGCGTCGTCCGGTGCGTCGTTGGCACGCGCGGCGACCTCGAGCCCGAGCGCCCGCAATGGCCCGCAAGCGCGGGCATCCGGTCGCCCGGCACGTCGCGCACGAGGATGCCGGGGGCGCCCCAGATCGTCCGAGCCGTGGCCGCGACCGGGCGGCCGAGCGCGCGGGCGAGGACGGAGATGCCGGCCATGTCGACCCGGCCGGGCGACACCACCTCGAGGGCCGTCGGGTTCGCCGCCATGCCTCCGAATCCTCCCGCGTCCAGACCTTGACCTAGAGTAACATCCCGGATGCCTCTACGTCATTTGTTTTCTCCGCGACCCCCGCCCGGCTCCGGCGCGCCTAGTCGGCGTTGCCGCGCATGGCCCAGAACAGGAGCTCGAGCTTGCGCGAGGGGCGGGAGCTCTCGAACGTCGCGTCGAAGGCCTCGTCGAGCACCGAGGGCGCGAACAGGATCCGCCGCGACAGCGCCTCGAAGTAGAAGGCGACCGCCTCCTTCACCCCGGCGCCGCCCGAGCCGATGTCGCCGAGGATGACGTAGCGCTCCTCCGTGAACGTCCGGTCGGACATCGTCGCCTCGCAGCCGGGCGTCCGCAGGCGCTGCGCGGCGAGCGAGGCGACGACGAGCTCGTGGTCGCCGACGTAGTGCCGGACCTCGCCCGCGCAGAACGCCTCGGCCAGCGCGCGATGCGTGGGGTAGTCCACCAGCGCGGGCGCGACCGGCGAGCCGTCCGCGCACGCCCCGACGCCGCCGGCGCCCGCGTCGCCGCCGTCCGTCGCCCCCGCGATGGACGACAGCGCCTCGCGGACCCGGTCGGCCGAGGCATGCCACGCGCCGGCCTCGAGGATCCGCTCGATCCCGGTGGTCCGCGCCGTCGCGCCGCGCACGGATCCCGCGACCGATCGGCACGGGCCGCGAGGGGCGTCGCCCGCGCGGGTCGCGAAGGTGATGCCGGAGATGAAGATCGGGGGGGAGGCGATGCGGCCCTCGAGCCGTGCCCGCGTCGCGGTGGTCGGTCCGCAGAACACGTCGACCCGTCCATCCGACAGCGCGTCGTAGATCTCGGCCGCCTCCAGCGCGGTGACCTCGAAGCGCAGGTCGCGCCCGTAGCGCCGCTGCAGCTCGATCGCCGCCGCGTCGCAGACATGGACCACGAACCCCGCGTAGCCGGCCGCGCCGAGGGGGCCTCCGGTGGCCGCGGAGACGCCCTGGCCCGCGCGGTAGGCCATCGGCTCCGCATCCGCCCGGACGCCCAGCCGCAGGACCGTCTCCGCCGCGGCGCCGCCCGCGAGAGCGGCGAGGAGCATCGCGGAGGCCGCGAGCGCCCGCAGTCTCACGTCCCGGCCTCCTCGGACCACTCGTTGAGCATCGCGAAGGGAACGATGAAGGCCAGCGCGGGGAAAGACAGCAGGAACATCTCGCGCAGCGCGCCGGTGGCGAGCGGCCGTCCCGGGGGGATGTAGGTGGCCTGGACAAGGAACGTCCAGATGACGAAGGGGATCAGGGCCGCCACGCCGAGCGCGACGGTCACCGGCGCGGGCTGCCGCGCATGCTGGTCGGCGATCACGAAGACCGCGAAGGCGATGCACAGTCCGAAGACGAAGTGCATCACGCAGAACTGCCAGTTGTCGTTAACGAAGGTGTTCAGCGAGCCCTCCGCCTCCACCGCGAGCCAGAACTCGACGAGCCGCGATAGCGAGCAGATCAGCACGGCCGCGATGCCCGGGAAGATCGCGTGCTGGATGAAGCGCAGGAACGGGGGGTTCTTGAGCGTCCAGGGCCGCCAGCGCCCGTATTCGAGGCTCGCGTCCCGCGTGAGCAGGGCGATGCTCGCCGACGTCGCGAAGATCAGGACGTTGTTGATCACCCCCACGATCGTCGCGTCCAGGACGAAGTCCCAGAACTGCCCGGCTTCGCCCGGCGGGACGTCCGCGGTGGCCCAGTAGACGAGAGGGAAGCCGACGATCACCGTGAACGCCATGAAGAACAGCCCGCCCGCGAGCGCGTTGTAGATCGGGTCCCGGTCGGCTTGCAGGTGCTCGATGATGCGGCCGGTGGCGCCCGAGGCGCGGCTCGCGTCGATGGCCTTCGAGTTTCGGATGTAGAGCAGCGCGAAGAGCGCCTGCAGGTTGTTGCACAGCCGGCTCGCGTCGAACTGGACCGCCTGGATCGCGTCCGGTTCGGAGGCCTCGACGATCCGGGCGCGGATGTCGGCATACTCGGTCTCGCAGCGGCCGATCAGCTCGTCGAGCTCGCTGGGCCGGTAGTCGGTGAACAGCTGGTCGCGCGTGACGCCGAGCACCGCGGGCTGCAGCGTGTCGATCGCCTGGAGCGTGGCGCGGAGCGTGCGCGCCGTGTCCTCCTCGCCCGCCGCGCGCATCCGTTCGGCCAGGCCGTCGTGGAACCGCTTCGCGAGCGGCCCGCGCTCTTTGGGGCCCAGGGTCGCGTAGTTGATCCGCTTGAGCCCGGAGATGACGCGGTAGACGCCCCGCGGGATCGCCGCCACCCAGTGCGCGTAGTTCCGCATCACCTTCTCGATCGGAGCGAAGACGCCGAGCGAGAACGCCGCCACGATGGCGGCGGAGACGAAGATCGGCTTGCCTAGGTCGAAGGCGCTCGCGGGATCCTCCACCGCCTGGATGTCGCCTGGCGTGCCGAGCGCGCCGACGACCGGCATCCCGGCCCCCGTCCCGACGCCCGGGGAGGCGCCCTGGACGACGGCGTAGACCTCGGTCGAGGACAGGATCACGGCGTAGGCGCCCAGGTAGAGCGAGACGTACATGAGGTAGCCGCGTATCAGCTCGCCCTTCGTGCAGAGCGACTCGAGGTCGACTTCCTTGAGGATCGGGTAGCGGTGATGCGCGTGGATCTCGACGGGGCTGGCGTATTGGCGGTACGCCTCGACCACGAGCGTGACGGCGCCGGCCGCGACCACCGCCCAGTAGGCGAGCTCCACGCGCCTAGCCTATCAGTAGCAGGTCTGGATGTCGGGGTTGCACGGGCCGGTCGCATGCGCCGCCCCGATCGGGGCAAGCGACGCGAGGGCTGCGGCGAGGACGAACGCGATCACGACGGGACGACGCATGGTTGGACCTCTCAAGCTCCGGGGATTCGCATTGACGATACGTCAATAGCGATACGTCGTCAAACAAAGTTAACCTTTGCGCCGGGCGGCATCGACGGCCGCCCGTCCCAGCGTCGCCGCGGCGAAGATCGCCGCCGCGGCGCAGACGATGGACGGGCCGGCGGGCGTGTCGAGGTGCCAGGCGGCCGCGAGCCCGCCCAGCGCGGCGGCCGAGCCGAGCGCCGCCGCGAGGCCCGCCATCGCCTCGGGCGAGCGCGCCCAGGGCCGCGCGCTGGCGGCCGGCACGATCAGCAGGGCCGCGATCAGGAGCGCGCCGACGACCTTGATCGCCACCGCGACGACGACCGCGAGCGACAGCGTGAGGACGAGCCGCTCGCGGCGCGGGTCGATCCCCTCGGCCACCGCGAGGTCGCCGTCGAGCGTCGCCGTCAGGAGCCGGGTCCAGCGCCAGCCGATCAGCGCCGCCACCAGCGCCGCGCCGCCCCAGATCACCGCGAGGTCGGCGCGCGACACCGCGAGGATGTCGCCGAAGAGGTAGGCCTGCAGGTCGATCCGCACGCCCTGGAGGAACGAGGCCGCGACGAGGCCCACGGCGAGCGCGCTGTGCGCGAGAACGCCCAGGAGCGTGTCCATCGAATGGCCGCGCTCGCCCAGCGCGTCGACCGTCAGCGCCATCGCGAGCGCCACGACGAGCGCCCCGGCGAAGACCGGGACCGACAGGAACAGCGACAGCGCCACGCCCAGGATCGCGGCATGCGCCGTCGCGTCCCCGAAGAACGCCATCCGGCGCCACACGACGAAGCAGCCGAGCGGCGCGGCGGCGACCGCGGTGCCCACGCCCGCGAGCGCCGCGCGCACGAGGAAGTCGCCCAGCATCGCTACGGTGCCGCCTCGGGCGCGGGGTGGTGATGGTGGTCGTGGTCGTGGCGGTAGAGCGCGAGCGCGCCCATCGTGCCGGACCCGAAGAGCGCGCGGTAGGCCGGCGCGGAGGCCACCACCTCCGGCGTCCCCGCGCAGCAGACGTGCCCGTTCAGGCAGATCACGCGGTCCGAGGCGGCCATGACCACGTGCAGCTCGTGGCTGACCATGAGGACCGCGCAGCCGCGCGCCGCCCGCACCGCCTCGATCCGGCGGTAGAACGAGGCCGAGCCCGGCTGGTCGAGCCCCTGCGTCGCCTCGTCGAGGATCAGCAGGTCCGGCTCTCCGATCAGCGCGCGCGCCAGCAGCACCCGCTGGAACTGCCCGCCCGACAGCTCCGTCATCGGCCGCCCCGACAGGTCCGCCACGCCCGCATCCTCGAGCGCCGCCGCCCGCGCCGCGCGTCCCGCCGCCCGCGGCAGGTCGAGGAACCGGGCGACCGTCAGCGGCAGGCTGCCGTCGATGCGCAGCCGCTGCGGCACGTAGCCGATCCGCAGGCCGGGCCGTCGCTCGATCGCCCCCGACGAGGCGGGCACGGCGCCGAGGATCGCGCGCAGCAGCGTGGTCTTGCCCGAGCCGTTGGGGCCGACGATCGTGACGATCTCGCCGCGCCCGACCTCCATCCCGACGCCCGCCAGCACCGTGCGTCCGCCGAGGCGGACGTCGAGGGCGCAGGTGCGCACGAGGGGGCCGTCGCTCACGCCGGCGTCCCGTCGCGGCAGGCGGGGCAGAGCCCTTCGGCCTCGAGCACGGTGCGCCCGATCGCGAAGCCGCTCGCGCGCGCGGCGGTCCCGAACGCCGTCCCGATCGCGGGCGCGCAGGCCTCGGCCACCGTCTCGCAGCCGCTGCAGATGAGGAAGGCCGGCTCGTGCGCCGTGCCGGGATGGGCGCAGGCGACGAAGGCGTTCCGGCGCTCGATGCGGTGCGCGAACCCGTGCGTCACCAGGAAGTCGAGCGCGCGGTAGGCCACCGGCGGCAGCGATCCCAGGCCCTCCGCCCGCAGGCGCGCCAGGATGTCGTAGGCCCCGAGCGCCACATGCTCGCGCATCAGGATCTCCAGCACCCGCCGCCGGACGGGCGTCAGGCGCAGACCCTCGGCCCGCGACCGCGCCTCCGCATGGGCCATCGCCGCTTCGACGCAGCCGCGATGGTCGTGGCGGGAGAACGCGACCGCGTCCGGCCCGTCCGCATCACTTGTCATCGCGGCCCGACCTCCGTATCGAAACGTGACAGTATCACATCACCACGAGGCACCGATGTCCAGCCCGGCCCCGCTCGCGATCGCCCTGACGTTCGCCCTCGCCCCCGCGGCGTGGGCCGAGGCGCCGTCCGTCGCGGCCGACATCGCCCCGGTCCACTCGCTTGTCGCGCGGGTGATGGAGGGGGTGGGCGTCCCGGACCTGATCGTCGCGCCCGGCGCCTCGCCGCACGCCTATTCGCTGCGGCCGTCGGAGGCGCGGTCGATCCAGGACGCGGGCGTCGTGTTCACCGTCGGCGGCGGGCTGACGCCGATGCTGGACGAGACGATCGCGACGCTCGCGCCGGAGGCCCGCGTCGTCGCGCTGTCGGAGGCGGAGGGCGTCCGCCGGCTGCCCGTGCGCGAGGGCGCGACCTTCGAGGCGCACGACCACGACCACGGGCATGAGGAGGCGGGGCACGAGGAGGCGGGGCACGGCGACCATGCGCATGGCGGGGAGGCGGGTCACGACCACGACCACGACCACGCCGAGGCGGACCACCACGACCACGAGGGCGGCGACCCCCATGCCTGGCTCGACCCCGCCAACGCGGAGGTCTGGCTCGACGCGATCGCGCGCACGCTCGCCGAGGTCGATCCGGCCAACGGCGACGCCTATGCCGCCAACGCCGCCGCCGGGCGGGCCGAGATCGAGGCGCTGCGGGCGGGGATCGAGGCGACGCTCGCGCCGGTACGCGGGCGCGGCTTCATCGTCTTCCACGACGCCTACCAGTACTTCGAGACCGCCTTCGACGTTCCCGCCGCGGGCTCGATCTCGGTGAGCGACGCCACCGCGCCGAGCCCCGCCCGGATCGCCGGGATCCGCGACCGGGTGGCCGGCGAGGGCATCGCCTGCGTCATGACCGAGCCGCAGTTCAACGCGGGCCTCGTGGCGACGGTGCTCGACGGGACCGACGCGCGCTCGGGCGTCATGGACCCGCTCGGCGCGGCGCTCGAGCCCGGACCCGGCCTCTACCCGGCGCTGCTCGAGGATCTCGCGCGGCAGCTCGCCGACTGCCTGGGCTGACGGGTCGGGACATTCCCCGCGGCATGGGGCAGAATCGCGCGCGGCGGGTCCCGACGGGGCCCGCCCGCCCCTCGACCCGCCGCCGGAGCCCGCCATGACCCTGACCCTCGACGCGCTGCGCGCGCAGGCCGCCGACGGCGCGGTCGACACCGTCCTCGTCGCCATGATCGACATGCAGGGGCGCCTTATGGGCAAGCGCTTCCACGTCGACCACTTCCTCGAGCACGCGCATGCCGAGACGCATTGCTGCAACTACCTGCTCGCCACCGACCTCGCGATGGCCACGCCCGGCGGCTACGCGGCGGCGGGATGGGGGCAGGGCTACGGCGACTACGCGATGGTGCCCGACCTCGCGACCCTGCGCCCGGTGCCGTGGCTCGAGGGGACGGCGATGGTGCTCTGCGACGTGCTCGAGCACGACGGAGAGACCCCGGTCGCGCATTCGCCGCGCGCGGTCCTGCGCGCGCAGGTCGACCGGCTCGCCGCGATTGGCTTCGACGCCTCGATGGCCACCGAGGTCGAGTTCGCGCTGTTCGAGGGCGGCTACCGCGATCTCCAGAAACGCGGCTACCGCGACCTGGTGCCGCTCAATGGGCACAACGAGGATTACTGCCTGTTCCAGACGACCAAGGAGGAGGGGCTGATGCGCCCGCTGCGCAACCACCTGCGCGCGGCCGGCATCCCCGTCGAGAACACCAAGGGCGAGGCCGAGACCGGGCAGCAGGAGCTCAACATCCGCCACGCCGCGCCGATGGCCTGCGCCGACCACCACGCCATCGCCAAGCACGCGATCAAGGAGATCGCCTGGGCCGCGGGCGTCTCGGCCACGTTCCTGCCGAAGTGGCACGCCGACCGGGTCGGCTCGTCGAGCCATGTCCACATGTCGCTCGCGAAGGACGGCGCATCCGCGTTCCTGGACGGGGGCGCCCCGCACGGCATGTCGGGCACGATGCGCGCCTTCACCGCGGGGCTGCTGGCGCACGCGGCCGAGATCACGCTGTTCCTCGCGCCCTACGTCAACAGCTACAAGCGCTTCGCCGCGGGTACCTTCGCGCCCACGCGCGCGGTCTGGTCGGTCGACAACCGCACGGCCGGGTTCCGGCTCGTGGGCGAGGGGACGCCGGGCATCCGCATGGAGTGCCGCATCGGGGGCTCCGACCTGAACCCCCATCTCGCGCAGGCGGCGCTGCTCGCGGCCGGCATGGCGGGGATCGAGGCGGGGCTCGAGCTCGCCCCGCCATCGACCGGCGACGCCTACGGGCAGGGCGACGCGCCGACGATCCCCGGCAACATCCGCGACGCGACCGAGGCGCTGCGCGGCTCGGCGATGCTGCGGGCGGCGATGGGCGACGCGGTGGTGGACCATTACGTCCGCGCGGGCGAAGTGGAGCGCGAGGCATTCGACCGGGCGGTGACCGACTGGGAGATCGCGCGCGGTTTCGAGAGGGCCTGACGATGACCAAGACGCTGACCTGCATCTCGCCCATCGACGGCGCCGTGGTGGCCGAGCGGCCCGCGATGGCGCAGGCGGAGGCCCGCGCGCTGGCCGACCGCGCCCGCGCCGCGCAGGCCGGCTGGGCCGCTCGGAGCGTCCGCGAGCGCGCCGACATCGTGCTCGCGGGGGTCGAGGCGCTGGCGGCCGTGAACGACGCGGTCGTTCCCGAGCTCGCGCGGTCGATGGGCCGCCCGGTCCGCGGCGGCGGCGAGATCGGCGGGGTGCGCGAGCGCGCGACCTACATGGCGTCGATCGCCGAGGACGCGCTGGCCGACGTCCCCGTGGCCGACGACGAGGCGTTCCGCCGCTACCTGCGCCGCGTGCCCTGGGGCGTGGTGCTGGTGGTCGCGCCGTGGAACTACCCCTACCTCACCGCGATCAACACCGTGATCCCGGCGCTGATCGCGGGCAACGCGGTGGTCGTGAAGCCCGCCACGCAGACGCTCCTGACCGGCGAGCGGCTGGTCGACGCGCTGCGCGAGGGCGGCGTGCCCGAGGACGTCGTGTCCTGCGCGTTCCTCGACCACGACACGACCGACGCGCTGATCGCCGACCGGGCCTTCGACTTCGTGAACTTCACCGGCTCCGTCGCCGGGGGGCGGGCGATGGAGCGCGCGGCGGCGGGCACGTTCGTCCCCGTGGCGACCGAACTCGGCGGCAAGGATCCGGGCTACGTGATGGAGGATGCCGACCTCGACGCCGCCGTCGCCACGCTGATGGACGGGGCGATGTACAATTCGGGCCAGTGCTGTTGCGGGATCGAGCGGATCTACGTCCACGAGAGCCTGCACGACGCCTTCGTCGAGCGCGCCGTCGCCTGGGCGGAGGCGCAGGTCCTGGGCGACCCGCTCGACCCCGCGACGACGATGGGCCCGATGGCGAGCCCGCGCTTCGCCGCCGCCGTGCGCGCGCAGATCGACGCGGCCGTGGCCGCCGGGGCCACCGCGCACGTGCCCCCGAGCGCGGCCGACGACGGCGGCGCCTATCTCGGGCCGCAGGTGCTGACGGGGGTGACGCACGACATGGACGTGATGCGCGAGGAGAGCTTCGGCCCCGTCGTCGGCATCGTGCCGGTCGCGGACGACGACGAGGCGGTGCGGCTGATGAACGACTGCCGCTACGGGCTGACGGCGAGCCTGTGGACGCGCGACGTCGATCGCGCCGCGCGGATCGGCGACCGGCTCGAGACCGGGACCGTGTTCATGAACCGCGCCGACTACATCGACCCCGCGCTGGTCTGGACCGGGACCAAGGAGACCGGGCGGGGCGCGGGGCTCGGCGTGACCGGCTTCCACGCGCTGACGCGGCCGAAATCCTACCACCTGAAGAAGACGACGTGAGCGGCCCGACCGCCACCTGGTCCTACCCCACGCAGGTCCGCTTCGGCGCGGGGCGGCTCTCGGAGCTGGGCGATGCCTGCCGCGCCGCGGGGATCGCGCGCCCGCTCCTCGTGACCGACCGCGGGCTCGCCTCGCTGCCGATCGCCGCCGCCGCGCTGGACGTGCTCGACGCGGCGGGCCTCGGCCGCGCGATCTTTGCGGAGGTCGACCCGAACCCCGACGAGCGCAACCTCGAAGCCGGCGTCGCGGCCTACCGCGCGGGCGGGCATGACGGGGTGGTCGCGTTCGGTGGCGGCTCGGGGCTCGACCTGGGCAAGATGGTCGCGTTCATGGCCGGTCAGACGCGCCCGGTCTGGGACTTCGAGGACGTGGGCGACTGGTGGACCCGCGCGGACGCCGACGCCATCGCCCCGGTGATCGCCGTGCCGACCACCGCCGGGACCGGCTCGGAGGTCGGCCGCGCCAGCGTCATCACCGACAGCGCGACCCACGTGAAGAAGATCGTGTTCCACCCCAAGGTCATGCCGGTCTGCGTGATCGCGGACCCCGCGCTGACCGTGGGCATGCCGCGCGCGATCACCGCGGGCACCGGGCTCGACGCCTTCGCGCATTGCGTCGAGGCCTATTCCTCGCCGCACTTCCATCCGATGAGCCAGGGCATCGCGCTCGAGGGGATGCGGCTCGTGGTCGAGAACCTCCCGCGGGTCTGGGACGCGCCGGACGACCTCGAGGCGCGCGCGGCGATGATGGCCGCCGCGATGATGGGCGCCACCGCGTTCCAGAAGGGGTTGGGCGCGATCCACGCGATGAGCCACCCGGTCGGCGCCGTCTACGGCACGCATCACGGCACGACCAACGCGGTGTGCATGCCCGCCGTGCTCGCGCTGAACGCGCCCGCGATCGCCGGGCGCTTCGACCGCGCCGCGGCGTATCTGGGCATCGACGGCGGGTTCGACGGGTTCCGCGCCTTCGTGGACGGCTTCAACGACCGCTTCGAGATCCCCCGCCGCCTGTCGGCGATGGGGGTGAGGCCGACCGGATCGACGATCTGGTGGCGATGGCGCTGGCCGACCCGTCCTGCGGCGGCAACCCGGTCCCGCTCGACGCGGCCAACCTGCGCGGCCTGTTCGAAGCGACGATCTGACGGGCTCGGGGGCGGCGTCGGGTGGACGATCCCAGGCGGGATCGCCCGTCGTGGCGTCCCCCACCCCATCGGGCCCGGCTTTCCGGCCCTTTGGAAGCCATGTTCCCGATGTTCGCGGTGCGATGCCGGCCGACGAACAAATCGGCGGGGATCGCGAGTGCGGCGCAGCGGTCCGCGATGGCATCGCCGCAGGCAAGCCTGAACCCGTCAGCGGTCCGGGGGCGATGGCGAACGCGCCGCCTGTCGCCGCCCGCCGGGACGGGGGATCATGCGCCGCTCGATCCCCTCGGTCCGCGCCGTTCCGGGATACCCGCGCAGATGGCGAGCCGGGCGCAGCGGCCCGCCCGGGCCATCTCCGGCCCGGTCGCGGCGGGGTCGACGGACGTCGCTCAGCGCCGCGTCGGTCGGGCCTGGCCCGTCGGGGGCCGTATGCCGC
>CAVSOF010000013.1:0-216763 GCA_963729425.1 uncultured Alphaproteobacteria bacterium | reverse complement strand
GCCGCCCCGTGCTCCGAACGCTGCCCCTCCTGACGGCGGCGATGCTCGCGCTGCCCGTGGCGGTCGGGCTCGCGGGGACGGTGCTGCCGGCCATCGGCGTCGGGGCCCCGCCCGGCGCGGACCCGATGGCGGCGGCGCTGGCCTGGCCGGGCCTGCCGCGCGCGCTGGCCGCCTCGGTCCTGTCGGGCGTGCTCTCGACGCTGGGCGCGCTCGCCATCGCCACGGCGATCCTCGCGGGCTGGCACGGCACGCGGGCCTTCCGCTGGCTCGAGCGCGCGCTCTCGCCGCTCCTCGCCGTGCCCCACGCCGCCGCCGCGCTCGGGCTGGCGTTCCTGATCGCGCCCTCGGGCTGGATCCTGCGGCTGCCCGCGCTGGCGCTCGGCTGGGACGCGCCGCCGGACCTCCTGATCCTCGGCGATCCGTGGGGCCTGTCGCTCGCGGCCGGGCTGATCGCCAAGGAGGTGCCGTTCCTGCTGCTGATGATGCTCGCCGCGCTTCCCGCAGGCCGCGCCGGGCCCGCGCCTGCGCGTCGCGCGCTCGCTCGGGCAGGGGCGCGTCGCGGGCTGGCTCAAGGCGGTATTCCCGTCCGTCCACGCGCAGGTCCGGCTGCCGGTGCTGGTCGTGCTCGTCTTCGGCATGACCAACGTCGACGTGGCCATCGTGCTCGGCCCCTCGACGCCCTCGACGCTGGCGGTGCAGGTCGCGCGCTGGATGACCGATCCCGACCTCGCGCTCCGCCCGGTCGCCGCGGCCGGGGCCGCGATCCTGCTGGCGGCCACGCTGGCCGTCCTCGCGCTCTGGCTCGCGGGCGAGCGGATCGTGGCCCGCCTGGGCCGCGCCTGGATCGCGTCGGGACGCGGGCTGCCCGAGGCGCCCGCGCGCACGGCCGGGATCGCGCTCGGCACGGCCTCGGCGGCGGCGGTGCTGGGCGGGATCGCCGCGCTCGCGCTCTGGTCGGTCGCCGGGCGCTGGTCGTTCCCCGCGCTCGCTCCCGACGCGCTGACGGGCCGGAGCTGGACGCGGTTCGGGCCCGAGATGCTGGCCACCGCGGGCGACACGCTCGCGCTCGCCGCCGCCGCGACGGCGATCTCGCTCGCGCTCGTGATCGGCTGCCTCGAAGCCGAGCACCGACATGGCGGCGGGCTCGGGACCTGGGCGCTGTGGCTCCTCTACCTCCCCCTCCTCGTGCCGCAGGTGGCGTTCCTGCCGGGGCTGCAGCGCCTGCCGCTCTCGCTCGGCTTCGCGCCGTCCTGGCCGATGGTGCTCGCCGCGCACGTCGTCTTCGTGCTGCCCTACGCGTTCCTGTCGCTCGCCGGGCCGTGGCGGGCCTGGGACGCGCGGATCGCGCGGGTCGCGGCGGGGCTCGGCGCGTCGCCGAACCGCACCCTGGCGCGGCTCCGCCTGCCGATGCTGACCGGCCCGCTCCTCGTGGCGGCGGCGATCGGGGTCGCGGTGTCGGTGGGGCAGTACCTGCCCACGCTCCTGCTCGGCGGCGGCCGGGTCTCGACGCTCGCGACCGAGGCCGTGGCGCTCGCCTCGGGCGGCGACCGGCGCGCGATCGGGGTCTGGGGGCTGGGGCAGGCGGCGGCGGCGCTGCTGCCGTTCGCGCTGGCGCTCGCGATCCCGGCGATCCTCTGGCGCCGCCGCGCGGGTATGCGGCATGTCTGAGGGGCTCGCGCTCGAGGCGGTCGAGGTCCGGCGCGGCGGCGCGTTGATCGTGCGCGTCGACGCCCGCGTCCCGCCCGGCGCGATCACCACGCTGATGGGGCCGTCCGGCTCGGGCAAGTCCACGCTCCTCTCGGTGGTGATCGGCGACCTCGCGCCGGGCTTCGCCGTCACCGGTCGGGTCACTCTCGACGGGCGCGACCTCGGCGGCCTGCCGCCCGAGGCGAGGCGCGTCGGCATCCTCTATCAGGACCCGCTCCTGTTCCCGCATCTCGACGTCGCGACCAATCTCGCCTTCGGCCTGCCACGCGGCGGCAGCCGCGCCGAGCGCCGGGAGCGGGTCGAGGCGGCGCTGGGAGAGATCGGGCTCGCGGGCACCGGGCGGCGCGATCCGGCGACGCTGTCGGGCGGGCAGGGCGCGCGCGTGGCGCTGATGCGCACGCTCCTGTCGCGGCCGCGCGCGCTCCTGCTCGACGAGCCCTTCTCCAAGCTCGACGCGGCGCTGCGCGAGCGGATGCGGGCGCTCGTCTTCGAGCGCGCGCGGGCGGCGGGCATCCCGGTGCTGCTGGTCACGCATGACGAGGCGGACGCCGCGGCGGCGGGCGGGGAGGTGATCCGGCTGGGCTAGCGCCGCCGCCGCCGGCCCTCGCCCGCGACGTTCCACGACACGTCGGGCAGAGGGCCGACATGGGGGTAGGGCTCGGTCGCGTGAGGGATGGCGTTCGCGGCGACGAAATGCTCCTGGAAGCGCGGCGCGACCGCTGTCTCGACCTTGCGGATGCGCCCGACCAGCGCCTCGACATGGGTGCGCGCGGCCATCGAGCAGAGCGCCATCCGCGCGCCGTGCCCCGCCGCGTTGCCCGCGCTCGTGACCGCCTCGAGCGGCACGTCGGGGATCATGCCGAGCACCATCGCGTGCCTGGGGGAGATGTGCGCGCCGAACGCGCCCGCGAGCGTCACCCGATCGACCGCGTCCACCCCCGCCTCGTCCATCAGGAGCCGGGCGCCCGCGTGGAGTGCCGACTTCGCGAGCTGGATCGCGCGCACGTCGCCCTGCGTGACGCGGATGCGCCGGTCGCCGTCCTCCCACAGACGATAGGCGTTCGTCCGCCCCGTCGCCTCGCAGCGTGCCGTCCCGACCTGCGCCGCGCTCCCGATCAGGCCCGACGCGTCGAGGATGCCCGCCATCCGCATCTCGGCCACCGCCTCGATGATCCCCGAGCCGCAGATGCCCGTCACGCCGGTCCCCGCGACGGCCTCGGCGAAGCCCGGCTCGTCGGACCAGAGCTCGCAGCCGATCACCCGGATGCGCGGCTCGAAGGTCGCGGGGTCGATCGCCACCCGCTCGATCGCGCCCGGCGCGGCGCGCTGCCCGGCGCTGATCTGCGCGCCCTCGAAGGCCGGTCCGGTGGGCGAGGAGCAGGCCAGCAGCCGCGTGCGGTCGCCCAGCACGATCTCCGCGTTGGTGCCCACGTCCACGATCAGCGTCAGCGCGTCGGCCTCGTCGGGCGCCTGCGCGAGCGCGACCGCGGCCGCGTCGGCGCCGACATGGCCCGCGATGCACGGCAGGAGGTAGGCGCGCGCGCCGGGCGCCACGGCGGCCAGCCCGACGTCGGCGCAGGCCAGCCGCTGCGCGCCCTGGGCGGCGAGCGCGAAGGGCGACTGCCCGAGCTCGACCGGGTCGATCCCGAGGAGGAGGTGATGCATGACCGGGTTGCAGACGATCGTGGCCTCCACCACGTCGCCCGCCGCCACGTCCGCCTCGCGCACGAGGTCAACCGCCAGCGCGTCGAGCGCCGCGTGGACGACGGCCGTCATCTCGGCCGCGCCGCCGGGGTTCATCATCGAGTGGCTGACCCGGCTCATCAGGTCTTCGCCGAAGCGGATCTGGGGATTCATCACCCCGCCCGAGGCGAGCACCGCGCCGGTCGAGAGGTCGCACAGATGCGCCGCGATCGTGGTCGAGCCGAGGTCGATCGCGAGCCCCAGCACCGCCGCCTCGCGCAGCCCCGGATAGACCGCCGCCACGCGCCGCTCGTCGTGGTTCACGGCGACCGTGACCTGCCACCGCCCCGCGCGCAGCACGCCCTGGAGCCCGCGCAGCACCGGCAGCGGCAGGGCGAGGCCGTCGAGGCCCCACTGGTCCGCCAGCGCCGCGAGCAGCCGCTCGGCGTCGCCCGAGGGCGCGTCCATGTCCGGCTCCTCGACGGTCACGAAGTGCAGCCGCGTCGCCGGGTCCATCGCGATGGCGCGGTCGGAGGCGGCCTTGCGCACGACCTGCCGGTGGACCTGGCTCTCGGGTGGCACGTCGAGCACCACGTCGCCCGTCACGCGGGCCTGGCAGCCGAGGCGACGGCCGGGCTTGAGCCCGCGCACCTCGTCGTAGCGCCGCTCGACCGCGTTCACGGGCGTCAGCGCGTCCGCCCGGACGGTCAGGCCGAGCTTGGGGAACGCGCCCTCGCCGGGCGCCACCTGGCAGCGCGAGCAGATGCCGCGCCCGCCGCAGACCGAGTCGAGGTCCACGCCGAGGCTCCGCGCGGCGTCGAGCACCCGCGTGCCCGCCGCCACCCGGCCGCGCTTGCCCGACGGCATGAACACCACCATCGGCCCGGCGGTCGCCGCGTCGCTCGGCGCGTCGGGGGCGGCCTCGTCCCTCACGCCCGTCGGCGGCCCCCGCGCCGTCCGCCCGACCGCGCGCCCGATGCGGCGGCGGCCTGCGCGGCCTCGGCGAAGGTCGCGCCTTCCCTGACCGCGTCGAGCACGCGGGCGAAGCCGATCCAGGTGCCGCCGTTCGGGTCGTGGTCCATCAGCATGTTGGCCGCGTGGATGGCCTCCATCTCGACCGAGCGGACGGGGTTCATGATGGCGGAGGTCATGCCCGCGCCGATCGCCATCGGCAGGAACGCCGCGTTGACCCCGTGCCGGTTCGGCAGCCCGAAGCTGATGTTGGACGCGCCGCAGGTCGTGTTCACGCCGAGCTCCTCGCGCAGGCGGCGGACGAGCGCGAAGACCTGTTTGCCCGCGGTCGCCATCGCGCCGATCGGCATGACCAGCGGGTCGACCACGATGTCGTGCGCGGGGATGCCGAAGTCGGCCGCCCGCTCGACGATCGACCGGGCCACCGCGAAGCGGATGTCGGGATCCTCCGAGATGCCGGTGTCGTCGTTGGAGATCGCGACCACCGGCACCCCGTACTTCTTCACCAGCGGCAGGACGAGCGCCATGCGCTCCTCCTCGCCCGTCACCGAGTTCAGGAGCGGCCGCCCCTCGCAGGCCTCGAGCCCACGCTCGAGCGCGCCCGGGACCGACGAGTCGATGCACAGCGGCACGTCGACGAGCGCCTGCACCCGGTTGATCAGCGCCTCCATCAGCGGGGGCTCGACGAAGTTGTTGTCGGCGTAGCGCTTGTCCTCGGCCATGCGGTTCGTGAACACCGCGCCCGAATTGACGTCGAGCACCATCGCCCCGCAGGCGACCTGCTCGATCGCGTCGCGCTCGACGGTCGAGAAGTCGTCCATCTCGAGCTCGGCGGCGAGCTTCCGGCGGCCCGTCGGGTTGATCCGCTCACCGATCACGCAGAACGGCTCGTCGAAGCCTATCACCACCGTCTTCGTCTTCGATTCCAGTACCGTGCGGGTCATTCCTCATCCTTCGCGTGAACGCGCAGCCAGTCGGCCGACGCGCCGATCCCGCCCAGCGGGAAGACGTGGACCGCCTCCACCGCGAAGTCCGGGCGCGCGGCCTTGTGCGCGGCGAGCGCGGCGACCACCTCGGTCGGCTCGTAGGGCAGCAGCAGCTTGGTCACGTCCATCGCGCGCCGCTGGAGCACCCGCAGCGAGGGGCCGACGCCGCAGGCGACGGCGAACTTGATGAGCGTCTGCAGCCTGGCCGGGCCCGCGATGCCGACATGCACCGGCAGGTCCACGCCCGCCGCACGGATCGCCTCGGCCCACTCGATCACCGGCGCCGCCTCGAAGGCGAACTGCGTGGCGAGCGCCATCGTCGCGTCGGTCCGCTCCGCGAATCGCCGCTTCCATTCGAGCGCGTCGGAGACGCCGCGCGTCCCCCCGTCGGGGTCGATGTCGCGGTTGCCCTCGGGGTGGCCCGCGACGTGGAGACGCTCGAACCCGTCGAACGCGCCCGAGCCGAGCAGGTCCATCGAGGTCTCGTACTCGCCCACCGCTTCGGGCACGCCGCCCGCGAGCACCAGCGCCTGCCGCACGTCCGCCTCGCCGCGGTAGCGCGCGATCCAGTCTCGGAGCGTCGTGCGGTCGGCGACGATCCGGGCGGGGAAATGCGGCATCGGCTCCATGCCCTCGGCGCGCAACCGGGCGGCGGTGGCGACCATGTCCTCGATCGGCGTGCCCGCGATGTGGGCGACGTAGACGCGCGTGCCCGCGGGCAGGATCGCCGCGAAGTCGTCGACCTTGGCGGCCGTGCGCGGCATCACCTCGATCGACGCGCCGCGCAGGAACGGCGCGAGGGGCGCGGCGGGGGCGAGGGCGGGGGCCGCGCGGCGCAGTCCCAGGACGCTCACGCCTCGGTCCCGCCCGCGAGCGCCGCGGCCTGCAGCCGCTCGCGCGTCCATTCGGCGTCGAGCGCGGCGGCGCGGGCCTCGGCCACGGCGCGGTCCTCGCCCTCGACCTCGTCCTCGGCCACGCGGCGCCATTCGGCGAGGTAGGCGTCGCCGTCCTTCGCGCCCGAGCGCATCGCGGCGCGGTCGATGGCCTGCTCGAAGCGTTCGGGAAGCTGGACCTTCGCCGCGCGGCGGCCCGCCCCGGCGATGACCTGCGCCGGGATGTCCCGCCAGTAGACGACCGTGATCCGCGTCATGCGCCTCTCCCGCTGCTTCCCGCCGCACCTAGCGCCCGGCCGGGCGCCGTCGCGGCCCGATATCGACGCGGCCCCGACGCTGGGCGACACGGATGGCCGCGGTCACCGACCTTGTCCCGACCTCCCCGGAATGACTAATGTAGGTCAAAGCTTCCCCGGAGGACACGATGCCACCCGACGACACGGCCGACGCGGCGGGGGCACCCGGTCCCGCCCGCGCGCGGCCCATGCGCGCGGCTCCGAGGCCCGACCCGGCCCAGCTCTACGCCGCGCTCGACCTCGGGACCAATTCGTGCCGGATGCTGATCGCGCAGCCCAAGGGCAGCCAGCTCCACGTCGTCGACAGCTTCTCGAAGTCGGTGCAGCTCGGCAACGGGCTCGAGGCGTCGGGGCGGCTCTCGCGCGCCTCGATGGCGCGCACGATCGGCGCGCTCAAGATCTGCCGCCGCAAGCTCGAGATGCACGAGGTCAGCCGGATGCGGCTGGTCGCGACCGAAGCCTGCCGCCGCGCCAGCAACGCCGCCGAGTTCATCGCGCTCGTGCACCGCGAGACCGAGCTGCCGCTCGAGATCATCGAGCCCGAGGAGGAGGCGCGGCTCGCCGTCGTCTCCTGCGCGCCGCTGGTGTCGGCCAAGGCCGAGCAGCTTCTCGTCGTCGACATCGGCGGCGGGTCGACCGAGCTCGTCTGGATCGACCTGACCCGCGTGCCGCGCCACGACCGCGCGCGCGCGATCATGCGGCTCCATGCGGGCTTCGAGGGCTCCGCGGCCGACCCGTTCCCGCGCGCGAAGGTGGTCGACTGGATCTCGATCCCGCTGGGCGTCGCGACGCTCAAGGACCAGTTCCGCGACGTGACCGACGACGCCGCGCGGTTCGCGCTGATGTCGTGGCACTTCGAGGAATGCCTGGCGGCGTTCTCGCCCTACGCCGACGCGGCGGGCGACAGCGATCCCGGCTTCCAGATCGTCGGCACGTCGGGAACCGTCACGACCGTCGCCGCGACGCATCTCGGGCTGCGCCGCTACGATCGCAACAAGGTCGACGGCCTGCGGATGACGACGCAGCAGATCGACCGCGTGATCCGCTCCTATCTCGAGATGGGGCCGGAGGGGCGGCGCCTCGATCCGCGTATCGGGCGCGACCGCCACGCGCTCATCATGTCGGGGGCGGCGATCCTGCAGGCGTTGCTGCGGGTCTGGCCGACCGACCGGCTCTCGGTCGCCGACCGGGGGCTGCGCGAGGGGCTGCTCTACGCGCAGATGTCGGCGGACGGGGTGCTCGACGACGGGCCGCTCTGAGGCTGCGTCGTCGTGCCGGAGGAGGGTGACGGACGGTCGACCCCCGGCCGCTGGCCTCGGCCCGCGCGAGCGCCTATGACCGATCGCATGGCCAAGCCCCCGCCCCGCAACCCGTCCGGCCGGGGCTACCGCGACCTGACGGTCAAGGTGAAGACGGCGCGCGGCCGCAAGCTCTCCTCGAAGCTCTGGCTCGAGCGGCAGCTCAACGACCCCTACGTCGCCCGCGCGCGCGCGGAGGGGTTCCGGGGTCGCGCGGCGTTCAAGATCATGGAGCTCGACGACCGCTTCCGCTTCCTCGTGCCCGGCGCGCGCGTGGTGGACCTCGGCTGCGCGCCGGGCGGCTGGTTGCAGGTCGCCGCGCCCCGGATCAACGCGGACGGGTCGCGGCCGGGCAAGCCGGTCGGTCGGCTGATCGGGCTCGACCTGCAGGAGGTCGACGCGGTGCCGGGCGCGGAGATCCACGTGCTCGATTTCCTCGCCGACGGAGCCGACGGGATCGTGCGCGGCTGGCTCGACGGCGAGGCGGACGTGGTGCTGTCGGACATGGCCGCCTCGTCCTCGGGCCACCGGCAGACCGACCACCTGCGCATCATCGCGCTCTGCGAGGCGGCCGCGGAGCTGGCCTTCGACGTGCTCACGCCCGGCGGGACCTTCGTGGCCAAGGTGCTCGCGGGGGGCGCGGAGGGGGGGCTGCAGGCCGAGCTCAAGCGCCGTTTCGAGAGCGTCGCGAACGTGAAGCCCGGGGCGAGCCGGTCGGACAGCTCCGAGAAGTTCGTCGTCGCGCGGGGGTTCCGTGGCCGGACGGAAGGCGATCAGGGGGACGGTTAGGGACGTCCGCTGGGCCGAGGGACGGGAGCCTGGCGGCCGGTCGAAGGGTCCATCGCGCCCGTCGATCCGTCGCCGGACCCACCCTGACTGCCCACTGTGTTCTGCCAGGCCCGCTTCGGTCGCCGTCGAAGCGCATCGCGCGCGTCTCGTCGTCGAACGCCGCCCGCGAACGAACGGCCTCCACCGACGGTCGAGCGTCGACGCGCTGTCCTGCGGCACACTCTGACCGATCCCGCAGCACGGATGGCTTGGATCGTCGCCGTCCGGACGGGCCACCGTGGCGCGTCTGACGAGACAGGCGCCGTCGTGTCTTTCTGGACCCGCCGGAAGCGGCGTCGCTGGCGCAGGTCGGACGCTTCGACGCGCAACGCGAACGGCGGCCGGCATCGGCGCATCGCCTCGCAGCGCGACGGGCGCGGAAGTCGTCCCGAACCGTCCGACCTACTCCTTCGGCGCCTCGTTCCCGCGGATCGCCTTGTCGCGGTCCTCGTCGATGGCGAAGTCCTCGGCGCCGACGGCGGGCTGGTCGTACTTCGTCTTGCCGCCTTCGGGCTTCTTCTCGGCGGCGCTCTCGCCGTAGCCGTCCTTGCCCTCGGGGCCGGGGGCGTGGGGGCGTTCGGGGATCGGCTGCTGGGGGGCGTCGCGGTCGTTCATGGGATGTCTCCTCCGTCTTGGCCCAACGCGCGGGGCGGGCGCGGGATCCCTGCGGCGGTTTGTCCGCCCCGCCGCGATGCGCTAGCGGGTGCGGCGAGGAGGACGCGGCCATGCCGACGATCGAGCGCGACGGGGTCCGTCTGGCCTACGAGGCCACGGCCGGGCGCGGGCCGGGGGTGGTGTTCCTCGGCGGCTACCGCTCCGACATGACCGGCACCAAGGCGCTCGCGCTCGAGGAATGGTGCCGCGCCGACGGGCGTGCGTTCCTGCGGCTCGACTATGGGGGCCACGGCGCCTCGGGCGGCGCGTTCGAGGACGGTACGGTCGGCGCCTGGACCCGCGACGCGCTTGCGGTGATCGAGGCCGCGACCGAGGGCCCGCAGGTGCTTGTGGGCTCGTCGATGGGCGGCTGGATCGCGCTCTTGGTCGCGCGCGCGAGGCCGGAGCGCGTCGCGGGCCTCGTCACCATCGCCGCGGCGCCGGACTTCACCGAGGACGGGTTCTGGGCGGGCTTCGACGCGGACCAGCGGGCGGCGCTCGAGACCGGCGGCGCGCTCGACCTGCCGTCGGATTACGGCGAGCCCTACCGCGTGACGATGCGGCTGATCGAGGACGGGCGGCGGCACCTCGTCCTGCGCGACCCGCTGCGCCTCGCCGTGCCGGTGCGGATGCTGCAGGGGACCGCCGACGCGGCCGTGCCGACGGCGACGGCGCTGCGGCTGCTCGACCATCTCGAGGCCCCGGACGCGCGGCTGACGCTGGTGGCGGGTGAGGATCACCGCTTCTCCTCGCCCGCCTGCCTGCGGCTGATCGAGCGCGAGGTGGGCGAGGTGCTGGCGCTCGCCGGGACGGGGCGCTAGGGCGCGGCAAATCCAACCCGAGGCCGCCCATGCTCGACATCCTCTCCGACTGCGACGCCGCCGCGATGGAGGCCGCCATCGGCGCCGCCATCGCCCCGGATGCGCCGGTCCACCTGTGCCATCCGATCGGCTCCTCGACCGGGCCGGAAGGCTTCGTGGGCGCCGCGCTCGGGCCGCTCTGGGCGGCATGGCCCGACGTCGAGCGGCGCGTCGACATCTCGATCACCGGCACCGACGGGCACGGTCACGTCTGGCGCGGGCAGGCGGGGCATTACGCGGGCCGCGCCTCGGGGCCGTTCATGGGCATTCCCGCGACCGGGCGGCTCGCGTTCCTGCGCTTCGCGGAGTTCTTCCGCATCGAGGACGGCGTGGCGGTGGAGGTGCAGGCGATCTGGGACCTGCCCGACCTGATGATGCAGGCCGGGGTCTGGCCGATGGGGCCCGCGCTCGGGCGGACCGGCCTCGTCCCCGCGCCGATGACGCAGGACGGGCTCGAGCCCGCGGGCGACGGCGCGCACGCGCTGAAGGTCGTGGGCGACATGCTCGACCGGCTGCACCTGTCGCCGCAGGGCGAGGCGGCGATGGAGCTGCCGCGCGCCTGGCACCCGCGCTGCTCGTGGTACGGGCCGGGCGGGATCGGCGACGGCGCGGGGCATCCGCGGCTTCCGCGACCACCACCAGATCCCGTTCCTCGACGCGATGCCCGACCGGCGCGGCCACGTCGACCGGGGCCATTTCTTCGCGGCCGGCGACTACGTCGGGCTTCACCGCCTGGCCCGGCATGTCGATGACCGTCTCGGGCGGCGGCTGGCTCGGGATCGCGGGGGCGGGGCAGGCGATCGAGATGCGCTCGCTCGACTTCTGGCGCGTCGAGGGCGACCTGATCCGCGAGAACTGGGTGCTCGTGGACCTGCTCCACGTCTGGGACCAGCTCGGCGTGGACGTGATGGCGCGGATGCGGCAGCTCGCTGCCCTAGGGCCAGAGCGCGATCACGCCCGCGAGCGCCGCGGCGAGCGCGATCCAGGCCGACCGCCATCACCCGCCCGTCGCGCGTCAGGATCGCGAGCCCGAAGATCACCACCGTCCCCATCGGCAGCGTCGAGGCGAGCGGGATCAGCTCGAGCGGCGGCACGGTGAAGCACAGCGCGACCACCGCCACCGCCGCGATCCGGTCGGCGGGCGGGTCGACGAGCATGCGGAGATGCTGACCCAGATGCCGGTCGGACCAGTCCGCGGCGGGGCGCAGCACCCGCACGGCCGCCCGGACCCGCTCGGACGAGACCTCGCGACGGCGGAGCCATCCCGGCAGCCACATCCGGTCGCGCCCGATCAGGATCTGGACCGCGAGCAGCAGGATCGTCGCCGCGAGCAGCGTCGGCACGCCGGGCACCGCGCCCACCGGCGTCAGCTCGAGCGCGGCGGGCAGCATCAGGAGCGCGCCCGCGCCGCGTTTTCCGACCCGCTCGAGGACTGGGCCGGCGCCGACCCGCTCGCGATCCTCCGCCATCTCGGCCAGCGCGTCGAGGATCTCGCCCGCCTTCGCCATCCGCCCCGGCCCTCCGCTCTCGCCCCGACGCCGTCGTGCCCCGGCGCGCGGCGCTGCGCAACGGGCCGGCGGGGGTTGCCAGCGCGCGCGCGGCCATGTCTCGCTGCCCGCGAACCGAGTCCGAGGAGCCCCCGCCATGGACCTGCCCCGCACGCCGTCCTTCCGCCTCGATGGTCGCCGCGCCTTCGTGCCCGGCGGCTCGCGCGGGATCGGGCTGGGCTGCGCCGCCGCGCTGGCCGAGGCGGGCGCGCACGTCACGATCGCCGCGCGCGGGGCGGAGGCGGTGGAGGCGGCGGTGGCGGCGCTGCGCGACGCGGGCCACGCGGCCGAGGGCGCGGCGCTCGACGTGGGCGACCTGGGCGCGGTGGACGCGTTCCTCGCCGAACGCGCGCCGTTCGACGTGATGGTCAACTCGGCGGGGCTCGCGCGCCACGGCCCGGCCGCCGACACGACGCCCGAGGATTTCGACGCGGCGGTCGGGCTGAACCTGCGCGCGGCCTACTTCCTGGCGCAGAAGGTCGCGGCGGGGATGTCGGGGCCCGGCTCGATCGTGCAGGTCTCGAGCCAGATGGGCCATGTCGGCGGCATCGACCGGGCGGTCTACTGCGCGACCAAGTGGGGCGTGGAGGGCATGACGAAGGCGATGGCGATCGAGTGGGGGCCGCGCGGCGTGCGGGTCAACACGGTCTGCCCGACCTTCGTGCGCACGCCGCTCACCGCCGCGACCTTCGCCGACCCCGCCAGGCGCGCGTGGATCGAGGAGAAGATCAAGCTGCCGCGCGTGGCGGAGGTGGAGGACGTGATGGGCGCCGTGCTGTTCCTCGCCTGCGACGCGTCGGCGATGGTGACGGGCACGTCGATCCTCGTGGACGGCGGCTGGACGGCGGGCTGAGCGCGCTTCTGGCCGGTCGCGCCGCGCCCGGCATCGCCTCCGGGGGCCCGGACCGGCTATGGAGCGCCCGGCGCAACGGGCGGGAGGATCGATTCGGTGACGGGCTACATGGATCGCTGGGCGGACTTCCCCGGCTACATCATCGGCATCACCAAGGAGATCTGGGAGGACCGGGGCATCTCGTCGCTCCACGACTACTACGCGCCCGAGATCGTGGTGCGCTCGCCCGCCTCGGTCGTGGTCGGCAACGCGGGCGTGATCGGCGCGACGATGGCGACGCTCGCCGAGTTTCCCGACCGCACGCTGCTGGGCGAGGACGTGATCTGGCTCGAGGACGCGGCGCACGGGCTGCTGTCGTCGCACCGGCTGCTCTGTCGGGCGACGCATTCGGGCGACGGCATGTACGGCCCCGCGACGGGCAAGGTTCTCAAGTACCGCATCCTCGCCGATTGCCACGTCGAGGGCGGCCGGGTGGACGACGAGTGGCTGATCCGCGACCAGGGCGCGATCGTGCGGCAGATGGGCTGGACGCCCGAGGCCTTCGCCGCCGACCTGATCGCGCGCGAGGGCGGGCCCGCGGCCTGCGTCCGCCCGCTCACGCCCGAGACCGACCGGATCGGCCCCTACGGGGGGCGCGGAAACGACGACGAGTGGGGGCAGCGGCTGGCCGAGCTTCTGGCGCGGATCATGCGGGCCGACCTGCGGGTGATCCCCGAGGCCTACGACCGGGCCTGCCAGCTCGAATATCCCGGCGCGTCGTGGGGCCACGGGCACGGCGACGTGGACCGGTTCTGGATGGCCCTGCGCGCCGCCTTCCCGGACGCGGAGTTCCGGCTCGAGCACGTGATGGGGCGCGAGGACCCGATGATGCCGCCGCGCGCCGCGGTGCGCTGGTCGCTCTGGGGGCGGCACACCGGCTGGGGCCGCTTCGGCACGCCGACGGGCGCGATGGTCTACGTGCTGGGCATGACGCACGCGGAGTTCGGGCCGTGGGGGCTGCGACGCGAATGGACGCTGTTCGACGAGACGGCGATCTGGAAGCAGATCCACCTGGCGCGGGAGTGAGCGGGATGGCGGAGCATTTCACGGTCGTGCGGACGCGCGACTTCGACCGCGACGCGGACGCGGTCTTCGCGGCATGGATGGACCCTGCGATACGCGCGCGGTTCGAGACGCCCGAGGGGTCGGGGATGTCGCACGCGACGGTCGCCACGCGCGAGGGCGAGACCGGCGAGGTCGTCGTGGCGCCCGCCGGGACGGAGGTCGGCCGGATGTTCGACACGATCCGCATCCTGCGGCCGGGCCTCGGCGTGGTGCAGGGTTGGGGCGCGTTCGGCGGGGTCACGACGATGACGATGCAGAACACGTTCGAGGTCGTGGACCGCCCGGGCGGCGGCTGCACCTTCACCGGGACGAGCCAGATGGTCGTGACCGGCGAGGGTCCGACGGAGGCGCAGGTCGGGCGAGGGCTGGGACGGGATGCTCGAGCGGTTCGCGCAGGCCCTCGCGCAGGGGGCGTGACGCCGGACGCGGAGTGTGAGGCCGGAGGACGACGCGTCGATTGATCTCGATCCCGACGGCGCGGCCGGCCGGGATCGGACGCTCTTCGGAAAGGGCCGGCTGCGCCTTGGGTTCGACGGCCTCGCTCGCGGCGCGGACGTGCTCAAACTGGCCTAGGGACCGGGGCGCCGATCGCCGCGTGGCTGGCCGCGAGGAGTCAGGCGGTGACGGGCGTCGACGCCTCGGCCGCGACGCTCGACCGCGCGCGGTCGAGGCCGCCGGGGTTAGCGTTGGTCCTCGCGGACGCGCGGATGCTCGACTTCGGTCGACCCTTCGATGCGGTGATCGTCTGGGACAGCCTGTTCCACCTCGACCCGGACGCGCAGCGCCTGACCCTCGCCCGGATCGCCGCCCACCTTCGCCGGGCGGGCGGCTCCTCGCGACGGTCGGCCCGCGCGCGGGCGAGGCCGTCGGTCACGTGGGCGCCGAAGGCCGCGAGCGGCCGATCTACCACGCCTCCCTGTCGCTCGCGGGCTATGCCGTCTGCCCCGAGGGGCTGGGCATGGAGGTGACCGCCTTCGCCCCCGAGGATCCCGGCTGCGACCGCCACTCCGTCCTCGCTTCCCGCCGCTTGCCCTCCGCGCCGTGATCGTGGCACCCCGCGCCGGACCCCAGCCGAGGAGGCCCGCCCGTGCCCATCCGCGTCACCCATGTCGGCTCGCTGCCGCGCAGCCAGGACACCGCCGACATGCTCTTCGCGCGCGAGCGGGGCGAGGCCCATGACCCGGACGCCTTCGCCGCGCAGATGCGCGCGGCCTGCTCGGCCACGGTGAAGCGGCAGGTCGAGGCGGGAATGGGCATCGTCTCGGACGGGGAGACGTCGAAGATAAGCTACGCGACCTACGTGAAGGACCGCTACACGGGGTTCTCGGGCGACGGGCCGCGGAACGCGCCCGCCGACCTCAAGATGTTCCCGACCTTCCTGCAGCGGCTCGCGAAGGACGGAGGCACGCCGACCTACGCGCGTCCGATGTGCACGGGCGAGGTCCGCTCGAAGGGGCAGGGCGAGCTGCAGACCGACATCGCCAACCTCAAGGCCGCGATGGCCGAGCACGGCGCCGCCGAGGGGTTCATGAACGCGGCCTCGCCCGGCGTGATCTCGCTGTTCCTGCAGAACGAGCACTACGCGACGCGCGATGCCTACCTCGCCGCGCTCTCGGACGCGATGCGCGACGAGTACCGGACGATCGTGGAGGCGGGGCTCTACCTGCAGCTCGACTGCCCGGACCTCGCGCTGTCGCGGCACATGCTGTTCGCGGACCTCTCGGACGCGGAGTTCCTGCGGATCGCGGCGAGCCATGTCGAGGCGCTCAACGCCGCCGTGGCGGGCCTGGACCCGACCCGCATCCGCGTCCACATCTGCTGGGGCAACTACGAGGGGCCGCATGTCTGCGACATCCCGATGGACACGGTCTTCGCGACCTTCCTGTCGGTGAACGCGTCGCAGCTCCTCTTCGAGACGTCCAACCCGCGTCACGCGCACGAATGGCAGGTGTTCCGCGACCGCGCGGCCGAGATCCCCGACGACAAGGTGCTGGTGCCCGGCGTGATCGATTCGACGTCGAACTTCGTCGAGCATCCCGAGGTGGTGGCCGAGCGGCTCGGGCGGTTCGCCGCGATCGTCGGGCCGGACCGCGTGATCGCCTCGGCCGATTGCGGGTTCGGCACCTTCGCGGGCTTCGGCGCGGTGGATCCGGAGATCGCCTACGCCAAGCTCGGCGCGCTGGCCGAGGGCACGGCGCTCGCGAACGCGCGGGCCTAGCGCCGCGCGACCGAACGGGCGTTGCGGACGCCGCGCACGACGATGGTGCGGTAGGGGGCGAGGTCCTGCGTCGACAGGACGAGGCCCGCGAGCACCTCGCGCGAGGGCTGCGTGCCCACGCGGGTCGCGACCGGCGGCGGCAGGATGCGGAAGTCGAGCACCAGCACGCCGGGGTCGTCGGAGGGCGCGCGCACGAGGTCGGCCTCCCAGAACCCCTGCACCGGCGGCAGGCCCACGGCGGAGACGATGGCCCCCGAGCGCGTCGGCGCGATCTCGAGCGAGACGACCTGGTCGACCACGGGGCGGGCATCCTGGGCGCGCGCGGCGACCGTCTCGACCGGCACCTCGCGCGACCCGCCGAACCAGTTGAACGGGTTCAGGCGGCTCTGACCGATGCCGCATCCGGCCAGCGCCGCGACTGCCGCCACCGCCGCGATCCGCGCCGTCATGCCCATGCCGTTCCCCCCGGGTCGCTGCCCCGCGGGGCTAGCCCATCGGGCCGGTCCGGGGCAAGCGGGCTGGACCCGGGGCGGGGCTGGGCCTACCTGCGAGGGCGACGGAGGGCACCCATGGCGCAGGCGAAGTTCGAGGATCTGGTCGAGACGTTCGCGTTCCTCGAGGACTGGGAGGACCGCTACCGGCACGTGATCGACATGGGCCGTGGCTTCCCCGCGCTCGACGAGGCGCTGCGCGTGCCCGCGACCAAGGTGGACGGCTGCGCGAGCCAGGTCTGGCTGCACCCGCGGGTCGAGGAAGGCCGGTTCGACTTCGCGGGCGAGAGCGACGCGATGATCGTGCGCGGGCTGATCGCGGTGCTGCACGACCTCTATGCCGGGCTGCCCGCGGACGAGGTCGGCGGGGTGGACGCGGCCGCGGAGCTGGGCCGACTGGGGCTGAACGAGCACCTGTCGTCGCAGCGCTCGAACGGCGTGCGCGCGATGGTGGCCCGGATCCGGGAGGCGGCGGGGGCGGCCTGAAGAAAAGAGGCCGGGCGCGAGGCCCGGCCAGTCCAACAGGGAGAAGGTCACGGGGAACGCGTCCTTCGAGTGCCGAATTATTCCGCGACCCGGCGCGCGACAAGGCAGGGGGCCGCGCCGATCCGGAATGGCCGCCATGCCGTCCGCGAATGGCTCAGCCGTCGCCCTGCCGCGAGCGACGATAGGCCACGACCTCCTCGACCACGAAGTCGCGGAACGCCGCGATCCGCTTGGACCCGCGCAGCTCCTCGGGGAAGGCCAGGAACACCGGCACCTCGTTGGACTGCACCGACGGCAGGATGCGCACGAGCTGCGGGAAGTCGTGCTGCAGGTAGTCGGGCAGCACCCCGATCCCGAGGTCCGACAGCACGCCCTGGAGGACGCCGAAGTAGTTGTTGACCGTCAGCGTGCGCGCGATGTCGTGGGTCATCAGCTCGCGGATCAGCACCGCGCCCGCCGTCACCTGCGTCACGCCGAGCGACTGGCAGATAAGGCGGTGGCGGCCGAGTTCGCGCAGCGACTTCGGCGTGCCGTTGGCCTCGACGTAGGCCGGCGAGGCGAAGAGCTGCATGCGGATGTCCATCAGCCGCTTGCGCACGAGGTCGGCCTGGCTCGGCTCCTTCATGCGGATCGCCACGTCGGCCTCCCGCATCGGCAGGTCCAGCACGCGCTCCTCGAGCATCAGGTCGAGGCTCAGATCGGGATACTTGGCGTAGAGCTTGGGCAGGCGCGGCGCGAGCCAGATCGAGCCGAACCCGATCGTGGTGGTGACGCGCAGGTTGCCGAACACCTCCTCCTCGCTGTCGCGGATGCGCGCGGAGGCGGTGTCGAGGCGCCTGGTCATCGCCTGCGTCGCGTCGAACAGGAGCTCGCCCTGCTCGGTCAGGATCAGGCCGCGGGCGTGGCGGTGGAAGAGCGTTGTCCCGAGCCCGTCCTCGAGCGCGCGGATCTGCCGGCTGACGGCGGATTGCGACAGGTGCAGGGTCTCGCCCGCATGCGTGAGCGAGCCCGCATCGGCGACGGCGTGGAAGATGCGAAGCTTGTCCCAGTCCATCCGCGCTCTCCCGCTGCTCGAGCCGTTCTATGCCGCACCGCGGCGAAAGTCGAACCCGGAAGGCGTCCGAGAAAACCCTTTATGGGTCAGCACGAGTGACCTATATACCGGCCCGAGGGAGACCATCATGCGCCATGACGTTTCGCTGTCCGACCGCTTCGACCTCGACCGCGGGGAGGTGCTGCTGAACGGGACGCAGGCGCTCGTCCGCCTCATGCTGATGCAGAAGGAGCGCGACCGGCGCGCGGGGCTGGATACGGCCGGGTTCTGCACCGGCTATCGCGGCTCCCCGCTTGGCGCGGTGGACGTGACGATGGCGCGCGCCCGCAAGGTGCTCGAGGCGAACGACGTGACGTTCAAGCCGGGGCTTAACGAGGACCTCGCCGCGACGGCGATCTGGGGCAGCCAGCAGGCGGAGCTTCGCGGGGAGGGGCGTTTCGACGGGGTGTTCGGGCTGTGGTACGGCAAGGGGCCGGGGGTGGACCGCTCGGGCGACGCGATGCGGCACGCCAACATGGCCGGCACCTCGCGCCACGGCGGCGTGCTGATGGCGATGGGCGACGACCATACGGGCGAGTCGTCCACGACCTGCCACCAGTCCGACTGGGCGCTCGTCGACGTGCACATGCCCGTCCTGTCGCCCGCGGGCGTGCAGGAGATCCTCGACTTCGGCCTCTACGGCTGGGCGCTTTCGCGCTATGCGGGCGTCTGGGTGGGGCTCAAGACGATGAAGGACACGGTGGAAGTCACCTCCGTGGTCGACGGACGGCCCGACCGGATGGCGTTCGTGACGCCCGACTTCGCGCTGCCGCCCGACGGGCTCAACATCCGCCTGAACGACCACTGGATCCCGCAGGAGGAGCGGCTGCTGGGCTACAAGCGCTGGGCCGCGGAGGCGTTCAGCCGTGCGAACGGCATGGACGGCGGATGCACGGCAAGCCCGGGCGCGAGGATCGGGTTCGTGGCCGCCGGCAAGAACTGGCTCGACCTCGTGCACGCGATGGGGCTGCTGGGGCTCGACGCGGCGGAATGCGAGCGGCTCGGGATCACGACCTACAAGGTCGGACAGACCTGGCCGCTCGACATGGAGGGGCTTCGCGACTGGGCGGACGGGCTCGACCTGATCGTGTGCGTCGAGGAGAAGCGCAAGCTGATCGAGGTGCAGGTCAAGGAGGCGATCTTCGCCGACCGTCGCGGCCGCCGGGTCTACGGCTACGTGGACGGGAAGGGCGCGCGGCTCTTCCCGCAGGCCTACGCGCTCGACCCGACCGATATCGCCGCGAAGCTCGGCCGGGTGCTGAAGGAGGAGGGACGCGGGACCGACCGGATCGAGGCCGGGCTCGCGCGGATCGCCGAGGCGCGCCGCGCCGACAACGCGCCCGACATCGCGCGCCGGACGCCCTGGTTCTGCTCGGGCTGCCCGCACAACACCTCGACCAAGGTTCCCGACGGCTCGCGCGCGGGCGCGGGCATCGGCTGCCACGTCATGGCGCTCTGGATGGACCGCTCGACGGAGGGCTACACCCACATGGGGGCCGAGGGCGTGAACTGGGTGGGCGAGTCGCTGTTCTCCACCCGCCGCCACGTGTTCCAGAACCTCGGCGAGGGCACCTACAACCACTCGGGCATCCTCGCGATCCGGGCCGCGCTCGCCGCCGGGACGACCATCACCTACAAGATCCTCTACAACGACGCCGTCGCGATGACCGGCGGGCAGCACAACGAGGGCGACCTCGCCCCCGAGCAGATCGCCCGCGAGCTGGTGGCGATGGGCGTCAAGACCATCGCCGTCGTCCACGACCCCAAGGAGGAGGTGGACCAGTCGCGCTTCCCGGCGGGGCTCGACTGGCACGAGCGCGACGAGCTCGGGATGGTGCAGGAGCGGATGCGCGAGGTGGAGGGCGTCTCGGCCATCCTCTACGTCCAGACATGCGCGGCCGAGAAGCGCCGGCGCCGCAAGCGCGGGACGTTCCCCGACCCCGACCGGCGCATCTTCATCAACACCGACGTCTGCGAGGGCTGCGGCGATTGCGGCGTGCAGTCGAACTGCGTGTCGCTCGTGCCCGTCGAGACGGCGTTCGGCACGAAGCGCGCGATCGACCAGTCGTCGTGCAACAAGGACTTCTCCTGCGTGAAGGGGTTCTGTCCCTCCTTCGTCTCCGTGGAGGGCGGCACGCTCAGGAAGTCCGCGACCGCGCAGGTGGAGATCGGCGACCTCCCCGAGCCCGCGCTGCCGGCCATCGACGGGACCTGGAACACCGTCGTCACCGGGGTCGGCGGCACCGGCGTCGTGACCATCGGGGCGGTGATGGCGATGGCTGCGCATCTCGACGGGCGCGGCGCGGGGCTGATGGAGATGGCGGGGCTCGCGCAGAAGGGCGGGGCGGTGGCGCTGCACTGCCGGATCGCGGAGCGGCCCGGGGACATCTCGGCCATCCGCGTGGCGCTGGGCGAGGCCGACGCGCTGATCGGCGGCGACCTCGTCGTCAGCGCCGACGCCAAGACGCTCGCGCTCACGGCCGCGGGCCGGACGGGCGCGGTGGTCAACAGCCACGAGATCGTCACCGGCGACTTTACCGGCAACGCCGACTTCGTGCTGCCCGCCGACCGGCTGGCGCTGTCGCTGCAGGCGCGGCTGCGCGACCGGCTGACGCTTTTCGACGCCTCCGCGCTGGCCGAGACGCTCCTGGGCGACACGATCTTCTCGAACACGATGATCCTCGGCGCGGCGTGGCAGCGGGGGCTGGTCCCGCTCTCGCGCGAGGCGTTGATGCGGGCGATCGAGCTCAACGGCGCGGCGGTGGAGGGCAACCAGCGGGCCTTCGAGCTCGGCCGCTGGGCTGTGGCCGAGCCCGAGGCGGCGGCGGCGGTGCTGACGCGGGGCGTGGTAGCGCTGCCCGACGGGCCGGAAGCGGTGATCGCGGCGCGCGTCGCCCACCTGACGGACTACCAGTCGGCCGCCTACGCTCGCCGCTACGAGGCGCGGGTGCGCGCGGTGGCCGACCCGGCGCTGCGGGATGCGGTGGCGAAGGGCTACCACAAGCTGCTGGCCTACAAGGACGAGTACGAGGTTGCGCGGCTCCTGACCTCGACGCGCGAGAAGGCGCGCGCGGCGTTCGACGGCGACCTGAAGCTGACCTACCATCTCGCGCCGCCGGTCCTGTCGAAGGAAGGCCCGGACGGGCGACCCGCCAAGCGCGCGTTCGGGGCGTGGATCGAGCGCGTCTATCCGTGGCTCGCGCGGATGAAGGGCCTGCGCGGCACCGCGTTCGATCCGTTCGGGCGCACCGCCGAGCGCCGGATGGAGCGCGCGCTGATCGCGCGAGTACGAGCGCGACCTCGACGAGGCGATCCCGCTCCTGACCGACGCGACGCGCGAGGCGGTGATCGAGCTGGCCGCGCTGCCGCTCGCGATCCGCGGCTTCGGGCCGGTCAAGGACGCGAACGCGCGGGCGGCGGCGAAGCGGCGCGAGGCGCTGCTGGTCGAGATCCGCGCGGGCGGGCCGGAGGCGACGCGGTTCGCCGCCGAATAGGCGCCTAGCCCTTGCGCACGAGGAACGCCGTGCCCTCGGCGCCGAGGAACGCGTGCCCGGCCTCCGCGCAGAAATGCGGCACGTCGACATGCGCCGCCGGGTCGTCCGCCAGCAGCCGCACGAGCGCGCCCGTCGGCAGCGGCCCCATCCGCTTGCGAAGCCGCAGGACCGGGAGCGGGCAGAGGAGCCCGGTCGCGTCCACCTCGAGGTCCGGCTCGGCCATCAGTCGGTGCCGCGATAGGGCTGCACGTATTGCAGCGCCATGTCCCACGGGAAGAAGATCCAGGTGTCCTGGCTCACGCCGGTGATGAACGTGTCGACCATCGGCTCGCCCTTGGGCTTGGCGTAGACGGTGGCGAAATGCGCCCGCGGGTAGAGCGCGCGGACCACCTCCAGCGTCTTGCCGCTGTCGACGAGGTCGTCGATCACCAGCACGCCCTCGCCGTCGCGCATCACGTCGGCATCGGGCCGCGAGAGGACCTGCGCCTCGCCCTGCGACTGGTGGTCGTAGGACTTGATCGAGATCGTGTCGACGAGGCGGATGTCGAGCTCGCGCGCCACGATCATCGCGGGCGCCATGCCGCCACGCGTGATGGCGACGATCGCGCGCCAGCCGCCCTCGGGCGCGCGGCCGGTCAGCCGCCAGGCGAGCGCGCGGCTGTCGCGGTGGATCTGGTCCCAGGAGATGTGGAACCCCTTCTCGTGCGGGAGCGGGTCGGACATGGGGCCTCCGTGGATCAGGGCAGGGCGGGTGGGACGCGGCATGCCGCAGGTTCGCAGGCCGCCGTCACGGCGCGACCAGCAGGCGGATGCCGAGCCCGCCGAGCACCAGCGCCATCGCGCGCATCAGCGACGGCTTGGCGGCGAGGTAGCGGGCGCGGATCGCCGGGCGGGCGAGGAAGTGCGCGAGGGCACCGTAGATCACGAGCTCGAGCGCGATGTGGTTGATCGTGATCAGCGCCATCTCCGCCCCCGTGAGGTCGGGCGGGAAGATCACCAGAAGCACGCCCGCCGAGAACAGGATCGATTTCGGGTTGCCGAGATTGAGGAGCGCCCCGCGCAGGAAGGCGCGCCGTTCCGAGGCCGGCGGCTCGGCTTCGATGGGGACGCGCGCGGCGCGCCAGGTCTGGACCGCGATGGCGAGGACGAGGGCGGCGCCCGCGACCTTGAGCGTGGCGTAGGCGGCGGGGACGGCGTCGAACACCGCATCGAGCCCGAGGAGCGCGGCGAGCGTCCAGAGCCCGGCCACGAACGCGAGCCCCGCGCCGGTCGCGGCGCCCTCGCGCGGGCCGCCGCGCAGCGAGGCCTGCACGCAGACGAGGAAGGCGGGGCCGGGGGCGGCGGTGGCCAGCAGCAGCGCGGCGTTGAAGGCCGCCAGATGGCCCCAGCCCAGCCCCTCGATCATCCCGCCGGGGCCTCGCGCCGCTCGAGGCTCATGTCGGGCGCCTCGGGGTTCTTCATCCCGATCACGTGGTAGCCCGCGTCGACGTGGTGGATCGTGCCGGTGACCGCCGAGGACAGGTCCGACAGCAGGTACATCGCCGACTGCCCGACCTCGTCGGTGGTGACGGTCCGGCGCAACGGCGCGTTGTTCTCGTTCCACTTCAGGATGTAGCGGAAGTCGCCGATGCCCGACGCGGCGAGCGTCTTGATCGTGCCGGCGCTGATCGCGTTCACGCGGATGCCGTCGCGGCCGAGATCCTCGGCCAGGTACTGCACCGAGCATTCGAGCGCGGCCTTGGCGAGCCCCATGACGTTGTAGTGCGGCATGACCTTCTCGGCGCCGTAATAGGTGAGCGTGAGCGCCGAGCCGCCATCGGTCATCATCCGCGACGCGCGCTGCATCACCGCGGTGAAGGAGTAGACCGAGACGTTCATCGTAGTCAGGAAGTTCGGCAGCGAGGTGTCGAGGTAGCGTCCGCGAAGCTCGTTCTTGTCGGAGAACCCGATCGCGTGGACGACGAAATCGAGCCGGTCCCAGCGTTCGGCGAGCCCCTCGAACAGCGCGTCGATCGAGGCCCCGTCGGCCACGTCGCAGGGCAGGACGAGGTCCGAGCCGACCGAGGCCGCGAGCGGGCCGACGCGCTTGGCGAGCGCCTCGCCCTGATAGCTGAAGGCGAGCTCGGCGCCCTGCGCGGCGCAGGCCTTGGCGATCCCCCAGGCGATGGACTTGTCGTTCGCGACCCCCATGACGAGCCCGCGCTTGCCTTCCATCGTCCCGGCCATGGAGCCCCCCGCCTTGCCTGTGCGACGGCAATAGGGGATCGGTCATGGTGCGGCAAGGCGGGCGGCGGCGCGGACGAATGGGGGTCGGCATGGCGGGACGGGACGGCATCTTCGCGGGCGACGACCCGGTCGAGGTGGCGCGGCGCTGGCTGGCGGAGGCGGAGGCGACGGAGCCCGAGGACGCGAACGCGATGGCGCTCGCGACGGTGGATGCCACGGGGCTGCCGAACGTCCGGATGGTGCTCCTCAAGGAGATCGAGCCGGGGCCGGAGGGCGGGTTCGTGTTCTACACCAACTTCGAGGGCGGCAAAGGGCGAGGAGCTCGCGGCGGCGCCGGTCGCGGCCTTCGTGCTGCACTGGAAGTCGCTGCGTCGTCAGGTCCGCGTACGCGGGGCGCGTCGAGCGGGTGGGCGATGCGCAGGCGGACGCCTACTATGCCTCGCGCTCGCTCGACTCCCGTCTCGGCGCCTGGGCGTCGGCGCAGTCGCGTCCGCTCGAGAGCCGGGAGGCGCTGATGGCGGAGGTGGCGCGGCAGGCCGAGCGGCATGGCGACGCGCCGCCCCGTCCGCCGCACTGGGGCGGGTTCCGGGTCCGCGCGCGCGAGCTCGAGCTCTGGGCCGACGGGCCGGGCCGCCTGCACGACCGGTTCCGCTTCCGTCGCGGCACGGACGGCGCCGGTGCTTGGTCGGAAGACCGGCTCCATCCGTGAGCCGGCGCAGGGGTCCTGTGCGCCCCGTCGGCAGGATGCCGCCGCCCGCGCGCATCGCCGCGGGTTAACTACCTTGCATCGTTGTGTCTCATGCGGCCACAAGCGTTCATGAACACGTCATATGTTACGACCCAAGCCCGCGACGAGGAGACGACCGGCTCCGCCGCGGCGCCCGAGGCCCGCGAGCCGGGCCCGATCGGACCGATCCGGGGCCTCGTGAAGTGGTTCGACGTCGCGCGCGGCTTCGGCTTCATCGTGTCGGAGTCGCTCGACCGCGACGTCCTGCTCCACGTCAACGTGCTGCGGACCTACGGCCAGAGCTCCGTCGCGGACGGCAGTGCGATCGACTTCACCTACCAGGTCAGCGAGCGAGGCCTGCAGGCGGTCGAGGTCGTGGGGATCGAGGCGCCCGAGCCGCAGGGCCTCTTGTCGGAAGCGGAATACCTGCAACCGGTGCCCGAGGACCTGCCCTACCTGCCGGCGCGGGTTAAGTGGTTCGACAAGGCGAAGGGGTTCGGCTTCGCGAACGTCTACGGATCGGAGGTCGACGTCTTCGTTCATGTCGAGGTGCTGCGGCGGTTCGGGCTCGCCGACCTGACGGCGGGCGAGGCGGTCTGCATCCGGATGCTCGACGGCGCGCGGGGCAAGATGGCGGTCGAGGTGCGGCGATGGGAATACTACACCGGCTGATCGCGGCGGCGGCGCTGGCCGTCGCGGCGGCCCCGTCGCTCGCGGAATGCGCGCCGGGGCGCGTGGACCTGCGCGGCGAGTTCGGGACCGCGTCGTTCCGCGTCGAGCTCGCGCGCACGCCCGCCGAGCAGGCGCGCGGCCTGATGCACCGCGAGAGCATGGCAGCGATGGCGGGGATGCTCTTCGTCTATCCCGACGAGCGGGAGGTGTCGTTCTGGATGCGCAACACGCTGATCCCGCTCGACATGATCTTCGTGGATGCCGAGGGCGTCGTGGTCGGCGTCCATGCCGAGGCGGTGCCGCTCGACGAGACGCCGATCCCCTCGGGCGAGCCGACGCTGGCCGTCCTCGAGGTGAACGGCGGGATGGCGGCGCGGCTGGGCATCGACGTCGGGGACGAGCTGCGCAGCGCCGCGATGCCGCAGGACGAGGCCGCCTGGCCCTGCGGGTGAGCGGGCTTCCCAGCGTCCCGGTCGGCTGATACGCCGAACGCGTCGGGGCGTGGCGCAGCCTGGTAGCGCATCTGCTTTGGGAGCAGAGGGTCGGAGGTTCGAATCCTCTCGCCCCGACCACCGGCCTCCGCGGGGAGGCGGCCCTCGAACAGCATCAGCAAACGTCTCCGGTGCGGCCGCATGTCGCTCGTTCGGCCCCGCGGCGGGGCCCTTCGCCGATGCGCCAGCGTGCGTTGGCGAGCGCATCCGCGACTCGGACGGCCGCGACGGGACCGTCCGATCGTCAAGTTACAATATCGTCTCGCGGACCGGATTCTTCCGTTGCCGACTCGGTCCCGGTCATTCAATGGTGGTGGTCCGGTAGAGAGCCACCAGATGTAGTGGTCGGCCGGAGGACAGGCACTGACGACGACGGGCGGACCGTAGGGATAAGGCGCGAGCGCGCCGGCCTCCTCGACCGCAGGCACCGGACCGCGTCCTCCATCGCCGGGGGGTGGCGCGGGGATCCCATTCGGCGGCGACGGAGGACGCGCGATGCGGCTCGAGCGGAAGTTCACTCAGACCGGGCGGGACGCCTACGACGCGCTGCCCTTCGACACCGTCACGAGCGAGATCCGCAACCCCGACGGGACCGTGGTGTTCCGCCTCGACGCGGTCGAGGTGCCGAAGGGCTGGAGCCAGGTCGCCTCCGACGTCATCGCGCAGAAGTACTTCCGCAAGGCCGGCGTGGCCGCGCGGCTGAAGCGCGTCACCGAGGACGGGATGCCCGAGTTCCTCTGGCGCTCGGTCCCCGACGAGGCCGCGCTGGCCGAGCTTCCGGAGGACGAGCGGTTCGGCGGGGAGACGTCGTCGCGGCAGGTCTTCGACCGGTTGGCGGGTGCCTGGGCCTACTGGGGCTGGAAGGGCGGCTACTTCACCGGGGAGGCCGACGCGCGGACCTACTTCGACGAGATGCGCCTGATGCTCGCGCGCCAGATGGCCGCGCCGAACTCGCCGCAATGGTTCAACACCGGCCTGCACTGGGCCTACGGCATCGACGGGCCCGCGCAGGGCCACCATTACGTCGACCCCGCCACGGGCAAGCTGGTGCGCTCGAAGTCGTCCTACGAGCATCCGCAGCCGCATGCCTGCTTCATCCAGTCGGTCTCCGACGACCTCGTGAACGACGGCGGGATCATGGACCTCTGGGTCCGCGAGGCGCGGCTGTTCAAGTACGGCTCCGGCACCGGCACCAACTTCTCGTCGCTGCGCGGCGAGGGCGAGAAGCTCTCGGGCGGCGGCAAGTCCTCGGGGCTGATGGGCTTCCTGCGGATCGGCGACCGGGCGGCGGGCGCGATCAAGTCGGGCGGCACCACGCGGCGCGCGGCCAAGATGGTCATCGTCGACATGGACCATCCCGACATCGAGGACTTCATCGACTGGAAGGTGATCGAGGAGCAGAAGGTCGCCGCGCTGGTGGCGGGCTCCAAGGCGCACCGCGCGCAGCTCACCGCGGTGATGGAGGCCGTGCGGGCCTGGGACGGCAGCCTCGCGGATGCGTGCGACCCGGCGGTCAACGAGACGCTCAAGGACGTGATCCGTTCGGCCAAGCGGCAGATGATCCCCGAGGCCTACATCCTGCGGGTGCTGCAATACGCGCGGCAGGGCTTCGACAGCCTCGAGTTCCCGGTCTACGACACCGACTGGGACAGCGAAGCCTACTCGACCGTCTCGGGTCAGAACTCGAACAACTCGGTGCGGGTCACCAACGCGTTCCTGCACGCCGTCGAGCACGACGCGGACTGGGAGCTGCGCAACCGCACCGACGGAAAGGTCGCGCGGACCCTCAAGGCGCGCGCGCTCTGGGACAAGGTCGGCCACGCGGCCTGGGCCTGCGCCGATCCGGGCATCCAGTTCCACGACACGGTCAACGACTGGCACACCTGCCCCGAGGACGGGCCGATCCGCGGCTCGAACCCGTGCTCGGAATACATGTTCCTCGACGACACGGCCTGCAACCTCGCCTCGCTCAACCTGCTGAAATTCCTGCGCGACGACGGCACGTTCGACCACGAGGGCTACGTGCACGCCTGCCGGCTCTGGACGGTGACGCTCGAGATCTCGGTGGCGATGGCGCAGTTCCCGTCCAGGGAGATCGCGCGGCGCAGCTACGACTTCCGGACGCTGGGCCTCGGCTACGCCAACATCGGCGGGCTCCTGATGAACATGGGGCTGGGCTACGACTAGCCGCGAGGGCCGCGCGCTCTGCGGTGCGCTGACGTCGGTGATGACCGGGACGGCCTACGCGACGAGCGCCGAGATGGCCTCCGAGCTCGGCGCGTTCCCCGGACACGCGAAGAACGCGGGCGCGATGCTGCGGGTGATGCGCAACCACCGGATCGCTGCGCGCGGCGAGGCCGACGGCTACGACGCGCTCGCGGTCAAGCCGGTGCCGCTCGACGTCGAGGGCTGCCCCGACGCGACGCTGGTGGCGATGTCGGCGCAGGTCTGGGACGACGTGGTGCGTCTTGGCGAGGCGCATGGCTTCCGCAACGCGCAGGCCACCGTGATCGCCCCCACCGGCACGATCGGTCTGGTGATGGATTGCGACACGACCGGGATCGAGCCGGACTTCGCGCTCACCAAGTTCAAGAAGCTCGCGGGCGGCGGCTATTTCAAGATCATCAACCAGTCGGTGCCCGCCGCGCTGCGCAAGCTCGGCTACCGCGAGAGCGAGATCGGCGAGATCGTGGCCTACGCCGTGGGCCACGGCAGCCTCGGCAACGCGCCGGGCATCAATCGCACCGCGCTGATCGGGCACGGCTTCGGCCAGCCCGAGCTCGACGCGATCGACAAGGCGCTCGCCACGGCCTTCGACCTGCGCTTCGTGTTCAACCAGTGGACGCTGGGCGAGGCGTTCTGCACCGGGACGCTCGGCATCCCGGCGGCGAAGCTGAACGACCCGAGCTTCGACATGCTGCGCCACCTCGGCTTCTCGAAGGCCGAGATCGACGCGGCCAACGACCACGTCGTCGGCACCATGACGCTCGAGGGCGCGCCGGGGCTGCGCGACGAGCACCTGCCCGTCTTCGACTGCGCCAATCCCTGCGGCAAGCGCGGCAAGCGGTACCTGAGCGTCGAGAGCCACATCCGCATGATGGCCGCGGCGCAGTCCTTCGTCTCGGGCGCGATCTCCAAGACGATCAACATGCCCAACGGCGCGGTGATCGAGGATTGCCTGCGGGCCTACGAGCTGTCGTGGTCGCTCGGCGTGAAGGCGAACGCGCTCTACCGCGACGGCTCCAAGCTCTCGCAGCCGCTCGCCGCCGCGCTGGTGGAGGACGACGACGAGGCCGCCGAGACGCTCGAGAGCGGCAACCCCGCCGAGAAGGCGCAGGTCCTGGCCGAGAAGATCGTCGAGAAGATCATCGTGCGCGAGATCGTCCGCTCGAACCGCGAGAAGATGCCCGAACGGCGCAAGGGCTACACGCAGAAGGCGGTCGTGGGCGGGCACAAGGTCTACCTGCGCACGGGCGAGTACGTCGACGGCAAGCTCGGCGAGATCTTCATCGACATGCACAAGGAGGGGGCCGGCTTCCGCGCGATGATGAACAACTTCGCCATCGCGATCTCGGTCGGCCTGCAATACGGCGTGCCGCTCGAGGAGTTCGTGGACGCGTTCACCTTCACCAAGTTCGAGCCCGCCGGGATGGTGCAGGGCAACGACTCGATCAAGAACGCGACGAGCGTGCTCGACTACATCTTCCGCGAGCTCGCCGTGAGCTACCTCGACCGCGAGGACCTCGCGCATGTCGTGCCGCAGGGGACGACGTTCGACTCGATCGGCGAGGCGGAGGCGTCGGGTATCGACGGCGCCCCGGAGCCGGTGCGGTCGGACGCGTCGAAGTCGCTCGAGGCGATCAAGTCGGTCACCTCCTCGGGCTACCTGCGCAAGCGGCTGCCGCAGGAGCTGGTCGCGCTGCGCGGCGGGATGGACCAGGTCGCCGCCGAGATCGCCGCGCGGGTGACGGGCTTCGGTTCGGGCGCGCAGGCCGCGATCGCGCGTCCGGCGGGCGAGGCGCCGACCGCGCTCGACCCGCGCGCGCGCGCGAAGATGCAGGGCTACGAGGGCGAGGCCTGCGGCGAATGCGGCAACTACACGCTCGTGCGCAACGGCACCTGCATGAAGTGCAACACCTGCGGCGGCACGTCCGGCTGCAGCTGAGGCGGGGTCGCCGGGAGGGGGAGGCTCCGCCTCCTACTCAGAACGGGCAGGCGTCGCGCAACGGGTCGCGGAGGGGCTCGACATCCGGTCGCGCGACACCCTCCGCCATGCGTCGGAGGTCCGCGATGGCGGTATCCGCGCCGATCCGCACGACGTCCGGGGCCGCCTCGAACCCGAGCGACATGTAGTGGTCGTGGAACTTGATGCCGTCGCCGGGGATCGCTCCGTCGAACTCGACGTGCAGGGCCGGGCGCTCGAAGGCATGGGCGACGATGAGGCCGTGGAGCGGCTCGACAGGATCAGCCGGCATCCCAGCATGTCCGCCGACCGCGCCCACCGGCCGGCGCACGTCGATGACCGTCACGTCGTCGCGCCGCCGAAGAACTTTTATGTCCGGGGCCGCCTCGAACCCGAGCGACATGTAGTGGTCGTGGAACTTGATGCCGTCGCCGGGGATCGCTCCGTCGAACTCGACGTGCAGGGCCGAGCGCTCGAAGGCATGGGCGACGATGAGGCCGTGGAGCGAGCTCGACAGGATCAGCCGGCATCCCAGCATGTCCGCCACGACCGCGCCCACCGGCCGGCGCACGTCGATGACCGTCACATCGTCGCGGCCGCCGAACAGGGCAGTCGCGCGCTCGAGATTCTGGAAATGCGGGACGATGCCGATATCCGCGTCGGTTCCGGCATCGTCCTCGCCGTAGAGGTCGCTCACGAGAAGCCCCGGGTCGCCGTAGATCTCCGGGCAGGCGTAACCCTGCTCGACGCACCGGCGACGGCTCAACGGTCCGCGCACGGAGCGGATCTCGCGCGGCGCCGCGCAGTCGCGACGCGAAGTCGGCCAGGACCCCGCTGCCCCACGCCCACACGTGGCGACTCCCGGGACGCGGAGACCGGTCATGATGCTGCCGACCGACACCTGCACCGTCGCCCCGACGGCGGTCCGCACGATCGGTGCGCATCAGATCGGACAGCGTGGGACGAGAGGAAGAGTTCCGGGCCGACGCGGCGCGAGCGAATCATGATGCTGCCGACCGAACCTGCCCGTCGGACCGCCCGGACGGTCGTTAGACCGGTGCATAGATCGCTTTCCAGTGCGCGAGAGGAAGAGTTCCGGCCGATTCCAGTCGCCGAAGTTCAGGACGTCCTGCCACCACCACCACATGAATCTGTCCGAGCCGAACCCGTAGTGATGGAGTTTCGTCCCCAGCCGCCCGGGCTTCGTCATCCGTGTACAGTTCATCCGTTCGCTGCCCCACACGCACATCCTCGTTCCAGACACTGGTATACTGTTCCATGATCGGCTGGCCGGCAACGTCGTTCCGGCGATCGCCCGGCGGACGGCGAATGTCGTCGGCGGGGTTCCGCGAGCCTCGAAGCCGCGCGCTCCGGCATCCGGGGTCGCCGGTCGGCCCGGCTCCGGTCGCGGCCCGGCGAACCGCATCGCCTCCACGTTCCGGGGCAGGCGCGCCGGCGTCCCGCGGCACCGCGAGCCGGCTAAGGTCGCGGCCCGGCGAACCGCATCGCCCGCACGTTCCGGGGCAGGCGCGCCGGCCGTCCCGGCGGGCACGCGCGGGCGGAGGCCGGGCGGAGGAGCGTCGCGGCGGCATCCCCAACGCGCCCTGCAGCGGCCTGCGCACCGCGCGACGGCGGGATCGCCGGGTGCGCCGTCCGGGAATTGCGGCGCCACGCGCTTCGCCGGATATGCCGATGGGCCGCCCTCCGGCGATCCGGCCGCGCGCGTTTGCGCCCGACAGCGGAGCCGGCCGCGTCCGTCCGCCTGCCGATAGCGGACCGCCCCGTCGTCCGCCTCCATGCGGATGTGCCCGGTCGACGCGGCGCCTCGCGCGCCTCCGCCGCGCCGATCGTCGTGGGCGTGGCGAGCAATTTCATCGGCCCCGCCCCGCCACGCGCCGGTCCCCGCCCCGCCCATCACCGCGGTCTCGCGATACCGGCCGGCGCGGGTCCGACGCCCCGGAGCGGCGCGTGGTGGCCGCGCATGACCGTTGCCGCATCGGTGCCGCGCGGATAGCGTTCCGCGCAGGGCGGCCCCCGAGGGGACGCCGACCGACCACGATCTGGGAGGATCACCATGACCAAGACCCTGTCCCGCGCGAGCCTCGTCACCGCCGCGCTCCTCGCCGCCGCGTCGGGCGCGCACGCGCAGCAGACGCTCCGCTTCCAGTCCTCGGACCCCGCGGGCAACCAGAACTTCATCCTCCAGCAGGGCTGGGCCGAGTCCGTGGGGGAGATGACCGACGGGCAGCTCATGATCGAGCTGCTGCCGGTCGACTCGATCGTCGCCTACAACGAGACGCAGGACGCGATCGCCGCCGGCATCATCGACGGCCACTCGACCGACACGTCGTATTTCGCGGGCAAGGACGCCGCGTTCTCGCTGATCGCGAACCCGGTCGGCGCGTGGTCGGACCCCGAGGAGATGTTCGCCTTCATGGAGGAGGGCGGCGGCAAGGAGCTGATGAACGAGCTCCTGAACCCCTACGGGCTGCAGTTCATCGGCGCGACCACGCCGGGGCTCGAGGCGTTCGTCTCCGACGTGCCACTCGACACCGTGGCCGACCTCGAGGGCGTCAAGATGCGCGCGCCCGAAGGGCTGGTGCAGCAGGTCTTCGCCGCCGCGGGCGCGGCGCCGGTGAACCTCCCCGGCTCGGAGGTCTTCACCTCGCTCGACAAGGGCGTGATCGATGCGGCCGACTACTCGGTCTTCTCCACCAACCAGGCGCAGGGGCTCCACGACGTCGCCCGCCACCCGGTCTATCCGGGCTTCCACTCGATGCCGCTCGTCGAGATCTCGATGAACAAGGCCAAATGGGACGCGCTCCCCGAGGACCAGCAGCAAGCGCTGACCGACTCGGTCCGCGCGTTCTCGCGCAGCCAGGTCGCCGCGCTCGCGGAAAAGGACCAGGCCGCGGTGGCCGAGGCCGAGCAGAACCCCGAGATCACGGTCCACAACTGGTCGGACGAGGAGCGCGCGAAGTTCCGCACGATCGCGGTCGGCGAATGGGAGACGGTCGCCGAGAAGTCCGAGAACGCGCGCAAGGTCTACGACGTGCTGACCGGCTACCTGCGCGACAACGGCATGATGGCCGAGTGATCCGGCGCTGATCCCGGGGGCGGGCCGCTCGTAGGCCCGCCCCGTCACGCAGGCCGGGGAGCGCGGCGATGACCGGACACGACCGGGGCGAGGGCGCCCCGCCGCCGCACGAGACCGGCTTGAGCGAAGCGCTGGCCGAGGCCAAGGGGCCGATCCCCGAGGCGGGCCTTCTGGGCCGCGCGGTCGACGCCTTCGGCATCGTCTTCGCCGTCGGCATCTTCGCGGGCATGGTCATCCTGATCCAGGAGGTCGTGCTGCGCTACGTGTTCAACGCGCCGACGATCTGGGCGCACGAGACGACGGTATTCCTGTCGGGCATCGCCTTCGTCTATGGCGGGCTGTTCTGCGCGGCGCGCGACGAGCACATCCGCGTGGTCATCGTCTACGACATGGTCCCGCCGCGCATCCGGCGCTGGTTCGACGTCGGCATCTCGCTGATCTGCGCGCTGGCCTCCGCGTTCTTCGCCTACGCGTCGTGGCTGATGGTCGAGCGCGCGATCTGGCGCCCCGACGGGTCGTTCCACATCGAGACCTCCGGCTCCGCCTGGGACCCGGCCTATCCGGGCATCCTCAAGGTCTTCCTGATGGTCACGATGGGGTTGCTGACGCTGCAGTTCATCGTGCTGGCCTGGAACCACGCGCGGCGGCGCGCCTGATGGAGCTCTTCGGCGCGCTGCAGGGGATGGCCATCGGCGAGGCCACGCTCCTGATGTTCGCGATGCTGCTGGTGCTGCTGATCGCGGGCATCCCGCTCGCCTTCGTCACGCTGCTCGTCGCGCTCTTCTTCGCGCTCGGCTTCTTCGGGCCGATGGCGGTGCCGCTCATTACCAGCCGCGTCTACACCTTCGTCTCGAGCTTCGTCTTCGTCTCGGTGCCGATGTTCGTGCTGATGGCCGCGATCCTCGACCAGTCCGGGATCGCGCGCGACCTATTCGACGCGATGCGCCTCGTGGGCGGGCGGCTGCGCGGCGGGGTGGGGATCCAGACCATCGTGGTCGCCGTCATCCTCGCCGCGATGTCGGGCATCATCGGCGGCGAGATCGTACTGCTCGGCCTGATCGCGCTGCCGCAGATGCTGCGGCTCGGCTACGACCGCCACCTCGCCATCGGCATCGTCTGCGCGGGCGGCGCGCTCGGGACGATGGTGCCGCCCTCGATCGTCCTCATCATCTACGGGCTGAGCGCGAACGTCTCGATCGGCGACCTGTTCCTGTCGGCCTTCGTTCCCGGCCTGATGCTCGCGGGGTTCTACGCGGCCTACGTGGTCGCCTGCGCCTACCTCAAGCCCGGCTCCGCTCCCGCCATCGAGGGCCCCCCGGTGCCCACCGCCGAGAAGGTGCGGCTCCTCAAGGGCCTGATCCTTCCGATGCTCGTCGTCGTGATGGTGATGGGCTCGATCTACGGCGGGATCGCCAGCGTGACCGAGGCCTCGGCCGTGGGCGTCCTCGGCGTGCTCCTCTCGACCGTCGTGCGGGGCGAGTTCACGCTCGAGCTCGTGCGGTCGGCGACGATGCGCACGCTCCAGACGGTGGGCATGATCGTGTGGATCGGCATCGGCGCGACGGCGCTCGTCGGCGTGTTCAACCTGATGGGCGGGATCGCCTTCGTCTCGGACCTGATCACCGGCATCTCCGAGAACCGGCTCGTCGTGCTCCTGTTCATGATGGGCATCCTGTTCGTGCTGGGCATGTTCCTAGACTGGGTCGGGATCGCGCTCCTGACCTTGCCGATCTTCGTGCCAATCGTGCGCGACCTGGGCTACGACCCGATCTGGTTCGGCGTCGTCTTCGCGATGAACATGCAGGTCAGCTTCCTGTCGCCGCCCTTCGGCCCGGCGGCGTTCTACCTCAAGTCCGTCGCCCCGCCCGACATCTCGCTCGGCACGATCTTCCGCGCGCTCCTGCCGTTCATCGGGCTGCAGATCCTGGCGCTCGCGGTCATCATCGCGTTCCCGGGCCTCGCGGGCGGCTGAGACGTCGCAGGCGGGGTGCGGACGGCGCGGGGCGCCCTAGATGGAACGGATCTTCCCGTCACGATCGGTCCGTCCCGTGCCCCTTCGCCTCCTCGTCGCCGCCTCCGAGACCCCCGAGCAGGAGGCCTCCCGCCGCGCGCGCAGCGGCGCGACCTCGGCGGGCACCTACGTCGAGACGCTGAAGCAGATGGCGCCCGACGCGACGGTGCGCGAGGCGAGCTGCGTCCACGCCGCGGCCCCGCCCGACGCCGCGGCGCTGCGCGGCTTCGACGGCGTGATCTTCGCTGGCTCGCCGATCCAGATGCACGAGGCCTCGCCCGAGACGCGCGCGGCGGCGGCGTTCATGGCGGCGGTCTACGCGTCGGGCACGCCCGCCTTCGGCTCCTGCGCGGGGCTGCAGATCGCCGCCGTCGCGGCGGGGGGGACGACCGCGCCGCGCGGCGGGGGCATGGCCGCGGGGATCGCGCGCGGGATCGTCGCGACGCCGACGGGGCGCGACCACCCGATGCTGACGGGACGGCCCGCGACCTGGGACGCGCCCGCGATGCATTCGGCCGTCGTCGACCGCGTCCCCGAGGGCGGGACCGTGCTCGCCGCCTCGGCCGGGACGCCGGTGCAGGCGATGGAGATCCGCTCGGGGGCGGGCAGGTTCTGGGGCGTGCAGTACCATCCCGAGCTCGCGCTGACCGAGATCGGCCAGGCGCTCGCCGCGCAGGCCGACGCGCTGATCGGGGAAGGGCTGGCGGAGGATGCGGACGCGGTGGCGCGCTACGCCGATGCGCTCGCCGCGCTCGAGGCGGACGCGGACCGGCGCGACCTCGCTTGGCAGCTTGGCCTCGACGCGCAGGTCGTCGCTCGCGACCGGCGGCGGCTCGAGATCGCGAACTTCCTCGCGATGATCGCCGAACGGCGCTAGGGCTCAGCGACCGTAGAGCGCGACCGACTGCAACGTGCCGTGGCCCTCGCGGGTCGCCATGCCCACCAGCCGGTCGAAGTCGTCGCCCCGCCCGGTGACGTCCGACAGCACCCCGAGCCGTTGATTCAGCACCGCGCCGTGCAGCGCCAGCACCTGCCCCGCGTCGTAGCGCCCCGGCTCGAGCTGCATCCGCGCGGCGAGGTGGCCGGGCAGGGCGGCCATCGAGGTTCCCGCGCCGATGATGGCGACGAGTGCGACGGCGGCGATGGCGAGGGGGCGGGTCATGGGACGTCTCCGGTGGATCACATACAGCAACGTAGGGTGGGAGCCGAGGGTTTCCCATGCGTTCACCTCCGCCGCCACCCCGCATCCGCGCAGGGCGGGTACCGTTGCGGCGCACGCCCCGCCGCCCTAGGCCGGGGCCGGGAGGACGGCCATGATCGCGCGGAGCTGGGTCGAGGCGGCCAACGAGCCGGAGGGGGAGTTCCCGCTCGCGAACCTCCCCTGCGGGGTGTTCTCGACCGAGGGCGGCGCGCCGCGCTGCGGGACCGCGATCGGGGACCGGGTTCTCGACCTCAAGGGCCTGGCCCGCGCGGGGCTGCTCGGGCCGGAGGCCGAGGGGCTCGACGCGCCGGACTGGAACGCGGCCATCGCGCGGGGGCCGGCGGCCTGGGCCTCGCTGCGCGCGCGGCTGACGGCGCTGCTCGCCGAGGGGTCGGCGGAGCGCGATGCGGTCGCGCCGCATCTGGTGGCGATGGCCGACGCGCGGATGCACCTGCCGGTGGCCGTGCGCGGCTACACCGACTTCTACGCGAGCCGGCATCACGCGACGAACGTCGGGACCATCTTCCGCGGGGCCGAGAACGCGCTGCCGCCGAACTGGCTCCACCTGCCCATCGGCTACAACGGACGGGCGAGCACGGTCGTCGCCTCGGGCGCCGACGTGGTCCGCCCGATGGGCCAGACCAGAACCCCGGAGGCGGAGGCGCCGTCGTTCGGACCGACCGAGAAGCTCGACTACGAGATGGAGCTCGGCGCGGTCGTGGGCGTGGCGAGCCCGATGGGGTCGCGGCTCACGGTGGCGCAGGCGGAAGCGTCGATCTTCGGCTACGTGCTGCTGAACGACTGGTCGGCGCGCGACGTGCAGGCGTGGGAGTACCAGCCGCTCGGGCCGTTCCAGTCCAAGGCCTTCGCCACGACGATCTCGCCCTGGATCGTCACCGCCGCGGCGCTCGCGCCGTTCCGCGTCCCGCTCCCGCCGCGCGCGGCCCCCGTGCTGCCGCACCTCGTCCAGGACGGGCCGGGCGGGCTCGACGTCGCGCTCTCCGCGACGCTTCGGCCCGAGGGCGCCGCGCGCGCGACGCCGATCTGCGCGACGAACGCGCGCGAGCTCTACTGGTCGGCCGCGCAGCAGCTCGCGCACCACGCGTCGTCGGGCTGCGCGATGGAGGTGGGCGACCTGCTCGGCTCGGGCACGATCTCGGGGCCCGCGCCCGGCGAGCGGGGGTCGCTGCTCGAGGCGAGCTGGAACGGGACCGAGCCGGTGGCGCTCGAGGGCGGCGGGACGCGGACGTTCCTGCGCGACGGCGACGTGGTGACCCTGCGCGGCGCGGCGCGGGGCGACGGCTACCGCGTGGGCTTCGGCGAATGCACGGGCCGCGTGGTCACGGCGCGCTAGAGGTCGCGCGCGTCGATCCGCCCCCACTCGCCCATCCTCGCGCGGAACCACGTCCGCTGCCGCTTGGCGTAGCGCCGCGTCGCGGTCACGGCGGCGTCGCGGGCGGCCTCGAGCGTTGTCTCGCCGCGCAGATGCGCGATCAGCTCGGCCGCGCCGATCGCCTTCGCGGCGTTCAGCGCCGGGTCCCAGCGGGGCAGGACGGCGCGCGCCTCCTCGAGCGCGCCGGCGGCGAGCATCGCGTCGAAGCGGCGCGCGATGCGGTCCGCGAGCCAGTCGCGCGGCGCCTCGACGAGGAGTGCGACGCAGGCGTCGAGCGGCAGGAGCGGCGGGAGCGTCGCCGCCTGCCAGTCGCGGATCGACCGCCCCGTCTGCCGCGCCACCTCCCAGGCGCGCAGCACGCGAGCCGGGTTGGCCGTGTCGAGTCCCGCGCGGGTGGCGGGGTCGAGCTCGGCGGCCATCGCGCGAAGCGACGTCGCGGCGAGCCGCTCGGCGGCTTCCGCGCGGATCGCCGGCGCGATGGCGGGGATGTCGGCCAGCCCCTCGGTCAGCGCGCGGAAATGCAGGCCGGTGCCGCCGACGACGATCGGCCGCGGGCCGTCGCGCAGGAGCGGCGCGACTTCCCGCAACCAGTCCCCCGCGGAGCGGCGAGCGGTCCAGCCCACATGGCCATAGAGCGCGTGCGGCGCGGCGGCCTCGTCGGCTCCCGAGGGCCGGGCCGTGAGCGTGCGCCAGTCCGCGTACACCTGCATCGCGTCGGCGTTGACGATCCGCCCGCCGCCGTGCCGGGCGATGGCCAGCGCGAGCGCCGACTTGCCGGAGGCGGTCGGCCCGGCGATCAGGACAGGCCGGTCCGGCGGTATGGTATTCAGTATCCCCAGCATGTTGCGAGTGGACGTTCATCCTCCGTCACGGGCCGGGCCCGCCGGTTGCCCGACCTCGGCTATTCCGCCATACGTCGCCCCGCAATCGGCAGAGGGGAAGCGGATGCTCGATCAGGAACCCTCCCGCCCGGCGCTCGGCCGCGTGATGCTCAAGATATCGGGCGAGGCGCTGATGGGCGATCAGGGCTACGGCCTGCATCCGCCCACCGTCGAGCGCATCGCCCGGGAGGTCCGCTCGGTGCACGAGATGGGCGTCGAGATCTGCATGGTGATCGGCGGCGGCAACATCTTCCGCGGCCTGCAGGGCTCCGCGCAGGGGATGGAGCGCACGACCGCCGACTACATGGGGATGCTCGCGACGGTGATGAACGCGCTCGCGATGCAGGGCGCGATGGAGGCGCTGCGGATCCACACGCGCGTGATCTCGGCCATCCCGATGGACCAGGTCTGCGAGCCCTACATCCGCCGCCGCGCGGTGCGACACCTCGAGAAGAAGCGGGTGGTGATCTTCGCGGCCGGGACGGGCAACCCCTACTTCACCACCGACACCGCGGCGACGCTGCGGGCCTCGGAGATGTCGTGCGGCGCGATCTTCAAGGGCACCAAGGTCGACGGGGTCTACGACATGGACCCGGCGATCCACCCCCAGGCCCGGCGCTACGAGACGATCACCTACGACGAGGTCCTCTCGAAGCACCTCAAGGTCATGGACGCTTCGGCGATCGCGCTCGCCCGCGAGAACGGCCTGCCGATCATCGTGTTCTCGCTCGACGAGCCGGGGGGCTTCCGCGGCATCCTCGAGGGGCGTGGGACCTATACGCGGGTCGGCGACTGACCCGGGCGCTCCGGGGAATGGTGCGCCCCGGCCAAACCCCGAGGGTTCCGGCCGGGGACGTTCGGTCAGGCCTTGCGCCGCCGCAGCAGCCCGAACGATGCCATCGCCGCCGCGATGAGCGGCAGTCCGGCGGGCAGGGGGACCGCAGGGATCCCGCCACCGGCCGTGTCCGATGCGGCGATGTCGAAGTTGTCGAGGGCGGCGTAACCGCCTTCGAGAAGATCGAACTGCAGGGTCACGTTGCCATTCGTCGACCGCGACGCGTCGAAGGCGAACACGCCCGTCGTCCAGCCGAGCGTGTCGACGGCCGAGCGCGTTCCGGTGATCGTCGCACGATCGAGGATCGTCCCGGATCCGATCGTTTGATCCCCCGACGGGTTGTCGAAGAGCGTCAGGCCGAACTTCGGCGCGATGTCGGGGCTGGCGAAGGGGCCGTTGCGCGGGTCGAGGCCGACGCTCGAGAAGTCGAAGCGGAAATTGAAGAACGCGAATTGACCGACGTCGAAGGAGAGGCCGAGCCGGTCGTCCTGCACGCTCGACAGCATGCCGATGGCGTAGTTGCCGCCGACGCCGCTGGGATCGTCGTAGCCATCGCCGAACGCCGTCGACCCGGTGAGGAGGAGGGTCTCGACCGTGAAGCTCTGCCCGAAGGCGAAACCCGCGGGCTGGTCGGTGTAGAGGTCGTTCACCTGCTGCTGCGACACGTCGGAGTAGCCGACGCTGCCCTCGTTGGGTCCGCTACCGTTGACGAAACCGACGGGGTTCTCGAAATCCTGCTTGTAGAGGGTGATCGACGCGGACTGGCTGGCCGTGGCGGTTAGGGCGATAACGGCTCGTGCCTGTTGCCGTACGCCAAACTGATGAAATCAGCAGTCCATTCCGTCACCTCGCCCTTGCGACGGTTAACGATCAAGTGAGCGTGACCGGGAGTCAACCCGGCGACCGGCGGCCAGCGTCTGGCGGGCCACGATCCCGACCGCCTTCCCCCGCCGGAGAAGCTCCGCCGAGCCCGACAGCCTTCCCCTGCCATCGAAGCTCCGCTATGGACGCGCGACGATCGCGGGAGGCACGACGCATGGCCGAGGACTTCGAGCTCGACACCGACGATATCCAGCGGCGGATGGACGGCGCGATGGCGAGCCTGCGCACCGAGTTCGGCAGCCTGCGGACCGGGCGCGCCTCCGCCTCGATGCTCGAGCCGGTGATGGTCGACGCCTACGGCAGCCCGACGCCGATCAACCAGGTCGGCACCGTCAACGTCCCCGAGCCGCGGATGGTGACGATCAACGTCTGGGACAAGGGGCTGGTGAGCAAGGTCGAGAAGGCGATCCGCGACAGCGGGCTCGGCATCAACCCGCAGCTCAACGGCACGATCATCATGCTGCCGATCCCCGAGCTCAACGAGGAGCGGCGCCGCGACCTGACCAAGGTGGCGGGCCAGTACGCCGAGCACGCCCGCGTGTCGGTCCGCAACGTGCGGCGCGACGGGATGGACCGCATCAAGCGTGCCGACGGACTTGCCGAGGACGAGGCGAAGATGTGGGAGGGCGAGGTGCAGGACCTCACCGACGCCTACATCAAGAAGATCGACGCCGCGCTCGAGGACAAGCAGGGCGAGATCATGCAGGTCTGACGGCCGATCCGGCCCGCCCGGGCCGGCGAACGATCCGGAGGCCGTGGGGGCGGCGACCGGCACCTCCCGACGATGCCCGACGAAGGAACGCCGATGCCCATCCCCTCCGATCCGTCCGGCCCCCGGCACGTCGCCGTCATCATGGACGGCAACGGCCGCTGGGCGCAGGCGCGCGGGCGGCCTCGGCTGATCGGGCACCGCGCGGGCGGCAAGCGCGTGCGCGAGGTCGTCGCGCGCTGCCCCGACCTGGGCGTCGAGTATCTGACGGTTTTCGCCTTCTCGACCGAGAACTGGAAGCGCACGCAGTCCGAGGTCTCGGGCCTGATGTCGCTGTTCCGGCGCTACATCCAGTCCGAGGCGCAGTCGCTGCTGGACCACGGCATCCGGGTGCGGTTCATCGGCGACCGGCTCCGGCTCGACGCGAAGCTGCGCGGGCTGATGGACTGGGTCGAGGCGTTGACGGCGCACAACACCGCGTTCAACCTGACGATCGCGCTCAATTACGGCGGCCGAGACGAGGTCGCCCGCGCGACCAAGCGCCTGGCGCGCGACGTGGCGGCCGGCCGGCTCGACCCCGACGCGATCACCGACGAGACGCTGCCGCGCTACCTCGACACGCACGTCCTCCCCGACCCGGACCTCGTGATCCGAACCAGCGGCGAGGCGCGTATCTCCAACTTCCTGCTCTGGCAGTCGGCCTATGCCGAGTACGAGTTCGTCGACACGCTCTGGCCCGACTTCACCGGCGATCACTTCGCGGCGATCATCGCGCGCTACGGGTCGCGCGAACGGCGCTTCGGCGGCGCGCGCGCGTGAGGCGGGGCGAGCCCGAAGCGCCGGAGGAGGAGCCGCCGCTCTTCGACTTCGCGCTCGATCCCCCTCTGAACCCCCATCTTGAAGGGCGCTTCCCCGACCTGCTGCCCCGGCTGGCGACGGCCCTCCTGCTCCTCGTGGTGGGCGGGGTGGCGATCGTGCTGGGGGGCCTGTGGTTCACGGCGCTGATATCGGCCTTCATCGGCGTGATGCTCTGGGAGCTCGCGACGATGGTGCGCACGGGGCCCAAGCGCGCGCGGCTGATGGCGGGCGTGGGCGGCGGGGCGCTGTTCGTGGCGAACCTCATCCCGATCGGCTTCGCGCTGCCTCTCCTGATGCTCGTGCCGATGGTCGCGGTGGCGTTCATCCGCAAGCACCGGCGGATCATGGTCACGTTCTCGCTGGCGATGGTGCTGGCCGGGCTGAGCCTGACGCAGCACCTGACGCAGTTCGGCCTGGTCTGGATGCTCTGGCTGATCGCCGTCGTGGTGATGTCGGACGTCGCGGGCTACTTCGCGGGCCGGATGCTCGGCGGCCCGAAGTTCTGGCCCCGCATCAGCCCCAAGAAGACCTGGTCCGGGACGATCGCGGGCTGGGTCGGCGCGGCGCTGGTCGGGCTGATCTGGACGGTCTGGCTCGACGCGGGCTGGGAGACGGTCGGGATCTCGGTCGCGCTCGCGATGATGGCGCAGATGGGCGACATCGCCGAAAGTGCCGTCAAGCGGCGCGTCGGCGTCAAGGACAGCTCGGGCCTGCTGCCGGGGCATGGCGGCCTCTTCGACCGGTTCGACGCGATGCTGGGCGCGGCGCTCATGCTGCTCGTGATCGAGTCGCTCTCCGAGTTCCCCCCGGTGCCCGGCGTCGGATGACCGCGCCGCGACGGATCACCGTCCTCGGCGCGACGGGAAGCGTCGGGCAGAGCACGCTCGACCTGATCGGGCGGGGCGATTTCGACGTGGTGGCGCTGACGGGCGGGGCCAACGTCGAGCGGCTGGCCGCGGACGCCGTCCGGCTCGGGGCGCAGGTCGCGGTCACCGCCTACGACGACCGCCTCGCGGAGCTGCGCGACCGGCTCGCGGGGAGCGGGGTCGAGGCGGCGGCTGGCACGGCGGCGCTCGAGGAGGCGGCGGACCGGCCGGCGGACTGGACGATGTCGGCGATCGTGGGGGCGGCGGGGCTCGCGCCGGGGCTGCGCGCGCTGCGCCACGGCGGCACGCTGGCGCTCGCCAACAAGGAGAGCCTCGTCTGCGCGGGCCCGCTCCTGATGGCGGAGGCCGCGCGCCACGGCGCCACGATCCTGCCGGTCGACAGCGAGCACTCCGCCGTGTTCCAGGCGCTCGCGGGCGAGGACGTCGACGCGGTGGAGGCGGTGACGATCACCGCGTCGGGCGGGGGCTTGCGCGACTGGCCGATCGAGCGGCTCGCCCGCGCCACGCCCGAGGAGGCGGGGACGCATCCGACCTGGGACATGGGCCCGCGGATCACGATCGACTCCGCGTCGATGTTCAACAAGGCGATGGAGCTTATCGAGACGCACGAGTACTTCGGCATCCCGCCGGAGCGGATCGAGACGCTGATCCATCCGCAATCCATCGTGCACGCGATGGTCCGCTTCCGCGACGGCGCGACGATGGCGCATCTGGGCGTGCCGGACATGCGGCACGCGATCGGCTACGCGCTGCACTGGCCGGAGCGGCGCGCGCTGCCGGTAGCGCCTCTGGACCTCGCGGCGGTCGGGACGCTCGAGTTCGCGGTGCCCGATGCCGAGCGCTATCCGGCGCTCGGGCTCGCCCGGTGGGTGATGGCGCGAGGCGGGCTGGCGGGGGCTGCGTTCAACGCGGCCAAGGAGGCGGCGCTGGACCTTTTCCTCGAGCGGCGGATCGGGTTTCTGGACATGGCCCCGGCGGTCGAGCGGACGCTCGGACGATTGGACGCGGACGGAAGCCTTGATGCTGCCACGATCGATCTCGATACGGTGCGACGGGTCGACGGCGCGGCCCGGCGCGTCGTGGCCGATGGCGTGACGCCCGCCCATCGGACCGCCTGACCCCGGGAGCCGCGCATGGACACGACCCTCATCCCGCAATTCGGCGGCCTGGCCTTCACGATCCTGGCCTTCGTCGTGGCGCTGTCGATCATCGTCGCGATCCACGAATACGGCCATTACATCGTCGGGCGCTGGTGCGGCATCAAGGCGGACGTGTTCTCGATCGGCTTCGGCCCCGTGCTGCTGTCGAAGGTCGACCGCCACGGCACGCGCTGGCAGGTCGCCGCGCTGCCGCTGGGCGGCTACGTCAAGTTCAAGGGCGACGCCAACGCGGCCTCGGTCGGCGCGGACGACACGACGCTCGCGATGGAGGAGGCCGAGCGCCGGCAGACGATGACCGGCGCCGCGCTCTGGCGACGCGCGGCGACCGTCGCGGCGGGCCCGGCCTTCAACTTCATCCTGTCGATCCTGATCTTCGGCGCCTTCGCCATGATCGTCGGCCGCGCGGTCGAGGCGCCGGTGGTCGGCTCGCTGGTGACGCTCCCGCCCGAGACGGTGACGCTGCAACCCGGCGACGAGGTCGTGGCCGTGGGCGGCGAGGCGGTGGCGGACCTCGCGGCGCTGACCGTCGCGGGCGAGGGGGCGGGCGAGGGGCCGACGCTCGCCTACGACGTCCTGCGCGACGGGGAGCCGCTGCGCGTCGACGCCGCGCTGCCGATGCCCGCGCGCGCGGACACGGTCTTGCCGAACACCGCCGCGTGGGACATCGGGATGCGTCCGGGCGACGTGATCCTCGCCGTCGACGGGACGCCGATCCACTCCTTCGGCGCGCTGCGCGACCGCGTGGAGGCGGGCGAGGGGCGACCCCTCGGGCTCGACGTCTGGCGGCCGGGCGAGGACGGCGCGGCGCCCGAGCGGCTCGAGCTGACGCTCACCCCGCGCGCGATGGACCTGCCGCTCGACGAGGGCGGGTTCGAGCGCCGCTGGCTGATCGGGATCAACGGCGGCCTGTTCTTCGAGCCCGCGACGCGCTCGGCCGGTCCCGTCGAGGCGATCGGCTTCGGCGTCCGGCAGACCGCGGACATCATCACCGGCTCGCTTTCGGCGCTGGGCCATATCGTCACCCGCCAGATCTCGACCTGCAACCTCTCGGGCCCGGTCGGCATCGCCAAGACCGCGGGCGCCGTGGCCGAGATGGGCGGCATGCAGTTCGTCTGGTTCGTCGCGGTGCTGTCGGCGGCGGTGGGGATGCTCAACCTGTTCCCGATCCCCGTGCTCGACGGCGGGCATCTCGTGTTCCACGCCTACGAGGCCGCGCGCGGCAAGCCGCCCTCGGACGCGGCGGTCCGGCTCCTGATGACGCTCGGGATCGCGCTGATGGGGGCGCTGATGGTGTTCGCGCTCTGGAACGACCTCACCTGCTGAGGCGGCGGGGCCGGAATGGCCCCCTCGGCGCCCCGATCCCGCCGCATTCTCCGGCCATTGCCGGGGGCGTCGAACGGAGGATCCGTCATGCGCCACCTGAATACCGGCCGCCAATCGCTCACCGCGATCGTCGCGCTCAACATCGACCGCGTGCTGGTCACCGGCGCCATCGCCGGGACGATGCTTCTGGCGGCGTTCGTCCAGTCGCTCTGATGGCCGTTCGCGGCCCGTCTGCCGCACTCCGCCCGGCATGCCGCCGGTCCGCCACCGCGTGCTTTGACAGGTGCTGGGGGCTTCGCTAGGGACGTCGGCACAGGGGCACGGCTGCGGGGCGGATGGACATGGACGAGCACGACGGCGCCCGCGAGCGGCCCGAGACCCGACCGCCCGTTCCGAACCGCCGCCGCCATCGCCGCCGCGCCCGTCCCGGCACCGCCCTCGTCGCGGCCCTCGCGCTCGCGGTCACGCCGCTCGGCGCGCCGCCCGCGGGCGCGCAGACCTACACCTTCTCCAGCTTCGACGTGCAGGGGAACACGCGGATCGAGACCGCGACGATCCTGTCGAACCTCGGCGTCGTTCCCGGGCAGCCGATCTCGGCGGGTGCGCTGAGCGACGGGTTCCAGCGGCTCCAAGCGTCGGGCCTGTTCCAGAGCGTCGAGATCGTGCCGCAGGGCGGGACGCTCGTCGTCGTGGTCACCGAGTTCCCGACCGTCAGCCGCATCGCGATCGAGGGCAACCGCCGCCTCTCGGACGAGCAGCTCGAGACGCTGATCGCGAGCCAGGTGCGCCGCGTCTACGACCCGGCATTGGTGGAGCGCGACGCGGAGGCCATCGCCGACGCCTACGCGCAGTCCGGCCGGATCGCGGCCACCGTGACGCCCAAGATCATCCAGCGCAGCGAGAACCGCGTCGACCTCGTCTTCGAGGTGGGCGAGGGGCGCGTGTCCGAGGTCGAGCGGATCTCCTTCGTCGGCAACCGGGCCTTCTCCGACCGCCGCCTGCGCCGGGTGCTGGAGACCACGCAGGCCGGTTTCCTGCGCACGATCATCGGCTCGGACACCTTCATCGCCGAGCGCGTGGGCCTCGACGAGCAGCTTCTGCGCGACTTCTATCTCTCGCGCGGCTACGCCGACGTGCAGGTGCAGTCGGTCACGCCCGAGCTCGCCGCGACCCGCGACGCGTTCTTCATCACGTTCCGCGTGCAGGAGGGGCAGCAGTTCCGCTATGGCCGCGTCGGCGCCTCCACCACGCTTCCCGAGGTCGACGTATCGCGCTACCAGCGCGAGGTCCGCGTGCGCCCGGGCGACATCTTCAATCCCGCCTCGCTCGACCGGACGATCCAGCGGCTCGAGCTGCTGGCGACCCGCGACGGGCTGACCTTCGTGCGCGCGACCCCCGTCTTCACCCGCAACGAGCGCGAGCAGACGCTCGACGTCAACTTCGTGCTCGAGCGCGGCGAGCGCGTCTTCGTCGAGCGCATCGACATCGAGGGCAACCAGACCACGCTCGACCGCGTGATCCGGCGCCAGTTCGAGACCGTCGAGGGCGACCCGTTCAACCCGCGCGAGATCCGCGCCGCCGCCGAGCGCATCCGCGACCTTGGCTACTTCAGCGAGGCCGAGGTGACGGGCCGCGACGGCTCGACCCCCGAGCAGGTGATCGTCGACGTCGACGTGACCGAGCAGCCGACCGGGTCGCTGGGCCTCGGGCTCAACTACTCCGTCGAGCGCGGCGTGGGCGTGTCGTTCAACTTCGCGGAGCCGAACTTCCTCGGCCGCGGCCAGACGGTGAACTTCGCGATCGACACCGGGACGCAGAACTCGAACTCGAACATCGCCTTCGTCGAGCCGTTCTTCCTCGGGCGCGACCTCGAGTTGTCGCTGGGGGCGTTCTACGCGGAATCGTCCATCGACACGCTGACCTTCGACACGCGCTCGGTCGGCTTCACCTCGGGCCTCGAATTCCCGGTCGGCGAGGACAGCCGGCTGGCGCTGACCTACTCGCTCACCTCCGACAAGCTGACGCGGCGCGAGAGCGTGCCGCTGTCGCCGATCCTCGCGGCCGACGAGGGGGAGGCGGTCACTTCGCAGATCGGCTACGCCTACACCTACAGCACGATCGGCGGCGGGCTGGACCCGTCGCGCGGGATCCGACTGCGCTTCGGGCAGCAATTCGCGGGCGTGGGCGGCGACGAGCGCTTCGTGCGGACCACCGCGCTCGCGCAGGCGCAGCGTGCGATCCGCAACGAGGAGGTGATCCTCAACGCCGAGATCGAGGGCGGCGTGCTCACGCAGCTCGACGGCGATTCCCGGCAGTCGAGCCGCTTCTTCAACCGCCAGTCGATCATCCGCGGCTTCGAGTCGGGCGGCATCGGGCCGCGCGACCTCAACTTCTCGGACGGCAGCCTCGGCGGCACGCAATACGTCGCCGCGCGCTTCGAGACGCAGTTCCCCATCGGCTTCATCCCCGAGCAGTACGGGATCACCGGCGCGGCCTTCCTGGACGCGGCCTCCGTGTGGGGCCTCGACGACACCGCGACCGGGCCGATCCCGGTGGACGACGAGTTCTTCCTCAACTCGTCGGTCGGCTTCGGCGTCCTGTGGGATACGGCGATCGGGCCGCTGCGGTTCAACTTCACCCGCGCCGTGAGCAAGCGGGACTTCGACCGCGAGCAGAACTTCGACCTCACGATCGAGACGCGGTTCTGAGGGCGGGGCTCGCCGCGCGGGTCCTCGCCGGCGCGCTGGCGCTCGCCGCGCCGGCCTGGGCGCAGGCGGGTCCGGCAGTGGGCGAGGCAGCGCGCCCCCCGGCGGGCGTCGTCCGCTCCCCCATCGTCGTGCTGGACCGTGACGCGCTCTTCGTCGACAGCCTCTTCGGCGCGCGGGTGCAGCGCGATCTCGACGCCGCCTCCGACGCGCTCCTGGCCGAAAACCGGGCGATCGAGGCCGCGCTCGAGGCCGAGGAGCGCGATCTGACGATCCGGCGCGAGGAGATGGAGGCGGCGGCCTTCGCCGAGCTCGCGCGCGCCTTCGACGCCCGCGTGAACGCGGCCCGCGCCGAGCAGGACGCGAAGGCCCGCGCGCTCGAGCAGCAAAGCGAGCGCGCGCAGCAATTCTTCCTCGAGCAGGCGAACCCGGTGCTCGTGGCGCTCGCCCGCGACATCGGCGCGCTCGTCATCCTCGACCGCGGACGGTGATCGCGTCGGCGGACCAGGTGGACATCACCGACCTCGCGCGCGCCCGGCTCGACGCGGCTCTGGGTGAAGGCGTCGCGTTCCGCCCGACGCCGCGCCCCGTCGGCCCCGACGCCGCGCCGCCCGCGTCCGTCGACTGACCGCCGCCTTGCCCGTGCCCGCCCCGCGCGCGATAAGCGCGCCCGGGCCAAGCGGGGGGAGCCAGATGCAGACCGAGGCCGATATCGAGCTGATCCAGCGGATCATCCCGCACCGTTACCCGCTCCTGCTGATCGACCGCGTGCAGGACGTGGTTCAGAACGTCTCGGCCACCGGCATCAAGAACGTCACATTCAACGAGCCGCACTTCCAGGGCCATTTTCCGGGGGCGCCGATCATGCCCGGCGTCATGATCGTCGAGGCGATGGCGCAGACGGCGGCGGTGCTGGTCGGCCTGTCGAACGACCTGATCGGGACGGGGTTCCTCGTCTACTTCATGGGGATCGACGAGGCGAAATTCCGGCGCAAGGTCGTGCCGGGCGACGTGCTCGAGCTTCGGTTGACGACGCTGCGCGGGCGCGCGGGCGGCAAGGTCTGGAAGTTCGGCGGGGTCGCGAGCGTGGGCGGCGAGGTCGTGGCCGAGGCGACGCTGACCGCGATGCTCGACGTGCCCCCGCGCGGGGCCTCGTGAGCGGTCAGCCCTCGGGCGTCGATCCGACGGCGCGCATCCACCCCTCCGCCCAGATCGAGCCCGGCGCCACGATCGGCGCGGGCGCGTCGGTCGGCCCGTTCTCGCTCGTCGGCGCCGAGGTGACGCTGGGCGCCGGCGTCGATGTCCGAAGCCACGTCGTCGTCGCGGGCTGGACCGGGATCGGCGAGGGGACGGTGATCTATCCGTTCGCCTGCATCGGCGAGGTGCCCCAGGACCTCAAGTTCGGCGGCGAGCGCACCCGGCTCGAGATCGGCGCGCGCAACCGGATCCGCGAGCATGTCACGATGAACGCGGGCACCGCCGGCGGCGGGGGCGTGACGCGCGTCGGCTCGGACGGGCTCTTCATGGCGGGCTGCCACGTCGCGCACGACTGCCGGATCGGCGACCGGGTTATCGTCGTCAATCAATCGGCCATCGCGGGGCACTGCACGCTCGAGGACGACGTGATCGTCGGCGGGCTGTCGGGGATCCATCAATGGGTGCGGATCGGGCAGGGCGCGATCATCGGCGCGCTCAGCATGGTGACGAACGACGTCGTCCCGCACGGCCTCGTGGCCGGGCCGCGCGCCGAGCTCGACGGGCTCAACCTCGTCGGGCTGAAACGGCGCGGGGTCGCGCGGGCGGACATCCAGGCGCTGCGCGTCGCGCTCCTGACGCTTAAGCAGGGAGAGGGGACGTTCCTCGAACGGGCGCGGCGGCTGGGCGAGGAATCCGACAGCGAGTACGTCGCGCAGATGGTCGCCTTCATCACCGGCGCAAGCGACCGCAGCTTCCTGGTGCCGCGATAGCTTGGCGCATGACGGTCGGCGCGGGGACGCGCCCGTGACCCGTCTGGCGCTGATCGCGGGCGAGGGCGCGCTGCCGGCGACCCTCGCCACCGCGCTCCCGCCCGGCTGGATCGCCCGTCATCTCGAAGGGCACGCGCCGGACCGTCTCGTCTCCGAGCCGTTCCGGATCGAGCGCCTCGGCACGCTGCTGGCCGAGTTGCGGGCCGAGGGGGTCGGCGAGGTCTGCTTCGCCGGTCGGATCGTGCGCCCGCCGCTCGACCCCTCGGCGGTCGACGCCGCGACGATCCCGCTCGTGCCGCGCATCCTCGCCGCGCTGCGCGACGGGGACGACGCGGCGCTGCGCGCGGTGGTCGCGACGTTCGAGGAAGCCGGGATGCGGGTGCGCGGCGCGCACGAGCTGCTGCCCTCGCTGCTCGACCTGCCCGTGGCCGGGACGCCGGACGCGCGCGACCGCGCCGACATCGCCCGCGCGGCGGCGATCCACGCCGCGCTGGCCCCGCTCGACACGGGCCAGGCCTGCGCCGTCGCGGGCGGGCAGATGCTCGCCGCGGAGGGGATCGGCGGGACGGACTGGATGCTCGCGAGCCTCGCGACCCTGCCGTCCAGACCCCCCGGCGGCGTGCTCTTCAAGGCGGCCAAGCCGGGGCAGGACCGGCGGATCGACATGGCCACGGTCGGTCCGGGCACGGTCGACGCCGCCGCCGCCGCCGGGCTGTCGGGGATCGCGGTGGTCGCGGGCGACGTGCTCGTGCTCGACGCCGAGGCGATGCGCGCGCGGCTGGCGGCGACCGGGCTGTTCCTCGCGGCCCACACGGCGTGACGCGCCTCTTCGTGATCGCGGGCGAGCCGTCGGGCGACCGGCTCGGCGCGGCGCTGCTGGCGGGGCTGCGGTCGCTCGAGCCGGACCTCGTCGCCGAGGGCGTCGGCGGCCCCGCGATGATCGAGGCGGGGCTCGAGAGCCTTTTTCCGATGGAGGCGCTGTCGGTGATGGGGCTGACGGAGGTGCTGCCGCGCCTGCCGGGCCTGCTGCGCCGGCGCGACGAGACGGTGGCGGCGATCGCGCGGATGCGGCCCGACGCGCTGCTCACGATCGACAGCCCCGACTTCTGCCTTCGCGTCGCCGCCCGCGCCCGCGCGGCGCGCCCCGACCTGCGGGTGATCCACTACGTCGCCCCGTCCGTCTGGGCGTGGCGGCCGGGCCGGGCGGCGCGGATGGCGCGCCACGTCGACCACGTCCTCGCGCTCCTGCCCTTCGAGCCGCCGCCGATGGAGGCGGCGGGCATGACCTGCGACTTCGTGGGGCATCCGGTCGTGGCCGAGCCGCCCGCCGCGCCGGAGGAGGTCGCCGCGCTGCGCGCTCTCGCGGGCGACGCGGTGGCTCTCGTCCTGCCGGGCTCGCGGATGGGGGAGGTGACGCGGCTCGCGCCCGTCTTCGGCGCAGCGCTCGCCCGCCTGCCGCCGGGGTTCCGCACCGTCGTGCCGACGGTGCCCCACCTCGAGGCTACCGTCCGCGACCGCGTGCGCGGCTGGCCGGGCGACCCGATCGTGGTGACGGCGGCGGCCGAGAAGCGCGCGGCGTTCGCGCTCGCGACCGCGGCGCTGGCGGCGTCGGGGACGGTCAGCCTGGAGCTCGCGGCCTCGGGCACGCCGATGGTGATCGCCTACGACCTGTCCTGGCTCAGCTGGCAGGTCGTGAGCCGGATGATGCGGGTCGACACCGCGACCCTGCCGAACCTCGTCTCGGGCACGCGCGCGATCCCCGAGTTCCTCGGCCCCGATTGCCGACCCGGGCCGATCGGCGAGGCCTTCGCGCGGCTGCTGACCGATCCGGCCGCGCGCGCCGCGCAAGCGCACGCGCTCGACGTAACGATGGACCGGCTCGGGCGCGGGGGCGAGCCGCCGGGGCTCCGCGCCGCCCGTTCCGTCCTGGCGCGCCTCGCGAAGTGACTTGCGAGCCCCCCGCCGCGCGGCTAGTGCGGAACCCGTGGCACCCATAGCTCAGCTGGATAGAGCGCTGCCCTCCGAAGGCAGAGGTCTCAGGTTCGAATCCTGATGGGTGCGCCATACCGCCTCCTCGCGTCCCTCCTCGCCGCGCTGGCCACGCCCGCGGCGTCAGGCGAGCGCTACGTCGGCGTCTATTTGGGCTCGCAGCATATCGGGTCGGACGCGTTCAACGACGTCAATCCGGGGCTCACGCTCGGCCGGCGCTGGTCGCTCGGGCCGCGTGGCGTGGAGGCGCATCTCGAGGGCGGCGTCTTCGTCAACAGCTACTCGGAAGTCTCGCCCATCGTCGTCGGCGGCGTCTCCGCCCGCTTGGCCGAGCTCGGGCCGGGGGAGCTGCGCGTCGGCGCGAGCCTCGGCGCGGCCTACTACCGCGAGCTCTCCGATGTGCTCGACGATCGCTACGGGTTCCGGCTGGCCGGGCCGTTCGTGCCGATCGCCGCGCTCAGCGTCGCCTGGCGCGCGGGCGGGGTCGAGACGCGGCTCAGCGCGCTGCCGCCGAGCGAGGAGGTCTCGACGGTGCTGAACCTGTCCTTCGCGGTCGAGTTCTGATGGGGGGCTGGCGGAGCGGATGGGATTCGAACCCACGAGACGGTCTCCCGCCTACACACTTTCCAGGCGTGCGCCTTCGACCACTCGGCCACCGCTCCGCGGGCGGGTCTAGGGCATCGGGCGGGCGGGGTGCAAGCCCGGCGCCCGCTCGCTGGACGTGCGGCGGAACCCGCGCCGCGCTCGCGCCCCGAGCCGCGTGATGGAGACGATCCGCGCCGCGGACGTCGTCGCCCAGCGGCTTCGCGACGCGGGCTGCCGCCGCGCCTTCGGGATGCCCGGCGGCGAGGTGCTCACGATCGTCGACGCGCTCGGGGCGGCGGGGATCGAGTTCGTCCTCTGCCATCACGAGAACGCCGCGGCCTTCATGGCGGAAGGGGTGCATCACGTCGACGGGGCGCCGGCGATCCTGGTGGCGACGATCGGCCCGGGGCTGATGAACGGCGTCAACGCGGTCGCCAACGCGATGCAGGACCGCGTGCCGCTGATCGTGCTGGCGGGCTGCGTCGACGCGGACGAGGCGGAGACCTACACGCATCAGGTCCTCGACCACCGCGGCGTGCTCGCACCGATCACCCGCGCGACGTTCCGGCTGACGCCCGGCGCGGCAGCGGTGCAGGCGGACAAGGCGGTCCGGATCGCGACGGGCGCTGCGGGCGGGCGCGCGGGGCCGGTGCTGATCGACGTCCCGATCTCGGTCGCCGAGGCGCGCGTCCCCGACCGGCCCGTCCGCCGCCCAGCCTCGGCGCCGTCCGCGATCGGCCCGGCCGCGCTCGCGACGGCACGCGCGATGATCGCGCGGGCGCGGCGGCCGATCGTGCTCGCGGGGCTCGACGCCGTCCGCGACGACGCGGGCCCCGCCCTCGCCGCCTTCTGCGTGGCGCTCGGCGCGCCGCTGGTCACCACCTACAAGGCCAAGGGGCTGGTGGACGAGAGCCACCCGTCCTGCCTGGGCGCGGCTGGGCTGTCGCCGCTCGCGGACGGGCACCTGCTGCCGCTCTTCCGCGAGGCCGACCTGATCGTGCTTGCGGGCTACGACCCGATCGAGATGCGCACGGGCTGGCGCGAGGCGTGGGACCCGGCCGCGCGGGACGTGATCGACGTGGCGCACGAGGCGAACCTGCACGGGATGCACGGCGCGACGCTCGAGATCGTGGCCCCGGTCGGCGCGGCGCTCGACGCGATGCGCGAGGGCGTCGGGGCGCGCGAGCCCTGGGACGTGGGGGCTGCGCGGGATGCCCTTTCGCGCGCCTTCGCCGCCGACGACTGGGGCCCCGGCGCGGTGATCGAGACGTGCCGGGAGGCCTGCCCGCCGGGCACGATCGCCACGGTGGACTCGGGCGCGCACCGCATCCTGCTGTCGCAGGTCTGGCGCTGCGCGGCGCCGCGCACGCTGCTGCAATCCTCGGGCCTCTGCACGATGGGCTGCGCATTGCCGCTGGCGCTCGGGGCCAAGCGCGCGGCGCCCGACCGCCCCGTGGTGGCGTTCATGGGCGATGCGGGGTTCCTGATGGTCGCGGGGGAGCTGGCGTCGGCGGCGGCGCTCGGGCTGCCGGTCGTGGTGGTCGTGTTCGTCGACCGGTCGCTGGCGCTCATCGAGATGAAGCAGCGTCAACGGCAGTTGCCGAATACGGGCGTCGACTTCGCCGCGACCGACCTCGCCGCCGTCGCGCGCGGCTTCGGCGGTCACGGCGTCGAGGTGTCCGACCGGGAGGGCCTGCGCGCGGCGATGGATGCGGCGTTGGAGGCCGACCGCTTCACGCTGATCGCGGCCTCGATCGAGCGGGGGGCCTATGACGGACGCATCTGAGCCGCACGGGCCGCTCGCCGGGGTCAAGGTCCTCGACCTCAGCCGGATCCTCGCCGGCCCGACATGCACGCAGATGCTGGGCGATCTCGGCGCCTCGGTCCTGAAGGTCGAGAACCCGGCGACCGGCGGTGACGACACCCGCCAATGGGGCCCGCCATACGTGAAGGACGGCTCGCAAGATACCGACTTGTCAGCCTATTTTCTCTCCTCGAACCGGAACAAGCGCTCGATCGCGCTCGACATCGCCGCGCCCGAGGGCCAGGCGCAGGTCCGCAGGCTGGCGGCGATGGCCGACATCCTCGTCGAGAACTTCAAGCCCGGAGGGCTCGCGGCCTACGGGCTCGACCACGCGACGTTGCGCGCGGAGCATCCGCGGCTCGTCTACGCCTCGATCTCGGGCTTCGGTCAGACCGGGCCGAACGCGGCGAAGCCCGGCTACGACCTCATGGCGCAGGGTTTCGGCGGGATCATGTCGCTCACCGGCGCGCCGGACGGGGAGCCGATGAAGGTCGGCGTGGGCGTGGCCGACGTGATGTGCGGCATGTACGCCTGCATCGGCATCCTCGCCGCGCTGCGCCATGCGGAGGCCGTTGGCGAGGGGCAGCATATCGACGTCGCGCTCGTGGACACGCAGGTCGCCTGGCTCGTCAACGAAGGCGTCAATGCGCGGCTGAGCGGCGAGGCGCCGGCGCGGCGGGGCAACGGGCACCCCAACATCGTGCCCTACGGCGTCTACGCGACCGTGGATGGGCACGCGATCGTCGCAGTCGGCAACGACAGCCAGTTCAGGCGGTTCTGCGACGTCCTTCACGTCGATACCGTTGCGGCGGACCCAGAATATGCGACCAATCCCGCGCGGGTGGCCAACCGCGAGGCACTGGCCCGGATCCTGGAGCCGGCGGTGGCCGGGTGGACCACCGGGGCCCTCATCGCCGCGCTCGAGGCGGCGCGCGTGCCAGTCGGACCGGTGCAGACGGTGCCGCAGGTGCTGGCCACCGAGCAGGCGCGCGTGCGTGGCCTGCTGCTCGACATGACCGCTCCGGGCGCCGGAGGCCCCCTCGCGATCCCGCTGCTCGGCAATCCGCTGCATCTCTCGGCGACGCCCGTGACCTACCGGCATCCCCCGCCGCGCTTCGGCGCGGACACCGACCGGCTCCGCCGCGACGACCCGTTCGCCGACGACTGAGCGTCGCGCGGGCGGGCAGGGGCGCCGCGCGATCGGGCATCCATCGATCACCGCGCGTCACGTACGCGTCATGGAACCCGTGCGCCTATGGCGAGTGGATACGGCCGCGCGTAGGGCCGGAGCGATCATGCGCATTCCGCCCGCCCCTCCGACGCATCGCGACGTCTTCGGCCAGCCGGTCTCGCTTCGGCGCGTCGGCTGCGGTCGGGGCGTGGAACGCGACGGCGCTCGCCTTCCTCGCGCACGGGCGATCCACGCCCGGTCATCTCGCCCGCCTGATTGACCTCGCGCCCGATCATGCCGGCGCGCAGGCCCTTCGCGGCCTGTTCCTGGCGCTCCTCGGGCGGCGCGAGCTGATGGGGGAGGCCGCGGGCGCGCTCGCCGGTGCGCAGGCCGGCGCGACGACGGCGAACGCGCGCGAGCGGGCGCTGACCGGGGCGCTCGCGCATCTTCTCGGCGGGCGGACCCGCGCGGCGGTCGGCGCGGTCGAGACGATTCTCGCGACGGCGCCGGGCGACACGCTCGCCGTCAAGCTCTCGCAGGCGATGCGCTTCCTGATCGGGGACGCGGCGGGGATGCGCGCATCGGTCGAGGCCGCGCTCCCGGCGCATGGCGAGGACCATCCCGGGCGCGGCTACCTGCTCGGCTGCCACGCCTTCGCGCTCGAGGAGACCGGGGAATATGCCGCCGCGTCCCGCGCGGGGCGTCGCGGGCTCGCCATCGCCGCCGACGACGCGTGGGGCCTGCACGCGGTCGCGCATGTCCACGACATGACCGGCGACGCGGCGGGCGGGCTCGTTTGGCTCGCGGCGCAGGAACCCGCCTGGGCCCACTGCAACAACTTCGGCAGCCACGTCTGGTGGCACAAGGCGCTGCTCCTGCTCGACACCGGGCGGCTCGACGAGGCGCTGGCGCTCTACGACGACCGGGTGCGGATCGAGAGGACCGACGACTACCGCGACATCGCGAACGCGACCTCGCTCCTGCAGCGGCTGTCGCTCGAAGGGGTCGACGTCGGCGCCCGGTGGGAGGAGCTCGCGGATCTGGCCGAGCGGCGCACCGAGGATGGCTGCCTGATCTTTGCCGACCTGCATTACCTGCTGGCGCTCACGGCGGACCGGCGGCCCGCGGCGACGGCGCGGATGCTCGCGCGGATCGCAGCCGATGCCGCGCGCGCGGGATCCGATGTCGAGCGTCGGATGGCGCGTCCCGGGCTCGACGCCGCGCGCGGGCTCGAGGCGTTCGGGGAGGGCGACTTCGCAGGTGCCTTCGTGTCCCTGAGCCGTGCCCGGCCCGACATGCCCGATGCCGGCGGCAGCCACGCGCAGCGCGACGTGTTCGAGCGGATCACGATCGACGCGGGGCTGCGCGCCGGGCGGCTGGATGAGGCGGCGGCGATGCTCGCCGACCGTACGGCGCGGCGCGGCGGGCGCGAGGACGGCTATGCCGCGGCGCGGCGCGGCATGATCGCGCAAGCCGCGCGCGGGGCTTGCGCGCCGCCGATGCGTGCGTAGACCGCGGCGACCGCGATCGAGCCGCCGATGACACTCGCCACCCCTGCCACGGACTTCCCGACCGTCCCGCGGTCGCGCGATGACGTCCGTTCGCCCGCCGCCCGCGACCCCCGGCTCGACTTCTTTCGCGGGCTCGCGATGTTCGTCATCCTCATCGCGCACGTGCCGGGGAACGCGTGGGGCAGCTGGATCCCGGCCCGCTGGGGCTTCTCGGACGCCACCGAGATCTTCGTGTTCTGCTCCGGCATGGCCTCGGCGATCGCGTTCGGGGGGACGTTCGTGCGCGCGGGCTGGTGGCTCGGGACGGCGCGCGTCGTCTACCGGCTCTGGCAGATCTACTGGGCGCATGTCGGCATGTTCCTGGCGCTCTTCGTGCTGCTCGCCGCCGTCGATGCGGGCGGGCTGAACCCGGAGCGCCACAACGTCGGATCGCTCAATCTCTGGAAGGTCCTGAGCGAGCCCGCGCAGGCCCTGACGGCCTTCGCCACGCTCCGCTGGGTGCCGAACTACTTCGACATCCTGCCGATGTACATGTGCGTGCTGGCGATGATGCCGCTCGTCGTCGCGCTGGCGCGGGTCTCGCTGCCCGCGGTGGCGGCGCTCAGCCTGACCGTCTGGCTCCTGGCGCAGGGGGCATGGCTCGACGCGGCCGGGCTCGGGGCGTGGCACCTCGCCCTGCCGGCGGAGCCGTGGTCGGACCGGACGTGGTTCTTCAATCCGTTCGGCTGGCAGCTGATCTTCTTCACCGGCTTCGCGTTCCTGCGCGGCTGGCTGCCGCCGCCGCCGGTGACGCCGCTGCTGATCGGCCTTGCGGTGACCCTGCTGGTCGTCAGCGCGGCGGTCTCGTCGGTCGGGTTCCGCCTGTGGGAGACCGCGCCGCTGCAGACGGCCTACGTCGCGGCGACGGGCTGCGTCGAGACCGGGTTCGGCGCCTGCAACCCGGTCTTCGACTGGCGGCAGGCCAACGCGGTCTGGTACGCCAAGTCGGACCTCTCGCTGCCGCACTACCTGCATTTCCTCTCGCTCGCCTACGTCGCCTGGGCCGTTGCGGGGTCTGGCGGGGCGCGGCTCGTCTCGGCGGGCGCGGACGGGTGGGCGCGGGCGCGGATCGTCGTGGTCGGGACGGTGATGAAGGTCGGGCAACAGAGCCTCGCGGTCTTCGTGTTCGCGATGGTGTTCTCGCGGGTCATGGGCATCGCGCTCGACCTCGCCGGGCGCAGCCCCGCGACGCTGCTCGCGGTCAACCTGACCGGCATCGTCGCGCTGATCGCCTGCGCGCACGTCGCGGGCTGGTTCAAGGCGCAGCCGTGGCGGGCCGCGCGATGAGGCGGCGCGCCTTCCTCGCGGGCACGACCGCGCTGGCGCTGGCCGGGCCCGCGCGCGCGCAGGCACAGCGACCGCCGCGCCTGGTCACGCGTGAAGCGTTCGACGCCGACACGGTGCGCGACTTGGCCCGCGACCTCGCCTCGCGGCGCTACGCGCCGCGGCCCGACCTGCCCGATGCGTGGCGGGACATGGAGTACGACGACTACCGGCAGGTCTGGTTCGACCCCGCGCGCGCGGTCTGGGGCCAGCGGCCGGAGCTCGCGTTCGAGATGGACCTGCTCCTGCCCGGCCTCTACGACTGGCGCCCGGTCGAGGTGGACACCGTCCGGGACGGGATCGCCGGGCGGCTGGCCTTCGATGCCGACCTGTTCGTGAACGCGGACAAGCTTCCCGACCTGCCCGACGCGGAGACGATGGGCTTCTCCGGCCTGCGGCTGCGCCACGTCTTTCAGGGCGAGATGTGGGAGCGCGAGTTCGCCGTCTTCCAGGGCGCGAGCTACTTCCGCGCGGTCGGCGCCGCGCAGCATTACGGGCTGTCGGCGCGCGGCCTCGCGCTGCGCACGGCCGACCCGGCGGGCGAGGAGTTCCCGGACTTCGTGCGCTTCTGGGTCGAGGAGCCGCGGCCGGGGGACCGCCATGTGATCCTCCACGCGCTGCTCGACGGGCCGTCGGTCGCGGGCGCCTACCGGTTCCGCATCGCGCCGGGGCCGGGCTGCGTGATGGAGGTCGCGTGCTCGCTCTTCCCGCGCGTGGACCTCGACCATGTCGGCGTCGCGCCGCTGACCTCGATGTTCCTCTTCGACGACACCAACCGCGGCCGGTTCGACGATTTCCGCCCCGCGATCCACGACAGCGACGGCCTCATGGTGCGAAACGGCGCGGGCGAGGCGCTGTGGCGCCCGCTCGCCAACCCGGCGCGGCTCCAGCTCAGCGACTTCGTCGACGACGGCCCACGCGGCTTCGGCCTGATGCAGCGGACGCGGCGGCTGTCGGATTTCGGCGATCTCGAGGCGCATTACGAAGCGCGTCCGAGCCTGTGGATCGAGCCCGACGGCGATTGGGGCGCGGGCGCCGTCCGACTGGTGGAGATCCCGTCGGACAGCGAGATCTACGACAACGTCGTCGCCTACTGGCGCCCGCGCGAGGCGCTGGCGGCAGGCAGCGAGCACCGCTTCGCCTACACGATGACCTGGGGCGACGAGACGGTCCCGGGCGCCGGTCCCGCGCCCGCTGACGTGGCCCGCGTGCTCGAGACCTACATCGGCGCGGACTTCGCACGCGAGGCGGTGCAGGTGGCGATCGACTTCGGCCCCGGCGCGGCGCTCGACCGCCCGACGCCCGACCGGCCGTCGCCGCCCGAATGGGTGCCCGAGGACGTCGTCGCGCGGGTCTCGTCCGCGCAGGTCGGCGCGTCTCCGCCGGTGCTGCAGCGCAACCCGGAAACCGGGGGGACGCGGCTGTCGTTCACCTTCGATCCCGGCGAGGCGGGCGTCGCCGAGTTCCGCGCGCAGCTCCTCCGCGACGGGGCGCCCGCGACCGAGGTCTGGCTCTACCGATGGACGGCCCCATGACCGCACGCCCCCCAACGATGCCGCCCGAGGCCCCGCTCGCGCATCCCCGCCAGGACCTCGCGCGCCGGTTCCACGACGACGCGGCACCGCCGGACGGGCGGCCCGACGCGGAGGCGGCGATCTGGCGGGCGGGCACGTTCGTCCCGGCGGCGCTGGCGACGGCGGCGCTCCTCTGGGGCTTCCTCGCGTGGTTCGCCACCGACGGGACGACATGGACGGAGGGGCTGCTTGCGGGGCTGATCGGGGTCGGCTTCTTCTGGATCGCCTTCACCTTCGCGACGGTGATCGCCGGGGCGGGCGCGATGCTGCGCCGGCTGCCGCCCGCCTCCGCGCCGGTGCGGCCGCTCGACGTGGCGCTGCTGGTGCCGGTCCACGAGGAGGCGCCCTGGGACGTGTTCGGCAACGCCGCCGCAATGCTCGAGCGGCTCTCGGCGGCGCCGGGCGCGCATCGCTGGTCGGTCACCGTCCTGTCGGATACCCGCGACGGGCTGCGCGCGGCGCAGGAGGAGGCCGCCTTCGACGCGCTGCGCGGGCGGTTGCCCGAGGCCGCGATCTGGTACCGTCGCCGCGCGGTCAACACCGACCGCAAGGTCGGCAACCTCGCGCAATGGGTCGAACGCTGGGGCGGGGCGCACGACGCGATGCTGATCCTCGACGCCGACAGCCTGATGTCGGCGCAGGCGATCCGGGCGCTGGCCGACGAGATGGGGCGCGACCCCGGCGCGGGGCTGATCCAGTCCTTCCCGCAGCTCATCGGCGCCTCGACGCTGTTCGCGCGCTCGCAGCAGTTCGCCAACGCGATCTACGGCACCGCGCTGGCCGAGGGGCTCGCGCGGTGGACCGGGCGCGAGGGCAACTACTGGGGCCACAACGCGATCATCCGCATCGCCGCTTTCGCCGCGTCCGCGGGCCTGCCGCACGTCCGCGACCGGCGCGGCGGCGACGCGCTGATCCTCAGCCACGACTTCGTGGAGGCCGGGCTCTTGCGCCGCGCCGGCTGGTCGGTGCGCTTCCTCGCGCGGCTGCGCGGCAGCTACGAGGAGACGCCGCCGACGCTGGTGGACCACGTCCTGCGCGACCGCCGCTGGTGCCGGGGCAATCTGCAGCATCTGGGGCTCCTCGGCACGCGGGGGCTTCATGCGCTGTCGCGGTTCCACCTCTTCCACGGCGCGGTCGGCTACCTGCTCTCGCCGCTCTGGTTCCTGCTCCTTGCGCTCTGGGCGCTGATCGGGGTCAGCGCGGACCGCTCGGTGATCGCCTACTTCTCGCCCGAGAACCCGCACATGCCCAACTGGCCCGAGATGAGCCCGGTCAACCACGTCTGGTTGATGGTGACGATGTACGCGCTCCTGCTCCTGCCAAAGCTCGTCGGGGCGGCAGCGCTCGTGGCTTCGGGGACGCCGCTGGCAAGACTCGGCGGAGGCGCGCGCTTCGCGGGCTCGCTGGCCTTCGAGGTTGCCGTCTCGATCGCCTACGCCCCGATCCTGATGGTGCAGCAGACGCTCGCCGTCGGGCTCGCGCTGAGCGGACGCGAGCTCGACTGGGCGCCGCAATCGCGCGAGGGCCGGGCGCAGGGCTGGCGCGCGCTCCTGCGGTTCCACTGGATCGAGACGGTGTTGGGCGCGACGCTGCTGGTCGGGATGGCGGCCGGGTTCGTCTCGGCCTGGCTCATGCCGATCATGGGAAGCCTTCTGCTCGCCGTCCCGCTGTCGCGCCTCTCGGCGCTGCCGCTGCCCGGAACGCTGGCCACGCCGCAGGAGGTCCGCGCCCCGCTGGTGGCCAAGCGCGCGGCGGCGTGGCGCGCGGAGCTCAAGGCCAGCGTGTCGCCCGCGCCGGCGGAGTAGGCGGGCGCGGCGAGCCGGTGCGGTCGCCTTCGTCCGGGTCAGTCGGACCTCAGGGGCGAAACACCGGCAACCCGGCGGCCAGCCAACCCGCACCCGCATCCGACCCCAGCATCCCCTCGGGCACGTCGATCACGCTGTCGATCCCCGCCTCGGCCAGTCGCGCCGCCACCCGCCCGGACCGGACCCCGCCCGCGCAGATCAGCGCCACCGGCCGTGAGGGGTCGGCGGCCATCAGACTCGGAAAGCGCCGAGGCGAACGCCGGCTCGCGCATGTCGAGCGCGACGGCGCCGTCGGGGATGCCGGTCGCGACCCATTCCTCGGGCCGCCGGACGTCGATCAGCAGGACGCGTCCGTCCCGCGCGGCCTCGTTGGCCTCCGGCGGGGTCATCGCGCGGGCGACCGGCCCCTCGCGCGCGACCTGCGCCGCGCCGGTCGCGGCCAGTGCGGCGAACGCCGCCGCCGCGCCCGTCCAGACGACGCGACGGGTGACGACCGGACCATGCTGTAATCGCGACATCGCATCGCCTCCCGCCCGGACGGTATCGTGCGCATCGTCCTGAGGGTATTCATCAAGTCGTGATCGCGTTGACGCGATCTTCACCCCTGCCTGCGATCCGTGACCGATCGGATGCGGCATGGGCGGGGGCCATGGGCGGGCTATGAGTGAACACGACCCGCGTCTGCGTGCGGCCGTCCCCCCGGAGGCCGGTGGGAAGGCGGCCGCCGCGCGCGCCGATCTCGACGTGCTGCAAGGGTCGCAGCGCGTGCTCGAGGGCCCCGGGACGCTGCTCGCCGCGACGCTCGGCTCCTGCATCGCGGTCTGCCTGCACGACCCGGCGGCGCGGCGCGGCGGGATGAACCACATCTACCGCGCGGTCGACCCCGGGCCGCTCGGCGGCGACGCGATCGTGTCCGAGATCGAGCGGCTGGTGAACGCGATGATGCGCCTGGGGTCGCGTCGGGGATCGTTGCGCGCCCATCTGGTCGGCGGCGCGCACATACTCCCGCGCGGCCGCGACGTCGGCGCGGAGATCTCGGACGTCTGCCTGCGCTACCTCGCCGCCGAGGACGTTCCGGTCTGCCGGGTCGAGATCGGCGGCGACCGGGGGAGGCGGGCGACCTTCTGCCCCGCCACCGGCCGGCTCGCGACGCGGCGCTTCGGTCCGGTCGGCGTGGAGCTGGCGCCGACGCCGAGGCGCGCGGGACCGTGGGAGCTGTTCTGACCGGGGACGAACCTTGGGCGGGCGAAGCGGCGCCGCCCGCCGCGCGCCGATCAGTCGACAAGGCGCAAGGCGTCCCGCAGCCGGTCGATGTCGACATCGTATCGCGAAGCAAATCGCCAGCAGGGGGCGAGATCACCTTGGCCGGATGCGGCGCGCGGGTCGGCCTTCGGCGGCTCCGATCGTCATCCCGGCCCTTGTCGCCGTCCCCGAGGGACGCGGCGCGATGGCTTCGGTTCGGCGATACGTCGTGCGGGTGTTGCGTGGGACGCAGGCCCGGCAATGCGTCGTGTGCTTCCTGCGCAGTCCGCAGGCCCGACGATCGAGAGGCGCAACCCCCTGCGCGTGGAACGGATAGGTGCTTTGCCCTGCGCTCGGAGGCGTCGGGCGCGGGAGCCCCCCTGCGCGTGGAACGGACACCGGAGCGTCATCGCGGGATCGTCATGTATCCGCTCCGTCCCCTGCCCATCTGCGGAGTTCCCGCGATGCACGCGAGAGGCTCGAGCGGCGCCGCCATCCCCTGCGAGGCGTCGCTTCGGGCTCCCTTCTCGCGTCGTCGTGGTCCGGCGCCGTCCTGTCGCGCCGGCGGATCGATGGGCCGCGAGCGACGGCCGACGACAAGCTACCTCCCGCGCCCTCCCGGACTGGTCCCCGCGCGGCTCGCCATGCTAGCGGCGCGGGCAACGCCGCCGGCCCCCGGGGGAGATCGGATGCCGATGCAGAACACCATCGACCCCCGCGCCGCCGCGCGCTTCTCCGTCGCGCCGATGATGGACTGGACCGACCGGCACTGCCGGGCCTTCCACCGCGTCCTCACCCGCCGCGCGCTGCTCTACACGGAGATGGTGACCGCCGCCGCGATCGTGCGGGGCGGAGCGCGCCACCTGCTCGACTTCGACGAGGCCGAGCATCCGGTGGCGCTGCAGCTCGGCGGGAGCGATCCGGGGGAGCTCGCGGAGGCCACGGCGCGGGCCATCGCGCGCGGCTACGCGGAGGTGAACCTGAACGTCGGATGTCCCTCGGACCGGGTTCGGTCGGGCTGCTTCGGCGCCGTGCTGATGGAGCGCCCCGCGCTGGTGGCGGACTGCCTGCGCGCGATGGCGGACGCGGCCGGGGCGGTGCCGGTGACGCTCAAATGCCGTATCGGCGTGGACGGGCAGGACCCCGAGAGAGTGCTGCCGGAACTGCTGTCGCGGATGGCCGATGCGGGGGTGGACCGGGTCGCGATCCACGCGCGCAAGGCTTGGCTGCAGGGGTTGAGCCCGAAGGAGAACCGCGAAGTCCCGCCGCTCGATCACGGGCTCGTCCACCGGATGCGGGCGCGGTTCCCGTCGCTTCACGTCTCGATCAACGGGGGGATCGCGTCGCTCGGGGAGGTGGCGGCGCATCTGCGCCACGTCGACGGGGTGATGGTGGGTCGCGCCGCCTACCACGATCCCGGCGGGGTGCTGATGGGCGTGGACGCCGCGATCTTCGGCGCGCCCGATCCCTGCGCCGACCGGGTCGAGGCGGCGCTGCGGATGCGGCCGCATCTCGAGGCGCATGTCGACGCGGGCGGGCGGCCGGGGCAGGTGACGCGCCACATGCTCGGGCTCTTCGCCGGACTGCCCGGCGCGCGGGCCTGGCGGCGGACACTGTCGGAGGGCGCGGCGCGGCCGGGCGCGGACGCCTCGATCCTCGACGAGGCGCTGGATCAGGTGACGGCGACCGCCGCCTGAGCCGGGACAAGCCGCGCGAGCGCGAAGGCCGCCACGCCGCAGAGCGCGATGACCGCGAGCATCGGCGTCGCGGTGCCGTCGAAGAACGGCCCCGCGGCGGCCACCATCGCCCCGCCCGTCACCATCTGCAGCGTGCCGCCGAGCGAGGAGGCGAGGCCCGCGACCGCGCCCTGGTCGTCGAGCGCCATCACCATGACCGAGGGGATCACGAAGCCGAGGCAGAAGTTGCCCGCCGCCAGCAGGACGACGATCACGGCGAACGACGCGCCGCCCGCGAGGTCGAGCGCGAGGAGCGCGACCGTCGCCGCGGCGAAGCCCGCGCTCGCCCCGCGCACGACGGTCGGCATCCCCCAGCGGCCTCCGGCGGCCGAGGCGAGCTGGCTGCCCGCGAAGAATCCGGCCGCGTTGACCGCGAAGGCCAGCGAGAAGCCCGTCGGGCTCAGGCCGAACTGGCCGGTATAGACGAAGCTCGCCGAGGCGATGAAGACGAAGAAGCTCGCCATGCCGAACGCGCCCACGAAGGTCAGCACCATGAACCCCCGGTGACGCAGGAGCAGACCTGCGTCGCGCGCGAGCCTTCGCGGCGCGACCGGGCGGCGCGCGGCGGGGGGCAGCGTCTCGGGCAGGGCGAGCTTCGTCACCGCGAGGCTCGCCACCCCCGCCGCCGCCATCGTCCAGAAGATCGCGCGCCAGTCGCCGAGCCAGATCACGAAGTGACCCGGCCAGCGGCGCCAGCATCGGCGAGACGGAGATCACGAGCATCACCATCGCCATGAGCCGCGTCGCCTCCGCCCCGGTCGACCAGTCGCGGATGATCGCGCGCGGGATCACCATGACCGCCGCCGCGCCCGCGCCCTGCGCCACGCGCGCCAGCGTCAGCGTCGCGACGTCGGGCGCCAGAGCGGCCGCCGCCGAGGCCAGCGTGTAGAGACCCAGCCCGAAGAACAGCGGGACCCGGCGGCCCGACGCGTCCGCCCAGGGGCCGTAGACGAGCTGCGCCAGCCCGAACGCCACGAAGAACGCCACCAGCGTCGCCTGCGTGCCCGCGATCGTGGTGCCGAGCGCGTCGGCGATGGCGGGCATCGCGGGCAGGTACATGTCGATCGCGAACGGGCCCACGGCGGACAGGAGGCCGAGGATCGCGGCGCGGCGGGCCATCTCGGACATCGATCGTCTCCCGCTCCGGTCGCTTCCGTCAGACACCCGGCCGCGCGCGGGGTCAACGGCGCGCGGCCTCTGGCCCCGGGGGGCGGGCGCGGCCTATCGTCGGGCGCGCACCCCGAGGAGCCGCCATGCCCGATACCGCGACGCTCCTGGCGCTGCTCGCGTTCCTCCTCGCGGTCGGGGCGCTGGCCGGCGTGCTCGCAGGGCTGCTCGGCGTGGGCGGCGGGATCGTGCTGGTGCCCGCGTTCTACTACGCGTTCGACGCGCTCGGCTTCGCGGGCGCGAACGCGATGCAGGTCTGCGTCGCCACCTCGCTCGCCACGATCGTCGTCACGTCTCTGCGCTCCGTGCGCGCGCATCACCGTCGCGGCGCGGTGGAGGTCCCGGTCCTGCGCGGATGGGCGGCCGGGATCGCGGCGGGCGCGCTGGTGGGCTCGCTCACCGCGACGCAGCTGCGCACCGAGACGCTGACGGCGATCTTCGCGTGCCTGGCGCTCGCGGTGGCCGCGTGGATGGGGCTCTCGCGGTCGCATTGGCGGCTCGCGGAGGCGATGCCGGTCGGCTGGCGGCGCTGGCTCTACGCGCCCTGGGTCGGGTTCCTGTCGGTGCTGATGGGGATCGGCGGCGGCAGCTTCGGCGTGCCGCTGATGACGCTGCACGGCGTGCCGATCCACCGCGCGGTGGCGACGGCCGCGGGGTTCGGCCTGCTGATCGCGGTGCCGGCGGTGATCCTGTTCCTCGTGCTGCCCGCGCAGGGGCTGCGGCCGCCGGGAACGGTCGGGCTGGTGAACCTGCCCGCCTTCGGGGTCGTGGTGGCGATGACCGTGCTGACGGCCCCGCTCGGCGCGCGCCTCGCCCACGCGACGGACCCGGCGCGGCTCAAGCGGATCTTCGCGGCGTTCCTGCTCCTCGTCGCGCTCAACATGCTGCGCAAGGTCTGGAGCTAGGCGCGGGTCCGGCCCCTCCCGCCCCGGCGCCCCGGCGAGGGGTCGCGGTCGGGCAGGGCGTCCATCACCGCCCGCCGCGCCTCGGGCGACATCGCCGACCACGCGCCGATCTCCGCGCCCGTCCGGTGGCAGCCGATGCAGAGCCCGGTCGCCGGGTGCAGGACGCAGACCTTCACGCAGGGGCTCTCCACCTCCGCCCGCGTCCAGTCCGCGCCGCTCACGACGCGGCGCGCAGGTGGCGCAGGCGGTCGAGCGCGCCCTGCAGGATGTAGCCCGCGGCGACGTGGTCGATCACCTCGGCACGGCGACGGCGGGAGGCGTCCGCCCCGAGAAGCGCGCGTTCGGCGGCGACGGTCGACAGCCGCTCGTCCCAGAACGCGATCGGCAGGTCGGCGCGGCGCGCGAGGTTGCGCGCGAAGGCGCGGGTGGACTGGCTGCGCGGGCCCTCCGAGCCGTCCATGTTGAGCGGCAGGCCGAGGACGATGCCGCGGATCGCGCGCCCGGCGATCACCGCCTCGATCGCCTCGGCATCGGCGGTGAACTTGGTGCGCCGGATGGTGGAGAGCGGGGACGCGACGGAGCGCAGGCCGTCGGAGACGGCGAGCCCGATCGTCTTGGTCCCGAGGTCGAGCCCGATCAGCGCGCCCGTGGCGGGCAGCGCGGCGGCGAAATCCTCGACGGTGTCGTGGATCACGGCGACACGCCCGCGCGCTCGGCCGCGCGGGCGAGGATGTCGAGCGCCGCCGGGTCGTCGGCGAAGACCGCGCGGGCCTCGGCATAGACCGCCGCCGCATCGGTCGAGCGCGCGAGCACGCCGAACGCGGTGATGAGGCGGGCCCAGTCGGTCGCCGGGCCGCCCTGGCTGGCGAGCCGCGCCGACAGCCCGTCGACCATGGAGCGCACCATCTCGACGCGCGCCTCGGGCGTCATCGCCTCGCTCGCGGCGACGTCCGCCGCCGACGGGCCGGTCGGGACCGGCAGCTCTGCCAGCGGCGTCGGGTCGCCCGCCGCCACCGAGACCCGCTCGATCCGCCCATAGATCGCGTCGAGCCAGGGCGCGTCGGGCGTGCTGTCGGCGAGGAGCGCGCGCCAGATCGGGAAGGCGCGGTCGGGCCGGCCCTGCTGCGCGTACATCAGCCCCGCGTAGTAGCGCGCCGTGCCGTTGCCCGGATCGTCGCGCGCCGCGCGCGCGAAGGCGGTCTCGGCCTCGGGCGAGACGTAGCCGTTCGCCGCGATCACCATCAGCTCGCCCTGGATCGCGGCGTCCGTTCCGGTCGCTGCGTCGCCCAAAATCGCGATCACCCGCGCCTGCGAGCGCCAGGCGGCGGGGTAGTCGCCTAGGCCCACCTGCGTGCGGACCGCGAGGCGCCAGCCCTCCAGATCGTCCGGCCGGTCGCGGAGAACGGCCTTCAGGCGCGCGGCCATCTCCGCCGTCTCCGCGTCCTCGGGCGGCGCGGGCGCGGGAAGCTCGGCCTCGGCCGCCGCCTGACCCGGACGGGCGGCGCGCGCGGCCTCGATCGCCGCGATGCGGTCGGCGAGCGGCAGGTCGGCGTAGCCCGGCGCGCCGATCGCGAAGTAGGTGACGAGGCTGAGCGCGATCACCGGCAGCGAGACCAGAGCTGCGCCGAGCCAGCGATGCCGGGGCACGGCGCGGGCCGGGCGGGCGGCAGCGTCCGCCGCGAGCAGGCGGCGGGCCACCTCGGCCCGCGCGCCCTCGGCCTCCTGCGGCCCCAGCGTGCCGCGCGCCGCGTCGCGCTCGAGCTCGCGGAGCTGGTCGCGGTAGACCTCGATGTCGGGCGAAGCAGAATCGGTGCCGCGGGCACGCAGCGCGCCGAGCATCGCGGCCACGCAGGCCACGAGGATCGCCGCCGCGAGCACCCAGAACATCGCCTCCGCCACCCGCTCGCCGCCTCCCCGCGCCATCCGGGCCAGCAGCTAGTCCGGCGGTCCCGCGATCGGAACCCCCCTTGCGTCATCGTGACCGCCCGCGCGCGCGGCCTTGCGCGGGCGCGGGCGCGCGTCCTATGCCGGGCGGCGTCACGCGGGCCCGACGGGAGGCAAGGATGCGACGCTACTCCGCCTTCGCCATCGCGCGGGAGGCCCTGCGCGGCCACGAGGGCTGGGGCCGGACCTGGGCCAAGCGTCCGCCGGCGAAACGCTACGACGCCGTGATCGTCGGCGCCGGGGGCCACGGCCTCGCGACCGCCTACTACCTCGGCCGCGAGCACGGGATCCGCAACGTCGCGATCCTCGAGAAGGGGTGGCTCGGCGGCGGCAACACGGGTCGCAACACGACGATCATACGGTCGAACTACCTGCAGGACCCGTCGGCGGCGATCTACGAGAAGTCCCGCTCGCTCTACGAGACGCTGAGCCAGGACCTGAACTACAACGTGATGTTCTCGCCCCGCGGCGTGCTGATGCTCGCGCAGACGCATCACGAGGTCCGCGGCTACCGCCGCACCGCGCACGCCAACGCGCTGCAGGGCGTGGCGACCGAGTATGTCGGGCCCGAGCGTGTCAAGGAACTCTGCCCGATCCTCAACGTGGACGGGCCGCGCTACCCGGTGCTCGGCGCGCTCTGGCAGGCGCGGGGCGGCACGGCGCGGCACGACGCGGTGGCGTGGGGCCTTGCCCGCGCCTGCACCGACATGGGCATGGACGTGATCCAGCGATGCGAGGTGACGGGGATCCGCAGCGAGGGCGGGCGCGTTCGCGGCGTGGACACGACGCAGGGGCCGATCGACTGCGACCGGCTGGGGCTGGTGGTCGCGGGCCATTCCGGCGTGCTGGCCGAGATGGCGGGGTTCCGGCTGCCGCTCGAGTCGGTGCCGCTGCAGGCGCTCGTCAGCGAGCCGGTCAAGCCCTGCATGGACGTCGTCGTGATGGCCAACACGGTCCACGGCTACATGAGCCAGTCCGACAAGGGCGAGATGGTCATCGGCGGCGGCACGGACGGCTACAACGCCTACACGCAGCGGGGCTCGTTCCAGCACATCGAGGAGACGCTGCGCGCGCTGGTCGAGACGTTCCCGATGATCTCGCGGCTCAGGATGCTGCGGCAATGGGGCGGGATCGTCGACGTGACCGGGGACCGCTCGCCGATCCTGTCGAAGACGCCGGTGGAGGGCGTGTTCGTCAATTGCGGCTGGGGTACCGGCGGGTTCAAGGCGATCCCGGGCTCGGGTTTCGCGATGGCCGAGTTGATGGCGCGGGGGCATTCGCCGCTCACCGAGGCGTTCGGGATGGAGCGGTTCCGGGAGGGGCGCTTCATCGACGAGTCCGTCGCCGCGGGGGTGGCACATTGACCGGAATACCCGAACAATTCGAGACGGATGCGAGGTACTATCCGGATTGGCCGATGCGAGGCGGTCACGTATCTCCGGGGGGCATCGTTTCGCGCCGAGGTCCTCGCCCATGTCGACGCCACCCGACGCCCCCGCGCCCCGCGGCGGGCCCTTTCTCATCGGCGGGGTCGCCGTCGCGCTCCTGCTCGCGACGGTGGCGATCGCCAACGCCGATTTCGGGCTCGGCGCCGCGCCCTCGGTCCGGATCGACAAGCCGCTGCCCTGACGCGATCGGGCCACGGGACGGGGGGCGCGGATGCTCCTCCTGACCTGTCCCCATTGCGGCCTCGACGTCGAGGAGACGGAGCTCGCGCCCGGCGGCGAGGCGCATCTCGAGCGGCACGGACCGGATTCGTCCGACGGGGCGTTCGAGGAATACCTGTTCCTGCGCCGCAACGTCCGGGGCGTGCATCTCGAGCGCTGGCGGCACGCCTATGGCTGCGGCAAGTGGTTCGTCGCGGCGCGCGACACGGTGACGATGCAAGGTCCACGGGACCTACCCGGCGCAGACCAAGGGCCCGCCGCCCGAGATCGCCGCGCGCATCCGCGACGGGGCCGGGCGATGAGCCGCCGGCTGCCGCTCGGAGGCACGCGGATCGACCGGACACGCCCGCTCGAGTTCACGTTCGACGGTCGCCCGATGCGCGGCTACGAGGGCGACACGCTCGCTTCCGCGCTTCTGGGCGCGGGCCAGCTCGTGATGGGCCGGAGCTTCAAGTACCACCGTCCCCGCTCGGTCGTGGCGTCGGGGCCGGAGGAGCCGAACGCCTTGCTGGGGATCGGCGCGGGCGCGCGGTTCGAGCCCAACCGGCGCGCGACGTCGCAGGATCTGGTCGCCGGGCTCGAGGCGCGCAGCCAGAACGCCTGGCCGTCGCTGGGCTTCGACGTCGGGCGGGTCAACGACTGGGGCGCCCGGTTCCTGCCCGCCGGGTTCTACTACAAGACATTCATCCATCCCCGCCCGCTCTGGAAGCATCTGTTCGAGCCGTTCATCCGTCGCGCGGCCGGGCTCGGCGCCGCGCCGACGGAGCCGGACGCGGACGCCTACGAGCATCGCTACGCCTATTGCGACACGCTCGTCGTCGGCGGCGGGATCGCGGGGCTGGTGGCGGCGCTCGGCGCGGGGGCGGCGGGCGAGCGGGTGATGCTGGTCGAACGCGAGGGGCATTGGGGCGGGCGGAGCCTCGTGGACGGCGCGGTGATCGACGGGCGGCCGGCGGCGGATTGGGTGAAGGACGCGCTGCAACGCCTTGACCGGATGGACAACGTGACGGTCGTGGATCGGTGCGAGGGCAGCGGCGTCTACGATCACGGCTACGTCCTCTGCACGCAGTCGCTGACCGATCACCGGCGCGACCCGACCGGCCCGCGCCAACGGCTCTGGAAGGTGCGCGCGGGGCGCATCGTCGCCGCGACGGGGGCGATCGAGCGGCCGCTGAGCTTCGCGGGCAACGACGTGCCCGGCGTGATGCTGGCCTCGGCGGTGCGCGACTACGTTTCGGCCTACGGCGTCGCGCCCGCCGAGCGCACCGTGATCGTGACGAACAACGACGACGCCTACCGAACCGCGCGGATCCTCGTCGGGGCGGGCCTGCGCGTCGTCGCCATCGTCGACGCTCGCGCGGAGGTGGGTGCAGCCCTCCTGAACGAAATAAGGGGGTTGGGGATCGTCGTTCATGTCGGACGCGGGATCGCGAAGGTCCACGGGGATGCCCGCGTGACGGGCGTGACCATCTGCCACCAGCGCGGCGGCGGCGCGCCCCTGCAGGAGATCCGCTGCGACGGCGTGGCGATGTCCGGAGGCTGGTCCCCGGTCGTCCATCTCTGGTCGCATTGCGGCGGCAAGCTCTGGTGGGACGAGGCGCGCGCGATGTTCCGGCCCGATCCCGACCACCCGCCGACGGGCGCGGACGGGCAGGGGTTCGTGACCTGCATCGGCGCCGCGTCCGGCGCGCGCACCGCCGCGGAGGTGCTCGCGGACGCCGCCGAAGCCGTAGGCGTCGAGCCGCCCGATTGCGAGGCGGTGGAGGAGGGGCCGATCGCGCCGGTCTGGATCATGCCGGAGGGCGCGCCGCATGCGCTGCGCTCGAAGGCCTGGCTCGACTTCCAGAACGACGTGAAGGTCTCCGACGTCCGGCTGGCCGCGCAGGAGGGGTTCGAGAGCGTCGAGCACGCCAAGCGCTACACCACGCTCGGCATGGCGACCGACCAGGGCAAGCTCAGCAACGTCAACGGCCTCGCGGTCCTGGCCGACCGGCTCGATATGACGATCCCGGAGGTCGGCACGACGACGTTCCGCCCGCCCTACACCCCCGTGACGATCGGCGCGCTGGCGGGCGAGGGGCGCGGCGCCGTGTTCCAGCCGCTGCGTCGGACGCCGATGCATGACTGGCACGTCGCGCGCGGCGCCTACATGGAGCCGGTGGGGCAGTGGCGGCGGCCCTACTGCTACCCGGCGCCGGGCGAGGACCACGCCGCCGCGGTCGCCCGCGAGATCGGGCAGACGCGCGGGCGGGTCGGGCTCCTGGACGCGTCCACGCTGGGAAAGCTCCTGGTGCGGGGGCCGGATGCCGGGCGCTTCGTGGACATGCTCTACACCAACATGATGTCGACGCTGGCGCAGGGGAAATGCCGCTACGGGCTGATGTGCGACGAGAACGGCTTCCTGATCGACGACGGCGTGGTGGCGCGGATCGACGAGACGACGTGGCTCTGCCACACGACCACCGGCGGCGCCGACCGCATCCACGCGTGGATGGAGGACTGGCTGCAATGCGAATGGTGGGACTGGCGCGTCCACGTCGTCAACCTGACCGAGCAGCTCGCGCAGGTCGCCGTCGTGGGGCCGAAGGCGCGCGCGCGTGCTCGAGACGATGGGCGGCATGGACGTCTCCGCGCAGGCGCTGCCGTTCATGCACTGGGCGGACGGGACGCTCGGCGGGTTCGACCTGCGCGCCTACCGCATCAGCTTCTCGGGCGAGCTCAGCTACGAGCTGGCCGTGCCCGCCGACCGCGGCCTTGCGCTCTGGGAGGCGCTGATGGCGGCGGGCGCGGAGCACGGGATCGCGCCCTACGGGACCGAGGCGCTGCACGTGATGCGCGCGGAGAAGGGGTTCATCATGATCGGCGACGAGACCGACGGGACGGTCGTGCCGCAGGACCTCGGCCTCGACTGGGCGATCTCGAAGAAGAAGGACGACTATCTCGGCAAGCGGGGCCAGGCGCGCTCCGCGTTCCACCGCCCCGACCGCTGGAAGCTCGTCGGCCTCGAGACGCTCGACGGATCGGTGCTCGAGGACGGGGCCTACGCGCTGGCGGAGGGGCGCAACGCGAACGGGCAGGCGCGGGTGCAGGGACGCGTGACCTCGACCTACCGGTCGCCCACGCTCGATCGCGGGATCGCCATGGGGCTGGTGGAGCGTGGGCCGCAGCGGATGGGCGAGGTCCTGCGGTTCAGCCGGCTCGGGCAGGCGGCGGTCGAGGCCCGGATCGTGTCGCCGGTGTTCCTCGATCCCGAGGGGGCGCGCGCGGATGGTTGACGTTCGCGTTCCACCCCGTCGAGATCGGCATGGTCGCGCTGCGCGGAGGGCCGGACGTGACCGGCCCCGCGCTGCGGGCGGCGGGCCTGCCGGACGCGCCGGAGCGGCGGATGTCGGTGCGCGCGGGCGCACTGGCGGCGCTCTGGATGTCGCCCGACGAGATCCTCGTCACCGCCCCGCGCGAGGAGGTCGACGCGCTCGCTGCCCGTCTGACGGAGGCGATCGGCGACAGCTTCGGCATGGCGGTGGAGATGAGCGCCGCGCGCGCGGTCTTCGCGCTGAGCGGGGGCGACGTGCAGACGGTGCTGTCGGGGCTCATGCCCGTGGACTTCGACCGGCTCGCGCCTGAGGAGGTCCGGCGCACGCGGCTCGCGCAGGTGCCCGCCGCGCTCTGGCGGGAGGGCGACGGCTGGCGGCTGATGTGCTTCCGCTCGGTCGCGGTCTACGTCGAGGACCTCCTTCGGCTGGGCGCGGGGCAGGGGGCGGCGCGGGCGGGGGGTTGACCCGGGCGGCGGCCGGGCGACATGTCCCGGGACGCCAATCCGAGGAGAGACCCATGGCCTTCGAGCTTCCCGACCTGCCCTATTCCCACGACGCCCTGGCCGCGAAGGGCATGTCGAAGGAGACGCTGGAATACCATCACGACATCCACCACAAGGCCTACGTCGACAACGGCAACAAGGCGATCGCGGGCACGCAGTGGGAGGGCCGCCCGCTCGAGGAGGTGATCGTCGGGACCTACGACAAGGACGCCGTCGCGCAGTCCGGCCTCTTCAACAACGCGAGCCAGCTCTGGAACCACAACCAGTTCTGGGAGATGATGGGACCGGGCGACGCGGGCATGCCGTCCGAGGTCGAGACCGCGCTGGACGAGGCGTTCGGCTCGACCGCCAAGTTCATGGAGGAGTTCGCCGCCGCGGGCGCGGGGCAGTTCGGTTCCGGCTGGGCCTGGCTCGTCAAGGACGCGGACGGCGCGCTCAAGGTCACGAAGACCGAGAACGGGGTGAACCCGCTCTGCTTCGGCCAGACCGCGCTGCTCGGCTGCGACGTTTGGGAGCATTCCTACTACATCGACTTCCGCAACAAGCGTCCCGCCTACCTCGACAACTTCCTGCGCAACCTCGTGAACTGGGAGAACGTCGCCTCGCGGATGTGAGGCGCGGCCGGTCGCCGGAACCCGCGTCGCGGGCGGCACGTTTCCTCCGCACACCCACGCGGAGGAGACGACATGGCCGAGCGGCATCGCAGCAAGGACGGCACCCGGGAGACGGACGCGTTCATCGAGGACATGCCCGAGACGCCCGATCAGCAGGGGCGCGCGGGCGGCAACCTCGCGCGCGACGTCGGCACGCAGGCGGCGCTCGAGCGCGCGCAGGGGAAGGACGCGGACGGCGTGACGCGGGTAACCAAGTCCGACGAGATCGACCACGGGACCGACCGCGGGGAGGAGACCTGATGGCCACGCTCCGCGAGGGCACGATGGTCGTCGTCGCCGACAGCGAGAAGGCCATGTTCATGGTCAACCTCACCGACGGCGAGGACCCCAACTTCGATGTCGTGCGCGTCGACGAGGAGGACAACCCGCCCGACCGCGAGCAATCCGCCAATCGCCGCGGGCGGGTGCAGGAGAGCGCCGGGTCCGGCGTGTCGGCCTATCAGGAGACCGATTTCCACGAGCTGCAGAAGGAGCGGTTCGCGGCCGATCTCGCCGACAAGCTCTACAGGATGGCCCATGCGGGACGCTTCGAGCACCTCGTCGTCGTCGCCTCCCCGCAGGTGCTCGGCGTCCTGCGCGGCGAGATCCACAAGGAGGTCGCGGACCGCATCGTGGCGGAGATCCCGAAGACGCTGACGAACCATCCGGTCAACGAGATCGAGCGGATCGTGAAGGACGCCCTGACCGAAGCGGGCTGAGCCGCGCGAGCGGCGCGTTAACCGATCGTTCACCACGCGTTTTGACGGCTCCGCAGGCAAGCGCTAGGGTCGTCACCAGTTCCGCATGGTGCGGGCATGGGGCGCGGTCGTGTCGGATGGCTGGCGATGACGCGGTTGGGGGCGGGGCGGACGGGAGCGCTCGCCGTCGTCGCGCTGCTGCTTGCGGCGGCCGTCTTCGTCCTCCTGCGGCTGGGTGCGGACGGCGAGGCGGGCGCGGTCGGTGACGCGCCCGAGGTGCCGTTGGCCGACGATGTTTCGTCGTCGGCGCCGGGGATGAACGAGGTCCGGAGCATGGTCGCGCGAGTCGGCGACGGCGCGGCTGCATCGGGCCCGGTCGAGGCGCCACGCCACCTCCGCCCGAGCGCGGGCGGAAGCGGATAACGGCAGAACGAGCCCTGCCGGATCGGTCGGAACGCAAGACGAGGCGAGGCAGGCGGACGCGATCACAGGTGGTCCGGGCACCGTCGGTGATGCGCGCATCGGTGCCGCCGCCGGGCCCTCCCAAGCCGGCCCAACGGACCGGCAGGCCACGGGTCGCGACGTCGCCGGGTGGGCCTTCCGCGACGGTCGCGGGCGTCTCCGCCGCGCCGGTGGCCGCGCCCGCCGACCCGCCGTCGATAGCGCGTGATGCCGGGGCCGGGACGCGGACCACGATCTCGCCCGGGGCCGTTCCGGCCATCGTACCCGGCGTTGACGTAACCGGAACGAGGGCCGGATCGACCGCGGCCGGCCCTGTCGCCGGCGCGACGCCACCCGCCTTCGACGTGGTGCGCGTCGACGCGGCCGGTAGCGCGCTGGTGGCGGGGAAGGGCCCCGCCGGCGCGGACGTGGTGCTCAGCCTCGACGGCGAGGCGATCGCCGCGACGAAGGCCGACCCGTCCGGGCGGTTCGTCGTGCTGTTCGACGTCGCCCCCGCCGATGCGCCGCGCCTGCTCACGCTGCGCGCCGACGGCGAAGGGGGGATCGCGACGGAGGCGGCCGAGGGCATCCTCATCGCACCCGCCCCGCCGACACGGATCGAGCGTCGCCGGGGTCGGCGGCGTCGACGCGGGAGTGTCCGGGGCCGTCGCCGCACCCGCAGGCAGCCCGGCGGCGTCGCGCATGGCCGCACCGAACGCCGCTCCGGCCTCGCCCGAGCGGAAGACCGGCGTCGCGGTCGCGTCGCCGCGACCCGTCGACATGGGCGTGCGCTCCGGAGCCGATGTGACGGTCGCCCCCGACCGCGCCTCCGCCGCTCTCGTGCGCGGGACCGTGGCATCGCTCCCGTCCGGCCTCGCCGAACCGACCGCTCCTGCGGCGGGCATTGCCGTCGCATCCGCATCCGCGGCTCCGGAACCGCCGGCCTCGCCGCGCCTGTTCCGCGTCGGCCCGAGCGGGATCCGCCCGCTGCCGGGTCCGGGCGCTCGGCCGTCGGTCGCGGAGACGCTTGGGAATGGATGCGATCGCCTACGACGATGCGGGCGAGGTCCGGCTGTCGGGGCGGGCGGTGCCGGAGGCCGAGCTGCGGATCTATGTCGACGACCGGCCCGTGCGCACGGCGCGCGTCGCGCTCGACGGCACCTGGACCGCGCCGCTCCCGGAGGTCGGCGAAGGGGTCTACACGCTTCGCATCGACGCCTTGTCGGCGGACGGCGAGGTGGACGCGCGGATCGAGACGCCGTTCCAGCGCACCGCTCCCGAGATCGCCGCCGCCGCCCGGCGCGACGGCGTCTCGGCGATCACCGTGCAGCCGGGCTTCACCCTCTGGGCGATCTCCGAGGGCTGGTTCGGCGAGGGCATCCGGTTACGTTCAGATCTTCGAGGGCAATCGCGACCAGATCGCCGACCCGGACCTGATCTATCCGGGCCAGGTTTTCGCCATGCCGGACGCCGCGTCCGTGGGTCGCTGAAGGCGTGGTTCCGTTCCCCCGGGCGCGCCGCTAGGGTCCGGCTTCCGCACCGAGCGAAGGCCGCGAATGTCCGTCACCGAGCCAGCCGAGCCGGACCCGCCCGCGGGGCCGCTCGAGATCGTCCGCCGCGTCGCGCCGTATCTCTGGCCGACGGGGACAGGCCGGGACGAAGGTCCGCGTCGTCGTCTCGCTGTCGATGCTCGTCGTCGCCAAGATCGTCGCGGTCGGCACGCCCTTCCTCTACAAGGCGGGGGTCGACGCGCTCGCGCCCGAGACGATCACGCCGGCCTGGGCGCTCGGCCTCGGCGCAGTCGGGCTGACGGTGGCCTACGGGCTCGCGCGCGCGTTCACCGTCGGCTTCCAGCAGCTTCGCGACGTCGTCTTCGCGCCCGTCGGGCAGCGCGCGCTCCGGCGCCTCGCCTCGGAGACGTTCGGGCACATCCACCGGCTGTCGATGCGCTACCACATCGGCCGCAAGACCGGCGGCCTCAGCCGGATCGTCGAGCGCGGGGTCAAGGGCGTCGATTTCCTGCTCCGGTTCCTCCTGTTCTCGATCGGGCCGCTGATCCTCGAGCTGGTGATGATCTGCCTCGTCCTGCTCTTCGTCTTCGACGTCTGGTACCTCGCCATCGTCGCGGCGACGATCGCGGCTTACGTCGCCTTCACCTTCGTGGTGACCGAATGGCGCGTGAAGATCCGGCGCGTCATGAACGAGGAGGACACGGACGCGAACCAGAAGGCGATCGACAGCCTCCTGAACTTCGAGACCGTCAAGTATTTCGGCGCCGAGGCGCGCGAGGCGGCGCGCTACGACGGCGCGATGGCCCGCTACGAGGGCGCCGCGCTCAAGACCTCGTATTCGCTGGCGTTCCTGAACGCGGGTCAGGCCATCCTGATCACCGCGGGGCTGGTGGGCGTGATGGTCCTCGCCGCGCTCGGCGTGCAGTCCGGCGAGCTGACCGTCGGGGACTTCGTGATGGTCAACGCCTACATGATCCAGATCACGATGCCGCTGAACTTCCTCGGCACGGTCTACCGCGAGATCCGCCAGGCGCTCGTCGACATGGCCGAGATGTTCGGCCTGCTCGGAGCAGCCGCCCGAGGTGCGCGACCCGCCCGATGGCGCGGCGCTGCGACGTGACCGAGGGCGCGGTCGCGTTCCGGAACGTCGACTTCGGCTACGACGCCGCCCGCCCGATCCTGCGCGACCTCGACCTGATCGTCGGCGCCGGGCAGACGGTCGCGATCGTCGGGCCGTCGGGGTCCGGCAAGTCGACGATCGGGCGCCTGCTGTTCCGCTTCTACGACGTCGACGGCGGCGCGGTGACGATCGACGGGCAGGACGTGCGCGCGGTGACGCAGGAGAGCCTCCACGCGCGCATCGGCGTCGTGCCCCAGGACACGGTGCTCTTCAACGACACGATCCGCTACAACATCGCCTATGGGCGCCCCGACGCGACCTTCGCGGAGGTCCGCGCCGCCGCCCGGGCGGCCCGCATCGACGCGTTCGTCGCGGCGCTGCCGGATGGCTACGAGACCACCGTGGGCGAGCGGGGCCTCAAGCTCTCGGGCGGCGAGAAGCAGCGCGTGGGGATCGCGCGGACGCTCCTGAAGGATCCGCCGATCCTGCTGCTCGACGAGGCGACGTCGGCGCTCGACACCGAGACGGAGCGCTCGATCCAGTCCGAGCTGCGCGCGATGGCGCGCGGCCGCACGGTGATCCTCATCGCTCATCGTCTCTCGACCGTCGTCGATGCCGATCGGATCGTCGTCCTCGACGGCGGGCCGGATCGTCGAGGAAGGGACGCACGACGCGCTGCTCGCCGGCGGAGGCCGCTACGCCGCGATGTGGAACCGGCAGCTTTCGGAGGAGGCGGTACCGCATGCGCATGCGCGGATCGCCTGACGATCGGAGCCCGCTCCTCCCCGACTTCGTTTCGGTGGCAGTGCAGCCGGCGGGCTCCCCTGAGGGTGGAGCGTTCCAAGACGCGATCCGCTCGCCGTCTGGCGGCCCGTCCGTCGTGGTTGCGAATGACGGCCCTCCCGGCGCGAGCATCGAAGCGGTCGATCATCACGCATGCGCGGCTTCGGGAATAGCACGCCTGCTCCATTCTCCTCCCATGATCTCATTCATTCCATTCGATGGCAGACGGGGCTTCGTGTCGGAAGGAACGGCGCTGTTGCGGTCCTTATCCCATGCGTGACGTCGGAGCGTGGTGGTACGACGGATCGGCCGCCTGAAATCGAAACCCAGGCGACACGACCGGCATCGTCCGATCCGGCGGCCGAGGAGCGATCGGATGGTCAGCGAATGTGCGGCTACGGTATGCCGAGCATTCGAGTAACCCAATCCTGAGCCGGTGGTTCTGATAGATCCGGGCTTGCCGTTTGCCGTATCATTCGCCCGATTCGAACTATACGATAAGCGTCAAGGTATTAGCCACCGCCCCGGCTCGCCCGGCCTCATCACTCCCACGCATAGAGGGTCCTATCGAACCAATGATCGACCCCGATATCGGCGATCGACCGATCCAACGGATCGCCTGAGGTACGGGAGGGCGGCGAAACGGTAGTGTCTTATGCCTACGGTGAGGCTCGCGGAAATAGAGGGCCGTCCTGCGCAGGTCTTTCGTGTCTGGCCGGTAGCGCGACGGATGAATTCGTCGGGCTCAACCGTATGCCGTAGTCGACCGCTATCCGTAGAGCAATTGAATTGCCTCGACGGGGACGAACGACCGAGGCACGCCTCGACCCGGCGCCGATGCATGCCGGACTATCCTAGAGTCGCGTACTGAGCGACGGAGAGCGGCTCCGTGACGCTGCGCCGGAGGTGGATCAGCTGCGGCGGCGGGCATGCGTAGGCGACGGTGCGATCGGACCGCCTTGCGATGCCGCCTAGGCCGCCCCTCCGGTCTTCTGCCGGATCCGTCTGGCCTTGTTCGTTCGGACGATGGCGGTGGCCGGGCTGCTGGAGGCCATGTGGCTGTCGGCGCGTGGGTCGGGTGGCGGGTGGCGGGACGGCGGAACCGGGCGGGACCCTGGGCGGCGGCGCGCTCGACGGCCCGTCGGTCGCGCCCGGGCCCGGCGGATGCCCCGTCGCCGCGGCGTGGGATCGGGAGGACGATCGAACGAGCGCGGCACGCCCGGTGGCGTCGTCGGTGGTCGCAGCCCTCGTCCCTCGCCCGGCAGGGCATCGCGGCACGCGATGTCCCCGGAGGGGGCGGGGCGCTTTTCGGGCCGCTCGCGGGGGCGCCCGCGCTGGCCCGACCGCATGCCCGGCACGGCGTCCGGGATCGGGGCGAGCGCCTTGCCGTCGTGGCGGTTCGCGCCCGTTGGCGTCACGCCGAGCGGCGTGCTCCGGTGCTCCGGTGCTCCGGTGCTCCGTGCAGCCGTGCCGCTCCGTCCCCGCCCGGCCCCGGTCCGTCGGGTCCGGGCCGATCGTCCCGCCCCCTCGTGCCCCGATGGACGCGGCGCCCGGGGAGGCGCGAGACCAGCCCGGCTCGCCCGCCCGGTCGAGCCGTTCGAGCCGCACCCGGTGCAGGCGGTCCCGCCCGCCCGCCGCCGGTCCCGCAGCCTCCGCCAGCCCGTCGTGCCCGGGCAGCCGAACGCCTCCCGCGGCAGCATCCCCACGGCATCCCGCCGCGCGGCACGAACACGATCCCGCGCAGGGCATCCCGGGCGGGGACCCGCGACAGGCCTTCCTCCGGCCTCGCCACCGCCTCGAGCAGCGCCGGCGCGACGACCGCCGCCATCGCGCCCGCGACGCGCTGGCCTCCCATGAGAGGCGCATCCGCGAAACCCCGATGGGGTTCGCCGGGCGTTCTTAGAACCCTGCTCGGCGATGGCCGCGGGGCGGCTCGATATCGGTAAGGGGGGGCGCCGCATCGGATGCCCTCCGTTCCGCGACGCGTCAGAAGAGATCGACGTCTCCTTCGGATGAATATTCGGGGCTCCCTTCGAGACGGCGGCGTAGGGACGATTGACGCGCGTTCGCGATCGCCGAGCTGATATGCCACCCGACCCGCAAATGCGGCCATCCTCTTGCGCCAGCTCTTCGAAGACCCGGCCCAGCCCGGCCAGTGTCTGATGGACGGCATCGAGAGCCTGCACCTCGGCCAGCATGCGCACCGTGATCGCATCCGTCGAAACCTCGTCGCCGATCACCGCCTGCAAGGCGAGCAGAGCGCTCCGCCGCCGCCTCGCATTCGGCCGCGACGCGCGCCGCGAAGTCCCTCGGCGTCACCCCCATCAAAGATGCCCGACCGCGGCCTCGAGGTGATCCTGCAAGTCGGCAAGCTCGTAGGGCTTCGATAGGACGCCGTCCGAGCCGAGCGATATCGCCTTGGCGCGTACCTCGGCGCAGGGCCGTCCCGTGACGAGGATGAAGCGCGTATCGCGCGTCCGGCGTTCGCGCCGAAGATTGGCGAGGAGGGCTAGCCCGTCCATACCCGGCATATGGAGGTCCGACAGGACCAAGTCCGGGGGATCGAGCAGCATGGAACGCAGCGCGGCCTCCGGCTCGCCCCCCTGCTGGACGTTCCGGATCCCGAGTTGCTCCAGCGACCGGACGAGGATCCCGCGGCTCGTCGACATGTCGTCGACGACGTGGACGCTGATCGTATCCCTCAGAGCCATCGCGTCCTCGAAGGTCGGGTCGCGCCCGGCGATGCCCGCCCGGGGACGAACCTACGGGCGTTCGCCGATCTCGTTCGCGCCATGGCCTTCACGCGGCCGTGCCGACGATCGGCATGTCGAGGGTCGGAAGCGTCCGCGTTGTTGATAGGATCTGGACCATCGTTTCATCGACGACAAAGAGCCGTTCGGCGAGGGAGTTGGCGTGAAGCCCGGTATCCGGCAGATCCTGGAGCTGATCGGCGGACGGATGGACGATGTCGGACACCGCCTCGACAAGCAGGCCGTGCACTCGGCGCCCGGACTGCACGACGATGATCACGTTGCGCGGGTCATCCGCCGTGGCCGGTAGGCCGAGGCGTTGGGCGAGGTCGGTGACGGGGAGGACCGTTCCGCGCAGGTTGACCATCCCCCGAAGGAATGCCGGCGCATGGGGAAGCGGAGTGGGCTCGCTCCACCCCCTGATCTCACGTACGTCCATGATGTCGATGGCGTATCTCTGTCCACCGCACCTGAACGTCAGAAGTTCGAGCGTATTGACCTCGGGCGATGCGTTCGTATCGCCGGTATCGCCCGTGACGGTTGGCATCGTCATTGTAGCATCGCCTCCATTTCGTGCGCTTGGGGGAAAGCGCTTCCCAGACCAGCCATTCGCGCGACCTCGGCCGGATCGACGATCAGCGCGACGCGTCCGTCGCCGAGGATCGTGGCCGCGGAGATGCACGGGATCTGGCCGAAATTATCGGCCAGGCCCTTGATGACGACCTGCCCCTGCGCTTCGATCCCGTCGACCCGAAGCGCGAAGGCACCGCCGTCGTCGGGTCGTACGAAGACGAGCGTCGTGTCGTCGTCGTCGGGGGTGGGCGTCTCCGAGAAGCCGAGCCCGACCCCGAGATCGACCAGCGGAACGTATCTGCCTTGAAGGGAGACAACGCGGCGCGCGCCCGCCAAGGTCTCGACGAGCACCGTCGACGCGATCTGCGTCTCGAGGATCGCAGAGAGCGGCAGGACCATCCTCTGCGCGCGGCTCCGGACGACCATGCCATCGAGGATGGCCAGCGTAAGGGGGAGGCTAATCGACATCGTGCAGCCGGAGCCGGCTTCCGAGTTGATCGATATCGTGCCGCCGAGCGCCTTGATCGTGCGGTGCACGACGTCCAGCCCGACGCCTCGCCCCGACAGGGCGGAGACCTTCGAAGCGGTCGAGAAGCCCGGCGCGAAGAGGAGCCGGTCGACTTCGGCATCGTCCATCGCTCGCCCTGCCGCGACGAGGCCGCGTTCGAGCCCCCGGGCAAGGACGAGGGGCCGATCGATCCCACGTCCGTCGTCCGAAACCTCGATGACGACGCGATCCGCCCGCTGCCGGGCCGTCAGGCGGATCGTGCCGGTCGCAGGCTTGTCTGCTGCGACCCGCGTTTCTTCGTCCTCCAACCCGTGATCGACCGCGTTCCGGATCATGTGGGTGAGAGGTTCCGCCAGCCGCTCGACGACCGTCTTGTCGATCTCGGTGTTCTCGCCAGCGATTTCCAGCTTCACGGCCTTTCCCGTGGACTGCGCGGCCTCGCGGACGATCCGGGTCATCCGCTGGAACAGGGATTTCACGGGCTGCGCGCGGATCGCCATGACGCCGTCCTGAAGCTCGCGCGTCAGATGTTTCAGGTCGTCGAGACGGACATCCAGATCGCCGCCCCCTCGCTCTCCACTGGCGGCCATCTCCTGAGAGAGCATCGATTGGCTGATGACCAGCTCGCCGACGAGGTTCACCAGCCGGTCGACGCGGTCGAGATCGACCCGGATCGACCTCGGGCCGCTGCCGATCGCGGGCGACGTGGGCGCGGGCGTCGAGCCGTCCCCGACGCCTTCGGCTGCGGCGCGCGCCGAGGGGTCGTCAGCCGGCGTCGCCTGCTCCTCCGAAGCCAAGTCGGGCAGGCGGCCGACATTCAAGACGCAGAGGTTCAGAGCGAATTCGAATACCGCTTCGATCTCGGTTTCGGTCAGGTCCGGTGCCGAGGGATGAAGCACGATCTGCCAGCGCAGGCGCGGCACGCGTACGTCGAGCTCAGCCAGGGAAGGGAGGTCGCTGTCGATCGCCTCGACCTCGATTGCGCCGAGCACCTCCAAGGCACGGAAGAGATGCAGGGGCTCGTTCCCGCTCGTGAGGAGATCCGGTAGAGGTTCGAAGCGGATGCGCCAAGGCCCCGCCTCGCGGACGTCGAGGCGGGCGGGCGGGTTGAGGCCGTCGCCATCCGGCGCGTCCCAGAGGTCGAGCCGTTCCGCGAATGCCGCCGGGCGGTCCCGGACGTCGGCGACGACCGAACCGTCGGAAGTCAGCGCGCGCAGATCCGCGTCGGCGGGCGCCTCGACCGCGTCGCCGCATTCCATCGCGGTGACAAGGTCGCCGAGGCGGTCGCAGGCGCGGAGCAGGACGGCGACGACGTTCGCGGACGGATCGAGGCGACCCGAGCGGAGCGCGTCCAGGGCTGTCTCGAACTCGTGCGCGTAAGCGACGAGAGGGCCGAGATCGAAGGCGCCGCCGCCGCCCTTTATCGAATGCACGGCGCGGAAGACGGAATCGACCGTGTCGTCGTCGCTCGTGCCGGCCTGGAGCTCGAGGAGACCCGACTCGAGTTGCTCCATCAGCTCGGCGCACTCCTCGAAGAAGGTCGTCCGGATCGCGTCGAGCGGATTCATCACGCGAGGCCCGTCACCGTTCGCAGCGCGCCGACCAGCCTCGCGGGATCGAACGGCTTCACGATCCAACCGGTCGCGCCAGCCGCGCGCGCGCGCAGCTTGAGATCCCGTGCGCTTTCGGTGGTCAGCACGAGGATCGGGATGCCGGCATAGGCCTCGCGCTTGCGAACTTCCTCGATGAAGCCGAACCCATCGAGCCGGGGCATGTTCACGTCGGTGAGGATCGCGTCGGGATGCGCTTCGAGCCCCTCGAGGACCTCGATCCCGTGGACCCCATCCTCGGCGAGATCCGTATGGAACCCCTCACGCTCGAGCGTCAGGCGGACCATGTCGCGGATCGTCCGGCTGTCGTCGATCGCGAGGACCCTCACGACGCGGCTCCCGCGCAGGTCAGGCGTTCGGGCCGGATGCCCAGCGTCGCGGCGCATGAGGAGAAGGCGGGCGTCGCGTTGGCCAGCCGCATCCCGCACCCGGCGCGCGCCTGCCGGTCCCGGCAAGCCATGAGGACCTGGAAGCCCGGTGAGGTCACGACCGTCACGGCCCGCGCGTCGAGGACGATGTCGCCCTCATGGGCGAGGATCGCGTCGCGCAGCGCCCCGGCCGAGCCGATGTCGACCCGTGGGGGCAGGGCGATCGCGCCGTTCCGGATGCCGTCTGCCTCGTCCTGCGCCATGCTTTCGTCCCTCCGCGTGCACGGCGGGAATACAAGGCGGATGCCTAAGATTCGGTTAGCGTTGTCGTCCCGAACGTGCCGGTTCCGCGGCGGCCTAGCGGAACGTGCGGCACAGATGCGCCGCGCATCCCGTGAGGGCGGCGAAATCGTCCTCGACGAGGGTTACCGGGAAGTTGCCCATGAAGCCCGCGAACCGTCCCTTGTCGCGGAACGCGGCCTCGAACCCCATCGGGACGAGATGCGGGCCGACCGCGCGCGCGACGCCGCCGACGAGGTACACGCCGCCCATGGGCAGGTGGATCAACGACAGGTTGCCCGCGACCGTCCCGAGGATCCGCACGAAGGTCCGCATCGCCGCCTCGGCGCGCGGATCGTCCGCGACGCGAGCGACGATCTCGGCGGCGCGCAGCGTCTCGTCGCTTCCCGCCTCGGTCGCGAGCCAGCGGTAGAGCTGCTCGAGGCCGCGCCCCGAAAGCACGTCCTCGACCGCCGCGAAGCCGTGCGTCGTCGACAGGAACGTGCAGAGGCGTAGCTCCGCTTCGCTCCGGATCGGCAGGTTGGCATGCCCGGCCTCGCCCGCGGGCACGATCCGGTCGGGGCCTACGGTATGGACCGGGGCCGCGTTGAAGCCGGTGCCGACGCCGATCACGAGCCGGGCGGCGAATTCGTGCGAGGGGACGTCGACGATCGTGCGGCACCGCTCCGCGGCGAGGTCGCCCAGCGCGTGGCCCTGCGCCTGGAGGTCGTTGAGGATGGCGCCGCGCGGGGCGTCGGTCGCCGCGATCAGCCGCGCGGTGTCGATCGACCAGGCGAGGTTCGTGAGCTCGGCCCGCCCGTCCGCCACGGGCCCCGCGACCGCGACGCAGGCCCCGGCCGGGGGCGGCCCGCCCTCCTCCTCGCGGTAGCGGCGCAGGACCGGGGCGAGGTCGGCGAAGTCGCGGTTCGCGTAGCGCCGGATGGTCTCGGGCAGGACGGCCGCGCCGCGGGCCATGCCCACGCGGGTATTCGTCCCGCCGACATCGGCCACGATCAGGAGCGGGTCGTCCATGCCCCCGGCTATCAACGCGCCAGCGCCCGGGCAAGCGCGTGGTAGCTGGCCTTGGGCGTCCGTTCCATCGTGTCGAAGTCGACGTGGACGAGCCCGAACCGCTTGGCGTAGCCCAGCGCCCACTCGAAGTTGTCCATGAGCGACCAGAACGTGTAGCCCGCAAGCGGCACGCCGTCTCCGATCACGTCGAGCGCCTGCCGCAGATGCGCGTCGAGATAGGCGATGCGGTCCCCGTCGGGCCGGCCGGGAACGTCGGGCGCGGCCATGCCGTTCTCGGTGACGTAGAGCGGGAGGTCGCCGGTGATAGTCCCGGGCCAGCCGTCGAAGGAGGATGCCCAGCCCCTCGGGGCGGATCTCCCATCCCATCCCGGTCAGCGGCCCCCGCGTCGGGGCGGTCGCGATGTTCGGCCATTCGCCCGCCACGCCCGCGAGGCGCTGGCAGGTGTAATAGTTCACCCCGAACCAGTCGATTGGCGCGGCGATCGCGGCCATGTCGTCCTGCCAGCGCTCCGGGAGGTGGATCTCAAGGCCTTCGAGGATATCGTCGGGATAGGTCCCGTGCAGGAACGCGCCCGGGAACCAGCGGTTGTAGAGCCCATCGTATCGTTCGGCGGCAAGGCGGTCCGGCGCCTCGTCGGTGGCCGGGATCGCCCATTCGAGGTTGCAGACCGCCCCGACGTTTCGCATCCCCTCCGCCCGCAGCGCCTCGAGCGACAGGCCGTGGGCGAGGGCGACGTGATGCATCGCGCGCGCGGCGGCGGGAAGCTCGTGGAGCCCGGGCGCGTGCTGCCCGAGGTAGTGGCTCAACCACGCCACGCACCAGGGCTCGTTGACGGGCGCGACCGAATGGAGCCGGTCGCCCAGGCGGCGCGCGACGAGCGAGGAGAACTCGGCGAACCGCTCGGGGATCTCGCGCACCGTCCAGCCGCCGCGCCGCGACAGGGCATCGGGCAGCTCCCAGTGATAGAGCGTGGCCATCGGAGCGAGGCCGCGCGCGAGCATCCCGTCGACGAGGCGGTCGTAGAAGTCGAGCCCCTCGGCGTTCACCCGGCGCCCGTCGGGCATGATCCGCGCCCAGGACGTCGAGAAGCGGTACGCATCGAGCCCTGCTTGGGCGACAAGGTCGAGATCGGCCTCCCAGCGGTGGTAGTGGTCGCAGGCGCGCGCGCCGTCCTCCCCGTTCGCCACGCGCCCGGGCTCGCGGGCGAACGCGTCCCAATGCGTCTGTCCGGCGCCCCCGTAGGCGTGGCCCTCGATCTGGTAGGCGGAGGTCGCTGCGGCGAAGGCGAACCCCTCGGGGAAGTCCCCGCGCGAGACGGAGAAGGCCTCCACCGGGCGCGTGCCGTCCCCCTCGTCGCCCATGTGCCGCCCCCCGATGCCGCGCCGCGATGCGGCGGGGGCGGCATCCCACGATCAGGCGCCCGGGGGAAGGGCGGGAGGCTCGCATGCCCGATCGATCGGAGCCCCGCGGACCGTCGGCGGAGCCAACCCCGTCGCCGTGTTGACAGTTCCGCGACCGCTCGCGCAGGGTGCCCCGGATCGGGACGCCGACGTGCGGCCTCAATCCACGGGAGAAGACGCGGGCCTGACCCGCGCAGGGAGGAACGACATGAACAAGCTATTGACCGGGACCGCCATCGCGGTCCTGACCACCGGCGTCGCCGCCGCGCAGGACTTCACGCCGGGCGAGGGGCCCTTCGGCTGGGACGACTACCAGGCCTTCGCGGACGCGACCGACCTGTCGGGCCAGTCGCTCACGATCACCGGCCCCTGGACCGGCGACGAGAAGGCCAAGTTCGACCGCATCGTCGCGCTCTTCGAGGACGCGACCGGGGCGGACGTCAACTATTCGGGCTCGGACAGCTTCGAGCAGGACATCGTGATCTCCGCGCGCTCGGGCTCCGCCCCGAACCTCGCGGTGTTCCCGCAGCCGGGCCTCGCCAAGGACATGGCGAGCCAGGGCCTGCTGACGCCGATGCCCGAGGGCACGGCCGAGTGGGTGCAGGAGAACTTCGCCGCGGGTCAGTCCTGGGTCGACCTCGCCACGTTCGAGGGCGAGGACGGCGCCGAGGACCTCTACGGCATCTTCTACCGCGTCGACCTCAAGTCGCTGGTCTGGTACGTGCCCGCTGCCTTCGACGAGTCCGGCTACGACATCCCGGAATCGATGGAGGAGCTCAAGGCGCTCACCGACCAGATCGTCGAGGATGGCGGCACGCCCTGGTGCATCGGGCTTGGCTCCGGCGCGGCGACGGGCTGGCCCGCGACCGACTGGGTCGAGGACATGATGCTGCGCATCAACACGCCCGAGGACTACGACGCCTGGGTCGCCAACGAGCTCGCCCTTCGACGACCCCAAGGTCGTCGCGGCGATCGAGGAATTCGGCTACTTCGCCAAGAACGACGACTACGTCGACGGCGGCGCGCAGGCGGTGGCCTCCACCGACTTCCGCGACAGCCCGACCGGCCTCTTCGACCTGCCGCCGGCCTGCTACATGCACCGTCAGGCGTCGTTCATCCCGGCCTTCTTCCCCGAGGGCACGGTCGTGGGCGAGGACGTCGACTTCTTCTACTTCCCGTCCTACGCCGACCGCGACCTCGGCCAGCCGGTGCTGGGCGCGGGCACGCTCTTCGCGATCACCGACCCGTCGGACGCCGCGACCGCGATGGTGGAGTTCCTGAAGCTGCCGATCGCGCACGAGACCTGGATGACGCAGGGCGGGTTCCTCACGGCCCATGCGGGCGTGAACCCCGACGCCTACCAGGACGACACGCAGCGCGCGCAGGGCGACGTCCTGCTCGAGGCGACGACGTTCCGCTTCGACGCCTCCGACCTGATGCCCGGCGAGATCGGCGCGGGCGCGTTCTGGACGGGCATGGTCGACTACGTGACCGGCGAGAGCGCCGAGGACGCGGCCGCGGCGATCCAGACCCGCTGGGACGCCTTGAAGTAAGGCACGGCACGACCGGCCCGTCCCTTCGGGGGCGGGCCGCATCGGTCCCGGCGCGGGAGGCGTAGGGACCATCGGCGTCAGGGGAGGATCGCCATGTCACCGCTCATCCAGGGCATACTGACCATCGTGATCGGGGTCGGCGGCTGCATCGGCTATTTCTGGGCCTCGAACCTCGTGCTCGACCGGGTGATCTTCCCCGGCAAGGGCCCGGAGGCGGGGCGCAACATCAACCGTGCCAACGCCGTGCGCCCGTGGCTGTTCCTGCTGCCCGCGATGCTCGCGCTCGGCCTCTACCTCGTCTACCCGGTCTTCGGCAGCTTCTGGCGCTCGCTCTTCGACCGGGCGGGGAACGACTTCGTTGGCCTGGGCAATTACGGGCTTCTCGCGCAGGACCCCGAGTTCCGGACCGCGCTCTTCAACAACTTCCTCTGGGTGCTCGTCGTGCCCGCCGCCGCGACGTTCCTCGGCCTGCTGGTGGCGCAGCTCACCGACAAGCTCAGCTGGGGCAACATCGCCAAGTCGCTGATCTTCATGCCGATGGCGATCTCCTTCGTGGGCGCGTCGCTGATCTGGAAGTTCGTCTACGCGGTCGACCCGAACATCGGCATCATCAACGCGATCCGCGGCACGGTGGGCTTCGGCCCGGTCGACCCGCTGCAGGTCGGGTTCTGGAACAACTTCTTCCTGATGGTCATCCTGGTCTGGGTGCAGACCGGCTTCGCGATGGTGATCCTGTCGGCCGCGTTGCGCGGCATCCCCGAGGAGACCGTGGAAGCGGCGATCATCGACGGCGCATCGCCCACGCAGATCTTCTTCAAGATCAAGATCCCGCAGATCATGGGCACGATCGTCGTCGTCTGGACGACCATCACCATCCTCGTGCTGAAGGTCTTCGACATCGTCTACACCATGACGGGCGGCAACTTCGGGACGCAGATCCTGCCCAGCTACATGATGGAATACATGTTCCGCGACGACGGGCGCGCGACGGCGGTGGCCTTCGTCATCATGCTCATCGTCCTGCCGGTCATGGTCTGGAACATCGTTCAGGCCCGCAAGGAGGTCCGCTGACATGGCGAAGGTCGACGACGACGGCATGGCGGGCGCCAAGAGCGGCCTGGCCCTGGTCACCAACCTCTCGGTCGCGTTCCTCGTGATCCTTTGGCTGATCCCCACCATCGGCCTCCTGGTCTCGAGCTTCCGGGACCGCGACGCGATCTCGGGCTCGGGCTGGTGGAGCTCGATGTTCGCCACCGAGCAGAACTTCGCGGTCGGCGCGGACGGCGACTTCGTCCAGCAGCCCGACGGGTCCTGGACGCTCGACGGCAACGTCTTCGGCTCCGACGGCGCGGGCACGGTGACGGCCTTCGGCGGCCAGCGCGCCGCGCCCGCCGAGTTCGCTCCGGGCGAGACCGGGGAGCTCGTCCGCGGCCGGACGCTGCAGATGGAGCCCAACGGCGACTTCCGCGTGACCTACCCCGAGGAGCCGTCGCGCAACCCGACGGTCTACTTCGCGACCGAGGTGCCGCCCGACTTCTCGACGTCGAACTACGAGACGATCATGCAGTCGGCCAACATGGACCGCGCGTTCATCAACACGCTGACGGTGACGATCCCGGCCACGATCATCCCGATCCTGATCGCGGCCTTCGCGGCCTACGCGCTCGCCTGGATGACGTTTCCGGGGCGCGGCATCCTGATCGCGGTCGTCGTGGGGCTGCTGGTCGTCCCGCTGCAGCTCGCGCTCGTGCCGATGCTGCGGTTCCACAACACGATCGGGATCGGGCAGTCGTTCTACGGCATCTGGTTCGCGCATACCGGGTTCGGGCTGCCGCTCGCGATCTATCTGCTGCGCAACTACATGGTGGGCCTGCCGCGCGACATCATCGAGAGCGCGAAGGTCGATGGGGCGACCGACTTCCAGGTCTTCACCCGCATCGTGCTGCCGCTCTCGTTCCCCGCGCTCGCGAGCTTCGCGATCTTCCAGTTCCTGTGGACCTGGAACGACCTGCTGATCGCCAAGGTGTTCCTGCCGTCGAACTCGGAATCCTGGGTCATGACGGTAAAGATCGCCGACGACCTGCTCGGCTCGCGCGGCGGCGACTGGGGCATCCTCGCGGCGGCGGCCTTCGTGTCGATCGCGGTACCGCTGCTGGTGTTCTTCACGATGCAGCGCTACCTCGTGCGAGGCCTCCTGGCCGGCTCCGTGAAGTAAGCCGAAAGTCCCCGCATGACCGCCACCGCGACCGCCCCCGTCCCCGCGCCCGACCTCGATTGGTGGCGCGGGGGCGCGATCTACCAGATCTATCCCCGCAGCTTCCAGGACACGTCCGGCGACGGCATCGGGGACCTGCGCGGGATCACCGAACGGCTGCCCTATGTGGCCTCCCTCGGCGTGGACGCGATCTGGATCAGCCCGTTCTTCCCGTCGCCGATGAAGGATTTCGGCTACGACGTCAGCGACTACCGCGACGTCGACCCGATGTTCGGCACGCTCGCGGACTTCGATGCGCTCGTGGCCGCCGCGCACCGGCTCGGGCTCAGGGTGATGATCGACCTCGTGCTGTCGCACACCTCCGACGCGCATCCCTGGTTCCAGGAGAGCCGCGACGGGCGCCACAACGCCAAGGCGGACTGGTACGTCTGGGGCGACCCCAAGCCCGACGGCACGCCGCCCAACAACTGGCTCAGCATCTTCGGCGGCCCCTCCTGGCAGTGGGACGCGCGCCGGCAGCAATACTTCCTGCACAACTTCCTCGAGAGCCAGCCGGACCTGAACTTCCATTGCGTGGAGGTGCAGGACGCGATGCTCGACGCGACGCGGTTCTGGCTCGAGCGCGGCGTCGACGGCTTCCGCCTCGACACGATCAACTTCTATTTCCACGACCGCGACCTGCGGGACAATCCGCCGCTGCCGCCCGAGCGGCGCAACGCCAAGATCGCGCCCGCGGTGAACCCCTACAACCACCAGGAGCACGTCTACTCCAAGAACCGCCCGGAGAACCTGCCGTTCCTCAAGCGCTTCCGCGACCTGCTCGACGAGTATCCGGGCGCGGCCGCCGTGGGCGAGATCGGCGACGCGCAGCTCGGGATGGAGCTGATGGGCGAATACACCCGCGCGGGGCAGGGCGTGCAGATGTGCTACGCGTTCGATTTCCTCGCCTCCGATCCGCTGACGGCCACGCGGGTCGTCGAGGTGTTCGACCGGCTCGAGCACGACGCGCCCGACGGCTGGGCGTGCTGGGCGTTCTCGAACCACGACGTCGTGCGCCACGTGACCCGCTGGGGCCTCGATGCGCGCGGCGCCCGGTGCTACGCGACGCTGATCGCCTCGCTCCGTGGCTCGATCTGCCTCTACCAGGGCGAGGAGCTCGGCCTGACCGAGGCGGTCGTCGAGTACGAGGACATCCGCGACCCCTACGGCATCGAGTTCTGGCCCGAGTTCAAGGGCCGCGACGGCTGCCGGACGCCGATGGTCTGGGAGGCGTCGAACGGGCAGGGGGGCTTCAGCGACGCGCGCCCCTGGCTGCCGGTCGCGGTCGAGCATCTGGGCCGCGCGGTGAACGTGCAGGAAGGGCAGCCGGACGCGCTCCTGCACCACTACCGCGCGATCCTGGCCGCGCGGGCGGCCTCGGGCGCGTTGCGCGGGGGCGAGCAGGCCGGCACGATGGCCGTGGGCGACGTGCTGACGTTCACCCGGACGGACGGGGCGGAGCGCGTGTTCTGCGCCTTCAACCTCGGCGGCGGGGAGGCCGTCGCGGCCCGGCCCCTGGGCGAGTGGTCGGTGGTGGAGGGGATCGGTTGCGAAGCCGGTTCCGGGGACGAGACGGGCGAGGGCGGCATCGCTCTCGGGCCGTGGGGATACATCCTGCTGCGCGCGCAATGACGCGCGCGGCGGGCCAACGACGAGGGAGGAGCACGACATGGCGAACCTGAATCTCACCGACGTGGCGAAGGTCTACGGGGGCACGGTCGAGGTCCTCAAGGACATCGACCTCGACATCGCGCAGGGCGAGCTCATCGTCTTCGTGGGCCCGTCGGGCTGCGGCAAGTCCACGCTCCTGCGGATGATCGCGGGGCTCGAGACGATCTCCGGCGGCACGCTCGAGATCGACGGGACCGTCGTCAACGACGTGCCGCCGTCGGAGCGCGGCATCGCGATGGTGTTCCAGTCCTACGCGCTCTACCCGCACATGACGGTGCGCGAGAACATGCAGTTCGCGCTCAAGATCGCCAAGAAGTCCAAGGAGGAGATCGACGCCGCGGTGAACGCCGCCGCCCACAAGCTCCAGCTCACCGAGTATCTCGACCGCCTGCCCAAGGCGCTGTCGGGCGGGCAGCGCCAGCGCGTCGCGATCGGCCGCGCCATCGTGCGCGATCCGAAGGTCTATCTCTTCGACGAGCCGCTCTCGAACCTCGACGCGGCGCTGCGCGTCGCGACCCGGATCGAGATCGCGCAGCTCAAGGAGCAGATGCCCGAGTCGACCATGATCTACGTCACCCACGACCAGGTGGAGGCGATGACGCTCGCCACGCGGATCGTGGTGCTCGCCAACAAGGGCATCGCGCAGGTCGGCACGCCGCTCGACCTCTACGAGCGCCCCAACTCGGAGTTCGTCGCGCAGTTCATCGGCTCGCCCGCGATGAACCTGATGGAGGGCGAGATCATCGACACCGGCGCGGTCACGACGCTGCGCGTGGGCGACGGCGGCGGCACGATCACCTCGACCATCCCGACCGTTCCCGAGGATCTCGGCTCGCGCGTCAAGGTCGGTATCCGGCCCGAGGACGCGGTCCGCGCGACCGGCGACGACTTCGCCTACGAGGGCGTGGTGGAGATCGAGGAGACGCTGGGCGAGGTCACGCTTCTCTACTTCCAGCGGACGACGCCGGACGCCGAGCCGGTCATCGCCAAGCTGCCGGGCATCCACGGCGACCTGCGCAAGCAGTCGATCCGGCTGACGGCGGATCCCGGCCAAGGTCCACATCTTCCGCAACGGGGTGTCGCTGCTTTACCGCTGAGGCGCCCGAATTCGGCCCGGATCGTGGACGACCAGAAGCGCGTCCCGGTCCGGAGCCCGAGTATGTCGACCCTTCGTTTCCTCTACGCCACCTACCTGCGCGGCGCAGGCCTCGCGCTCCTCGTCTCGGCGGGCGCTCTCGGGGCCGCCCGCCTCGGCTGGCTCGCGACCGAGGGCGGGCGCGTCGCGCCGGTCTGGGCGCTCGTCGCCGCGGTGGCGCTCGGCCTGCTGCTGCTCGTCCCCGCGGTGCAGCCCTACGGCCTGCGCCGCCCGCGGCGGCGGATGGACGCGATCTGGGTGCTGCCCCACTCCGCCGTCGCCGCGGTGCTTCCCTTCCTCGAGGCGCCGTTCCACGCGCTCGCGGTCGTTCCCGACGCCGCCCTGCGCCCCGACCCGACGCTGGCGGCGATCCTGCCCTCGCTGATCGTCTCGGCGCTGATCGTGGGGACGATGCGCACCGCCGGCGATCCCGCCGACCGGGAGGGGCTGCCCGACCGTCGCGCCCCGCGCCCCGTTCTGCTCGATCCGAAGATGCCCGCCATCGGGGCGGCGATGAAGGTCTACGTCGCCGCCGACTGGCTGGTCGTGCGCGCCCTGGGGGTGGCCCTCGTCGCGACCGCCTGGCTGCTCTGGACGCTGCTCGCCCGCGAGGATCTCGTCCGTCTCGATCATGCTCGCCCACGGGCTGGCCCCGCATCTCGCCATCGCGGCCTACGCGATGGGCGGGCTTCTGCTCGTCGTCCCGTTCCTTCTGCCCCGCGCCATCGCCCGGCCGCGCCACGTCCTGGGCGGCCTGGTCAAGGCCGCGATCCTGGTCGCCGCGGCCTTCGCCCTCCTCGACCCGATGCGGACCGCGATCGTGCTGCTCGTGCCCGCCCTCTACGAGCCGATGCTGCTGGCCACCGTGCCGATGCTGTTCCGTTCGGTCGCAGGCCTCGCGGTGACCGCGATCCTCGTCGTCGCCTTCTTCCGTCAGCTTGGGTTGCAGCCGGTCACCGCGTCGCGCGACCAGCGCGACGATCCCGATGCGGGCGCGCTGCGCGAGATGCGGCGCGCACGGATGCGCGCCTAGCGCGCCTCGCCCAGCACCCGAACCGTCCCGATATAGGGCAGGTTGCGGTTCCGCTGGGCGTAGTCGATCCCGTAGCCGACCACGAACGCGTCGGGGATCTCGAATCCGGTCCAGGTCGCGCGCACGTCGACCTCGCGCCGCGTCGGCTTGTCGAGGAGCGCGATCGTCTCGAGCCGGGCGGGCGAGCGCGACGCCAGCAGCTGCATGACCGCGTGCAGCGTGTGGCCGGTATCGACGATGTCCTCGACCACGAGCACGTCGCGCCCGCCGATCTCGCCGCGCAGGTCCTTGAGGATGCGGACCTCGCGCGAGCTCTCCATCGCGTCGCCGTAGCTCGACGCCTCGAGGAAATCGACCTCCACCGGCAGGTCGAGCTCGCGCACGAGGTCCGCGATGAACACGAACGATCCGCGCAGCAGCCCCACCACCACCAGCTTGTCGGTGCCCGCGAACCGCGCCTCGATGTCGCGCGCGAGCGCCTCGATCCGCGCGGCGATGGACTTCGCGGAGATCATCTGATCGATCGCGTAGGCCTGGGTCATGTTGTCCCTCCCGGACCGATCCGGCACGACGCGCGTTAGCACGCGACCCCATCCCTGCCCAAGAGCCGACATGCCCCGCCATTCCGAGACCCGGACCCTCCCCTACACGCCCGCTCAGATGTACGCGCTCGTCGCCGACGTGGAGAGCTACCCCGAGTTCCTGCCCTGGACCGCCGCCGCGCGCATCCGTTCGCGCGAGGGCGGGCCGGAGGGGGAGGTGATGCTGGCCGACCTCGTGATCAGCTTCCGCGTCTTTCGCGAAAGTTTCGGCTCGAAGGTCACGCTCTGGCCCGGCGAGCACCGGATCGAGACCGAGTACCTCGACGGGCCGTTCGATCACATGCAGTCCGAATGGCGGTTCGAGGAGACGGACGGGGGCTGCCGCGTCCACTTCTGGGTCGACTTCGCGTTCCGCAACCGGGTCATCGGCGGCGTGGTGGGCGCGGTGTTCAATCAGGCCATGCAGCGCATCGTCGCCGCCTTCGAGAAGCGCGCGCGAACCCTCTACGCGAGCGCCTGAGCCAGCAGCCCGAGCGCGTGGTCGCGGGCCGCGGCGCGCACCCCGTCGCGGCCGAGCGCGCCGAACTCGACCGTCTCCGCCCGCGTCCCGCCCGCGTCGGCGACCGCGAAGCACACGCGTCCCTCGGGCTTCGCGGCCGACCCGCCCGGCCCCGCGATCCCGGTGATCGCTACCGCGATCCCCGCGCCCGACCGCCGCCTCGCGCCGTCGGCCATCGCGCGCGCGACCGCCTCGCTCACCGCGCCGTGCTCGACCAGGAGGACCTGGGGAACGCCCAGCAAGTCGCGCTTCGCCGCGTTAGCGTAGGTCACGACGCCCCAGACGAAGGCGTCCGACGCGCCGGGCGGACCCGTCAACGCGGCGGCGAGCATCCCCCCGGTGCAGGACTCCGCGGTGGCGATCGTGATGCGCGCGCGGCGCGCGGCGTCGAGCACGTCGCCCGCGAGGCTCACAGGTGCGCCAGCGCGGCGAGCGCGACCACGACGATCGCGGCCATCGCGCCCGCGACCGCGTCGTCACCCATCACGCCCCATTCATCCGTGCGCCGATCGAGCACCCCGACCGGCCCGGGCTTCCACACGTCGAAGGCGCGGAACGCGACGAACGCCGCCAGCCATCCGGGCCACAGCGCGAGCGGCGCGACCCCTGCGGACCACGCGCCCCAAACCACCGGGAGGAGCGCGATCCACTGCCCGAGCGCCTCGTCGATCACGATCTCGGACGGGTCGTGATCGGCCGCGCCCGCCGTCTCCCGCCGCACCGCCCAGAGGCCCAGCGGCAGCAGCGCCGCCGTGAGCGCGGTGAAGACGAACGGACCCGCCTGCATCGCCACCCAGGCGAGCGGAAGCGCGGCGAGCGAGCCCCATGTGCCCGGCGCGGGCCGCATCAGGCCGACATAGCCAAGCGTCGCGACCGCGCGGCTCACGGGCGGGTCACTCGCGGACCAGCACGGCACTCGCGCTGCAGGCGATGCCCTCGCCGCGACCCGCGAAGCCCAGCCGCTCGGTCGTGGTGGCCTTGACGGAGATCCGGTCGATGCCGACGCCGACGATCCCGGCCACCCGCGCACGCATCGCCGCCGCGTGCGGCCCGACCTTGGGCGCCTCGCAGATCAGCGTCGCGTCGAGGTTCGAGATCGCGTAGCCCCGCTCGCGCGCCAGACCGGCGGCATGGGCGAGGAACACGTGGCTCTCCGCGCCCTTCCACCGCGCGTCGCTCGGCGGGAAGTGGCGGCCGATATCGCCCTCCGCCAGCGCGCCGTAGATCGCATCGGCCAGCGCGTGCAGCCCGACATCGGCGTCCGAATGCCCCTGCAGCCCGCGCCCGTGCGGGACCGCGACGCCGCAGAGCATGACGTGGTCGCCGGGCCCGAAGCGGTGCACGTCGAAGCCGTTGCCCATCCGCACGTCCGGCGCCCCGCCGCCCGTCATCGCCCGTTCCATCCGCGCGTGGTCCTCCGGTCCGGTGATCTTCGCGTTGGCCTCGTCGCCCGCCACGATCACGACGCGCAGCCCCGCGGCGCGCGCGACCTCCACGTCGTCGGCCGCGCCGCCGGGATGCGCGTCGTGCGCCGCACGGATGGCGTCCGTGACAAAGCCCTGCGGCGTCTGCGCCCGCCAGAGCCCGTCGCGGTCCTGCACCCCGTCCACCTGCGCGCCGCCGCGCCACAGCGCGTCGGTGACGGGCAGGGCGGGGGCCGCGCCGTCGGCCGCGCCCAGCGCGCCGAGCACCCGGTCGATCACGGCGCGACCGATCCCCGGGCGTGCGGCGTCGTGGATCAGCACGCGCGCGCCCGTAGCGGCGGCGAGCCCCGCACGGACCGAGGCAGCGCGCGTCTCGCCGCCATCGACGAGGCGGATGCCGGGGAGCGCGCGCGCCGCGAGCGCCCGGTCGTCGGGATGGACGACCGCGATCACCTCGTCCGCCGCGCCCGCGAAGGCCGCGGCGGCATGCGCGACCACCGGGCGACCGGCGAGCAGGCGGTACTGCTTGGGAACCTCGCCGCCCGCGCGCCGGCCGCGCCCGGCGGCGACGACGAGGGCGGTGACGGAGGGCTCGGGCATGGCGGCTCCGGAAGGGTGGGAGGCGGACGGCCCGTCCTAGTCGGGCGTCCTGGAGGTGACAAGCGCGTGGGCAAGTTCGGCTGGCGATGCCCGGAAATGAGGCATATGCCTCGCCGGTGGCCACCGGGCACGATCCGGTCTGCCCATCCACCGCCGCGGACGATAGCACCGCGCAAACGCCGGGGAAGCCAGCACGTGCCCGCGAACGACGCTCACCGACCGCCCGTCCCGACGATGGACCCCCGCCTCGCCGCCCTCGGGATGACGATGCCGGTGGCGCTCGCGCCGATGGCCGGCATCACCGACCTGCCGACCCGCGAGCTCGTCGCCTCGTTCGGCGCGGGGCTCGTCGTCTCGGAGATGGTCGCCTCCCGCGAGATGTTCGAGGCGAAGCCCTCGGCGCGCGCGCGGGCGGAGCTCGGCGCGTCGGTCGAAGGCACGTCGGTTCAGATCGCGGGCCGGGAGGCGCGATGGATGGCCGAGGCCGCCCGCGTCGTCGCGGATCGCGGCGCGCGCGTGATCGACATCAACATGGGCTGCCCGGCCAAGCGCGTCTGCGGCGGGCTGTCGGGCTCCGCGCTCCTGCGCGACCACGACCACGCGCTGACGCTGATCGGGGCGGTGGTCGCCGCCGTCGACGTCCCCGTCACGCTCAAGACCCGCCTCGGCTGGGACGACGACAGCCGCGACACGGCGTCCCTGGCGGTCCGTGCCGAGGCCGCGGGCGTGGCGATGCTGGCCATCCACGGCCGGACCCGGAGCCAGTTCTACCGGGGCGAGGCGGACTGGGGCGCCGTGGCCGAGATCGTGCGCGCGGTCTCGATCCCGGTCCTCGTCAACGGCGACGTGACCGACCCCGCGACCGCCTCCGCGGCTCTCGCGCGGTCGGGCGCGGCGGGGGTCATGGTCGGGCGCGGCGCGCAGGGACGCCCGTGGCTGCTCGCCGCGCTCGCCGCTGCGCTCGGCCACGGAGCCGCCCCGCGCATCCCCTCCGGCGCGGCGCTGGCCGATCTCGCGCGCGCGCATCACGCGGCGCTGCTGTCGTTCTACGGCACCGAGCTCGGCGGCCGCGTCGCGCGCAAGCATCTGGGCTGGTACATGGACGAGGCCGGCACGCCCGCCGCGTCGCGCCGCGAGCTGCTGACGGCCGAGCCCCGTGCCGTCGCGCGGCTGCTGGCCTCGGCGTTCGACGGCCCGCTCGGGGCGGCGGCATGAACGAGCGGGTCTGGCAGGCGCTGCCGATCCCGGCCCTCGTGCTCGATGCCGGGGACCGGATCGAGGCGGCGAACGGTCCGGCGGAGGGGTTCCTCAACCGCTCGGCGCGCGCGATGGCGGGCCGTCCGCTCGCCGCGCTCCTCGAGGTCGAGGGCGGGCTCGGCGCGGCACTCGACCGGGTCCGCCGGACGCAGACGCCGCTGACGCTGCACGATACCGACGCGCGTTGCGGTCAGGCGCCGCCGATCCGCGCCGAGCTGCACGTCGCGCCGATGGGCGACGGCGTGCTGGTCCTCGTCTCGCCCAAGGACATCGCCGGCCGGCTCGACCGGGCGCGCCGATCTGGGTCGGGCGCGCGCGCGGCGATCGGCATGGCCGAGATGCTGGCGCACGAGATCAAGAACCCGCTCGCGGGCATCACCGGCGCCGCGCAGCTCCTGGGCATGTCGCTCGCGGGCGAGGACCTGGCCCTGACCGACCTGATCGTCGCCGAGAGCCGGCGGATCGTGAAGCTCCTCGAGCAGGTCGAGCAGTTCGGCAACCTGCGCCCGCCGCAGCGGCGCGCCGTCAACGTCCACGACGTGCTCGACCGTGCGCGCCGTTCGGCGATGGTGGGCTTCGCCGCGCACATGACCATCGCCGAGGATTACGACCCTTCCCTGCCCGCGGCCTGGGCGGATCCCGACCAGCTTCTGCAGGTGTTCCTCAACCTGATGCGGAACGCGGCGCAGGTGGCCGAGCAGGGCGGGACGGTCACGCTGCGGACGTTCTACGAGCTCTCGGTGCGCGTGCGCCGTCCCGATGGCGGCGACGGCGCCGCGCCGCTGCAGATCGAGGTGATCGACGACGGGCCGGGCATCCCGCCCGAGCTCGCCGGCTCGCTCTTCGAGCCCTTCGTGTCGGGCCGCGAGAACGGCACCGGGCTCGGCCTGCCGCTCGTCGCCAAGATCGTGGCCGAGCACGACGGCTGGGTCGCGGTGGATGGCGAGCCGGGGCGGACGCGGTTCCGCATCTCGCTTCCGATGGCCCCCCACGAGACCGCGTCGCACCTGAACGTCGCCTCGCAACCCACGGAAGGATAACGCATGGACGGCACGATCCTCGTCGCCGACGACGACCGCACGATCCGCACGGTGCTCACGCAGGCGCTCACGCGGGCGGGCTGCAAGGTCCATGCCACGTCGTCGCTCGTCACGCTCATGAGATGGGTCGAGGAGGGCAAGGGCGACCTCGTGATCTCCGACGTCGTCATGCCCGACGGCAACGGGCTCGACATGCTGCCGCGCATCTCGCAGGAGCGCCCGGGGCTACCGGTGATCGTGATCTCGGCGCAGAACACGATCATGACCGCGATCCAGGCCGCCGAGGCGGAGGCCTACGACTACCTGCCGAAGCCGTTCGACCTGCCCGACCTGATGAAGCGCGCCGCGCGCGCGCTCGAGGAGAAGCGCATCGTCGCGCCGCCGGGCCCCGGCTCCGACGCGCCCGACGACCTTCCGCTGGTGGGGCGCACGCCGCGGATGCAGGCGCTCTACCGGCTCGTGGCGCGGGTGATGAACACCGACCTCCCGGTGCTGGTGACGGGCGAGAGCGGGACGGGCAAGTCGCTGATCGCGCGCGCGATCCACGACTATCTCCGACCGCCGCTCGCTGCCGTTCATCGTCGTCTGGCCGAAGCGCTCGCGAAGGCACGACGGGCCGGCGGCGCTGCTCGCGGCGCCCGCGGCGGCACGATCCTCTTCGACGAGATCGGCGACCTCGACCCGCACGGCGCAGGCGCGCGCGGTGCGGATGCTCGACGCGGCGGGCGAGGACGGGCCGCGGATGATGGCCACCGCGCAGCGCGACCTGACGCCCCGGCTCGACGCCGAGGGGCCCGGCGGCTTCCGGTCGGACCTCTACTACCGCATCGCGGGCGTGCAGCTCGACGTGCCCGCGCTGCGCGAGCGCGTGGACGACATCCCGCTGCTCGCGCAGCATTTCCTCGCCCGCGCGGACCGCGACGGCGGGACGCTTCGGCGGCTCTCGGACGAGGCGATGGACGCGGTGCGGACGCATCCCTGGCCCGGTAACGTCCGCCAGCTCGAGAACGCGATCCGCCGCCTCGTCGCGACCTCGCCGGCGGAGGCGATCTCGCGCGCGGAGGTCGAGCAGCTCCTCGGGCACGATGGCCGCCGGGCCGCGGACGGCGCGCGCGACCGAGCGGCTCTCGGAGGCGGTCGACGCGCATCTGCGGCGGCAGTTCGACCTGCAGGCCGGGCAGCTTGCCGCCGCCCGGGCTCTACCAGCGGGTGCTGCGCGAGGTGGAGGCGCCGCTGATCGAGATCGCGCTCGACGCCACGGGCGGCAACCAGGCCCGCTGCGCCGACCTGCTCGGGATCAACCGGAACACGCTCCGCAAGAAGATCACCGACCTCGATATCCTCGTGACACGGCGCCGCAAGTTGATGTAGTCGCGGCCACAGGCGTTGCAGATCGGGAACAACCCGGCGTCGGCAGCAGGAGCGAGGCGGTGATGCAGGCGCAGGCCCTCCATCGGCGGATGATGTCGCGCACCACGTCCTGGGGCGGTCGGCGGCAGGTGCAGACGGCGGTGACCGTCACGCTCGTCGTGCTCGGCCCTGTGCTCGTCGCCGCGACCTTCGCCACCTTCGGGATGCGCGGCCCGACGGACGACATCGGCTGGCTGCGCGCGGTGCTGCTGACCGACCTCGTCTACATCCTCGTTGTCGCGGCGCTCGTCGTGCGGCGGCTGATCGGCATGGTCGCGGCGCGCCGCGCGCGCTCGGCGGGCTCGCAGCTGCACCTGCGGCTGACGGGGATGTTCGCGGGGATCGCGCTGGTGCCGACGGTGCTGACGGCGATCTTCGCGACCGTGACGATCAACACCGGGCTCGAGGGCTGGTTCTCCGACCGCGTCCGCAGCGCGCTCGGCAACTCCGTCGCCGCCGCGCAGGCCTACGCGCAGGAGCATCGCGACGGGCTCGCGGAGGACGCGCGTGCGCTGGCGGGCTTCCTCGACGAGGCCCGCCGCGCGCAGGTGCTGGTGACGGACGGCGACCTGCGCCAGCTTCTGGGGCAGGGGCAGGAGCTGGTGCAGCGGGGCCTCGCCGAGGCCTTCGTCATCGACGGCGCGGGCGAGATCCGCGCGCGGGGCGAGGGCTCCTACCTGTTCGACTTCGAGCCGCTGAGCCGAGGCGTCGGTCGACCGCGCGCGCGGCGGCGAGCTCGTCCTCGTCGAGGACCAGGCGATCGACGAGTTCCGCGCGCTCCTGCGGCTCGACGCGTTCGACGACCGCTACCTCTACGTCACGCGCGGCGTCGACGGGGCGATCCTCGACCTGCTCGACGAGACCCGCGCCACCGCGAGCCTCTACCAGCAGCTCGAGCGCGACCGGGGGCGGCTCCTGTTCGAGTTCGGCCTGCTGTACCTCGGCTTCGCGCTGATCCTGATCCTCGCGGCGACCTGGGCCGGGCTGTGGTTCGCCGAGCGGCTGTCGCGCCCCGTGGGCCGGCTGGCGGGCGCGGCGCAGCGGGTCGGGCAGGGCGACCTGGCGGTGCGGGTGCAGGAGGAGCAGGGCGACGACGAGATCGCGATGCTCGGCCGCATCTTCAACCAGATGACCCGGCAGCTGAAGGGCCAGCGCGACGCGCTGGTGGAGACGAACGCGCAGACCGAGCAGCGGCGGCGGCTCTTCGACTCGGTCCTGGGCTCGGTCACGGCGGGCGTCGTCGGGCTCGATCCCGACGGGGTGGTCGATTTCATGAACCCGTCCGCGCGGCGCCTGCTGTCGCTCGACGGGGAGCGCTACGGCTCGCCGCTCGCGCGCGTCGTGCCCGAGTTCGCCGACCTCCTCGCGCGGGCCCGCGAGGCGCGCGGAGAGATCGTCGAGGAGGAGGTCCGTCTCGCGCGCGGCGGCCGCCTCGGGAACCTGCTCGTGCGGATCGCCACGCGGCCCGGCGCGGACGGCGCGGCCGAGGGCTACGTCGTGGCCTTCGACGACGTGACCGAGCTCGTGGGCGCGCAGCGCATGGCCGCCTGGGGCGACGTCGCGCGGCGCATCGCGCACGAGATCAAGAACCCGCTCACCCCGATCCAGCTCTCCGCCGAGCGCGTGAAGCGCCGCTTCTCGCGCGAGCTCTCCCCCGAGAGCGCCGAGAAGCTCGCGCAGCTCACCGACGTGATCGTTCGCCAGACCGGCGACCTGCGCCGCATCGTCGACGAGTTCAGCCGGTTCGCCCGGATGCCCGAGCCGCGGCGCCAGCGCGGGGACCTCGCGGGGCTCCTGCGGGAGACGGTGACGCTGCAGAGCGCGGGCCTCGCGCCGACGCGGATCGTTTCCCGCATCCCGAAGGCCCGCGTGATGGCCGAGTTCGATCCGACGATGATGGGGCAGGCGTTCACCAATCTCATCAAGAACGCGGGCGAGGCGATCGGGACCCGCGTGGCCGCCGTGGACGGACCCGTCGAGCGGCGCGTGGAGGTCGCGCTCGACGAGGACGGCGCGCAGCTCGAGATCCGCATCCGCGACACCGGGATCGGGCTGCCCGAGGATCGCGGGCGGCTATTCGAGCCCTACTTCACGACCCGCGACGAGGGGACCGGCCTCGGCCTGCCCATCGTCAAGAAGATCATCGAGGAGCATGGCGGCACGCTGGAGCTGCGCGACGCGCCGCCCGACGCCGCGGGACACAGCGGCGCGGAGGCGGTGATCCGCCTGCCGCGCATCGAGGAGAACGCGACATGAGCACGGGCGACATCCTGATCACCGACGACGAGGAGGACATCCGCTCGCTCGTCTCCGACATCCTCGAGGACGAAGGCTATGCCTGCCGCACGGCGGGCACGTCGGATGCCTGCATGGCCGCGATCGCCGAGGAGCCACCGGCCTGCATGGTGCTCGACATCTGGCTCAAGGATTCCGACATGGACGGGATCGACATCCTCAAATCGGTCCGCCGGTCGCATCCCGACATCCCGATCATCATCATCTCGGGGCACGGCAACATCGAGATCGCGGTCGCCGCCATCAAGCAGGGCGCCTACGACTACATCGAGAAGCCGTTCAACATCGACCAGCTCACCGTCGTGATGGCCCGCGCGATGGAGGCCGCGCGCCTGCGCCGCGAGAACACCGAGCTGCGCCGCAAGGAGACGTCGTCGTCGGAGCTGATCGGGCAGTCGGTCTCGCACAAGACGCTCATCGGCAACCTCCGCAAGGTGCTGAACTCGAACGCGCGCGTCATGCTGATGGGCCCGGCCGGTTCGGGCAAGGAGGTCGCCGCCCGCTACGTCCACGCCAATTCCAGCCGCGCTTCGGGCCCGTTCGTCACGGTCGGCTCCGCGTCGATGGAGCCCGACCGCGTCGAGGCGGTGCTGTTCGGTCGCGAGACCGACAAGGGGGTCGAGCCGGGGCTGCTCGAGCAGGCGCATGGCGGCGTGATCTACTTCGACGAAGTGGCCGACATGCCGCTGGGCACCCAGTCGAAGATCCTGCGCGTCCTCGTCGAGCAGGCCTTCGCGCGCGTCGGCGGGTCCGAGAAGGTCCGCGTCGACCTGCGCGTGATCTCGTCGACGACGCGCGACCTCGCACAGGAGATCAAGGCGGGAAGGTTCCGCGAAGAACTCTACCACCGGCTCAACGTCGTGCCGATCCCGGTCCCCTCGCTCGAGGAACGGCGCGACGACATCCCCGTCCTCGCCGCGCACTTCATCGCCGGGCTGAATGCCTCCCAGGGTCTGCCGCTGCGCGAGCTGACCGAGGAGACGGCGGCGCTGCTGCAGACGATGCACTGGCCCGGCAACGTCCGGCAGCTCCGCAACGTGGTCGAGCGGGTGCTGATCCTGGGCGACGGGACCGGCCCGATCGAGCCGTCCGAGCTGCCGTCGCCGTCCGACGGCGGCGCCGATGCGGGCGAGGTCACGCTGTCGGGCTCGCTCGCGAGCCTGCCGCTGCGCGAGGCCCGCGAGCTCTTCGAGCGGCAGTACCTGATGACGCAGATCAACCGCTTCGGGGGCAACATCTCGCGCACCGCGGCGTTCGTGGGCATGGAGCGCTCGGCGCTGCACCGCAAGCTGAAGTCGCTGGGCGTGGTGACGACGGCGCGCGGCGGCTCGCGCGTGGCCCGCCTGGGAGAGGAGGGCTAGCGCGGCGCGGCGAGCCGCCCGTTGGCCACGCACAGGCCCGTCGCGTCGGCGGGCTGGCTCGGCAGCGTGACGGCGGTGCCGGTGCAGCGGGGCAGCACCCGCTCGACGTAGCCCTTCGTGGCCATGCAGGCGTCGAGCGCGCGCTCGCGCAGCGGCTCGCTCGCGTCGCGGTCGTAGATGTCGGGGCCGTAGACGCCGCCGATCCCCTGCGCCGCGCCGACGCAGAACGCGCCATCGCACGAGCCCACCCCGATCGTGACGCGCGGCGCGGTGGCGATCCGGCGGTCGGGCGGGAAGTCGCGGCGGGCCTGCGCGGCGCAGGCGAGGAAGTCCTGCTCGGCGGCGAGTGCGGGCGTGCCGGGCTTGAGCCAGACCGGCTCGGAACCGCCCGCGGCGCAGGCGGCGAGGAGCGCGAGGAAGGGCAGGACGCGTCGCATGGCGGCACCCTAGCACGCCGGTCGGCCCGCGCAATCGGCGCGTCCGCCGCGCCGTTGACCGCCCCCGCCCCCGCGCCTATCGCTCCCGTCACGCATCCGCGAGGGGCAGCCCCATGAAGGTCATCGTCTGCGGCGCCGGGCAGGTCGGCTGGCAGATCGCGCGACACCTCTCGGGCGAGCGCAACGACGTCACCGTCGTCGACAACGACGGCGACCTCGTCCACCGCATCACCGACACGCTCGACGTTCAGGGCATCACCGGCCACGCGTCCTACCCCGACGTGCTCGAGCGGGCGGGCGCGGAGGATGCCGACATGATCATCGCCGCAACCCACAGCGACGAGGTCAACATGGTGACCTGCCAGGTCGCGCACTCGATCTTCACCGTCCCGCGCAAGATCGCCCGCCTGCGCGCGCAGTCCTACCTGAGCGCGGTGCGCGCCGACCTCTACCGCCGCGACCACCTGCCGATCGACGTGGTGATCTCGCCCGAGCGCGAGGTCGCCGAGGCCGCGCTGCGCCGCCTGCGCGCGCCCGAGGCGTTCGACGTCGAGGAATTCATGGAGGGCCGCGTGACCTTCATCGGCCTGCTCGCTCGACCCCGACTGCCCCGTGCTCGACACGCCCCTGCGCCAGCTCTCGGAGCTGTTCTCGACGCTGCGCGCGGTCGTGGTCGGCGTGCGCCGCGCGGGCGGCGGCGCGCTCTTCGCGCCCGACGCGAACGACCAGCTCGCGGCGGGCGACCAGATCTACGTCCTGTGCCATTCCGACGACCTCAAGCGCACGCAGGAGATCTTCGGCAAGCGCGTCCGCCGGCAGGAGCGCGTGGTGATCGTCGGCGGAGGGAACGTCGGCCTCGCCGTGGCGCAGGCGCTCGAGCACGCGCCCGAACGCATCCGCGCGAAGATGATCGAGCGCAACCGCGCCTGCGCCGAACGCGCCGCCGAGGCGCTCGAGCGGACCGTCGTGCTCTCGGGCGACGGGCTCGACATCGAGCTGCTGCGCGAGGCGGGGATCGAGCGCGCCGACGCGGTGCTGACCGTGACCGACGACGACAAGACCAACATGCTCGCCGCCGTGCGTGCCCGCGCCGCCGGCTGCTCCAAGACCATCGCGCTCATCAACGACCCGACGCTGGTGGCGCTGCTCGGGCCGCTGGGCATCGACGCCTACGTCAACCCGCGCCAGACCACCGTCTCGTCGATCCTGCGCCACGTCCGCCACGGCCGGGTGCGCAACGTCTACTCCGTGGGCGACGCCGAGGCGGAGGTGATCGAGGCGCAGGTGCTCTCCACCTCGCCGATGACGGGGCGCGCGATCGCGGACATCGCCTTCCCCGAGGGCGCGCTCGTGGGCGCGATCGCCAAGCGCGACGGGCGCGTGATCCGGCCCGACGGCGGAACCCGGATCGAGGAGGGCGACGTGATCGCGATCTTCGCGCTGAGCGAGGACGTGGCCGAGGTCGAGCGGCTGCTGCAGGTGCAGGTGGACTTCTTCTGATGGCGCGATGCGCGCGTTGATTGCCGGAGTGCCGCTGCCGGTCCTGCTCTCGGCGGGCATGGCGGCGGCGATGATGGTGCCGGCGATGCACGCGCTCTCGCGCGGGGCGCATGCCGAGGCGCGGACGTTCCTCTATTGCGGGCTGCTGGCCTTCGTCCTCGCCGCCGCCGTCGGGCTGGCCGCGTCGCGGTCGCGTGCGGGCGGGGGCACGCGCGGGCATCTCGTGGCGCTCCTGTCGGCCTACACGCTCCTGCCCGCGATCGCGGCGGTTCCCTTCGCGCTCGCCGTTGGCGCGACGACATGGCTCAACGCCTATTTCGAGATGGTCGCCGCGATGACCACGACCGGCGGCAGCGTCTTCGCCGCCGACCGGCTCAGCCAGACGCTGCACCTGTGGCGCGCGCTCGTCGCCTGGCAGGGGGGGCTGGTGATCTGGATCGCGGCCATCGCGATCCTCGCGCCGCTCAACCTCGGCGGCTACGAGGTGGCCGAGGGCAACGTGTTCCGGCTGTCCGAGCACGAGGCGGGGCAGCGCCGGATCGCGCCCGACCTGCGCGTGCTGCGCGCCGCCGCGACGCTCGCGCCGATCTACCTCGGCCTGACCGGCCTCCTCTGGGCCGTGCTCGTCGTGCTGGGCGAGGGGGCGACGCGCGGGCTGATCCTCGCGATGTCGACGATGTCGACCTCCGGCATCACCGGCGCGGCCGGCCCTCCCGGCACCGGTGCGGGCCATCTGGGCGAGGTGGCGATCTTCGCGTTCCTCGTCTTCGCCGTCAGTCGCCAGACCTTCTCGCGCGACGCGCACAGCGACCGGTTCGGGCATCTGCTGCACGACCGCGAGATCGGCATCGCGCTCGCCATCGCTGGCGCGATCACCGCGTTCCTGTTCCTGCGCCACTGGGTCGGCGCGATCGACACGGGCGAGGGCGCGGAGACCGGCTCGGCGCTCGGCGCGCTCTGGGGCACGGCGTTCACCGTCCTGTCGTTCCTCACCACGACGGGGTTCGAGAGTGCCTCCTGGACCGGCGCGCGCGCGTGGTCTGGCCTCGACACGCCATCGGTCCTGCTCCTGGGGCTCGCGATGTTCGGCGGCGGCGTCGCCACGACGGCGGGCGGGGTGAAGCTCCTGCGGATCTTCATCCTCTACGCGCACGGCCGCCGGGAGATGAGCCTCCTCGTGCACCCCCATTCGGTCGGCTCCTCGCGCGGGCTGCTGCGCCGGATCCCCCCCGGCGGGATGGAGGCCGCCTGGGTCTTCTTCATGCTGTTCGCGCTCACGCTCGCGGGCGTCACGCTCGCGCTGACGCTGGCGGGCCTCGGCTTCGGACCCGCGGTCACGCTCGCGACCGCCGCGCTCACGACGACCGGGCCGCTCGCGACCGTGGCCATCGACGGCGCGGCGGCCTTCGGGACGCTGGGCGACTGGGCGAAGGTCATCGCGATGGTGGCGATGGTGATCGGGCGGCTCGAGGTGCTGGCCGTCTTCGCGATGGTCGACCCCGAGTTCTGGCGGAGCTGAGGCCGGCGAAGCGCCGGGGGCCGCAGGGGAAACGATCCGGTCGGGCGGGGGTGGCCTAACGGGCGCGCCCATCCCATAAGGGTCGCCGGAACGCCCGGGAACGGGGCGAGGGGGGACCGATGGCATCCGACCGACAGAACCTGCAGGACGCGTTCCTCAACCACGTCCGCAAGACCAAGGTGCCGGTGACCATCTTCCTGATAAACGGCGTCAAGCTGCAGGGCGTGATCACGTGGTTCGACAACTTCTGCGTCCTGCTGCGCCGGGACGGGCAGAGCCAGCTCGTCTACAAGCACGCGATCTCGACGGTGATGCCCGCGCAGCCCATCAGCCTCTACAACGGCGAGGACGACCCTGACGCCGCCGCCTGATCCCGGCGCGCCCCGCGGCGCCCCGCACTCGACCGAGGCGCGGCCGACCCGCGCGCTCGTGCTGCATCCCGACACGCGCGGCGGCGACCGCTCCGGCCGCGACCCCCGCCGCGCGCTCGAGGAGGCCGTGTCGCTGGCCCACGCGCTGCCGGGGCTCGAGGTCGTGGGCGGCGAGGTCGTGCGCTTGCCGAACCCCGACCCGGGCAAGCTCTTCGGCAAGGGCAAGGTGGCCGAGCTGCAGGCCCGCATCGAGGCGGACGAGATCGAGCTCGTCCTCGTCGACGGCGCCGTCACCCCGGTCCAGCAGCGCAACATCGAGCGCGCCTGGAAGGTGAAGCTCCTCGACCGGACCGGGCTGATCCTCGAGATCTTCGCCGACCGCGCCGCCACACGCGAGGGCGTGCTGCAGGTCGAGCTGGCCGCGCTGAGCTACCAGCGGACCCGCCTCGTGCGCGCCTGGACGCACCTCGAGCGGCAGCGCGGGGGCCTCGGCTTCGTCGGCGGCCCCGGCGAGACCCAGCAGGAAGCGGACCGCCGCGCCATCGACGAGCAGATGGTCAAGCTCAAGCAGCAGCTGGGCAAGGTCGCGCGCACCCGCGAGCTGCACCGCGCGGCGCGCGCCCGCGTGCCCTATCCGGTCGTGGCGCTGGTGGGCTACACGAACGCGGGCAAGTCGACGCTGTTCAACCGCCTCACGGGCGCGGACGTGATGGCCCGCGACATGCTCTTCGCCACGCTCGACCCGACCATGCGGCAGGTCGAGCTCGCGCACGGCACGAAGGTGATCCTGTCGGACACGGTGGGCTTCATCTCCGACCTGCCGACGCAGCTCGTGGCCGCGTTCCGCGCCACGCTCGAGGAGGTGCTCGACGCCGACCTGATCGTCCACGTCCGCGACATCGCCCATCCCGAGACCGAGGCGCAGGCCGCCGACGTCGAGGCGATCCTCGAGACGCTCGGGGTCGAGACGGACGTGCCGCGGCTCGAGCTGTGGAACAAGGCGGACCTGCTCGGGGGCGACGCGGCGGAGGCGGCGGCGAACCTCGCGGCCCGGCGCGACGACGTGTATCTCGGCTCGGCCGTCACCGGGCAGGGGCTCGACGCGCTGCTCGGGCGGGTCGCGGGCGAGATGACGGACGCGCTCCACGACGCGACGTTCCTGCTCGGGCATTCGCAGGGGCGGGCGCGGGCCTGGCTGCACGAGCGCGGGGTGGTGACGGGGGAGGCCTCCGAGGAGGCCGGGACGGCGCTCTCGCTGCGCTGGACCGCGCGGCAGGCGCAACGCTTCGCCGCGGCCTTCCCGGACGTGTCGACCGGCGCCGCGGCGGTGGCCTCGGCCCGGGAGCGCGACGCGTCCGACGATCCCTGGCACGTCCCCGGCTGAGGGCGGCGTCAGTCGGCGCGGATCGCGTCGAACTCGAGGATGTAGGAATAGCCGGCAGGCCCGGCCTCGTCCTGGATCGTGTCCGCGCCGAGCTTCTCGACGCCATGCATCCGCAGGAGCGCGCCGAACCCCGTCGCGTCGCGCGCGTCCGCGGCGGGATCCGGCTCGTCGAGCCGTTCGATCCATTGTAGGTAGGCGCGCCCTTCGCGCACCGATCCGAGGATGACCTCGAGCGAGCCCGCCGCTCGGCCCAGCACCGAGCCCTTGACCGCGCTCGCGGTCAGGTCGTGCAGGATCATCGCCAGCGGGGAGACGTCGCGCGGGGCCACGGCGAGCGCCGGGTCGAGGACGAGGCGTACGCGGTCCTCCGGGCGACGGCCGCGCCGCGACCCGATCACCTGCTCGACGACCCGGCCGAGCATGACCCGGTCGGCGGCGTCCTGGTGGTGGAGGAGGAACTCGGCGGCGATCCGATGCGCGCCGAGAGCGCGTGGATCTGATCGACGACGCCGTCGACGAGCTCGTCCATAGTCCCCCGCCATCTGCCCGCCGAGCGAGACCATGGCCTCCATCAGGGCGAAGGCGTTGTTGACGCGGTGGTCCATCTCGCGGGCCAGTTGGACGGCGCGCGCCTCCTGTGCCTTCGCTCCGCTCATGTCCCAGTTGACGCCGAGCATCCGGATCGGGGCACCGTCGGGCGCGCGCTCGACCACCGTGCCCCGACCCCCGATCCAGAGCCTGGAGCCGTCCGCGCGCCGGATGCGGAACGCGGCGTCGTAGTATTCGTCACGCTCCAGCAGCGCGACCATCTTCCTGCGGACCCCGGGCCGGTCGTCGTGGTCGACTATGGCGAGGACCTCTCCGCCGGTGACGGCCCGGTCGAAGCCGAATAGAGCGTGGAACCGCGCATCGGCCCGAACCGCGTCGCTCGGCAGGTGCCATTCGAACGTCGCCATCTCCCCGGCCTCGAGCGCCAGCGCCGCGCGGGCGGCGACGTCCGCGTGGCTCATAGTCGGCGAGCGACGGAACGCTCGCGGCATGCATCGGCCGACGCATCGCCGTCACGCGCTTCGAGGGTCACCGCGCCGTCGGCTTCGACCATCGGCGTCCAGCGAAAGGATGGCGTCCGCGACCTCGTGCCGCCGCGTCGGCTTGGCGAGCGCCACGGAGCGGTCGTACCGGGCGAGCTTCGGGCATCCCGGTGCCGTGCCCGGTATGGAAGACGATCGGGACGCCCTCGGCCGCGAGCGCGTCCGGCGAGCGGGAACACGACCCCGTCCAGAAGGCTCACGTCCAGGACCGCCCCGTCGAACTGCGACAGCTCGAGCTCGAGCCCGTCCTCGACCGACGCGACGGTGCGGACGATCGCGCCCAGATCGCCGAGATGGCGGCCGAGATACATCGCGATCAGGGTCTCGTCCTCCGCGAGGAGGATCCGCATGTCGCGCAGCGGTCGGTTCGTGCCCATCCCTGTGGTCCTTCCCAAGCCGTCGGAGCCATAAGGTGAAAAGCTAGGTAGGGATGGTTAACAAATGCTGACATCCCGCGCTTCCGCGTACAGGGCGCCGGGGCGCCCGGATCCGTGCTTCCGATGCCCGCATGATGACAGCCGCGATGAACAGATGCTAACGTTGCGCAGCCGCGGGACGCAGATCCCGGGCGGGGCCTCATCGGGACGGGACAGAACATGATCGATCTCACGCGTCGACGCTTCATCGCGGCGGCGGCCGCGCCCATGGCGCTCGCCGCCTGCGCCAACCCGATCGGGGGCGACGGGTCGGCGCGGCTCGACGGACGGGTGCAGGAGGCGTTCCAGCTGATGTACGCCGCGCAGCCCGAGACGCGGACGCTCGCCGCGCGGGCCTCGGGCATCCTGATGATGCCGCTCGTGACCGAGGCCAGCTTCGGCATCGGCGGCGCCTACGGCCGCGGCGCGCTCCTCGTCGGCGGCTCGACGGTCGACTACTACTCCGCCAGCTCCGCCTCCGTCGGCCTGCAGATCGGCGGGCAGCAATATTCCTCGGCGCTGTTCTTCATGACGCCCGCCGCGCTCGGCAACTTCCGAACCTCGCCGGGCTACGAGGCCGGGGCGGATCTCGAATACGCCGTCGCGTCGAACGCCCGCGCGCTCTCGACGGGGACGACGGAGCTTCTGACGCCGGTGATCGGCGTCGTGTTCGGTCAGGCGGGGCTGATCGCGGGCGCGTCGCTCGAGGGCACGAAGTACACGCGCATCATCCCCTGACGGCTTGCGGACCGCCCCCGGCGGTGCCATAGGCGCGGCACTTCGCAGACGGGGGCGGGCACCCGGGGGAGACATCCCCGGCGGTCCACCGGTTGAGCGCGCGCGCTCTGATCCCCCGTCGTGGTTCAAACCGGAAAGGTCACGACCCATGGCATTGCCTGATTTCTCCCTGCGTCAGCTTCTCGAGGCCGGCGTCCACTTCGGCCACCAGACGCAGCGCTGGAACCCGCGGATGGGCCCGTACATCTACGGCGCCAAGAACGGCATCCACATCCTCGACCTCACGCAGACGGTCCCGCTGCTCGACCAGGCGCTGCAGGTCGTGCGCGACACCGTCGCCCGCGGCGGCCGCATCCTCTTCGTGGGTACCAAGCGCCAGGCGCAGAAGCCGGTGGCGGATGCGGCCGAGCGCTGCGCGCAGTACTACATGAACCATCGCTGGCTCGGCGGCACGCTGACGAACTGGAAGACGGTGTCGAACTCGATCGCCCGTCTCAAGCAGATCGACGAGGCGATGGAGACCGGGTTCGAGGGCCTGACCAAGAAGGAGCGCCTCGGCTTCGAGCGCGACCAGGGCAAGCTGCAGGCGTCGCTCGGCGGCATCCGCGAGATGGGCGGCCTGCCGGACCTGCTGTTCATCATCGACGTGAACAAGGAGGACCTCGCGATCCTCGAGGCCAAGAAGCTCGGCATCCCCGTCGTGGCCGTGGTCGACACGAACTGCTCGCCAGACGGCGTCGACTACCCGATCCCCGGCAACGACGACGCGGCGCGCGCGATCGCGCTCTACTGCGACCTCGTCGCGCGCGCGGCGCTCGACGGCATGTCCGCGCAGCTCGGCGCGGCCGGCGTCGACATCGGCGAGATGGAGGAGGGCGCCGAGGAAGGCGTCGACCCGGGCGAGGCGGTCGACCCGGCCGACGACGCGAGCGGCGAGAAGCCCGCGGCCGAGGCGACCGGCGACAAGCCTGCCGAGCCGGCCGCCGCCGAGGCCTGAAGCGCCGAGCGGACCGTTCCGGGGCGTGGCCGTCGAGGTCGGCGCCCCATCCCATTTTCCGAGGAGACACGACCATGGCGATCACCGCGAGCATGGTGAAGGAACTGCGCGACACGACCGGCGCGGGCATGATGGACGCCAAGAAGGCGCTGACCGAGACCGGCGGCGACATGGAGGCGGCGGTCGACTGGCTGCGCACCAAGGGGCTCGCGAAGGCCGCCAAGAAGTCCGGGCGCACGGCGGCCGAGGGGCTCGTGGGCGTGGCGATCGACGGCGGGACCGCGGTGGCCGTGGAGGTGAACTCCGAGACCGACTTCGTGGCCAAGAACGCGGACTTCCAACGCATGGTCGGCGACGTCGCGCAGGCCGCGCTCGGCGCGCCCGACCTCGCCGCGCTGCTGGCGGCGCGCATCGGCACGAAGACCGTGGCCGAGACCGTGACCGACAAGATCGCCACCATCGGCGAGAACATGACCGTCCGTCGCATGGCGCGGGTCGAGGGCGAGAGCGTCGTCTCCTACGTCCACAACGCCGCCGCGCCCGGGATGGGCAAGATCGGCGTGCTCGTGTCGATGACGGGGACGAACGACGCCTTCGGGCGCCAGGTCGCGATGCACGTCGCCGCGGCGAACCCGGCCTCGCTGTCGGAGGCGGACCTCGACGCGGCGCTCGTCGAGAAGGAGCGTCAGGTCCAGATCGACATCGCCCGCGAGTCCGGCAAGCCCGAGGCGGTGATCGAGAAGATGATCGAGGGCCGGATGAAGAAGTACATGGCCGAGGTCACGCTTCTGAACCAGGCCTTCGTGGTGAACCCCGACGTCACCGTCGGGCAGGCGGCGATCGACGCCGGCGTGACGATCACGGCGTTCGAGCGGCTCGAGGTCGGCGAGGGGATCGACCGGGTGGTCGAGGACTTCGCCGCCGAGGTCGCGGCGGTCGGCCGGGGCTGAGGTCGGTTCGGCTTCCGGGGCGCAATCCCCGGAAGCCCAGACTATACCAACAACTTCGATCGAGCATGCGGGGCGCCGGTGAATTGGTCCGCAGCCCCGCGGCCCGTCGTTCGAAGGCGGAAATCGCCGTCACTCACGCGCTCCCTATGCCGGATCGCGCCCGCTCGGGGAAGTACGGAAATCCTTACCGGCACCTTAATCTTTTGTGTCGCACCTGAAACTTTCCGGGGCGATCACGGATCGAAGCGGTAGAACTGGTTCTGTGCGGTCGCCTTCACGACAGCCTGCGCCGTCGTGTCGACGCCGAGCGCATCGCGCGCGAGGCGCAGGTGCTTCTCCACCGTCGCGGGGTTGCGGCCGAGGATCTGCGCGACGTCCTGGATCGTCTTGCCGTCGGCGACGAGCTCGAGCACCTCGCGCTGCCGCGGCGTCAGGCTCCGGCCGCGCAGGCCGTAGGGAAGCGAGATCAGCGTCAGGTGCGCGACGTGGCACAACAGCTCGATCCACGACCCCTCGCGCGCCCACATCGCGTCCACCTCCGCTTGCGACAGCGTCGACGAGCCGAGCCCTATTCCATGCCCCGTGCGCAACGACACGCGAGGGAAGCTGATGCCGTAGCCCGCGACGACGCCGTGGCGGCGGTTGTGCTCGACCACGCGCATCGCGGAGGGCGGGAGCCGGCCCTCCGCCGCGTCGCGCGCGATGTGCGACCACGACAGCGTGCCGACGTTTGCCATCCCCCAGCGGACCATCGGCGCGTCCCGGAACAGCCCGCCGTCGAGATATCCCGCCTCGAAGGCCGGCGCGTAGTTCGACAGGATCATCGCGTCCGCGAGGTCGCCCGTGCCGTTCGCGGTGCGGAAGCGGGTGGCCGCGTACATCACGTTGTCGAACCCGTAGGCCGCGAGCCGGTCCTGCAGAAGCGACCAGAGGTCGTCGAGCTCCGTGATCCGCGTCATGCGAAGGAGCAGGGCGTCGGATTCGGCCATGGCAGACCCCTGCATTGCGGCGTGACGAATGGGCGCCGGACCGCGGCGCGAGGCGGCGATCCGCACGGTTCCGACTAGCCCTTCCCCAGCGTTAAGTCGACGGGGATCGCAGGGAGAGCGCCTCCCGCCGGCGGAGGGGAAGCGAGCGCGGGCGCCGGGACGTCACGCGAGGGCCAGCGACGTTCCGTTGATGCAGTGCAGCCACGTGCCGTCGACCGGAATATGGTGGCCCAGATGCGAGCCGCAGCGGCGGCAATGGACCTCGGTCATCGCGATCCGCTCGTCCCCGTCCGCCTGTCCGTACTGGCGCACCGGGCCGTCGATGCCAAGCATCACGGCATTCGCGCGCGCGTGGTGGAAGAACACCCACCCCTTGTCGAGTGGCTCGAACCACCGCGCCTCGTAGAGCGGCAGCGCGCAGCCGCGGCACTCGTAGCCCGCTTCGTGCGCCGACCGCCAGAGATCCGTCGTGCGCGGCCATTCGGTGTTCGCCAAGCGCAGGATGCCGTAGGCCTCGTCGTCGCCGTCGAGATGCGCCCGCCATTCGGCCTCCGTCCGCGCGACCTCGTAGGGGAAGGCGGACGCCTCGGGGACGTACTTCGCGATCACCTGGCCCGAGGGGGTCACGGTCTCCTCCGCCGACGCCGCCCGTGCGAACGCCGCTGCCGTCAGCGTCGCGCCGCCGGCCACGAGGCCGCGTCGCGTGAGGGTAGGCGGGGTCATGGCATCCTCCTGCTCGTCGATGCGATCCGGCATCGCGATCCGAGCCTAGGCCGCGCCGCGCCGCCGCGCCAACCCCCTCGCGATCGTCCGGCGATCACGACCGCGTCGGGCGGGCGTGACCGGATGCACCCTCCCGCGACGATGCCGCGCTTGCACCCGGCTCCTGCGCGTGGTGGATCGTGGCCCGAACCAGTACGGAGGCCATCATGACCCGGTGCCTATTCCTCGTCGCATCGATGCTCGCCGCCGTCCCGGCCGGCGCGCACGAGTTCGCCGTGGGCGCGCTCGCGATCGACCATCCCTACGCCCACGCCACCGTCGGCAACGCCCCCGTCGCGGGCGGCTACCTCACGATCGCGAATGGCGGCGACGAGGACGACACGCTCGTCGCGGTCGCCGTCGCGCCCGAGCTGGCCGGCATGGTGCAGCTCCACGAGATGGTGATGGACGGCGAGGTCATGCGGATGGGCGAGGTCGAGGGCGGCATCGCGATCCCGGCCGGGGAGACGGTGACGCTCGAGCCGGGCGGGCTGCACGTGATGTTCATGCGCCTGCCCGCCGGGCTGGAGGCGGGCACCGAGATCCCGGCGACGCTCACCTTCGAGCGCGCCGGGGACGTCGACGTGGTCTTCGCGGTCGAGGAGCGCGGCGCCGCGGATGGCGCCCACGACCACTGAGACGGGGACGTCAGACCCGCGTGGAGGCCACCAGTCCCGAGAGGTGCGCGAGGTTCTTCAGCCCGATCTTGAGATGCGCGAGCGGGCGCGCGTGGACGAGCTTCTTGTTCATGTAGGCCTCGAACGTCAGCTTCTGCACGTCGACGTCGTGGCAGAGCGACACGAACCGCTCGCGCCGCTCGTCGCTGCGGTAGTAGGCGCGCTGCATCGCGCCGAGCACGCGGAACACGCCGCCATGCTCGCGCAGGAACGCCTTGCGCGCGCGGGCGAGCTCCTTCGCACGGCCCGTGGCGAGGCAGCGGGCGGCGGCCTCGGCGGCGATGCGGCCGCAGGCCATCGCGTAGTAGATGCCCTCGCCCGAGGACGGCGCCACGACGCCCGCCGCGTCGCCCGCGAGCACGACGTCGCGCCCGTTGTCCCAGCGGTCGAGCGGCTTGAGCGGGATCGGCGCGCCCTCGCGTCGGATCGTGCGGCACCCGCTCAGCCCCGACGCGGCGCGCAGGGCGGCGGTCGCGGCCTTCAGGTCGGTGCCCGGGACCTCCGTGCCCATCCCGATGCTCGCCTGCCCGCCATGCGGGAACACCCAGCCGTAGAAGTCCGGCGAGATCGCGCCGTCGTAGACCACGTCGCAGCGGCGCGGGTCGTAGTCCGGCCCCGCCTCCGGCGCCTCCACGATCTCGTGGTAGGCGATCACGTAGGGGATCGCCGCGCCGCCCGGAACCTCCTGGCGCGCCACCACCGAGCGCGCGCCGTCGGCGCCGATCACGAGGCGCGCGCGGGTCCGGCGCTCGTGGCCCTCCCGGTCGCGCCAGACCACGACCGGGCGCCCCTCGGGCCGCTCGATCCGCAGGTAGGTCCCGGTCAGCGCGGTCGCCCCGGCCGCCGTCGCCCGCGCGCGAAGGAACGGGTCGAAGTCCTCGCGGTCGACCATGCCGACGAAGCCGTCCTCGATCGGGATGTCGACGCGCCGCCCGGTGGGCGAGATCATCCGCGCGGTGGTGATGCGCGCGACGATCTGCGCGTCGGGGATGGCGAAGTCGGCGATCAGCCGGGGCGGGATCGCGCCGCCGCAGGGCTTGATCCGTCCGGCCCGGTCGAGGAGCGCCACGGCGAGGCCGGCTTCCGCGAGGTCGGCGGCGGCGACCGCGCCGCAGGGCCCGCCGCCGACGACGAGGACGTCGAGCTCGGGCGCGGGGTCACGTTCGGGGGCGGCGTCGAACATCGGTCACTCTCCGGGGATGAGCGCGCCCTCGGGCACGGATCGGGTTGTGGGCGGCGGGCGTCAGGATGCGCGCCGCCATCGCGGCGGCGGCGAGGAACAGGAGCGCCTCGAGCACGAAGACGGTGCCGAAGGCCTGCGCGTCGGCCATCGGACCGTGGCGGAGCACGTCGGCGAGCGCGGCGCCGAGCAGCCCGCCGAAGCCCGCCGCGACGCGCCTGCGCGCCGCCCCAGAGCCCCATCCGGCCGCCCTCGCGCCGCTCGCGCCCCTGGCCGGCGAGCTGCATCATCGCGCCGATGGCGGCGACGGCGAACATGCCGTTGCAGAACCCGAGCGCCACGACGGCCGGCGCCAGCAGGTGCCCCGCGCCCGCCGCGCCCACGGCGGCGATCGCCCCGAGCGAGGCGGCGGACCCCATGCAGCCCGCGACGACCCAGCCGCGCAGCGTTCCGATCCGCAGCCAGCTCGCGCCGAGCGCGACCGTCAGCATGCCGACGAAGACGCCGCCGTTCTGCATCCCCGAGAGCGCCGTGGTGCGGCCGGGCGCCCAGGCGAAGACGAGGCCCGCGAACGGCTCGAGGATCAGCTCCTGCATGAAGTAGGCCGTCATCGACAGCAGGACGAAGAGCGTGAACGCGCGCGCCCGCGGCTCCGACCAGATCTCCGCCAATCCCTCGCGCAGGCTCACCGGCTCCGGCTCGGCGATCGCGGCGACGCGGCGCTCGATGCCCCAGGCGGCGACGATCGTGAGCAGCACGGCGCCGCCGCAGACGATCGCGGTCACGCGCATCAGCACCGCATGGCCGTAGGGGTCGAGTGCCGCGCCCGCGAGGCCCGCGGTCAACGCGATCCCCAGTATCATCATCAGCCAGGTGATCGTCGCTGCCGCGGCCCGGCGGGCGGGCGCGGTGGCCGTCGCCAGAAGTGCCAGCAGCGACGTCCCCGACGCGCCGACGCCGAGCCCGATGGCCGCATAGGCCGCGACCGACAACGCGAGGCCCGGCCAGAACGCGGCCTCCATCACCCAGATCCCCGCCGACGCGCCGAGCGCGCCGAGGCCCAGCACCGCCATCCCGCCGACGATCAGCGGCGTCCGCCGCCCGCCCCCGTCCGAGCGCAGGCCCCAGGCGGGGCGGCTGAGCTGCACCCCGTAATGGAGCGCCACGAGCGCGCCCGGCAGGACGGCCGCGAGCCCGAGCTCGACCACCATCAGCCGATTGAGGGTGGAGGTGGTCAGCACGACGATGGCGCCGAGCGCGGCCTGCACGAGGCCGAGGCGGGCGATCTGGGTCCAGGTCAGCATCGTCCGCGCCCCGCTCAACCGAGCCCGCGAAGTGCGAGCGCGGCGACCATCATGCCTGCGACGTAGAGCGTCACGCCGGTCCCGTTGTACCAGGGCGCGCGGCCGGCCGGATCGCGCAGCAGGACGCGCATCGCCGCCACCTGCCCGAGCGCCAGCGCCGCGATGATGGCCGCGTGGACCGGGCGGTCCCAGGCGACGAGCGCCGCGACGACCGCGATCTGGGCCAACAGCATCACCGCGCAGGCGACGCGAGCGGCGCGTTCCGGGCCGAGCGTGACCGGGAGCGACGCGATCCCCGTCTCGATGTCGCCCCGGATCGCCTTGAAGTCGTTGAGCGTCATGATGCCATGCGCGCCGAGCGCGTAGAGCAGCGCGACCGCGACGACGGGCAGGGGCGGCGCCCCTGCCGACAGGATCGCGGCGCCGGTGATCCACGGCAGCCCCTCGTAGCAGAGCCCGACCAGCCCTGGGCCCCAGACGCCGCTCCGCTTCAGCCGCACGGGTTCCGCGGAGTAGGCCCAGGCCGCCGCGACCCCGGCGACGGTGGCCGCGAAGCCCCAGGGCCCGAGCGCGGCGCCGAGCAGCAGCGAGAGCACGGTCATCGCGAGCGCGACGTAGAGGCCCCACCGGCCCGGCACGCGGCCCGACGGGATCGCGCGGCCGGGCTCGTTGATCGCGTCGACATGGCGGTCGCACCAGTCGTTCGCCGCCTGGCTCATGCCGCAGACGACGGGCCCCGCGAGCACCATCCCGAGCAGCACCAGCGGCCAGTCGTCGAGCGGCCGCGCGCCGCCCGCGCCGCCGACCGCGACGACGCCGCAGAGATACGCCCAGATCGGCGGGAACCACGTGATCGGCTTGACGATCTCGAGGAGCGCCGCGGGGCGGGGCAGGGCGGGAGGGGCGGTGGCGTCGGTGGCCGTCATGACTGTCAGACTAATCTGACAGTCGGCGATCCGACAAGCGTAATCTCGATTGGACGTTCAATCGTCGCCGGTATCGGACGGCGGCTCGGCGGTCCGGTCGACCAGCCCGTACTTGCGGAGCTTCACGTAAAGCGATTGCCGGGAGACCCCGAGCATCACCGCCGCCGCGACGCGGTTGTTCCCGGTCAGCTCGATCGCCGTCTCGATGCACATCCGCTCGACGACGTCGGCGGTCTGCGCGACGATGTCCTTCATCGGCGCGCCGCCGACGAGCTCGGCCACCGGACGGGCGGCGGCGAGCGCCGTCGCCTCTGGCGGCTCGGCGGTCGCCGCGCCGCCCGCATCGCGCAGGACGAACGCGAAGCCGTCGCGCCCCTGCCCCGCGAGGTGGGTCGCCGCGACGGTCACGGCACGCTCGCCGCCGTACTCGCCCACGAGACGGGTCGCGTAGTGCCGGACCCGGCCGGACTTCGCCGCCCCGTCGAGCATCACCTGAAGGTCGACGCCGCCGCGCGCGAGGAAATCTCCGAGCGGCCGCCCGACGACGCTCCGATGGTCGGTGCCGTCGATGAGGTTCAGGAACGCCTCGTTCGCCAGGCGGATCGCGCCGGCCCCGTCGGTGGTGACGATCCCGTCGGCGCCGAGGTCGAAGAGCCCCGAGAGGTCGCGCTCGCGCGGGTCCGGCGCGGCGGCCTCGCCCGCGTCCGCGGCCTCGAGCCGGCAGAGCAGCACCTGCTCGCCGGCGGCGCGGAACAGGACGGGGCGGACGCGGACCGCGCGGCCCGTGCGCGCGGTCGACAGCGCGACGGCCGGCGCCGCCCGTCCCTTCGCCTCGCGCGCCGTCGCCACGAGCTCGGCAATGGTCGTCGCGCCGCCCTCCGCATCGAACTCCGCCATCAGGTCGCGGCCCGCGAGCGCCTCCCGCGAGCGCCCGAGGAGCGTCGCCGCCGCCTCGTTGGCCTCCTCGATCTTCCCGGACCGGGCCGAGACGAACAGCATCGCGTCCGCCACATGGCCGAACAGGACCTGGAACCGGACGTCGTGCTCGCGCTGCCGTTCGTAGTCCTTCTCGAGCGCCATCTGCGCGCGCACGAGCTGCTGCTGCATCTCGGCGATCGGGCGCAGGTCGCGGCCGAGCATCAGGATCGCGTCGTCCGGCCCGATCCGGTGCAGCGTGTAGTTGATCGGGAACTCCCACCGGTCGGCGGCGTGGCGGTGGTTGAGCTCGACCGGACGCACGGCGGCGGGATCGCGAAGATAGGTCGCGAGCGCGCGCTCGAACTTCGGGACGCTCTCGGACGTCAGGTGGTCGCGCAGGTCCGAGCGCTCCCAGCGGTCGAGGTCCGCGTAGCCCTTGTGCGCGGGGTTCGCGAGCACCGAGAGGATGCGCCCTTCCGAGGAGATCACGATCGCGAGGTCCGCGAGCGTCGCGATGATGTCGCCCAGGATGTCGGGGCCGATCAGCGGGATCGACCCGCTGTTCCAGTAGCGTGCGCCGCGCGTGGTCATGCCGCGGGCCCCGGCGGGTGGCGTCCGTCGGGCGTTCGGAAGGGGCCGCGGATCGCCATCCCTCAGCCCGCGGCGGTCAGGCCGCAGACGCGGATCGCCTCGTCGAGGTCGCCGGTGAGGTGGTCCACGGTCGAGACGAGGCCGTCGACCGCGCCGCGATCCTCCGAGCCGAGGAGCGCGCCACCGAGCACGAGGGGGGGCGGGGCGGAGGTCGCGGCGCGGATCGCCGCCGCCGCCTCGGCGAGGTACGGCACGCTCGCGGCGATCGTGGCCGAAAGGAACACCGCGTCGAATCGCGCTGCCGCGATCGCCTCCCCGACCGCCCGCGACGGCTCGCCGAGGAGGAGGCGGACGGAGAAGCCGCGTCGGCGGAGCTGGCTCGCGAGCAGGAGCGCGCCGAGCGTGTGGTCCGCGCCGGGGGCGATGACGACGAGGATCGCGCCGCTCTCGCCGCGCTGGCGGCCGGCGGAGGGCTCGAGCTCCGCGTCGAGCTCGCGCAGGAGGCCCTGCAGCCGCGCGGTGCCGATCGTGACGGCGCTGAAGGGCAGGTCGTCGGCGACCCAGTCGTCGCCCATCCGCCGCGCGGTGGCCGGGACGTGGACGTCGCAGATCCGCTCGGCGGAGAGCCCGTTCGCGATCATCGCGCGGGCCACCTCGGCGCAGGCCCGCGGATCGGCGCCGATCGCGGCGGAGTAGAGACGGTCCAGCGCGGACGAATCCGGGTCGGCATGGCCGCCGCGGACCCGGCCCGCGATCTGCGCGAGCGCCTGCGTTGCGAGATCGTCGAGGAGCCGCATGCGCTCCCCGGAGCCGTTCCAGTCCGCGTCGTCCGACCGATCGTGCCTTGACGTTCGAGGCATCGGGTCCGTCCTCCCCATGTCCGATGGGCGCGCGCCGCCTCGCCATCGCGAGCCATGGCGCCCCGGCGGCATCGTTGCCGGATGACGCCACGTTGTCAAAAGAAAATGACAGTCGGCAAAAAAGTCGGATGGAAGAAGCCCGCGGCATTCCGCCTTCACGACGCCGCTCGGCAAGCGCCTGTAAATTAAAGTTGACACCTTGGGGGCGCTCATTAGTGTGACGGTGAACTCGAGGGGAGCGCGAGCGATGGCGGGAGGGGGAATCACGGGAGTGGCTGCGGCCCGCGACGCGCGCGCGCCGACCGCATCGCTCTACACCCCCGAGCAGCGGCGCCGCCGCGACGCGACGCGCTGGACGCTCGTGCAGGGCATCCTCGCCCCGCTGCAGTTCGCCGTCTTCGCCCTGTCGCTCGTCCTCGTCCTGCGATTCCTCGCGACGGGGGAGGGCTACGCGCTCGCCACCGCGTCGGTGATCGCGAAGACGGCCGTGCTGCTGGCGATCATGGTCACCGGAGCGATCTGGGAGAAGGTCGTGTTCGGCCAGTACCTCCTCGCCCCGGCCTTCTACTGGGAGGACGTGGTCAGCTTCGGCGTGATCGCGCTGCACCTCGCCTACGTCGCGGCGCTCGTCTGGGGCCTGATGGCGCCGCCCGCGCTGATGGCGCTCGCGCTCGCGGCCTACGCGGCCTACGTCGTGAACGCCGCGCAGTTCGTCCTCAAGCTCCGCCGCGCGCGGCTCGACACGGCCGCCGCGCCGGTGGCGGTGGCGGCATGACCGCCCCCGCGACCCGCGGCTGCCGCGACACGCCGGTCCTGCGCGAGCGGGGCCAGCGCGAGGTGTTCTGCGGGCTCACCGGCATCGTCTGGCTGCACCGCAAGATGCAGGACGCGTTCTTCCTCGTGGTGGGCAGCCGCACCTGCGCGCACCTGCTGCAATCGGCGGCGGGCGTGATGATCTTCGCGGAGCCGCGCTTCGCGACCGCGATCCTCGAGGAGGGCGACCTCGCCGGCCTCAAGGACGCGCAGGACGAGCTCGACGCGCAGGTCGCCCGCGTGCTCGCCCGCCGCCCCGACATCCGCCAGCTCTTCCTCGTCGGCTCGTGCCCCTCGGAGGTCATCAAGCTCGACCTCTCCCGCGCCGCCGAGCGGCTGAGCGCGGCGCACGGCCCCGCGGTCCGCGTGCTGAGCTACTCCGGCTCGGGCATCGAGACGACGTTCACGCAAGGCGAGGATGCCTGCCTCGCCGCGATGGTGCCGGTCCTGCCCGCCGCCACGGCGCGCGAGCTGATCGTCGCGGGCGCGCTGCCCGACGTGGTCGAGGACCAGATGCTCGGCCTGCTCGCCGATCTCGGCATCGGCCCCGTCCGCTGCCTGCCCGCCCGTCGGCGCGGCGAGGAGGTCGGCGTCGGGCCGGACACCGTGTTCGCGCTCGCGCAGCCGTTCCTCGGCGACACCGCGGAGGCGCTGCAGCGGCGCGGCGCGCGCCACATCGCGGCACCCTTCCCCTTCGGCGAGGCGGGCACGACGGCCTGGCTGCGCGCCATCGCCGACGAGTTCGGCGTCGACGACGCGACCTTCGAGCGCGTCACGGCCGCTCCTGCGGACCGCGCCCGCCGCGCCATCGCGCAGGCCTCCGAGCCGCTCGACGGTCGCAGCGTCTTCTTCTTCCCCGACAGCCAGCTCGAGATCCCGCTCGCCCGCTTCCTCACCCGCGAATGCGGCATGACCGCGATCGAGGTCGGCTCGCCCTACATCCACGACGCCATCGTCGGTCCCGACCTCGAGGCGATGGCAGAGGGCCCCCGCATCGCCGAGGGGCAGGACGTCGACCTGCAGCTCGACCGCGCCCGCGCCGCCCGACCCGACCTCACCGTCTGCGGGCTCGGCCTCGCCAACCCGCTCGAGGCGGAGGGGCTGACGACCAAGTGGGCGATCGAACTCGTGTTCACGCCGGTTCACTTCTACGAGCAGGCGGGCGACCTCGCCGGGCTCTTCGCGCGCCCGCTGCGCCGCCGCGCGGCCATCGCGGGCCTCGCCCCCGCGCTCGAGGCGGCGGAATGAAGCTCGCGGTCTGGACCTACGAGGGCCCGCCGCATGTCGGCGCGATGCGCGTCGCCACCGCGATGAAGGGCCTGCACTACGTCCTGCACGCGCCGCAGGGCGACACCTACGCCGACCTCCTCTTCACGATGATCGAGCGGCGCGGCGCCCGCCCGCCGGTGACCTACACCACGTTCCAGGCCCGCGACCTCGGCTCGGACACCGCGCAGCTGTTCCAGGACGCCTGCCGCGACGCCTACGAGCGGTTCCGGCCGGAGGCGATGATCGTCGGCGCGTCCTGCACCGCCGAGCTGATCCAGGACGATCCCGGGCGGGCTGGCCGAGCGGATGGACCTGCCGGTCCCGGTGATCGCGCTGGATCTGCCGAGCTACCAGCGGCGCGAGAACTTCGGCGCCGACGAGACCTTCCACCAGATCGTCCGCGCGCTGGCCAAGCCGATGGAGCGGACGGCGCGGGTCAGCTGCAACGTCCTCGGCCCGACCGCGCTCGGTTTCCGCCACCGCGACGACGTGGAGGAGCTGACCGGGCTGCTGCACGAGCTCGGCGTCGACGTGAACGTGGTCGCCCCCTACGGCGCCACCCCGTCCGACGTCGCGCGGATGGGCGCCGCGCATTTCAACGTGCTGCTCTACCCCGAGACGGCCGAGAGCGCCGCCCGTTGGATGGAGCGCGAGCTTGGCCAGCCTTACACCCGCACCGTGCCGATCGGCGTCGGCGCCACGCGCGACTTCGCCGCCGAGGTCGCCGCGCTCGCTGGAACATCCCCCAAGCTCGACGAGAGCCGGCTGCGCCTGCCGTGGTACTCGGCCTCGGTCGACAGCACGTATCTCACCGGCAAGCGCGTCTTCGTCTTCGGCGACGGCACCCACGCGATGGCGATGGCGCGGATCGCGCGCGAGGAGATGGGCTTCGAGGTCGTGGGGCTCGGCTGCTACAACCGCGAGCTGGCCCGGCCCGTCCGCGCGGCGGCCAAGGCGCTCGGGCTCGAGGCGCTGATCACCGACGACTACCTCGAGGTCGAGGCGGCGATCGAGGCGCTCGCGCCCGAGATGATCCTCGGCACGCAGATGGAGCGCCACATCGGCAAGCGGCTCGGGATCCCCTGCGCGGTGATCTCGGCGCCGGTCCACGTCCAGGACTTCCCCGCCCGCTACAGCCCGCAGGTCGGTCTCGAGGGCGCCAACGTGATCTTCGACACGCTCGTCCATCCGCTCGTGATGGGGCTCGAGGAGCACCTGCTGCACATGTTCCGCGACGACTTCGAGTTCCACGACGCCGCCGGTCCGAGCCATCATGGCGGCCACGCCGCGCAGGCGACCGAAACGCAGGCATCCGAGCCGACCACCGCCACCATCGTCTGGCTCGAGACGGCGGAGAAGGAGCTGCGCAAGGTGCCGTTCTTCGTGCGCGGCAAGGCGCGGCGCAACACCGAGATCTTCGCCGCCGAGCGCGGGATCGCCGAGATCGGCGTCGACACCCTCTACGAGGCGAAGGCCCACCATGCGCGCTGAGCCCCATATCGTCCCCGCGCCCTACCGCGTCGTCGTCCTCACGCTCGACCGCCACGCGGCCGGTCCCGCCGCGCGCGCCGCGCCCCGGCTCGCGCGCGACTTCCCGGGCCTCACGCTCGACGTCCACGCCGCGGCCGAATGGGGCGAGCGCCCCGAGGCGCTGGCGGAGGCGCGTGCGGCGATCGCCACCGCCGACGTGCTGATCGTGACGCTCCTGTTCCTCGACGAGCACGTCCGCGCGATCCTGCCGGACCTGCAGGCCCGCCGCGCGGGATGCGACGCGCTGGTGGCGATGGTCGCGGACACCGAGATCGTGAAGCTCACGAAGATGGGCGACCTGGACATGGCGCGCCCGGCCTCGGGCGTGATGGCGCTCCTCAAGAAGCTCAAGCCCAAGCCCGCCGCCGGCGGCCGGAGCGGCGCGGGCGCGGGGCACATGCGGATGCTGCGCCGCCTGCCGCGCATCCTCAAGCTGGTGCCCGGCCGCGCGCAGGACCTGCGCCAGTGGTTCCTGTCGATGCAGTACTGGCTCGGCGGGTCGGACGCGAACGTCGAGAACCTCGTGCGCGCGCTCGTCTCGCGCTACGCCGCCGTCCCCGCCTGGCGGCAGACGCGCGCCGCCGCGCCCGTCGAGTATCCCGAGGTCGGCCTCTACCATCCCGACCTGCCCGGCGAGGGCATCGCGCTCGATGCGGGCGCGCTTCCCCGCCGCGCCGCCGCCACCGGCACCGTCGGCGTGCTGATGCTGCGCTCCTACGTGCTCTCGGGCGACACCGCGCATTACGACGCCGCGATCCGCGCGTTGGAGGGCAGGGGCCTGAACGTGGTCCCGGCCTTCGCGGGCGGGCTCGACGGGCGGCCCGCCATCGCGGGCTACATGGACGGGGGCCGCGTCGACGCGCTGGTCTCGCTCACCGGGTTCAGCCTCGTCGGCGGGCCCGCCTACAACGACAGCGGAAGCCGCGGCCGAGGTGCTGGGCGCGCTCGACGTGCCCTACCTCAACGCGCAGCCGCTCGAGTTCCAGACGCTGGGCCAGTGGGCCGCCTCGGCGCAGGGGCTCGGCTCGGTCGAGGCGACGATGCTGCTGGCGCTGCCCGAGATCGACGGCGCGGTCGCGCCCACCGTCTTCGCCGGACGCCACGGGGCCGAGGGCTGCGCGGGCTGCGCGCATCGCTGCCGGCCCGCCGCGGCCGACCTCGCGACCACGATGGCGCCCTGCTTCGAGCGGGTGGACGTGCTCGCCGACAAGGTCGCGCGGCTGGCTTCGCTGCGCGCGAAGGTCAACGCCGACAAGAACGTGGCCATCGTGTTGTTCGGCTTCCCGCCGAACGCGGGCGCGGCGGGGACGGCGGCCTATCTCGACGTGTTCGCCTCGCTGCACGCCACGCTGACGCGGATGGCGGCGGAGGGCTACGACGTCGAGGTCCCGGAGGACGTCGACGCCCTGCGCGCGGCGGTGCTCGCGGGCGGCGCGGCCTACGGGCAGGAGGCGTCGATCGCGGCCTACCTCCCCGCCGACCGGCTGGTTGCGGAGCTGCCGCACCTGGACGAGATCGAGGCCGCCTGGGGCCCCGCGCCGGGCCGCGCGCAATCCGACGGGCAGGGCGTCTTCGTGCTCGGCGCGCGCTTCGGCAAGGTGTTCGTCGGCCTCCAGCCCGCCTTCGGCTACGAGGGCGACCCGATGCGGCTCCTGTTCGAGCGCGGCTTCGCCCCGACCCACGCCTTCGCGGGCTTCTACCATTGGATGAAGAACGACCTGCAAGCCGATGTGATCCTTCACTTCGGGATGCACGGCGCGCTCGAGTTCATGCCGGGAAAGCAGTCGGGCCTGTCGGGCGCGGACTGGCCCGACCGGCTCATCGGGGGCATGCCCAACGTCTACCTCTACGCGGCCAACAACCCCTCGGAGGCGACGCTGGCCAAGCGCCGCTCGGACGCGGTCACGGTCACGCACCTGACGCCGCCGCTGGCCTCCGCCGGGCTCTACAAGGGACTGGCCGAGCTCAAGGACAGCCTCGGGCGCTGGCGCGGCATGGCGCCCGCCGACCCCGCGCGCATCGAGCTCGGCGCGCTGGTGGCCGAGCAGGCGATGGCCGTCGACATGGACCCGGCCGACCTCGACGCACTCTGGTCGCAGCTGATCGAGGCCGAGGCCGCGCTGATCCCCGAGGGGCTGCACGTGCTGGGCCGGACGCCCACGCCCGAGGCCCGCGCCCGCATGGTCGCGCTGATGGACGGCGCCGACGCCGCGACGCGGGCCCGCGCCGAGGCGCTGCTCGCGGGCGACCACGAGCTGCCGGGCCTGATGCGCGCGCTGTCGGCCCGCTTCGTCGCCCCGGTCCCCGGCGGCGACCTGGTGCGCAACCCCGACGTGTTGCCGACGGGGCGCAACATCCACGCCTTCGACCCGTTCCGCATGCCCACGGCCTTCGCCATGCGGCAGGGCGCGTCGCAGGCGAAGCTGCTGATCGAGGCGCATCCCACCACGCCGCGCTCGATCGCGCTGGTCCTCTGGGGCTCCGACAACATCAAGTCCGACGGCACGCCGATCGCGCAGGCGCTGGCGCTCATGGGCTGCGCGCCGCGCTTCGACGCCTGGGGCCGGCTCGCGGGGGCGGAGCTGGTGCCGCTCCACGTGCTCGGCCGGCCGAGGATCGACGTGGTGGTGACGCTTTCCGGCATCTTCCGCGACCTGCTGCCGCTCCAGACGAAGCTTCTGGCCGAGGCCGCGCTGCTCTGCGCGCGGGCCGACGAGCCGCTCGCGATGAACGCGATCCGCGCGCACGCGCTGGCGCATGTCGAGAAGACCGGATGCGACCTCGAGACGGCGGCGCTGCGGGTCTTCTCGAACGCCGAGGGCGCCTACGGCTCGAACGTCAACCAGCTGGTCGACGCCTCGGCCTTCGACGACGAGGACGAGCTCGCGGACGCCTACCAGGCGCGCAAGGGCTTCGCCTACGGCGCGGACGGGCGCGCGGCGCCGCAGCCCGAGGTGCTCGCCGCGGCCCTCGCGGGCGTGGACCTCGCCTACCAGAACCTCGAATCGGTCGAGCTCGGCGTGACGAGCGTCGACCACTACTTCGACACGCTGGGCGGCATCGCCCGCGCCGCGCGCCGGGCCAAGGGCGGCGCGGAGCTCCCGGTCTATATCGGCGACGCCACGCGCGGCACGGGCAAGGTCCGCACGCTCGCCGCGCAGGTCGCGCTCGAGACCCGCTCGCGCAGCCTCAACCCGCGCTTCTACGAGCCGCTCCTGAGCCACGGCGCCGAGGGCGTCCGCCAGATCGAGGCGCACGTGACCAACACCGTCGGCTGGTCGGCCACCACGGGGCAGGTCGAGCCCTGGGTCTATCAGCGGCTGAGCGAGACGTTCGTGCTCGACGACGCGATGCGCGAGCGGCTGGCCGCGCTGAACCCGCAATCGTCCGCGCGCATGGCGGGTCGCCTGATCGAGGCGGCGGGACGGGACTACTGGGCGCCGGACGCCGAGACGCTCGCGGGGCTGCACGCCGCCGCCGACGCGATCGAGGACCGGCTCGAAGGCATCGCGGCCGAATAGGCCGGAAGGGAGACGACCATGGCACTCGACACCGCACCGATCATCCGCGGACAGGACGGCGAAGGCTCCGTCCAGGTCCAGCAGGACGACGCCGCGCGCATCGACGGCGCGAAGGTCTTCGCCGTCTACGGCAAGGGCGGGATCGGCAAGTCGACGACCTCGTCGAACCTCTCGGCCGCCTTCGCGCAGCAGGGCAGGCGGGTGCTCCAGATCGGCTGCGACCCCAAGCACGACTCGACCTTCACGCTGACCGGGCGGCTGGTGCCGACGGTCATCGACATCCTCAAGGAAGTCGACTTCCACCCCGAGGAGCTTCGCGCCGAGGACTTCGTGTTCGAGGGCTGGGGCGGCGTGCGCTGCGTCGAGGCGGGCGGCCCGCCGGCGGGCACCGGCTGCGGCGGCTACGTCGTCGGCCAGACGGTGAAGCTCCTCAAGCAGCACCACATGCTCGAGGATACCGACGTGGTGATCTTCGACGTGCTGGGCGACGTGGTCTGCGGCGGCTTCGCGGCCCCGCTCCAGCACGCCGACCGGGCGCTGATCGTGACCGCCAACGACTTCGACTCGATCTACGCGATGAACCGCATCATCGCCGCGGTGCAGGCCAAGTCGAAGAACTACAAGGTCCGGCTCGCGGGCTGCGTCGCCAACCGCTCGAAGGACACCGACGAGGTCGACCGCTACTGCGCGGCCGTGGGCTTCGACCGGCTCGCGCACATGCCCGACCTCGACGCGATCCGGCGCTCGCGGCTCAAGAAGAAGACGCTGTTCGAGATGGACAGCGACCCCGAGATCGACGCCGTGCGCGCCGAGTACCTGCGCCTCGCGCAGTCGCTCTGGGACGGGACCGAGGGGCTCGCGCCCGCGCCGCTGCCCGATCGCGAGATCTTCGAGATGCTGGGCTTCGACTGATGGAGGGCACCGTCGCCTCCGCGAGCTACGGCGCGACCCGGTCGCGGGTGGAGCACTACTTCGACCGCACCGCGACCGACGTCTGGGCGCGGCTGACCTCGGACGCGCCGGTCTCGGGCATCCGCGCCACGGTGCGCGCGGGCCGCGACGCGATGCGCGCGCAGCTCCTCGGCGCGCTGCCCGCCGACCTGCGCGGCGCGCGGGTGCTCGACGCGGGCTGCGGCACCGGAGCGCTGGCGGTCGAGCTCGCCGCGCGCGGGGCCGAGGTGGTGGCCGTCGACATCTCGCCGGCGCTCGTGGACATCGCCCGCGCGCGCTGCCCCGAAGCGGCGGCGGGGCGCATCGAGTTCCGCGCGGGCGACATGCTCGACGCCTCGCTCGGCCGGTTCGACCACGCGGTCGCGATGGACAGCCTGATCTACTACGAGGCCGCCGACATCGCGCGCATCCTCGGCGCGCTGGCGCCCGCGGCTGGGCGCGTCGATGCTGCTCACGGTCGCGCCGCGCACGGCCCTCCTGATGGCGATGTGGCGGCTGGGGAAGCTGCTGCCCCGCGCCGACCGCGCCCCCGCGATGGTCCCGCACGATCCGGCCCGCCTCGCGCGCGCGCTCCGCGACGCCGGGACGCCCGGCACGCTCGCCGCGCTCGAGCGCGTCCATTCCGGCTTCTACGTCTCCACCGCGCTGGAGTACCGCCCGTGATCCTGCGACGCCGCGACATCGCCCGGCTCTCGACCCGGATGCTGCCCTTCGCGGACGCGGCGAGCGAGGGGCTGCCGCTGTCGCAGCTCCTGCGCCTGTCGCTGTTCCAGGTCAGCGTCGGCATGGCCTCGGTGCTGCTGCTCGGCACGCTCAACCGCGTGATGATCGTCGAGCTGCACGTCGCGGCCACCGTCGTCGCGCTGATGATCGCGATCCCGGTGCTCGTTGCGCCGTTCCGCGCGCTGCTGGGCTTCCGCTCCGACAACCACCGCAGCGCGATCGGCTGGAAGCGCGTGCCCTATCTCTGGTTCGGGACGATCTGGCAGTTCGGCGGGCTCGCGATCATGCCGATGGGGCTGGTGCTCTTCACCGGCACGCAGGCCATCGACGCGCCGCACGCCGCCGAGATCGGCGCGGGGCTCGCGTTCCTGATGACCGGCCTCGGGATGCACATGACGCAGACGGCCGGCTTGGCGCTCGCCGCCGACCGCGCCACCGACGAGACGCGCCCGCGCGTCGTGGCGCTCCTTTACGTCGCGTTCCTCGTGGGCATGGCGGTCGCGTCGCTCGTCTTCGGCGCCCTCCTGCGCGACTTCAGCGAGTTGCGGCTGATCCAGGTCGTGCAGGCCGCCGCGGTCGTGACCATCGCGCTCAACCTCGTGGCGCTCTGGAAGCAGGAGAGCGTGCGCCCCTCGACCGCCGAGGAGCGCGCGGCACCGAAGCCGACCTTCGCGGACGCCTGGTCGGACTTCGCCTCGGGCGGGGATGCGGGCCGCCTGCTGGCGACGGTGTTCGCGGGCACGATGGCGTTCAACATGCAGGACGTGCTTCTGGAACCCTACGGCGGCGAGATCCTCGGCCTGTCGGTCTCGGCGACGACGAACCTGACCGCGATGTGGTCGGCCGGCGCGCTGGCCGGCTTCGCGCTCGCGGCCCGCTGGCTCGCGCGCGGCGTCGACCCCTACCGCCTCTGCGCGCTCGGGCTGGTGATCGGGCTCGGCGCGTTCTCGGCGGTGATCTTCGCGGGCCCGCTGATGTCGACGGCGCTGTTCTACCTGGGCGCCTGCACCATCGGTCTGGGCGGCGGGCTCTTTGGGGTCGCGACGCTCACGGCGGCGATGACGATGCCGGTCGGAGCGGCGGCGGGTCGCGGCCTCGCGCTCGGCGCCTGGGGCGCGGCGCAGGCGACCGCGGCGGGCCTGTCGATCCTCGTGGGCGGCGCGTTGCGCGACGGGGTCGACGCGCTCGCCATGTCGGGCGCGCTCGGCGAGGCGCTGCGCCAGCCCGCGACCGGCTACTCCGCGGTCTACCACGTCGAGATCGCGCTCCTCTTCGCCACGCTGATCGTGCTCGGCCCGCTCGTGCGCCTGCGGCCGACGCCCATCGAAACCCGCGACGCCACGCCCATGGGGCTGGCGGACTTCCCCACCTGACCCTCGAGAGGACACGGCCATGCTCGGAATGACCTTCTTCGGCGACACCGACCTCGCGGCGATCGCGATCTGGGCCTTCTGGCTCTTCTTCGCGGGGCTCGTCGTCTGGATCCAGCGCGAGAACACCCGCGAGGGCTACCCGCTCGAGGACGACCTCGACCGCGAGGCGCCCAAGGAGGGGCTGTTCGGCATCCCGCCGGACAAGGTGTTCCGTCTGCCGCACGGCCGCGGCGACGTCTGGCTGCCGTCGCAGCAGGCGCGCGACGACCGCCCGATCGCGCTCGAGCGCGGCGCGGCCTGGGCCGGGGCGCCCTACATCCCCGTCGGCGACCCGATGGTCACGGGCGTCGGTCCCGCCGCCTGGGCGAACCGGCGTGACCTTCCCGAGCTCGACGGCCACGGGCAGCCGAAGATCCGGCCGATGTCGACGCTCAGCGACTTCTCCGTCAGCGCCGGGCGCGATCCGCGCGGCCTGCCGGTGGTGGCGGGCGACGGCGAGGTCGTGGGGCGCATCGTCGACTTCTGGGTCGACGTGCCCGAGCACATGATCCGGTTCCTGACCATCGACGTGAACCCCGAGGGCACCGGCAAGACACGGCTGCTGCCGATCCACATGCTCCGCATCAAGGCCGACCGCGTCGTCGTCCGCTCGCTGCACGAGCGCCACTTCGACGGCATCCCGACGATCGCCGGGACCGACACGATCACGGTGCTCGAGGAGGACAAGATCATGGCCTACGTCGCGGGCGGTCAGCTCTACGCGAAGGCCGACGCCGAGGCGGGCGCGCAAGTCCGCCGCGACCCCGAGCCCACCCCGCGCGTCCGCGTGATCGAGCCGGGCGCCCAGGCCCGCCAGGCCGCGCCCGGCCCGGAGGCCTCGTCGTGAGCGTGGGTCACGACGACTTCGCCTTCGAGCCGATCCGCGGGCTGCCCGAGGCGCTGCCGCCGGGCGAGCGCATCCTGTGGCAGGGCGCGCCCGATCCCTGGCGGCTGTCGCTGGAGGCGTTCGGGCTGGGCTGGGTCGCGGGCTACTTCGCGCTCCTGGCCGCGTGGCGCGTCGCCGTCTCGGCCGCGTCGATGCCGCGGCTGGAGGCCTTGGGCCACGCGGTCCCGTTCCTCGTCATCGGCGTAGCGGCCTGCGCGGTGATCTACGCCATCGCCTGGGTGCAGGCGCGCGCGACGGTCTACACGCTCACCAACCGCCGCGTGGGGATGCGGATCGGGGCGGCGCTCACGATGACGCTGAATCTGCCCTACGGCCAGATCGGCGCGGCGCGCCTCGACCTGCGCCGCGGCGGCACCGGGACGATCGCGATGGCGATGCCCGACAACATCCGGTTCTCCTACGCGATGACCTTCCCGCACGTCCGGCCCTGGACGATCCGGCACGTCGAGCCGGCGCTGCGCTGCATCCCGGACGCGGAGGCGGTCGCCGCGATGCTGTCGGACGCCGCCGAGGCCCGCGTCACGGAGCCCGTCCTCGAGCGGCGCGCGCCCGTCCCTTCCCACGCCATAGCCGCGGAGTAGCCCCATGTCCGGCCTGCAATCCCAGATGCGGCGGCGCGACGTCGAGATGGTCCCCGTCGTCCTCGTGCGCGCGATGTTCGGCGCGATGGCCGGCGCGCTGGCGCTCGCGACCTTCGCCGTCGTGACCGACCACCCGCTCGCCGGCACGCCTGCCCCGAGCGCGGTCGTGTCGCAGATCGAGGTCCGTCTCGCCTCCGAGCCCGGCGGCGACGTCGCGGTGATCGGGCCGGACGGTGACGTGATCGCGCGCTCCGACGAGAACCTCGCCGGCTTCATCGGCGTGATGGCGCGCAACATCGAGCGCGAGCGGGCGCGCCACGGCCTGCCCGACGAGGCGCCGATCCGCATCGCGCGCCACGCCGACGGCCACGTGGCGGTGATCGACGACGCGACGGGAATGGATGTCGAACTGATCGGTTATGGGCGGGACAACGTCGCCGCATTCGCTAGACTGGTGCCGTGAGATCGGATCGATGCGGGGAGGACGGACCATGGGACTGATCACGAGGGAGCGCGAGACGGCGCCGTGCACCGTCACCGTCTCGCACCGCTTCGAGGAGTTGAGCGCCCACGTGCGCTTCGACGACGGCTCGGTCGTGCATCCCGGCGACAGCGTCGAGGTCGACGGCCCCGAGATCATGGCCCCGTTCGGCGAGGTCGTCGAGGAGCGCCGCACGGCGACGATCATCCGCGCGAGCCGGCTCGAGCGGCTCTGGACGCGGGCGACGGGCGATCTCGAAGTGATGGAGCTCTGCGAGTTCTCCTTCTCCGGGGAGGCGCTGTCGTGAACGTCCAGCTCAAGCATTCCGCCGACGCCGCCACCGCCGACGAGGCCATCGCCCGCCAGGACGCGATGACCGAGGCGATGACCTCCGAGCGCGCCACCGCCATCGCGATGCAGGACACGCTGCTCACCCCGCGCTTCTACACGACCGATTTCGACGAGATGGACGCGATCGACGTCACGCCGGTACGCGAGGACTGGGACAGGCTCATCGCGCGGATGCGGTCGGACCCCAACCGCGGGCACTTCAAGAAGAACGAGGACTGGGACCACGTCGACTGGGAGGGGATGGAGCCGCGCCTGCGCGCCGAGTTCGTCGACTTCCTGATCTCGTCGTGCACCGCCGAGTTCTCGGGCTGCGTGCTCTACAAGGAGATGAAGCGCCGCGGGAGCAACGAGGACATCACCGGCCTGTTCCAGCTCATGGCGCGCGACGAGGCGCGGCATGCGGGCTTCATCAACGACGCGCTCCGCGAGGCGGGGATCGCGGTGAACCTCGGCTTCCTGACGCAGCGCAAGAAGTACACCTACTTCCGGCCGAAGTTCATCTACTACGCGACCTACCTGAGCGAGAAGATCGGCTACGCGCGCTACATCACGATCTTCCGCCACCTCGAGGCGCATCCCGAGCATCGGTTCCACCCGATCTTCAAGTGGTTCCGCGAGTGGTGCAACGACGAGTTCGCGCATGGCGAGGCCTTCGCGCTGCTGATGAGGACCGACCCGAAGCTCACCTCGGGGCGCAACGTGCTCTGGATCAAGTTCTTCCTCACCGCCGTCTACTCGACGATGTGGATCCGCGACCACCAGCGCCCGGCGTTCCACGCCGCGCTCGGCGTCGACCCGGCCTGGTACGGGCAGGAGGTGTTCGCCAAGACCTCCGAGATCAGCCGCCAGGTGTTCCCGATCACGCTCGACATCGACCACCCGCGCTGGCGCCCCGGCCTCGACGCGATGGACCGCGCCGCGCGGCAGGTCGCGCGCGGCAAGGCCACGGGCGGGCTGCGCGGCGGGCTCGACCGCGCGATCGGCACGGCGCGCGCGGCGATGGCCTTCGTCTCGCTCTACACGATCCCCGCGCATCGCCACGCGCCGCCCGCCTCCGCGCGGATGGAGCCGGCGTACTGATGGCGCAGCCGGTCGCCCTCGCGGCCCTCGTGGCCCTCGTGGTCTGGTGGTCGGCGACGGGCGCGATCCTGCTCGCCGTGCGCCGCGCCGACCGCGCGGGCGGGATCGCGCACGCGATGGTGGCGGCCTGCGGCGTGCCGCTTCTGGCGCTCGGGGTGGCGTTGGTGACGGTCTCGGCGCCGGGCGAGGGGCTGGGCCACGTCTACGCGGCCTTCCTCGGCGCGCTGGCGATCTGGGGCTGGATCGAGCTCGCCTTCCTCCTCGGCATCGTCGCCGGGCCCGAGCGGGGCCGCGCCCCGGCCGGACTGGGCGGCGCGGCGCGGATGCGGCTGGCCTGGCGCACGGTGGCGCATCACGAGGTCGCGCTGCTCGCTGGGCTTGGGCTGGTCGCTGTCCTGACCCACGGGGCGGAGAGCCGGGTCGCGCTGTGGACCTACGGCATCCTCTTCGCCGCGCGGATCACCGCCAAGCTGAACCTGTTCCTCGGCGTGCCGCGGATCAACGTCGAGTTCCTGCCCGCGCGCCTGTCGCATCTCGCGAGCCACATGCGCCGCGGCCCCGCGACCCCGTTCTACGCCGCCTCCATCGCCGCGCTGGCGCTCGCCACCGCGTGGCTCGCCGCCGACGTCGCCGCCGCGGCGAGCCTGCCCGAGGCGGTCGCCGCCTCGCTCCTGGCCGCGCTCGCCGCGCTCGCGCTCGTCGAGCACGCGCTGATGGTGCTGCCGCTGCCCGATGCCCGCCTCTGGCGCTGGATGCTGCCCGAGCCGATCCCCGAGGGGGCGCCGCTCGCGTCCCGCACCACCCACCACGACGACACCGGACGAGGACGACGCCATGGACTTTGACGCTCTGTTCCAGACGCAGATCGACGCCCTGACGGCGGACGGCAACTACCGCACCTTCGCGCAGCTCGAGCGTCGTTGCGGCGCGTTCCCGCGCGCCGAGGACCACTCCCACGCCGACGGCGGCGAGGACCCGCGCGAGGTCACCGTCTGGTGCTCGAACGACTATCTCGGGATGGGGCAGCACCCGGTCGTCACCGACGCGATGTGCGAGGCCGTGCGCCGGTGCGGGGCCGGTGCGGGCGGCACGCGCAACATCTCGGGCAACACGCGCGAGCACCTGCTGCTCGAGGCCGAGCTCGCCGACCTGCACGGCAAGGAGGCGGCTCTCCTGTTCACGTCGGGCTACGTGTCGAACTGGGCCGCGCTCTCGACGCTGGGCTCGCGGCTGCCGGGCTGCGTGATCCTGTCGGACGCGGGCAACCACGCCTCGATGATCGAGGGGATCCGCCATTCGCGCGCGCAGAAGGTCGTCTGGCGCCACAACGACGTCGCCGACCTCGAGGCCAAGCTCGCCGCGCTGCCCGCCGACGTGCCCAAGATCGTGGCCTTCGAGAGCGTCTACTCGATGGACGGCGACGTCTGCCCGATGCGCGAGATCGTCGAGGTCGCGGAGCGCTACGGCGCGATGACCTATCTCGACGAGGTCCACGCGGTCGGGCTCTACGGCGAGCGCGGCGGCGGCATCTCCGAGCGCGAGGGCCTCGCGGACCGGATCACGCTGATCGAGGGGACGCTGGGCAAGGCGTTCGGCGTCGTGGGCGGCTACGTCACCGGCTCGGTCGCGCTGTGCGACTTCATCCGATCCTTCGCGTCGGGCTTCATCTTCACCACCGCGCTGCCGCCCGCCGTCGCCGCCGCCGCGCGCGCCTCGATCGCGCACCTCAAGGGGAGCCAGATGGAGCGCTACCGCCAGCGCCGGCAGGTCGCCCGCCTGCGCGCGGCGCTCGACGCGGCCGGCATCCCGCACATGGACAACGACAGCCACATCGTCCCCGTCATGATCGGCAACCCGGTCAAGACGAAGCTGATCGCCGACATGCTGATGGAGGGGTGGGGCATCTACGTGCAGCCGATCAACTATCCCACCGTCGCCAAGGGCACCGAACGGCTGCGCTTCACCCCCTCGCCATTGCATAGCGACGCTGACATCGACCACCTGATGGTGGCGCTGAACGCGCTCTGGAGCCAATGCGCGCTGTCGCGTGCGGTCGCGTGACACGGCTGGACGCGCGCGCGGCGAGCGCTAGGATCGACTAAGACAAACGGCAGGCGGGTCAGCGACCTGCGTGCCGAGCTTCAACCGGGAGAGAGACATGAGACTTGCAACCATCGCGGCCGTCGCCGCCATCGCCGCCGCGCCGGCCTTCGCGCAGGACGCGGTCATGCCGGACGCGGCGCTGTTCGACGGGAACCCCGAGGCCGGACTCGAGGTGTTCAACACGCAATGCGCCACCTGCCACGTCGTCGTGAACCCCGAGGGCGAGACGCTCGCCGGGCGCAACGCGCGGACCGGGCCGAACCAGTGGAACCTGGCCTACAACCTGATCGGCCACGAGGAGGACTTCGCGTATTCCGACGCGATCAACCAGCTCCACGAGGCCGGCGAGCGCTGGACCGAGGAGAAGTTCGTCGGCTACGTGCAGGATCCGACCGGCTGGCTCCGTGAGGCGACCGGCGACCGGCGCGCGCGCGGCAAGATGGCCTACAAGGTGCGTCAGGAATCCGACGCGAACGACCTCTGGGCCTACTTCGTCTCGATCAGCCCCGAGCTCGAGGGCGACGCGGCGGCGGCCTACGAGGAAGCGGCCGCGACCAACTGACGATCCGGCGCCGGCGGGGCGGGAGCCCGGCCGGCGTCACTCCACCGCGCGCCGCAGTCGCCGGACCATCCACCACACCGCCAGCACCACGACCGGCGTCGCCACCGCCGCCGCGACCGCCCGCGCCACGCCGGCGGCCTCCGCGAGAGGCCCGAGCACGTAGAGCGCGAGCCCGACCGCGTAGTAGCTGATCGCCACCACCGACAGGCCCTCGACCGTCCGCTGAAGCCGCAGCTGCAGGTCCGCGCGGCGGTCCATGCTCGCCAGGAGCTCCTGGTTCTCGGCCGACCGCGCGACGTCCACGCGGGTCCGCAGCAGGTCGGAGGCCCGCGCGGCGCGGCCCGACATCACGCGCAGCCGCTCCGCCACCGAGTTGACCGTGCGCATCGCGGGGTCGTAGCGCCGCGTCATGAACTCGCCCAGCGTCTGGTGATCGGCCAGCCGCTCCTCGCGCAGGACCTCGATCCGCTGGGTCACGATGCGCTCGTAGGCGCGGGTCGCGCCGAACCGGAAGCTCGCGCGCGCCGACGCCGCCTCGATCTCGGCGGAGCCCTGCAAGAGCGCGCGCAGGCTCGCCTCGGGCCCCGCCGCGTCGCCGACCATCTCCTCCATGACCGCGCCGAGCGTTCCGTCGAGGCGCTTCAAGTCGCCGCCGAGCCCGCGCGCGCGCGCGAGCCCGAGCATCGACATCGCGCGATAGACCTCCACCTCGAAGAGCCGCTGGACGATCCGACCGAGCCGCTGCGCGCCGCACGTCTCGGCGGCGAAGACCGCGAAGCGGACGTGACCGGCGGCGTCGATGCGGAAGTCGCTCGCCACGGTCGCCGCGCCGCCCTGCACGCGCGAGGCGGCGAGGCTCTCGGCGACGAACCATTCGCCCAGGCGCGCCGCGATGCCCTCGGGCCCCGGATCCGGCTCGATCCGCGCGAGGGCGGAGGCCACGCGGACGCCCGGCGCGTCCGCGAGCCAGCCCGGCGGCAGCGCCTCGAGCGCCGCGCCCGAGAAGGCCGGATCCGGCAGCCCCTCGCCGAAGAGCGTGTAGGTGGCGAACTCGGTATGCCGCTCCCAGCGGAGGTCGACCTTGCCCAGGCGGCCGTGCCAATGCGTCGCGCCGGGCGCCGGATGACTGGCCCCGTAGCGGTCGAGGAGCGCGATGAGATGGGCACGGTCGGCGTCCGGGTCGCGCCCCGCCGCGTCCTCGGGCGCCTTGATCGCGAGGATCGCGGCGTGGCTGGGCGCGGTCAGCGCGGCGAAGGGCCGGGCGTGGAACTCGTTGGCCAGCGCGTAGCGCAGCTCGTGATCCTCGATCCCCGTCGTGGCGTTCATGCGAAGCCCTCCATCGCGGCGAGGACCGCCGCCGGATCCTCCTCGTGCATCAGATGCCCCAGCCCCTCGAGCACCACGGCCCGCCCGCGGGGCAACGCCCGCGCGGCCCGCTCGGCCACGACCGGCGGCACCGCCCGGTCGCGCGCGCCCGCGATCAGCAGGACCGGCGCGTCGATGCGCGCCAGATCGGCGTTCACCCCGGCGACGGACCAGCGCGCCATCATGCCCAGCGTCCCCTCGATATGGTCCGCATCGCGCACCAGGCGCAGGTAGTGCGCGAGCCCGTCCGGGTCGATGCGCGAGCCGGTCCCCTCCACGAGGCGGCGCACGCGCGCGGGCGACCCGATCAGCGCCGAGATCGCCGTCCCCGCGAAGGGCGCGGCGGCCAGCGTCTGCGCCGCCCGCGGCATCAGCCAGCCCGCGACGCCCGACCATTCCTCGAGCGCCGCGGCGATGCCGACGACGCGGGCGCCCTCGAAGCCGGGCATGGTGGCGAGCCGCAGCGCGAGCGCCCCGCCCGCCGAATGGCCGACGATCGCGTCGGGGCGCCAGCCCTCGGCCCCGGCCAGCGCGGCGAGATCCTCGGCCATCGTCTCGAGCCCCAGCCGCCCGACCGCCCCGGCGCGGGTGAACCCCTGTCCCGGCAGGTCGACGGCGATCACGCGCGCGCGTTCCGCGAGGCGGGGGAACAGGCCGCGCCAGCTCTGCGTCGCGCCGCCCGCGCCGTGCAGCAGTAGGACGAGCGGTCCGCTCCCCGCCTCCTGGACGTGCCAGCGATGCGGGGCGACGTCGACGCGCCGCGAATGGGCCGCCATCGGCCAGTCGGGCGGCGGTGGCCAGCGCATGCCTCAGCCGCCGAGCGCGGCGCGGGCGGCGACGCGGATCGCCCGCGACCCCGCACGCGGCAGCGGCAGGTAGGTCGCGTCCATCGTCCGGGCAAGGGTGGCCAGCGCGTCGCTCGGACGCTGCCCCGCGTCGATCACGATCCCGCCGATCCCCGCCGCGCGGACCGCGCGCGCCAGCGCCTGCGCGTCGGCGCCCGCGCGGGGCCGGTCGCCCTCGCCGTCGAGCGCCACGTTCGCGCGCCCGTCGCTCAGGAGCACGTAGCTCGGCGTCATCCCGCGCCGCGCCGCCGCGCGCGCGACCGACAGCGCCTCGCGCAGGCCGGCGGCGAGCGGGGTCCCGCCGCCGCCCGCGAGCCCCGCGAGGCGCCGCTTGGTGCGCGCGAGGCTGCGGGTGGGGGCGAGGAGGGTCTCCGCGCTTCGGCCCCGGAACGAAACCAGCGCGACGTGGTCGCGGCGCGAATAGGCCTCCCCCAGCAGCAGCTCTACCGCGCCCTTAACCTCCGCAAGACGCGCGAAGGCGGCCGAGCCGGAGGCGTCGACGACGAAGATCAGGAGCCGGTCGGCCACCTCCTCCGCCCGGTGCAGCACGATGTCGGAGGCGCGCAGCAGCAGCCCCGCGCGGTCGGGCTGCGCGCGCCGCCGCATCGCCTGCCACGGCACGGCGCGTCGCAGCGTGCCGCCGACGTCGATGCGCGCGCGGCCGTCCGGGCGACCGGGCCGGGAGGGCAGGGGCCGGCCGCGCCGGTGGCCCACGCGCCGCTCGCCGGTGCCCGCGCCGGCCTGGGCCCCGCCCCGGCTCCGCCCCGCGACCAGCCGGGCAAGGAGGTCGGCGGGCAGCGCCGCGCGCGCGGCGTCGACCAGCAGGTCGTCGGGGACCGCGCCGCCGCCCGCCTCCGGCCCCTCCGCCCCCTCATCCGCCCCGTCGGCGCCCTGGGGCGGCTCGCGTCGCGCGCCGTCGTCGGAAGCGGCGGGAAGTCGGGTGGCACGGGGGGCGAGCACCAGCGCGGCGGCGGCCTCGAGATCGGGGGCGGCGACCGCCCCGCGCCCCGCCCGCGCGGCGTGGGCGCGCGCGCAGCGGACCGTCAGCCCGAGGCTCCGCCCGCAGGCCACGCCCATCGCCTCGCCCGCCACGGCGAGCGCCCGCAGGTCGTCCTCCGCGATCGCCGCCACGCCGGTATCCACCGCGACGTGCGTGCCCGATCGGACGTCGCCCATCGCCACGCCGTCGAGGTCGACCGCGAAGGCCAGCCGCCCGGCGAGCGCCTCGGGCGTCCGTTCCTCGTCGCGGCCCTCGTCGAACGCCACCAGCCGGACGCCGCCCTCGACCGACGCGGCCAGCCGCGCGGCGAGCGCGGGCGGGGTGCGCTCGGCCATCGCCAGCAGCACCGTCGCCCCGCCCGCCACCAGCCCGCGTCGACGCACCGTCGCGCCGCCGGCGAGCGTGGCCGCGAGGTCGAGCCCGCCGAAGAGGTGGTCCTCCGCCATCCCCGGCGCGATCCGCGTCACCGGACCCAGCCGCGCCTCGATGGCCGCGCGCGCGGCGTCGCGGACCGGTCCCGCGCCCGCGCGCAGCGCGATTCCGCCGAGACCGGGATCGATCGCCAGCAGGTCGAGCGCCAGCATCGCGCGGCCCCACGCGGCCGCGCCCGCCTCGCTCATCCTAGCACCTCGGCCAGCACCCGGCCGACCCGCGCGCCCGATCCCGCCTCGTCGAGCGGGTCCCGCCGCAGCCGGTGGCGGAGCGCCATCGCCGCGACCGCGCGCAGGTGGGTGCGCGCGAGCGCCGTGTCGTCGCGCCAGGCGGCATAGGCGCGCGCGGCCTTGAGCAGCGTCAGCTCGCCGCGCAGCCCGTCCGAGCCGAGCGTGAGGCAGAGCCCGGCCACGTCGCGCAGCACCGCCTCCGACGCGTCGAGCCCGCGCAAGGCCTCGCGCGCCCCGACGATGCGGTCGCGGATCGTCGCGTCCTCCGCCTGCCAGCGCAGCAGGAACGCCTCCCGGTCTCGGTCGAACGCGTCGCGGCGGCGCATCACCTCGATGCGCGCCTCGATGTCGTCGGGCGAACGCACCTCCACGGACAGCCCGAACCGGTCGAGGAGCTGTGGGCGCAGCTCGCCCTCCTCGGGGTTGCCCGAGCCCACCAGTACGAAGCGCGCGGCATGGCGGATCGACAGGCCCTCGCGCTCGACGAGGTTCTCGCCCGAGGCCGCGACGTCGAGCAGGAGGTCGACGACGTGGTCCTCGAGCAGATTCACCTCGTCGATGTAGAGGTAGCCGCGGTTCGCGCGCGCGAGCAGCCCCGGCTGGAACGCGCGCTCGCCCGCCACCAGCGCCCGCTCGATGTCGAGCGCGCCGGTCACGCGATCCTCGGACGCCCCGAGCGGCAGGTCCACGACCGGGGTGGGGATGGTATGCGTCGCCGTGCCCTCGACCCCGGCCCAGTCGGGCACGTCGCCCGCGCGCGCGGAGTTGACCGGGCAGCCGACCACCGCCTCGATCGGCGGCAGGAGGGCGGCCAGCGCGCGCACCGCCGTCGACTTGCCGGTGCCGCGGTCGCCCAGCACGAGGACGCCGCCGATCGACGGGTCCACCGCGGTCAGGATCAGCGCGAGCTTCATCTCGTCCTGGCCGACGATGGCGGAGAAGGGATAGGCGGTCATGCGGTCTCCAGCGTGGGGGCGGTCACGGCGAGGGGCGGGGTTCCGGCCCACGCGCCGATCTCGCCCGCGACCTCGAACCGGGCGTAGAGGTCCTCGGTGAACCAGCCCTCCGCGCGCACGGCGGCGATGGCCTCGGCATGGGCCCCGGTGCGTGCGAAGCGGGCCATCGCGGCGGCGTCGGGCCAGACCGAGAACGTCACCTGGTGGAGCCACGGCACCTCGCCGATGCCGATCTTGAACAGCACCTCGGGGTCGGCGCCGATCCGGTCCGAGATCGCGGGCACGCGGCCCCAGAACCGGGGCAGGGCGCGCGGCCGCACCGTGCCGCGGGTGAGCGCCGCGATCGGCCCGCGCCCCTCCGCCGCCGACGGCTCGAACGGGGTGCGGCCAGACCATTCGCCGCGAGCCGAGACCGGGCGCAGCAGGATCGTCCAGGCTTCCGACGCCCGCGCCCGGTAGCGGCCGAAGATGCCCGCGCCGCCGATCGCCGCGCGCGCCTCGCGCTCGCCGGGCCAGGTGGCGAGGATCGCGTAGACGCCGAGGTTGGGCGTGGGCAGGAACCCCACCCCCGAGCCCGAGCCGCAGAGCTTCCAGAACCCGATCCCCGGCACGCGCGACAACGGCCAGCGCGCCAGCCCCATCATCCCGAACGCCCAGGCCCGCGCGGCGCGGCCCTCGAAGCGGTGCAAAGTGAGGCTGACGATCTGACCCATGCGGGCAGTTTCTCCGACGGTTCGCCCGACCCTACACGCGGGTGGGGCGGGGGAAACCCCGATGTCATCGCCACAGGGCAATCGGTGTAAACCCAACTGGACAGGTCGCGGGGTGCCGTCTACGGTCCGGGCCATGATGCACGCTCCGACCCCACGTCCCGACACCGCGAGCCACGCCGTCGTCGTCGGCGCGGGGATCGGCGGGCTCGCGGCGGCGATGCGGCTCGGCGCGAAGGGCTGGCGCGTCACCGTGATCGACCGGCTCGACCGCGCGGGCGGGCGGGGCTCGTCGATCACCCGGGCCGGGCACCGCTTCGATCTCGGCCCGACGATCGTGACCGTGCCGCACGTCTTCGAGGAGCTCTGGGCCGCGACGGGGCGCGACTTCCATACGGATGTCGACCTGCGCCCGCTCACCCCGTTCTACACGATCCGCTGGCCCGACGGCTCGCGCTTCGAGGCCAGCGGCGACGAGGCCGCGCTCGAGGCGGAGGTGGAGCGGTTGAGCCCCGGCGACCTGCCCGGCTACCGGCGCTTCATGGCCGACGCGGAGGCGCGCTACGCGTTCGGCTTCGAGCAGCTCGGCCGGGCGCCGATGAACAGGCTCTGGGACACCGTCCGCGTGCTGCACACCTTCGCGCGGCTGCGCGCCGACCGATCGGTGCGCGCGCATGCCGCCGCGCGGGTGCGCGACCCCCGGCTCCGGATGGCGCTGTCGTTCCATCCGCTCTTCATCGGTGGCGACCCGTGCCGCGTGACCTCGATCTACGCGCTCGTGGGCCATCTCGAGAAGCAGTTCGGCGTGCACTACGCCATGGGCGGGGTGCAGGCGATCGCCGACGCGATGGCCGCCGTGATCCGGTCGCAGGGCGGCGAGGTCCGGCTCGGCGTGGAGGCCGACGAGATCCTCGTGGAGCGCGGCGCCGCGCGCGGGGTCCGGCTCGCGGACGGCGAGACGCTGGCCGCGCCGCTCGTGGTGAGCAACGCCGATCCCGGGCAGACCTATCCGCGCCTCCTGCGCCGCACCCGCCGCCGCCGCTGGACCGACGCGGCCCTGGGGCGGAAGCGCTGGTCGATGGGGCTCTACGTCTGGTACTTCGGGACGCGCGGCACGAAGGGGATGTGGCCCGACCTCGGCCACCACACGATCCTGTCGGGGCCGCGCTACGAGGGGCTGCTGCGCGACGTGTTCCGCCGCGGGCACCTCGCCGACGACATGAGCGTCTACCTCCACCGCCCATCCGTCACCGATCCGGGCGTGGCGCCCGAGGGCTGCGACACGTTCTACGCGCTCTCCCCGGTGCCGCATCTGGGCCATCGGAACCCGGTCGACTGGGAGGCCGAGCGCGAGCCCTACCGCGAGAAGCTCGCCGCCGTGCTCGAGGAGGCCATGCCGGGCTTCCGGTCGCGCATCGTGGCCGAGGAGACGTTCACGCCGCTCGAGTTCCGCGACCGCTATCACGCACCCCACGGAACCGGCTTCTCGATCGAGCCGCGGATCCTGCAATCGGCCTGGTTCCGGCCGCATAACGTCTCCGAGGAGGCGCGCGGGCTCTACCTCGTCGGCGCGGGCACGCATCCCGGCGCGGGGCTGCCGGGCGTCGTGTGCAGCGCCGAGGTGCTGGGCAAGCTCGCGCCCGACGCGCCGGGTTTCGACGCGCGCATGGCCCCGCTGTCGATGGCCGCCGAATGAGCCCCGAGGGCGACCTCGCGCATTGCCGCGAGGCGATCCGGCACGGCTCGCGCTCGTTCCACGCCGCCTCCCGCCTGCTGCCGGGATCGGTCCGCGACCCGGCGCTTGCGCTCTACGCGTTCTGCCGGCTGGCCGACGACGCGGTGGACGAGGCGCCGGGCTGCAAGGCGCGCGCGGTCGCCTCGCTGCGCGCGCGGCTCGATGCGGTCTATCGCGGCGCGCCGCGCGATGCGCCGGCCGACCGCGCCTTCGCCCGCGCGATCGAGGCGCACGCGATGCCCCGCGCGCTTCCCGACGCGCTGCTCGAGGGGCTGGAATGGGACGCCGAGGGGCGACGCTACGACACGCTGGGCGACCTGCACGGCTACGGCGCGCGCGTCGCCGCGGCGGTCGGCGCGATGATGTGCGTGCTGATGGGGGTCCGCGACGCGGGCGCGCTCGCGCGGGCCTGCGACCTCGGCCTCGCGATGCAGCTCACCAACATCGCCCGCGACGTGGGCGAGGACGCCCGGGCGGGGCGGCTCTACCTGCCGCTCGACTGGATGGACGCGGCCGGTGCGGATCCGGCCACGTTCCTGGCCGACCCGCACCCGAGCCCGGAGATCCGCGCGCTCGTCGCGCGGCTCCTGTCGGAGGCGCGCCGCCTCTACGGCCGCGCGGAGGCGGGCATCCCCGCGCTGCCGCTCGGCGCGCGGGCGGGCATCTACGCCGCGTCCCACGTCTACGCGGCCATCGGCGGCGCGGTGCGGCGGGCGGGGCACGATTCGATCACCGCGCGCGCGCGCACCGGGGCGGGCCGCAAGACGTGGCTGCTGGGCCTCGCCGCCACCCGCGCGGGGGCGTCGTGCCTGCTGCCGGGCTCCGCGAGCCTCTACGCCCCGACCGAGCCCGCCGCCGCCTGGCTGGTGGCGGCCGCCGCGCGCGACGCGGGGCCGGCGGAGCCGTGGGGCGCGGGGCGCGGCGGCGCGTTCCTCGGGGCGCTCGCCGCGCTCAAGGCGCGCGACGCGCTCGGGCAGGCGGCCCCGCCCGCGGCCTGAGCGCCACCGGAGGCACCCCCATGCTGGACACGATCCTCCTCTTCCTCGTCTTCCTCGCCGCCTGCTTCGGCGCGGGCGCGACCGGCGCCGTGTTCCCGCCCGGCAAGTGGTACGAGACGCTCGACAAGCCCGTCTGGACCCCGCCCGACTGGGCGTTCCCGGTCGCCTGGACGTCGATCTACCTGCTGATCTCCTTCGCCGGGTCGCGCGTGGCGACGATGGACGGCAACGCCTACGCGATGGCGTTCTGGGCGGCGCAGGCGGCCTTCGCGACGCTCTGGACGCCTGTCTTCTTCGGCCTGCGCCGCCTGAAGGGCTCGCTCCTCGTGATGGCGCCGCTCTGGCTCGCGGTGCTCGGCGCCACGATCGCGCATTGGCGGCTCGATCTCTGGGCCGGCCTCGCCTTCGCGCCCTATCTCGGCTGGGTCACCGTCGCCGCGGCGCTCAACGCGTCGGTGGCGCGGCGCAACCCCGGGGTCGCGCCGCTCCGGCCGGACGCGGCCTAGCGCGCGCGTCGCGCGACGCGGAACGCGATCATCGGACGGATCGCAGGGTTCGCGTAGCGCCGCAGGTCGATGATCTCGTGCACCCCCGACAGCCGCTCGCCCCCGATCGTCGTCTCCACCGTGGCGCGCGCGTAGAACGGCGCGTCGAGCATCGAGCGCAGCGCGCGCGGCGTGGTGCCGGGATCGGCGCGCAGGCCCCGCTCGAGCCCCCACCGCGTGCGCGCCATCGGCACGGCGTCGGGCGCGTCGACATGCGCGGCGCTTCCGTCCGGGCCGAACCGCATCGCCGCGCGCCGCACGCCGCCGCCGCGCAGCACCGCGTCGTAGACGCACAGCGCGCCGCCATCGTCGGTGGGGAACCGCGCCCAGTTCCAGTGGTCGAAGTCGGCCTCCATCGCGCGGATGCCGAAGTTGCCGTCGAAGTAGCCGTGCCCCTCCCAGGTCCAGCCGGGGACGTCCAGGTCCACCTCGATGCGCGCGGCGGGCGCGAAGGGGCGCCAGACATGCGCGCCGTCGGCCGTCAGCGGCAGCTCCACCTCCGTGACCGCATGCGGGATCAGCCGCACCGTGCCGCGCACGCGCCCGGGACGCGGAAACCCGGCGCGCTCGTCCACCGCGATCGTCAGCGCCTCACCGTCCCATCGCAGCGAGGACGGCCCGAGCGTGAGGTGCCCCGCCTCCCGGCGCAGCGCGGCGCGGCCCCGGTCGGTCATCGCGAAGGTCGCGCCCGGCCCGGACATGGCGACGTTCAGGCAGACGTGGTTCTCGGGATCCTTGCGGCCCGACCAGGCGTACCAGGGCGAGAACTCGGTCCCGATGAACGCGATCAGCGACAGCGCGCGCTCGCCGTCCAGGCTCACGCCGTCGACGTACCACCAGCCGTAGCCGCCCGGCGGGACCTCGAGCTCGAAGTTCGGGCCGCGAGTATCGCCTCGGCCGCATGCTTGCCGGAGAGCGCCGCCATCGGGACCCCCGCGCCCGGATGCGCCCCGCCCCCCGCCAGGTAGAGGCCCGGCACCGGCGTCACCGCCCGAGGCCGCGCCAGCGCCGCCATCATCCCCTTCGGGGATCGCCCGTAGAGCGACCCGCCGCTCGCCGGGAACATCGCCGCGAAGTCCCGCGGCATCGTCAGGTCGCCCGCCGTCGGCGCCGGGTCGAAGGTCAGCCCGTGTCGGGCGAGGGTCGTGCATATCAGGTCCAGGCAACGTGTCGGCTCCTCGGGGTCGTGGTGGTCGGTCCCCGCCGCGACGGGCGGGGCGTTCAGGATGATCTCGAAGCGTCCGGTGCCGGGCGTCCCGGCATCCTGCGCGCAGACGTAGATGCTCGGGCGGGCGGGCATGCGGCCGGCGGCGAGTGCTTCGAACTCCTCCGCCGGGTCGTCGGCGAAGAAGACGTTGTGGTGGGCCAGCGCGGGGCCGTCCGCGCGCGCGGCGAAGGCCGCCACGACGGCCGAGAGGCTGCGCGGTGCCACGCCCCGCGGCCGGACGGCGCGCATGGCCTCGGGGCCAAGCGCGCCCGCGCGGAGCGCCCCCGGGTCGCCGGCGAAGACGACCGTGCCCGCCTCGAACCGCTCGCCGCCCGCGACCACGGCGCGGGGCCGGCCGCCCGCCCACTCGATCGCGTCGACATGCGCGCCGTAGCGGAAGGTCGCGCCGCGCGCGCGGGCGAGCGCCTCGACGGCGGCGGCGAGCGCGTGCAGCCCTCCCTGCACGCGCCAGACGCCGCGCGCCTCGGCCTCCGAGACGAGCCCGAGGAGCGCGGGCGCGGCGCCGGGCGAGCCGCCGACATAGGTGGCGTAGCGGCCGAAGAGCTGGCGCAGGCGCGGCTCGCGGAACCGCGCGGCCAGCGCGCCCGCGAGCGTCCGGCCGGGCATCATCGCGCGCCAGAGACCGGGGCGGCGGGTGACGAGCGCGGCGAGGCCCGGCAGCGACGGCGCGGCGCTGTGCATCATCGGGCCCTCGAACGCGTCGAGCAGCCGGGCCATCTCGCGGCGGTATCGGCGGTACTCCCTCGCCGATGCCGCACCGAAGATCGCCTCGATCGCGGCCGCGCTCGCCGTCACGTCCGCGGACAGGTCGAGCACGGTGCCGTCGGACCAGAAGTGCCGCGCGAGGATCGGGAGCGGCTCGACCGTCACGTGGTCGCTGCAGGGACGCGCCCGCCTCCGCGAAGAGCGCCTCGATCACCGGCAGGAGGGTCAGCACCGTCGGTCCCGCATCCACCGGCCCGGCGGCGGACGGCACGGCGCGCATCTTGCCGCCGGGCGCGGCGAGCCGGTCGAGCACCGTCACGTCGAGACCCGCCGAGGCGAGGCGGAGCGCGGTCGCGAGGCCCCCGATGCCGGCGCCGATCACGACGATGCGGGGGTCAGGGTCCATTCGCTCCGATCCCGGTGGCGGCGCCGTCATCGTTGACAGGCGGTCCGCATCTGTCCATTTCTGTTTACAGTCGACGATCTCTCAATGGACAGCAAGGGGAACGGGATGCCGAACGTCGCCCGCATCGAGGCCGCCATCGCCGCCGCCATCGCCGCCGCGCGCCGCGCGCCCGCTCCGGACCGCCTCGGCGCCGCCATCGCGCAGGCCGCCGGGCCGGGCGGCGCGCGGATCCGGCCGACGATCCTGATGGCGGTCGCGCAGGCCTGCGGCGACGACCGGCCCGCGATCACCGACGCGGCCGCGGCGGCGCTCGAGATGATGCACTGCGCCTCGCTCGTGCACGACGACCTGCCCGCCTTCGACGACGCCGCGACGCGCCGGGGCCGCCCGTCGGTCCACGTCGCGCACGGCGAGGCGCTGGCGATCCTCGCGGGCGACAGCCTCATCGTCATGGCGTTCGAGGCCATCGCGCGCGGCGCGGTCGACGCGCCGGCGCGGGGGCTCGCGCTGACGTCGATCCTCGCGGCCCGGTCGGGCATGCCGGGCGGCATCTGCGCGGGGCAGGGGTGGGAGAGCGAGGCGGAGGTCGACCTCGAGGCCTATCACGAGGCCAAGACGGCGGCGCTGTTCGTGGCGGCGACGCAGATGGGCGCCGCGGCGGCGGGGCACGACGCGGGCCCCTGGGCGGAGCTCGGCCAGCGGCTGGGGCTCGCGTTCCAGATCGCCGACGACCTGCGCGACGCGGACGGCGCCGGCACCGGCAAGCCCGCGGGCCAGGACGCGCGCCACGGGCGGCCGAGCGCGCTGGCGCTCTGGGGCGCGGAGGGCGCGACGCGGCGGCTCGCGGACGCGCTCGGCGGCGCGATCGCGTCGATCCCGGCCTGTCCGGGCGAGGCCGCGCTGGCGCTGACGGTGCAGGCCTATGCGCGGCGGCTGACGCCCGCCAGCCTGCGCGCCGTCGCGCCGGGGGCGTGAGCGCGGGGCAGGGGCCGACCGCCGCATGACGGACCCGGCCGCGTCGCTGCCGCCCGCGGGCGGCCGCTTCCGTTCCGGCCGGCTCGCGCGCCTGCTGGCGCGTCCCGGCTTCCAGCGCTGGGCCGCCGCGTTTCCCCTGACGCGACCCTTCGTGCGCGCAGAAGGCGAGGCGCTGTTCGATCTCGTCGCGGGGTTCTGCCAGAGCCAGGCGCTCGCGGCGATCGTGGCGTTCGACCTGCCGGTCCGGCTCCTCGACGGGCCCGTGGCGGAGGCGGATCTGGCGCGCGAGAACGCCGTGCCGCCCGAGCGGATGCGCGTGCTTCTGCGCTCCGGTGCGGCGATGGGGCTGCTGCGTCTCCGGGCCGGATCGGTCTCGCTCACGCGGCGCGGCGCGGCGCTCGCGGGCGTGCCGGGGCTGCGCGAGATGATCCTGCACCACGACGTCCTCTATGGCGACCTCGCGGACCCGGTCGCGTTCTTTCGGGGCGCGACGGAGCCGGCACTCGCGCGCTACTGGCCCTACGTGCTGGGCGAGGGCGCCGATACCGAGGCGGCGGCGCGTTATTCCGCGTTGATGGCGGGAAGCCAGGCCCTCGTGGCGGACGACACGCTCGCGGTCGCGCCGCTCGCGGGCGTGCGGACGCTGATGGACGTGGGCGGCGGGACCGGGGCGTTCCTCGCGGCGGCCTGCGCCGCGCATCCGAGGCTGTCGGGCATCCTCGTCGACCTGCCGGCGGTCGCGCCGGGCGCGGAACGGCGGCTCGCGGAGGCCGGACTGGCGGACCGGGTCCGCGTCGCGCCCGCCTCGTTCCGCGACGATCCGCTGCCGCGCGGCGCGGACGCGATCAGCCTCGTGCGCGTCCTCTACGACCACCGCGACGAGACCGTCGCGGCGCTGCTCGCGTCGTGCCGCGCGGCGCTGCCGCCGGGCGGGCGCATCGTCGTGTCCGAGCCGATGACCGGCGGCGACCGGCCGTCGCGGGCGGGCGACGCGTATTTCGCGATCTACACGATGGCGATGGGCACCGGGCGGGCGCGGTCCCCGGACGAGATCGCGGGCCTGCTGGCGACGGCGGGCTTCGTCGGGGTCCGACGGCATCCCTCCCGACGGCCCTTCGTCACCTCCGTGATCAGCGCTCGGATCCCTCCCGGGTGACTGTCTATTTTTGTTGACAGCACCGGCTGTTCACCTACGATGACATCCATGGGCCGCGCGATCCGCGCCGCCCTTCCGAGGGAGGGGAGGCCCGGAGATGCACGCAGACGCCATCGTCCTCGACGCCCCCCGCACCATCGCGCGGCGCCCGGTCGCGCTCCGCGATCCGAGGCCCGGCGAGGTCGTCGTGGCGGTCGCGCATTCGGGCATCTCGACCGGGACCGAATCCCTCCTCTGGTCGGGGCGGATGCCGCCGTTCCCCGGCCTCTCCTACCCGCTCGTGCCCGGCTACGAGGCCATGGGCGAGGTCGTCGACGCGCCCGCGAACGGCACGCTCAAGCCCGGCGACACCGTTTTCGTCCCCGGCGCGACCTGCTTCTCGGACGCCGCCGCGCTCTTCGGCGGAGCCTCCTCGCTCCTGGTCACCGACCCCGCGCGGACCGTCCGGCTCGACGCGGGCGCGGGGCCGGAGGGCGCGCTGCTCGCGCTCGCGGCCACCGCCCGGCACGCGCTCGCCGCACCCCACGCGACGCTCCCCGAGCTGATCGTCGGCCACGGCGTCCTCGGACGGCTGCTCGCGCGGCTCACCGTGGCCGCGGGCGGCCCGCCGCCGACCGTCTGGGAGATCGCGCCCGCGCGGATGGGCGGCGCGGACGGCTATCCGGTGATCCGCCCCGAGGCCGATCCGCGCCGCGACTACGCCTCGATCTACGACGCCTCCGGGCGCGGCGACCGGCTCGGCGAGTGGATCGCGCGGCTCGCGCGCGGCGGCGAGGTGGTGCTGTCGGGCTTCTACGCCGAGCCGCTGACCTTCGCCTTCCCGCCCGCCTTCCTGCGCGAGGCGCGGCTTCGCGTGGCCGCCGAATGGACGCGCGACGACCTCCTCGAGACGCGCGCGATGCTCGAGAGCGGCGCGCTCTCCCTCGACGGCCTCGTCACCCATTCCGCCCCGGCCGCCGAGGCGCCCGCCGCCTACGCGACGGCCTTCGGCGACGAGACCTGTCTCAAGATGATCCTGAACTGGAAGGAAGCGGCGTGAAGGACGAAGTCCCCAACCTGCGCGATTTCGACGACCGGCTGCGCGCCGAGGCGAACGAGGACCTGGCCGACGTCGTCGCCGCCGGGGAGCCGAAGTCGAAGACGCAGATCATCGCGATCTACGGCAAGGGCGGGATCGGCAAGTCGTTCACGCTCGCCAACCTCAGCCACATGATGGCCGAGCAGGGCAAGCGCGTGCTGCTGATCGGGTGCGACCCGAAGTCGGACACGACGTCGCTGCTGTTCGGCGGCAAGGCCTGCCCGACGATCATCGAGACCTCGGCCCGCAAGAAGGCCGCGGGCGAGGAGGTCGCGATCGGCGACGTCTGCTTCAAGCGCGGCGGCGTGTTCGCGATGGAGCTCGGCGGGCCGGAGGTCGGTCGGGGCTGCGGCGGGCGCGGCATCATCCACGGCTTCGAGCTGCTCGAGAAGCTCGGCTTCCACGACTGGGACTTCGACTACGTGCTGCTCGACTTCCTGGGCGACGTGGTCTGCGGCGGGTTCGGCCTGCCGATCGCGCGCGACATGGCGCAGAAGGTGATCCTCGTCGCGTCCAACGACCTCCAGTCGCTCTACGTCGCCAACAACGTCTGCTCGGCGGTCGAGTACTTCCGCCGGCTCGGCGGCAACGTCGGCGTGGCTGGGCTCGTCATCAACAAGGACGACGGCTCGGGCGAGGCGCAGGCCTTCGCGGCCGCCGTGAAGATCCCGGTGCTCGCGGCGATCCCGCAGGACGACGACCTTCGCAAGAAGTCCGCCAACTACCAGATCGTCGGCACCGCGCAGTCGCAATGGGGCGCGCTCTTCGCCGAACTCGGCGACGCGGTCTCCGTGGCCCCGCCGGTCCGGCCGGCCCCGCTCGACCAGGACGGGCTGCTCGGTCTGTTCGACGCGAAGGACACCGGCGGCGACTACGTGCTGGTGCCCGCCACCGACGCCGACATGCGCGGCAAGAACGCGGTCGCGAAGGCCTCCCTTGAGGTCGTGTACGACGATGCTTGAGGGATACGAGGTCCGCACCGGCGCCGACGGCGCGACGGAGGTGATCGCCCTCGGGCCGGTCCCCGACGTCACGGGCGCCACGGCGCCGCGTCCGGCCACGCCCGCGCCGGTCGTCGCCGCGCCCGTCGCGACCGCGGCGCCCGCCGAGGGCGAGGGTTGCCACTCGAAGGGGAAGATGGCGGAGGCGGCGCGCGCGGCCGGGGCGTCGGACGTGCTCGACCGCTACGCCGAGGACTACCCGCAGGGGCCGCACGACCAGCCGCAATCGATGTGCCCGGCCTTCGGATCGCTGCGCGTGGGGCTGCGGATGCGCCGCGTGGCGACGATCCTGTCGGGCTCGGCCTGCTGCGTCTACGGGCTGACCTTCGTGAGCCACTTCTACGGCGCGCGCCGGTCGGTCGGCTACGTCCCGTTCGACAGCGAGACGCTGGTGACGGGCAAGCTCTTCGAGGACATCCGCGAATCCGTCCACGCCGCCGCCGACCCGGCGAAGCTCGACGCGATCGTGGTGACCAACCTGTGCGTGCCGACCGCGTCGGGCGTGCCGCTCCGGCTGCTGCCCAAGGCCATCGACGGCGTGCGGATCATCGGCATCGACGTGCCGGGCTTCGGGATCCCGACCCATGCCGAGGCCAAGGACGTGCTCGCCGGCGCGATGCTGGCCTATGCGCGCGAGGAGGCCGAGTCCGGCCCCGTCCAGGCGCCCGCCGCGGGCCGCTCGGACCTGCCGCAGGTGGCGCTGCTGGGCGAGACGTTCCCCGCCGACCCGATGATGATCGGCGCGATGCTGGCCCCGATGGGCCTCGCCGCCGGGCCGTCGGTGCCGTGCCGCGAATGGCGCGAGCTCTACGCCGCGCTCGATTGCGGGGCGGTGGCGGCGATCCATCCGTTCTACACGGCGAGCGTCCGCGAGTTCCAGGCGGCGGGCCGCCCGGTGATCGGCTCCGCTCCGGTTGGCCGCGACGGCACGGCGGCCTGGCTCGCCGCGATCGGCGACGCGTTCGGCGTGCCCGCCGACCGGGTCGGGGCCGCGCAGAACGCGTTCCTGCCCGCCATCGAGGCGGCGCTCGCGGGCGCGCGGATCGACGGCACGGTGACCGTGTCGGGCTACGAGGGCTCCGAGCTGCTCGTCGCGCGTCTGCTGATCGAGAGCGGCGCGGACGTGCCCTATGTCGGGACCGCCTGCCCGAAGACGCCCTGGTCGGCGGCGGACGCGGAATGGCTCGCGGCGAAGGGCGTGAAGGTCACGTACCGCGCCTCGCTCGAGCAGGACATGGTCGCGATGGAGGCCATCCGGCCCGACCTCGCGATCGGCACCACGCCGGTCGTGCAGCGCGCCAAGGCCATGGGCATCCCCGCGCTCTACTTCACCAACCTGATCTCCGCGCGCCCCCTGATGGGCCCGGCGGGCGCGGGCTCGCTCGCGGAGGTGGTCAACGGGGCCATCGCCAACCGCGGCCGGATGGAGGCGATGCGCGCCTTCTTCGAGGACGTGGGCGAGGGTGACACGGCGGGCGTCTGGGAAGGCGCGCCGAACCTGCAGCCCGGCTTCCGCGCGCAGAACGCCAAGAAGCTCGAGCGCCAGGCCAAGGCCGCCAAGGCCGAGGAGATGATCTGAGTGGCGAGATATTCTGGTATCTCGCCACCGCGCGAGGCGGCGCTCGCCGCAGGCAATCGTGTTCGCGCCGGGTCGCTATCGGGGGGCACGCCATGCTGATCCAGGACCACGACCGCGCCGGCGGCTACTGGGGCGCGGTCTACGCCTTCACCGCCGTCAAGGGCCTGCAGGTCGTCATCGACGGGCCCGTGGGCTGCGAGAACCTGCCGGTGACGAGCGTGCTGCACTACACCGACGCGCTGCCGCCGCACGAGCTGCCGATCGTGGTGACGGGGCTGGGCGAGAGCGAGATGGGATCGGGCACCGAGGAGGCGATGAAGCGCGCCTGGAAGACCCTCGACCCGGCGCTCCCGGCCGTCGTCGTCACCGGCTCGATCGCCGAGATGATCGGCGGGGGCGTGACGCCGCAGGATACCAACATCCAGCGGTTCCTGCCGCGCACCATCGACGAGGACCAGTGGCAGGCCGCCGACCGCGCGATGACCTGGATCTTCACCGAGTTCGGCATGACCAAGGGCCGGATGCCGCCCGAGAAGAAGCGCGAGGAGGGGGCCGCGCCGCGCGTCAACATCCTCGGGCCGATGTACGGCGCGTTCAACATGCCCTCGGACCTGGCCGAGATCCGCCGCCTGATCGAGGGGATCGGGGCGGAGGTGAACATGGTCATGCCGCTCGGCGCCCACGTCGCGCAGATGCGCGGGCTGGTGAACGCCGACGTCAACGTGTGCCTGTACCGCGAGTTCGGGCGCGGGCTGGCCGAGGTTCTGAGCAAGCCGTACCTGCAGGCGCCCATCGGCATCGCGTCGACGACCGCGTTCCTGCGCAAGCTGGGCGAGATGCTGGGCCTCGATCCCGAGCCGTTCATCGCGCGCGAGAAGCACTCCACGATCAAGCCGGTCTGGGACCTGTGGCGGTCGGTGACGCAGGACTTCTTCGCCACCGCCTCCTTCGGGATCGTGGCGACCGAGACCTACGCGCGCGGCATCCGCCACTTCCTCGAGGACGAGATGGGGCTGCCCTGCGCGATGGCCGTGTCGCGCACGCGCGGAAAGAAGACCGACAACGACGCGGTGCGCGCGACGTTGGCCGAGAAGCGCCCGCTCGTGGTGCTGGGCTCGGTCAACGAGAAGATGTACCTGGCCGAGCTGAAGGGCGGGCACGGTCCGGCGCCCTCGTTCATCCCCGCATCCTTCCCCGGCGCCGCGATCCGCCGCGCCACCGGCACGCCGTTCATGGGCTACGCCGGCGCGACCTACCTCGTGCAGGAGGTCTGCAACGCGCTCTTCGACGCGCTGTTCCACATCCTGCCGCTCGGGACCGCGATGGACGCGGCGCCCGCGACGCCGACCAAGCTGCACCGCGCGCTGCCTTGGGACGCGGAGGCGCAGGCGCGGCTCGACGAGATCGTCGCCGCGCATCCCGTCCTGACCCGCATCTCCGCGGCCAAGACGCTGCGCGACGCCGCCGAGGCCGCCGCGGAGGCGCAGGGCGCCGAGCGCGTGGACCGCGCCACGATCGACCGACTTCAACCCGCCGATGGAGGCTCCCGATGACCGACATGACCTTCGAGACCCCGCGCGCGTTCGCCGCCGACGGCTTGGGCGCCCGGGCCCCGCGCAGCGCGCACGCCGCGCGCCTCGCCGCGCGCCGCCGCGAATACGCGGCCTACTTCGCGGTCGTCCTCGTGCTCGCGCTGCCCTTGTCGCTCGCGGTCTGGGCGCTCAAGGCGCTGCGCCGCGCCGCGCTCCCCGAGCAGGGCCCGCTCGCGGCCGCCTGGGGTCAGGCCGCGATCATCACCTCGATCATCCTGCGCGCATGAGCGCGAGGACGGAACTGGCCGCGTCCCTCGGGACCGGCGAGAGGCCTCGGGGACGCATCCCCGGGTCCGACCCTGCCGCGGGGGTTCCGCGGCGTCGGTCCAACCTCAAGGAGGTACCCAATGGCTGACCGGACGGATCTGTCCTTCACCGGGCTCAACGACCAGCAGGCCCAGGAGCTGCACTCGGTCTACCTGAGCGGCTTTGCGCTGTTCACCGCGGTCGCGCTCGTGGCCCACATCCTCACCTATATCAAGCTGCCCTGGTTCGCTTGGTAGGAGACTGAAGTCATGGCACAATTCTACCGCATCTGGATGATCTTCGACCCCCGCCGGGTCTTCGTGGCGCAGGGCGTGTTCCTGTTCCTGCTGGCGGTGATGATCCACCTCGTGTTGCTCAGCAACCCGTACACGAACTGGTTCAACCGGGCGTTCAACCCCGAGGCCAACGTGGTCGTCGTCGAATAGGCGGCCCATGCCGCGGGCAGGGTCCGCCCCGCCCGCGGCGAACGATCAATCGAGACCATCGCGGCGTCGGCCGGCAAGGAGGGTGGGATGGCACTGCTGAGTTTCGAGAGGAAGTACCGCGTCCGCGGCGGCACCCTCGTCGGGGGGGACCTGTTCGACTTCTGGTTCGGCCCGTTCTACGTCGGCTTCTTCGGGGTCACGACGATCTTCTTCACCGTCCTGGGCTCGGCGCTGATCTTCTACGGCGCGGCTCTGGGCGACACCTGGAACCCCTGGCTGATCTCCATCGACCCGCCCGCGGTCGAGTACGGGCTCGCCATGGCGCCATTGGCCGAGGGCGGGCTGTGGCAGATCATCACGATCTGCGCGACGGGCGCCTTCGTAAGCTGGGCGCTCCGGCAGGTCGAGATCTGCCGCAAGCTCGGGATGGGCTTCCACGTGCCGGTCGCGTTCGGCTTCGCGATCCTGGCCTACGTCACGCTCGTGATCATCCGCCCCGTCCTGATGGGCGCGTGGGGCCACGCGTTCCCCTACGGGATCTGGAGCCACCTCGATTGGGTGAACAACGTCGGCTACGCCTACGGCAACTTCCACTACAACCCCGCCCACATGATCGCGATCACCTTCTTCTTCACCACCTGCCTCGCGCTCGCGCTGCACGGCTCGCTGGTGCTCTCCGCGGTGAACCCCGCCAAGGGCGAGGAGGTGCGCTCGCCCGACCACGAGGACACCTACTTCCGCGACCTGATCGGCTACTCGATCGGGCCGCTCGGGATCCATCGCCTCGGCCTCCTGCTGGCGCTGAACGCGGGCTTCTGGAGCGCGGTGTGCATCGTGATCTCCGGGACCGTCTGGTTCGACCAGTGGATCGCCTGGTGGGACTGGTATTCCTTCCTCCCCTTCTGGGCCGACCTTTGAGGAGCCGCTGACATGCCGCAATATCAGAACATCTTCACCCAGGTGCAGGTCCAGGGTCCCGCCGAGATGGGCATGGCCGGCACCGGCGGGCTCGCCGACGACCGGACCGGGAGCGCGAGCTTCTCGCGGCTCGCGGGCATCATCGGCAACGCGCAGCTCGGGCCGATCTACCTCGGCACGTTCGGGCTGATCTCGCTGGCGACCGGGACGATCTGGTTCGTCATGGTCGGCCTGTCCTACTGGGACCAGGTCGACTACAACCCGATCCTCTTCGTGCGCGAACTGTTCTGGCTCTCGCTCGAGCCGCCCGCGCCGGAATACGGATTGAGCATCCCGCCGATGGGGGAGGGGGGCTACTTCCTGATCGCGTCGTTCTTCCTGCTGGTCTCGGTGCTGACCTGGTGGGTGCGGACCTACCTGCGAGCGGCGGCGCTCGGTATGGGCAAGCACGTCTCCTGGGCCTTCGCCTCGGCGATCTGGCTCTTCCTCGTGCTCGGCCTGTTCCGCCCGCTCCTGATGGGCTCGTGGTCGGAGATGGTGCCCTACGGCGTGTTCTCGCACCTCGACTGGACGAACCTGTTCTCGATCACCTACGGGAACCTCTTCTACAACCCGTTCCACGCGCTCTCGATCGTGTTCCTCTACGGCTCGGCGCTGCTCTTCGCGATGCACGGCGCCACGATCCTCGCCGTGAGCCGCTTCGGCGGCGAGCGCGAGATCGAGCAGATCGTGGACCGCGGGACGGCGACCGAGCGGGCGGCGCTGTTCTGGCGCTGGACGATGGGGTTCAACGCCACGATGGAGGGGGTCCACCGCTGGGCCTGGTGGTTCGCGGTGCTGACCACGCTCACCGGCGGGATCGGCATCCTGCTCACCGGGACGGTCGTGGACAACTGGTTCGTCTGGGCCCAGCAGCACGGCTACGGCCGGATCGACTGAAGACGCGCGAGGAGGGCGGCACATGACCGACGACGACAATTATCTCCAGGGCTCCCGGACCTTCCAGGTCCGCGCGCAGGTCACCGCGCTCATGCTCAAGGGGGCGGGCTACGCCGCGCTCCTCTGCGGCGGCGTGCTGATCGTGGCCTTCGTCCTCCTCGGGATCAGCGCGGTGCTGCCCGAGGCGTCCAAGCAGGCCCCGGACCCGATGCCGGACCTGGGCTCGCTCGCGTCGTCGAAGGCGACCGAGATCGCCTGACCGCACATGGGGCAGGGCGGGATGAACGCGTCCCGCCCGCTGCCTCCTGCGGGGCGTACGCTCGGACGGGCCTTCGCGACCGCTGCCCGAAATGGAAGGCCGCTCCGTCTCGGCCCGACCGCCGAACCCGTCCGATCCTCGATCGTGCGAACGGGTTGACGGAAAATAAAGATCGCCCGGCAATTCTCGGATCTCTTTGCCTTTCGAAGTGACGGCGCCCGTCTCCGAAGGCATGCGGTTCGAGCCTGCGCCTCCGGTGGCTCGACCGCCGACGTTCCCCAACCGTGTGAGATCCGCCACGGCCCGTTCGGGATCGTCCGTCGAACACGACAGCGCGCGGTGGCGATTTCCCGTCGCCTCTACCCGGTGCCGTCTCCGAGCGATGCCCACCACCGCGCGTATCGCGTGTTCTTCGGATGCCGTCTATTGACGTCCTCCGCGCCGTCGTCCCACCAGGCCGGCCCGCGCTCCCCGAGCCGGACCTTTGCCGCATGGACCCGCGCCCGCGCCGCGCGCCGTTCGTCGTCGGTCTTCGCGTGCCCCACGGCCGACCGGGCCCGCATCAGCTCGCGGGTCGCCTCCTGCCGCACCGCCTCGGGCAACCGAGGGTCCGCGCACCGCCACAGCCGCTCCTTCGCCACGAAGTAGCGACCGTCGGGCGTCACCGGATAGGCGGGGCGGGACATGGCAGGGGCTCGTGTCGGCTCGTCGCTGGGCGCAAGATTCTTGCAACCATATGGTGAGTCCCTCGTCCAAAGGCGACGGCGCGACGCGTGCGGGCGGGGGTCGATCGTATTCCGAGCCGGGGTGGTCGGCTCTGACCGGAGCTGCTTCGGGTCGGTAACCCAAGTTGGGAGATCGCGCGATCGCCGGGATCGGAGGTCCGGCGCGCCGACCGGGTCGCGGACGCACCCGCCTCGGCGATCGCTCGTGGTCCAGCGCACCCCAAGGATGGCTGCGATTCCGTCGCGTTGCCCGAGGTGTCGGCGCAAGGGGAGCGGGCGGCGGCCGTCTGCCACGGTCTGCCGTGCCGACGGACGGCGAGCTTCACGGTCAAGCCCCGGTCACCCGTTCGCGATCGATCGCGCGAGCGTTCCATGACCACCCCCGTCGACTGCGACCTTTGCCGTCCCGGACGATAGCACTGGCGCTGCGGCACCTGCAGCTCGTGCCCGCGCAAGGGCTCTGGCGCGGGCCTCCGATCCGGGGCGCCTTCGGGGCTCTGCGGCCATCCGGGCGGTGATCGCGGGGCCATCGGCATCGGCTGTCTGGCGGGTGCCTCATGCCCACCGCGGCCGGAAGAGCCCCCGGCGGTCGGCGTTCCGGGTCGCGCAGTTCCGGAGCGGCGGGCGCGGTTCGCTGAACGGATCCTCGTCCCGGCCCCGTCCCGCGGATGGGGCAGTACGACGGAATTGGACGCGCGGTCGAACGTTGACGCTCCGCGGACGGCTTCGGGCAGGGGGGCGATCGCCGCCGCCATTCTGGCCAGTGACCCACCCGGCCCGCGTTGCGTCGTGATCGGGAATGTCGGCGGAGCGGCGGGCATGCTCCGGTCGGCTAGGAGACGCCGCCCCGGCCGAGGCGCTGCCGGAACGGGGAGCCGGAGCGTCACCGGTTCGAGCGTTCGGGCCGTTCTGCGGATCCCTGATCGGCGCCCGAACCTCGTCCGACGCGTGGCGACGTCCGGCCCCAACGGGACGCCCGACCCGCGGCGGACCGTCGGCGGCAGTCGCTCGCCCGCAGGCGCAGCAGACGCGAAACATCCGGCCATCGTCCGCACAGGACGACCGACGACCGGGTGGAGCCGAAACGCTTGGAAATTCACGCTCCGGCGCCGGCGAGGCGCCCTCGCCATCAAATCAGGCGAGATCGTCACGGGCCGGCACCGATCGACTTTCGAGCGGCAACGAGTGCTTCGTTGCCCATATTCGCACCGGTTCTCTGGCTGCATCGATTCCCCGGTCCATTCGCAGCCATTAAAAGGCGCGACCCGATTCCGCGCATGCCGACCCGAGCGCTTCTCGGAATACGACTCAAATCTGCCCAGATCACGGCACTGACGACCTTCCGTCGCCAGATCTTCCCGGTATAGGACTTGGCGGAGGTCTTTCGCCCGAGGCATTTGCGGGGGGTGGCATTCATCCGGTCGGCGATCTCGCGGATGTCGACTTCGGTCATCTGACGGATGCCGGCCTCCCGCGGCAGGCAGCGCGGGGCGCGACGGGCGGTGTTCTCGACCGCGCCCCTCTGACGAAGCGACTGCGGAACTCGGAGCCGGGAACGGGTTCCCGTCTCCGATTGCAGGTGCGGCGAGGTGACCCATCCGCTGCTGCGGTCGAACGTCATCGGTCGGCGGGCGGCGAAGGGCAGGGGAGCTTCCGCCGTGACGATCTTGCGCATCACCGGACCGGACCGGCTGCCCGTGTTCTCCAATATTACGGCAGAGTGGCCGACGCGCTCGACCGGCGAAATGCCACTAGCTTTTCGAAAGCGTTGCTGTAGCAGGACGAAATCTCCCTTTCGTTGCCTGAGCCCAGTACGGTGCGCCACCGCCCTGGGGCGAACAAGATGCCCAGTCAGCGCCCGAACTCCGGCGGCAGTCGCTTTCGCGCGCGCCGCGGCCGCCGGCTCATCCGGCGCGTCGACAGGTGCCACCAACGTTCCTCGCGGATACCGTCTTTCGGTTGGACGTGCCGGTGGATCATCTCCTGGCCCTTGCGAGGGTGCGCGTCTTCCAGTCGCATGCGTCCGACGATCCGCTCGGGCGTCCGATCAGTCCTGATCTGCCGGACCTTACAGTGCCGAAGGGCTGCGTCTCGCACGAGCTTGCGCTGCAGCGCCCGTTATATCGTGGTCCGGTGCCGGCCAATCACCCATGCCATATCGGCGGGCAAGACGCGCGCGGCTCGCCAACGTTCGATCACCCTTCGATCCTCGACGCTCAGTTGGTCGTATCTCGTGCCCATCCTTGCATTTCATCCGTTCAACAGCCTTCGTCGTTGAACGAAGGAGCAGGTCGAACAAGCGCGCACCACCACCCCACACGTGATGCGACAATGCGGAAGCGTCGACGGCTCGGCAAAACACGAATGTCACCGTTAGAAGGTCTGGGCGCGTCGGTTGACGCGGAGCCGGGCGAACCGGGGACGTCGAGGATCGGAAATTAGCCTGGCCCCGCCGGCGCCGGTTCTCGTCGTCGCATCCGCCTTCTTCTTGCGCGCCGCCAGCGAGTTCCAGCCGTCTTTTCTCGGACCATTCGGCGTGTCGCGCATCCGTTGCACGGGCTGCCCGTTCGGCTCAGGCTTCGCCTTCCCTGCTCGGCCATGATGTGCTCGAGCACGGCGGAGAGGTTCTTGTCGGCCACGATCGAGGTCTGCGTGACGCGCTTCCGGTTCTTGGAGAACGTTCGGTGGGACAGGGGCATTCCGTTCCAGCAGACCTCGAAGTCGCCATCGAGGGAGATCAGCATCTCGACATAATTGCACATTGGGCCGCGCGTCACCTTGGTCTCGTCGAGGATCACCCGATCGCGCTCGAACCGGAACGACAGCTGTGCGCCGACGTGGCGGTGTTCCTGCATGCACAGGATCGTCCGCAGCGGGTCCGGGCCGACGTCGAGGGGGCGATGCAGGTCGTCGGGTCGTCTAGGCGTCTTGGCAAGGCGGCGGTCGTAGCGCTCCACGAAAGCCGGAAGGAACGCGTTGGCCGCCGTCATGTCGGAGATCCCCTCCAGCCGAAGTCCCATCACCAGCCGGCCCGGACAGCGCGCGGTTCGCGCGCTCGACACGCCCCTTGGCCTGGCTGCTGTCGGCGCAGATGATCTCGATGCCCAACTCCTCCAGCGCGCGACCGAACTGGGTGATCCCGTGACCGGTCTTCGGGACACGGCGCCCGACGCGGAACACGGTGTGCTTGTCGGAGTAGAATGCGACGGGGCGCCCATGCGCGGCGAGGTAGCCCTCCTGCGCCGTGAAATAGGCAACCGTCGTCTCGGAAGGCACGAACCGCAGCCCCACCAGCCGGCTCGTCGCGTCGTCGCCGAAGACGAGCAGCGTGCAGGCTGGCCCGCGATCCTCGAACCAGCGATGGTGCGAGCCGTCGATCTGGACCGGTTCGCCCGGACTCTCGCGGCGCAGGCGGGACCGATGGAATTGGCGGCGCTCCTTGCGCGTGGGCCACAACCGATCCTCGATCCTCCACCGCCGCAGCGTCTCACGCTACACCGAAGTCCATGCCGCTCCGCCAGCGTGTCGGCCGCCAGCGTGGGGCCAAGGTCCGCGTACTCCTCCCGGACCGCGTCCAGCAGAATCTCCCGGACCGCGTCGCCGATCCGGCTGTTGGGCGTCCGCCCGCGCGCCCGGTGCGCCAGCGCCGAGGGGCCTTCGTCGCGCAACCTCCGCAGGAACCGGAACGCCTGCCGTCGGCTTAACGCGGTCACCTGCGCCGCCGTCGTCGCGTCGATGCGCCCGTCGTCCAGCTGCCCCAGGACCGACACGCGCCTTGGTTCGCGCTCGCTCATCTTCGCCCGTCCCATGTCATACTCCGAGCCCGCGCGACACAGGGCAGAGTGACGACGCTGGATTTGCGCACCGGCGACGATCTAGCGTCCCTGCTTCATCGCTATCCAATAAGCGTGATTATGTAAAGAGACATGAACTTTCATCGGCGAGCCGGTATTACAAGTCTCCTCGTCGCCGAGGCGTCTAAGCCAAGCCCCATACCGTGCCGCCCGCCGCCCGGCCGAGCACCACCGCGCCGAGAAGCCCGTTTCCCGAGAGATAGCCGCCGTCCCCGGAACCGGAGACGCCGCAGGCCGCACCGCCGCCGGCCAGGAGGTTGGGGAACGGGGTTCCATCCTGGCCACGCACGCGACCCTCCCCGTCGATCACGAGGCCACCTTGCGTGTGGAACAGCGCCCCCGTCACGCGAACGGCGCGGAAGGGTGGAGACAGCGGCCGCCCGGTCCAGTCCCGCCCGAATGCGTCGCGCCCCATGGCGGGGATCGCGGTCAGAGAGGCGACCAGTGCGTCCCGTGGGAGCGCCAGGGTCGCCGCGAGCGTCGTCGGATCATCGGCGCCGAGGATCGCGCCGAGCGCCTCGGCTTGCCTGAAATCCTCGAACTGCCGGGCGACGGCGGCGATACGCTCGTCGAAGACGGTCACGGCCACGCCGCCGGGCTGCGCCAGCACCGCACGCGCCGCCTCCGAGTAGCCGCGGCTCTCGTCGTGGAAGCGCAGGCCGTCGGCGTTCACCTGCACGCCGCCCGCCGTGATCGTGGCCCAGGTGATCAGGATGCCGTGCGGATGCGCCACGTTCCCGTGGCCCTGGTAGGCGCCGAGGTGCCGCGTCGCCGCGCCGAGGGCTTCCCCCCAGCCGACGGCCTCGCCCCGGTTGCCGTCGTGCCCGAACCACAGCGCGTCGGCGATGTCGGGCATGTGCCGCGCGACGAGGGCGCGGTTCCCGCCGAACCCGTTGCAGGCCAGCACCAGCCGGTCGCAGCCCACCGTCTCCGCGCCGCCGTCGGGCCGCCGCAGCGTGACGCCCGCTACCCGGCGCCCCGCATGGTGCAGCACCGCGGCGCGGCGCCCGCAGACGAGGTCGATCCCCGCAGCCTCGACCCGCGCCCGGAGCGCGTCCACCAGCGCCCGCCCCGATCGCGAGGGCAGGCCGTGCATCCGCCGTCGTGAATGGCCCGGATAGTCGAAGTCCGTCACCAGCGTCAGGTCGAGGTCGTGGCGCTCGGTCAACCAGTCCACCGCCGGCCCCGCGCCCCGCGCCAGCGCCGTCACCAGCGCGGGGTCGTTCTCGCCATGCGCCTTCGCCTGGATGTCCGCGGCGAAACGGTCGGCGTCGTCGTCGATCCCCGCGGCCGCCTGCGCGCGCGTGCCCGCGGCGGGGATCAGCCCCGCCGAGAGCGCGGTCGACCCGCCGGGCGCGGCGTCCGCCTCGACCACCAGCACGCCGCGCCCCGCCTCGCGGGCGGCAAGCGCCGCCACCAGCCCGCAGGCGCCCGCGCCGACGACGAGCGTATCGACCGAGAGGTCGAACGCGTCGGACGGCGGCGCGACCTCAGCCATCGCCGGACCAGCGCCGCCCGGCCGCGAGCATCGCGGGCGTCCCGATCACCGCGTTGAGCCCGTCGAAGTCGAACATCCGGTCGGCGAAAGGTGCGTTGGTGCCGTGCGCGGCGAGGCTCGCGTAGTAGTCCCGCGCGGTGCGGGCCAGCGCGCGGACGATCCCGCCGGGGAAGATCGCGACGGCGAAGCCCATGGCCTCGAGCGCGGCGGCGGGCGCGGTCGGGGTGGCGCCCCCCTCGACCATGTTGGCGAGCAGAGGGACGCGGCCCGCAAAGGTGTCCGCGATGCGTGCCATCTGCGCCCCGTCGCGCGGCGCCTCCACGAAGAGCACGTCCGCCCCCGCGGCGAGGTAGGCCTCCGCCCGGCCGAGCGCCGCGTCGAACCCCTCCACCGCGATGGCGTCGGTGCGCGCCACAATCAGCGTGTCGTCGCGCGCCCGCGCGTCGGCCATCGCGGCGATCTTGCCGGCCATCTCGGCGGTCGGGATCAAGGCCTTGCCCGCGAGGTGGCCGCAGCGCTTGGGGAAGGCCTGGTCCTCGACCTGCAGCGCCGCCGCCCCTGCCCGCTCGTAGGCGCGAATCGTGCGCTGCGCGTTGAGCGCGTTGCCGTGCCCCGTGTCCGCGTCCACGATCACCGGCAGGTCGGTGCGGTCGGCGATCAATGCCATCGTGTCGGCCATCTCGGACGCCGTGGTCAGGCCAATGTCGGGCCGCCCGAGCCGCGTGTAGGCGACCGCCGCGCCCGAGAGGTACAACGCCTCGAAACCGGCCTCGGTCGCCAGCGCCGCCGTCAGCCCGTCGTAGATGCCGGGCGCGACGACGATGCCGGGGCGCTTAAGGCGCGCGCGCAGGCTCACGCGCGCGCCTCGAGCGCCGCGGTCACCTCCGCGCAGGTCGCCTGGCTCCCGAGCGAGGACACAGACAGGAGCGTGGCGTCGTGGACGTCCTCACGGAAAGCGGCGCAGCCATCGGTCAGGAGCACCGTCGACAGATCGCGCAGGTGCGCGTCGCGCAGCGTGCTCGCCACCCCGCCGTTGGTGACGATCCCGCCGATGATCAGCGTGTCCACCTTCAGCGCGCGCAGGACGTATTCGAGCCGGGTCTGGTAGAACGCAGAGTAGGCGACCTTCTCGACTGTGTAGTCCGCGGGCGCCAAGGCGTCCACGAGCGCGTGGCCGAACCCGCCCGGCGCGAAGTCGCCCGTGGTCAGGAACGGCCGCAGCGCCTTCAGGTGCGGCGCGATCAGGGGCTCGCCGCCGGGGCCCGGCACCAGCGTGAACTGCGCCGACACGTGGACGCCCCCGGCCCGGCGCAGCGTGTCGCGGAGGGGGCGGATGCGCTCGGGCAGGACGGCGATGGCGGGCGCGCCCTGCCCCGCGCGGCCATAGGCGCCGTCGGGATGCAGGAAGTCGTTCTGCAGGTCGATGGTCAGGAGCGCGCAGCGCGCCGGGTCGAGGTCAGCGAGGTCCATCGGCGTCCTTCCGGGTGACGATCACGTTGCCGAAGCGGTCCACCTCCGCCGCGAGGCCCGGCTCGACGAGGATCGTGGCGTCGGGCTGCTCGAGGATCGCGGGCCCGTCGATCCGCGCCCCCACCGGCAGCGCCAGCCGGTCGTGGATCGCGGTGTCGTGCCAAGTGCTTGCGAACCGCACGGGGCGGCGGCGCAGCACCTCCGCGTGGCCGCCGACGGGGGCAAGCGTGGCGAGGTCGAACTTCGGCCGCCGCCCGATCACCGCCGTGCGCAGGTTCACGATCCTCCGCACGCCTTGCGGCAGCAGGCGGCCGTAGGCGGCGCGGTAGACCGCGTCGAAGGCCGCCGCTATCGCCTCGCGCGCGGGCGGCGCCACGCGCCCGTCCGTCACCTCGACGGGCAGCGGGACGGCGATGGCGTGGGTCTGCCCGGCATAGGCCATGTCGAGCTCGACCGCGACCTCGCGCGCCTCGAGCCGCGCGGCGCTGGCGTCGAGCCGGGCGGTCCCGGCGGCGACATGGGCATCGACGAAGGCCGCGAGCGCCGCGGGGTCGAGCGCGTCGAGCGCGACGTTGAGCGTCTGCACGTGGTCGTGGCGCATGTCGGCGACGACCGCGCCCATGGCCGAGGTCACCCCCGGATAGCGCGGCACGATGGCCCGCGCGAAGCCGACCTCCGCCAGCATCGCGCCCGCATGCAGCGCGCCCCCGCCGCCGAAGGGCATGTAGGCGAAGCCCGCGGGGTCGAGGCCGCGCTCGACGCTCACCAGCCGGATCGCCCCGGCCATCGCCGCGTTCGCCACCGCGAGGATCGCCTCCGCCGCCGCGAGCGGGTCGAGGCCGAGCGGCTCGCCGACGTGGCGCGCGATGGCCGCGCGCGCCCCCTCCACGTCGAGCCGCGCCAGCCCGCCGCCGATGGGCCGCTCGGCGTCGATGCGGCCGAGCACGACGTTGGCGTCCGTCACCGTGGGCCGGTCGTTGCCGAGCCCGTAGGCGACCGGGCCGGGATCGGAGCCCGCGCTCTCGGGGCCGATGCACAGCAGCCCCCCGCGATCCACCCAGGCGATCGAGCCGCCGCCCGCGCCGATGGTGGCGATCTCGATCATCGGGGTGCGGATCGTGAGCCCGAACGCCACCGACGTCTGCGCCGCGAGCCCCGGCCTGCCGCCCGCGATCAGCGCGACGTCGAAGCTCGTCCCTCCCATGTCGCCGGTGATCACGTCCGGGCACCCGGCGGCGCCCGCGATGCGCGCGGCCGCGATCACGCCCGCCGCCGGCCCCGAGAGCGCGGTGCGCACCGGCCGCGCGCAGGCCGTCCCGACGTCCATCACCCCGCCGTTGGACTGCACGATCAGGAACTGCCCGCCGAAGCCGCCCGCCGCCAGCGCGCCCTCGAGCCGGTGCAGGTAGCCCGACACCTCGGGCTGCAGGTAGGCGTTGAGCGCGGTGGTGGAGAACCGCTCGAACTCGCGGATCTCGGGCAGGATCTCGTGGGACGCGGAGACGTGGGGGTTCGGCCAGAGCGCGCGCAGCGCCGCCACCGCGGCGGCCTCCGTCTCGGGGTTGGCGTAAGCGTTCGCGAAGAGGACGGCGACCGCCTCGCAGCCCGACGCGAGAAGCCGCTCGCCCGCCGCGCGCACGGCATCCAGATCCACCGGCACGCGCACCGTCCCGTCCGCGAGCGTCCGCTCGGGCACCTCGAGGCGCAGGTCGCGCGGCACGACGGGCTCGAAGTCGCCGCGCAGGCCCCAGGTCCGCGGCCGGTCGCGGCGACGCATCTCGAGCACGTCGCGCAGCCCGTCCGTCGTCACCACGCCCACCCGCGCGCCGCGCCGCTCGAGGAGCGCATTGGTCCCTGCCGTCGTCCCGTGCACGACGGTGGAGATCGAGCCGAGATCCGCGCCCGCCCGCGCGATGCCCTCGAGGAAGCCGCCCGACTGGTCGGGACGCGTCGTCGGGACTTTGGCGACGATCGCCTGCCCCGTCGCCTCGTCGAGCACGAAGACGTCCGTGAACGTGCCGCCCACGTCGATGCCCACGATCCGGCTCACGGTGTCACCTCCCGCCAGCCCGGCCCGTAGAGCCGGTCGGCCTCGCCCATCGACTGCAGCCCGCGCGCCACGTCGCGGGCGACGGCGGTCGGGTCGCGCTCGGCCGCCGGCCCGTAGCCGCCGCCGCCGGGCGTCTCGAGCCGCACGCGCCGGCCCTTCCCGAGCGCGATGTCGCGCATCTTCGAGACCATCGGCGGCGCCTGCCAGCCCGCGTCCGTCTCGTGCCGGAACACGTTCAGCGCCGCGTCCCCGCCGCCCGCCGCGCCGCGCGGCGGCGCGGTGCCGCGCTCGCCGAAGAGGAACGCCTCCGCCCCGCCCTCGGCCAGCACCTCGATCTCGTAGACCGCGCCGAAGCCGCCCCGGTGCCGCCCCGCGCCCGCGCTGTCGGGGCGCAGCGCCCATTGCCGGAACATCACCGGATAGGCCGCCTCGAGGATCTCGAGCGGCGGGATCGTCGCGGTGGAGATCGGCGCGTTGCCGTGGCTGAGCCCGTCGCCGGTGGCCGACCCGCCATGCCCGCCGCCGTAGAACGAGAACATCACCCAGGGGGAACCGTCGCCCCGCCGCCCGGCGATCGAGAGCGCGTTGATCGTGCCGTAGGCGTTGGCCACCACCCTCTCGGGCGCGGCCCGCGCCATCGCGGCGAAGACCACGTCGATCATCCGCAGGATCGTCTCGGTGTAGCCGCCCACGGGGGCCGGGAACGGCGCCGCGAGCAGGGAGCCCTCGGGCACGCGGACGTCGACGGGTCGCATCACGCCCGCGTTCGCCGGGAGCGAGGGGAAGACGTGCTTGATGGCGACGTAGGCGGTGGCCACCGCCGTCGGCAGCGCGATGTTCACCGGCCCGCGGCAGCGCGGCGCGGTGCCCGCGAAGTCGAGCGTCAGCCGGTCGCCCGCGACCTCGACGCCGACCGCGATCCGCAGGCGCCCCTCGTCGATGCCGTCGTTGTCGAGCCAGTCCTCGGCCTCCCACCGGCCGTCGGGGAGCGCCGCCACCTCCTGCCGCATCAGCGCCTCGGCGCGGTCGGTGAGCGCGTCGAAGGCCGCGGCGACCGTCGCGGGGGCATAGGCGTCCAGCAGTTCGTCCATCCGCCGCACGCCGAGGTCGAGCGCGCCCATCTGCCCGGCGAGATCGCCCTCGGCCGAGAGCGGCAGGCGGGTGTTGCGCATCAGGATGTCGACGATGTCGGCGTTGACCTCCCCCGCCCGCGCGAGCCGCACGGGGGGCAGCACGAACGCCTCTTGGAAGGCGTCGCGGGCGCCGGGGTTGTAGTTGCCCGGCACCCCGCCGCCCAGGTCGTGCCAGTGTCCGACCGAAGCCAGCCAGCAGAAGAGCTCGCCGTCGCGGAAGTAGGGCCGAACGAGGCGCATGTCGCTCAGGTGCGTGCCGCCGATATGAGCGTCATTGAAGATGAACACGTCGCCGTCGGCGAGGTCGCCCGTGGCGGCGACCTTCTCGATCACCGCGCGCACCGCGAAGGCCATCACGCCCACGAAGATCGGCAGGCCGGCCTTGCCCTGCACCAGCGTGTCGCCCGTCTCCGCGTGGTAGAGCCCGTGCGAGGCGTCGTGCGCCTCCGCGATGATGGGGTTGAACGCGGAGCGGAACAGCGTCGCGTCCATCTCGTCGGCGATCTGCTCCATCCTGCCCGCGAGGATCGCGAGCGTCACCGGGTCGGGGCCGCTCACGGGCGGGCCTCGGCGAGATCGTTCCACACGTCCTGCCGGACGATCCGGCCGCCCGTCACCTCGAACCGGTCGACGAAGCGGATGCCCTCGAAGGCGGTCCCGTCGGGCCACTCGCCGGCCAGCGTCCCGCGCAGGTAGAGCACGCCGTCGCAGGCGTCCATGCCCGCGTGGGTCTTGGTCACGCGGCGGTAGCGGGGGGCGGCCCAGGCTGCGACCTCCGCCGGTTCCGACATCGGCGCGGCACCCGGAAAGGCCAGCACCGCGCCGCGTGCAAGGCAGGCCCGCGCGGCGTCGAGGTCGCGCGCCTCCATCGCGGCGAGGTAGCGCCGCACGATGCCCTCCGCCTCCGTCACGCGCACGCCCTCCGACCTGTCCGGTCCAGGGGACCGCTTGCGGCACCACGAAAGCACAGGCGCGCGACCCGAGGGAAGACAAAACCGTTGCGTCGCGCCGCGCCCGCGATAGGCTCGGCGGCGAGAGGCCAAGGGGGACCGGGGACGCGATGCAGCCGCAGGCCACCATGCCGGGAGGGGAGAAGGCGCGCCGCGTCTACCTTCAGCTGCGCGCCGACATCGTGTCGGGCGGGCGCGGCTCGGGCGCGAGGCTGCCGGGCGAGCTGGGCATGGCCGCCGAGTACGGCGTGAGCCGTGTGACGGTGCGACGCGCGCTCGACGCGCTGGCCGCCGACGGGCTCGTGGAGCGCCGGCCGGGCAGCGGGACGCGGGTGCGCCGCGCGCCCGGGCCGCGCCGGATGGGCGCGGACATGGCCACGCTGCTGCCGCAGGTCGTCGCCATGGGGCAGCACTCGGCGCGGCTCCTGTCCTTCGGCTACGACGTGCCGCCCGCGCCCGTCGCGCGTGCCATGGACGCCGCGGCCGGCGCGCGGATGCAGTGCGCGGTGCGGGTGCGCGCGGCCGAGGGCGGGCCGTTCTCGCACCTGACGACCTGGGTGCCCGAGGCGGTGGCGCGCGGCTACTCGGAGGCCGATCTCGCCGCGATGCCGCTCTATGCGCTGCTCGAGCGGTCGGGCGTGACGGTGGCGGGCGCCGAGCAGGTGGTGACGGCGACGCTCGCCGCGCCCGACGTGGCCGACGCGCTCGAAGTCGCGGCGGGCTCGGCGCTGCTCGCGCTGCGCCGGATCGTGCGCGACGCGGATGGGCGCGCGGTCGAGCATCTGAGCGCGCTCTACCGCCCCGACCGGTTCGAGCTCGAGATGCAGCTTGCGCGCGAGGGCGCGGGCGACGCGCGGCACTGGCGCCCGGTGGTGGGCGAGCGGGCGGGCGCGGCGTGAGCGCGACCCTGCTCGACCGGCTCTGGGATACGCACGAGGTCGCGCGCGACGGCGACGGCACCTCGCTCCTCTGGGTCGACCGGCACCTGATCCACGAGGGCTCGCACCATGCCTTCGCGGCGCTGGACGCGCGCGGGCTGCCGGTGGCCGAGCCGGGGCTGACCTTCGGCGTCGTCGACCACTACGCCCCCACCCGCGGCGACGCGCCCGAGGACGCGCGACGGATGATCGAGCGCCTGGAGCGCAACGCCGCGGCCCACGCCGTGACGCTCTTCGGCCGGCGCGACCCGCGGCAGGGGATCGTCCACGTCGCCGCCCCCGAGCAGGGGCTGACGCTGCCCGGCCTCCTCGTGACCTGCGGCGACAGCCACACCTCCACCCACGGCGCCTTCGGCGCGCTGGCCTTCGGGATCGGCGCGACCGAGGTGGCGCACGTCCTCGCCACGCAGACGGTGCGGCAGGCCCGGCCGCGCTCGATGCGGATCACGGTGACGGGCGCGCTCGGGCCGGCGGTCGGGGCGAAGGACCTCGCCCTCCACTGGATCGCCCGGCTCGGCACGTCGGGGGCCACCGGCCACGCCGTCGAGTATGCCGGCCCGGCGGTGCGCGCGCTGTCGATGGAGGGGCGGATGACGCTCTGCAATCTCTCGATCGAGGGCGGCGCGCGGTTCGGCATGGTCGGGCCGGACGAGACGACCTACCGCTACCTGCGCGGCCGCCCCCACGCGCCCGGCGACCTCGAGGCGGCCGCCCGCGACTGGGACGCGCTCGCCACGGACGCGGATGCCGCCTTCGACCGCGAGGCGGAGATCGACGCGGGCGACGTGGCGCCGACGCTGACCTGGGGTGTCACCCCGGGGCAGGCGCTGCCGATCACCGCCGCGGTGCCGTCCGGCGCCGACCCCGGCACGGCGGCGGCGCGCGACTACATGGGCCTGGCGCCGGGCGCGCCGCTCGACGGGCTGCCGGTCGACGTCGTGTTCCTCGGCTCGTGCACCAATGCGCGGATCGAGGACCTGCGCGCCGCCGCGGCGATCCTGCGCGGGCGGCGGGCGCGGGTGCCCGGCATGGTCTCGCCCGGCTCGGCGCCGGTGGCCGCGCAGGCGGTGGCCGAGGGGCTCGACGCGGTGTTCCGCGAGGCGGGGCTCGACTGGGTCGCCTCGGGCTGCTCGATGTGCGTGGGCATGAACGGCGACGTGGTCGCCCCCGGGCAGCGCTGCGCGTCGACCACCAACCGCAATTTCCGCGGCCGGCAGGGGCCCGGCGCGCGGACCCATCTGATGAGCCCCGTCATGGTCGCCGCCGCCGCCGTCACCGGCACGCTGACGGACGCGCGCCCGCTGGCGGAGGGGCGGCTGTGAGCGGCTGGCGCGTCCACGAGGGGATCGCCGTGGCGCTGCCGCTCGGCGACGTGGACACCGACCAGCTCATCCCCGCGCGGTTCATGTCGGCCCCTCGCGCCGAGGGCTACGGCGGGTTCCTGATGCGCGACCTGCGCGAGGCGGACGCGGACTTCCCGCTCGACCGGCACCCGGAGGCGTCGATCCTCGTCGCGGGGCCGAACTTCGGCTGCGGCTCCTCGCGCGAGGCGGCGGTCTACGCGCTCGTGGATGCCGGCATCCGCGTGGTGGCGGCGGCGAGCTTCGCCGACATTTTCGCGGGCAACGCCGTCAACAACGGCCTCCTGCCCGCCCGCGTCGCGGATGCCGCGGAGCTGCTGGACGCGCTGGCGGCCGGCCCCCTGCCCGCGCGTGCCGACCTCGACGCGGGCACCCTGACCGTGGGCAACGCCACGCACGCCTTCGCGCTGCCCCCCCGCGACCGCGAGAAGCTGACCACCGGGCGTGACGACCTCGACCTGACGCTCGCGCGGTCGGGCGAGATCGCCGCGTTCCGCGACCGCCGCCGCGCGGCGCATCCCTGGGCCTGGCCCGCACGACCCGAGCCGGGACCCCACCCGGCCGCAACCCGACGAGGAGAGAGACCATGAGGACATTCACGCTCGCCACAGCGGCGGCCATCGGCCTGGCGCCGGCCGCCTGGGCGCAGGAGACGGTGCTGACGGCCGTCCACGCCTTCCCCGAGACGCTCGTCTACACCAAGAGCTTCCTCGACTTCGTCGAGAAGGTGAACGCCGCCGGCGAGGGCGTCGTGCGCATCGAGGTCCGCGGCGGCCCCGAGGCCATCGGCATGATGCAGCAGCCCGACGCGGTGCGCGACGGCGTGGTCGACATGGTCTACACCGCGTCGTCCTTCTACGGCGGCACGGTCCCCGAGAAGGACGCGCTCGTCGCCTCCAACGTCACCGCCGCCGAGGCGCGCGAGAACGGCGGCATCGAGCTCATCGACCAGATCCACCAGGAGAAGATGGGCGTGAAGTACCTCGGCTGGTTCGACAGCGGGGTCTGCTACAACCTTTGGACCCGCGAGGAGCCGCAACTCACCGAGGACGGCGACCTCGACGTCTCCGGGCTCAGCCTGCGCGGCAACGCGGTCTACAACGCCTTCTTCCAGGACTACCTCGGCGCGCAGGTGATCGACCTGCCCACGGGCGACGTCTACTCGGGCCTCGAGCGCGGCGTGGTCGACGCGACCGGCTGGACGCAGATCGGGCTCATCGACCTGAAGTGGAACGACTTCCTCAACTACCGCATCGAGCCGTGCTTCTTCTCGACCGACCTCGGCGCGATCGTCAACCTCGAGACGTGGGAGGGCCTCTCCGACGAGGCGCGGACCATCCTGCAGGACGCCGCGATCGAGCACGAGCGCACCTCCACCGAGGGCTTCGAGGCGCTGCGCGACAGCGACTTCGCGGCGCTCGAGGAGGCGGGCATGCAGGTCGTCACGCTCGAGGGCGAGGCCGCCGAGCGCTACCTCGCCGCCGCGCGCGAGAACACCTGGGCACGGATGCGCGAGCTGATGGCCGCCTCGCCGCAGGGCGACGGCAACTACGACGAGCTGATCTCGCTCTTCTACGACGACGCCGAGTGAGCCCCCGCGCGGCGGGCCACACGGCTCGCCGCGCGCCTCGAAAGGCCCGCCGATGCGGCTGATCCCACGGGCCTACGACGCCCTGATCCACGCGATGGCCATCCTCGCGGGCGCGCTGCTCGTCTGGCTGATGGTGTCGGTCGTCCTCTCGGTCGGGCTCAGGAACGCCGGGCTCCAGCCCTGGGCCTGGCTTTTCGCCTCCACCGAATACGCGATCCTCTACGTGACCATGCTCGGCGCCCCCTGGCTCGTGCGCGAGCGCGGCCACGTCCACATCGAGCTCGTCACCGCGATGCTCCCGCCCCGCCCGCAGCGCCTCGCGAGCCGCGCCGTGGCGCTCGCCTGCGCCCTCGTCTCCGCCCTGCTCGCCTGGAAAGGCGCCGAGCTCGTGGCGACCAACATCGCGCGCAACGACTTCGACGTGCGCGCCTACTACGTGCCGCGCTGGCTGCTCACGATCTCCTTCCCGCTCGCCTTCGGCTGCATGGCCATCGAGTTCGCGCGCTTCGTCCTCGGGCCCCGCCTGATGCATTCCGGGCAGGCCGGGGTGCACGAGTGATGGAGTGGTACGAGGCGCTCGGGCTGCTGCTCGGCGCGATCATGGTGCTGATGGCCGTGGGCATGCCCGTGGCGCTCGCCTTCCTCGCGGCCTGCATCCTGGGCGCCTGGGTGTTCATGGGCGGCGAGCGCGGCGTGACGCAGCTCCTGAGCAACGGGCTCGGCGCGCTGACCACCTTCGCGCTCGTGCCGATCCCGCTGTTCCTGCTGATGGGGGAGATCTTCTTCCATACCGGGCTCGGCGCGCGAATGTTCAACGCCGTCGACCGACTCCTCGGACGCCTGCCGGGGCGGCTGAGCTACGTGACCGTGATCGGCGGCACCGGCTTCGCCACGCTCTCGGGATCCTCGATGGGTTCCACCGCGCTGCTGGGCTCGCTCATGGTGCCCGACATGATCGCGCGGGGCTACAAGCCGCACATGTCCATCGGCCCGATCCTCGGGACCGGCGGGCTCGCCATCATCATCCCGCCCTCGGCGCTCGCCGTCCTGCTGGCCACGCTGGCGCAGATCGACGTCGGCGCGCTCCTCATCGCGGGCGTGATCCCGGGGCTGCTGCTCGCCGGCTTCTACGTCGTCCTGATCTGGATCCAGACCCGCCTCGACCCCTCCGCCGCCCCCGCCTACGAGGTCGAGCCGATCCCCGCGGGCCGGAAGCTCTGGCTGGTCCTGCGCGACGTGGTGCCGATGGTCTCGGTCATGGGGCTGACGGTGGTGGGCATGATCGCCGGCGTGTTCACGCCGTCGGAGGCCGCGGCCTTCGGCGCGCTCGGCGTCCTGATCCTCGCGGCGCTCTACCGGATGCTCACCTGGCGCGCGGCGCTGGCCTCGGTGCGCGGCGCGCTCAAGGTGACGCTGATGGCCTACCTCATCGTCTTCGGCTCGGCCACGTTCAGCCAGATCCTCGCCTTCTCCGGCGCCTCCTCGGGCCTCATCCGCTGGGCCACCGGGTTCGAGCTCGCGCCGATCGCGATGCTCGTCGTGATGTTCGGCGTGCTCCTGTTGCTCGGCATGTTCATGGAGCAGATCTCGATGATGCTGCTCACCGTCCCGATCTTCTTCCCGCTGGCCGAGACGCTCGGGTTCGACCTCGTCTGGTTCGCGCTCATCATGCTGCTCGGCCTCGAGATCAGCTTCACCACCCCGCCCTTCGGGCTCCTGCTGTTCGTGATGAAGGGCGTCGCCCCGCCCGAGACGACGATGCGTCAGATCTACGTCGCCGCCTTCCCGTTCATCGGATGCTCGCTCCTCCTCGTGGCGCTGCTCGTCGTCTTTCCGCCGCTCGCGCTCTGGTTGCCGGGCCGATAGGCTGCGCAGTTGGTCGGCGAGCCATTGACCGCCCCCGCTGTTCGTCCGCACCGGCAAGCGGACGCGACGCATGCGCGTGTTCTACGGTCGCACGCGGCAGCCGGGACCGTCCGGTCCTGACCCGCGGCCCCGCCGCCCGAGCGGTCCGTACCGACTGCCATCGCCGCATCACGCCACGGGCGCCGCCATCCGCGTCCCCACCCTTCTCGCCGCGATCGCCGTGTCCACGGTTTTGGCCGCCGGCATCGAGGACGGGGAGGGCGCAGGCGAAGGAGAGGACGCGGCCGAACATTCCGTCGGAGGCGAGGACGAGGACGAGGACGAGGATAATCGGGACGATCGAGCGATCCCGGTGCTCTTTCCAGCCTCCGGTCCTGTGCGTCCACGCCTCGAAGGCTATCTGAAGCCGCGCGTCGCGCGGACGGCGTGAGCGGGACGGGGGGTCGGGATGGCGGAGATCGTCCTGTTGGAAGGGGGCATGGGACAGGAACTGATCCGGCGCTCGACGCGTCCACCCTCGCCGCTCTGGTCGGCCGCCGTGATGGAGCGGGAGCCGCATCTCGTGGAGGAAGTGCATCGCGACTTCCTCGCGGCCGGCGCCCGCGTCCTGACGCTGAACACCTATGCCGCCACGCCCGAACGGCTCCGCCGGAGCATGGGTCCGGCGGAGGCGGAGGACCGCCTCGTCGCACTCCACGCGGCCGCGATCCGGGCGGCCCGCGCCGCGCGCGAGGCGGCGCCGGAGGCCGCGATCGCGGGCTGCCTGCCGCCGCTCGGCGGCTCCTACCATCCCGAGGCCGGTCCCGGCTTCGAGAAGACCCTCGCAACTTACGAGCGCATCGTGGCGATGGACGGCCCCGCCTGCGACCTCTGGCTGGCGGAGACCATGTCGAGCGTGGCGGAGGCCCGCGCGGCGACGCGGGCCTGCGTTCGGGCCGGGCGCCGCGTCTGGGTCGCCCTCAGCGTGGACGACGCGGACGGCACGCGGCTGCGCTCGGGCGAGACGCTGGCGGAGGGATGCGCGGCGGCCAGCGACGAGGGGGCGGAGGCGCTGCTCCTCAACTGCTCGCGCCCGGAGGCGATCGCGGAGGGTCTCGACGGCCTGCGCGCGACCGGACGCCCGTTCGGGGCCTATGCGAACGGCTTCACCGATGCCGCGGAGCTCGCCGTCGGGGGCACGGTCGAGGCCATGCGCGTGCGCGGGGATCTGGGACCCGACGCCTACGCCGACCACGCGATGGCCTGGATCGAGCGCGGCGCCACGATCGTCGGCGGCTGCTGCGAGGTCGGCCCGGCCCATATCGCGCGGCTGCGCGACCGGATCGTCGAGGCGGGTCATGTCGTGGTCGGGCCGTGATGGCGACGTCACGCCGAGCCGTCGCATCGTTCCGATATCGTGCCCCATCGATATCGCCACATGGCCGGTTCGATCTTGATCACGACGGTCCAAGACGTCGCCCATGCCGGGACCGAGAGCGACCCATGACCCCCTCGGCCTTCCCGGAGAGGGAATGTCTCCCGCCGTCGGATCGGCGCCGCTCGCACGACACGCGACGAGAGCGCGTCGACTGAAGGCCCGGGCACGGACGTGGCATGGCGGCGCGACCGGGTCGGGTCCGACCAAACGCGGGGACGGCCGCGCGGGGTGGTCGGGATCGTCGACGTGGTCGAGCCGCGACGCGGATGTCCGTCGATGGGTCAGGCCCGTTGCCGTACCGAGCCCCGCGGCAGGCCATTTTGCCGCCACCGCCATGCGGCTCGAGCAGGACGGCCGCGCCATGGACGTGACGGTCGACGTGGAAGCCGTGGATGCCGGCATCCACGCCTGGCCCCTGCCCCGCCCTCCGCGGCGACCGTCCGTGGCCTGCTCGACAGCGCGCTCGGTCCGCTCGACGTGGCCAGTGCCCTCGAAGACGAGATCGAGAAAGACCTTCAGATCATGGCGTTCCGCCGTCTCCCCGATCCCGGCATCGGCACGGGCGAGCTGCAGCAGGCGGGCGACGAGCCGCGACATGCGGATGAGCGCCGCCTCGATCCATCCGATGCGCGTCCGGTCGCCGTCCCGCGCCGCATCGACCTTGAGGCGCTGGACCTGCGCGAGCGCCACGGCGACGGGTGTGCGAAGCTCGTGCGCGGCGTTGCCGGCGAAGGCGCGTTCGCCGTCGATGGCACGACCGAGGCGTATCATCAGCCCGTTCAGCGTCGCGGTGATCGCGCGCAGCTCGCTCGGTTGCCCGCCCGCGTCGATCGGATCGAGCCGGCCCTCGCCGCGCGCGGCGATCTCGCCGCGCAGGGCGTCGAGGGGACGCAGCGCGGCCCGCGTGATCCAGCCGATCAGCAGATAGGCGAGGGGCGGGAGCGCCACCAGCCCCCACCGTCCTGGCTTGCGGCTCCGACGTCGGCGTTTGTCCACCGATGGTGTCCGCCTGGGGATCGTGGACATGATCGGGGTTGAGGGTGTCGAAGCGGCGCGAGCGCGGGCTCTGGAGCGTCGGCGGGACGCGGGCGATCCCCGGGCGGACGCGTGCGTGTCGATCGGGCGGGTCGCGCGCGAGCGGCGACGTCGACGCGAACCCGGCCTTCGCATGGTCGCGCGACGCGTGCCCTGCCTGCGTCGGCGCCGTGGCCGACGAGCCCGCGGTCGAGTCGCCCGGTTTTCCGCCTGTCCGGATCGTCGATCGGCCGCGAGGCGAGGATCTGGCGCCTGCCCGATCCGACGCCCGTTCCCGGCACGGTCGGGATCGACGTCGCGGGCGGGCACCGGCCGCGAAGCCTCGGGGCCTGCGATCGCGGGATGCCGGCCCGTCCGATCCGGGGCCCGTCGAACGCTCGGGTCCGGCTGGGCGAGGGTCGCGCCCGCCATCGGTCCGAGGGCCGACCCGGACGGCGTGACCGACATGCGGCGCGGGTCCGCGACGCCGGCGGCCCGGGCCGGGCGGCCGCTCGAGCGGGATCCGTCCAAGGGCCGCGTGGGCGTCTTCCGCGGGCGCCGCGGCGGCCCGGTCGGGATCATCCCCCTCCCGGGACATCGCGGCGCGATGCCCTGCCGGGCAGCGCGCGGGACGGCCTGCGCGCGTGCCTGTCCTCCGGGCGTCCGGAGAAGCGCGCCCGGCGGGTGGTCCTTCCACCGGTAGGCCCGCCGGTCCGCCTGACCGCGTGGCCGTCGGCGAAGGAGGGCGCGATCGCCCCGACGGCCGCGCGCTCGGCGATGCGCCCGGGAGGGATCGACCGGCGGGCCCCGCAGCGCAGCCGGAAGCCGCCCGGAGCGGGATGGAGCCCCCCTCGCGGCGCATCCGGGGTTGCTGCATCGCGCTCGTCCCGCCACGCTCCGGCATGCCCGACGCCGCCCGGTCCCTGCCTAAGGACGCGGGCGACCTGCGCCGGTTCACGGCCCTCCTGCTGGCGGACGCGACGTCGCAGGCGATGCCGATCCACCGCCCGGCAGGGCATCGCGCGGCGATGAACGAGAGGGGCGACGCTGCGCCGCCATCCGGCGGGTCACCGCGGCCACGGGTTCGGAACCTCGTCGCAGACCCTCGAGCAGCGCCAGCCGGCGCTGGAGACGAGCGCGCTCGCGATCGCCCCGACGACCGCGAGGCCGCGGCTTCCCGGCGAGGAGCCCGAGGAGGAGCCCGAGGACGAGCCGAAGCGCCGGCCGATCCCCGATCACGTCCGGTGGATGGAGGTCGGGCTCGCCACCGGCGACGACGACCGCGCCAGGTGCGGCGCCGCGCCGGGCCGTCCCGGCGAGGATGGCGGGCCCATGTCCGCCACCGGTCCGGGGACGATGGGCGAGCGGGGCGCTGGAGGACGGCGAGGCGGATCGGCGAGCGGTCCGGAGGACCGTTCGCCCGTCGAACGGCCGGTTCGTCGTGGCCCGCATCGCGTACTCCGGCTGCGAGACGTTCGCCCGGGCATCGCCGCCGTCCCGCCCGATCGGGCGCGGTCCTCCCGCCCGCGTGCTCGCCGGGCAGGGACGCCCCTCCCGGGACATCGCGGCGCGATGCCCTGCCGGGCGGTGGATCGCCTGCCGCGCTGCCGCCGGAGCCGGATCCGTGAGCGCGACGGGCTCGATCCCGACCGCTCGACGCGGGCGGACCGGGCGGGCGAGCGCCCCGCGCCGCCTGAACCGCTCGCGGACGCCATCGGTCGTCCCGTCCTCGCCGGGCAGGCGGTCCTCGCGGATGGCGGGCCATCCCGCGCCATCGGTCCGGGCGACGATGGCGAGCCCCGTCGGGATGCCGGCGCCCGGCACCGGCAGGACCGCGACGGCGCGGCTCCGGGCCTGCCGGCGAGATGGGCGGCGAGCCATGGGGTCGCCATCCGCCGGGCCCCGGGGATCGGCGACCCGCCGAGGAGGCCATCGCGCGCATCGCGCGGCTCCATGCCGTCGGGGAGGCGCGAAGGTCGCCGCCGGACAGGCGCGTGGAGATCCGGCAGGCCAAAGCGGCGCCGGTCTTCGACCGCCTCGATGCCCCGCCGCGCCTCCAGCCGCCATCCGCCTCCGGCAGGCCGCCGCCGGCCGTCGCGATCCGATGCGCACGAGGCGGATGCGGCCCCGTCCGGACCGCGGGGGCCGGAACTGGACGACACGGCCGACCATGCGATGCGATCCGCAGCCATCGGCCGAATGGACCATCTCCCCGGCGGGCCCGCGCGCCGGCCGCCGCGCCGCCGCCATCGCCTGCGCCCCGATCGAGACCGCCAAGCCCGACGGCGTCGACCCGCAGGCCCCGCCCGCCGACACCCTCGCCCGCATCCCCGACCAAGAGATCACCCGCGTCGATGACCCGCTGCCTCGGGACGACGCGAGGGAGAGCGGCGGTTAGGCCGGACGGTTCCTCATGGTCAATCGGATCTCCGGATCGATCCCCGCCGCTGGGCCACTCGTCGTCCTGGCGCGGATGGTGCTCGAGAACGGCTCCCCTCGGCGCCCCTCGGAGCCGGTCATGCCGCTCGCGGGCTCCCAGGCCGCGGAAGGGACGCTGTCCGTCGTCGCCATCCTCCTGGCGGGGATCGCCGGATCGGTGGTGGGCGCGCTGCCAGCCGCCCCTTCAATCTTCTGCCGGATCCGTCTGGCCTTGTTCGTTCGGACGATGGCGATGGCCGGGCTGCTGGAGGCCATGTGGCTGTCGGCGCATGGCTCGGGTGGCGGGTGGCGGGTGGCGGGACGGCGGAACCGGGCGGGACCCTGGGCGGCGGCGCGCTCGACGGCCCGTCGGTCGCGCCCGGGCCCGGCGGATGCCCCGTCGCCGCGGCGTGGGATCGGGAGGACGATCGAACGAGCGCGGCACGCCCGGTGGCGTCGTCGGTGGTCGCAGCCCTCGTCCCTCGCCCGGCAGGGCATCGCGGCACGCGATGTCCCCGGAGGGGGCGGGGCGCTTTTCGGGCCGCTCGCGGGGGCGCCCGCGCTGGCCCGACCGCATGCCCGGCACGGCGTCCGGGATCGGGGCGAGCGCCTTGCCGTCGTGGCGGTTCGCGCCCGTTGGCGTCACGCCGAGCGGCGTGCTCCGGTGCTCCGGTGCTCCGGTGCTCCGTGCAGCCGTGCCGCTCCGTCCCCGCCCGGCCCCGGTCCGTCGGGTCCGGGCCGATCGTCCCGCCCCCTCGTGCCCCGATGGACGCGGCGCCCGGGGGAGGCGCGAGACCAGCCCGGCTCGCCCGCCCGGTCGAGCCGTTCGAGCCGCACCCGGTGCAGGCGGTCCCGCCCGCCCGCCGCCGGTCCCGCAGCCTCCGCCAGCCCGTCGTGCCCGGGCAGCCGAACGCCTCCCGCGGCAGCATCCCCACGGCATCCCGCCGCGCGGCACGAACACGATCCCGCGCAGGGCATCCCGGGCGGGGACCCGCGACAGGCCTTCCTCCGGCCTCGCCACCGCCTCGAGCAGCGCCGGCGCGACGACCGCCGCCATCGCGCCCGCGACGCGCTGGCCTCCCATGAGAGGCGCATCCGCGAAACCCCGATGGGGTTCGCCGGGCGTTCCGAAGGCGTGCATGACCTCGGCCAACCCTCCAGCGCTTCCCCGACAGGCGGCCGCGCGACAGGCGATCACCGCGCCATCGTCTATCATACCGTCGGAGAACGCCGGCACGCCCGGCATCCGAACGATCGTCGTCGCGCGACCGTCGGACGACGCACCGATGCCAGCCGTCGTGCGGGGCAGCTGTCTCCATGACCCGACGATCACCCGCAGTGACCCCGTAGGTGCTCGCGCAGCGCGTGCGCGAGCTGCCCCGACACCTTCCGGTGCGCCCGCATGGTTCGGAGCCACTACGCCCGAAGCGTCGTCAGCACCCGCTACGGATCATCGACACCCGCGCGCATTGCGGGCGCGCGCCCGGTCCAGTCCGACGGAGGACCGAGAGGCGATCCGGTCGGCCTGGACCGGCGCGGCCCTCCGGGGGGGGCTGCGTCATCGCGTCGACGTCGGGGCCCCATGCCGAGGTCGACGGCGCGGTCGATCATCGAACGCCGATGGACGCGACGCCAGCGCCGCGTGCTTCCGGCACCGATCGCCGAAGGCGGGCGCGCGAGAGGCCGTCGGGCGCTACCCCTGACCGAAACCGCGTGCCGGTCACGGACTGATCGGAGTGTCGTCGACCGGAGCGGACGTCCGTGCGCGACGAGCGGAGGGCCGCTCCGTCCACGGCGCGGACCGGAGGCCTCTCGTCCCCGGACATCGCATCGGGGTCCGACCGGAGGCGTCCGATCGCCACGAACGACCATCGCCTTCGCCCCGAGCCGGTCCGTCGCGTCCGTCGCCTGTCCGCACCGCGAGCGCTCGACGCCGAGCGACGGCGGCCTCGCCGCCTCGCCGCCTCGCCGGGGCGAGACGACGCTGGCGATGCCCGCCGAAACGTCTACGGTCGAGAGGGGCGCCGCGGTCGGACCGCGTCCTCCTAAGCTGGGGCACACCCGACTTCGATCGTCCAGCAGACGATGCGCCGGCATATCCGGTGGGCGCCCGCGCCGGTCCGCGGGACCGACGGCAGGCATGACGGGGAGGAACGACGATGGCCAAGGGCGACAAGACGCGGGGGAACAAGGAAGCCAAGAAGCCGAAGAAGGAAGTGGTGAAGGTCGCGGCGACGGCCGACTTCAACAAGGGTAAGACGCCGCTCGAGAGCCAGAAGAAGAAGTAGATCGGGGGCCTTAGGAGCCGGGCGGGGGGCCGGCCACGGCGTCGGCACCCCGCCGACCGGTCTTCCGGTGCCGCAGGCTTCGGCGGCTCACCGGTCAGCCGGCAAAACGTCAAGACCTGCCCGCGCCTGCCCTACGGCCTCCAGCTCCACGCCCGCGAGCCGCATGGCGGCGTCCGCGTGCAGCCATGCGAGCGTCGATTCCGCGCCCTGGTTCGCGCTGACCCCCTGCGGATCGATCCCGTCGCGGCATCCGCCCTCGGCGGTGGCGAGCGCGCGCCCGGCGTCGTTACGCCCGAGGAACCAGGCGTGGGCGCGGCGCGCCTCGGCGGCCCATGCCGCGTCTCCGGTCACGGCCAGCGCCGCGAGTGCCGCCTCCACATGCGCCCAGGCATCGAGTGGTTGCTGCGCATGGAGCGCGCCCGCGCCTTCGCGCCCGTATCCCTCGGAGCCCGGCGGACGGAAGCGGCCTCCCGGCCCGGTCTGCGTCGCGGCCATCCGGCGGAGCGCGGCCAGGCCCGCCGCTCGCAGCTCCGGGACCCAGACGGCCCCGTCGAGCGCGCCTTGCGCGAGGCGCGGGCTGTCATAGGCCATCGCCGCCTCGAACGTCGGACCGGGGGAGTCCGTCCAGCGCTTCAAAAGCCGGTCCGCGAGGGCGGCGCCCACCGCGCCGACGGGGACGTCGAGGTCGAGGTCGCGCGCGGCCGAGAGCGCCCCGAGGGCCCAGGCCCAGGGTCGGGGGGACCGGAACGTCCCGGCGAGCGGCAGCGCCTCGCCGAGCCGGTCGCGCGCCCAGGCCGCGATGCCGTCCGGCAGCGACGACTGCGCCGTCTCGACCAGCGCCACGAGGGTGCGGGCGGAGGCGTCCTCGTCCTCGTTCTCCACCCACTGGCGGTCATGCGTGAGGAAGTTGCGGAACCGGCCCGCCTCCGGCTCCCAGGCATGGTCGACGAAGGACGCGTAGACCGCCGCGAGCCGGCCGGGCACCGGGTCGCCGGGGTCGAGCCGGACACGGCGGGCGCAGAGCCAGAGCCCGCGGGCGACGTCGTCGAGGCAATAGCCGTGGCGACGGTCGGGGACGACGTGCCGCGCATGCTGCCAGATGCCGCAGCCGTCGGTCAGGCGGACGAGGTGGTCGAGAGGGGCCATCGCGCGAAGCCTACCACGGGCGGGCGGTCCCGTCGCCTCCTGCGGGCGCCGGGCCGCCGTGTCCGAGCGCGGCAGGAGAGCGGAACCACGAGGATCATCGGCACGTTAACGAATCACGCGGGCGTAAGGGTCGGCGCCATCCACTACCATCCGAAACCCTACGCTCCCGCAGGACAGGGTCTGCGCCTCAGGAGGTCGTATCCGTGCGCCTGCAACCCCATCCCATCGGCCCGCAGCTTCGCGCGTTGCGGATCGCCCTCGTCGGCAACCATCCGCCGCGCCGTTGCGGGATCGCCACCTACACGCGGGACGTCGCGGCCGCGCTCCGCGCCGCGAGCCACGCCGTCCACGTCACGGCCATGTCCGAGCCGGGTTCGGCGCACGACTACGGCGATGCCGTCGATCTGGCCGTTCCGCGGGACCGGCGGGCCGCCTATGCGGCGGCCGGACGCGCGATCGCGGGCTGGAGGCCGGACGTGGTGCTCGTCCAGCACGAGTTCGGCATCTTCGGCGGGCCGGCGGGGCTTTGGCTGACCGACCTGCTCGACGCCGCGAGGGCGCCCGCCATCGTGCAGCTCCACACCGTCCTGGCGCAGCCGGACCGGGGCCAGCGGGCGGCGATGGACGCGCTCCGCCGACGCGCCGCGGGCATCGTCGTGATGGCCCTCGGCGGGCGCGACATGCTGCGGCGCGCCTACGGATCCGGCGTGGCGATCGACGTCATCCCGCACGGCGTTCCCGACCTCCCGCCGATGCGCCCCGCCGCGATGCGCCGCCGCCTCGGCTGGCCGGAGCGGCCGACGCTCCTGACCTTCGGCCTGCTCTCGCCGGGCAAGGGGATCGAGACGGCGATCGAGGCGCTGCCCGCGATCCTCGAGCGGGTGCCCGACGCCCGCTACGTGCTGCTGGGCGCGACCCATCCCGCGCTTCTGGCGCAGGAGGGCGAGCGCTACCGCGAGGGGCTCGCCGCCCGCGCCCGCCAGCTGGGCGTCGATCATGCGCTGCGCATGGCGAACCGCTACGTCGACGACGGCGATCTGTGCGACGCGCTGCGGGCGGCGGACCTCTACGTCACGCCCTACCTCAATCCCGAGCAGATCACCTCCGGCACGCTGGCCTACGCGCTGGCCTGCGGCGTGCCGACCATCTCGACGCCGTACCGGCACGCCGCGGAGGTGCTGGAGCCCGGCCTCCTGTTCCCGTTCGGGGATGCGGGCGCGCTGGCGGCGCGCGCCATCCCGCTCCTGTCCCGGCCGTCCCTGCGCGACGCCGTGGGGCGCCGGCTGTGGATCGCCAGCCGCCCCGCCACCTGGCCCGTCCACGCGGCCCGGCTGGGCGAGGCGCTGCGGGCCGCCGCCCGCTCGGCGGACGTCCTGGCGATACCGGCCGCGTGAAGCCCCTGCGCGTCGGCATGGTCGCCCCGATCGCGTGGGCCTGCCCGCCGCGCGGCTACGGGCCGTGGGAGGCGGTCACGAGCACGCTGACGGAGGCCCTCGTCGCGCGCGGCCACGACGTCACGCTCTTCGCCGCCGGCGGTTCGGCCACGGCCGGCCGGCTCCGGGTCACGGCACCCCATCCCTACGAGGAGGCGCCGCTCGACGTGAAGGTCTGGGAAGCCCTGCATCTGGGCGCCGCGATGGAAGCGGCCGCGGGCGGCGCGTTCGACGTGATCCACGCCCAGTGCGACTTCCCCGCGCTGCCCTATGCGCGTCTGCTGCCGGTCCCGATGGTCGTCACGCTGCACGGGCTCGGCCCGCCCGCCACCCGCGACGCGGTGCTGCCGATCTGGCGGACCCACATGGAGGCCGCGCACTACGTCGCGATCTCGCGATCGGACCGCCATCCCGACCTGCGCTACGCCGCCACCATCCACCACGGCCTCGACCTCGACGCCTGGCCAGTGGTACGCGATCCCGGCGCGCATGCGCCGCTCGCCTTCTTCGGCCGCTCGCATCCCGAGAAGGGCCCGGCCGCGGCGATCGACGCCGCGCGGGCGGCGGGCCTGCCGATCCGCCTCGCCGGCATCGTCGCCGACCGCGCCCACCACGCGGCCGAGGTCGAGCCGCGGCTCGGCGCGGACGCGGTCTGGATCGGCCCGGTGGAGGGCGCCGCCCGTGGCCGGTTCCTCGGGTCGGCCCGGGGGCTCCTGCACCTCATCGCGTTCGACGAGCCGTTCGGCCTGTCGGTCGTCGAGGCGATGGTCTGCGGCACGCCCGTGATCGCCCTGCGCCGCGGCTCGATGCCGGAGCTGATCGAGGAGGGCGTCACCGGCCATCTCGTCGATCGCCTCGAGGAGGTCCCGGACGCCATCGGCCGGCTCGCCCGGATCGACCGCGCCGCCTGCGCCGCGCGCGCCCGCGCCCGCTTCGGCGCGGCGACGATGGCCGGGCATTACGAGGCGCTCTACCGCGGGGTGATCGGCACGGGCAGACCTCCTTGACTGGTGCGCGGGACGCGACGCACACGGTCCCCGGCGGGTCGGCCACCGCCCCGGGACCATGCGCTCCGCGCCGTGGGTCGACACGCCGGACGCGTCCCTGACGGCCAGCGCGATCGTGCGCCGATCGCCGTCGGGCAAACGGTCCGCCCCGGAGCGGACAGGACCGCCATCGCCCATGCGGAGCGACGATGCGCTCGGCGCAGGCCGCTCCGTCGACATCGAGGATATGGAGGCGCTGTCGGAGCCATCGAGGTCAACCCTCGGCATGTGACCGGATCGCGGCGACCGATCATCGAGGAGGAGCGGCAGGTCATCGTTCCGGCTCCCCGGTGGCTCGCCGAACCGTCTGGATCGCTTGCAGAGGAAGCCCTCGCGACTGCGGCAGGATCGTCCAGCGACCATCCTGCGGACGGGCCGGATGGCGGCGGCACGGCATCGATAGCTTCCCCGACCCGACCCACCGCGGTCGCGGATCCGCCCCGGCTCCGTTCGTTGCGGACGAACGGCCGGATGGAGCGGGGTGGGAGGGCGACGGCGCGCGCATCGCGCTCGGCCTCGCCCAGCGCGACGACGGTCGCGCCGTCCTAGCGGCGTTCGTCGCTGACATGGGCAATCGGCTCCAGCGTGTCGAACCGAGGGGCGAGAACCTCGCCCACGGAGACGTGCGCGATCACCCGAGCCCACACCCGCGCGCCCCCCGTCGCGGCCCATGCCGGCCTCGATGGTCGACGTCGTCGGAGTACGACGAATGTGGGGGTAGTCCGGTGGAGCGGCGTCGGCCGCGCGTGACGGACTTCGTCGTGGCCGACGCGAGGCGGTCGTTCGGGGGGGCCGAGCGGGGGGTCGCTTCGTCGGCGGCGCGGCCATGTTCGAGGGATTGCCGAACAGCCGGTCGGGGGTCGGCCCCGATCCTGCCGCCTGCGCAGGGATCTCGGCTCGCTGCGGCAATCTCGGCTGACCTGCGCCCGATCTCGCGTGATCCGGACTCGCGCCGCCGGTCGGCCGCCGACGATCCGCATCTGGACCGTCCACGATCCAGCCTCCGTATACGGACGCTCTCGAACCGGGCGACGTGGATGCCCGGTGGCAAGCATGCCGGGCCGCAAGGGGACGGGCCTGGATCCTCTCGCCCACATCGCGCCGCCGGCCGGTCGGGCGCAGGGCGCCGAAGGTGCCGTCGACGGCGGCGCGCCGCCGTGCTTCCCGTCCGTCCCAGTTCCTCCGCCCGAGACCGGGTCTGTTTTGCGGACGGACATCCGTGCGCCGCGGCACGGTCCGCCGCCCTTCGGTGCCGCCTGCCGGAAGGGCGAGGACGGCAGCGACGGGCGCATCCGCCGCGACGGGCACGTCCCCGAGGCGTCGACTGCGCCTGCGATGACCGGGCCGGACCACGTCGCGATCCCACGGGACGATCTTGCCAGCCGGTGCGGCCCCGTCGTATCCGATCGAGCGTCGCGCCGGTCGCGGGCCCGCCGACCCGGCCGATGCGGGCTCTGCCCGGCGAGCCCCTCGATCGTCAGGGCCATCACCGGCCGCGGTCGGTCCGATCACCTGCGCGAGGAAAGGGTCCTCGAACGGCGAGCCGCGCTACGCCGCCCGCGACCGTGCGTCGCGTGCGAGATTCGCGCCCTTGCCCGCTCCCGGCACGCGGGGCGACGACAGCGGTGCCGAGACGTTCTTGGCACGAGCTCCGCCCCCTTCCCGACTGCGGCGTGGCACGGCGGGACCGTCGCCGGGCGCCGGGTCAGGCACGACGAACGACGGCATGTCCGGCCGCGAGCCGACCGTAGCCGCGACGTCGACAGGTCGCCGGATGCCCCGAACGACATCCGCCGCGACCCCCACATACACGCCGCCACCCTTGGTTCGACGAGCCGGTCGCCGCAGGTCGCCGCGCCCTTCCCCATCGTCGCGGGATGCGTCGATGTCCGCAGGAGGCACGCGGCCCGACCCGCACTCCGATCGGCCGCACATTCGGCTGCGCCATCGTTCGCCCTCGCGCCGGACGGCGGCGTCCGTGGCCGCTACGGAGGTCCGAGATTCACGATCTTCTCCGCACGCTTCGTCCGCGCGGTCGCGTCGCCCAACCGTCGATGGCCGGTCAGGGGTTGCGGCTGCCCCGCCCCGTCACCTGTCCGGCAGCACCTTGCCGGGGTTGAGGATGCCGTTCGGGTCCAGCGCGGCCTTGATCGCGCGCATGACGTCGAGCGCGACGGGGTGCTTGCGACGGGACATCGTGGCGCGTTTGGCGAGCCCGATGCCGTGCTCGGCGGAGAACGAGCCGCCGAGGTCGGCCACCACGTCCTCGACCATCTCGGTGATCGCGCCGTCGCGGGCGGGGTCGGTCGGGCAGACGGTGTAGTGCACGTTGCCGTCGCCCAGATGGCTCACGACCGAGGTCCGCGCATCCGGGTCGATCCGCGCGAGCCCGGCATCGGCGCGCTCGAGGAACGCGGCCACCGCGTCGAGCGGCAGCGCCACGTCGAGGTTCAAGAGCCGGCCCACGTGCAGCATCAGCTCACCCGCGGCCTCGCGCCGCTCCCACATCGCCCGCCGCTGCGCCTCCGAGGACGCGACGACCGCGTCGAGCGCCGAGCCGTCGTCGAGCGCCGCGGCGAGCACCGCCGTCAGCGTCTCCCAGATCGGCACCGTCCCGTCGGGCCCCGGTTCGGCATCGGCGGGCGCGGTCGCGCCGACCTCCACCAGCAGGTTGACGGCGCGCGGCGCGTCGAACGGCTCGGTCCCGCCCATGTACTCGATATGCTGCTCGACGTAAGCGCGCGGCATGTACTCGAAACATTCCACCGCGCCGCCGGTCGCGTCCTGGAGCCGGTGCAGCAGCCCGAGCGCCGCGTCGACGTCGCGCGCGGCGACCATCGCGGTGGCGTAGGCGCGCGGCGCCGTGAAGAGCCTGAGCGTCGCGGCCGTGATGATGCCGAGCGTCCCCTCCGCGCCGATCAGCATGTCCTTGAGCGCATAGCCGGTGTTGTCCTTGTGCACCGCGCTCTGCAGGTCGAGCACGCGCCCGTCGGCCATCACCGCCTCGACGCCGAGGCACAGCGACCGCGTGCTGCCGTAGCGCACGACGTTGGAGCCGCCCGCATTCGTCGACAGGACGCCGCCGATCATCGCGGTCCCCTTCGCCCCGAAGGTCAGCGGGAAGATCAGGCCGTGCTCGGCAACCGCGTCGTGCAGCCGCGAGAGCACGACGCCCGCCTCGACCACCGCGACGCGCGCGGCGGCCCGCACCTCGCGGACGCGGTTCATGCGCGCGAGAGACAGCATCAGCCCGCCCTCCGCCATCGTCCCGCCCGCGAGCCCCGTATTGCCCGAGACCGGTACGACCGGCACGCGCGCCGCGTTCGCGCGGGCGAGGATCGCGGACACCTCCGCCGTCGAGCCGGGGCGCAGCACCGCCATCGGCGACCCGCGATACGCCTTCGTCCAGTCGACGGCGAACGGCGCCGCGTCCTCGCCGGTCAGGACGTGGTCGGAGCCGATATCGGCGGCGAAGGCGTCGAGGAGGCTCATGGCGGAGGTCCGGTCGATGGATGGGAGGGACGATCGCCTGGGATCGAGGCGCTGCGCGACCGCTTCGACCGGGCGCGCCCAACGAGCCGATGCCGGCGTCCTTAGTCAAGGCCGGACCGTCATCGTGGCGGCGCATCGAACCGCGTCACACTGGGGAAAGATCCCTTGCGACAGGCGGCGATATCATCCGACGATCCCTCCTCTCCCGACCGGGTGACCGCCCTATCGCGCCGCCCGGCCCTCTTGCCATCCCCGGGTCCGATCGCGATGATCGCGACGCGAGGAACGATGCCTCGACGGAAGCGAAAAGGACGACCGTCATGCGATCGACGATCCCCCTCATCGCCCTGCTGATGAGCACGCCCGCGATGGCTCAGGAGATGCGCGGCCTCGGCGCGCACGAGCACGGGGTGAGCGGGTTATCGGTCGCGATCGAAGGCAGCGACGTGGTGATGGAGTTCCACGCGCCGGGCGCCGACATCGTGGGCTTCGAATACGAGGCCGAGACGGAGCAGGACCGCGCGGCCGTCTCGGCGGCGCTCAAAACGCTGGAGATGCCGCTCGTTCTCTTTGCGCCGTCCGAGGCGGCGGGTTGCACGCTGGTCTCCGCCTCCGCGGCGCTCGAGGCCGGGGACGAGCACGGCCACGACCATTCCGTACGAGCACGCCGACGGCGAGGCGCACGATCACGCCGAGGACGAGGCGGCCCACGACCACGACCACGACCACGACCACGACCACGACGAGCAGGCCAAAGGCGCGTCGCATTCGGAGTTCCACGCGGAGTACCGGCTGACCTGCGAGGACCCTTCCGCGATTGCCGCGATGGCGTTCCCCTACTTCGACGCCTTCGCGAACGCGCGCGAGGTCGAGGTGCAGATCGTCACCGAGGCCGGCGCGGGCGCGTTCGAGGCGACCCGCGAGGCGCCGACCATCGATCTCTCCGGGGCACTCTGAGCGACCGTCCGGCACCGATCCTCGCGCTCGAGGGCGTCCGCTACCGCTGGCCCGGGCGCGCGACCTTCGCGCTCGCCGTGCCCGCCTTCGCGCTCGCGCGGGGCGAGACGGTCCTGCTGCTCGGCGAGAGCGGTTCCGGCAAGTCGACGCTCCTGTCGCTCGTCTGCGGGACGGTCGTGGCCGATGCCGGATCGGTGCGCATAGACGGGACCGATCTCGGGGGACTGACGGGCCGACGGCGCGACCGGCTGCGCGCCGAGCGGATCGGCGTGATCTTCCAGCAGTTCAACCTCCTGCCCTTCGCGACTGTCGCCGACAACGTGACGCTGCCGCTGCGCTTCGCCCCCGAGCGCCGGGTCCGCGCGGGCGACGCGCGCGCGACCGCCGCCGCGCTCTGCGACGCGCTCGGACTGCCCGACGGGACGATGGCCGCGCGGGCCGCGGCGCTCAGCGTCGGGCAGCAACAGCGCGTGGCGGTCGCGCGCGCGCTGATCGGGGAGCCTCCGCTCGTGGTGGCGGACGAGCCGACCTCCTCGCTCGACGCCGGCAGCCAGTCGTCGTTCCTCGACCTCCTCTTCGCGCAGTCCGCCGCCGCCGGGGCGTCGCTCCTGATGGTGAGCCACGATCCCCGGCTGTCCGAGCGCTTCGACCGCACCGTGCGGATCGAGGACATCGCCACCGTCGAGCGGCGGGCGGCGTGATCCTGCGCCTCGCCCTCGCGTCGCTCGGCGCGCGCGCGCTGACGGCGGCGATGACGGTGGTGGCCATCGCGCTGTCGGTCGCGCTGTTCCTCGGCGTGGAGACGGTACGGACCGGCGCGAAGGCGAGCTTCGCGGACACGATCTCCGGCACCGACCTGATCGTCGGCGCGCGTTCGGGCTCGGTCCAGCTCCTCCTCTACGCCGTGTTCCGCATCGGGAGCGCCACGAACGACGTCACCTGGGAGAGCTACGCCGACGTCGCCGCCCGCCCGGAGGTCGAGTGGATCGTGCCGATGTCGCTCGGCGACAGCCACCGGCAGTTCCGCGTGATGGGCACCACGACCGCCTTCTTCGAGCGCTACCGCTACCGCCGCGACCGCGGGCTGGAGATGGCCGAGGGCGAGGTCATGGCGGACCTGTTCGACGCGGTCGTGGGCGCGGACGTCGCCGCCACGCTGGGCTACGCGGTGGGCGACCCGATCGTCGTCGCCCACGGGCTGGCGTCGTTCTCGCTCCACGACGATCAGCCGTTCCGCGTCTCGGGCGTCCTCGCCAAGACCGGCACGCCCGTCGACCGCACCGTGATCGTGAGCCTGGAGGCGATCGAGGCGATCCACGTCGACTGGCGCGGCGGCGCGCGGATCCCGGGCCAGGCAACGCCGGTCGAGCGCATCCGCGCGATGGACCTCGCAGCCCGGCTCGGTGACCGCGGCGCTCGTGGGCGTCCGCAGCCCGCTCCAGACCTTCGCGCTGCAGCGCGCGATCAACGAGTATCCCGAGGAGCCGCTGCTGGCGGTCCTGCCGGGCGTGGCGCTCCAGGAGCTCTGGGCCATCGTCGGCGTGGCCGAGACGGCGCTGCTCGGGGTGTCGGCGATGGTGGTCGTGACCGCGCTGATCGGGCTCATGGCGACGGTGCTCGCGAGCCTGAACGAGCGGCGGCGCGAGATGGCGATCTACCGGGCCATGGGCGCGCGGCCGGCGACGATCCTGGGGATGCTGGTGCTCGAGGCGACGGTGCTGGCGGCGCTCGGCGCGGTGCTGGGGCTCGCGCTCCTCTACGCGGGCCTAGCTCGTGCTGCAGCCGGTGCTCGACGACCGGTTCGGCCTCTGGCTGCCGATCGCGGCGCCGACGCTGCGCGAGGCGTGGTTCCTCCTCGGCGTCGTCGGCGCGGGCGCGCTCGTGAGCCTCGTCCCCGCGGTCCGGGCCTACCGCCTCTCGCTCGCCGATGGCATGACCGTGCGCACGTGAGGAGGAGCCCCGCCATGCCGACCCGACGCGCGATCCTGACGTCGGGCGCCGCCGCGCTCGCCCTGCCCCGCATCGCCCGCGCGGCCAGCGCGCGCGAGATCGGGTGGGAGGATCTGATCCCGCCCGGCGTGCCCTATTCCGAGATCGTCGGCGAGGGCGAGATGGACGAGGTCAACGACACCTGGGCGCCGATCTTCGACGAGAACGCGACCAAGCTGAACGAGGCGCTGGATGGCGCGCGGATACGGATGCCGGGCTTCGTGCTGCCGCTCGAGCTCGACGCGCGGGGCGTCACCGAGTTCATGCTCGTCCCCTACGTCGGCGCCTGCCTGCACGTCCCGCCGCCGCCCCCGAACCAGCTCGTCCTCGCCCATGTCGAGGAGCCTTGGCCCGGCGACACGCTCTGGGAGGCGGTCTGGGTCGAGGGGACGATGCGGACCGTGATCCAGCGCAACGAGCTCGCGCAGACGGGCTACGCGCTCGCCGTCGACGCGATGGAGGTCTACGAATGGTGAGCCCGGCGCGCGGGCCGCGTCAGCCGAGCGCGTAGCCCGCGCCGCGCACCGTGCGGATCGGATCGTCGGCCCCCGTCGCCGCGCGCAGCGCCTTGCGGAGCCGCCCGACATGGACGTCGACCGTCCGGCTGTCGACGTAGATGTCGCGGCCCCAGACGCGGTCGAGAAGCTGATCGCGCGACCAGACCCGGCCGGGCCGCTCCATGAACGTCGTCAGGAGCCGGAACTCGGTCGGGCCGAGATGCAGCTCGCGCCCGTCGCGGAACACGCGGTGCTCGGCCGTGTCGACCGCCACGTCGGCGAACTCGAGCCGCTCGCCGACCGCGCCCGGCCGCACCCGGCGAAGCTGCGTGCGCACGCGCGCCATCAGCTCGACCACCGAGTAGGGCTTGACCACGTAGTCGTCGGCCCCGGTCTCGAGCCCCCGGACGCGGTCGACCTCCTCGGAGCGCGCGGAGATCATGATGATCGGGATCGACCGGGTCTCGCCGGCCGACTTGAGCCTGCGGCAGACCTCGATCCCCGACACCTCCGGCAGCATCCAGTCGAGCAGGATCAGGTCCGGCCGGTCCTCGCGCGCCACGTCGAACGCGGCGTCGCCCGACACCGCCTGTCGGACGATGTAACCTTCCGCCTCGAGGTTGTAGACGAGCACCTCGCGCTGCGGCGCCTCGTCCTCGACCACCAGCACCGAGGGCTGCGGATCCACGCTCAGAGCCCCCGCCCCGCCTGGGCGGTGCTCGTGGTGTCGGCCTTCGTGCGCTCGTCGCCCGGCAGCTCCCCGGTGACGAGGTAGACGACCTGCTCGGCGATGCCGGTCACGAGGTCGCCCATCCGCTCGATGTTCTTGGCCATGAAGTGCAGATGCATGCAGGCCGTGATGTTGCGCGGATCCTCCATCATGTGCGTCAGGTATTCGCGGAACAGGCCGTTATACATCTGGTCGACCTCCTCGTCGCGCGCGCGCACGTCGCGGGCGAGGTCGGCGTCGCGCTGGATGTAGGCGTCGAGCGCGTCCGTGAGCATCAGCCGCACCGCCTTCGACATCCGCTTGAGCGAGGCGCCGCTGCCATTGACGGGATGGAGCTCCATCAGGATCTCGGAGCGCTTGGCCATGTTCTTCGAGTAGTCGCCGATCCGCTCCAGCGCGGCCGAGATGCGGAACACCGTCAGCACGGTCCGCAGGTCGGTCGCGATCGGCTGGCGGAGCGCGATCACGCGCGCGGCCTCCTCGTTGACCTGCTTCTCCATGCGGTCGATCGCCCGGTCGCCGCCGCGCACGGCGTCGGCCAGCTCGCGGTCGCTCTCGACCAGCGCGACGGTGGCGCTGGTCGATCGACTCCTCCACGAGGCCGCCCATCTTCATGATCATCGCCTGGATCGCCTCGAGGTCGCGGTCGAAGGCGGTCGCGATGTGCGTGCTCTCGATCATGCCCGGGCCCTCAACCGATGCGCCCGGAGATGTAGCTCTCCGTCCGCGGATCCTCGGGCGAGGTGAAGATGCGGCCCGTCTCGCCGTACTCCACGAGGTTGCCGAGATGGAAGAACGCGGTCTTCTGGCTGACCCGCGCGGCCTGCTGCATCGAGTGCGTGACGATCACGACCGAGTAGTTCTGCCGCAGCTCGTCGATCAGCTCCTCGACCTGCGCGGTGGCGATCGGGTCGAGCGCGCTGCACGGCTCGTCCATCAGCAGGATCTCCGGCGCGGTGGCGACCGCGCGCGCGATGCACAACCGCTGCTGCTGCCCGCCCGACAGGCCCGTGCCCGGCTGCTGGAGCCGGTCCTTCGCCTCGTCCCAGAGCGCCGCGCGGCGCAGCGCCTTCTCGACGATGTCGTCGAGGTCGGCCTTGTCGCGCGACAGCCCGTGGATGCGCGGCCCGTAGGCCACGTTGTCGTAGATCGACTTCGGGAACGGGTTGGGCTTCTGGAACACCATCCCGACCTTCGCGCGAAGCTGCACCGGGTCGACGCGGCGATCGTACACGTCCTCGCCGTCGATGCGGATGTCGCCCTCGACGCGGCAGATCGGGATCGTGTCGTTCATCCGGTTGATGCAGCGCAGGAACGTCGACTTGCCGCAGCCCGACGGGCCGATGAACGCGGTCACGGTCTTGTCGGCGATCTCGACGTCGACGTCCTTGATCGCGTGGGTGTCGCCGTAGAAGACCTGCACCCCCTTCGCGGTGATCTTCGTGGTCGCGTCCCGCACGGCTCTCTCCGTCAATCGCATGTCGTTCATCACCACCTCCGCTCGAAACGCCGGCGCAGGAAGATCGCCGTCAGGTTCATCACCAGCAGGAACACCAGGAGCACGATGATCGCCCCCGACGCACGCTCGACGAAGGCCGGGTCCGAACGCTGCGTCCAGTTGAACACCTGCACCGGCAATGCCGTCGCCGGATCGAACAGCCCGCCGTCGAGCGGGCTGTCGGGATACTCGCGCACGAAGGCCACCATGCCGATCAGCAGGAGCGGCGCCGTCTCGCCCAATGCCTGCGCGAGCCCGATGATCGTGCCCGTGAGGATGCCCGGCATCGCGAGCGGCAGGACGTGGTGGAACACCGACTGCATCTTGGACGCGCCGAGCCCGAGGGCGGCGTCGCGGATCGACGGCGGCACGGATTTCAGCGAGGCGCGGGTGGCGATGATGATCGTCGGCAGCGTCATCAGCGTCAGCACGAGCCCGCCGACGATGGGCGCCGATTGCGGCAGGCCCGCGAAGTTGATGAAGATCGCGAGGCCGAGGATGCCGAAGACGATCGACGGCACGGCGGCGAGGTTCGAGATGTTGACCTCGATCAGGTCGGTCCACCGGTTCTGCGGCGCGAACTCCTCGAGGTAGATGCTCGCCGCGACCCCGATCGGCAGCGCCAGCACCAGCACGATCAGCATCATGTAGGCCGACCCGATGATCGCCACGCCGAGGCCCGCCGCCTCGGGCCGCGTGTCCGAGCCGTCGGGCGCGGTGAGGAACCGCCAGTTGAAGCCCGTCCGCAGCAGCCCCGCGTCGCGCAGGTCCTCCGCCAGCCGGAGCTGCTCGGGGGTCACGTTGCTGTCGCGCTCGGCGGTCTCGAACGTCACGCGGCCCTTGAAGAAGCCGTCGATCCGCCCGTTCGCGAGCACCTCCACCGGGATCGTCTCGCCCACCAGCTCGGGGTTGGCGAGCACGTAGTTGCGCAACTGCGCCACGCTCTCGTCGGAGACGAGGTCGGCGTAGTTGCCCTCGCCCACCTCCGACACGATCCCCGCCGCCTCGATCGTCGCCACCAGCCCGTCGCGCAGCAGCGGCGCGTAGCCGAAGGTCGTGACCTTCGCCATCTCCACCGGGTCGCGCGCGCCCGACGGGTCGAGCCGCTCGGCGTCGAGCGTCACCCGCACCTCGATCGTCGTCTGCCGGAACGCGGAGACCCCGTTCGCGAGGATCGACGTCAGCAGGAGCACGAGCGCGAGGATGCCGATGCATACGGCGACCAGCCCGTAGGTCTTGAACCGCGCCTCGGACGCGTTGCGCTTGGCGGTGCGCGCGTCCTTGGCAAGGAGGGAGCCCTGCCCCGCGCCGCTGGGGACGGAGCCGGAGGTCGCGTCGGTCATTCGTACTGCTCCCGGTAGCGGCGCACGATGTAGAGCGCGAGGACGTTCAGGCAGAGCGTGATGACGAAGAGCGTCAGCCCGAGCGCGAAGGCCACCAGCGTTTCCGGCGAGCTGAAGTCGGTGTCGCCGGTGAGCTGGCTCACGATCTTGACCGTGACGGTGGTCATCGCCTCGAACGGATTGACGTCGAGCCGCGCCGCCGCCCCCGCGCCGAGCACGACGATCATCGTCTCGCCGATGGCGCGCGACGCGGCCAGCAGCACCGCGCCGACGATTCCCGGCAGCGCGGCGGGGACGATCACCTGCCGGATCGTCTCCGACTTGGTCGCGCCGAGCCCGAGCGAGCCGTCGCGCATCGCCTGCGGCACGGCGTTGATGATGTCGTCCGACAGCGAGGAGACGAACGGGATCAGCATCACCCCCATCACCAGCCCCGCGGTCATCACCGACGACGCCGAGTTGCCCAGGCCCAGCGGCGAGGCGATCGCGTCGCGCAGGAGCGGCCCAACTGTCACCAGCGCGAAGAGGCCGTAGACGATGGTGGGGATCCCCGCGAGCACCTCGATCAGCGGCTTGGCGATCGAGCGGAACCGGCGGCCCGCGTATTCCGAGAGGTAGATCGCCGAAAACAGCCCGATCGGCACCGCCACGAGGAGCGCGATCAGCGAGATGTAGAGCGTGCCCCACAGGAGCGGCAGGATCCCGAGCTGCGAGGCGCCGCCGCGGCCCGAGAAGGAGGGCGACCAGGTCGCGGAGAAGAAGAACTCGTCCCAGGGGTACTGGTCGAAGAAGCGCAGCGTCTCGAACAGCATCGACAGGACGATGCCCACGGTGGTCAGGATCGCGATCGACGCCGCCGCCATCAGGAGCACCAGCACCGCACGCTCGACCACGTTGCGCGCGCGGAACTCGCCCCGCGTCCGCCGCACCGCCCAGGCCGCGCCGCCGAGCGCGATCACCGCGACCAGGACCGTCATGACCGTCGCCAGCGTCGCGCGCCGGTCGCGGTAGTCGACGGCCGCCGCGAGCACCGCGTCGTCGAGCGCGGAGCCGAGCGCCACGCCACCCAGCGACAGCGCGTCCCCGATGCGGCCGACGTCGAGCGCCGCGAGCGCGTCCGCGTCGAGCGTGCCCGCCGCCACCGCCGCGTCGAGCCCGTCGGCCACGCGGCGCACGTCCGACATGACGAGCCCGACCGTCCCGCCCTCGGGGATCGCGGCGTCCGGGATCGCGCCCGCGACCTGCGCGTTGACGAAGAGCGGCTGGAGCAGCAGCCACAGCGCCAGCAGCAGGAGCGCCGGGACGACGGCCGAGAGCAGGCCGTTCATGCCGTAATAGACCGGGAGGCTGTGCAGCCGCCGCGCGTCGCCGTCGACCGAGGCGACCGCGCGGGCGCGCGACATCGCGAAGGTCGCGGCGCCGAGTGCGGCGAGGGCGATCAGGATCCAGCTCGTCGGCATGGTGCGAGGCTCCGGGCGTCTTGGATCGGGCCGGGGACGCCTCCGCCCCCGGCCCGGTTCGTCATCGCGTGGCGATCAGTTCATCACCGTGCCGTCGGCGACGGCCGACTGCGTCGCGGCAAGCTCCGGGTCCGGCGTCAGGCCGTAGTCGGAGAGCGGGCCGCCCGGCCCGGCGATGTCGTTGGAGACGAAGAAGTCCGCGTATTCCTGCAGGCCCGGGATCACGCCGACATGCGCCTTCTTGATGTAGAAGAAGAGCGGACGCGAGACCGGGTACTCGCCGGTGGAGATCGTCTCGGTCGACGGCGCGACGCCGTTCATCGTGGCGACCTTCAGCGAGTCCGTGTTGTTCTCGTAGAACGACAGGCCGAACACGCCCACGCCGTCCGCGTCGCTCTCGATGCGCGCGAGCGTCTCGGTGTAGTCGCCGTCGATGTCGACCGACGAGCCGTCGGTGCGGACCGACATGCAGGCCTCCTCGGCCCCGTCCTCGTCCATGCCCGCCGACATCATGCGCTCCATCGCGCCGGTGTCCTCGCAACCCTGCAGCAGGACCTTCTCCTCGAAGACCTCGCGCGTCCCGTGCTTGGTGCCCGGGATGAAGGCCAGGATCTTCGCGTCCGGCAGCGAGGCGTCCACGTCGGACCAGTTCGCGTTCGGGTTGGCCATCATCGCGCCGTCTTCGCCGGGGATCTCGGCGGCGAGCGCCTGGTACCACTGCGAGGGGGTGAACGCCTCGAAGGCCGGGCCGTCGGTCTGGCTGGCGAAGACGATCCCGTCGTAGCCGATGCGGACCTCGACGATGTCGGTCACGCCGTTGGCCGCGCATTCCTCGATCTCGCCGTCGCGGATGGCGCGGGAGGCGTTCGCGATGTCGATCGTGTTCTCGCCCACGCCCTCGCAGAAGCGCTTGAGGCCGGCCGAGGAGCCGCCCAATTCGACGACGGGCGTCGGGAAGTCGAAGTTCTCGCCGAACGCCTCGGCCACGATCGAGGCGTAGGGCAGGACGGTGGACGAGCCGGCGATCTGGACCTGGTCGCGGGCGGCGGCGGCGGTCGCCGAGACGGCGGCGACGGCCATCGCGGAGACGGTGCACTTGATGACGGACATGGGTGGACTCCTGCATGGATGCGATCGGCGACGGGCGCCGACACGGCCCCCGTTCCGCCGCGGGGCTAGGCGCGGGCCGTCGACCTTTTGTGACGATCGCGTAACGGTTCCATGACGGTCGGAGGTTGACCTCACGTCGCGGGCAGGATCACCGCCACCTCGGTCCCCCGCCCGACCGCGCTGTCGATGCGGAGGCGTCCGCGATGGCGGTTGACGATGTGCTTGACGATGGCGAGCCCCAGACCGGTGCCCCCCTCGCCGCGCGACCGGCCGACGTCGACCCGGTAGAACCGCTCCGTCAGGCGCGGAATGTGCTCGGACGCGATGCCCGGCCCCCCGTCGCTGACCGCGACCCGCCAGGCCGGCCCCCGGATCACCGCCTCGCGCGCGATCCGCGTGACCGCGACGCCCACCCGGCCGGGCCGCGCGCCGTACTTGACCGCGTTCTCCACGAGGTTCGTCACCACCTGGATCAGCTGGTCGCGGTCGCCCGGCGCGGGCGCCGCCGCCGGGCCCTCGACCTCGATGGTCACGCCGTCGGCCTCCGCGCCGGGCCGCAGCGTCTCCACCGCCTCGCCGACCACCACCGTCAGGTCGACCGCACCCGTCGGCCGGCGCCGCGACTGCGATTCGAGGCGCGAGAGCGACAGCAGGTCGCGCACCAGCCGGTCCATCCGCGCGGTCTCCTGCGCCATCAGCGACAGGAAGCGGACCCGCGCCGCCGCGTCGTCGCGCGCGGGGCCCTGCAGCGTCTCGATGAAGCCCATCACCGCCGTCAGCGGCGTCTTCAGCTCGTGGCTCACGTTGGCCACGAAGTCGCGCCGCATCGACTCGCCCGCGCGCCGCTCGGACACGTCGCGGAACACCAGCAGCACCTGCCGCCGCGCGCCGCCCTCGGCCGGGATCGGCGTGGCGGTCACGTCGAAGGCGGTCTCGACCTCGCCGGTGGAATGCGTGAACCGCGCGGTGCCCGATTTGCCGTCGGCATAGGCATCCTCGACGGGAGACAGGAGCGCGGGCTGGCGCAGGACGCTGACATAGGACCGTCCGAGCACCCAGACGCCGAGCCGCTCGCGCGCCGCGCCATTGGCCAGCGCGACCCGGCCGGTCGCGTCGAGCAGCAGCGCGGGCTCCTGCAAGGCCTCCAGGACGGGCTCGATCACCGGCCCTGCCCCCGTCAGCCCGCGGCGTCGAGCGCCGCGATGACGTCCCGGAGCAGCAGGTCGATCGGCTCGCAACCGACCGAGACGCGGAAGAACCCTTCGGTGATCCCGAGCGCCTCGCGCGCCTCGGGCGTGAGCGCGCGGTGGCTCGAGGAGGCCGGATGCGACAGCGTCGTGCCCACGTCTCCGAGCGTCGGCGCGAAGGCGATCTGCGGCGCCGCGCGGGTCAGCGCAACGGCCTGCTCGCGCCCGCCGCGAAGCCGGAAGCTCAGCATGTTGCCCCACTGACCGCCCAGCACGGCCTGCGCCCGGCCGATGTCGGGATGGTCCGCGCGGCCGGGATAGAGCACGGCCTCCACCGCCGGATGCCCGGCCACCGCGTCGGCGAGCGCGCCCGCGTTGGCCTGCGCCCGCTCGAAGCGCAGGTCGAACGTGTAGAGCCCGCGTTCCGCCATCCAGCAGTCCCACGGGCTCGGCGTCAGCCCGAAGGTGACGTTGCAGTCGTAGATCGCCTTGCGGCGCACCGGGTCGCGCGCGAGCACGTAACCCAACGTCACGTCGCTGTGCCCGGCCAGGAGCTTGGTGACCGAATGGATCACCACGTCCGCGCCGCGCTCGTAGGCGGGGTAGCCGTAGGGCGTGGTGAACGTGTTGTCGACGACGAGGATCAGGTCGCGCGCGCGGGCCAGCGCGACGATCCCCTCCATGTCGGCGATCCGCAGCGTCGGGTTCGACACGACCTCCACCAGCAGGAGCTTCGTGGCGGGCGTGATCGCGGCCTCCATCGCCGCGGCGTCGGTCGGGTCGGCCAGCGTGGACGAAATCCCGAACCGCGGCAGGTCCTGCGCGAGCATCCGAAGCGAGCGGCCGTAGAGCTGGTTGCCCGCGACGACGTGGTCGCCCTGCGCGAGCAGCCCGAGCATCGTCGCCGTCACCGCGGACATGCCCGAGCCGGTGACGATCCCGCCCTGGCCCGCCTCGAACGGCCCGCCCTCCATCCGGTCGATCATCGCCGCGAGCACGTCGGCGTTCGGATGCCCCTCGCGCGCGTAGGTGTAGCCCCGCGCGCGCCCCTCGTACTGGTCGTCGAGCGCGTCGGGGTCCGGCGAGGAATAGACGACCGACGGCTGGAGCGGCGTCGCCACCGCCCGGCTGACCGAACTGGGGAACGGCGTCCGGCGGACGAGGTTGGGGCGGTCGCGGTTCGCGTCGGACATGAGGATCGCCCCGTAAGGTTCTGGTCAGGAACGGATCGTGCCGTTCCCGGTGACGTGGTACTTGAACGAGGTGAGCTGCTCGGCACCCACCGGGCCGCGCGCGTGCAGCTTGCCGGTGGCGATCCCGATCTCCGCGCCCATTCCGAACTCGCCGCCGTCGGCGAACTGCGTCGACGCGTTGTGCATCACGATCGCGCTGTCGAGCCGGTCCATGAAGGTCTGCGCGGCGACCGGGTCCGAGGTCAGGATCGCGTCGGTATGGCCGGAGCCGTGGCGCTCGATATGCGCGATCGCCTCGTCGAGCCCATCGACCAGCCGTACCGCGCAGACCATGTCGAGGAACTCGCGCCCCCAATCGTCGGCCGTGGCCGCGACCGTGCCCGGCACGTCGAGCAGCGGCCCCTCGGTGCGCACCTCGACGCCCGCCGCCACCAGCGCCTCGACCAGGATCGGCCCGTGCGCGGTGTAGAAGCGCCAGTCGATCAGCAGGCATTCCATCGCGCCGCAGATCCCGGTCCGGCGCGTCTTGGCGTTCAGCACCACCTCGCGCGCCATCGCGGGCTCGGCCGTCGCGCCGGCATAGACGTGCACGATCCCCTCGAGATGCGCGAAGACCGGCACGCGCGCCTCCGCCTGCACCAGCCCGACGAGCCCCTTGCCGCCGCGGGGCACGATCACGTCGATCAGGCCCACGGCGCCCAGCATCGCCGAGACCGCGGCCCGGTCGCGCGTGGGCACGCGCTGGATCGCGTCCTCGGGCAGGTTCGCGGCGCGCAGACCGTCGAGGAGGCAGGCATGGATCGCGCCCGAGGAGTGGAAGCTCTCGGAGCCGCCGCGCAGGATCACCGCGTTGCCCGCCTGCAGGCAGAGCGCGCCCGCGTCCGCGGTGACGTTCGGGCGCGACTCGTAGATCACGCCGATCACGCCCAGCGGGGTCGCGACGCGCCGGATGCGCAGCCCGCTCGGCACGTCCCATTCGGCCAGGACGCGCCCGACCGGGTCCGGCTGCGCGGCGATCGCGTCGAGCCCGTCGGCCATCGCGTCGATGCGCGCGTCGTCGAGCGTCAGGCGGTCGGTCATGGCGGGGGTCAAGCCGGCCCTCGGCGGCGACGAGATCCTCCGCGTTGGCCAGCAGGATCGCGTCGCGCCGATCGCGCATGGACGCGGCGGCCGAGATCAGCGCGGCGTGCTTGCGCTCGGCCCCGGCCCCGGCGAGCACGCGGGCCGCCGCGCGCGCGCGCGCGCCCATCTCGGCCACGAGGGCCTGCGCGTCGTCGCCGATATCCTTCATCAGATCACCATGTCGTCGCGATGGATCAGGGCCGCGCGCCCCGGATAGCCGAGCGCCGCGGGGATGTCACCGGAGCGCAGGCCGCGGATCGCGCGCGCCTCGACGGCGTCGTAGCGCGCCAGCCCCTGCCCCATCTTTCGCCCGTCCGGCCCCTCGATCGCGACCGGGTCGCCGCGCCCGAACGAGCCGCCCACGAAGGTGACGCCCGCCGGCAGCAGCGACCGCCCGCCGCGAAGCGCGTCGCGCGCGCCCGCGTCGATGGCGATCGTCCCGCGCGGCTTCATCGAGCCGATCCAGCGCTTGCGGGCGGCCTGCGGATCGCCCTTGGGCGCGAACCACGTCGCGCGCGCGCCGTCCGAGAGCGCGCGCAGCGGCCGGTCCACCCCGCCCTGCGTGATCACCAGCGCGCATCCCGCCTCGGTCGCGGTCCGCGCGGCCATGACCTTGGTGATCATGCCGCCCTTGGAGAGCCCCGACACGCCCTCGCCCGCCATCGCCGCGATCTCCTCGGTGATCGCCTCGACGACCGGCAGGTGGGCCGCGCCCGGATCGAGCTGCGGGTTCGCGGTATAGAGCCCGTCGACGTCCGACAGGAGCACGCAGACGTCCGCGCCGGCCATCGCCGCGACCTGCGCGGCGAGCCGGTCGTTGTCGCCGAACCGGATCTCGTCGGTCGCCACGGTGTCGTTCTCGTTCACGATCGGCACCACGCCGAGCGACAGGAGCGTCTCGAACGTCGCGCGCATGTTGAGGTAGCGCCGCCGGTCCTCGCTGTCGTCGAGCGTCAGCAGGACCTGCGCGGCGACGATCCCGAGGGGAGCCAGCGCTTCGCCGTAGGCCGCCGCCAGACGGATCTGCCCCACGGCCGCGGCGGCCTGCGACTGCTCGAGCGCGAGGTCGGCGGGCAGCGACAGCGTGCGGCGCCCGAGCGCGATGGAGCCCGAGGAGACGACGACGACCTCGACCCCGAGGGCCCGCAGCGCGGCGACGTCGGCGGCGAGCCCGGCGAGCCAGTCGGAGCGCAGCCGTCCCGTCTCGCGCTCCACGAGCAGCGCGGAGCCGACCTTGACCACGACCCGCCGCGCGCCCTCGAGCGTCCGGGGCCCGGCGCTCAGACCGGCGACCACGACCCGTCCGGCGCCTCGTCCTCGCCACCCTCCTCCGTCGCGGCGGGCGCGCCGATCATCGCCCGCAGCGCGCGCAGCACCTCGACCACGCCCTCGCCCGACACGCCCGACATGACGAGCACCGGCGCGCCGACCGCCTCGGCCAGCGCCGCGCGCCGCTCGGCGAGCGTGCTCCGGCTCCAGCGCGTCGCACTTGTTGAGCACCGTCAGCCGCGGCTTCGCGGCCAGCCCGCCGCCATAGGCGTCGAGCTCGGTCACGATCGTCCGCCAGTCGGCGGCGACGTCCTCGGAGGTGCCGTCGACGAGATGCAGGAGCGCGCCCGACCGCTCGACATGGCCGAGGAACCGGTCGCCGAGCCCCGTGCCCTCGCTCGCCCCCGCGATCAGCCCCGGAATGTCGGCCACGACGAACTCCGCCCCGTCCACCGCCACCACGCCGAGGTTCGGGACGAGCGTGGTGAACGGGTAGTCGGCGACCTTGGGCCGCGCGTTCGAGGTGGCCGCGAGGAAGGTCGACTTGCCGGCGTTCGGCAGGCCGAGCAGGCCCACGTCGGCGATCAGCTTGAGCCGGAGCCAGATCGTGCGCTCGACCCCCTCCTGCCCCGGGTTGGCGCGACGGGGCGCCTGGTTGGTGGAAGTCTTGAAGTAGGCGTTGCCGAACCCGCCGTTGCCGCCGCGCGCGAGCACGAGCGACTGCCCGAGCGTGTCCATGTCCGCGATCACCGTCTCCTGGTCCTCGTCGAGCACCTCGGTGCCGACGGGGACGCGCAGGACGATTCCGTCGCCGTCGCGGCCGGTCTTGCCGCGCCCCATGCCGCCCTGCCCCGACTTGGCGAAGAAGTGCTGCTGGTAGCGGAAGTCGATCAGGGTGTTCAGCCCCTCGACCGCCACCACGGTCACGTCGCCGCCGCGCCCGCCATCGCCGCCGTCGGGGCCGCCGTACTCGACGAACTTCTCGCGGCGGAACGACACCGCCCCGCCACCGCCGCCGCCCGAGCGGACGTGCACCTTGGCCAGGTCGAGGAACTTCACGCCATCTGCCGGATGTAGGTCCAGGTCGGCACCACCGCCCCGCGCGCGACGCAGAACGTCTCCGCGTCCGAGATGTAGTCGAAGCCCGCGTTCGTCAGCACGCGCGCGGAGGCCGGATTGTCCTGGAAGATCGAGGCGAAGACCTGCGCCGACCCGGTCGGGTTCGCCGCCATGAGCCCGCCCACGGCCTCCGAGGCGAGCCCGGTGTTCCACACCACGGGCGCCACCCAGTAGCCGATCTCCGCCTGGCCCCGATCCATCGCACGCAGCGACACGACGCCCACGAGCGCGTCGAGCCCGGCCCCGGTCGCATCCATCGCCCAGACCGTCTCGTCGCCCGACCCCGACAGCGCGCGCGTGACGTAGGCGTCGGCGGCGCCGGGCGGCAGCGGATGCGGGATCGAGGCGGTGTTGGCCGCGACGCGCCGGTCGCCCGCGTACATCTCCACCAGCCCCATGTCGGCGCGGCACATCGGGCGCAGCGTCAGGCGCCGCGTCGTCACGACCGCCTGGCCGGCGGTGCCGATCCGGTCGTGGCGCAGGGGGGCGCTCTGCGGGGTCATGGGGCCTCCGGGCGTGGGATGACGGGAATGAAGAAGGGGACCGGCCCGCGCCGATCCCCTCCGCGTCGTCTTGGGAGCGGCCGCTACTCGGCGGCGCTCGCGACCGGCAGGACGCTGACGAAGGTGCGGCCCTTGAAGCCCTTGCGGAACGTCACCGCGCCGTCGGTCGTCGCGAAGATCGTGTGATCGCGCCCCAGGCCCACGCCCTCGCCCGGCCACCACTTGGTGCCGCGCTGGCGGATGATGATGTTGCCCGCGATCGCGGCCTGACCGCCGAACAGCTTGACGCCGAGCCGCCGGCCCGCGCTGTCGCGGCCGTTGCGGGAGGAGCCACCGGCTTTCTTGTGTGCCATGCGTCCTTACTCCTGTGCTGCGGCGAAGGTCCTCGCCTGTTCGATCCAACCGTCGCGCGCGATCCGGCCCTTGAACGACAGCTTCTCGTCCATGTAGGCGACCTCGTCGGGGCCCCAGGCCGCGATCTGGTCGAAGTGGAACACGCCGTTCGCGTGGAGCGTGCCCTCGAGCTTGGGACCGACGCCGCCGATCTTCTTGAGGTCGTCCGGCTTGCCGCCGCGCGCCTCGTCGAGGAGGTTGTCGGGCTTCTCGCCCTTGCCTCCGCCGATAGCGCCGGACGCCACGGCCACGCCCGCGGCGACGGCGGCGATCCCCGCCACCGCGGCGCCCGCGATGGTCGCGTTCCGCGCGGTGTGGTCCTGAGCTTCGGGCTGGGCGGCGTCGACCGCCTCGACGGCCTTCGAAGGCTTGGGCGCCTTGGCCGACTTCGGCGCCTTGGCGGGTGCCGCCGCGGCGGCGACCTTGGCCTCCTTGGTAGCGGTCTTCGCGACACCGAGCCCGGTATCCGACGCCGGTCGCGGGGCCGAGCCCGCGCCGATCGCGGCCTTCACGCCGGTCGCGTCCGCGCCCGAGGCGAGGATGTCGGTCACGCGCAGGAGCGTGAGATACTGCCGATGGCCCTTGGTGCGCTGCGAGCCGTGCTTGCGGCGGCGCTTGACGAAGTGGATCAGCTTCTCGCCGCGGATCTGGTCGATCACGTCGGCCTGCACCGCCGCACCGGCGACGAGCGGCGTGCCGACGGTCACGTCGTCGCCGCCCAGCATCATCACGTCGTTGAACTGGATCGTCTCGCCGGCCTCGCAGGCCAGCTTCTCCACGCGAAGCACGTCGCCCGTGGCGACCCGGTACTGCTTCCCACCGGTCTTCATGACGGCGAACATGCGCCCTCTCCTCGTTCCTGCGCGCCCTGCGGTCCCCCCGCGACGGGGGCGTTCCCGGCGGGTGAGACCCCGCCACCTCGGACAGCGTGCCCGCTCGGGGCATCGATGCGTCGGCGCCGCGGGCCCTCTGGACCGCCGCGCAGGGCGGCCACGTCTCATGCCGCACCGCGCCTGTCAAGGCGCGCTCGGCCCCTTGCGGGACTGGACCGGACCCCCTAGGACACGCGCCACGATCCTTGGTGCGGAGAGGTGCCGGAGTGGTCGAACGGGACGGTTTCGAAAACCGTTGTGGATGAAAGTCTACCCAGGGTTCGAATCCCTGTCTCTCCGCCAACCCCCCTCGCCGCGCCGAACCCGGGGACAGGAGCGTTTGCCATGCCCGATACGCTGACCCTCGCGCTCGCGCAGACGACGTCCGCGGACCGTCACGCGCCGAACGTCGCCACCGTGCGGGAACTCGCGGCGCGCGCCTCCGCCGCGGGGGCGGACATGCTCGCTCTGCCCGAGGGCGCGGGGCTGCTGAACCGGGACCGGGCGTCGGCGCTGGCGGAGGTCACGACCCACGTTGACGACCCGTTCGTCGCCGCGTGCCGGGAGGCGGCGGCGCGGCACGGCCTCTGGATCCACACCGGCTCCGCCCCGGTGCTCGGCCCGGACGGGCCCGACGGGCCGCGCTTCCTCAACCGCTCGGACCTGATCGGGCCGGACGGCGCGATCGTCGCGACCTACGACAAGGTCCACCTGTTCGACATCCATCTCGACGGCCACGCGGCGACGGGCGAGTCGCGCCGCTACGCACCGGGCGAGCGCGCCGTGCTCGCGCCCACGCCCTGGGGCCCGGCCGGGATGGCCGTGTGCTACGACATGCGCTTCCCGCAGCTCTGCCGCCACTACGCGCAGGCGGGCGCGGCGATGCTGTTCCTGCCATCGGCCTTCACGGTGCCCACGGGCCGGATGCACTGGGAGCCGCTCCTGCGCGCGCGGGCGATCGAGAACGGCGCCTGGGTGATCGCGGCGGCGCAAGTCGGGCGGCACGCGGACGGGCGCGAGACGTGGGGCCATTCGATGGTGGTCGATCCCTGGGGCACGGTCGCGCTCGACATGGGCGGCGAGGCGCCGGGGCTCGCCTTCGTCACGCTCGACATGGGCGTCGTCGCCGCGGCCCGGCGGCAGATCCCGTCGCTCCTCCACGACCGCCCTTTCGCTCCGGTCGGGCGGTGACGCCCGGTCGCGCGCGCCCCGCGATCGTCGTGCTCGCGGCGGGCGCGTCGTCGCGGATGCGCGGCGAGGACAAACTGCTGCGCCAGATCGACGGCACGCCGCTCCTCCTCCGCGCCGTCCGCGCCGCCTGCGCCGCCTCAGCCCGCGTCGTCGTCGTGCTTCCCGTCGCCTCGCTCCGGCACGCCTGGCTGGGCGATCTGCCCTCGACGGTGGTGGAGGTCGACGCGCGCGCGATGTCCGCCTCGATCGCCGCCGGCGTCGCGGCTTGCCCGCCCGGCCCGGTCCTGCTGCACCTCGCCGACATGCCCGAGATCGGCGCGGCGGCGCTTGACGCGGTGGTGGACGGCTGGGTCGGCGGTCGGGCCAAGATCGTGCGCGCGGCCGCGACGGACGGGACGCCCGGCCATCCGGTCGCGTTCGACGCCTCGCTGCGCGCAGCGCTCGAACGGCTCGACGGCGACCGCGGCGCGCGCGGCCTGATCGATGCCCACGATGTGGAACTCGTCCGCCTGCCGGGCCGGGCCGCGCTGATCGATCTCGACACGCCCGAGGACTGGGCCGACTGGGAGCGCGCCCGCTAGGCGCCCGCGAGCCGGGCCGTGCGGGCCTCGCGGAGCCGCGCGAAGTCGTCGCCCGCATGGTAGCTCGACCGCGTGAGCGGCGTCGCCGACACCATCGAGAACCCCTTGCCCCACGCCGCCTTCTCGTAGCCCTCGAACTCCTCGGGCGTGACGAACCGGTCGAGCGCGTGATGCTTCGGGGTCGGTTGCAGATACTGTCCGATCGTCAGGAAATCGACGTCGGCCGCGCGCATGTCGTCCATCACCTGCAGCACCGCCTGCCGGTCCTCGCCCAGCCCGACCATGATGCCGGACTTGGTGAACGCCGCGGGGTCGAGCTCCTTCACCCGCTGCAGCAGCCGCAGCGAATGGAAGTAGCGCGCGCCCGGCCTGCACCTCCGGGTAGAGGCCGGGCACGGTCTCGAGGTTGTGGTTGAACACGTCGGGGCGCGCGGCGACCACGACCTCAAGCGCCTCGGGCCCGCAGCGAATGAAGTCGGGCGTCAGGATCTCGATCGTCGTGGCGGGCGCGCGGCGGCGGATCGCGCGGATCGTCTGCGCGAAATGCTCGGCCCCGCCGTCGGACACGTCGTCGCGGTCGACGCTGGTGACGACGACGTGGGCGAGCCCGAGCTTGGCCACCGCGTCGGCCACGCGGCCCGGCTCGAACGCGTCGAGCGCCTCGGGCGGCTTGCCGGTCGCCACGTTGCAGAACGTGCAGGCACGGGTGCAGACCTCGCCCATGATCATCATCGTCGCGTGGCCCTGGCTCCAGCACTCGCCCACGTTGGGGCAGCCCGCCTCCTCGCAGACCGTGGTGAGCCGGTGCTCGCGCATTATGGCGGCCGTGCGCCGGTAGCCCTCGCCCACGGGCGCCTTGACCCGGATCCAGGCCGGCTTGCGCGGCTGCGCGGCGTCGGGTCTGCGCGCCTTCTCGGGGTGGCGCTCGGACGGGATCTTGAGGTCGCGGGGCATGGCGGCTCCACCGGGGTCGGGAACACGGCGCAGAGATAGGCACGCCGCGGCGCGGTGTCGAGGATTGGCGGTCCGGCGCCATCCGTGCCATGAGGCGGCATCCCATCCGACCCGAGGAGCCGCCGACATGGCCGACCGTCTCACCACCACCGCGGGCGCGCCCGTGCCCTCCAACGACACCACCAAGACCGCCGGCCCGCGCGGCCCGGTGCTGCTCGAGGACTACCAGCTCATCGAGAAGCTCGCGCACCAGAACCGCGAGCGCATCCCCGAGCGCGTCGTCCACGCCAAGGGCTGGGGCCTGCAGGGCCGGTTCGAGGTCACCCACGACATCACCCGCTACACGCGCGCCTCGCTCTTCGCGAAGGTCGGCAACACCTGCGACGTGCTCTCGCGCTGGTCGACGGTCGCGGGCGAGTCGGGCGCGGCCGATGCCGAGCGCGACGTCCGAGGCTTCTCACTCAAGTTCTACACCGACGAGGGCAACTGGGACATGGTGGGCAACAACACGCCCATCTTCTTCGTGCGCGACGCCTACAAGTTCCCCGACTTCATCCGAACCCAGAAGCGCCACCCCAAGACCAACATGCGCTCGCCCGAGGCGATGTTCGACTTCTGGGCCGCGCAGCCCGAGAGCGTGCACCAGGTCACGATCCTGATGTCCGACCGCGGCATCCCGACCAATCCGATGCACATGAACGGCTACGGCAGCCACACGTTCTCGATGTGGAACGAGGCGGGCGAGCGCGTCTGGGTCAAGTTCCACTTCAAGACGGATCAGGGCCACGCGCACTACACCAACGCCGAAGCCGAGACGCTGATCGGCAAGACCCGCGAGAGCTACCAGGAGGACCTCTGGAACGCGATCGAGGAGGGGCAGGCCCCGTCCTGGACGATGCACATCCAGGTCATGTCGGAGGAGGATGCGGGCAAGCAGGCCTACAACCCGTTCGACCTCACCAAGGTCTGGCCGCATGCCGACTTCCCGCTGATCGAGGTCGGCAAGCTCACGCTCGACCGGGTGCCGGAGAACTACTGGCAGCTCGTCGAGAACGCCGCCTACTCGCCCTCGAACGTGGTGCCTGGGATCGGATTCAGCCCCGACAAGATGCTGCAAGCGCGGGTCTGGTCCTACGCCGACGCGCATCGCTACCGGCTGGGGACGCATTACGAGGCGCTGCCGGCGAACATGCCGCACGCGGCCAAGGTGCGGCACTACCACAAGGACGGCGCGATGCGGTTCTTCACCAACGATTTCGGCAATCCCGACGCCTACTACGAGCCGAACCAGTACGACGGCCCCGTGGCCGACCCCTCGGTGCAGGAGCCGCCGCTGAGGATCGACCCCGAGGCGTTCCGCTACCCGCAGGAGGTCTCGGAGGTCGACTTCGTGCAGCCGCGGGCGCTCTACATGGAGGTGTTCGACCAGGGCGAGCGCGACCGGCTTCACTCGAACATGGCCGCAGCGATGGCGCCGTGCTCGGAGGCGGTGAAGGAACGCTGGTACGCCGTCCTCGCCCGCGTCCATCCAGACTACGCCGCGGGCGTGCGCGCCTGCGCCGCGTCGCCCAAGCCGCAAGTCGCGATCCCGGTGACCGAGGACACGCCGGTCCAGGCGGCGGAGTGACGAAGCGCGGGGTCGGGTTCGAGAAACCGGCCCCGCGTTGATCCTTCGTTAGGGAATCCCTGCGATAGAGCCGCGACACGGTCGGATGTTCCTGAACCGTTCCAGTCTATCTCGAGGATCCCACGATGTTCGCCAGATTCGCCCCGCTCGTCGCCGCCGCCATCCTGTCGCTCGGGGGCGCCGCATCCGCCGCGACCATCAACGCGACCTCGGTGACCACGTTCCAGGGGGCGGGCGTGAAGGGGGACCGCGGCAACGGCGCGAACGCGCTCGGCGCGGCCGACGGCAAGTTCCTGTCGCTCGGCCTCGGCGGCGCGGCGGTCTTCTCCTTCGGACAGGCCTTCGTCGGCCCGGCCAGCTTTCTCGAAGTCACCTTCGGCAAGCGGGCGGGCTACGTCGAGCGGGCGGTGATCTACGTCGGCAACGTCTTCACGGCGGGCTCGACCACGTTCGACGCCAGCGCGTTTACCCGCGTCGGCGAAATCTCGAACGCCACGGAGGCCGCGTCGCTGAGCTTCGACGGCGCCTATCGCTTCCTCGCGATGGTCGACACCTCGCCGCGCAAGAAGGGCCGGGACGGCTACGACATCGACGCGATCACGGTCACGGCCGCGCCGGTTGCGGCGACGCTGTCCGCCGTCCCCCTGCCCGCCTCGGCGTTCTTCCTGCTCGGTGGCCTCGGGGTTCTCGGCATGGCCCGCCGCCGCCGCTTCGCGCGCTAGTCGAACGAGGCGATCTTTGACGGCGGCGGCCTCGTCCTCCGTCGCCGTATCCTCCCGCTGCTCGGCGACCGCCTCCGGCCAACGGGCAGATGTATCCAAGGCATCTCGTCGCGCGGGTAGCGCCGCTATCTCCGGTTCCAGCCCCATAGGCAGCAGAGTTCCATGACCACGTGCGCGGCCGCGATCGCCGTCGCCCCGGATGGGTCGTAGGACGGCGACACTTCGACGACGTCCCCGCCGACGACGTTCGTCCCGGCCAGGTCGCGCAGGATCGCCGCCGCCTGCGCCGAGCTGAGCCCGCCCCAGACGGGCGTGCCGGTCCCCGGCGCGAAAGCCGGGTCGAGGCAGTCGATGTCGAACGTCACGTAGGTCGGTCGATCACCCACTACCTCGCGGATGCGTCGCGCGACGGAGCCCGGCGGCGCCTCGTGCACCGCCCGCGCGTCGATCGTCGTCACCCCCATCGTGTCCGGGTTCACCGTCCGGATGCCCACCTGAACCGAGCTTGCGGGATCGATCACCCCGGTCTTCACCGCCTTGTAGAACATCGTCCCATGGTCGATCCGGTCCATGTCGTCGTCGGGCCAGGTGTCGCTGTGCGCGTCGAAATGCACGAGCGACAGCGATCCGTGCACCTCCGCATGGGCCTGCAGCGTCGGGAAGCTGACGTAATGGTCGCCGCCCATTACGATACACCCGGCACCTTGCGCGAGGATGCCGGCGACATGCGCTCGGAGCGCCGCCGGGAAGTCGGCCACCCGGGCATAGTCGAATCCGAGATCGCCGTGATCCGCGATCGCCAGCGCCTCGAGCGGCGAATAGCCGTCCCAGCCGTAGGGCGGGTCGAACGGCTGCAACGCGCTCGCCTCGCGGATCGCCCGCGGCCCGAACCGCGCGCCGGGCCGATGCGTGACCGCTTGGTCGAACGGGACGCCGGTGATCGCGAGGTCGTAGCCCGTCAGGTCCTTCGCATAGGTTCGCCGGAAGATCGACGTCGCCCCGCCGAACGCGTTCTCGAAGGCGAGCCCCCGCGCGCCGTCCCGCGCGAAGGCGCCGTCGACCTGATCCTTCGCGTCCTGCAGCGCCATCGCGATCCCTCCCCCTGCCGTCGAGGGATCACATCACGGCGGCCCCGCCGGAGCAATCGTCGCAGGCGCGGTCGACCCTCGACAGCGCGGCGGGATAGGTTACGAGACGATCATGCCCGAACAGACCCTGCGCGACCAGTTCGTCCACGCCATGTCGCGCGCCGCCGCCACGGTCAGCGTGGTCACGACCGACGGCCCCGGCGGGCGGGCGGGCGTCACCGTTTCCGCGATGACGAGCGTGTCGGCGGACGGCGACGCGCCGACGATGCTGGTGTGCATCAATCGCGGCGCGTCGGCCGCGACCCCGATCCTCGCCAACGGCTGCTTCGCGGTGAACGTGCTCGAGGCCGCGCAGCAGGACATGGCCGACGTCTTCTCGGGCCGGGCCGAGGCGCCGTCCGGCGACCGGTTCGCGACCGTCGACTGGGACGTCCTCGCCACCGGCGCGCCGATCCTGCGCGCGCTTGCGGCGTTCGACTGCGAGGTGCAGTCCGCCGATCTCGTCGGCACGCACCACGTCATGATCGGAGCCGTCCGAGCGGTCCGCGTCGAGGAGGCGGGCGCGCCGCTGATCTACGGGATGCGAACCTACCTGCGGACCGAGCGGGCCTGACCAGCG